>NZ_JAJTWW010000030.1 GCF_021729135.1 Brevibacterium daeguense
GCCGACATCTGATCGGCCCTCGTCCCGCGACCGCCGCGGCTTCTCGCGTGAGATTCGGCGGTCGCGGGTGAGGCACGACTCGACCTTCACGACGCGAGGGGTGGAAAGCGTGGATGTCGACTGGGCGGGGATCGCCCGGGCCGCAAGAGAGCTCGGTGGCGAAGGCAGCAACGTGCTGCTGCTGAAGCTCCGATCCGACGTCGACGTCGCCGTACTGGATGACGCGATCCCGGACCTCCTAGAGGGCCCGGAGAACGGCGGATGGACGCAGACCCCACGGCAGGATCCGCTCCGAGGCCGCCTTCGCCGGCGTCAGCCCGATCCAGGCATTCTCGGGTAACACCGTCCGGCACCGCCTCAACTGCCATAGCGACCGGCAACTCAACCGGGCACTGCACACCATTGCCCGCACGAGGATGCAGTTCGACCCCACCATGAAGGACTACGCGGCCCGGCGCATCGCCGAGGGCAAAGGCCGCCGGGAGATCCGCCGCTGCCTCAAACGATTCATCGCCCGACAGCTCTTCAGGAAACTGCAAAACGATCATGGCTTGACGCGAACCATAGAAGGGTCAGAAGTCGACAGCACAGAATTTGGAAGTCGCCTTCACATGGAGTTGCAAGCTCTCTGTCACGTCCTTCACCGCGCCGAATCCACCCTTTGCAATGCGTGCTGAGCAAAGGAGTATGTTGATCGCGTGGGCGATTATTGGAACTCCAACAGCGCATATCATCCCTGGATCATCCGGGCCGCTCGTGTTGCGGTGACGGTCTGCTGTTGGAACGCCTTGCAGGATCGGTAGCGACCGCGGCCGGGATCGAACCAGACTCCGCGACTCAGGAACGAGCACGTGCACGAATGGCTGGCACTCCGAACGCAGTGGTTCTCGAAGGGGACTTCGCTACCTTCGAAGCAGGGTCAGCCAGCATTGGCCTGATTGCGTTCATCGTGGCCCTTCACCACTGCGCGGTGACCGCTGTTGAAATTGAGCCGCCGGTAGACCAGCCCTATGGTCCCCGAACGTTCACCATCACCGACCCGTGGGGATATCCGTGGAACTTTCAACAGGGCGAAGCGACACCACCGAGTAACGGTACGCAAGGATCGACCTGGACTACCTGCAACTTGCAGCTTGACGAAGCCAGGCGTCCTGCACGACTTCGGACAGCTCAGCCAGGTTGCTCACCGAGGACGTCGCCGCCGTCTCGCAACCCGATCCCCAACTGACACGATCTCCAGCGCCTGCAAACAAAAGAGGGGAATCCACGTCTCAGTAGCGTTTCGGCGTTTCGGAACGCTTTCCGCAGCGCGTCTACCCGCAATTCATGACGAATGAGCAGAAACCAACGCGGTGTGCGGCGAGTTTCGTGCATTATGACCAATCTGCCATTGTGCACTATATGTGACCTGCCGTAGTATTCGCAGTGCTACGCATTTGAACTATCTGAAAGCCGCTGCAATTCCAGGGGCCGTGCGCAGTTCTCATCACCTCACTCCCCTAGCAGATCCGGAGCTCCCGTATGTCCACCGCACAGAGCACGACACCCTCGCGTCGGTCCCGCAAGTTCAAAGCGATTCTCGCCGGTGGCATCGTCCTCGGCGTCGGCGCTGCGGCAACGCTGGCGGCCTGGACCGACGACGAATGGGCGATCGGCGATTTCCAAGCCGGCTCCTTCAACCTCGAGGGCAGCACGAACGGCAGCGATTACACCGAGCACGAGATCGAAGGCGATGCCGCGACGCTCGGCTTCGAGACCGGCGCGGACAATCTGAGCCCGGGTGATTCCTACGCAGCCGGTTTCGCCGTCCGTCTCGACGATACGACGAGCTACGACGCGACCGTCGAGCTAGCCAATGTCACCGATGCGGCAGAGAATGTCACCGGGCTGACCTACGGCGTTGTCCAGGTGGAGTCCTTCGCCGTATGCACACCTGAGGCCACCGGTACGTCCATCGTCGCCGCCGGCACTGCCCTCGACGCGGGCACCGGGAGCTTCGAAGTGACCGCCGGCCCCGACACCTCGGCTGGAGCCCCGGTCAACCTGTGCTTCCAGGTGACTGCGAACGATGAGCTCTCGCAGAACCAGAGCACGACAGCAACCTGGCAGTTCACCGCGACCTCGGTCGAGTGACTGTCCGCGGATACCGCCGGGGACTTCGTCAGCGAGGCGATAGTCAACGGCATGTGGAAGCCGGCGAATGAGATGACATTTCCTGCCCCGGCCGGGCATGCGTCCACCCGGGGGAGCCGCAGCGATGGCACCGGAGGGCTGAGCCATGGCTGAGCGAAAGCAGCGCAGTCGAATCGGGAGCAGGATCGCTGATCTGCTGCTCACCGTGCTGGCTTTCGCCGGAGCCTGGTGCATCGTGCTCGTCATTCTCGGTCTCATCTTCGACGTCTCGATCATGATGTTCCGCACCGGCTCCATGAGTCCGACTATCCCGGCCGGGTCCATCGCGTTCGTCCGGGAGATTCCGGCAACGGAGATCAGCGAGGGCGATATCGTCACCGTGGATCGCGGAGAGGACATCCTGCCGGTGACGCACCGCGTCGTCGAGATCGAGGAAACCGACCTCGAGGCGGGAACCGCGACTTTCGAAATGCGCGGAGATGCCAACGAGGTCATCGATCCGGATCCCTACACCGCCTCGGACGTGCGCCGGGTGATGTTTAGCGCCCCTGGCGTGGCACACGTCGTCCAGTGGTTCGGCAATCCGCTCGTTCTGGGCGGGCTGACCGTCGGTGCCTCGATCCTCGTGGTATGGGCATTCTGGCCGCGCCCCGACGACGGCCAGAACGCGGACGGATCGACACGAGGCGCGGCGGACCTGCCGTCCTACAGAGCACGGCACACAGTCGCCGCACCCGCGCTGGTCATTGCACTCATGGCACTGCCGGCGCAGACCGCTCCCCCGAGCGCGGCACACGCCCTACCCGCAGCCGTTGCGCAGGCTGCATCGGGCGAGCATCTGCGGATGAGCACATCAGGTGACTCCGCTGCGATGCTGAACCTCTCCCCCGGTGACCCGGTCGTCTGGACCGTCGGCGTCTGGGCGGACGCGCCCGAACCCGGTCTCATCACTCTTGATCTCAGCGGCAGCGGAAGCCTGACGGAAACACCCGGAGCGATCCGGATCAGTGTCGAGATGTGTGACGAGCAGTGGACGGAGGAGAACTGCGCGGGCACCTCGGCAACTCTCCTGGACGACATCGAGGTGTCCGAACTGCTCGGCGAGGACGACGCGCCCGTTCAGCTGACGGAGTTCCCTGCCGAGTATGAACGATGGCTGCGCATCACAGCCTCCTTGTCAAGTGCCGCCGACGAGCTCAATGCCCAGGATCAGGACCTGTCCCTTCGCGTCCACGCCTCCGGATTCGGCGACACTGTGAGCGTTCCGCCGCCCGACCCCGGCGAACCGGGTGACCCGGCCGGACCGGGCGAGTCACTCCCTCCAGAAGCACCGGGCGACCACCCCGATGATCACGGTGTCGCACCCGACGGAGATCTTCCGCGCACCGGGATCAGCGGCTGGGTGTGGCTGGGCATCGTCGCAGGTGGCGCACTGCTCATCCTGGTCGGCACCGCCTTGGTATCCCGCAGTCGTGCGAGGACGGCGGTTACGTGATTGCGCCCAGCCCCCGAGCGTGGCATGACCCGCGCCACGGCAACATCACCCGGACTCGAATGCGTGCGGCCTTCGCCGTTGCGTTTGTGCTCGCCCTCATCATCTTCGGGCTGCGACCCGGCGAGACAGTCGCAGAATGGACGAACTCGGAAAGCGCCGAGGCCGTCTTCACCGCCTCGAGCCTGGGATCCGTGCAAGATCTCCGGTGCTACGACGAGGACAACGGGATATTGGGCGGTCTCGGGATCGACCTCGTGAGAGGCGAGCTCGCCGTCGTCTGGGACCCTCCGAGCAATCCGCCACCTGAGACCGATCCTCCGATTGAATATGTCGTGTCGATAGGCGGCGACCAGATCGCAACGACCTCGAACACCTACCACGTCATCGACACTGATGCGCTGCTCCTCGGCCTCAATGCATTCACGATGTCCGTGCGCCCTCAGCTCGGCGAGTGGACCGCCGATGCCCAGAGCGTGAGCGGGATCAGGATCCAGTTGCTCACCATCATCATCGCCGAATGCTCGGCGTGAGCCATCGGGGTTGCGAGCAGCTCACGAAGTCGAGGGCCGATTCCAGAAGGCGTGAAATCAGTACCCGAGCCGGAACCAGTCGTTCCCTGAATAGCAGGCACGGGCGGGCACCCGAGAGCGCTCTCGGATCCCGCACCCGCGCTACCGGGTCGCTACACACCTGCTATCGAAAGCGCCTGCTAAACAGGCGACTCCTGACACTTTGCACCGGCGTGCACACGACTTCGAATGTCAACAGTCGCCTGCGCGACGCGCGTCATTTCGCCCGACGGTGTGCAGTCGGCTTCTGAAAATGACACGCGGAGCTGGGCTCTGCTGGTGGAGGGATGCGACGAAGAGGTTAATCCGTGGACCGAGCGCCTCGCTGCGGGGCTGCCAGCCCGCGGCGTGGAGGGAACGCTCACCGGCATCAGGGTGACTACCGTCCGCTACCCGGTTGCGGGCGACCGCGCGGGTGGGGCGGGGAACCAGAAGACCGGTGGAATCCAACGACGCCGATCAACCGCTGAGCCAATCACTTCAGCGGTGCTGCCACGCCGACTCGCACGTGGTCCGTGCGTCGACGCTCTCCTGGGCGTCGTCACGCATGACAGAGACGCTGTGGCGTTCCGCTGGGACGCCGTGCTGATCCTCATCCTTGTCGTTGACCCCACCACCGCCACGAGGCGAGAGACTGGAACCATGGACACCATGAGCACTCTGCCGGTCAGACGGATCGAGGAACACCCCTTGGCCCCCATGGACCGCCATCACTGGCCGGCCACCGTCGCCCCGGTGCGGCAGATCCTCGACTCCGGACTCGACCTGGGACCCGTCACCGTCTTCGTCGGTGACAACGGGGTGGGAAAGTCGACCGTCGTCGAGGCCCTGGCGGCCGCCTTCGGCCTCAACCCCGAAGGGGGAACCCACGCGGCAAGGCACGTGACTCGGCGTACGGAATCCGATTTCGCGCAACATCTTCAACTCGTCCGCGGCCCGGGTGCTTCAAAGCGGGGCGTGTTCCTACGGGCCGAGACCATGCACGGGCACTTCAGCTACCTGGAGACGCTCGGCCCCAGCAGTCTGCACGATCAGAGCCACGGCGAGGCGTTCCTCGACTTCATCGATGCCCGCTCAGGGATCTCGGGTCTGTGGGCCCTCGACGAGCCGGAGTCGGCACTGTCCTTCTCCGGCTGTCTGGCGCTCATCGGCATCCTGCGCAGGCTGGCGTCAGACGGCTCGCAGATCGTGCTGTCGACCCACTCGCCGGTCCTGGCGGCATTTCCCGGTGCGGAGCTGTACGAGTTCGGCCCCTGGGGCATCCGGAGGTCCTCCTACGATGACCTCGACCTCGTCCAGAACTGGCGGTTGTTCCTCGATGCGCCCGAGCGCTTTCTCCGCCACCTGCTCTGACGCCCGTGATTGGTACAGCCGGGCGAACTGGACAATATGCAGTGTCGCCTTCCGCCCTCGTTGGGGCGGGAGTGGACTGGTAGGGCCACAATCGAATGTCCGTGAGTGGCGACATGTGCGAGGATCACGAATTGCGCTCCCAGTCGCACGCGCGTGGTTGATTGGGAGATTCGCGCTCTACCCTTCGCTCGCGAGGGACCAATCAACGCCGCGACCCAATGCTGGCTCGAAGGCATGCGAACAGCCGTAGTATGCAGAAACCTCAGCCGCTGCTCCCTCGGCCTCTGCGGCTGCGTTCGACGCTCCAGTTCCGGCGTCGGCGACGCCCCCGAGGGAGGGCTTGACCTGGGCACGCGCCACTCTAGATTCGGCTGGAGTTCGCGCCTAGGACAAGCCCCGGAGTCATGCGTTCTTTCTAGGGCGGCGCGTGGTGACCTGGACGGATGTCGACCGTGTCTTCGGCCGCGGAGCCGCACACCAGTTCATGAAGCTGAGGGCCGCCTCGCGCGCGCAGCACGCTCGACGTCACAACCGCGTCGCAGTTTTCGCGACAGTCGCAGATAAGCGGGAGCTGTTCGCCAGCCCCCTCTCGACGCGACTCTCAGCGCCCTGGTTCGGAACACTTGTGATTAGGGGTGGGGGCATGGGACTCATCCTCCGAGTCCGGCTAGGCGGAGATCAGGTTACCTATCCGCGCAGCAGTCCCTGTGGCCTCGCGGCTTGGTACTTCGTTCTCATGGAAGAAGACTGCTTGCTCGTCGAGTCCCGACTCGGAGGCTCTGCCGGAAATGAAATCGGAACCAATAGAGGGCTTCGAATAGGTCGAGACAGGAACCGTTGAATTTACCGCTCGCTCTACGACCGGGTATTTGGGACCTTGACAATGCTGACCGAGATCGGGCGGGCATATTGCACGCAAGTTCATTTGCGACGTGGTGACGGTCGGCGGGGGGAGCATGTGAGACTTGGTTGTCATGGATGCGAGTACTCCTGTGAAGCGCTTTCTGCTCGACCGCGATCAGTTCCTCGCCTACGCAGACATCGGGTCGTCCACCGGGCATCACCCGCCGGTCCTGCTGCTGCACGGTGGCGGTGTCGATCACCGCATGCGGGTGCCGCAGCTGCATGCCTTCCCGAATCATCGAGTCATCGCCCCCGACGCTCGCGGCCATGGTGCCTCATCCACTCCAGCAGATCCATACCGCCGCGTCGACGACGTCGTGGCACTGCTCGACGGGCTCGATCTCGACGCGGTTGTCGCGGTCGGCCTGTCGATGGGAGCCGCGACTGGAATCGACCTCGCCGTCGAGTATCCTGATCGAGTCCGCCGCCTCGTGTGAGCGGCACCGGGACGAGCGATCCCGAGTTCCGCGATCCATGGCTGCTCGGAGTGATGGCCGATCTTCAGGCCGCCGCCGACGCGCGGGGTCCCGAGGCGTGGATCGCCGCATTCGGCCGTTTCGTTCCGGGTCCGCACCGCACTGCGGATGAGGTGGGTTCCGAGGTGGTCGCCCATCTCGACACGCTCGTCCGCGGCGCCCTGCAGAGGCATGTGTTTCCCCTGATGGCCCGCGGCCGTCTGCCCGTGCGGGCGACGCCGATCGAGAACGTCAACGAACGGCGCGCTGACATTGCTGTCCCGGTGCTGGCCCTCACCGGGGGAGGCGATGCCGAGGACAACATCCGCTCCACCCGGGAACTCCTCGACCTGCTCCCGCGGTCCCGCGAGGTCGTCATCCCGCGAGCCGGACACTATCCGAACCTTGAGGACGCTGAATCCTTCAACTCCGCCCTTGCCGAGTTCCTCCGGACCTGTTGAGGAGCGCGCGCCCGGGCGGAATGGCCCGGGCACCTGTATTTCAGAGAGCGATCACTTGACGATCGTGATCGTCTCCGAAGCAATGACTGTCTCATCGCCTAGGGAGCACCGGACCTCGACGGTCAGGTTGTCGCCCGGCGGACGGGGGTCGTCGGTAAGCGCGTCCATCGCGCGCAGGATGCGGCGCGCTGTCGACGATGTGCCTCGCTAACGGAACGCAAGATCGATCGAGCCAGTGCACACATCGTTTTGCTCGAAGATGACTCGGTACTGCTTCTCGGCTATCAGTCCCCCGTCGAGGTGAGCAGGAGAATCCACCTCCGTGAAGCGAGTGAACTTCGCTTCGAGCGAACTGATCGCGTGGCGCTGGATCCCTGTGCCCCACGTGGCGAGTTGGACGGCTGAATCAGCGAGAGCCATAGCGGGAATATGATCGTGGTCGTGATCGAGAATGCTGGTGTTCAGCGGAGATAGGCGGAGGGTCGCGGACTCGCCGTCGGCCGTTCTTCTCGCACCCGCGATCAGGACGTTGAGTTCTCGTCTTCGGCCGACGTGAAGCGGGTCGACGACGGGTTCGCTTGGCTCTTCCATGTCGTGTGTGAACGCCGGGGGGCCCTGCCTCATGCGGGACCGGAGGGCGGAGAACTGCTCCGGGGATGCAAGATTCACGGGGATCGCGGCGTTCCCGAGCCGTTTGCCGTCGAGATAGAGCGTCATTCTCGGTTTCGCACTTCGAGTACGTGCACCTACCTGCACAATGTCGGTGGCGAGAACATGGATGACCAGGTGGCCGGGCCGGTCGGTGCGGGCATGCAGCTTCGCCGGATCGATCGACAGCACCAGCGACGAAACCATGTTGACGGTGCCGAGGGGAATGCCGAACTGCGCGTAGCCGCCATAGGTTCCAGCCTGGCGGCAGCACTCCAGGATAAGCAGTGGATCGTAGCGCATGGGCATCGCCACGTGATCCGAGTAGTAGGCGTGGCCGAGCGGCAGCTGCGCTCCGACGATCCATTCGACGTCGCTCACCGGATGGAAATCGGTGATGAATACCTCCGCCACCGACCGGCGATTGACCAGCCTGCGATCCAACGTCCTTGCGTATGTGAAGCTCAGGCTGGGATGAGTTTCCGGGAGTGTGGTTACGTCCACGTCGACCACCTACGCATTGGGTTCCTGGAGCAGTCAGGGCAAGGGGAATGACGACTCGGCACTCGCAGCTCCTCCGCACCGTTACGGCATGATGTGAAACGCATCACATCAGATAGTATTCGCAGTTGCGGGACCTGGATGCAAGCGGCGTCGGTAGAGAGCTGAGCGCTGCTCCGTCCTGTAAGGCGCCTGGCATCTCCGCGCCGTGCTGGTGTTTCCCCCTGGACGTACCTTTCGACCCTCAGCCTGACCGACAGCCCGAGCCAAGCGGATGCACATCAGTTCCCCCTGTCACTCCAACCGCGGGCGTTGAACTCTCTGCGGCACCGGATGCAGCGTCTGCCGGCAGGCCATCGAGAGCGGCCGTGGCACGCGCGGTCCTAGTCCATTCCGAGAAGAGCTCGGAGGCGCTGCTCACCGAGCGCCTCATAGGGAGTCCACGTCCCGGGCGCGACATCCCCAGTCTGGATCGCCTTGAGCGCAGACACGATCAGGTCAGCCACAAGGCTGGAAGTGTCCGGCACGGTGTGGCTCATGTGGACGGTGATGCCGCTCGCACTGGTGACGGCTGCGGTGACAGTACGAGACGACGGATCACCAGCTGGCCGTGGTGACGATAGTGCCCCGAGAAGGCGGCGCATCGCGCTATTGCGCAGGATGTTCACCACGGCCGGCAGGGCGAGGCGCGCGCGTCGAACATGTGTGGTCCCGGAGGCATAGACCGCGATGGATGGCGCACGCTGGGACCGATGAAGAGCCAGGAGGTCCCCATTCAGAATCGGCATCAGCGGCTCAGCAGAGCCGTTGGCTGCGCGGAGGTCTCGCGGGGAGGTTCCGACGGGTACTCGTCGGAGTCTCCAGGTCTCGATGATCCAGGCACCGTGTGAGAGCACGCGAAGCGCTGTCGCACGCGAGCCCGTTGTTGAAGGGCCTCCGGAGGAAGCGAACATGACCTCCACCGACTCCACCTCGAGCAGTTGAGAGCAGGCTGCAGCAACCACGGCTTCGGCTGCCGCAACCCCGAAGCCCAGACCGGGGAGCACTCGAGTTCTCGCGGCGACTGCCGCTGGCTGCGCAGCGAACGCCGCCATGAAAGCCTCGACTTCGTTGGCAGCATCGAGATAGTCCACCCCTCGACCGACGGCAGCACCGATCAGTGGGGGCGCGGTGTCAGAATAGGGTCCGGCAGCATTGACGATCGCTGTCACGCTTCGCGCCCGGTCATCGTTCAAGACGCTTGCGGGCTCCCCGGCAAAGCAGCCAGCCGCGCCGACTGCACGGGCGCAGGCCGAGGCGTGGTCCAGCCGCCTGGCCGCTATCGTCACTGCGCAGCCGCTCCGGCTCAGGGCCGCCGCGATTGCTCGGGCGATCCGACCGGATCCGTAAACCAATACAGAATCACCCATTAAACTTCTCCCCAAGCTGCGTGCAGCGAAACGTGCGCTCTCATCCGTAACACACTGCACCATAATGTTATAGCCTTGACCCATGTCGAAGACGAAGCAGGGCGGGAGGCCCCTGAACGCCGACCTGGGCATCGCATTGGAGAACACCGCCCGCGAGATGCTGATCGAACGCGGATACGAGGGTTTCAACGTCGACGCTCTGGTGAAACGGGTGGGCACTACGCGGCCCGCCTTCTACCGCCGCTACCGGAGCCTTACGGATCTCGTCCTTCGACTGCTGCTGACGCGGTACGAGACGCAGCTGGATCGAACATTCGATACCGGCCGGCTGGAATCCGATCTGTTCGCCATTCAAAGCGAACAGCTCGAATTCTTCCGTGACCCGGTCATCAACCGGGGCTTGCCAGGCTTCCTCGCATCGCTCCGCTCGGACGATGAGCTCCGGAGTGCCTTCGATGAAGAGTTTCTCCTTCCGCGGCGGCAGGCGACGGCCGCGATCCTGCAGCGGGGCGTGGCACGGGGAGAGGTCCGCGAAGGATTCGACCCCGCGTGGATATGCGATCTCCTCACAGGCCCCTTCATTCTCCGTGTTCAACTGCCGGAAGCCGGTCCCCTCGACGAAGACCTCGTACGCGCAAGCGTCGATGCTGCCTTGTGTGTCCTCCAGCGTCGCACATCCAGCGGTTAGGCCGAGCCGCAGAACAAGAGAATGGAGCGCAATGCAAACGATCTGCTCAATCGCATTATCCATGCACCTTTACCCGCTACTCCCTTTCACCGGAGCAGTCAGGAAACCGGCGGGGACATCCCGCCGTTGATGAGAAGGGTTAGAAGACCATGTTGAAGTCTCCAAGCGGTGAGGCGGCCCCTGCTGGTTCTGGCCGCGTGGCCCGCGTGCCTGCCGGAGTGCTCTGTTGCATCGAGACGATCGTCGTCCATCGGCAGGAGATCCTCATCGGGGATCTCAGCACAATCGGGCTGGCGAAGATGAGCGAGCACGATATGAGACGGCCGTGGCCGGAAGCAGACATCATCGTGGATCTGACATCACGGTACGAGATCGACTTCCTGCTGCTGTCCTCGGGCGAGGATCTCGTGCTGACGAAGATCGGCGGGGCGAAATTCCCGAATCCCCACCCGGACGAGTGGTGGAAATGCATTCACGAACGCGGCGAAGTGGCGATGGTCGTGGCCTCGGTCGAGAGATTCCTCACGGAAGGAAACCTCACCGACGATATGAGAACTGGCGCATGGTTCGGACTCTGCCCGGTGACCATTTCAGCGTTTGCCGACGGTCTCGGGTCCACCGGATCGGGACAGCCCGATCTCACCAGGCACTGAAAGCGCCGGAGATCCCCGGATGGCTTCTGCTGCGACCAGTGCGACCTTCAGATGACCATGACCTGCTGGTCAAAGCTGACGTGGGTGAGCCCCGCGAAGTCGACGGGACCGAGAGTGACAATTCGCGCAAGAGTGAGTATGAGAACGAATGATCGCGCCTGGGGTCTGAGCACTTCACAGCGCCCTCAGCCCGCGAGCAGCAACTGCACTCCGAAGCGCCGCTCCTTCGCGAGAGGACGCATGAGTCGCTTCGAGAGCGCGTCGGACGATGGCGGCAACATCGCTCGTGGTCTGGTGGACCTCGCGCTGGGGCCGCGCCCCGGAGCCGGCGCTCAGGATCTCGGCGAGGATCTCCTCGACTCGACCGGTCTCCTCGTACTCATCCAGCACCGCCCGGACAGTATCCAGGAGCCGGCCCACAACCACGGCCGCGGCGGCTGGTGTGCCGGTCAGCGGATCGATCAGGTCGGCGTCGACCCCGGAACTGCTGGCCTGCCACATCCAGGTGCGCAGGACCGCTGCCGGGACGCTCATCACCAGGTGCCCGGCCTGCCAGTCGCGCACGGCGGTCTCGACCAGCGCGCGCAGCAGGCCGGCGATGACTGCTGCCTGTTCGTCGGACTGGCAGACGTCGGCCACGCGGACTTCGAGGGTGGGAACGTGGTCGCTGAGCCTCGCATCGAAGTAGAGCATCCCCGGGATCGAGCGGCACGCGGGAGTCCAGCAGCCTGCGGCAGTGCCGGTCGCACTCGGCGGTCGAACCGAAGATGTCTGTCGGTCCTGTGGTCGGCCACCGGCACCACAGCTGGTAGTGATAGCTGGCGTAGCCGGTATCGACGCCACGCCAGAACGGGGAGTTCGCGCTGAGTGCCAGCAGCGCGGGCAGCCAGATCCGAATCCGGTCGAGGGCTGCCACCCCTTCATCGGCGGACTCGACACCCACGTGCACGTGGAAGCCGTACGTCAGCTGTTCGGCCGTCGTCAGCCCGAACTTCTCCCCGACCGCCCGGTACCGGTGGCCGTCGGCCAGGTTGCTGCCGCCGCATCCCGGGTAGATCGGCAGCGCCACGACCCGCGCGCCGACGGCGGCGGCCTGATCGGCGATCGCCCGCCCGGTACTGATGGCCGAGAGCTGCTCACCGATCGTGCACTGCGGCGGTGAGACCACTTCGAGCTGTTCGCGTTTGAGCTCGGTTGTCAGTCTGTGACCGGTCGCGGTCTCCTCTGCACATCGTTCGACGGCAAGTTGGCCGACGGGCACGGGCGTGAGCGTCGCGGCGTCGATCACCAGCAGTTCTTCTTCCACTCCGAATGTGCGCACCGGAGACCCCCTTCGCTGGTCTATTCCCTGAATCGACTGCCGATGTCTTCGACCATCGGAAGGTGAGGACGTTTGTCGCGGAACGCGGACATCATCAATCCTTGCAGTCGGGCAACACCGAGGTGTGGGCCGAGAACACCTGATCGGTCACGCAACCTCGATCCACATATGGGGTCGTGACGGTGGTCGAGCGCTCAGGTCCGTTCCCGCGCAGCGGCTTCGCCCTCAGCATCACGACGTCACCGCGCGTGACTGGTTTCTCGCTCAACTCACTTACGGCGGCCGCGCCACTTCGGGACGCCGATCAATGCGCGAATCACGAAGAAGAGCACGCCGCCGCCGAGAATCAGCCATTTCATGAGATCGGGAATCCGGTCCGGGAACACTGCGACGAGGAGCACGATCACGAGTCCCAATTGCAGGACTGCCGCGAGCAGCTCACGGGCGGGTGTCGAAGCAGGACCGAGCCCCATCAGGTCGGCTCCCATGCTGCGCTGAGACGACGGGCGTGTGTCGGGTTCGGGATCTGGCCATCCAGTCATGACATCCAAGATCCCGCTCCCCGCCTCGAACAGGTAGGCGCAGATGTCATCGGCCGAATGACACATGCCATCGCGTCGGTGACATGCGTGACTGTTGCCAAGAGGAGCGTGGCGGGCAGGCTCGAAACATGAGTTTCTCCGAAGTGAACAATGCCGCATCCGACAGCCCGGTGGTCTCGGTGGACCATGTCTGGTGCTCCTACGGGGATTTCATCGCGGTGCGGGACGTGAGCTTTGCAGTTGCGCGGGGATCGATCCACGCGTTGCTGGGGACGAACGGTGCCGGGAAAACGACCCTCTTGGAGACCATTCAGGGATTCCGCCAGCCGGCACGAGGTCATATTGACGTATTCGGATTCGACCCGGCGCGCGAGCGCACTCGGATCGCTGCACGGACGGGCACGATGCTCCAGGAGTCGGGCCTCGTCGATGAGATGACGGTCGCCGGTCAGCTCGAGCTGTGGCAGGGGCTGAACCTGCGCGAGGACAATCCAGACCGGGTGCTGGAGCTGGTCGGGCTGACCCATCGGCGAAAGGTGGCTGTCTCAGCGCTCTCCGGTGGTGAGAGGCGGCGGCTCGACTTCGCGATGGCGCTGTGGGGCGATCCTGAAGTTCTTGTGCTGGACGAGCCGACGACGGGTCTCGATCCGCAGTCTCGGAGGATGGTGTGGCGGACCATTCACGACCTGGTCGCAGCCGGCAGCGCGGTTCTATTGACGACGCACTATCTCGAGGAGGCGCAGAGTCTCGCGGAGACCGTCACGATCCTCGACCGCGGCAGGGTCGCTCGCGAGGGACCGATGGCAGACGTGCTTGCGTCGATCCCCGCGACGATCGGATTCACCGTCATGGCGGCCCCAGAGACGGTGAGCGAACTGGCCGCGCAGCTTGCTGGTGATCTCGATGCTTCTTCTGCCGCAGGTGGAACGCGGGTGGACATTAGTACCTCCCGCCTTCAGGAGGACGTCGGGAGGGTCATCGACTGGGCGCGCGGGCATGATCTTGTGGTCGATCGGCTGCGATCGTCCCCGGCATCGTTGGAAGAGGTGTTTCTCGTCGTCGCAGACGCTGATGCCGAGGCTGCCAGCGGAGAAAGGACAAGCGCATGAGCCGGGTGACATCTGCCAAGCCGGATCGGAAGACTCGGCATCTCTGGTGGGCGCTCGTCGTCTCCGAGTTGCGGGTTTTCCTTCGCCAGCCGGTGATGATCGCACTCAGTCTGCTCGTACCGGCGGGACTCCTGGCCATCACCGCGATCGGGGAGCGCACGAATATCCCCGAGGTGTGGGCGTCCATCGCTGGCCGCAACACGGCGGCGGTTCTGTGCATCAGCGTGTACTTCGTGTCGTTGAATACGATCACGGCCAGGCGGCACACCCTGGCATTGAAGCGGCTTCGGACGACGGCGTTGCCGGACACGGGGATCGTCACGGGCCTCCTGGTGCCGCCGATAGTGGTGGGCCTGTTTCAGTTCGCAGTGAGCCAGGGCGGGCTGGTCGCCCTCGGCGCACCCCTGCCCGGCGACCCGCTGCTCGTCCTGACCGCGGGTGTCAGCGGCATACTCGTCGCGGCGCTGGCCGGCGTGGTGACCAGTGCGGTGACGGCGAACCCGGAGAAGGCGCAGTGGACCATGCTGCCCTTGTTCGTCGCCACCCTGGGCGCGGCTTCCGTACTGCCCACGGTGACCGATCCTGCGGTGAATCTTGCCCTGCGCGCCGTGCCGCTCGTCGCCAACGCCGATTGGACGACGGCCGCGTGGCTCGCCGAGGGCGACGTCGCACGGCTCGCCGCCGATGCTGGCATCGTAGTCATATGGCTAGTAGTCCTCAGCCTGCTGTCGCGGCGCACGTTCCGCTGGGAGCGACGTCGGTAGCGGCCGTGCCCACAGCCCCGCGCCCGTCGTCGTTTTCCGGGATCAGCGCCTACATCAGGTCAACGCATATCACGCTCGTCGTCGCTGCACTGCTCGCACCCGCCGTCGCCTTCGCGACCGGGGAACACCTCGGGACTGCGATCACCGGAATCTTCGTCACCGCACTGGTCAGTGTGCTCGGTGGTGCGGCGCTGTTCACCGAGGCGGCCCGCGATCGGCCGTTGTCGCGACTCTGGCGTCGCCCATCGGTGACCACCGCATGGAGCATCGTGCTCATTGCCGGATCTGCTGTGCTCGCAGCGATGACGCCCAGTGTTCCCGGAGCCATTTCCGCCGCGGCATTGCCCGTCGCTCTCGCTTTCCGCGCGGTTGCCACGGGCTCGTTCTGGACGAGTTCGCTGCGCATAGTCCTGGCCGCGGTCGCGTGCATCCTCGGTGCACTCATGCTCGCCGGAACCGGGGAAACCGAGGTAGTAGTCCTGACGGTCGCGGTCGGGGCCTTGCTGGCATTTGCGGTCATCGGGCAGGACACGGTTTACGCGCTCGCTTTTGAAGTCGATGACCTGCGTTCGGTCGAGGCCGAACGCGCCGTCACGCACGAGCGGCAGCGATTCGCAGGAGATCTGCACGACATCCAGGGACAGCACCTGCAGCTCCTTGCCGTCGAAGCGCAGTTGGTCCAGCGGCTCCTCGATGCCGGCAGGCAGGACGATGCCCGTGAGCACGCCGCACGGCTCGGCGACATCGCCGCCGCCGCCCTCGCTGAGATGCGCAGCGTCGTCCATGGCTACCGTCCTGTCAGCGTGGAGACCGAAGCAGCCAACGCCGCGAGGGTGCTCGAATCAGCTGGCATCACCGTCAGGGTACGAACCGACGGTCATCCGACCCTCTCCGACGGCACCGACCGCCTGCTCGGACTCACCATCCGCGAAGGGATCACCAACATTCTCCGACACACACAGGCCCACCGGTGCGACCTGACCGTACGACCTGAGCGACGAAACGGGCGCGACGGCATCGCCGTCGTCCTCATCGACTCCGGCCCGACCGCACCACAGACCGGGCCGCCGGGCGACGGTCTCGCCGCGCTGGAGCGCCGCTACACCGAAGCCGGAGGGCACCTGACCTTCACCGCTGCCGGCGGCGACGGTGGGCACCTCGATGCCTGGCTCCCGCTCGACGGGAGGCTCCAATGACCGAGACGATCCGCATTGTCCTTGCCGACGATGAGCTCTTGCTGGGGGAAGCCATCGGCACCCTCCTGTCCCTTGAGGAAGACCTCACGATCGCGGGCACCGCAAGAGACGGACGCGAGGCTGTCCGCACCGTCACCCGTGAACGTCCCCACATCGCGGTACTCGATCTGGAGATGCCGGGCCTCGACGGCATCGAAGCCGCAACCGCGAGCCGTGCCGCAGCCCCGTCCACCCGCGTCGTCCTGCTGACGAGGCATGCCCGGCCTGCCGTCTTGCGTC
The DNA here is from genome assembly GCF_021729135.1 of Brevibacterium daeguense. Classification (GTDB taxonomy): domain Bacteria; phylum Actinomycetota; class Actinomycetes; order Actinomycetales; family Brevibacteriaceae; genus Brevibacterium; species Brevibacterium daeguense. The sequence goes on from NZ_JAJTWW010000030.1 coordinate 16,480, forward strand.
GAGCCCTCGAAGCCGGAGTATCCGGCTTCGTCACCAAAGCCACCTCGATCTCCGACCTCACCGGAATCCTTCGCACCGTCCACGCCGGTGGCCGCTACATCGACGGCAACGTCGCCGGGGCCGCGCTCACCGAGAGCAACTGCCCGCTCACCGCCCGCGAACTCGACGTGCTCCGCGAGGCCCTCGACGGAGCGACAATCCGCACCATCGCCGCACGCACCCATCTGGCACCCGGCACCGTCCGCAACTACGCCTCCACTGCGATGGCCAAGCTCGGAGCCGACACCAGAGTCGCGGCCGCCCGAGTCGCGTGGCGTGAAGGCTGGATCTGACGCTCAGCAGGAGACACGCGTATCCACAACCGTGGCGTCTGCGGCCTGGCTCGCGGCAAGAGGTCATGCGGTCATGGCACGCCGGGGCCATCGCGCTGGCATGGACCGGCGTCTTCCTCGCGCTCACCGTGCGTAGACTGCGGCAAGCCTGATCGGTGCGTCACGTCGCCCCGCCATCTCTCTGACACACCGCGAGCCGATGCGCTGCCCTCCTCCTCGAGGAGGGTGCGAGCGGATTCGGCCCTTCCTAAACTCGACGTATGCGTCGTCCGCCTGCCCTTGATCTCGTTTTGACCGGTCTCGGGCTGGTGATGACGGTGATCGTGTCGGATTTCATCGTCGAGTTCGGCCCGCACCCGATCTACGTGGCGTACGTGGTGATTCATCTCGGGCTGAGCGGGGCGCTGCTGTTCCGGAGCCTTCTGCCGCGGACTTCGTTCGTGGTCACGTATGGGCTGCTGGCGGCGCTGGCCAGTCTCTACTACGTCAGTCCAGTCAACCTCGGGGTCACCCCGATGCTGTTGTGCGCGCCACTAAGCCTGGCCGTGGTTACCCGCCGGTTGAAGTCCCCGGCCTGGGGAGTCAGCGCCCTGCTCATCGGCATCGTGGCATCGTTCTTCAGCCCCGTTCGTCCCGGTGGAGAATGGCCCAACATTGGCTCGGGCGCGATCACAGCACACATCCTGATCCTTGTCATCGTCTACCTGTGGGCGTCAGCGCGCAAGCGGGCCGAACAGGAGCACCAGGCCGAACTGGCGGCCCAGGCCGCGTCCTACGAATCACTGCTGAGGGTGCGAGAGACCCAAGCGGCTGCCCGAGAACGGGAGAAGATCGCGCGGGAAGTCCACGACATCGTCGCCCACAGCCTGACGGTAGTCCAGGTGCAGGCGTCCACCGCGCTGGCTCTGGACAGACCGGACCAAATGAAGGAGGCGCTCACACAGATCAGCGCGAGCAGCAAGGCTGCTCTCGGAGAAGTGCGGTCACTGGTCTCGCTCCTGCGCACGCGTGCGTCAGAACCCCAACTCGAGCCGCCGTCCGGGAACCTCGACCGCGTTCACGCGATGATCGCCGACGCCGAGCGCACGGGTATCACCATTGACGCCGAGGTGCCGGATCGAAACGCCCTCGCTCGATGGCAGGAGTCGTGGCCAGCGATGACGTCGCTGACGGTGCTGCGGGTCCTGCAAGAGGCACTCACCAACGTCGTCAAGCACGCCGGCACCGGAGCGCGTGCCCGGGTCAGGATCACCACAGACGAGGAATTCTGCACCATCGACGTCACCAATACCATCAAACCGTCGGGGGCAGAGTCCGACCCTGCATCCGCTGGCGGCGGATTCGGGCTCATCGGGCTGCGGGAGAGGCTCCACCTCATCGAGGGTGATTTCACCGCGGGGCCGGAGAACCTAGCCTCGATCTTTCGTCGTGGTCTCGGTTCGGGTGCG
>NZ_JAJTWW010000031.1 GCF_021729135.1 Brevibacterium daeguense
ACCTGACCACCTCACCAGCCCCGACCCATGAAAGATCGAGGATAGGATCGCCCCTATGAGTGATCTCACACCCCTGCGGACCTCGACTGCTCTGCTCACCGACCACTACGAACTCACGATGCTGCAGGCGACCCTGAAGTCCGGGACCGCGCATCGGCGCAGCGTGTTCGAGGTCTTCGGCAGGCGGCTGCCGAACGGCAGGCGGTACGGCGTGGTGGCCGGGACCGGGCGGGTGCTCGAGATGCTGCCGAGATTTCGTTTCGGGGACGCGGAGCTGAGCTTCCTGGCCGAGACCGAAGTCGTCGATCAGGACACCCTCGACTGGCTCGCCGACTACCGTTTCCGCGGTGCGATCCGGGGCTACGCGGAGGGCGAGGTGTACTTTCCCGGCTCGCCGCTGCTGGTCGTGGAGTCGACATTCGCCGAGGCGGTGCTGCTGGAGACGCTGGTGCTCTCGGCGCTCAACTACGACACCGCCGTCGCCTCGGCAGCATCCCGGATGAGCCGCGCAGCGGGGACCCGGCCGTGCGCGGACATGGGATCCCGCCGGGCGCACGAGGAGGCTGCCGTGGCTGCCGCTCGCGCGGCAGTGATCGGCGGGTTCACGTCGACATCGAATCTCGAGGCGGGCCGCAGGTACCGCCTCAGGACCATGGGCACCGCCGCACATTCCTTCACCCTCGTCCACGACACCGAGCGGGAGGCGTTCGCCGCGCAGGTCGAGGCTCTGGGTCGCGACACCGTCCTCCTGCTCGACACCTATGACGTCGAGGAAGCGCTCACGACGGCGATCGAGATCGCAGGCCCAGAACTCGGCGGGGTGCGGCTGGACTCCGGCGACCTGGCGATTCAGGCCAGCGAGGTCCGAGAGCGGTTGGACGCGCTGGGGGCCACGGGCACCAGGATCACCGTGACCAGCGACCTCGACGAGTACGCGATCGCGGGGCTGCAGGCGGCGCCCGTCGACTCCTACGGCGTCGGCACCCGGCTGGTCACCGGTTCCGGGGCTCCGACAGCCAGTCTCGTCTACAAGCTCACCGCACGTGAGGGTTCCGACGGGCAGTGGCAGTCGGTGGAGAAGCTCGCCGTCGGCAAGGGCTCCACGGGCGGCTTCAAGCAGGCTGCGCGCACATTCGCGGGCGACGTCGCCTGTGAAGAGTCCATCGGCGTGCCGAAGCTGCCTTCCGAGCTGATCGGCAGCCGGCCGCTGATGGTCGATCTCGTGGTCGACGGCGAGGTCGACGAGGGCTACACGGGAGCCGAGGGAGTCAGGAGAGCTCAGAAGAGGCACAGCGCGTCGATGGCGGAGCTGCCGCGCACGGCTCACCGTCTGCAGGACGGTGAGCCGGCAATCCCGACTGCGTACTACCCGACGGGCTGATTCCAACCCGTCGGAGTGATTCGCGACCCGGCGGACTGAGTCCGAGCTGGCGGACTGATTCGCGACTCGGTACCGGCTTGACTCAGGTGCGGCCGACGAACCAGGCCTGGAGCTTCTTGATCCTGGCCTGGATCTCGCTCCTGCTGGCCTGCGCCACCGCTGGTCCGCCGCACTGCTGGCGCAGCTCGATGTGGATCGTGCCGTGCGGCTTGCCGGTGCGGCGGGCCCACGCGCCGACAAGACTCTGCAGCTGGTTGCGCTCTTCCTTCAGCGCGCGGTGCTCCAGCTCGTCCTTGTCCGCCTGGGAGACCGTGGGTGCCGTGGTCTGTGACTTCCGCCGGGTCTGCTCGGCCTGACGAGTACGCAGCAGGGCGGTCACCTGATCCGGTTCGAGCAGGCCCGGCAGCCCGATGAAGTCGAGCTCGTCCTCGGATCCGACCGCTCCCCCTGCGCCGAACTCTCCGCCGTCGAACAGGACCCGGTCGAACGCGGCCTGAGCGTCGAGCGCCTCGAAGGAGCCGAGCAGCTCATCGGAGGCGCCTTCGGACTGGTTGGCTCGTTCCAGCGCATCGTCGTCGAAGTCGACGATGCCGTCATCGTCGGGATCCGGCTTCCGGTTGAGCGCATGGTCGCGCTCGGCTTCGAGGTGGTTGGCCAGCGCCAGCAGCACCGGGACGCTGGGCAGGAAGATCGATGCCGTCTCCCCGCGCTTGCGGGCACGCACGAACCGGCCGATCGCCTGAGCGAAGAACAGCGGCGTGGACGACGAAGTGGCGTACACCCCGACCGACAGGCGCGGTACGTCGACACCTTCGGAGACCATCCGCACCGCGACCATCCAGCGCCGGGTCGACTCCTGGAACTCCTCGATGCGCCTGCTCGCCCCGACTTCGTCGGAGAGGACCACGGTGACGGGCTCCCCGGTGAGTTCCCTGAGCAGCTTCGCGTATGCCCGCGCCGTCTCCTGGTCCGTCGCGATGACGAGGCCACCGGCGTCCGGCACTGAATGCCGCATCTCGGTGAGCCGACGATCGGCGGCCTGGAGGACTGCCGGGATCCACTCGCCCTTGGGGTTGAGCGCGGTCCGCCAGGCCTGGGAGTGGATGTCCCTGGTCGCCTCGGCGCCGAGCATTGCCGACATCTCGTCGCCGGTCTTGGTGCGCCAGCGCATCTGCCCCGAGTAGGTCATGAAGATCACGGGGCGCACCACCCCGTCCTTGAGCGCGCGGGAGTAGCCGTAGGAATAGTCCGACTGCGAGGTCAGCACCCCTTCCTCGTCCGGCGCGTACTCCACGAACGGGATCGGCGAGGTGTCGGAGCGGAAAGGCGTGCCGGTCAGCGACAGCCGGCGCTTTGCCGGTTCGAATGCGTCACGTATCGCCTCGCCCCAGGACAGACTGTCTCCGGCGTGGTGGATCTCGTCGAGGATCACCAGCGTCCGCGCGGCCGCGGTCCGGTTGTGGTGCAGTGCGGGCTTGGCCGCGACCTGCGCATAGGTGACGGCGACGCCGTGAAAACCGGCACCGTGGCGACCCTGGCTGTTCTTGAAGTGCGGGTCGAGTCTGATGCCGACCCGACTGGCGGCATCGGCCCACTGCACCTTGAGGTGCTCGGTGGGCGCAACGACCGTCACCCGCTCGACCTTCCGCTGAGCCAGAAGTTCAGCAGCCAGGCGCAGGGCGAAGGTGGTCTTGCCGGCGCCAGGAGTGGCGACCGCGAGGAAATCGCGGGGTTCGGTGCGGAAATACTGCTCCAGGGCCTCGGCCTGCCAGGCACGCAGCTTGCCCGCTGTTCCCCATGCTGCGCGCTCGGGGAATGCGGGTGAGAGCTGCTGTGCCGCCGAGGTGCCCGGTACCCTCTGCGGACTCGTCATCTACTCCTCTGCCCCTCCGGGCATCGAGTTGTAGATCTCCTTGCACTTGGGGCAGATCGGAAAGCGCTCCGGGTCCCGGGTGGGCACCCACACCTTTCCGCACAGCGCGATCAGCGGAGTGCCGGTGACCATCGACTCCATGATCTTGGCCTTCGGCGCATAGTGTGAGAAGCGCTCGTGATCGCCGGGTTCGACAAGCTGTTCCTGGGTCTGGCGCTCGATAGTGGCGGCGCCGCCAGTGCTGGGCTGAGTTTCGGACATGGGTCCATTCTAAGGCTCCTAGACTGAGAGCATGCCAGACCAGTCTCAGCCTCACCGGGCCGCGGCGCCAGGAGTGGCCGCCTCCGACCCGCGGTTCGTCGACGCGTATCGCAGCCTGAGCGAGGACATCGCTGCCGGATTGGCGGTTCTGTCATGCCTGCGCAGCGGGCGCGGCCAGGCGATCACCATCGACTCCTATCTCGACGTGTCGTGGGATCCTCCGACGATGGCGGTGAGCATCTACGGCGGATCTCGCATGATGGAGTCCCTGGAATTCACCGACTCCTGCGCGCTGAGCATCCTGAACCAGGAGCAGAAGGGTGTGGCGCAATGGCTGGGCGAGCCGGGGCAGCCGCTCTACGGAGTGCTCGACACCGTCTCCACGATCACGTCGCCGGCGGGTCTGCCCGTCATCGCCGGATGTCTGGCGTTCTTCGACCTGCGCATCGTCGATCGGGTCGAGGTCGCAACGCATGTGCTGGTCGTCGGCGAGGTGACCGCCTGCGGATCGGAAACCTTCGACTCTCCTGACTCCCGCACCGACTCAGGCCGACGCATGCCCCTCGTGAGGTGGGCCGAGCAGTACGGCACATTCACCTCGCGAGGGGCCTGAACGAAGATCGGGAGTCGTCAGACGACGCCCTGCGCATGCATCGCCTCCGCTACGCGGACGAAGCCGGCGATGTTCGCTCCCGCAACATAGTCTCCCGGAGTGCCGTAAGTCTCCGCAGCATCAGCGCAGCTCTCATGGATCCCGGACATGATCTCGTCGAGCTTGTGCTCCGTGTAGGCGAAGTCCCAGCTGTCGCGGGAGGCGTTCTGCTGCATCTCCAGAGCACTGGTGGCCACCCCGCCGGCGTTCGCCGCCTTGCCGGGCCCGAACATCACGTCTGCGTCGGCGAAGGCCCTGACCGCGCCGGGGGTGCAGGGCATGTTCGCACCTTCTGCCACCGCGAGCACTCCGTTGGCGATGAGTCGGCGAGCGGAGTCCTCGTCCAGCTCGTTCTGGGTCGCACACGGCAGCGCGATGTCCGTCTTGATCGACCAGACGTTGCCGCCCTCGACGAACTCCGCATCCGGTCTGCGGTTGGCGTACTCCGAGATGCGCGCACCCTCTTCGAGCTTGACCTGCTTGAGGAGTGCAATGTCCAACCCGTTCCGGTCGTGGACATACCCCGAGGAATCGGAGATTCCGATGACGGTTGCACCGAGGTCCTGAGCTTTCTCCGCAGCATAGATCGCTACATTGCCAGAACCGGAGATCACGACGGATTTGCCGGTGAGGTCACTGTTGCGCACCTTGAGCATCTCCCGCATGAAGAACACCAGACCGTAGCCGGTCGCCTCAGTGCGAACCATCGAACCGCCGTAGGAGAGACCCTTGCCGGTGAGCACGCCCGCCTCGAAGCGGTTGGTGATGCGCTTGAACTGTCCGAACAGGAAGCCGATCTCACGCTGCCCGACTCCGATGTCCCCGGCGGGCACATCAGTGTATTCGCCCACGTGGCGATAGAGCTCAGTCATCAGGGACTGGCAGAAGCTCATGATCTCGAGATGGCTCTTGCCCTTCGGATCGAAGTCGGAGCCACCCTTCGCGCCGCCGATCGGCATGCCGGTGAGCGCATTCTTGAAAGTCTGCTCGAAGCCGAGGAACTTGATGATCCCGGAGCTGACCGTCGGGTGGAACCGCATCCCGCCCTTGTACGGGCCGAGCGCGGAGTTGAACTCGACGCGGTATGCACGGTTGATCTGCACAGATCCGCTGTCATCGACCCACGGCACTCGGAAGATGATCTGTCGTTCCGGCTCGCAGATGCGCTCAATGGTGGCGTACGCGAGGTATTCGGGGTGCTTGTCGATGACTGCACCGAGGGAGAACAGCACCTCGTGCGCTGCTTGATGAAACTCGGACTCGCCAGGGTTTCTTCGCAGCACGGTGTCGAAGATCGGCTGCAGCTCAGGATGTAAAGACATGAGTGCAATGATATGGCCTGAATCGCACACGCCGTACGTCGGGGTCACTTTTCGAGATCGGCCCCGCACCGTTTCACGAGACCGTAGCACACCCCTCACGACGACGGTGCCCGCGGTGACTGAATCTGAGACGAACTGCTCCGCCGCTGCGAGGAAGTCACCCCACAGGACGGCGGCACTCAGTATGGGACTATGCCGGGATCGCCGAGAACCGGTTGCCTCCCGTCTCTGCAGTGCCTGCGCCCCGAACACACGAATGATGCAGGAACGATGCAGCTGGGGAAACCGCGATGCGATGACCGGCGGGCTTGTGCCGGATTGCGCGGAAACAGCAGACGAGCCATGAGCGACGCTGGTGGTCTAGGTGGGTGCCGGCGGGGTGGTGCCGGCACGGTCAGCCCGA
>NZ_JAJTWW010000032.1 GCF_021729135.1 Brevibacterium daeguense
CCGGGGATTGCGCAGCACCTGCTCGCCGGTGCCCTCCTCCACCAGCCAACTTCTCCGAATCTTGGCCAGCATTGAATACCTATTTTGTATCACTGAGCGATACAAAGTAAGCATGAGCGTGTGTAAAGTTTGACTAGAGCTTAGATTGTATCGCTGAGTGATACAATTTCCTCACTATGACGCCGAACTCAGTGATCGCAAAGGTAGCAGATCTCGCTGCTGGTCAGTGGGGCCTACTGACCACCCGTCAGGCTGCCCATCAAGAGATTTCACGGCTGCAGCTCTCGCGCCTCGCAAGAGCGGGAGTGATAGAACGCGTAGGGCACGGCGTCTACAGCATGGCCTCGAACAATGACCCGCATGTCACCCTTCGAGCTGCTTGGCTTACGCTCGACCCTGACCTCACCGCGGAAGAGCGACTTTCACGCATTCCCGAGACTGGAGTCACCTCCCATGCCGCTGCCGCTGGTCTCCACGGGCTTGGAGATCTACTCGATGATGAGCCGGAGTTCACGCTTCCGTACCGCAAGCAGACAAGCAGAGCCATTAAGCTGCACAAGGCCGAGCTTTCATCGAGCGACGTAACCCTTGTCGAAGGACTCCCGACCACCACAGTCGAGAGGACTATTCGAGACCTCCTCCGCGAAGGGAACGACACCGACCTTGTCGCGCAGATTCTTGGACAAGCAGTCCGCCGGCAATCAGTCGACATCGCTAGTCTCGCGAGCAGCCTCGATTCAATCGCGTCTCGATTTGGTCAGCCTGACGGGTCCTCATTCGTGGAGTATCTTCTCGACCTGACGGGGCTCGGTTCGAAGACTGCTCTTCAGAGCCTGGCCTCATCCGACGCAGGCAGAGCTCTCGTTGCTGCCGGTCGCGCCAGTATTGTCCAGGAACTGCTTGGTCAATCGGGCCTCGTCAGCGTTGGTCAGAAAGCTGCTGACTCCGTAGGCATTAACAAGCTGCTGGAGAGCATTGCGCCAACGCTGAGACTAGATGAGCTCCTAGCAAGCGCGCGGCAGCCCGTGACTGCGCGTCTCGCGGAGAGCTTTATGCCGAAGACAGACTTCATGAAGTCAACAGGGCTCAGCAACGTAGTGACATCGCCACAACTTAATGTTCTCCTCAAGGAGCCCGCTCGGGAGCTGATAGGAAGCGATCAGGACACCGACGCGGGAACCACTGAAAACGAGGCACCGGACGAAGGTCGCGAAGCTTGACTGAAGGCGGTTACAGCAGTGGCCGCGCAATCTGGAGCGCCGCCACCGATCGGGCCAAGAACATATCGAAGAAGACAGGAGCACCTGTAAATGAGATCCTTCGACGATTCATTTACGAACGGCTGCTCGCCCGCGTCTTCTTGCAAAGTAACAACGAGTGGGTGCTCAAAGGCGGCACAGCTGTCCTTGCCAGAGTCCAGGATGCTCGAACCACGAAAGATATCGACCTCCTCGCCGAGTTAAATGACCTCGACGCTGCCGTCGACGCGCTTCGACGCGCCGTGGAAACCGACCTTGGTGATCACTTCCGCTTTGTGATCGCCAAGGTCGAAAGAACGCTCAATGGACAGGGGCAACCCGGAGTAGCCGGTTGCTCGATCACATTCGATCCATATGTTGGTACCAAGAAACACAGCACAGTTAAAGTCGATCTCGTAGTCGGCTCTATCATGACAGCGGACCCGGAAGAGCGCGTGGATACGGCGATCAAGATGCCCGGTATCAGACCTCCCAAACTCAAGCTCTATCCTGTGGCGGACCATATCGCCGATAAGCTTTGCGCAATCCAAGCCAAGTATGGTCAGGCCAGCGGCCGCGAATCAGGACGAGCCAAAGATCTGGTCGACCTGGTTGTATTCGCCCGCACGAGCAGCATCGAAGCGCAAGACCTCCAGGCGGCGATTGTCGCCGAGTGGAAGTTCAGAGGACTACCGGCCGAACCTCAATTCGCTCCTCCAGAGGTATGGAGACAACAATTTGGTCTCCTCGCCCGAAAAGTTGCAGCGTGCGGAGAGTTCACTTCTTTCGATGACGCTTGCAGCCTCGTCGCTCGATACCTCGCTCCTGCTCTGGTAGCGCATGCTGTCGATTATGGTCGCTGGTTGCCGGATCACTTGGGGTGGGCTGGACTTCTTGATCCGTCGGACAGACCCTAGTCCTCAGCTTGAACGATGACGCAAAGCTCCAGCGGCGCGGCTGAGGACCGGTTAGGCAGCTGATTCGGACTTGCTCAGACAGGGCAAGCGGACCAGCCGTCCGACCTACCGCAGCGCCCGGGCCACCTCGCGGCGCTTGGCCTGCTCGAC
>NZ_JAJTWW010000033.1 GCF_021729135.1 Brevibacterium daeguense
CCCGCGACACCCCAAAAACACCCAGCCCGCAGAACCAGCAGACACCGGGTCTGCAGGACCCGCGAACGCCCAGGTTCACCCTGGTCGGCAGCTGCTGTCCGTCAAAGGGCGACGGATAAACGAGGAATGGCACTCGCGCCCCAGCCGGAATTCTGAACCACTAGAGAAAATCGAGCGCTGTCCGGTCGCCGGCACGCAGCACCGAGTTCCTCGGAAGGTCGAAGACGCCATGCTCAAGGATGAAACCGAATTCGAACCGACCGTTCAGGTCGATGAGCTCTCGCGCGTCGGCTGCCGCTTGTTCTCGCTGAACTGAGCGACGAGTCAGTCCACGGCTGCTCATCTCCGGCCACCCCGACCACGCGGCACGCTATCCTCCTACCCATGCTCGGGAACCCAAGGTCGGCGATTCACTGCAATCTCTGCCCGAGGTGCCGCCCGGCCGTCCTCGTCCTCCTCTCTCCAACGACCGACTGGGCAGAACCTGAGAGGACAGCGCTCTCCTGCCTTGTCGACTTGCTTACTGCCCGCCGGCATTTCTCATGACGACAACTTGAAGGCGTCCTTCAGCTGAGCCGCGTGTCCGCGCGCGACCTGTGCACCAGGGCGGCGGCGCTGTTTCATCCCAGATCTGACGAAAGCACTGCTTCGTGGCTTCCGTCGGATCGGTCGCATCATCGCTATCAGGAGCGAAGAGACGTTGTTGACCATCATCCCTGAGTGTCCGTAGGTCTGGAGCCACCCATTTGCCGATGGCGGCCACCGATATTGGGTTTGGGAGCCAGCGACCGCATCCGTCGGCGCCACCGTCCCGGCCTCGACGCCGAGTTGCCGATCCAGGCACTGGGCCTGGACTTGCCACGCACACCAGTCTCGAGCCAGATCATCGACTCGGCCATGACCGCAACAGCAGCATGCACCCGTCGGAGGCTCCGATACGGTCACGAAGCCTCACTCGGCGCAGCGAGCCCGCTCACAACCAGATGAACACGCTGCGGCAGGACCCAAGCTCTCGCCGGGCCGAGCAGACACAACCCGGCGCACAGGCACTGCACACCGCCCCTCCGCCTCCCATCAACGAATGTGGGGTCATCGGTCCGCTCCGCCGTCAGCGCCGAGGCCAGGACGGACCGACCCCGGGGCCCGGCTGGGCGCGGGCATGATTCCCTGGCATCCTCGACACCCGGCATCGGCGCCGCACCAGCCGTGGAGCGCGCGCAGGGCACTTGTGCGACCATGCGCGAGCAGGGTAGCTCCCAAGCGCACCAATGGCGGCGACGAAGAGCACCAGCGCCCGAACGATTCCACCGCTGAAGCGACGCTCGGCGGATCCCGGCGCTTGAGGCAAGGAGATGAGCGAAGAATTGCGAGCGGTAACCGTGAATCGACGATGAACACGCGGACGCGTAAGCCCTCGAGGGCAATACTCCCCGCCCTGTGGCCACCGGAACACCCTATCGATCGCACGTTCCTGAAAGGGCCGGTCGTCCTGGGGTGCCGGTGGCTTTTTGCAACGCAAGTTCCAGCCGAAAGCTGCACACCAGTTCTGGGAAGACCTGCTGCCTCATGTCAGCGTGGGAGAAAGACGTGGAGATTACAGTGAAAGAAGGAAATTCGAGGCACAGACGCATTCCCGTGAACTTCCGGCAGACATCGGCATACGCATTGCGATGTCGAATCGATGAATCGCTCGTACGGTGATTGCCGACATCGGCAGCCAGTTCTGCGGACTGACCCGAGCGTGACGTCATTTCGATCGGACGTCTGCTCTCGCCATCAGCGACACACCACCAGCATCACGCCGACACTTGCCGGTTCACCCGAGCATCAGAGCGCCATTGCCGTGGATATCGAGGGAGAGGTGGGTGCCGGCGGGGTGGTGCCGGCACGGTCAGCCCGA
>NZ_JAJTWW010000034.1 GCF_021729135.1 Brevibacterium daeguense
CAGGGTGGATTCAAATGGTCGTCGCAACACCCTGATCTTGGAGGTGTGCCACGTGGCGACGGAGGACTGGAGCAAGAAGACCAGCGATGTGCCCGAAGGGGTGCGTCGGCAGTGGCGGGCGGACAGGGCGCTGCGGCCGGCGATGCGCTCACCGGGCCGGCCGGACCCTTCACGGGTGGTGCAACGTCAGTTCTGGCGGATCATCGCCACAGGTGTGACCACGGCCGAAGCCTCCATCGAGGTCGGCGTGTCGGTTCCTGTTGGCTCTCGATGGTTCCGTCACGCTGGCGGCATGCCTCCGATCTCCTTGGTAGAACCCACGGACCGCTACCTGACGTTCGAGGAGCGGGAGGAGATCGCGATCCTGCGGGCCAAGGGCGCTGGGGTACGCGAGATCGCTCGCGCTCTGCAACGGGACCCGGGGACGATCTCTCGTGAGCTGCGGCGCAACGCTGCCACTCGCAGCGGGAAGCAGGAGTACCGCGCGACGGTTGCTCAGTGGAAGGCCCAGCAGGCCGCCAAGCGCCCCAAGGTCGCGAAACTCGTGTCCAATGGCCGGTTGCGTGAGTACGTCCAGGAACGCCTGGACGGCACGCTCAAGCATGCTGACGGCGCGGTCGTGCAGGGGCCGGAGTCTGCCGGTTGGAAAGGTCGCAAGATGAAGCCTCATCGAGCCGATCGCCGGTGGGTGAGCGCTTGGAGCCCGCAGCAGATCAGCAATCGTCTCAGGTTGGACTTCCCCGATGATGAGTCGATGCGGATCAGTCACGAAGCGATCTACCAATCTCTGTTCATCGAGGGCCGGGGCGCGCTCAAGCGTGAGCTGGTCGCCTGCTTGCGCACCGGACGCGCACTGCGGGAACCCCGGGCTCGGACACGGAACAAGCCGCACGGCCATGTGAGCGCTGACGTCGTCCTCAGCCAGCGTCCCGCAGAGGCTGCCGACCGTGCTGTTCCCGGTCATTGGGAAGGTGATCTGATAATCGGGACTGACCGATCTGCGATCGGTACGCTCGTTGAGCGTTCGAGCCGCTCGACGCTCCTGGTGCACCTTCCGCGGCAGGAGGGATGGCGCGAGAAGCCCTCCGTGAAGAATGGCCCCGCACTCGGTGGGTATGGGGCCGTCGCAATGAACGCCGCTCTGATGGCGACGATGACGACGCTGCCGGGTCAGCTGCGCAAGACGCTGACCTGGGACCGGGGTAAGGAGCTTTCCGGGCACGCGCAGTTCGCGATGGACACCGGGACGAAGGTGTTCTTCGCCGATCCGCACTCACCCTGGCAGCGACCGACGAATGAGAACACCAACGGGCTGCTGCGCCAGTACTTCCCCAAGGGCACCGACCTCTCACGGTGGTCGGCTGAAGACCTCGAAGCCATCGCTCTGGCGATCAACAACCGGCCCCGCAAGGTCCTCGGCTGGAAGACTCCGAGCGAGGTCTTCGACGAGCAGCTACGCTTGCTCCAACAGGCCGGTGTTGCAACGACCGGTTGAACCCGCCCA
>NZ_JAJTWW010000035.1 GCF_021729135.1 Brevibacterium daeguense
CCAACGCCGGATCGAGACCACGGTGAAGACTGGTACCACGAGGACGACACCTTGAACCGTCCTGGGTTTAGTTCCGTTCTTTTTGTCTGGAGAATGGGAAGCTATGCCGAAGAAGTACTCTGCGGAGTTCAAGGAACGCGCGATCAGGATGGTGTTGGACCATCAGGGGCAGGAGAAGTCTTCGCGGGCGGCCGCCGTGCGGGCGGTCAGCCAGGCGTTGGGAATGTCGCGGGAGACACTGCGCGGGTGGACGCGGCAGGTCGAGATCGACGCCGGCACGGCGGCCGGGCAGACGACCGATGAGCGGGAGGAGATCCGCCGGTTGCGGCGGGAGAACGCCGAACTGCGCCGGGCCAATGAAATCCTCAAGACGGCGTCGGCGTTTTTCGCCGCGGAGCTCGACCGGCCCACGACGAAATGATCCGGTTCATCGACACGTACCGGGGTCAGTTCGGGGTCGAGCTCATCTGCCGCACGCTGGGTGCGACAGCCCGTGGGTTCATCACCTCCCGCGGCTATCGGGCCGCGAAAGCTCGTCCTCGATCGGCGCGCAGCATCCGCGATGAGCTGCTGCGCGGTGAGATCTGCCGCCTGCACCAGGCCAACTACGGGGTCTACGGGGTGCGCAAGATGTGGCACGCGATGCGCCGTGCCGGGTGGCTGATCGGTCGGGACCAGACCGCCCGACTGATGCGCGCAGCCGGGTTGTCCGGCGTCGTCCGCGGCAGACGGCCCCGCACGACGACACCCGCGGCAGCGCCGGATCACCGGCCGGACCTGGTGATGCGCGACTTCAAAGCACCCGCCCCCGGCAGGCTGTGGGTCGCCGACATCACCTATGTGCGGACCTCGTGCGGGTTCGTCTACACCGCGTTCGTCATCGACGCCTACAGCCGCCGGATCGCCGGGTGGGCCACCCGATCGTCGATGACGACCGAAGCCCTGCCCCTGGAAGCGCTCGAGCATGCGCTGTCCACCGCCCGGCGTGATCCCGTCGAGCTGGTCCATCACTCCGATCGCGGCTCCCAGGGTGGATTCAAATGGTCGTCGCAACACCCTGATCTTGG
>NZ_JAJTWW010000036.1 GCF_021729135.1 Brevibacterium daeguense
GGGTGTGATGATGAATGGAGAGACATATGGCGTGGGCTGATGAGAGAGAAGTAAGCAGCAGCAGTGGCCAGCAGTGTTAAGCCAAACAGCGCTTGAGTGTCACAGCCGAGGATAGCAATCTCTGCACTTGTGGGCGCCCGCTGCTGCTCACCCACACTTCCTCCGGGCGAGGTTGTAGGTAGTGGAAGATGGGCATTTAGGCAGCGGCCTCATCCTTGGCGCCACCAGCGCACAGCATGGCAACAAGGGCGTCGGAGTCGATCATGCCGGTGTCCTCATCGAGCTCCATCATGTCGAAGGCCTCATCGACCTCCTGGTTGGTGAACTTGTCACCGAAGGCCATGAGCATGGTACGGAACTGCTCTGCCTCAATCTTGCCGGGGCTCTTCTCGAAGGCGCGGATGGAGGCGGCGACCACATCGTCGTCGTCGGACTCTCCGGA
>NZ_JAJTWW010000037.1 GCF_021729135.1 Brevibacterium daeguense
GGTAGTGGAAGATGGGCATTTAGGCAGCGGCCTCATCCTTGGCGCCACCAGCGCACAGCATGGCAACAAGGGCGTCGGAGTCGATCATGCCGGTGTCCTCATCGAGCTCCATCATGTCGAAGGCCTCATCGACCTCCTGGTTGGTGAACTTGTCACCGAAGGCCATGAGCATGGTACGGAACTGCTCTGCCTCAATCTTGCCGGGGCTCTTCTCGAAGGCGCGGATGGAGGCGGCGACCACATCGTCGTCGTCGGACTCTCCGGAGGACCTGGAGGCGAACATGTGAAGGAGGGTGGTGAAGTTGATGGGGCCGGGGGCGTCAGCCAGCATGGAGTCAAGCTCGCTGTCGGAGACCATGCGGCCGATCTCGTCGAAGGTGCCGCGGAGGTCGTTCTTGTCTACGACGCCGTCGCGGTCGCGGTCCATGATCTGGAAGCCCTCCTTGAACTCCGCCACCTGCTTCTGAGTAAACATGTCGAAGACATTGCTTCCTCCCTTCTTCGCCTTCTTAGACGATCCCTTCTT
>NZ_JAJTWW010000038.1 GCF_021729135.1 Brevibacterium daeguense
CGGACGCACCGACCGCATCGGTGAGTGAGGCTGATCCGCTGATCATCGATATCGACGCGACCCTGATCACCTCCCACAGCGAGAACAAGGAAGAATCCAAACCGACGTATAAGCGCGGGTTCGGGTTCCACCCGCTGACGGCGTTCGCTGACCACGGGCCTGGCGGGACCGGCGAACCGCTGGCGATGCTGCTGCGTCCCGGCAACGCCGGCGCCAATACCGCCGCCGATCACATCACTGTGGCCCGCAACGCGCTGGCACAGCTGCCGGATGGTCACCGGTCCGGGCCCACGACGCTGATCCGCACCGATAGCGCCGGCGGCACGCATGCCTTCCTGGACTGGCTGACCGGACCGTCCCAGTCGCTGTCCTACTCCGTCGGGTTCGGGTTCACCCCCGCGATGGCAACCGCACTCACTGCGGTGGACCCGGATGCGTGGGCGCCGGCCTATAACAGCGACGGCGATCAACGCGACGGCGCGTGGGTCACCGAGCTGTCCGAGCACCTGGACTTGTCTTCGTGGCCTGCGGGGATGCGGGTGATTATCCGCAAAGAGCGCCCTCACCCCGGCGCGCAGCTGCGGATCACCGATATCGACGGGATGCGCTACACCGCGTTCGCCACCAACCAGAACAGCGCTGATATCCCAAGCCTGGAGGTCCGCCACCGTCGGCGCGCCCGCTGCGAGGACCGGATCCGGATCAGCAAGGACACCGGCCTGGCCAACCTGCCGTTAGCATCGCTGGCGGCCAACGAGATCTGGACCCACCTGGTGATGCTCGCAGTCGAGCTGACAGCGTGGACCCAGATGC
>NZ_JAJTWW010000039.1 GCF_021729135.1 Brevibacterium daeguense
GCGCCGGTCGTCCTCGCCCCTTCGGTCGTGTTCGCGATCGAAGATGCGGCGGTCTCCTACGAGGGAGGCGCTGACGCATTCACCCCGGCCGAGCTCGCTGCGGGGATCGACTTCACCATCTCCGGCCTGGACGAAGGCGAAGTCGTCGAGATCCGGTGGGGATACATGGAGGCCGACGGCGGCGGGTACCTCGGCGACTCGACCTACATCGCCCTCGAACCGGCCGACGAGACCGGAACAGTGTCGGGCACCTTCCAGCGCGACCTCACTCGCGTCTTCGACGGGGAGATCTTCCCGGAGGTCCGTGACGCGGCGGGCGAGGAGAAGTTCCTCAACGGCTTCGCCCTCGTCGCAGACGACTCCGATGGCACCCCCGGCGACGAGCAGGGTTCGGTGCCGACGACGAACGAGAATGCCGCTGTCGCAGTGGAGCCAGAGGTCGTCTCGGCCGAGGACCTGGTGGATGAAGAGGCCGGCGTCACCTTCGTCGTCTCGGGCCTGGTGCCGGGCACCACCGTCGCCAACAGCCTGACCGACGACACCGAGACCGCCGATGCGGAGGGCGTTGCGGTCGTCTCCGTCTACTACCAGGGACCCGCCGCGGACTTCGAGCCGGGCCAGGAAGTGCCGGTTGAGCTCACCCTGACCGATCCGGAAGGCGAAGAGACGACACTCAGCGCCCTCATCACCATCGCCGGTGAGCCGACGCAGGAAGACGACGAGGATGACGATCAGGGCGAGGACACACCATCCCCGACCCCGTCCGCTGACGACAGCACCGACGACGCCAGCACCGACGAC
>NZ_JAJTWW010000004.1 GCF_021729135.1 Brevibacterium daeguense
CCGGGGATTGCGCAGCACCTGCTCGCCGGTGCCCTCCTCCAGCAGCTGCCCCTTGTACAGCACGCCGATCCGGTCCGAGAGCATGTCGACGACGGCCAGGTCGTGGCTGATGAACAGCGCGGCGAAGTGGAACCGCTCCTGCAGCTCCTTGAACAATTCGAGCACCCGCGCCTGCACCGACACGTCCAGCGCCGAGGTCGGCTCGTCGGCGATCAGCAGCTCCGGGTCGAGCGCGATCCCGCGCGCCAGCGAGGCGCGCTGCCGCTGGCCACCGGACAGCTCGTGCGGGAAGCGGGCGGCGTAGTCGCGCGGCAGCTGGACGGCCTCGAGCAGCTCGTAGGTCGCCTGCTTCCGGTCCGCGTCCGACAGCTCCGGCCGGTGGACGTGCAGCGGCTCGGCCACGCACTCCCCGATCGACAGATGCGGATTGAACGACGCCGCCGGGTCCTGGAACACGAAGCCGATCCGCTTGCGCACCGGCTTGAACTTCTTCTCCTTGAACCCGACCATCTCGTGGCCGAACACCGACAGCGAACCGCCGGTCGCCCGGGTCAGCCCGGCGATCGCCCGGCCGATCGTGGTCTTGCCGGAGCCGGACTCCCCCACCAGGCCGAACACCTCGCCCGGCCGGATCTCGAAGCTCACCCGGTCCACGGCCCGGAAGTCGTCCTTGCCGAACCCTCCCGGGTACACGATCTCCAGCGCGTTGACGACGACGATCGGCTCCCCGGCCGGACGCTCCGCCGAGGCGGCAGCCGGCCGTGCGGCGACGGGCGCCTCGGGAGCGGGCGACTCTGACACGGCCACGGCGACCCCGGAACCGGCGGACGCCTCGGAAGCAGCGGGCGCCTCGGGAGCAGCATCCGCCTCGGCGACGATCTCCGTCGTCGACAGGCGCGGGACCGCGGCGAGCAGCGAGCGCGTGTACTCGTGGGACGGATTGGCGAACAGGGTGCGGACGGCGGCGGTCTCGACGAGGTCGCCCCGGTACATCACGGCCACGCGGTCGGCGAGGTCGGCGACGACGCCCATGTTGTGGGTGATGAGCACGATCGCGGTGTCCATCCGGTCCCGGAGGTCGCGCAGCAGGTCGAGGATCTCCGCCTGCACGGTGACGTCGAGGGCGGTGGTGGGCTCGTCGGCGACGATGAGCCTGGCCCCGAGCGCGAGCGCCATCGCGATGACGATCCGCTGCTTCTGCCCGCCGGAGAACTGGTGCGGGTAGTAGTCGTGGCGCTCGGCGGCGTTCGGGATGCCGACGTTCTCCATCGCCTCGACGACGCGTGCGCGCAGCTCCTTCTTGCCCAGCCTGGGGTTGTGGGCGCGCAGGCCCTCGGCGATCTGCCAGCCGACGGTGTACACCGGGTTGAGCGCGGTCGAGGGCTCCTGGAACACCATCGACACGTCCGAGCCGCGCATCTGCTGCAGCTGCTGATCCGAGGCGGTGAGCACGTCCCGGCCCGACAGCAGGATCGCGCCGTCGGTGGTGGCGGTCTCCGGGAGCAGGCCGAGGATCGACTTGGCGGTGACGGTCTTGCCGGAGCCGGATTCGCCGACGATCGCGAGCACCTCGCCGGGCGCGACCTCCAGGCTGAGGTCGTTGACGGCGTGGACGTCGCCGGCGTCGGTGGCGAAGGTGACGTCGAGATCGCGGATGGACAGCAGCGGAGCCGAGGCGCGGGCCGCCGGTGTCGAATCGCGGACCGCCCCCGAGGCGGTCGTCGGGTCGGAGCTCATCGGGTCTCTCCCTTCCGGGATGTGGAGGACGGGGCGTCGGCGGCGCCTGCTGTGCCCTCGGCCGAGGAATCGGCGAAGGAATCGGCCGAGCGGGCGGGGGCGTCGGCGGCGGCGACCTCCGAGGCGACCGCGGCCGCGGCGGCCTTGCGGCCACGGGCGCGCTTGCGCACGCGCAGGCGCGGGTCGTTGAGGTCGTTCATCGACTCACCGACGAGGGTGATGCCGAGGACGGTCAGCACGATCGCCAGGCCGGGGAAGATCGCGGTCCACCAGATGCCGGAGGTGACGTCGGACAGCGCCTTGTTGAGGTCGTAGCCCCACTCCGCGGCCGAGGTCGGCTCGATGCCGAAGCCCAGGAAGCCCAGGGCGGCCAGGGTGAGGATCGCCTCGGAGGAGTTCAGCGTGAAGATCAGCGGGATGTTGCGGGTGGCATTCTTGTAGATGTGGCGGGTGATGATCCGGAAGTCGGACTCACCGATCACCTGGGCCGACTCCACGAACGGCTCCGCCTTGAGCCGGACGGTCTCCGCACGCACGACGCGGAAGTACTGCGGGATGAACACCACGGTGATCGAGATCGCCGCGGCCATCACGCCGCCGAACACGTTCGACTGCCCGCCGGAGATCACGATCGTCATGACGATGGCCAGCAGCAGAGACGGGAAGGCGTAGATCGCATCCGCGATGACGACGAGGATCCGGTCGAACCAGCCGCCGATGTAGCCCGACACCAGGCCGAGCGCCACACCCAGGAACAGGGACAGGACGACGGCGACGATGATGACGAACACCGCCGTGCGGGCACCCCACACGACGCGGGAGAACACGTCGAAGCCGCCCACGGTGGTGCCCCAGATGTGGGCGGCGCTCGGGGGCTGCTGGGCGCCGAAGGAGCCGGACTCGTCCGACAGCTGCGCGGAGCCGTAGGGGGCGATGAGCGGGGCGAAGATCGCCGTCAGCAGCAGCACGGCGCAGATCACCAGGCCGCTGACGAGCATCCCGCGCTGCAGTCCGACGGACTGGCGCAGGTGACTGATCACCGGCAGGGACTGCCAGCGCGGCCGGCTGCTGGCCGGGATGGAGGTGGTGGTGGCGACGGCGGGGGCGTCGGTCGTGGGGTCGTTGCGCATCAGTACCTCACACGCGGGTCGATGAGAGCGGCGATGATGTCGACCACGAAGTTGGTCAGCGCGACGATCACGGCCAGCAGGATGACGATGCCCTGGACGGCGACGAAGTCACGCGCGCCCAGGTACTCGGCGAGCTGGAAGCCCAGCCCCTTCCATTCGAAGGTGGTCTCCGTCAGCACGGCACCGGCGAGCATCAGGGCGATCTGCATGCCCATCACGGTGATGATCGGGATGAGAGCCGGCCGGTAGGCGTGCTTGGTGACGAGCCGGAACTCGCTGACGCCTCGGGAGCGGCCGGATTCGATGTACTGGTTGCCGAGCGTGCCGATGAGGTTGGTGCGGACCAGGCGGAGGAAGGTGCCGCCGGTGAGCAGGCCGAGGGCGACCGCGGGCAGCACCGCGTGCTGGAGGACGTCGCCGGCGGCGTCGAGGTTGCCGATGCGCAGGGCGTCGATGAAGTAGATGCGGGTGGGGTTGACCACGCCGGACAGCAGCAGCTCGGTCTGGGCGCTGGCGCGGCCGGCGACCGGGAGGATCGGCCACAGGACGCCGAAGATCAGCTTGAGGATCAGCCCGGCGAAGAACACCGGGGTGGCGTAGCCGAGGATCGCCAGGATGCGCAGGACGGCGTCCGGCCAGCGGTCGCGGAACTTGGCGGCGACCATGCCCAGCGGGATGCCGACGACGAACGCCACGATGAGGGAGAAGAAGACGAGTTCGAGGGTGGCGGCGCCGTAGGTGAAGAGGATCTCCGTGACGGGGCGGTTGTCCGACAGCGTGGTGCCGAAGTCGCCGCGCAGCAGGTTGCCCATGTACTCGAAGTACTGGACGAGGATGGGCCGGTCGTAGCCGGCGGCGGAGACGCGCTCGGCGAGCTGCTCCTTGGTGAGGCGGCCGCCCAGGGCTGCGGTGATCGGGTCACCGGTGATGCGCATGAGGAAGAACACCAGCGTGGTGAGGATCCACACCGTCGGGATGATCAGGAGGAACCGGACCAGGATGTACCGGCCCAGACCCGAGCCCTGGCTCTGCTTGGACGAGGTGGCAGGAGCGTCCGGGACGGGGCCGTCGGCGATTTCCGGGACTTGCACGCTGGCTGTCATGAGTTCACATTCGCATTGGAGGTTGGGGTGGCGGGCGCCTGGTGCCGGGGGCGGGGCGCCTCGGCGGGTTCTGGTGCCGGGTGGCGGGGCGCCTCGGCGGCTGCCGCACTGCGGGGCGGGTAGGTGTCCCTACCCGCCCCGAGCGGAGGTCACGCTGTCAGCTGGGGGCGCGAGGTGCGGCCCGCGGCTGCGGCGCGAGGTGCGGCCCGCGGCTGCGGCGCGACCGGGTTCGGTCACTTGCCGACGAGCGCCAGCCGGAACTGGAAGGACGGGTCGAGGGTGTCCTCGATCCCGGTCACGTCCGAACCGGCGACGGCGATCTGGTTGCCCTGCAGCAGCGGCAGGGTGGGCAGATCCTCGGCCAGGGTCGTCTGGATCTCCTCGAGGGCCGAGGCGCGCTCGGCCTCATCAGCGATCGAGGCCTGGGCATTGAGCTGCTCGTTGAGCTCCTCGTTCGTGTAGTGGTTGGCCAGGAAGCTCGGCGACTCCTCGGTGTTGTAGAAGAACGGCACCAGGTAGTTGTCGGCATCCGAGTAGTCCGGGAACCAGCCCAGCTGGTACAGCGGGTACACGTCCTTGGTGCGGTCCTCGGCGTACTGGACCCACTCGGTCGACTGCAGGTCGACGGTGAACAGGCCGCTGGACTCCAGCTGCTCCTTGACCATCGCGTACTCGTCACCCGAGGACGGGCCGTAGTGGTCCGGGCTGTACTGGAGCTTGAGCTCGACGGGGGTCTCCACGCCGGCGTCCTCGAGGCGCTGCTTGGCCTTGTCGGTGTCCGCACCGCCGTTGCCGTCGCCGTACTCGGGCTTGAGCGGCTCGGCTGCGCCGGGCAGACCCTCCGGGACGTGGGAGTACAGGGGGCTGTAGGTGCCCTTGTAGACCTGCTCGGCGATCGCCTCGCGGTCGACGGAGTCGGCCATCGCCTGGCGGACGGCCTTGGCCTTCTCCTCGTCCGGGTTCTCCGACTCGGCGCCGTGCGGCATGGTGTTGAAATTGAACACGACGTAGCGGATCTCGCCGCCGGGGCCCTCGTGGACGGTCAGGTCGTCCGTGCCCTCCAGGTCCTCGATGTCGGTGGCCGACAGCGAGCGCCAGGCGACGTCGATGGTGCCGGACTGCACGTCGAGCTTCATGTTGTTGGCGTCGGTGTAGTACCGCATCTGGACCTGGTCGGACTGCGGGGCGCCGAGCGCGCCCTGGTACGCGTCGTTGGCCGCGTAGGAGACCAGCTCGTTGAACTGGTAGCTGTCGATCTTGTACGGGCCGCCGAACGCGTCGCCGTCGACGATGTCGGTGTCGGCGGTGATCTCCTCAGCGGAGAACACGTCCTCGTCGACGATCGGACCGGCCGGGCCGGCGAGCACCAGCGGGAAGGTCTGGTCGTTCTCACGGGTCAGGTTGAAGACCACGGTGGTGTCGTCCGGGGTCTCCACGGACTCGAGGCCGCCGAGCAGCGAGGAGGGACCGTTCGGGTCCTGGATCGCCTTCTGGCGGTCGAAGCTGAACTTGACGTCCGAGGAGGTCAGCTCGTTGCCGTTGGAGAAGGTCAGGCCGTCCTTGAGCTTGACCTCGTACTTGTTCGGCTCGGTGAAGTCGGCGGACTCGGCGATCTCCGGCTGGGTCTCCGCGGTGCCCGGCTTGTAGCTCAGCAGGAACGGGAACACCTGCGTCATGACGAAGAAGGAGCCGTTGTCGTAGGAGCCGGCCGGGTCGAGCACGGTGACCTTGTCGGTGGTGCCGACGGTAAGGGCTCCGCTGCCGTCTCCGGTCTCCCCGCCGCCACCGCCGGTGTCCGAGGTGGTGCATGCAGTGAGCGTCAGAGCCGCGGCGCCCAGGGCACCGACGGCTTTGAGAAGCGCACGTGAACGAATCATGAATAGTCCTTTACTTGGAGGAACTCAGCTGTGAGTCACCGACACCCTAGACCTACCCACAGGTAACACTGGCCGGATATTGAGATTATTCTGATTTTCGATACCGAATCGTTGCATAACTGGGTTGCGTGGGGGTGGTGTTGTGGCGGGGAGTCTGCAGTTCGATCCCGAGTTGGCGCGAGCATGGCGCGGGTCTTTTACCGGGGGCGTGGGGCTGTTAGGATCACGGCCCACCAAGCTCGAGCAGGAGGCCGATGATGCTACGAGAACTCGTCTCCTCGATATGTCTGCTCGGTCTGCTCGGCAGCGCCAGCGCCTGCTCCATCGTTGCAGCCCCCGACCAACAGAACGCGGACCAGCAAAGCTCGAATTCGGACGAGTCCGGACCGGCGGAGTCGGGGCCGGAGTCAGGTTCGGGGTCGGAGTCAGGGTCGGAGCCGGCGAACGATGACGATGCCGGAAACCCGCAGAGCCCCGTTGAGAACGCTCCCCCAGAGAATCCGGTCGACAGCGCCGAATCCGCAGAGGAGAACGCGGCGAATCCGGAGCTCCCCGAAGAACCGCCGGAGGACGCGTTCGACTCCTATGACGGAGAGATTGCCGCGCCTCAGAACGAGCAGCTGGAGTACACGTCGACCGCCGAGGATTGGTGGGCGGACGACTACTGCCATTACTTCATCGAGGATGGGATCACGTACGGCGACCTCTGCATCAGCCAATGGGCTCCTGACTACTACCTCGTTCACGAGTACGACCCCGGCCAGCCGAGCAACCATGGGACCGTGCTCATGCAGTACTACACCAACGTTCCGGCGGGGTTCGTGATGTACCGAGATTGGACGGATCCGGCCCTGGCTGGCTTCCCGGAGGTCATGTGGCTCTATCATCCGGCAGATCCGGCATCGGCCAATCCGGAGAACTTCTGGGTCGTGATGAACGACGGCAGCAGTTACACCCTCGCCTATATCCAGGCGCTGGTCGCCAGCGCGGCGGAGAGCGGAGGCGGAGCCGGCCCTGGCCAACAGCAGTCCGGGCTTCCGGCCTGGGATCCGGCATTCATGCCGATCAATCAGCTGGCACTTGATCTGATCAGCAAGAACATCCAGAACACCAACCCTGGCATCTACTGATCAGACCTCAGAGAGGGTCCTCCCCCGTGGGATTTCTCGGGCCTGGGTGCATCTCAATACAACGCGCGGTCACTTTTCGTCGACATCTGTTCGATCCTCGACGAAAAGCAACCGCGCGATGGAGCCTGCAGATGCAGTTGCAGACTCTGGATCCGCTGCTTCAGCGCGTGCCTTACTTCAGGCGGTTCCCTGCCGAGCCGAGGTGCTGGCAGGCGGAGACGATGCGCTCGGCCATGGCCGCCTCGGCGGCCTTGCCCCAGGTGCGGGGGTCGTACATCTTCTTGTTGCCGACCTCGCCGTCGATCTTGAGCACGCCGTCGTAGTTGCGCAGCATGTGGTCGACGACCGGGCGGGTGAAGGCGTACTGGGTGTCGGTGTCGATGTTCATCTTGACGACGCCGTTGCGGACGGCCTCGGCGATCTCCTCCTCGGAGGAGCCGGAGCCCCCGTGGAAGACGAGGTTGAACGGCTTCTCCTGGCCCACCTCGGCGCCGACGGCGTCCTGGATCTCCTTGAGCAGCTCGGGGCGGAGCCTGACGTTGCCCGGCTTGTACACGCCGTGCACGTTGCCGAAGGTCAGCGCGGTGAGGTACTTGCCCTTCTCGCCGGTGCCGAGGGCCTTGGCCGTGGCCAGGCCGTCCTCGGCGGTGGTGTAGAGCTTGTCGTTGATCTCGTGGGCGACGCCGTCCTCTTCGCCGCCGACCACGCCGATCTCGACCTCGAGGACGATCTTGGCGGCAGAGGTGAGGTCGAGCAGCTCCTCGGCGATCCGGAGGTTCTCGTCCAGCGGCACGGCCGAACCGTCCCACATGTGCGAGCCGAACAGCGGGTCCTCGCCCTTGTCCACCCGCTCCTGCGACAGCGCGATGAGCGGTTTGACCCACTCCTCGACGGCATCCTTGGGCGCGTGGTCGGTGTGGAGGGCGATGTTGACGTCGTAGCTCTTGGCGACCTCCTTGGCGAAGGCGGCGAAGGCGACGGCGCCTCGGACGCGGTCCTTCACGGTCGGGCCGGAGATGTACTCGGCGCCGCCGGTCGAGATCTGGATGATGCCGTCGGACTCGGCCTCCGCGAATCCGCGGATGGCGGCGTTGATGGTCTGCGAGGATGTGCAGTTGACAGCCGGGTAGGCGAAGCCCCCGGACTTGGCGCGCTCGAGAAGTTCGGCATAGACCTCAGGGGATGCAATCGGCATTTCGTCTCCTCATTCAACCGGTGCCGCTCTCTGTCGTGGCAGCACACTCGAGTTCCGCTTCGATATTTTCATGTCCGCACCGGGTGTGCCAGTTATCGCCGTGGGCGCGGCTTGGGTGTGGGAGGGGCGGCTCCTGGGCGGTGGGGGGGCCGGCAGGAGGGCCGCCTTGTGGCGCGGCAGGAGGGCCGCCTTGTGTCGCGGCAGGAGGGCTTGCCGGAGACGGTCATCGGGTTGCGCGGCAGGAGGGCTTGCCGGAGACGGTCATCGGGTCGCGCGGCTGGAGTGCTCGGCGGGCACAGTCATCGGGTCGCGCGACTGGAGTGCTCGGCAGGCACGTCGTCAGCGAGGGCGTCTTCGTCGTCGATGGGCGCGTGTTCGCCGTGTGCGGGGCCGTGTTCGTCGTCATCTGTCAGTTCCTCGAAGTCGCCCGGTCCCTCCGGGGCTTCTGCGGCCAGGTGATCGATCCGGTTCAACCGGGCCAGCCAGATCTCGCGGACTATGCGAATGCTGGGTTTGGTCGCGAAGAAGATCGACCCGACCAGGAAGCAGACGGTTCCGGCCATCTTCGTCTGCTCGGAGAAGAACAGGATGCTTCCGATGACGAACAGGAACGCAGCGAGGAAGTCCACGGCGGTGTGCAGGATCTCGAACTTCGCGTAGCGCTGAGCCTGCTGTGGTGTGATCTGGCGGTCACGGGGATCGAAGAATCTCAAGGTGCATCCTCTCTCGTCGGGCAGGGGTGGAGCACTCGACCGCCCGGCTCGCTCGGTGACGTCCACGGCGGCCAACCGGTCAACTGGCCGAGGCGCGTCGGCGAACATCCGGCCAACTGGGCAACCGCCTCGGTAGGGCAACGGGCCAACCGCCTCGGCGGGGAACTGACTAACCGCCTCGGCGAACATCCGGCCAGGTGGCCGACCACCTCGGCGACTATCCGGTCAGCTCGCCGGGTCGCCCTGACCGAACGCGTCCTTGGCCTTCTCCGCGATCTGGCCCATCTCCAGCCGGCCCATGAGTGGACCAGCGCAAGTCGTTGCGATGTGATTGCGGTGATTCCACCGTAGGTCGAGATGCCGTGAAATGACAAGTCGTCTTGTCGGGTTCATGCTTCCGGCTGGGTCTCGAGCACGTTGGGAAGCTCGGTGACGGGGCTGAGTGTCACGTCACGGATCTTCCAGTCCAGGTCGAACAGTTGGCGCCGCACTGCCTCCAGGTTCTCGGGCGTCGCAGCACCGGGAGTTTCCGGCACCAGGAACCCTTCGACGTGGAAAACCTGTCCTTCGTCGCGGATCCGTGCCGCAGCGGAGCGAACCCAGTCCACCTGCTGCAAGTGTGCATCGACCTCGTCCACGAGAGGGTGAGTGTGCTTGCTGTCGAAGGTGGTGGGACGAGCGTCGATGAGCCCGGCCACCGCCGCCCGCAGGTTCCCGATCC
Organism: Brevibacterium daeguense; assembly: GCF_021729135.1. GTDB lineage: Bacteria > Actinomycetota > Actinomycetes > Actinomycetales > Brevibacteriaceae > Brevibacterium > Brevibacterium daeguense. The sequence continues at coordinate 9,607 of NZ_JAJTWW010000004.1, forward strand.
CGTCCTTGAGGATCGATGTGGCGATGATGATCGCGGCGGCCGCGTCCGCCCACCACCAGCCCAGGCCGATCCCGGCGACGCCGACCAACGCGGACAGGGAGGTCATCCAGTCCGCCTTGTTCATGTCGGCGTCGGCGTAGAGCACCTTGTTGTGCAGTTGAGGGGCGAGTTTGAGCTTCATCCGGCCCAGGATGATCGGCGGGATGGCAGTGACGACCATCGCGGCCATCATCAACCACCCCATCCAGATCGTGGTGCCGAGCACCTGGATGCCGCCGATCGTGGGGTGTTCGATTCGAATGAGCTTGAGCGCAGAGTCCCCGATGAGGATCGCTCCCATCACCACCAAGGCGGTAGCCGCGACGACGTGGGAGATCCCGATGGCCCGGTGGTAGCCGAACGGATGCTTGGCGTCGGCCGGACGGCGGGTGACCCGAACCCCGATGAGGAAGGCGATCGGCGGAATGAAGGAGAGCATGTCCTCGATCCAGGCGGTCTTCATCGCCTGGGAATTGCCCATCGCCAGATAGACGATGATCACGATCCCCACGAGCACCGCGATGGTGATCCACTCCAGCCGCACGGCCTTGCGCATCACCTCGGCGACGTCCGCGGGCATGTGCTCGGTGTCGCGGCTGCGCTCGGCGCTCATCGGCTCTGCCCTCCGCGGCTCTGCTGGGCCTGGCTTTGCAGGAACGTGTCGAGCTCGAGCAGGAAGGCGTTCTCACCCATGCGCACGGCCATCACATGCTTGTCCGTCTGGCCGAACTCGTCGGTGGTCTCCGCGTACGGAAGCGTCAGGCCCACCTTCGACTGCCAGGGAGTCTGGTCGGTCAGCCCGCCGATGATCATGTCGAGACGGCCGTGCTCCAGCTGATCCACGAGCTCCTCGACGCTGCCATCCATCCACTCGATCTCCGCATCGAGAGTGGACGCGAACTCCTCGATCAGTGCGACTTCTTCCCCTGCAGGAGTCTCTCCCTCGAGCGAGGTGAATGGCTTGTTGTGGGAGACGCCGACGCGCAGAATCGATCCAGTGACCCGGTTGAGGGTCCCGTGCGGGTCCGCAGGATAGTGTCCACTGCAGCCTGCTAGGACTGCCACCAGCAATGACAGCAACACGATTGCAAGCGTCCTTGTCATAAGCAGACATTAGGCAGTCGGGGCCGCAGTAGCAACACTGCGGTCCAGCCTCTGCTCTATCAGGCGGCCCGGCCGGGTGCAGCCGGCGAGACCGGGTGCAGGCGATGCGGAGCGGTCTGGGCCAAGACGGCACGACGGTTCGGTCGAGACTGAGGCCTCAGGAAGCGGCTTGTTCTGAGACCTCGGTCTCGACCGAATGTGCAGGAGTCTCGACCGAGTGCGCCGGGTTTCCAACGCAAGAAGTGCGCGAGGCTCCCAGCTCGACGAGCCCCGGGCTTCCCGTTTCAAAGAATGCACGGACTCGCATGGAAGAAGAGAGCCCCTGCCGCCTTCCTCCTCGAGAACCCTTGTCACCGTTGCCCGTCAGATGTGCGCCCCTATCAGCAGTGCGCAATCAGCAGTGCCCAATCAACCAACCGACGGCGATCCGGACAGGAGCATGCGCAGCCGCTCGATGAACTTCGGTATCGAGCTCCTGCGCGTCACGCGAATCACGGTCCATCCGAGTTCTGTGAGGGCGTCATATCGCTCGATGTCTCGAGCCCACCGCTCCGGATCACTTCGATGCTCGTCGCCTTCGTATTCGATTGCAATCATCTCGTCCAGATAGGCGAGGTCCGGGTGCAGCACCACTCCGTCAGCCGAAATCGGAGGATGCACGACAGGCTCGGGCAACCCCGCATCCACAATCGTCAGCCGCAGACGAGTTTCCTGCGGCGAATCGACATCGGGGCGCGCTGATCTCAGTGCTTGTTGAAGTCTGGCCGAGCCGACGAATCGGCCGGCAGCGTCGATGGCCCTGGTCAGGGTCGTGAGATCGGTTTCGGGTGGACCGTTCCAGTGGCCGATGATCGCGTCGATCACAGCGGTCAGGTCGGGGACCGCGATCTGGCCCGCGAGCTCGAGCAGCACGAATCGCTTGTCGTTGAGCCTGATTCCGTAGAAGGGCATTGGGCAGTAGCGATCCGATTGACGTGAATTCACTCCCGGCCGGATGACGCGCGAGCCCTTCCGCCGAGTGGTCACCGTCAGCGGAGCATGCCGAGCGGCAGGTGGAGTCGGCCAGCCCATGAGGCGTGCAGCACTCAACCCGGAGATCAGCGCGTCAGGCCGCACGAGCTGCAGTGCAGCCGCAGATTTGTGAAGCGCGAACCAATCATCGTCTGCCCACCGCGGAACTTCGATCTCCTGCTGGGCCGCGGTGTCAGCGTGGACACCGCGGTGGATTCGCGCGAAACGCGTCTGTGCAGTCAACGCTCGTCGACTCACCTTGGAGTCCCGATGTTCCTGAGTTGTCCGCACTACTGGAACACGTGCGCTCTGGTCGAGCGGTCTCTTCCTCGGACTGTTGGATCGCTGCATGTGAATCAGCCAATGCCGCCACCGAAGCGGTGCTCAAGAGCACATCGCAGCCTGTGGAAACCAGACCAACTTCCCCCAACCACACAGCGCGAAGAACTTCGCACCTCTGGTGCTGCCCCGCTCGGTCGAAACTCGGGACCCCTTGCCCCTCGGTCGAGACTCAGGGCGCAAAAAACCCACTGATCTGAAGCGGAAGTCTCGACCCAACGTGCGGGAGTCTCGACCGACAGCAGGAGCAGCGTCGAGCCGAGGAGGAACCTGAAACTGCAGCCGCTCATCGGAAGTTGTTGCCGCGCCTGAACCACCCGGTCAGTGCATCACCCCATGAACCACTCGGTCAGTGAATCACCCCACGAACCACCCGGCCAGAGAATCACCCCATGAACCAATCCGGCCAGCGAATCACCCGACCAGCCGCTCATCGGTTCCCGATGTCCCTCCGCCGCAGGCCCAGGAATCCCACGACCACCACGACGACAGCCAGGCCGGACATGATCAGCAGAGGTGGCGCCTCGGGGTCGGCATCCGGTACGAGCGGGGTGTGGGTCAACGGCGAGGTGTTCATCGCCCACTCGGGCAGGTCGAGCAGTCCGCCCAGGTAGACCGCGATCGACACCCAGATCACCAGCAGCCATGCCAGCCCGGCAACCCGCGGCGCCAGACCGTACAGTCCGACGGCGAGCGCTCCGATCAGATACACCGCCGGCAGGTAGACCAGCGCGGCCAGGGTCAGCTCGCCGATCCACCCGGCGTCCTCGGTCGCAACGGCCAGGCCGAGCCCCACACCCAGGCCCAGCAGCACGAGCACGAGCGCCGTCTCGATGACGACCACGGCCAGCCAGCCGGCGAGGACGCCCGTACGCGAGCTGCCGCTGACGAGCACCCCGTCCAGCCGTCCGGCCTGCTCCTCCCCGCGCAGGCGCAGCACTCCGGCCACCATCAGCGCCGCCGGGCCGATCGCGAACAGCGAGAGGATGACCGCGGCGAAGGAGCGCGTCACGTTGTCCAGGTCGATCGGGATCCACTCCCCCACCTCGGGCGTGGCGACGAGCATGTCCTCCAGCTCGCTGGCGAGCGTGCCGAACGCGACCGCGAACAGGAACAGGCCGATCGCCCAGCCCAGGAACATGCCGCTCACCAGGCGGTGCGCCAGGCCGGCCGGTGACAGCAGCCGCGCCGAGGCGGAGGCAGGCCCCGGCCGAGGCGCCCGCAGGCCCGCGCCGAGGTCGCGCCGGTGAGCGAGCAGCATGGCGATCACGAGCAGCACCAGCGCCGCGCCGGCCGAGACAGCCAGCGGCCACCAGCGCAGGTCGACGAACAGGCGCGTCTGCTGGCCCCAGGCGAACGGCGAGAGCCAGGACAGCCAGGAGCCCTGATTGTCGATGACGTCGCCGAACCCGCGGACGATGAACGCGACAGCCAGCACGCCCAGCGACATCCCGGTCACGGTGCTGGAATGCTCGGAGATCTGGGCGGCGACGGCGGCGACCGCGCCGAACACGAGCCCGGTCAGCGCTGTCGCCGCGCCCATCGCCAGCGAGCTGTCGGCCTCCATCCCGCCTACCAGCAGCCCGGCGCTGACCGCCAGGCCGACGGCGAGGTTGGCGAGCGCCACGGTGATGACCGCCGCGGTGGGCGGGGCGAACCGGCCGATGGGCAGGGTGCGCAGCAGCTCGAGCCGGCCCTCCTCCTCGTCCTTGCGGGTGTGGCGGACCACGAGCAGCACGCTCATGATCGCCGCCGGCAGGAACACCCAGAGGGCGAGCTCGTTGGCGATCATCGCGCCGAAGGTGTAGTTGTCCAGCGCGAAGGCGGGGCCGGTCATCATGATCGCGGCCGGATTGTTGAGCAGCGCGGCTCGGGCCTGGAGCGACTCCGGGCTGCTGTAGGTCGCGTCGAGCGACAGGACGGAGGCCCAGACGAGCAGGAAGAACGCAGCCGCCCAGATCGCGATCCGCAGCCGGTCCAGCCGGAGGAATAGCCGCAGCAGCATGCCGGTGCCGGCGAAGCGCTCGGGGCGGGGCGCCTCGTGCGCGGGAGCGATGCGTGAGGTGGCGGGGCGGGTCAGGGTGGTCATCGGGATCGGTCCCGTGCTCCGGGGCGGTCCGCGGCGTGGTGCGAAGACTGGTCGGCGGCGTGCTCCCCGGTGCGCGAAGCACGGCCACCGGCGCCGTCGACGGTGTGCGGAGCACGGCCACCGGCGCTGGCTGAGGTGATGTCGTCACCGTAGTGCCGCATGAACAGCTCCTCCAGGGACGGCGGGGTGATGGTGAGGTTCTGAACGCCGGCCGCCGCCAGCACGCCGAGGATGTCGGTGATCTGGGCGTCGTCGACGTCGAACCGGAGGCGGCCGTCGTCGGCGACGAGGTCGTGGACACCGGGGTGAGCGGCCAGGGCTTTGGGATCCGCCGAGGTGGTCGCTCTGACCTCCGACCGGGTCAGGTGGCGCAGCTGGGCCAGCGTCCCGGATTCGACGTCTTTGCCCGCGCGGATGATCGTGACGGTGTCGCAGAGCTTCTCCACCTCGGACAGGATGTGGCTCGACAGCAGCACGGTGCGGCCGGCGTCGCGGAGCTTGCGGATCTCGTCGGTGAAGATCGCCTCCATCAGCGGGTCCAGGCCCGCTGTCGGCTCGTCGAGGAAGTAGAGCTCGGCGTCGGTGGCGAGCGCGGCGACGAGGGCGACCTTCTGCCGATTGCCCTTCGAGTACGTGCGCGCCTTCTTCGTGGGGTCGAGCTCGAAGCGCTCGAGCAGTTCGGCTCGGCGCCGACAGTGCTGGCTGCCGTTCTCGAGGCGGGTGAGGACGTCGATCGCCTCGCCGCCGGTGAGGTTGGGCCACAGGCTCGTCTCGCCGGGGACGTATGCGATCCGCCGGTGGATGGCGACGGCGTCGTGCCACGGGTCCATCCCCAGGACGCGAGCACTGCCGGAGTCGGCGCGCAACAGACCCAGCAGGACCCGGATCGCCGTCGACTTCCCGGAGCCGTTGGGGCCGAGGAACCCCGCCACCTCACCGGCGCGGACCGTCATGGAGAAGCCGTCGAGCGCGCGCGTGGCGCCGAAGGTCTTGACGAGGTCGCGGATCACGATGGCACCGTCGGTGGTGCCGGTTCCGGCGCCGGTACCGGTTCCGGTGCCGGTGCCGGCATCGGCGCGGGTTGCGATGCTGGCGTCGGCGCGGGTTGCGATGTCGGCGCGGCCGGTGGCTCCTGTCCGGCCTGCGGCGCCGGGGGCACGCGCTCCGCCATTGGTCTCAGTCATGGTGTGCTCCTTCGCGGGTCTGCAGGAAGCTGTCGAGGAGGGTCGAGTCGGTGAGCAGCGGTTCGGTGTAGAGCTCGAGGATCGGCAGCAGGATGCGCTCGGAGTAGGAGCGCAGCCATCGGGGCAGCTCGTCCAGGTCGAGCGTGTCCTGCTGGGCGGGCAGCTGCAGCAGCAGTGCGCCGAGGCTCATCTCCACGAGCACCCGAGCACGCGCCTCCGGGTCCCTGCTGGGACGGACGTTGCCGGCTTCCTCCGCCTGATGGAGGTACTCGACCGCGTCCGAAGCAAGCTGATCGACGAACCGCTCCAGCAGCGGACCGCCGGCCTGCAACAGCCGCAGGACGTATCCGATCAGCGGAGCATAACCTTCGATCTGAGCCAGCTGCGCGAGCATCGCTCCCCCGGCTCCGGGGCCTCCGAGCGTGCCGGCCTTGTTCTCCCGGACCTGCTCGAGCACGTACCCGTCGCACGATTCGCGCAGCCCGGCGCGGGAGCCGAAGTGATGGACGATGAGCCCCGGGCTGACTCCCGCATCCTCGGCCACCGCCCGCAGCGGTGCCGACAGCCCATCCTGGGCGAACCGGCGGATCGCGGCATTGCGAATCCTGGCGCGGGTGGTCAAGTCCTCGTCGGCCCCTGTTGCGGCACCGGCTGCTGCGGCACCGGTCGCACCAGCGGATCCGGCACCGGCCGCACCACCGGCACCAGCACCGGCCGCACCGGCACCGGTTGCACCAGCAGGACCGGCTGCAGCCTCACGCGTTCCGTCTGAGGAAGTAGGGGAAGCCCCATCGGAGTCCTTGGTTGAACCCATGATCAGCATTTTAAACGCATGTTCAATCGAAGTCGATAGCGCAAATGCCTCAGTCCGGTGCACACTCATCGAAAGATGCATCTATGACAATGCATACTCGGACGTGCGAATCTCAGAACCATGACTATGAGATTCACGACTCACACGGAAGGTCTGCCCATGCACGCCTCACAATCCGCCCGCGCTGTTGGCGCCTCCCAGCGCACATCGGCATCGCCCCCCTCACCGCCCTCGCCGCCCATGCCGCCCTCGCCTCCCAAGCGCCGGCTGGGGCTTGCCCTCCTCGCCGTCCCCCTGCTTGCAGTCGCCGGCTGCGGCGCTGCGGATGACGCGAACAGTGCCGGCGGGGACGGTGAACCCGTAGCGGTAGCAACAACGCAGGTACTGGGAAACGTGCTCGGGCAGATCACCGAATGCGCCGGCACCTCCTCGGCGACGCTCATGGGTCCCGGCGACGACCCTCACATGTTCCAGCCGTCCTCCGCGCAGATGGCCGAGCTCGCCGGCGCGGGGCTGGTCGTCGCCAACGGGCTAGGCCTCGAGAGTGAGCTCGAAGGTGCTCTGGAGAATGCGCGCCAGGATGGCGTCGAGGTGCTGGAGGTCGGACCGGAAGTGGACCCCCTCCCCTGGACCGGGCTCGGCAGCACCGACTCAGCGTCGGAAGAGGCTGAGTCGGACCCTTCACACGAAGACCATGGTCACGACGACGAGGCGCAGGCCGTAGCCGAGGCGGAGGCTGCCGACAACCAGGCACCTGCCGACCAGGCGCAGGCGGCCGACGACCACTCCGGTCACGCCCACGGCACCTACGACCCCCACTTCTGGATGGACACCAGCCGGATGGCACAGGCAGCCACGGTGATCGGCACCGCCCTGGCAGACCACACCGGCGACACCGCATACGCCGAATGCGGAAAGGAACTCGAGCAGGAGATCGACGGCGTCGACTCCGAGGTCCGAGACCTGCTGGCGGCGATCCCGGAGGAGAACCGGGTGCTCATCACCGAGCACGAGGCGCTCGGCTACTTCGCCGAAGCCTACGACTTCGACATCGCCGGCGTCGTCGTCCCCGGCGGCTCAACGGACGCCGAGCCTTCCTCCGATCAGGTGGCACAGCTGGTCGCGACCATCGAGGAGACCGGGGTGCCGGTGATCTTCTCCGATTCCGCAGCCCCGTCCGCCCTGCTGGATACACTGTCTAAGGAGGCCGGGACAGAAGTCGAAATCGTCCAGCTGTTCGTCGAGAATCTGGGACCCGAGGGCTCCGAACCGCGCACCTACCAGGGGATGATGGTCGAGAACGCCACTCGGATCGCCGAGGCGCTCGCCTGAGTCCCACCCCGCACCACGCCCCGGAGGACTCACGAGATCGTGCACCTGCATCCTGCCGCTCCGCGTGCCTCGCGACGGGCGTGGACCGTCATGCTCGGGCTGTTGGTCCCCTTGGCCGTCCTCACCGCTGTGGGCCTGCTCGCGCTGTGGCCGGCAGGCGCGTCCGAGGCTGACGCCGGCGGCTGGGATCCGGCGGCGGCGATCGACGGCTCCAGCCGAGCCGTCGGCACCGTCACCATGGTCGACCTGCGCCAGTGCCCGGAGGCGGAGACGTACGGCTGCTCCGCCGTCACGGTGGAGGTCGACGGCACCGAGGGCAGCCTCTTCGTCCCGCCGGAGGCCTTCGCCGCGAAGCTGGCTCCCGGCGACTCGGTGAAAGTCATGTCGATGCCGGATGACGCCTCGGCAGATCCCGTCGCCGAGGCGCTTACCGGCGATTCCGGCAGCGAAGGCTCGGGTGCCGAGGTGTCCGACGGCTTGCGCACCTCGGCGCCGGGCGACCCGGCCTCCGGAAACGCCACCGGCGCACCGGCCGCCGCCGACTACGTCTTCCTCGACTTCGACCGCACGGTGTCCCTGTCCGTCCTCGCCACCGTCTACGCGGCGCTGGTCGTGCTCGTCGCCGGGCTCAAGGGACTACGCGCCCTGATCGGCCTGGTCTTCGCATTCGCGGTGATGGTGGTCTTCATGCTGCCGGCGCTCCTGGACGGCAGCTCCGCAGTCCTCGTCGGAACGACCGCCGCCTCGGTCATCATGTTCGCGGTCCTCTATCTGGCCCACGGGTTCTCCGCGCGAACCACCTCGGCGCTGCTGGGCACACTGCTGGGGATCGCGCTCACCGGAATCCTGGCAGCGGTGTGGACCGACTGGGCCAAGCTCGGCGGCATCTACAGCGAGGAGGCGTACATCCTCAGCTGGACGGACGGGCTGTCCACCGCAGATCTTGTGATCTGCGGCATCCTCATCGCCGGCCTGGGCGTGCTCAACGACGTCACGATCACCCAGGCCGCGGCGGTCTGGGAGCTCGCGGTCGCACGCCCCGGAATGCGGGCCGCCGAACTGTTCGCCTCGGCAATGCGGATCGGGCGCGACCACATCGCCTCGACGGTGTACACCATCGCCTTCGCGTTCGCCGGCGGAGCTCTCACGGTGCTGCTGCTGGTGTCGTCGTCCTCGCGTCCGTTCATCGAGTCGCTGACTCTCGGGGAGCTCGCCATCGAGGTGGTGAGCATCCTCGTGTGCTCGATCGGCCTGGTGCTGGCGATCCCGCTGACCACGCTGATCTCGGTGATCGTCGTCCGCTCCGGGCAGGCGGTCTCGTTGACGGCCGATGGGGGCCGTGCTCCACTGGGCGGAAGGACCGTCGGGCGGCACTGACCCAGGAGGGTGATCGTCGTGGAGCGTCGCGCAGTCACGACTGGCAAGGTCGACCTGGATGCCTCCCGCAGAGGAGCCGGTGATCCCCTGCTGCTGATCCGAACCGCGCTGGCGGTCGACGAGCTCGAACCGCTCGCGGCCCAGCCTCCGCTCGCCGACCGCTTCCGCATCATCACCTACGACCGCCGCGGCTACGGCGCCAGCACCTCGATCGCGGGTCCCGGCTCGATCGCCCGCGATGCCGCCGACGCCCTCGCCGTCCTCGACGCCTTCGACACAGCCTCCGCGCATGTCCTCGGGGTCAGCTTCTCCGCCGCGATCGCCCTCGAACTCGCAATCCTCGCCCCGGACCGGGTGCGGTCGCTGATCCTCATCGAACCTCCGCCATCGATCGAGCCCGGGGCCGCAGAGTTCCGCGGAACTTCGCGTCGCCTCATGGAACTGCACGAGCGGGAGGGCACCTCGGCCGCATTGGGGGCGTTCATGCCGCTGATCGCCGGGCCGAACTGGCGCGCGGAGTACGATCGCGTGGTGCCGGGGATGAGCGAGCGCATCGAGCGCGACGCCGAGGCATTCTTCGGCACCGACATGCCCGCCCTGATCGAGTGGCGGGTGGAGCCGGACCGCACCAGTGCGGTCACCTGCCCGGTGCTCCACATCAGCGGGGGCGACAGTGGGCCGCGGTTCGCGAATGTTCCAGGCCGGGTGCGAACGCTGCTGCCGCAGGCGGAGTCGGTCCCCGTCGAGGGTGCGGGTCACGACGTCGCCTTCACCCACCCCGAGGCGGTCGCCGCCGAGGTGGCCAGGTTCCTGTCCCGCTGAGCGGCAGGGCTGCCGTGGAGCACCGAGGCGGCGGGCACCGCTCGAGAGGGTGGCGCCTCGCTCCCGGCGACTGCGCTGGTGCCGGCCCGGCCTCACTCGCGGCGACTGCGCTGGAACCAGCGCCGAGCCTCACCGGGCTGGGGACGGTCGAAGATCCCGCGCGTCCGATCGATCCGGTAGTCGATGCGCGAGTCGACCTGACGGCCGAGCGCCTCATCGAAGTCCTCGGTCAGCAGGCCGCGGAACAGCTTGTAGCGTTCGCGCAGCGCCTTCCGATCCCGCTTCGCCTGGTCGTAGCTGAGGCTGCGCAGGGTTGCCACGCACATCGCCAGCAGCACCAGGCTGAAGGGCAGCGCAGTCGCGATCGCAGCCGCCTGCAGCGCACCCAGTCCGCCGGCCAGCAGCAGGCCGATGGCGAGGGCGCCTTCGAGCAGGGCGAACAGCACCCGCGACCAGATCGGCGGGTTCGGGTGTCCGCCCGAGGCGAGCATGTCGACGACCAGCGAACCGGAGTCCGACGACGTGATGAAGAAGATCGCAATGACGACGATGGCAAGGACCGACAGGATCGCACCGAGCGGCAGCCCGTTCAGCACATCGAAGAGTGCCTCCTCCGCGACGACGCCGACTTCCGGATCGACGAGATCGCCGGCGCCGAACAGTTGGCGGTACAGCCCGGCACCGCCCATCACGGAGAACCAGAAGAACCCCAGGAGAGTCGGGACCAGCAGCACTCCGCCGATGAACTCGCGCACTGTGCGCCCGCGCGAGATCCGGGCGATGAACACTCCCACGAACGGCGCCCACGAGATCCACCAGCCCCAGTAAAAGATCGTCCAGGTCGCACCCCATGCGGCGCCTTCCTCACCGGTGTACGCGCCGACGTCGAAGGTCAGATTGAGCACGTTGTCCAGGTAAGAGCCGAGCGATTCGACGAAGTTCTGGAGCAGGAACAGGGTCGGGCCCAGCAGCAGCACCGAAATAAGCAGCAGCGCCGCCAGCGACAGGTTGATGTTGGACAGCCACTTGATGCCCTTCCCCAGTCCGGAGACCACCGACATGGTCGCCAGCAGGGTGATGACCACGATGAGGACGATCAGCAGGGTGCTGCTGACAGCGTCGACGACTCCCATTGCGACCAGGCCGGCGCTGATCTGCTGCACACCCAGACCCAGCGAGGTCGCGATTCCGAAAATGGTGCCGAACACGGCGAGGATGTCGATGAGATCACCGAGCCGACCTTTGACCCGTTCGCCGAAGAGAGGTTCGAGCGCCCAGCGGATGGACACCGGGCGGCCGCGGCGGTGGATGGCGTATGCCACCGACAGCCCGATCACGGCGTACACGGCCCAGGGGTGCAGGCCCCAGTGGATGAACGTCTGGGCCATGCTCAGCTTGGCGATCTCGGCCTGGTTGCCGGTCCATCCGGGCTTCGGGTCGCTGGTCGCGTAGGTCAACGGCTCACCCACGCCGTAGAACACCAGCCCGATGCCCATACCGGCGGCGAATAGCATCGAGAACCAGGACAAGGTGCTGAACTCGGGCTCATCGTCGTCATTGCCGAGCTTGATCTTCCCGAAGCGGGAGAAGCAGACGATCAACGTGAAGACGATGAACCCCGCGATGATGAGCATGTAGTACCAGCCCAGATTCACGGTGATCCAGGTCTGGATGGACGTGAGGACTGCTCCCGACGTGTCGGGAAAGACCATCGTGAGGACCGTGATGGCAACGACCACGATGATCGATGGCCAGAACACGTTCGGGAAGACCATCCCGCGGCCCAGGTGCACGCCCTGTCTTCGAAGCTTCGCGACGATCTCCTCGTCAGTGTCGTTCTCGGCGATCTGAGCGTGCTCAGGAACGCGTTCCTCCGCCGGCTTCTCCGGAGGATCCCCCAGCGCATCCTGCGCCAGCGATTCCTGCCGGTCTCCGGGCGAGGGAGCCGGGGCCTGCTGTTCTCCCGGCGAATGCTCTCCCGGCGAAGGAGCGGCGACCTGCTGTCCCACGACCGCCTGGTCGTGGTTGGCCGCGGATCCCTGCGTCGTCTCGTCCTCAGGACTGGACATGGCGAACCTTTCCTCGGCGGTGGCAACTTTCCTTCAAGCAGCGGTCCTTCAAATGGCGGCCCTCCAAACGGCAGCCCTTCAAGCGGCGGCCCTTCAAGTAGCAACGTTCCTTGAACTGTGTACCGGCCTGGCGTGCCTGCGCACGGGACCCCTCCGAGGCCCGGACCAGCACAAACGCTACGTCGATTCAACCAGTATTCGTCGGCCTTGTCAGGTGTTCTGTCGATATCGCGCGGAGGTTCCGTCGCCCGTGGGCGGGTGTTCCGGCGCCCCCGGGGAGGCCGATACCGCGTGCGGATAGGGTGCAAGCATGAGCGCGACTCCCCGCCCCTCCCCCGCCTCCGGCGAATCCCGCGAAGCTCGCGAATCCGACTCCACGACTGCTCCCGGATCCGACCCCGCGACTGCCTCGGCACCGGCTGCAGCGGCACACGAGTCGGCCGGCGCCTCGGGCGCACCCAAGCGAACCATCGTCTCCTGGGCCCTCTGGGACTGGGGATCGGCAGCCTTCAACGCCGTCATCGTGACCTTCGTCTTCGCCCCCTACCTGACCTCCGGGGTGGCGGCCGACAGCGCCGGCGGCAGCTCGGCGCTGGGCCTGGTGACCGGAATCGCGGGCCTCATCATCGCCATTCTCGCCCCGGCCACCGGGATCCGCGCCGACCGCGGCGGACGGCACCGGCTGTGGCTCGGCGTCAACTCCGGGCTCGTGGTCGCGTGCATGCTAGGCATGTTCTTCATCAAGGACTCCCCCGAATTCCTGTGGCCCGGCCTGCTGCTCCTGGGCCTGGCGAACGTCTTCTTCGAACTCGCCGAGGTCTTCTACAACGGGATGCTCACCCGGATCTCGACCCCCACGACCGCGGGTCGCATCTCCGGGCTCGGCTGGGGGTTGGGCTACTTCGGCGGCCTGGTGCTGCTGATGCTCCTCCTAGTCACCGTGATCCAGCCCGAGGTGGGGCTGTTCGGCGCGACCGACGAGGACGGCCTGCGGTACCGAGTGGTGGCGGTCGCGGCTGCCGTGTGGTTCGGCGTCTTCGCCATTCCGATCCTGATCTTCGCCCCGCGGGAGGCCGTCTCCCCCGCCGAGGCGCGGGAGCGGGAGTCGATGTTCTCGTTCGTCACGCGCTGGGCCGCGGACTTCCGCCATCTGATCCGCCGCATCGTCGCCCTGTTCAAGACCGACCGCGAGACTCTCAAGTTCCTGGCCGCCTCGGCCGTGTTCCGCGACGGGCTGGCCACGATCTTCGCCTTCGCCGGGGTGATCGCCGCGGGCTCCTACGGCTTCGACGGCTCCGAGATCATCCTGCTGGGAGTCGCGGCCAACCTGGTGGCAGGCGTGGGAGCGCTGTCCGCCGGGTGGTTCGACGACCGGTTCGGGGCCAAGACCGTGATCGTCGTCGGGCTGGTGTGCCTGATCGCGGGTGCAGTGCCGATCATCGTCAGCGGCGACAAGACCGTCTTCTGGATCGCCGCGATGTGGCTGTGCCTGTTTGTGGGCCCGGTGCAGTCGGCTTCGCGGCCCTTCCTCACCCGCATCACCCCGCCGGAGCGCGCTGGCGAGAACTTCGGGCTGTACGCGACGACCGGGCGGGCGGTGAGCTTCCTGGGTCCGCTGCTGTTCGCGGCGTTCATCGCGCTGTTCGGGTTCCAGCGGGCCGGTGCTATCGGCATCATGCTGGTGCTCGCGGCCGGGCTGGTGCTCATGCTGTTCGTGCGAGGCGGTGCGGCGCTGCGGGAGAATGTTGAACACGTGCGAGGGTGAGGAGCGTTGATCCGCCCGCAGAGGCACGGAACTCAGGACCTTCTGGTCAGAAATATTGTCCGGCCTCATCTAGAGGTCAGAAACGCTCGTTCGGCCGAATCCGAAGGTCAGAAACGTCTGCCGAATCCGGCTTTCCGCGACCTTTTGTGACCGGAAGATTCGCGCTTTCGAACGTTTCTGACCAGCAGATTCAGTCTCACCAGGCTGGGCAGCTTCACCGCGAGCTCGAACCCCAGGCTCCGCGGCCGCAGCTTCGCGCTGAGGTTACCGCGGGCTCGGACCTCAGGAACCGCAGCTCCGTGTGATCACCGCTAGGAGAACCCCGGAGCCCGTGCTCGCTGGACCTCAGGGCGACCTCTCGGCCAGGGCAGCACGAATCTGCGCCAGGTACTTCCGGCGAGGAGTCCGCTTCGTCACCCTGATGACCTCCCATCCGGCCCTGCGCATTGCGTCATACCGGCGGATGTCGTATTCGTGCTGGTCCGGGTCCAGCCGATGCTGATCCCCGTCGTACTCGATCGCGATCTTCGCCTCGATGTACGCCAGGTCGGGGCTGACCCTGCCTGCTCCCGGAACGGAAAACGCGTGGTGGATGACCGGTTCGGGGAGACCTGCATCGACAATAGTCAGACGCAGCTCGGTCTCCTGCGGCGAATCCACGTCCTCCCGAGCTCGAGCGACCGCTGCGATGAGGCGCGACCGCCCGCTGTATCCGCGGACTTCAGCCACGAACGTCGACAGCTGCGTCCGGTTCACCAGTGGCGGTCCGTGCCACTTTCCCATCAGCGCGTCCGCCACCAGGACAAGCTGCCACTCGCTCAGCACCGCAGCCAGCTCGAGCAGGACGAACCTCACCGCGTTGATCCGGATCCCATAGATCTCGATCGGCGCGATGTGCTTGGATCGATGGCCGATCACCCCCGGGCGTCGGACACGTCCATCCCCGCCACTCGCCACGACGTGCAGTGGACCGCCGAGCAGGTTGTCGTCCAGCGGCCAGCCCAAGAGCTCCGCTGCGCTGACGCCGCAGACGAGCGCATCGGGCCGAGCAGTCTGGAGTTCGCGTGCCCGGTCGTGCACCGCGAGCCACGACTCATCAGCCCATTCGGGTTTCCGGACGGTCACGAAGCTGTCGGCTTGGGCGTGCACGCCGTGGGTGTTTCGGCTATTCAGAGGTTTGCCGTCAAGCGCGTACTTGCTGATGGAGTGAGCCCTGCGGTCACGGGTGCGGAAGAACTGCGGACGTTCGATGCTGGTCACGGTCCCAGTACAGGCCGCGCGGACTCCTCAGCGGTACCAGGCTTCCGCACCTGTGCACACAGAGCATCCTCGGAGGCACGCTGTGACCTCCGGCGCTCTCGCCTTCACCAGCCATCGCCCCGCAGCTGAGCCATCGCCCCGCAGCGCGATCCAGCACCCCATCCAGCGCCCCGCCTCAGCCCCTGCGGCCGGCGTCGATGAAGACGTCGAGGTGATCGACGACCACCGACAGGTCGACCTTCGCCTGCTCCAGGCGAACCGACAGCCATTCGTCGGCAGCGTCGCGCAGCCCGGGAGCCTCCTCCACCGCCGCTTCGACGCGCTCCATGAGGAATCGGGAGATGAATTCGCTGTCATCGGGCGCGTCCAGCTGCCACGGGCTCGCGCTGCTGGTGACCTCCGCGCCGATGCGCCGGCCGGCGGCGGCCATCGCCGCACCGCCCTCGGCACCGAGCCTCCCTTCGCGCTGCTGATGCGCGGCGAAGGCACTGCCGATCGCCTCGTCCCGGGGATCTACCGGGCTGAGACTCCACTCATCGGTGATGCTGAGCAGGAACAGCCCCATGCCGCCGAACCGGTGCAGCGTCTGCGCCACCACGTCGACGTCGGCGGGAGTGAGCACATCGCAGACGGCGCTGCAGGTGACGAGCAGGTGCCCGGAAGCGGACTCGCCGCGCAGGTGCTCGGCGGCAACGTCAGGAAGGCTGGTGATCGGCGCGGTCACCGTGGTCGCCTCGGGCAGTGCGCGGGAAGCGACTCCGAGGGAGTCGGCGTCGGCGTCGAGCAGGACCCAGTTGATCTCGCGCCCGTCGAGCCGCGGGCGAAGATGCCGGTCGAACCACAGCGCCGAGTTGCCGGTACCGGCGCCGATGTCGATGACGGTCACCGGTCCGATCAGGCGGGCGGCCGCCTTGTCGAGGAGGGGAAGCGCGTGCCGGCGCGCCTCGTCGTCGACGGGCAAGCGCATGTCGAGCCAGTCGTGGGCGGCCGCCGTCATCGGACGCCTGCGTGCATCCGGGGCAAGGACGCGTCGTGCGACGTTCTCCGGCGCGCTTCCGCCTCGGATGACCTCGCCGAGCGCGCTGTCGTCAGGTGTGGGGTCACGATGCGGCCTCCTGTGCTGCTTCCCATTCGAATCCATCCGGATCGGTGAACGAACCGGCGTCACCACCGATCACGATACGGGGTGAACCGCTGCCGTCGGGGGAAGCATCGACGGTCTTGGCCAGTGCGGCGCGCTTGAGGAGCGTGAGAGTGATCGGCCCGGTGCCGAATTCGACGTAACGGCGACCGAAGCTCTTGGCGACTTTGAGACCGCGCTCTGCGTAGAACCGCTTGCTCTCACCGACGTCGGCGACGCCCAGCTGCAGGACGATGTTCTCGATCCGATGCTCGGGGTCGCCGGTGTTCTTCTTGCCCGCCGAGGCGACCGTGACGATCATGCCATCCGGCGAGCTGACGGCCCCGCCGTAACCCCAGAGCGACTTGGAGGCGGACTTCATCAAGGTTCCGCCGGCCTCGACCGCGGCTTCGATGATGCCGTCGGCGACGGCCGGCTGCGGCACCACCAGCGAGAGAGTGAACCCGCGGAACCCCGCTGTCGGCGCGTCCGAAGCCCGCACCCGCACCAGGTCTCCGAGTCCGAGCGCCTGATAGAAGCGCTCCTCCGCACCGGGGTCATCGGCCTCTGCAGTGATGTACTCGATCTTCGTCATATCGGCCACGTTATTGCCCCTCGCAAGGTCACGCTTCTCGAATCCTGATCGATGACGGCCAGCAATGGACGGCCAGCAACATCTGCCCGGGCCTCCCAGTGATTTTCGTCAGGGCCACCCGCTGATTCTTCGCCGGCGACCACGTTCAATGACTGAATGGCCACAGCCGACACGCTCAGGGAGTTCCTCGACCGCCACGTCCAGACCGGGATGATGCCCGGAGCAGCGGCGAGCCTCGGCACAGACTTCGAACCCGTTGCAGTCGGGAGCATGGCGCTCGATGGCCCGCCGATGAGGACGGACGCAATCTTCCGCATCGAGTCGATGACCAAGATCATCACCAGCGTGGCGGCTCTGCGACTCGTCGAAGACGGGCAGCTCGGACTCGATGACCCGGTCGACCGGTGGATGCCGGAGCTCGCGGGCAGACGCGTGCTCACCCACCCGGATGCCGAACTCGACGACACCGTGGCCACGCAGCGGCCGATCACCCTGCGGCACCTGATGACCAATCAGTCCGGCTACGGATCCATGACCAGCGACAGCCCTCTGGCGCGTGCGATGCAGGCCAACGGCACCGCCTCGGGCTTCGGGCCCAGCGAGCTGGCTGCCCAGGATTGGCTGGACGCTCTCTCCGACCTCCCGCTGGCCTTCCAGCCCGGAGACGGCTGGCGCTACCACCACTCCTTCGGGATCCTGGGAATCCTCCTGGGCCGCGTCACCGGCGGCACCACGAGTGACTGCTTGGCTCAGACGCTCTTCGAGCCGCTCGAAATAGCGGACACTGGCTTCTTCATTCCGAGCGAGCAGGCGGACCGACTACCGGCGGCGTATCGCCACGAGGGCCGCGATTACGCAGAGGTCCAACCGGCGGCCGGCGGCTTCTACACCGGCCCGCCACCTTTCGACCTGAGCCACGGAGAACTGGTGTCGACGGCCGCTGACTTCTACACGTTCCTCCGCGCGCTGCTGGACGGCGAGCTCATCGGCACCGAGCATCTGGAGCTGCTGCGCACTGATCAGGTCCCCTCCTCCGCCAAGCAGCGCGACAGCTTCTTCTACCCCGGCTTCTGGGATTCCAACGGCTGGGGTTTCGGCGTCAGCGTCGTGGCTGCCGGCCCCTACACAGGCCGGTTCGGCTGGTCCGGCGGTCTGAGCACCGACTTCTTCGTCGACCCGGATGGCACGATCGGCATCCTGATGACGCAGGTGGAGCTCGACGAGCTGATGATGTCGGTGTCCGCGGGGTTCCAGCAGCTCTGAGCGCTGCCGTCAGCTCTGACCCCCCACCGCCCCAGCCACAGCGCCCAGCCCCCGCGGCCACCGCCACGGCCCCCAGCGCCCCTACGTCAGGAAATCCCGCATCCCCCGCTCGGCCTGCCGATAGGTGCTGGCCTCGATGACCTCGCCCTTGTTGAACCGATCGATCACCCGCGGGTCGACGTAGGAGTTGCGCGCGATCGTCGGCGTGTTCTGCAGGTGATCCGCGACCTCCTGCATCGCCGCCTTGATCGCCCGCTTCCGCGACTTCCCGGAAGCGCCGGGCTCGTGACGCTGCGCCAGCGCGATCGCGGCCATCACGGTGGCGTGCCAGGTGCGGAAGTCCTTGGCGGTCATGTCGATGCCGGAGACGTCCTTGAGGAACTCGTTGACCTGCGCCGAGGTCAGCGCGCACCATCCGCCGCCCTCCCGGTACGCGATCGCGTTATCCTTCCGGCGCCTGTCCAGCATCGGTGCGATCGCCTCGGCGAGGTCCTTGTCCCGTGCCTCGATGCTCGCGTGCTGGCCCGACTTGGCCGGGAACTCCAGGTGGATCAGCGGGCCATCGACGGAGACGTGCTTGACGAGCATCGTCGTCAGCCCGTACGAGCCGTTCGCCTCCGCATACTCCTCGTTGCCCACGCGGATGCCGGTGATGTCCAGGAGCCGGAACGCCACCGCGCACGCCTTCTCCACCCCTATGCCCTCGCTGTGCAGCAGCCGAGTCGCCTTGGGCCGAGCCGCCGGCAGCGCGTCGCCGACGTCGAGGATGTGGTCGAACTTCTTCTCGGCCTGCCTCTCCTTCCAGCGCTCGTGGTAGATGTACTGCTTGCGCCCCGCGTCATCGATCCCGGTCGCCTGGATGTGGCCATTGGGGTACGGGCAGATCCACACGTCCTCCCACGCCGGCGGAATGGCCAGCTTCTTGCACCTGTCGATCTCCTCCGGGTCGGTGACCTTCGTGCCGTCCGGCCGCCGGAAGGCATAGCCCTTGCCGTGCTTGCGCCGGGAATACCCGGGCTTGGCGGGGTCACTGCGCCGGAGACGCACCCGACGAGGACCACTGCTCTTCGGCATACCGGGAGTGTATGCACCCCGCACCCGCTATAACAAGGTGCCCTGTCATAACCAAGAGTCGCCGCCGAGGCGGTCGGCGACTCGGCCTCTTCCGTCCCGTGGTCGTCGTCCGGCAGGCGGCCCGGCCCCCTGCCGAGGCGGTCCTCGCCTCGGCAGGTTCCGCCCCTTTGGAGGCGGGCGCCCTGGCCCCCGACCACTCATCCGAAAGTTGCTTCGCCGACTTCCCTACTCACAAGTAACCGTCAGTTGTGACGGGTTACCGTCAGGTCTTACACTGATTGCAGTGAGACCACTGAACGATCGATCAAGGAAGATCCCGCATGGATAATCTGCTCAGCCCCGAAGAGCGTGAGTTCGCGCAGCACATGCGCGAGTTCTACCGCACCGAAATCCCGGAGGACATCCGCCGCCGCAACGCGATCGGCGAGGAACTGACCAAGGACGACATCGTCACCACGATGCGAATCCTCAACAAGCACGGCTACGCGGTCCCCAACTGGCCCGTCGAATGAGGCGGCCAGGACTGGACCCCCGTTCAGCGCCACATCTGGCTCGAGGAGATGCAGCTCGCCTCCGTCCCGACCCCGCTGGCGTTCAACGCCTCGATGGTCGGCCCCGTCATCGCCACCTTCGGCAGCCAGGAGATCAAGGAACGGTTCCTCCCGGCCACGGCGAACTGCGACATCTTCTGGAGCCAGGGCTTCTCGGAGCCCAACGCCGGCTCCGACCTCGCCTCGCTGAAGACCTCGGCGGTGAAGCAGGGCGACAAGTACATCGTCAACGGCCAGAAGACCTGGACCACGCTCGGTCAGTACGGCGACTGGATCTTCATGCTCGTGCGCACCGATCCGAACGTGAAGAAGCAGGCCGGCATCTCCTTCCTGCTCATCGACATGAAGAGCCCCGGTGTGACAGTCCGCCCGATCCAGCTCATCGACGGCGGCCACGAGGTCAACGAGGTCTTCTTCGACAACGTCGAGGTGCCGGTCGAGAACCTCGTCGGCGAGGAGAACAAGGGCTGGACCTACGCCAAGTTCCTGCTCGGCAACGAGCGCACCGGCATCGCCCGGATCGGCGGCTCGAAGGTGGCACTGGCCCGGGTCAAGGCCTACGCCGCGAACACCCGGACCGCACGCGGCACCCTCCTGGACGAGCCGGCATTCGCCGCGAAGCTCACCCGGGTCGAGGCGCAGCTGACCGCCCTGGAGTTCACGCAGCTGCGCATCCTGTCGACGCAGGCCGCCGGTTCGGACAAGCCGGATCCGCGCTCGTCGGTGCTGAAGCTGCGCGGTTCGCAGCTGCAGCAGGACATCACCGAGCTGATGGTCGACGTGCTCGGACCCGAGGGTCTGGACTTCGTGGACTCCCGCGAAACCCCCGACGGGTTCTCCACGCTGCCCAACGGCGCCGTCGACGCGCTGCCGGCGTACTTCAACTACCGCAAGGTCACGATCTACGGCGGTTCCTCCGAAGTGCAGCGGTCCATCATCTCCAAGGCCCTGCTCGGCCTCTGAGCATCCCACGATTTCAAAGGAGAATCTCTCATGGATCTCGAACTCAATGACGTCCAGCAGGAGCTCGGAGCGACCCTGGCCCGCCTGCTCAAGACCAAGTACGACGCCGGCACCCGCGAGGAGATCCTCGCCTCGGAGCAGGGCTACAGCCAGGACATGTGGAACCAGTACGCCGAACTCGGCCTGCTCGGCCTGCCGTTCGCCGAGGACCACGGCGGCGCCGGCATGGGCTTCGCCGAGGTCGCCGTGGTGATGGAGGAATTCGGCAAGGCGCTCATCCTCGAGCCCTACCTGGCCACGGTCGTCCTCGGCGGCGGACTGGTCAACGCCGTCGGCACCGACGAGCAGAAGGCCCAGATCCTGCCCGGCGTCGCCGACGGCACCACCAAGCTGGCCTTCGCCGGCTACGAGCCGACCGGCCGCTACGACCTCACCCGCCCGGCGACCACCGCGACCGTCTCCGGTGACAGCGTCACGCTCACCGGCGAGAAGTCCCGCGTGCTCGGCGGCGACGCCGCCGACCAGCTCGTCGTCTCCGCCGCCATCGACGGCGGGGTCGGCCTGTTCCTCGTCGACGCCACCGCAGGCGGCGTGAACGTCGACGTGCGCACCCAGGCCGACGGGCTGAAGTCCGCCTCCGTGCTGCTCGACGGAGCAACGGCCACCAGGCTGGGCACCGGCGACGCCACCGAGGCGATCGCCCGCGTCATCGACACCGCCAACGCCGCGCTGATGGCCGAGGCCGTCGGCGCGATGGAGGTCTCCCTGCAGATGACCTCGGAGTACCTCCACACCCGCGAGCAGTTCGGCGCCCCGATCGGCCGCAACCAGGTCCTCCAGCACCGCGCCGCCGACATGTACGCCACCCTGCAGGACGCCAAGAGCATGGCCCTCTACGCCAAGCTCGCCATCGTCCAGGACGCCGCAGGCACCAGCACCACCCGCCACCGCGACGTCATCGCCGCCAAGATCATCATCGATCAGGCCGCCCGCCACATCATGCAGGAATCCATCCAGATGCACGGCGGCATCGGCATGACCATGGAATACCCCATCGGCCACTACGCCAAGCGGCTTACCGTCATCACCAAGACCTTCGACGAGGCCGACGCCCTCACCGCCGAACTCGCCGAAGCCGGCGGACTCATCGCCCCCGAGGCCGCAGACCTGCCCACGCAGGAAGGCGCAATGGTCTGACGGCCGGTCGCCACGCTGCGCAAGCCGTGACCAACGGCTGAAGCCGGCTCTCCCTCACGTGAGGGAGAGCCGGCTTCTTCTGTCGAGTCGCGGCAGCGTGCGCTCAGTCCACCCGCTGACCGAACACGTGCCGGCGGATCCAGGCGTGCATCGCGATCGCAGCCGCGGCAGCGGCATTCATCGACCGCGTCGAGCCGAACTGCTCGATCGACAGCACTGCATCGCACGCCGCGTGCGCCTGCTCGGTGAGGCCGGGGCCCTCCTGGCCGAACAGGAGCACGCAGTCGCGCGGCAGGTCGAAGGTCTCCAACGGCACCGAGTCCGGGAAGTTGTCGATCCCGATCAATGCCAGGCCCTGGTCCGAGCACCAGGCGGCGAGCGCCTCGGCGTCGGGGTGGTGGTGGATGTGCTGGTACTTGTCGGTGACCATGGCGCCGCGCCGATTCCACCGGCGGCGGCCGACGATGTGGACGGCCTGGGCGTTGAAGGCGTTGGCGGTGCGCACGACGGACCCGATGTTGAGGTCGTGCTGCCAGTTCTCGACCGCGACGTGGAAGGCGTGGCGAGTGCGGTCGAGGTCGGCGACGATCGCGTCGAGGTGCCAGTACCGGTACCTGTCGACCACGTTGCGGCGGTCGCCCTCGCGCAGGAGCTCGGGGTCCCAGTGCTCACCATCCGGCCACGGCCCGTCCCACGGACCGACACCCACCTCCGGGCGTTCGCCCGGGGCGGGTCCCTGCTCGGTCACTGGGAGTCCGACTTCTTCCCACGGACGGTGGAGCCGGACTTCTTCCCGGTGCTCTTCGCCGAGGCGTCGGCCGTCTTCGAGGCTGCGCCCGGCTTGGCCGCGGTGCCCGCCTTGGCCGCGGTGCCCGGTTTGGCGGCCGTGCCCGGCTTGGCCGATGCTCCGGCCTTGACGTCCTCGTCAGCGTCCACCGAGTCGTCAGCGTCAGCGTCGACATCATCTGCGTCGACGCTCTTCGAGGACCCGCCGGCGGCCTTGCCCGACGTCGAGGCCGTGGTCGACTTCTCACCCTTGCCGGAACCGCCAGAGGCCGACGTGGACTTCTTCGAGGAGTCCGCGTCCTCGCCCTTGAGCGTGGCCTTCTTGCCGCCGCGGCCGGAGCCGCGCAGCAGGTTGCTGCGGTAGGCGTTCGAGGCCAGCGCGAAGAAGATCAGACCGAGGACCAGCACGATGGCCAGGGAGATCAGACCCTCCCACCATTCGGCCTGAGCAGCGAAGAAGCGCAGGGGCGTCGCCACCGGCGCGGTGAACGGGATCCACGACAGCCACTTGAGCACCTCGAACCTGCCCAGGTACAGCAGCGGGGCGATCGCGCCCGCGATCAGGAGCACGACGGTGAGGCCGTACCCGATCTGGCGAGTGCGGCGGTTGGCCGCGGTGGCGGCCCACAGGTACATCGACAGGTACATGAGGTGGGCGGCCAGGTAGAGGCCGGCGAACCAGGCAAGTCCCGGGAGCATCCCCGTTGCCAGCGAGGTGCGCGAGCCGATGGACAGGCCCAGCAGCAGCACGCCCACGGCGATCACCAGGTAGCCCAGCGACAGCAGCGTCAGGCCGTACACCCGGCCCCAGGCAGAGGCCTTCGGCGGGATCGTGGCGGCGATGATCTCCGCGATCCGGTTGCGCTTCTCGACCCGCATATTGGAGTACAGCGCAGCACCCAGGGTCATCACCGAGGCGATGAGCAGGAACGCCATCCCCCAGCCGAGTGCCTGCGAGACGTCCGCGTTGACCGCGGGCGGCTCGAGGTAGGACACCTGCATCTGCGGGGAGAACTTGTCGAGGACTTCGGTCGGCTCGCTGTTGAGCGTGAGGATCGAGTCGTTGCCCTGACCGGTGACGTCCGGGATGAGCGCGGCATCGGCGCTGCCGTCGCGGACCATCTGCTCGGCCTGCTCGGCGGACTCGGCCGCCACGACTCCCAGGCCGAGCTGCTGCTCGAACATCGGAGCCTGTTCGGCGCTGACGCCGACGACAGCGACCGTGGTGTCCGTGCCACCGGTCGTCGGAGCGGCGTTGCGCAGCCCGATGACGACGGCAGCGATCACGCCGAGGCCGATGATCAGGGCCGTGACGTAGAACAGCGGGCTGCGGGAGACTGCGGAGGTCTCCCGGTTGGAGACCAGCCAGGCGGCCTGCTGGTTGGTCAGGTCGCGGAACTCGGACACGAGCCCGGTCTTGGGCTCCGACCCGGGCGGCCGGTCCTCGCGCAGCTCGTAGGGCACGTCATCGTCTTCCTCGATCGTGACGACCGCGATGTCATTGTCCGCGTCGTCGCTGCCACCGGCGCCATTCGAGGCGTCATCCGAGGTGTCGTAGTCGGCCTCGGTGTCGTCGTCGGGGTCGACATCGTCATCGCCGGCGTCGGTCACGGTCGTCATCGCGTCGTCGTCGATCTCGAGGTCGTCACCGGCTCCGGAGCTGCCGGGATCGCTGTCGGCGGTGCCTTCCGTGACCAGGAACTCGTCGTCCTCGAGGTTGCCCAGGCCCGCGGAGAGGTCCTTGTCCTGCCCGGGGCCCTGCTTGGAGTTGCTCACGCTCTTGTCCTTGCGATCGGTCACTTACACCTTCTCCTTGAACAGCTCGGCGAGACTCGGCTCGACCGCGGTGAATCCGCGCAGTCCGGCCAGGTCCCTCACGGCTTCCCCTGCGGCGTTGGCATGAACGGCGGCGAACCTCAGCGTCGACCCCTCGCGGGTCACCTCGGTGACGCCGACCGCCGAGGCGAGCTGCGCCTCGGCGAGGTCCGCGTCCGGGCCCGCGGCCAGCTCGACCTGGTAGGTGATGTGGTCGGCACGCAGCTCGCTCAGCGTGCCCTGCTCCAGGATGGTGCCGTGGGACAGGACGACGATGTCGTCGGCGGCCGCCTGGGTGAGGTTCCAGTTGTCGGAGGTGAAGATCACCGGCACTCCGGAGTCCGCGTGGTCGCGCAGCAGCTCGAAGACCTTCTCCGCGCTGGTCGCATCCAGACCCTCGAAGGGCTCGTCGAGGACGACGACGTCCGGGTCGGCGGCGAGCACGGAGGCAATGTCGACGCGGGCGACCTCGGTGCCGGAAAGGTTCGACAGCGGCGCGTAGGCGCGGTCGGACAGGTCGAGGCGGGCCAGCAGCGTGACGGCGTTCCGTTCGGCCGCGCCCAGTGTCATCCCGTGGAGGCGGGAGAAGTAAACGATCTGCTCCAGCACCTTCATGTTCGGGTAGCCGCCGCGCTCAGCGGGCAGGTAGCCGAAGTTCTGCCGGTCGCCGAAGCCGAGCTTGTGGCCTTCGAGGCTGACCGAACCGCTGTCGGCCTCGATGAGACCCATGATCACGCGGATGAGTTCAGTCTTGCCCGATCCGCGCGGGCCGACGACCCCGGTGATCCGGCGCGCTTCGGCGGTCAACGACACGTCCTTGAGCCAGGTCTTGCGACCTGACTTGACCGTGATGCCTTTGAGTGTGAGCACTGATCGTCCTTCTTGTTGCGGAATGTTGCGCAGAGTCAGTTTCCCCCGCCAGTCATGGATGTCACAAACCGAGGCGCGCTCGCGCTTCCGACATTCGGCCACTTCTCAGCCGGCGGCGATGCCGTGCGAAGGCTGGCGAATGCAGTCTACTGCCGATGGTTCGAGCTTTCGTTGGCGGTGCGGGAGCGCGGCGGTGGTTCGGGACTTCGCCGACGGTTCCGGACATCGGCGATGGCTGGAGGTGCACCGGCGGTTCGGGCCGTCGGGTCAGTCCAGGCCGAGGTCGGCGGTGGTGAGCGCGGCGAGATACGGCAGCCCTTCGGCTTCGACTCGCTCACGGGCCCCGGTGTTGCGGTCCATCACGACGGCAACGGCCACGACATCCGCTCCAGCCGCCCGGAGCGCCTCGACTGCGGTGAGCACGGAGCCGCCGGTGGTCGAGGTGTCCTCGACGGCGACGACCCGGCGGCCGGCGACGTCCGGCCCCTCGACCTGCCGGCCCATGCCGTGCTGCTTGGCCTCCTTGCGCACGACGAAGGTGTCCAGGGGAGTCCCGCGCACCACGGACCGGTGCATGATCGCGGTGCCGACGGGATCAGCGCCCATAGTGAGGCCGCCGATCGCATCGACCCGAGAGAGGTAGCCCTCGGTCTCCAGAAGGTCGAGCATGACGTCGCCGATCAGCGGGGCGCTGCGGTGGTGGAGGGTGACGCGGCGCAGATCGAGGTAGTAGTCCGCTTCCTTGCCGGAGGACAGGGTGACTCGACCGCGGACCACGGCAAGGTGGTCGATGAGGGAGAGAAGCTGGGCACGGCTGCTTGCGGGAGACATTGGGGGCATGGGGACATTCTATGCGGGGTCTCGCAGCGCCCCGGACGTGCAGGCCAACGCGTCGGTGTCATTCGACCGTTGAGACCACCGTGTCGTTGTACTCGTCGAGATACGAGGTGAAGTCATCGCCGAACGCCGTCAGCGGCTGCAGCATCGCCGACTCCACGTACTCGTCATACGCATCCGATTCGACGTACTGCTTCGCCGCGTCGATCCAGAACTGACGCGCTTCATCGCTGATCCCGCCCGGCGCGAGGATCCCGCGATACTGGGCGAAAGCCACATCGATCCCCTGCTCCTTGGCCGTGGGCACGTCCGAGATCTGATCGTAGGTGTAGCGCTCCTCGGCCGCGGCGCACAGGGGACGAACATCTCCGGACTCGATCTGACCCATCGCTTCGCTCGGGTTCGCGGAGACAACCTCGACATGACCACCCATGAGAGCAGTGGTGCTCTCGCTGCCGGCCCCGAACGGCACGTAGTCGAATTCGGCGCCCGAAGCCTCCTCGAAGAGGTTGAAGGTGATCTCATCGAGGCCACCCGCGAACCCGACGACGACGCGGCCATCTTCAGCCTTCTCGACGAAGTCCGAGCACGTCTGCAGCTCGGAGTCGCTGCGGACGAGGATCAGCGTGCTGTCCTCGCCGATCTTGAAGATCGGCGTGAATTCCTGGTAGGAAAACTCGACCTCTTGCGTCGCCGGGATATGGATCAGAGCCGTCTCGGCGGAGATCAGATAGTTGGGGTCACCCTCGTACTGCAAGAAGTTCGAGAAACCCAGCGCGCCGCCGCTCCCCTCCTGGTTCTCGACCGAGATCGTCACGTCCGCGGCCTCCTCCAGTCCGGCCGCAACCGCCCGCCCTGCGACATCACTGCCACCACCGGGTCCGGCCGGGACGATCATCGAGACGTTTCCCGAGGGGAGATCCGAAGACTGCGCGGGTCCGTCCTGGCAACCGGAAAGCACCAATCCTGCTGCAGCCACGAGGGCCGCCGTGCCAACAGCCGACTTTGCAGATCTCATGAGAGCATTCCTTCGCTTGCATGCGGGCTCACCCGCCACGGTCCGGCCAGGCCGGAGTGGTCGTCGATGACCACATCGTCAAAGTTAGGGCTGGCTGGAGGCCTGTTGGGGCCTCGGGCTTCTCATTTCGTCACGACAGATCAGCAGGGTCTGCGCAGTTGCGCAGGCCAGCGTGAATAAGCAAGAGCCCCGGGGCGCGAATCGCGTCTTCCCGGGGCTCCTGCGGCACTCCCCTCGAGTACCCGGACGCATCCCCATACGTCCGTTCATTCGCCCGATCCCCACCGGACGAATGCCTCTATTTGACCATAGTTCGCGCGGATTCGTAAACCGGGAGTTCACTTTGCTCCACATCTCACAGAGATCTCTCAACGTCCACTGATTTCGACCTCCCCGGAGCACCTCCGGGGCCACCGTCAGGCCCGGGATCTCCGCGCCTTCCGGGTCCTCCGGAACCCGTTGCTCAGCACCCGGATCACCGGCCGAGGCGTCAGCTGGGCGACCACGTACGCGAGCTTGTACTGGGCCCCGGCCACCGACACGATCCTGCCGGCGCGACCGTCCCGGATGCCCTCCCGCGCGACCGCCTCGGCGCTCACCCAGGCGATGCGGGGCCACCGCGACATGTCCACGCTCATCCGATCGTGGAACTCGGTCCGGGCGAACCCGGGCAGGACCGCGGTGGCGGTGACCCCCGTGCCGGCCAGTTCGCTCGCGAGGCTCTCCGTGAACACCATCGCTGCCGACTTCGCCGCTGCGTAGGCGCCCATCGTCGTCAGCCCGGCCATCGAGGCGACGTTGAGGATCCCTCCTCGGCCCCGCTCGATCATCCGGTGCGCGGCATGCCACGAGATCACCTGCACGGCGGAGTTGAGGATCCGGTCCAGCGCCACCAGCTCGTCCGGCTGCGTGCGCAGCGCCGAGGTGCGCAGTCCGTAGCCGGCATTGTTCACCACCACGTCGACCCGCTCGTTGTCGATGAGATCGGTGACAGCGGCGATCCCGGACTCTGTCGCGAGGTCGGCGGGCAGCACGCGGGCGGTGATGTCGAACTCCTCGACGAGCGCCTCGGCGGTCTCCAGCAGGCGCTGCTCGGTGCGGGCGACGAGCACGAGCTCGTAGCCGTCGCCGGCGAGCTCCCGGGCGAACGCCAGGCCGATTCCGCTCGTCGCCCCGGTGATCAGGGCGACGGGCGGATCCCCCGCCGAGGCGCCCGCCACCGTGGCAGCGTCAGGTGCGGTGCGGCCGGGGCCGGTTCCGGGGCTGGTTGCGGCGGCGTGGGCGATCGGCGCTTCGGACGTCATTGCACCAGGGTAGGACAGGCCAGGGCGGGGTCAGGGTAGGACAGGGCGCGGCGAGGTCAGCGCAGGACCCGAGGCTGAGGGCTCGCACCGAGCACTCCGGCGATGCCCCGAGCTGCCCGGTCGCCGGAGACGAGTGCTCCCTGGATCGACCCGGTGTCGCGGTGGTCCCCGCACACGAATACTCGGTCGGACAGTCGCTGCGGAGACCGGTCGACCAGGGGCGGCGGAGTCACGGGCAGGGCGTGCGGGAGGACATGGTGCGCGACCACCTCCCACCCGCTCGTCGAGGTCCCGTAGATGCGTGCGAGGTCGCTGCGCACCGCGGCCTCGTCCGCCATGCCGTCGGGCCGGTCCAGCAGAGTGGTCGCCTCGATCAGGTGCCTGCCGGGCGGGGCGTAGGACGGGGCGGCGTTCGACACGACCGCCGTGTTCCACACGGGTCCCGCCGGCCCGCCGCCGGGCCGCGAGGCGTCCAGCACCAGGAACGGTTCGGCCACCGGTGGCTCCGGGGCTGTGAACCACCACGTCGTCAGCCCATGAGTTGCCCGGTCGTGCTGGCCGGTGAGCGTTCCGATCGCTTCCGGGCCGACGGCGACGACAGCGGCACGGGCACGAACAGTCCCGCTGTCGGTTCCGACCTCGACTCCGGCAGTGGTCTCTCGGAGGTTCTGCGCCGCAGTCCGCAGGCGCGGTGGATCGATCAGGCTTGCCGCCATCTGTTCGGGAAGGGCGCCCATCCCGTCCCGGGGCAGCCCGGGAATCGCCAGGGCGAACGACCGCACCAGCAGACGCACATAGTTCGCAGAGCTCTGCCCGGAGCTGTCGGCGAGCACCCCCGCAAGGAACGTGTCGAGCACCTCGCGGCGCAGTCTCCCGGTGGCGCCGACGCTGTCGAGGGACGCGGCGAGCGTCGTGTCATCGGTCGCCCGCGAAGCCGCGGTGTCGCGCAGCAGCGTCGGACCCAGCCAGCGCACCAGACCGCGGAGGTCGCGCAGATCCAGCAGGCCGCCGCGAAGTGCGCCCAGGTCCCGGCCGGAGCGATTCAGGGGATGGGTCAGCACCTGGAGCGCTTCCGGCGTCCGAACCAGCACTCCGGCACCGAACCGCTGCAGGCCCAGGGCTTTGACATCGATCCACGCCCGCACCGCAGGATACGAGGAATTCAGCACCTGGAAGCCACGGTCGCACTGGAACCCGTCGATCCGCTCCGTGCGCACTCGGCCGCCGACGCCATCGTTCTTCTCGAGCACGTGGACAGCGAGTCCGCTGCGCTGGAGCCGGCGGGCGCTCTGCAGACCGGCGAGCCCGGCGCCGATCACCACGACATCGGTGTCCATGGTCCTCCGTCCGTGTCCACGGTCCTCCGTTCGTCGACGCGATCAGGCGTCGTGGCGATCAGACTATGCGGGTCCTGGAATCAGACTAGGCGGTCGGCACGCGCCCGGACAGGTGTCCGGACGGTGGAATAGAGTGGCCGCATGCGAATCGCGACGTGGAATGTGAACTCGATCCGGGCCCGCGCCGACCGAATCGGGGCCTGGCTGGACCGGTCGGATGCAGACGTGCTCGCCATCCAGGAGCTCAAGTGCAAGGACTCCCAGTTCCCGCAGGACCTCTTCACCGACCGCGGCTACGAAGTCGCCTTCCACGGACTCAACCAGTGGAACGGCGTGGCTATTGCCAGCCGGATCGGGCTCGAGGATGTCGAAATCGGCTTCCCAGAGGTCCCCGGCTTCGGCGATGACGACGAGGTCGAGGCGCGGGCCATCAGCGCCGAGTGCGACGGGGTGCGCGTCTACTCGCTCTACGTGCCCAACGGCCGCGAGGTCGACCACCCGCACTACCACTACAAGCTCCTGTGGCTGGCCGCCCTCCGCGCCGAGATCGTGCGGAAGCTCGAGTCCGGGGAGAATCCGGAGCTGGTGCTGTGCGGCGACTTCAATGTCGCGCCCCAGGATGAGGACGTGTGGGATATGGCGGCGTTCGAGGGCGCCACGCATGTGTCGGAGCCGGAGCGCGCGGCGTTCAGCGCACTCCTCGACGCAGGCCTCACCGATGTCGCCCGCCCGTTCACTCCAGGACCCGGCGTCTACACCTACTGGGACTATCAGCAGCTGCGGTTCCCCAAGAAGCAGGGCATGCGAATCGACTTCCAGCTCGCCTCGGCGCCGCTGGCCGACCGCGCGGTCGACGCCTTCATCGATCGTGAGGAGCGCAAGGGCAAGGGAGCGTCGGACCACGCCCCCGTCGTCGTCGACTACCGCAGCTGACGCGGGCGCCCGGCGGTCTCCACGAGGACGCTCGAGCCGCAGCAGGCGGTCTTCCACGAGGACCGCAGTCGGCGGGAACCCGTAGGGATGTTCCAGATCGGCCACACAGTCTCCCCCGATCTGGTTGCTGGAGCGAGCACTGCCCTAGGCTGGTCGCTATGAGCAATCCCAACGATCCTTACCGGCGGCCGAACCCCCCGCAGGTCAACCCTCCCACGCAGCCGGGCGAGGGTCCTGGGTCGAGCCAGACGCCGGGAGCGTCCCAATCCACTTCCCCGTGGAGCGGGCAGTCAGCGGGAACCACTCAGCCCGGAGCCTTCGGCAGCCCGGGAGGCGCGGGCCAGTTCCCCGGCCAGGCCGGCGGGCCCGCGCAGGCTTCTTATGGATCAGGCCGGCCCCCGTTCCAGCCGGGCGGCCAGGGTCAGCAATCCGGCGGACCGGGCCAGCAACCGCAGGCACCCGGACAGCAGTTCCAGCAACCACAGCCGCCCTATGGCGGACAGGGCGGGCCTGGCGGCCCGACAGGACCCGGCGGCCCAGCAGGACCCGCGGGACCGGGCGGCAGCCCCGCCGGTCCGGGTGGTCCCGGCTATCCGGGGGCCGGCAGTTCCGGCTTCCCCGGCGGCCCCAGCTATCCGGGTGGGCCGAGCAACCCGAGCGGCCCCAGCTATCCGGGCGGCGCCTTGGGCTACTCGGGAGCTGCTGGTCCCGGCTATCCCGGATCCGGCGGAGGTCAGGGCTATCCCGGAGCCGGCTCGGGCTACCCGGGTGCCGGCGGTGGTCCGGGCTATCCCGGCGGACCGACCGGACCGGGGTACGGCGGACCGGCAGGGCCCGGTGGGCCGCAGCCGCCCAAGAAAGGCAAAGGCGGACTCATCGCCGGACTGGTGATCGGCGGGTTCCTCATCCTCGCGCTCATCGTGGGCGGTGGCATCTGGGGCGTGTCACAGCTCACCGCCGAACCCGAACCGACCGAGTCGGCGACGACTCAGCCGCCCACGCCGGACCCGCAGTCCAGTCCGGACACGACGCAGGCCGCCGAGGTCGATCCCGACATCGGCATCGGCGACTGCATCCGCCAGCCCAGCGGCCCCCGACTGGACCCGATCGACTGCGACGAGCCGCATTACGGCCAGGTCTACGCGCAGAAGAAGATCGATGGCGACGCCTACCCCGGCGACTCACAGCTGGACGCAGACGCTCGCACCTTCTGCCAGTCGGGCGCCTCGGGAGCGCTCGATCCGGCCAAGCTCAGCGAGGACTACGTCGCCAGCTTCGCCTACCCCACCCCGGAGACCTGGGCCAACGCCGAGCAGCGCTACATCCACTGCGTGGTGCTGCGCGCAGACGGCAGCGACTTCACCGAGAACCTGCTCCCGAGCTCCTGAGACACCACCAGGCGGTGGTGGGAACGAGTCTCCTCGTGCCCGCCACCGCCTCGGCGTCTGCTCACCGCACCGGAGCGCACCCCAAGCGCCGCGGCTCCGCGTACCGGAGCACATCACCGCACCCCAAGCGCTGCCCGCCGCGCATCACCGCACCGCGGCGGCTCCGTGCACCGGCGTGAGGACCAAGCCGCCCTCGCTGACATCGTCGCTGGTGTCGACCTGGACGGTGTCGCCGTCGTGGATGTTGCCCGCCAGGATCTCCCTGGCCAGCCGGTCACCGATCTCACGCTGCACCAGCCGGCGCAGCGGCCGGGCACCGAAGGCCGGGTCGTAGCCCTCGAGGGCCAGCCAGTCCTTGGCCGCGGGCGTGACCTCCAGGACGAGCCGGCGCTCGGCCAGCCGATCCTGCATGGCCGCGACCTGCAGATCCACGATCCGGCTGAGCTGCGTCATGTCGAGCGCATCGAAGACCACGATGTCGTCGAGCCGGTTGAGGAACTCCGGCTTGAACGCCTTGTGCACCACGTCCATCACCGCGGTGGTCTTCTGCTCACCGCTCAGCGTCTGGTCGACGAGGAACTGCGAGCCCAGGTTCGAGGTCAGGATGAGGATGGTGTTGCGGAAGTCCACGGTGCGGCCCTGACCGTCGGTCAGCCGTCCGTCGTCGAGCACCTGCAGCAGGATGTCGAAGACGTCCGGGTGGGCCTTCTCCACCTCGTCGAGCAGCACCACCGAGTAGGGCCGGCGCCGGATCGCCTCCGTCAGCTGACCGCCGCTCTCGTAGCCGACGTAGCCCGGAGGGGCACCGACCAGGCGCGACACGGAGTGCTTCTCCCCGTACTCGCTCATGTCGATGCGCACCATCGCGCGCTCGTCGTCGAACAGGAAGTCCGCCAGCGACTTCGCCAGCTCGGTCTTGCCCACCCCGGTGGGGCCGAGGAACAGGAAGCTGCCGGTCGGCCGGTCCGGATCGGACACGCCCGCCCGTGAGCGCCGGATCGCGTCCGACACCGAGGCGACGGCCCGCTCCTGGCCGATCAGACGCCTGCCGATGACCTCCTCGGCATGGAGCAGCTTCTCCCGCTCCCCCTGGAGGAGGCGGCCGGCGGGGATGCCGGTCCAGGCGGCGACCACCTCGGCGATGTCGTCGGCGGTCACCTGGTCACCGACCATGGTGCGCTCGGTCTCCGCAGCCTTCTCCGCGGCCTCCGCCTCGGCGATCTCCTTCTCCACTGCGGGGATCTCGCCGTAGAGCAGGCGCGAGGCGGTCTCCAGGTCGGTTTCGCGGCGGGCGATCTCCGCCTGGCTGCGCAGGTCGTCGAGCTTCTGCTTGAGCTCGCCGACCCGGTTGAGCCCGGCGCGCTGCCGCTCCCACGTCGCCGTGAGCCCCGACAGCTCCTCCTGCTTGTTGGCGAGCTCCTCGCGGAGCGCGGCCAGTCGCTGGAGGGAGGCCTCGTCGGATTCGCGCGACAGCGCCATCTCCTCCATCTTGAGCCGGTCGACGGCGCGGCGGAGCTCGTCGATCTCGATCGGCGCGGAGTCGATCTCCATGCGCAGCCGGGAGGCGGCCTCGTCGACGAGGTCGATGGCCTTGTCCGGCAGCTGGCGCCCGGAGATGTAGCGGTTCGACAGGGTCGCGGCGGCGACGAGCGCGGAGTCCGAGATCGTCACCTTGTGGTGGGCCTCGTAGCGCTCCTTGAGCCCGCGCAGGATGGCGATCGAGTCCTCGACGCTGGGCTCGCCGACGAACACCTGCTGGAAGCGGCGCTCCAGAGCGGGGTCCTTCTCGATGTTCTCGCGGTACTCGTCCAGAGTGGTCGCACCGACGAGGCGCAGCTCGCCGCGGGCGAGCATGGGCTTGAGCATGTTGCCGGCGTCCATCGAGGAGTCGCCGGTGGCGCCGCCGCCGACCACGGTGTGGATCTCGTCGATGAAGGTCACGATCTGGCCGTCGGAGTTCTTGATCTCCTCGAGCACGGCCTTGAGCCGCTCCTCGAACTCGCCGCGGTACTTGGCGCCGGCGACCATCGCCGACATGTCCAGGCTGACGAGCGTCTTGTTGCGCAGCGACTCCGGCACGTCCCCGGCGACGATCCGCTGGGCCAGGCCCTCGACGACGGCGGTCTTGCCGACGCCGGGCTCGCCGATGAGGACCGGGTTGTTCTTGGTCCTGCGGGACAGCACCTGCACGACGCGGCGGATCTCCGAGTCGCGGCCGATCACCGGGTCGAGCTTGCCCTCGCGGGCGGCGGCGGTGAGGTCGACGCCGTACTTCTCCAGCGCCTGGAAGGTGTCCTCCGGGTTCTCGCTGGTGACCTTCTTGCCCCCGCGGACCTCAGGCAGCGCCTCCAGCAGGCCCTTGCGGGTGGCGCCGTGGCGGGCCAGCAGCCTGCCGACATCACCGGTGTCCGCCGCGGCGGCGATGAGCAGGTGCTCGGTGGAGAGGAACTGATCGCCGAGCCCATTCATCTCCTTCTCCGCGTTGTTGACCATCTGCAGGCCCGCCCGCGAGAGGTTGGGCTGGGTGACGCTGGATCCGGACACGCTCGGCAGGCCGGCGACGATGCGCTCGGCCTCCCGGACCACGGTCTGGGTGTCCGCGCCGAGGTGTTCGAGCAAGGCGCGCGCGATGCTGTCCGGCTGGGCCAGCAGCGACGAGAGCAGGTGGGCGGGTTCGACTTGGGCGTTGCCCCGGTTGACCGCGTCCTTGACGGCCGAGGAGAACGCCTCTTGGGATTTGGCGGTGAACTTTGCGTCCATGCGAGGGAGTCCTTTCACGTTTCTGACTTCTGATCAGCTCAACGCTTCCGAAGTTGAGTCTATTCCACTCAACCTTGGGATCTGCCTTCGTGCCGCTTCAGATTCACGCTGGTGCCGCTTCACCCTCGTGCCGCTTGAGATTCGCCCTCACACGGCGACGAATTCCCAGTCCCACTGGCAGCTGACCTCGATCACGCTGGGTCCGCTCAGCATGTTCTCCAGCGGGGTCGGCGTGCCTTCGCTGATGATCTCGCCGAGCTTGATCGGCTCGCCGAAGTCGTCGATCACCTGGGCGACGGAGCAGGTGTCGATGTAGCCGTCCTCGGATGTCACCCGGAAGTCGTACAGCTCGGTGGGGCCCGCCTGCAGGAAGTATCCGGGCCCACTGCCCTGTTCGGGGACCATCGGCAGGGAGCCGACGGGTTGGATCCACACCTGCCAGTCCCCCTCGGTCTCCACCTGCAGGGTGCCCCAGGAGACGCTGCGATTGCCGACGAATGCGTCGCGGGCGCCCGTCCCGTCGTCGGTCCCGAGCACCCAGCCCGGCGTGCCCGCGTCGTTGAACTCGATGAGCTTGAACACGTCATCGCTGCCGACCTCGTAGGTCACGACCGCAGGACCGGTGACGTCTTCAGGCATCTCCACGACGGTGCTGCCGGAGCCCTTGAGGTGCAGCGGCTCGAAGCTGCCGTAGTTCGCGTTCGCCCAGTCGCGCGCGTCCTGCTCGTCCTGGGCGCGGACGTCGATGAGGGGGTCGGCAGAATCGTCGGCCTCCGGGACCGCACCGGGGGTCGGCACAGCCTGGTCGAACGGCTCCTCGGGCTCGGTCGGGGTCTGCGACGCCTCCGGTGCGGCCGACTCGGTCGGGCCCTCGGGCTGCGCCTCGGTGGGGTCGGTCGTGGCGCTTCCCGAGGCGACCACCTGGGGTTCCCCTCCCGAGGCGGAAGTGAGCAGCCAGACCCCGCCAGCTGCCAGCACCAGGACGAGCACCGAGGCGACGACGATGATCGTGCGCAGCGCCCCGCCTCGGCCTCGGTTCGGACCGAGATCCCGGCGGCCGGGATTCGGATGGTCGGGCGGGAACGCGAGCGAACCGGACTGCACCGGCGCCTGGGGATACGGCGTCGACCCTCGGTGGGGCTGGTGCGGCGGGTAGGGCGGATGGGTCACGGGGTCTCCGAGGGGCGTGGGGATGAATCGGCTTCATGCTATCGACCGCACGGCGGGACCCGGCTCGGACGCTGGTGCAGCGCCGCGACATCCTGGTGCAGAACGGTCACATGAGTGCGGCCCGCCCTGCTGAGCGGGTGGCCTGGCCGAGGTCACCGGTCTCCCCCCGCCGCCCTGTACCGCGTCCGGGTCAGCCTTCCGTCTCGCGCAGCAGGTAGCGCTGGATCTTGCCGCTGGGAGTCTTGGGCAGCTCGTCGACGAGGTGCACCCGGCGCGGGTAGGCGTGCTTGGAGTACTCGTTGCGGACCTTCGCCTGCAGCTCCTTCTCGAACGCCGCGTGGTCGATGGACTTGTCGGCGACGACCACGAAGGCCTCGACGACCTCGCCGCGGATGCCCTCCGGGTCGGGCCGGCCGACGACTGCGACCTCGACGACCTGCGAGTGGGTGATGAGAACGCTCTCGACGTCGAACGGACCGATCCGGTAGCCGGCGGCGAGGATGACATCGTCGTCGCGGGCGGTGAAGAAGAAGTAGCCGTCCTCATCGATTCGGCCGGTGTCCGCGGTCAGGTACCAGCGGTGGTCCTCGGTGAAGCGCTCTGCCGTCTTCTCGGGCGCCTCGAAGTAGCCGGGGAACCAGAACAGCGGGCTGTTCTCGACATCGATGGCGATCTGCCCATCGACCTCGGCGGCGGTGATGCCCGGCGACGGCTGACCCATCGATCCGGGCTTGAGCGGCCGCGCCAGGTCCGGGTGCGCGTGGTTGCAGATGACCATGCCGAGCTCGGTCTGGCCGTAGGTGTCGCGCACCTCGGTGCCGAGCGCCTCGCGCGCCCACTCGACGACATCGGGGGTCAGCGGCTCACCCGCCGAGCCGGCCCGGCGCAGGCGCACTCCCTCGACCAGGCCGCTGTTGCTCAGGACCCGGTACATGGTGGGGGCGCCGGCGAAGTTCGTGACGCCGAGCTCCTTGATCACTTTGACGGTCGACTCCGCAGTGAAGCCGCCGCGGTAGAAGATGCTGGTGCGTCCGGCCGCCAGCGGCGCGACGACTGCGTAGTAGAGGCCGTACGCCCAACCGGGGTCTGCGGCGTTCCAGAACACGTCGTCCGCGGTGACGTCGAGCCCGTAGTGCAGATAGCAGTGGAAGCCCGCCAGAGCGCGCAACGGCACCGGCACGCCCTTGGGGCTGCCGGTCGTGCCGCTCGTGAAGAGCTGCAGGAAGATGCCGTGACGGCCGACGGTGACGGATTCGGCGATCGGCTCTGCCGCATCGACCCGGCGGTCGAGCTCGTCGCCGACCTGCAGGATCTCGATGCCGTCGATCGGCTCGACCTTGGCCCGCTGCCCCTCTTCGGTGATCACGAGCTTCGCGTGGGAACCCGTGACTCGCAGCTCGATCGCGCCGGTGGCGAACGCGGTGAACAGCGGCACGTGCACCGCGCCCAGCCGCCAGATCGCCATCAGGGTGAAGGCGAGCTCAGCGCCCTTGTTGAGCAGCACCGGCACCCGGTCGCCCTGCTGGACCCCGTGCTCGGCGAGCACGGTGGCCAGCCGACGGGAGGTGTCGGCGAGCTCGCCGTAGGTGATGTCGCGAGTGCTGAGATCTTCCTCGACCACGCGGAAGGCAACGGCGTCCCGGTCGTGCCGGTCGCACATCAGCCACGCGGCGTTCGCGCTGTCGACGTCGTACTGCGCTCGCCATTCCTCCACTGTCGCCTCGATGCTGCCGGTCATGGTGCCCCCCTGTCTGCTCTGCGCGTCCGCAAGCCCGCACGGGCCGGCCGCGACTCTGGTGTCTTCACGCTATCAGCGGGAACTGCGGACTGCCGTCGGAATCGGCTTCAAGGAAGACGCCGAGAGCGGTAGAATTGAGGCCCGCAAGCGGCGATGCACAGGACCTGGCACACAGGTCCCACACGCAAGAATTCACTTCCAGAATTTCACATCTGTGAGGGGACGGCATCATGTCGGCTCAGACGAAACCGCGAATCAGGAAGTCACGCGACAGGATGGCCGTCCAATGGGCTGCCCTCGCTGTCGGACTGCTCTTCTTCCTCGCTGGGGTGCTCGGCTTCATTCCCGGGTTCACCATGAACTATCAGCAGATGGCTCCCACCGGTCTTGATTCCCGCGCTCTCCTGCTCGGAAGCTTCCCGGTCTCCATCGCCCAGAACATCATCCATCTGGTGTTCGGCGTCGCCGGACTGGTCTGCTGGATGAATTTGGGTGCGGCGCGGAGTTACCTGCGCTGGGGAGCCGTGGTGTACCTGCTGCTCTGGGTCCTGGAGACCACACTCACGAGACCGATTCCAAGCTACTACCCGCCGCATCTGCACGTCGCGGGCCACTGGGTGTGGCCGGCGATCGCGGTCGGGATGTTCGCCCTGTCCTTCCTGCACCTCTATCCCCGGGCAGTGAGCAGCAGCCGCACAGGGGCCGGCGTGGCGCACTGACCCGGCTGGTCTGCTTGTGGACCAGACTGATCCGGCTCACTCGTCAAGTGGTCGTGGCTGGTCTGGCACACTGGCCTCATGACTCTCGATCCCATGAGCAACGACGCCGTCGAGGTCACCGTCGACGGCGCGATCGCCCACGTCACCATGAACCATCCGCAGACCCGCAACGCGCTGTCGCTGGTGATGATGCGCTCCCTCATCGACGTCTTCACCCGGCTCGGCGAGCGCAGTGACGTCCACGCGATCATCCTGTCCACGGCCGGCCACGTGTTCTCGTCGGGCCACGACCTCAAGGAGGTCCGCGGCGCCGACCACCCCGCGCAGCAGGAGATCTTCACCACCTGCTCCGATCTCATGCTGCTCATTCAGCGCATTCCACAGCCCGTGATCGCCCAGGTGCAGGGCGTGGCGACGGCCGCCGGCTGCCAGCTCGTCGCCACCTGCGACCTGGCCGTGGCCGCCGAGTCCGCCCGCTTCGGCACCCCGGGGGTGCGCATCGGCCTGTTCTGCTCGACCCCGATGGTCGCCCTGTCCCGGGCGGTGCCGCGCAAGACCGCCATGCGCATGCTGCTCACCGGCGACCTGCTCGGCGCGCAGGATGCGCTGACTCACGGTCTGGTCTCCGACGTGGTCCCGGACGAGGAGCTTGCCGAGGCGACAGCCGCCCTGGCGTCCAAGGTCGCCGAGGCGTCCGCGGCCACCGTCGCGATCGGCAAGCGCGCCTTCTACGAGCAGGTCGAGCTGCCCACCGCAGACGCCTATGCCCGCATGGCCGAGGTGATGGCCGACAACGCCGTCATGCACGACGCGCAGGAGGGCATCGACGCGTTCCTGACCAAGCGCGAACCGGAGTGGCAGCACCGCTGAGGTCAGGCGCCAAGCCGGTGACGTGAGCCGCCGGGTCGGCTCAGCCGGTGACGTGAGCCGCCAATCTGCGGTTACTTCTTGTTGAAGTTCGTCGTTATCTCAGCGAAGAGTAACCGCAGATCGTCGCCGGACGCGGGTATCCGGCGCGCCCTCAGCAGAGACAAACCCAACAGGCGCCTCGGCCCCGGGCTGGGTCGACTCAGCCCATCCGCCCGGGCTGGGTCGACTCAGCCCCTCGGTCCCGGGCTGGGTCGACTCAGCCCCTCCGGCCCGGGTCGGCTCAGCCGGGGGTGGGCCCGGCGGCGGTGTCGGTACCGGGATGGGCGCCGGACAGGCGCAGAGCCGTGTTGACCAGGCCGACGTGGCTGAATGCCTGCGGGGTGTTCCCCAGTTGGCGGCCGGCAGCGGGATCGTACTCCTCGGACAGGATGCCCAGGTCGTTGCGCAGACTCAGCAGATGCTCGTAGACCTCCCGGGCACGGCGGCGGCGGCCGATCCCACAGAGGGCGTCGGCCAGCCAGAAGCTGCAGGCCAGGAAGGCGCCCTCCTGGCCGGGCAGACCGTCCACGCCGTGCTCCCCCTGGGATGCAGCACGGACGCTGTGCGCTCCGTCGGCGCCCGATTCGGTGTGGACGAGCGGCACGGGGTCGGGGTCGGCGCCGGGCAGGTAGCGCAGGACGAACCCGTCCCGCATAAGTTCGCGCTCGATCGCCGCCACCGTCCCGACGACCCGCGAGTCCGTCCACGGCAGGAACCCGACCCGCGGGATGAGCAGCAGAGCCGCGTCCAACCCCCGCGAGCCGTAGAACTGGGTGAAGGTGCCTCTGTCCGCGTCGTATCCGCGGTCGCAGACGTCGGCGTGGATCTCCTGGCGCAGCGCGCGCCACCGGTGGACCGGGCCGTCCAGGCCGAACCTCTCGACCGCCTGCACGGCCCTGTCGATCCCGGCCCAGGCCATGACCTTGGAGTGCACGAAGTCCCGGCGGGCCCCGCGCACCTCCCACAACGAGTTGTCGGGGTCCCGCCAATGCCCTTCGAGATAGTCCAGCAGGACCCGCTGGAGATCCCACGCGTCGTCGACGGGCAGGACCCCCGCCGTACGCGCCACGTGCAGCCCGTCGAGGACCTCACCCCAGACGTCGAGCTGCAGCTGCCCGACCGCCGCGTTGCCGATCCGCACCGGGCGGGATCCCTCGTAGCCGCTCAGCCAGTCCAGCTCGAGCTCGGTGAGCCGTCGCGTCCCGTCCACCGCGTACATCGCCTGCAGGTCGGCGGGGTCGCCGGCGATGGTGCGCAGCAGCCAGCTGCGCCACGCCTCGGCCTCCTTGACGTAGCCCGTGCCGAGCAGCGCCTGCAGCGTGAAGGTCGCATCGCGCAGCCAGCAGAATCGGTAGTCCCAGTTCCGCACCCCGCCGATCTGCTCGGGCAGGGAAGTGGTCGCGGCGGCCACGATGCCGCCGGTCGGTGCATAGGTCAGGGCTTTGAGGATGATCAGGGATCGGATCACCGCATCCGACCACGGCCCCTCGTACCGCGCCTGGGACGCCCAGTCCGTCCAGAACTGCTCCGTGCGCTCGATCCCGCGGAAGGCGTCCCGCCGGCCGGGCGGGGGCAGGTGCGACAGGTGGTGGGTGAGGACGAACGGGACCCGGTCCCCCGCCTCGACCACGAACTCCCCGACGGTGGAGAAGCCCTCGCCGCGCAGGGCGACGGGAGTGTCGAGCCAGACCGCGTCTGGACCGGCGATCGCGGACAGCAGCTCCCCGCCGCGCCTGACCCACGGGATGATGTGGCCGTAGTCGAAGCGCCATTGCAGCTCCACCCGCATCGGAACGCGTCCGCGGACCCCTTCCACGACTCGGACGACGTCTCCCGCCTGATCGCGCAGCGGCATCAGGTCCACCACGCGCACGGTGCCCTCGGGGGTGTCCCACTCGCTCTCCAGGATCAGGGTCTGCCCGCGGTAGCGCCGCCGGGTGCACGGTCCCCCGCTCGCCGGCGCGATCCGCCAGAACCCTGCGTCCTCGTCGCCCAGGAGCCGCGCGAAGCACGCCCCGGAGTCGAACCGCGGCAGGCACAGCCAGTCGATCGCCCCGTCGCGGCCCACCAGCGCCATCGTGTGCAGGTCGCCGATGACCCCGTAGTCCTCGATGCGCTGCGCCATCATCCGCTCCAGCCTGCCGTCGCCCCAGCATCGTGTCGCGGCGACGCCACCTGATCCTGGGTCCGGCCCGCGTGACTTTGCTCTTCGCCCTAGCATAGGATCGAACCGCTCATGATCGCGATCGTCAGATAAGGAAACGGTTTCTCCCCGTGTTCCACCCGTGGTGTTGTTGCTGAATAGCCGGCTGTTCGCCGTCAGCCGCCGTTTCCGGTGTCCGAAGCCCTCAACAACGTCAGGAACTCAGTGAAGTACGCAGAATCCGTTCTCGATCTCATCGGCAACACCCCTCTGGTCAAGCTCAACTCCGTCACCGCAGGCATCAGGGCCACAGTGCTGGCCAAGATCGAGTTCACCAATCCCGGCGGATCGATCAAGGACCGGATCGCTGCCAGCCTCGTCGCCGAAGCCGAGCGCTCCGGCAAGCTGCAGCCGGGCGGCACGATCGTCGAGCCCACCTCCGGCAACACCGGCGTCGGCCTGGCCATGGTCGCAGCCATCCGTGGCTACAGCTCCGTGTTCGTCGCCCCCGACAAGGTCGGGCAGTCCAAGCGCGACGTCCTCAAGGCCTACGGCGCCGAGGTCGTCGTCACCGCCACCAACGTCGCCCCCGACTCCCCCGAGTCCTACTACGGCGTGTCCGACCGGATCACCTCGGAGACCCCCGGCGCGTACAAGCCCAACCAGTTCGCCAACCAGGCCGGACCGGCCGCGCACTACGACTCCACCGGCCCCGAGATCTGGCACGACACCGACGGCAAGGTCACCCACGTCGTGATCGGCGCGGGCACCGGCGGCACCATCACCGGCACCGGCCGCTACCTCCACGACGTGTCCGAGGGGCGCGTCAAGGTCATCGCCGCCGACCCCGCCGGCTCGATCTACGCGGACCACTCCGCGAAGCTGCACGGCTACTACGTCGAGGGCGTGGGCGAGGACATGATCCCCGACACCTACGACCCGTCCGTCCCCGACGGCTTCGTCACCGTCGACGACGCCGCCTCCTTCGAGATGACTCGGCGGCTGGCCGTCGAGGAGGGCCTGCTGGTGGGCGGCTCCTCGGGCATGGCGGTCGTCGCCGCCCTGGAGACGGCGAAGGACCTCGACGAGGACGGCGTCGTGGTGGTCGTGCTGCCGGATTCCGGCCGCGGCTACATCGACAAGATCTTCAACGACCAGTGGATGGCCGAGCACGGCTTCACCACCTCCACCACCGGGGACGAGGACGCCACCGCCGAGGCGAGTGCCGGATCTGCAGGCGCTGCCGCCGGAGGTGCCGCCTCGGGCGCGACCGGCACCGTGGCCGGACTGGCTGCGGAGGGCCCGGCGGCCTCCGCTGCCGAGGCGCCCGCCGCCTCGGCGACGGCCGGGACCACAGTCGCCCAGGTGCTCTCCGACCTGGGACTCACCCCCGGCGAGTACGCCCACGCCACCCCGGACACCCCGGTCCGGGATGTGCTGGCCGCGCTCGGCGGTGACGTCGTGCTCGTCGCCGACACCGGTGCCGCCACCGAGTTCAACCTCTACGGCATCATCGACCGCGAGGTGCTCACCGGCCTGGCGCTCGGCGAACTCGCGAGCGCCTCGGCAGGGGACGGCGCCTCGGCAGCCGGCACTTCGGCAGCCGGCAATTCGGCAGGGGGCAGCGCCTCGGCGGCCGGTGGAGCCGGTGGTGACGTCACCGGCGACACCGCGATCGGCTCCCTGACCGCACACCTGGTCAAGCCGCAGCTGATCGGCGCCTGCCAGACTGCCGAGGACCTGCGCGAGAAGCTCAGGTCGGAGCGGGGCGTCGTCGTGCTGGACGCCGGCCGGCCCATCGCCCTGCTCGACCGCACCGCCCTGGCCCGCTGGGCCACCGTTCGAAAGGACCTTCCGTGACCGACAGCTCCGAGACCGACCACGCCTTCGCCACCCGGGCCATCCATGCGGGCAGCGAGCCGGACCCGCGCACCGGAGCGGTGATCCCGCCGATCCACCTGAGCTCGACCTACAAGCAGGACGGCGTGGGCGGGTTCCGCAACGGCTACGAGTACTCCCGCAGCGCCAACCCCACCCGCGACGCGCTGCAGGAGCAGCTGGCCGCGATCGAGGGCGGCGCGCGCGCCCTGTCCTTCGCCAGCGGACTGGCCGCCGAGGATGCGCTGCTGCGCGCCCTATGCCAGCCGGGCGACACGATCCTGCTGGGCAATGACGCGTACGGCGGAACGTACCGCCTGATCAACGCGGTGTTCGGCAACTGGGGTGTCAAGCACTTCGCCGTCGACCTCACGGATTCGAGCGCCGCCTCGGACGCGATCGCCGCCTACCGGCCGAAGATCGTGTGGGTCGAGACCCCCACCAATCCACTGATGAACATCGTCGACATCCGCAAGACGGCGGAGCTGGCCCACCAGGTTGGTGCACTTCTGGTCGTCGACAACACCTTCGCGACCCCGTACCTGCAGCAGCCGCTGGCGCTGGGCGCGGACGTCGTCGTCCACTCGGTGACGAAGTACCTGGGCGGACACTCGGACGTGGTGGGCGGTGCGCTGATCTTCGCGGATCCGGGGCACGCCGACGCGGTGGCCTACAACCAGAACGCCGCCGGTGCGGTGTCCGGCCCGTTCGACGCGTGGCTGACGATGCGCGGCATCAAGACCCTGGCGGTGCGGGTCAAGC
The DNA here is from genome assembly GCF_021729135.1 of Brevibacterium daeguense. Lineage (GTDB taxonomy): Bacteria > Actinomycetota > Actinomycetes > Actinomycetales > Brevibacteriaceae > Brevibacterium > Brevibacterium daeguense. The sequence continues at coordinate 53,942 of NZ_JAJTWW010000004.1, forward strand.
AGCACTCCGAGAACGCCGCGGCCATCGTGGCCGGGCTGGTCGGACACCCGAAGATCGAGAAGATCAACTACCCGGGGCTCGAATCGCACCCGGGGCACGAGATCGCTGCCGCGCAGATGCGGGAGGGGATGTTCGGCGGCATGCTGTCGATCCAGGTCACCGGTGGTCGGGATGCCGCACGGAAGCTGGTCGACAGCACCGACATCTTCATCCTCGCGGAATCGCTCGGCGGTGTGGAGTCGCTCATCGAGTACCCGTACGACATGACCCATGCCTCGGTGCAGGGCACCGACCTCGCAGTGCCGGAGAACCTGGTGCGCCTGTCGGTGGGCATCGAGGACGCCGAGGATCTGCTGGCGGATCTCCAGCAGGCGCTCGACAAGATCTGACGCCGCTGCACTCCGCTGGACTCCTCCGCGCTGAAGGGTTCCCACGCAGTGCCGACCTTCGTACGCTTGATGCATGAGCGAGGCGATCGACCCCGCGGTCGAACAGTTCCTTGTGCAGTACGAGTCGGCTCTGAGCACCTTCGATGCGGAGGGGTCGGCGGCCCTGTGGGGCGTGCCGGGCACGATGGTCACCGACGACTTCGTGGGCACGCTGCACTCGCGTGAGCAGCTGGCGCAGGCGCTGGAGCAGTCGTACCCGCTGTACAGGGCGCTGGGCCTGAGCCGGGTCACGCACACCCTGCTCGAACGCGTCGACGTCACGCCGCGCATCATCCGTCTGCGCGTGCGCTGGCACTTCTTCGGAGAGCCGGACGAGCACCTGGCCGACAGCGACTACGAGTACCTGCTGCGCCGCGACGAGGACGGGCTCCACGCCTACGTCGCTGTCGGGATCGATGAGACGGAGCAGCTGCTCGACCTCGCTGCGCGCAAGGGCGTCGACGTCACCCAGTTCGGCTGGGACCCCCCGGGCTAGCAGGCCGGCCCTCCGGCGACCGCCGGAGGTGCCGCCTGAAGTCGCACGAGCGAATGGAGCGTGGTCATGGTTCTTCCACCACCGAATCCGGGGAACAGAGGGGCGGCGGACAGCCCGCTGTCGCGCTTGCGTCCGCCGCGGACCGGCGCCTCGATCGCCGCGGAGGCCGAGATCTGGGTCATGCTCATCGACTACCGCGAGCGCGCGTGGGGGCTCGTCACCGAGGAGCAGATCGCCGCGGGGCGTGAGGCGATCCGGCAGGCCCGGGCGGAGTGGGCCGCTGTCAGCCCGCGGCTGGCCGGCGACGCCGAGCGCTGGGACGCGGAGCGCACCCGCCGGCGCGAATCGCTGCAGACACGTCTGCGGGAGATCGTGCCCGAATACGGGAAGCTCCGGGAGCTGCAGACCGAGGGGAGCCGAGCGGTGGCCGATCGCGCGTTCCTCCGGCCCCCGGCGTTCGAACCGGTCATCGCTCCCGCCGATCCGACACCCATCCTGCATCACCCGCCGTTCGCACAGGACCGGCTCGGTCCGATCGACAGCGAGCAGGCCGCGCACACCATGGATGTCGTGGATCGCTCGTTCGCGAACAGGGAGATCGGTCACCTCGTGATCGATGTCGACCTCGCGGTCGATCCGGGAGGGACCTGGGGCTTCAACGAGTGGTTCGGCCTCCTGCCGATCGATCACGGCTGTGCCTCGGCGGCCTGCGGCACCACGTTCACCCTGCCGGAGGAGGGACGACTGTCGGTGTCGGCGGTGCTGGACAACATCTACAGTCGGACAAGCCTCTCGCTCAGCGACAAGTGGGGCTCGTCGTCGGGCATTCTCTCGGCGGCATCCACTGTCTTCGTCGCGGTGCTGCAGCCGGACGGCGGTGAGGTGCTGCACAGCACGCTGGCTGCGCGGAAGCTGGAGTCCGACGGGGACGACTCGAGCGCGATGCTGCCCGAGATCGAACAGCAGGAGTTCAGGCTCCTGGCGAACACCGAAGGCCGATTCGGTGCGGGAGAGACGGTCTTCGTCCTGGCCGGCATCTCGGTGGTCGCCGGCAGCCTGCTCAACGACATGAAGGCGCATGTGCGCTCGCTCATGTGGTGGGAGCTCGATGAGCTCGGCATCTCAGTCGTGCAGTGAGACCCGTGCCCTGTTGCCAAGCTTCTGCAACGCGTCCCCGGTGAGGCGGAAGGTGTCCCATTCCTCCATCGGCCCGGCCCCGAGGCTGCGGTAGAAGGCGATCGACGGCGCGTTCCACTTGAGCACCGCCCATTCGAGGCGCTTGAACCCGTTCTCGACGGCCGTTTCCGCCAGCGTCGTCAGCAGCGCCTTGCCCAATCCCCCGCCGCGCACCTCGGGCCGCACGAACAGGTCCTCGAGGTAGATCCCGTGCTCGCCCTCCCACGTGGAGTAGTTGAGGAACCACAGGGCGAAGCCGTCGATGCGGCGGTCGGAGCCGGCGGGCGCCTCGGCGACGTGGGCGAAGATCGCGGGATGGTCGCCGAACAGCTGGCCGTGCAGCTTCTCCGGGGTCAGGCGGACGATCTCGGCCGGCTCCTTCTCGTATACCGCGAGCGCGACGACGAGCTCGACGATCTCCTCGACGTCCTCGGGGACGACTCGACGAATGCGGGCTGCTGAGCTGCTTTCCATATGCGAAGTGTACGAGAGCCCGACCCGCCGAGGCGCCGCCGGCTCACGCCAACTGTTCCTGGCTCACGCCAACTGTTCCTGGCTCACGCCAGCGCCACGACGAGGCGCTGGTAGCCGGGAATCATGACCCTCCGCTGCGGAGTCCGCTCGACGATCTGCCACCCCGGTGCGCCCGCCTCGGCTGCGGCGTCGAGCAGCATGGTGAGCAGCCCGGCGATCTCGGCCCGGGCCAGCGGCGCGCCCAGGCACAGGTGACGCCCGGCGCCGAACCACAGCTGCCGCACCTCCGGGACGTAGCCGCGGCGCAGGTCGAAGCCGCCGTACCGCGTGTTGGCCGTCCAGGTCAGCATCATCACCCGCTCCCCCGCCTGCATCCGCGCGCCGGCGATCTCGACGTCGGCGCTGACGCCGCGGCCGATCACCGCGGCCGGTGTGGTGACGCGCAGACCCTCGCGCACCGCCTCGGGAAGCAGCGAGCGGTCGCGGCGCAGCAGGTGCTGATCGCCGGTGTCGGCGAGCAGCGCCACCGTGCGGGCCATCGCCGAGGCGGAGGTCTCCGTCCCGGCCACCATCAGCAGGGCACACAGCCCGGTCGTCTCCCGAAGTCCCAGCCCGAGCCGCGCGCACCGCTCGAGGATGGTGCCCGGCTGCGGGTCGGCGAAGGCGGCCGGGACGTTCGCCGTGAGCTGCCGGACGATCTCCTGCGCCTGCGCGACCCGGTCCTCGGGCAGCGTGGTGTCGGCGCCGGTGTCGAGCGCCAGCCCGGCCAGCCGCTCCCCCGTGGCGAACAGCTCGTCGGCGGCGGCGGAGTCGTGGCGCACCTCGTCGATGCCGAGCAGCGCGCCCATCATCCGTCCCACCAGCATCCGCGAGAGCGCGGCGATGTCGACCGTGCCCCCGGTGACCAGCTCCCGACGGGCGGCATCGAAGGAGTCCTGCCACGCCTCGGCGACGAGCGCGGCCGCCGAATCCTCGGTGAACAGCTCGCGGGTGCGGGTGCGCAGGTCGTGGTGGCCGGGTCCGTCGAACATGTCGAGCACCCACGGGCCGAGCACCTGCGCCCACAGGTCGCCGACGCCGCCCTCGGTGAGGTTGGTGAAGTGGCGGTAGTCCTTGAGGATCTCGCGGGCGGTCGGCGCGTGCGCGGTCACCCAGCCCAGCGGCGGCAAGCGGCGCAGAGGTGTGCGCTCGCTGCTCAGCACGCGTCCGGCGAGCAGCAGGGCGGCCATGTCGGGCCGGGCGGCCAGCAGCAGCGAGGTGTCGGCGAGCTGTGCCCGGGTCCGGGCGAGCGCCTGGGCGGCAGACAGGTGCAGGGGGCGCATGAGACTACTCCATCACACGGCGCCGGCCGTCGCGCGGGTACGGTCAGATCACCCGGCCGTCGTGGCCAGCGCTTCCTGCTGCCACGCCCAGCGGTCAGCGGACATCACCGCACCTCCGATTCGAGGGCGGGCTCCTCAGCGTCCTCGCGATTCGCCCGGCCGGGCCAGCGCATGAGCGGCACGGCGCGCACGGAGAACGCCAGGGTGATGAGCAGCACCACGGTTGCCATGAGGTTGATCCAGAGGAATCCGCCGGCCTCCAGCACGGTTCCGGCCATCGCAGCCATCAGCGCCCCGCCCAGGTTCATCGCCGAATCCGAGGCGCCCTGCAGCGTGACCTTCGCCCGCGGGGACACCGAGGACGTCAGCAGCGCCGAGCCGCCGATGAGGAACATCGACCAGCCCACGCCGAGCAGCAGCAGGGCGGTGCTCAGCAGCGCCATCGAGGACTGGGGCGCCACAGCGTCGATGACCCCGAGCGTGATCGTCACGATGAACACGACGACTCCGGCCGCGATCACCGTTCCCGGGCCCCAGCGGTCGGCCATCCAGCCGAACACCGGCGACAGCGCGTACATGCCCGCGATGTGGATGCTCACCACGATGCCGATCGCGCCCAGCGAGAACTCCTGGTGGTCCATGTGCACGGGGGTCATGACCATGACGTTCGTCATCATCATCTGCCCGGTCACGATGGTGACGATCGCGAACAGGGTCACCGGCCGCGAGGCCGCGTACCGCAGCGCCTCCCCCAGCCGGAGCGGAGCCGCCGAGGCGGGTGCCGGGTCGGGACTGACCGTCGAGGCGGGTGCCGGGTCAGCAGCTGCGCTCGGGCCCGAGGTGGTCGCCGGGGCAGCAGCTGCAGCCGGGCTCGTGGCGCCTCGGCGGCCTCGCCCGCGCGGCGCCTGCGCACCGAACTCGACCCCCGGACCGATCCCGCGACTCAGGGTCGAGGCCGCCAGGGTCGCGATCGCGAAGGCCGCCATGGAGATCAGGTACGGCCCGGCCAGCGCGTTCATCCCCAGCGCCTCGCCGAATCGTGCGCCCGGCTCGGTGAAGCTCGGACCCAGCACGGAGCCGACGGTCGTCGCCCACACCACGAGGGACATCGCGCGCCCGGTCTTGGCGGGGTCGGCGATGTCGACGGCGGCGTACCGGGCCTGCAGACCTGCAGCCGTCGACGATCCGCACATCATCATGCCCAGCATGAACAGCGGGAGGAACTGCACCGCGACGCCCACCAGCACCACGGCCGCGCCGAGCGTGCCGATCCCGAATCCCAGGGTGAGCGCCGTGCGCCTCCCGGTCCGCCCGGCCAGCGCCGCCAGCGGGTAAGCGACCAGTCCGGCGCCGAGGATCACGCTCATCTGCGCGAAGCCCGCCATGGCGGTGCGCCCGGTGATCTGCTCGGCGAGCAGCCCGCCCACGGCGTAGCCGGAGGCGATGCCTGCCCCGGAGAACAGCTGCGCGGTGATGAGCTTGGCCTGCGCAGCGGCACGCGATGTCACAGATGATCTCCTTCGACCCGGGTGGACAGGTGACCGCAGTCCGGGGACCGCAGTCCAGGGAACGCAGTCGGATAACCACGGTGAATCCGCCGGCAGTCACGATGACCGGCGTCACACACACCAGGATAGGCGTCGGAGGCGCCGGATCCGCCACCGGTCCCACCCGTTCCGTCCCACCCGTTCCGTCCCACCCCGGTCTCCCCCGTTCCACACTCCCGCTCTCCCCCCGTTCCGCCCTCCCGCTCTCCGTCACCCGACCGCACCGACAGCCGACCCACCGACATGCGAAACTGACCTCATGCGACTCGGCGTCATCATCCCCGCCTACAACGAGGCCGCCGGCATCCAGGCCACCCTCACCGCCCTGGCCCGGCAAGCGGATCAGGACTTCCTCCTCGTCATCTGCGACAACTCCTCGACCGACGCCACCGTCGAGGTCATCGAGGCGATCCGCAGCTCCTACCGCCTGCACCGGCCCGGCAGCCCGCTGGCCGAGCTCACGGTCGTCGGCGAATCCCTCAAGGGCACCGGGGCCGCTGCCGACACCGCCGCCCGCGCGGCCATCGGGCTGGGCGCCACTCACCTCGCCCGCACCGACGCCGACTGCCTGCCGGCCGCCGACTGGGCGGCCCGGGTGAAGGCAGCGTTCGCCTCGGGCCTGGAGCTCGTGTCCGGGCAGCTGCTGCCGCGCACCGACGACTATCACGTGCCCGCAGCCAAGCGCTGGAGCCTGCTCGCCGCGGTCGAGGTCGCGAGTGCCTTCGGCAGGGTCCGGCCCGGCAACCGCTCGAACCCGGAAGCCGGGTATTTGGGCCCCTACGTCATGACTCCGGGGTGCAACATGGCCATCACCTCACAGCTGTACGAGGAGATCGGCGGGTTTCCGCGGACCGCGATCGAGGACCTCCACGAGGACCGCGCCGTCGTCAACGAGGTCCGCCGGCGCACCCGCGCCTACGGGCTGCGCCGCGACATCCGCGTCCACGGCTCGATCCGCCGGGTCCACGCCTGGGGGCTCGTCCGGACCCTCGGCTGGTACGCCGACCACCGGTACAAGCCCGCCCACGTGGACATCCGATGAGCGCCGCATCGCCGAGCCTGCCTGCACAGGCCCAGCCCATCTTCCCCGCGCCGCCGGCCTTCCCGCTCGCCGAGCCGCCGGTGACGCCCGGGCTGACGCAGGCCGCGCAGTACTTCGCGATGGCACAGGAGAACCGGGTCCTCTACGGCGCTCACCCGTGGGTGCTGCCGATGCTCGATCGGATCGCCGCCCGCGGCCCGATCGTGCGCATTCCCGGCCTGGGCGTCGTGGTCTCCGAGGCGCGGCTCGCCCGGTCGATCCTCATGGACCGGGACCATTTCTCGAAGACCGGGCGGACCGCCTCGGCGGGGCTGTGGACTCCCGTGCTGGGGCCCAGCGTGCTGCTCAACATGGAGGGTGCGGACCACCTGCGGCTGCGCCGCACGATCTCCGGGATCTTCACCCCGAAGGCGGTCGCGGAGCTCACCGCCGACACCGCCGCAGGAGAGCTCGCCGAGGCGGTCGCCCGCCTGGAATCGGGCCTGCCGGTCGACGTCGTCAAGGTTGCCACGCGGATCGCAGGTGCCATCATCTGCCGGCTCACGGGGCTGCCGGTCAGCGAGGAGCGGATCGGCCGGATGCTCGCGGCGATCCACGGGGTCACGTCGATGGTGCGGCTGCACCGGCCCAGCCTCACTCCGCGGCAGGTCGAGCAGGCCAAGGCGGCGATGAGCGACATCGTCGACCCGGCACGCCAGGCGTGGCGGGCGCAGGACGAGTCGACGATCCCGGGGCGGATGGCAGGGCTCGGGCTGACCGAGGACGAGGCGGTCGGGGCGGTCGGCGCCTTCATCGTGGTCGGCACGGAGACGATCGTGTCCTTCCTGCCCAGGCTGCTGGCCCTGGCGCTGGACTCCCGGCTGTGGAACGACCTGGTCGCCGAGCGGGCCGCGGGATCCGCCGACCGGCGGGACCTGCTCGTGGAGGAAGCGCTGCGCGTCACCGTCCCCACGCCGGTGATGCTGCGCGAGGCGACGGCGGATGTGCGGGTGGGCGGCGCCTCGGCGGGCGGCTTCGGGATTCGCGCCGGGGAGCGCATCATCATCGCGACCCTGATGTGCTGCCGGAATGTGGGGCCGTTCGACCCCGCCGCTCGACGGGCGGGCGAGCTCAAGCAGCTGTGGTTCGGCGCCGGGCCGCACTTCTGCCTGGGCGCACCGGTCGCCACCGCGCAGACCGACGCGCTCCTCGACGCCCTGCTCGACGTCTGCGCGCGCACGGGATCAGGCCTGCGGATCGTGTCGCGGGCGGAGGCGCGCGGGGTGCTCATCCCCGGTTACGCCCGGCTGGAGATCGCGCTGACGAAGAGGTCCCAAGGACCGCACCGACGCGGAGTCCGGCGATGACCGCTGACGCGGAAGGCGCGGCGGTCGGCCCGCACGGCGAGGTCGGGACGGTGGGCGCCCACAGCGAGGCCCGGACGACGGGCGCGCGGGGCGACATCATCGTCCGCTTGCTCGCCGCCTGCGAGGAGTTCGCCGACCGACCCGCCATCACCGGAGCCGACGGCACCACCTGGACCTTCAAGAGCCTCGGCATCCGGATCCGCAACACCGCCGCGGCCCTGCGCGACCGCGGCTTCTCGCCCGGCGACCGGGTGCAGTTCTCGATTCGGCCGCAGCCACGGGGCATCGTGTTCGCGCTGGGTGTGGTGGCCGCCGGCGGAGTCATCGCCTTCGCCGACCTCGGCGTCGCCGAGGACGTGTTCGCCGCCCGCCGCCGGCGCATCGGGCCCAACCACGTCGCCGCCGAATCCGTTCTCTACTCCGCCGGCCTGCCCGGAGTGCGCAGAATCGCGCGCCGAGCCGGGATCCTGCTGCCGGGACTGCGCGAGCACACGGGCGGGCACTTCCATGCCGGCCCGCGCCTGCCGGGTATGCCGCGGCACAGCGCCGACGTGGAGGCCCTCGCCGCCCGGATCGGGAAGATCGAGGTCGGCGCGGAACCGGACCGGCTGTGCCTGCTGGTGTCGACCTCGGGAACCACCGCGCACCCGCGGATCGTCGCCCACTCCCGCGGCTCCCTCGACGCGGCCATGCAGCTGTTCTCCGGCGCGGTCGACATCGCGCCCGGCGAGCGCGTGCACTCCGACCAGTTCTTCCTCGGTCTGGCCGCGCTGTGCGCGGGAGCCCACTGGAGCATGCCGGCCGCCGCCGCTCCGCCGCGGAAGGACCCGGCGGGATTCGTGCGCGGGCTGCGCGGTGCGCAGGTGAGCTTCCTCGTGCCGGCCGACGTCGAGCTCGTCACCGACGCCATCGCCGCCGGCGCTCCCGATCCCCGGCTGCGTTCGATCATCGTCGGGGCCGCCCCGGTGACGGCTTCGCTCCTGGACACGGTCGCGCAGACGATGCCCCGGACCCGGGTGCTCGCCACCTACGGCATGACCGAGGTCCTGCCGATCGCCGTCACCGATGCCGCCGACAAACTCGCTCACCCCGGACCGGGCGACTACGTGGGTCGGCTGCTCCCGGGAGTGGAGGCTCGCGTCGTGCGCGGGCGCCTCGCCCTGCGAGGACCCAACATGATGGTCGGCTACCTCGACGCCGAGGGTGAGCCGACGACCGAGGCGATTTCGGAAGGCGCACCGAGGGCGGAGGCGGGCGCCGAGGGTGAGCCGACGACCGAGGCGGGTGCCGGTCACGAGGCACACACTCCTCATTTCGACGGAACCTGGCTGCTGACCACCGACCTCGCCGAGCTGCTGCCCGCTGCGCCCGGCGGGGCGACGCCCCGGACGACGGCGACGCCTCGGACGCCCGGCTCCCCGGGAGGGACGCCTGAACCGAGCGGCGCCTCGGCCGGCTCCCACCGGCCCGGCGTCGTCCTGCTCGGCCGCAGCGGTGACATGATCATCCGCGGCAGCACGAATATCTACCCCGGTCTCTACGAGCCCGCCCTCGCGGCCCACCCCGCAATCAGCCATGCCGTCCTCGTCGGCATCTCGGACGACTTCGGCGATGAACGAGTCGTCGCCGTCGTCGTCCCGCGCACCCATGAATCTGCCGGCGGCACCGTCCGGCTGCCCGAGATCGCTGAAGCCCTTCGCACCCGGATCGACCATGACGCCCAGCCGGATGCCCTCGTGCTTCTGCCTGCCCTCCCCACGTCCGGCCGCTCCGCGAAGCTCGACCGCCCGGCCGTGCGGCGGGCCGTCGCCGGCCTCCTCGGACTGGTGCCGACGACATGGGTGGGGGCGGGCGCCTCGGCGCTCCCGGTGTATTCGGAGCTGGACACCGACGAGGGATGATCGGCACCGGCGGCCGGTCGGTCTAGCCTAGGGGTGGGGAAAGGAGCACCATGCCGATCGTTGTGACTGGAGCATCCGGATTCATCGGGAAGGCCGTTGCCGTCGAGCTGAGGCGGCAGGGCAAGACGGTGGTGAGCGTGGGTCGCACGGACCCGCTGATTCCCGAGGTGGAGCACCTTCACTGGGACATTCGGGAGCCTGCCGGGCCGGAGATCACCGGGCACTTCCGCTTCCTCGAAGCCGTCGTCCACTGCGCCGCGGATGTCGACGACTGGGGCGACCCTGCCAACCTGCACGCCGTCAACGTCACGGGGACTCGCAATGTGCTCGACGCGTTTCCGGACGTCCGGATCGTGCACATGTCCTCGGCGAGCATCTACGACCCGAGGGTCCCGCACCACATGCTCCACGAAGAGGCCGGACCGGTGGAGGAGAAGCGCTACCCGACCGCCTACGAGCTGACCAAGGCCCAGGCCGAGGTGGTGATCCAGCGGGTCCGCCCGCAGGCGGTGGTGCTGCGTCCCCACGCCGTGTACGGCCCCGGTGACACGACGCTGATCCCCCGGGTTCAGGCCAACATCAAGAACGGGGTGCTGCGGATTCCCGGCGGCGGCAAGCAGCTCATCACGCTCACGCACATCGACAACCTCGTCGGCGCGACAGTCGCGGCCATCGGCAGACCGGACGTGTTCGGGCCGATCAACGTCGGCGACCCCCGCCCGTACGTGTTCCGCGAGGCGCTCAACACCTTCTTCGCCCGGGAGGGTCATCCGCCGGTGGTCTTCGACGCGGTGGCAGGCGACCTGGCCATGATCCGGGCATGGGCCTCGGAGCGGCGGGCGAAGATGACGGGCAAGCGCCCCAAGCTCACCCGCTACGCCATCCGCCACCTGATCCACGAACGCACCTACAACCTCGCTCGGCAGGAGCAGCTGCTCGGCTTCGAAGCGGTTCAGCACCTGGCGCCGCGCCGCGTGATCCCGCCACCGGCGCAGAACGGGGTGTAACCAGCGGGTTGCAGACGACACCGAACGGGCCCCCGGCCGGCCCTGCCGATCGGATGCGCCGGCCGGATCCACGAACGAAAGGCAGCATATGAGCGCGGACAACATCACCTCCCAGACGTCGCCCCTCACCGATGATCAGCGCGAGCGGATCCTCCGTGCGGTCGATGCGGCATTCGACCGGCAGGTCGCGTTCACCCAGGAGCTGATCCGGCATCCCTCACTCCGCACCGCGGAGAAGTCCGCGCAGGACCTCCTGTACGGCGCGATGTCCGCCCGCGGCTTCGAGATGGACCGGTGGGACCTCGACCCGGCGGAGCTCGCCGAGCATCCGGGCGCCGGAGCCGTCGAGGTGTCCTACGACGGGGTCTGCAACGTGGTCGGCACGTACCATCCGCGGGAGCAGCAGGCCGCCCGGGAGCAGCAGGCCGCTGCGCAGGCCCAGGGCCGCTCGCTCATCCTCAACGGTCACATCGACGTCGTGCCCGAAGGCCCGGAGGACCAGTGGCAGCGCTCGCCGTGGGACGCGGCTGTCCAGGACGGATGGTTGTACGGCCGCGGCAGCGGCGACATGAAGGCGGGGCTGGTGGCCAACCTGTTCGCCTTCGACGCGGTGCGCGCCGCCGGGCTGGAGCCGCAGGGCCGAATCCACTTCGAATCCGTGGTCGAGGAGGAGAGCACGGGCAACGGCTCGCTGTCGGCGCTCATGCGCGGCTATACCGCCGACGCGGTGGTGATCCCGGAGCCGGAGGAGGACATGCTCGTCCGCGCCAATGTCGGCGTGATCTGGTTCCGCGTCCGCGTGGCCGGCCAGCCGACCCACCCGCGCGAGATGACCAGCGGCTTCAACGCGATCGACGCCGCCTACTTCGTCCTGTCCGAGCTGCGCACGCTCGAGGAGCGGTGGAACGCGCAGAAGAGCGAGCACCGCTACTTCGAGGACCTGGACCACCCGATCAACCTCAACGTCGGCAAGATCCAGGGCGGCGACTGGGGCTCCAGCGTCCCCGCGTGGTGCGAGCTCGACCTGCGCTGCGCCCTGTATCCCGGTGTCACCGCCGAGGACGCCTGGCAGGAGCTGACGGACGCCCTTGCGCGGATCACCCACGACGCGAACGGCAACCCGATCGAGGCGACGGCGACGAAGACCGGATTCTTCGCCGAGGGCTACGTCCTGGAGGAGGGCTCCGACGCCGAGGCGGTCCTCGAGCGCACCCACCGTGCCGTGTTCGGCCAGGAGCTGCGCTCGTTCACCACTCCCGGCTATCTGGACGGGCGGGTGTTCGTCCAGTACGGCGACATCCCGACCCTCGTGTACGGCCCGATCTCCCGGGCCATCCACGGCTACGACGAATGCGTGGACCTGGAATCGGTCAAGCGCATCACCAAGTCCATCGCCCTGTTCATCGCGGAGTGGTGCGGGGTCGCGGACGCCCAGTGAGCGCCGAACCCGCGAGCACTCGAATCACCGGAGCAGCCATGACCCTCGATCTCACCGCCTTCAGCGCCCTGAGCTTCGACTGCTACGGCACCCTCATCGATTGGGAGACCGGCATCGCCGCCGTCATCGGCCCCTGGGCCAGGCGCCACGACCCGGCGATCACCGACGAGGAGGCGCTCGTCGCCTACTCCGAGAACGAGGCCGCGGTGCTGCGGGAGACCCCGGGACTGCTCTACCCCGACGCCCTGCGCGAGGCGTTCCGACGCACCGGCAGGACGCTCGGGTTCCCGGTGGGCGAGGAGGACGCGGACGCCCTGGGCACCTCGGTGCCGGACTGGCCGGCGTTCCCCGACTCCGCCGAGGCGCTCACCCGCCTCCAGCAACACTACGACCTCATCATCCTGTCCAACATCGACCGGGACGGCTTCGCGGCGAGCGGCCGGCGCCTCGGCGTCGAGTTCGACGCGATCCTCACCGCCCAGGACATCGGCTCCTACAAGCCCGATCCGGCGAACTTCGAGGCGCTGGCCGCGAAGGTCGAGGAGATGGGGCATACGGGGCGCCTGCTGCACGTCGCGCAGTCGCTGTTCCACGACCACCTGCCGGCGCGGGAGGCCGGGCTGCCCGGCGTCTGGATCAACCGGCGCCATGACACGCCGGGGTGGGGCGCCACCCCGGATCCGGGGACGGCGGTGCAGCCGGATCTCGAGTTCCCCTCGATGCGCGCCTTCGCGGACGCCGTCGGCGAGGCGTTCGCCCGGATGGACTGAGGACCCATCGGGAAGATCGCCCGTCACCCTCGCTCAATCACGCCCTGCTTCAATCACGAGAGAGTCCCGACCATGAGCAGCAAATCCCCGGAGTACTTCGAAGACCTCGCCGTCGGCGATCGGTTCAGCAGCATCGAGCATCAGCTCGACACCGGGCAGATCGTCGAATTCGCCCGCCAGTTCGACCCGCAGCCCTTCCACACCGACCCCGAGGCGGCCGCAGAGTCCTTCTTCGGCGGTCTCGTCGCGAGTGGCTGGCACACCGCCGCGATCACCATGAAACTGATTGTCGATGCGCTGCCGCTCGCCGACGGCGTCATCGGAACCGGAGGACACATCGAACGCCCCAATCCCGCCCGACCCGGCGACACGCTTCACGTGGAATGCACCGTCCAGGAGGTGCGACAGTCGCGCTCGAAGCCGGATCGCGGCCTCGTCAAGGTCGAATGCAGGACGTTGAACCAGAGCGATGAGCTGTGCATGCGCTACGTCACCACGCTCGTGGTGACCCGCCGACCCGAAGGCGGCGCGGACGCCCTGCAGGTGTGATCCCCCTCAGGTGCGGCTGGTGAGGATCGCGGCTCCTGTGAGCAGAGCGGCCATCACCGCGGCCATCATCGGGTATCCGCCCAGCAGGCTGGCAACAGCCGGCCCCGCCACCGGGGCGAAGGCCCCGACGAAAGTCATCGGAGCGGTGAAGATGCCGTTGATCGTTCCGAAGTGCTTCGTTCCCCATCGATCGGAGACAGCGGTGGCCTGGAGCAGCGTGTGGCAGCCGCGCACGGAACCGGCCAGCACGGCAACGGTGATCAGCAGCCAGCCCGGCCCGGGCAGGAGGGCCAGCGCCCAGAGTCCGACCGCACCGGCAGCGAAGATGACGACCGTCCGCGCTCGCGCGCTGGTGGCTCGGGCGAACTGCGGATATCCGATCCGACCCACGACCTGGCCGACGCCGATCAGGCCCAGCGCCAGGGCCGCCATGCCATAGGACATCCCGCGTTCCAGGAACATCGGGATGATGTTGATGGTGACGGCAAAGAGCGTGAAGGTCGCGACCGCCATGGTGACCTGCAGCGTGATGAATTGCCGTGACCGGGTCACGGCCCGGATTTCGGCGCTCGGGTTCTCGTGCGGGCTCGCACCGACGGTGTCGGTCCAGCGGCCGTTGAGGAACAGCGCGTGCAGAGGCACGGTGACGACAGCGAGGATGCCGGCAATCACGAGGTAGCTCATCCGCCAGCCGAACTGGTCGATCAGATACGCGACGAACGGCGCGAACACCGTCGAAGCCAGGCCGCCGACCAGCGTCAGGGTCGTCAGCGGGCCGACGCGCCGCGGCCCGTACCAGCGGGTGATGACGGCGAAGGCAGACGGGTAGAGGACTGCGGACTGGGCCAGGCCCGCGACCAGCCACGCGGTGAAGAACATCAGGAGGTTCGGTGACCACGCGACCAGCAGCATCGCCCCGACGCCGAGCACGGAGCCGGTCGTCATGACGGCACGCGGACCATGGCCGTCGAGGAGCCGTCCCACTCGGATGCCTGCCACCGCGGATACCACCAGACCCGCAGACAGGGCCGCGGTGATGACGGTATGGCTCCACCCGGTCTCCGCAGAGATCGGCGCGACGGCTACCGGCAATGAGTAGTAGAGCAGCCCCCAGCTGACGATCTGAGCAGCACAGAGCGCGACGAGCCCACCACGAGGACGATCAGTCATGGCTGGAATCGTGTCGGAAGATTGCACGGGGATTCATCACTCCAGTAAGTCGATGCCGTCGAGACGGCGATGCCGGGTCGAGCACCAGGGGATGGGAGGTCGGACTCAAGAGCTTGTGCGCAGTCAGGTTCGAACGTCGGTCGATGATGGCAGGGTCGCGGTCGAGGTGAGGTGCCGGCACTCCGTGATGCCGGCGACTGTGGCTTTCGCCGTCGATCCGACTCCGATGAGGGTGGCCGAGCCCGGGCCGGTCCAGTCCCCGTAGCCGACGAAGTGGAGACCGGGGATTCGGGTCGAGGCGGTGCCATCGAGCCCGACGCTGCCGTCGGGCTCGTGGAGATCGAGTTCTCGCAGGTGGCGCAGGGCGGGTCGGAAGCCGGTGCACCAGATCACGGCATCGATGCGGCGGGTGCTGCCGTCGGGCCAAGCGACACCGTCGCCGGTGAAGCGCTCGAACATCGGGTTCGGCGTGAGCCGCCCCGCGTCCCGTGCTGCCCTGACGGGCGGGACGGCAACGATGTCACCGAGGTCTGCAACTCCTCCGGGATCCGGCTCGCCTGCCGCCATTGCGCGCACCCGCTGACTGGCCACGCGGAAGAGCTCACGCCCGTCGACGTCATCGGGCAGGTAGCGCGGCTTCCCGCGCAGACACCATGTCACGTCCGCCACGCCCGCGAGGTCGGCTGCGATCTGCGCGCCGGAGTTCGCGCCGCCGACGACGAGGACGGCGCGGTTCTCGAACCGATCGGGGCCGCGATAGGAGGCGCTGTGCAGCTGATCGCCGCGAAAGCTCCTCTGTCCGGGCATGGTCGGCCAGAACGGCTGGCACCAGGTGCCCGTCGCATTGACGACGACACGTGCCCGCCATTCACCCTGGTCCGTTGCCAATCGGAAGCCCTCGGGGGCTCGGACGACGTGGTCGACTCGAACCGGCCGCTCGACCGGCAGCGAATAGCGCTCCTCGTAGTCGGCGAGGTACCGGATCACGTGATCGGCATCGGGGTTGCCGCCGGGCGACCTCGGCATCAGCCGACCGGGCAGGGAGGAGTACTCTGCCGGCGAGAACAGACGCAGCGAGGACCACGTGTGTCTCCAGGCGCCGCCGGGGGCGTCCTGGTCATCGAGAATCACGAACGACATCCCGGCGCGGCGCAGATAATATCCGGTCGCCAGCCCCGCCTGTCCGCCGCCGACGACGGCGACATCCACTCCCGGTGCCGGGTTCACCGCGGGAGCGTCAGTCAAGGGCGAGGAACTGGCGCAGCTCGGCGAAGGCCTCGCGGACGACGGTGTAGTGGGCCCACTTGCCGCGCTGCTCGCGGGTCAGGAGGCCCGCTTCGACGAGCTTCTTGAGGTGGTGGCTGATCGTGGGCTGGCTGATGTCGAGCGTCTCGGTCAGGTCGCAGGCGCACACGGCGTCGCACCCCTGTGCAGCCACATGCGACAGCACCCGCAGCCGAGTAGGGTCGGACAGCGCCTTGAGTCTTCCCGCCATCTGCTCGGCGTCGTCTGCACTCAGCGGTGCGGTCGCCAGCGAACAGCAGTCGCCCGCATGGGGAGCGAGCAGTTTCACGTTCTCCAGTACAGTGCTCATGTGACCAGCATACATTGACGCTTATCGAAGTGTCAGGCTACTCTTCGGATAGACATTCATCGATACGAGGAGCTGGGATGAGCACCACTGCAACGACGGCCGCGCAGAACGCGGTACCGGTGACGAAGGAGATGTCATTCCTCGACCGGTGGCTGGCAGTCTGGATTCTGGCGGCGATGGCCGTCGGTCTGCTGCTGGGCCGCTTCGTGCCGGGTCTCGACACGGCCCTGGATGCGGTGAAGATCGGCGGGATCTCCGTGCCGATCGCCATCGGCCTGCTGGTCATGATGTACCCGGTGCTGGCCAAGGTGCGCTACGACGAGATGGATCGGGTGACCGGGGATCGGAAGCTGCTGACGCTGTCGCTGTTCCTCAACTGGATCGTCGGACCGGCGTTCATGTTCACGCTGGCCTGGATCTTCCTGCCCGATCTGCCCGAGTTCCGCACCGGCCTGATCATCGTCGGCCTGGCCCGCTGCATCGCAATGGTGTTCATCTGGAACGATCTGGCCTGCGGCGACCGGGAGGCCGCCGCAGTGCTGGTGGCCATCAACTCCGTGTTCCAGGTCGTGGCGTTCGGTGCGCTGGGCTGGTTCTACCTGCAGGTGCTGCCGTCCTGGCTAGGACTGCCGACCACCTCGGCGGACTTCTCGGTGTGGGCGATCGTGGCCTCGGTGCTGGTCTTCCTCGGCATCCCGCTCCTCGCCGGCTTCCTCACCCGCGTTTTCGGGGAGAAGGCCAAGGGTCGCGAGTGGTACGAGGAGAAGTTCCTGCCGAGGATCGGCCCCTGGGCACTCTACGGACTCCTGTTCACCATCGTGCTGCTCTTCGCCATGCAGGGCGAGGCGATCACCTCCCAGCCCCTGGACGTGGCCCGGATGGCGGTGCCGCTGCTGCTGTACTTCGTTCTGATGTTCGCCCTCAGCCTGTTCGCCTCGAAGGCCGTGGGGCTGAACTACGCGAAGTCGACCAGTGTGGCCTTCACCGCCTCGGGCAACAACTTCGAGCTCGCGATCGCGGTGTCGATCGGAGCGTTCGGGATCACTTCCGGGCAGGCGCTGGCCGGTGTGGTCGGCCCGCTCATCGAGGTTCCCGTCCTCGTCGGACTCGTCTATGTCGCCCTCTGGGTCGGTCCCAAGCTGTTCCCGGGCGACCCGACCCTCCCGAATCGCCGAATTGCAGGAGCGCGCTCATGACCCCCACTGCCGACAGCAAGCCCAGCGTCCTCTTCGTCTGCGTCAAGAACGGCGGCAAGTCCCAGATGGCCGCCGCGCTGCTGCGCCGCCACGCCGGCGACGCCGTCGAGGTCCACTCGGCCGGCACCAAGCCCGGCAGCTCCCTCAACGGATTGTCCGCCGAAGCGGTCGCCGAGGTCGGAGCCGACATGTCCGAGGATTCGCCCAAGCCCATCGACCCCGAGCTGCTGCGCCGGGTCGACCAGGTCATCGTCCTCGGCGAGGAGGCCCACGTCGAACCCGTTGACGGTATGCGAGCAGCCATCGAGACGTGGACCACCGACGAACCCTCCCACCGCGGCATCGAGGGCATCGAGCGCATGCGGCTGGTGCGCGACGACATCGACGCCCGCGTCCGCGAACTGCTTCCCGCACTCCTGAACGGCTGACTGCTCTCTCCTACTGATTGGATCGCCTGTGACCCCTGCACCCGAAACCACCCCCAGCGTCCTGTTCGTCTGCGTCCACAACGCGGGCCGCTCCCAGATGGCCGCCGGCTACCTCGCCGAGCTGTCCGACGGCCGGATCGAGGTCCGCTCCGCCGGGTCCGAACCCGCGGATCAGATCAACCCCGTCGCCGTGCAGGCGATGGCCGAAGAGGGCATCGACATCACCTCGGCGTCCCCGAAGATCCTCACCACCGAGGCGGTGAAAGCCTCCGACGTCGTCATCACCATGGGCTGCGGCGACGCCTGCCCGATCTTCCCCGGCAAGCGCTATGAGGACTGGGAGCTCGACGATCCGGCCGGCAAGGGGATCGATGCCATCCGCCCGATCCGCGACGAGATCAAGTCCCGCATCGAGCGGCTGGTGGCTGAACTGCTGCCGGCGTCGACCAGCTCGTCCTGATGCCGCCCTTTCCGCTCACCGCAGCCACCGCCCACCGACCAGGAGCCGAAATGAACACCAGCGCGACCGCGCCGAACGCCCTGCCCATCGTCGTCATCGGCGCCGGCCCCGTCGGGCTGGCCGCCGCCGCCCACCTGCGCGAACGCGGCCTGACCCCGCTGGTGCTGGAAGCCGGTGACACCGTCGCGGCCGCGATCCGGGACTGGGGCCACACCCGCCTGTTCTCCCCGTGGCGGTTCAATATCGACGACGCAGCCCGCCGGCTCCTCGAGTCCGGCGACTGGCAGGCACCGAACCCGGAGATCCTGCCCACCGGTCACGAACTGGTCGACGACTACCTCACCCCGCTGGCAGCCGCGCTGGGCGAAGTCATCCGCACCGA
This sequence comes from Brevibacterium daeguense, assembly GCF_021729135.1. Lineage (GTDB taxonomy): Bacteria > Actinomycetota > Actinomycetes > Actinomycetales > Brevibacteriaceae > Brevibacterium > Brevibacterium daeguense. The sequence continues at coordinate 72,668 of NZ_JAJTWW010000004.1, forward strand.
CTCCCGCGTGATCGCCGTCTCCCGGGAGGGCATCGACAAGACGCGGAGCGCGGACAGGGAGAACACCCCGTTCCTCGTCCGCATCGCCCACTCCGACGGGACTTCCGAGGACGTGGCGGCACGCAGCGTCATCGACGCCTCCGGCACCTGGCACCAGCCCAATCCGCTCGGCCGGTCCGGCCTGCCTGCTCCCGGGGAGGCCGAGGCGGCAGCCCGCGGTCTCATCACGAAACCCCTGCCTGCCGTCACCGGGGTCGACCGGGACCGGTTCGCCGACCGGCATGTCCTCGTCGTCGGGGCCGGCCACTCGGCGGCGAACGCCCTGCTCGACCTCGCCGCCGTGGCCGAGGATGAGCCGGGCATGCGAATCAGCTGGGCCGTCCGCTCCCCCGACGTCTCCCGTGCCTTCGGCGGCGAGGACCGTGACGAGCTCGCCGCCCGCGGCGCCCTCGGCTCCCGCCTCCGGCACCTGGTCGAATCCGGCAGGGTCGACGTCCACACCTCGTTCGTCATCACCGGCTTCGAGACCACGGGCGAGCAGCTGCGCGTCCACGCCAACGGGCCCGACGGGGCCGAGGAACTGGTTGTCGATGTGCTTGTGCCGGCCACCGGGTTCCGACCCGAGCTGTCCATGCTGGCCGAGCTGCGAATCGACCTCGATCCTGCCGTCGACGCCCCCCGCGGGCTCGGCCCGCTCATCGATCCGGAGTTCCACTCCTGCGGCAGCGTGCCCCCGCACGGCGAACGCCTGCTCGCCCACCCCGAACCGGGCTTCTACATCGTGGGCATGAAGAGCTACGGGCGTGCCCCGACGTTCCTCATGGCCACCGGCTACGAACAGGTCCGCTCCATCGCCGCCGCGCTGGCCGGCGACCGCACCGCCGCCGACACAGTCCACCTCGAGCTGCCCGAGACCGGCGTCTGCTCCACCGACCTCGGCGGATCCTGCGACGTGCCCGCCGGGCCGATCCCGGTCACCATCGGCGGGGCACCCGCCTCGTCGTGCTGCTCCTGAAACAGCCGCGGACCCTGCTGAGAACGTCTCCTCCGAACTTCTGGAACCGCCACGAAAGGACGACGCCATGACCGCCGAAAACCCGCCGCTCGATACCAAAGTCCTGCAGCTCTCCGTCAGCGACCTCACGCGCAAGTACACGGGCATGTTCTCCGCGGAAACCATCGAGCGCTACGTCTACGAGTCCTACACCACCCTGTCGCGGACCGCGCAGATCCGTGAGCACTTGGCGATCCTCGCCGAACGGTTCGCGGCCGACCGACTCCGCGCCCTGGCCCTGGCCGAGGGCAAGATCGCGAAGACGGTTCCCCAGGTGCTGTTCGTCTGCGTCCACAACGTCGGCCGCTCCCAGATCGCGGCAGCACTGCTGGCGCACTATGCGGGAGACAGCGTCGAGGTCCGCTCGGCCGGGTCGCTGCCCGGATCCGAGGTGCACCCGCTCGTGGTCGACGCGCTGGTCGAGCGCGGCATCGATCTGTCCGGCGCATTCCCCAAGCCGCTGACCGACGACGTCGTCCGCGCCGCCGACTACGTCATCACCATGGGCTGCGGCGACGCCTGCCCGATCTACCCCGGCAAACGCTACCTGGACTGGGAACTCGACGATCCCGCCGATGAGACACCGGAACGAGTTCGCGAGATCGTCGACCAGATCGACAGCCGCGTCCACGACCTCTGGACTCAGATCCGGAGCTGAGAGCGATCGACCCCAGCCGACGAGGCCATCGTGCGAGTGGTCCCGTCAGCGGGGCCGTCGTGTTCTACACTGAGTAGAACCAATCCGATGGTCCCCACGGTGGAGAATTTCGGTCGTCTGGGCACCGGTTGCGTCGTCGCGGCAGGAGGTGGGCATGTCTGCGCAGTTGCGGTTCGTCCGCGGGCTGCTTGCTGCCGTGATCTCGCTCATCGTCGGCCTGATGTTCCACGAGTCGGCCGACGGCGCCGTTCCCGTGCCCGCAGTTGTCGTGTCCCTGGTGATGCTGACCTGGCTGTCGGTGCTGCTGGCCGGTCGCAGGTTCGGGTACTGGTCGTTGACGGCGATCGTCGCGGCGGCGCAGCTGATGCTCCACTGCACGATGGTGCTGTTCAGCGGTTCTCCGCCGACCCTGCGAGGCCACCAGCACGGAGTGAGCCCGGGGGACGCATTGGCTGACGCTCTCGCCTCGTCCGCTGCGGCCGGGCATGTCCACGGGACGGCCGAGGCGACCGCAGCGCATTCAGCGGCACCTTCAGGGGCCATGGCTCTCGCTCACGTGGCAGCGACCCTGGTCACCGTCCTGGTGCTCAAGCGCGGCGAGGACGCGCTGTTCCGGCTGCTGGTGCTGATGCTCGGCGCCGGTGTCGTCATCTTCTTCGAACTCGTTCCGATCCCTCAGCCGCCGCGGGTGGCGACGCCTCGGCCTGCACCGCGTCTGACTGTCACCGATGCGGTGCTCGAGAATTCCTATCGACGCGGGCCGCCCATGTCCTTGGCTGCCTGAAGACCTTCATCACTCTGCCTGCCGCAGCCGGCTGGGCCGCAGCCGCTGCTCGCACACCATGCCCGAAGGGCCAGTGAGGCGGCACCGGCGCCAATGGCGACACCGGCCGAGCGGGCACGCGCAGAGAATCCCCCAATCGCGAGGCGACTCCTCGCATGCAAAGGACAGACCCATGCGTACTTCTCGACCCCTTTTTCCAGTCATCTCCGCCGGCCTCCTCAGCATCGCGCTGAGCACCAGCCTGGCAGCCTGCAGCAGTCCGGCGACTTCACAGGACACCTCCACGCCCGGCAGCACTGTCGCCACGACAGCGAGTGCCGCGCCGCAGCTGACTCTGACCGACGGGTGGGTCAAGGCCACCGATGAGGACATGACCTCGATGTTCGGCGTATTGACCAACGGCACTGGTGCCGACATCGTGCTGGAGTCCGCAACCAGCGAGTCGGCCGGCATGGTCGAGCTGCACGAGACCACCACCGACCCCTCTGGTTCCTCGACGATGCGTCAGGTCGAGGGCGGTTTCACGGTTCCCGCAGGCGGGCACCTCGCGCTCGAGCCAGGCGGCGACCACATCATGCTGATGGAGCTGCGAGAGCCGATCGAACCGGGCGGCGAGGTCGCCGTCGAGCTGGTGACGTCGACCGGAGAAACGATCCCGGTGACCGTGGTCGCCAAGGACTACTCCGGCGCTCAGGAGGACTACGACATGCATGAATCGGAGCACTGACATGCCGACGGTGAATCGCCGCGACCTGCTCGGTGCCTCGGTCATCGGATTGGGCGCAGGGTTGGCCGGAATGGGGGCTGGCGCGCTCATCGAGCGCGAGACGTCCGCCCCGCCGGCGGCTGGGCCGGACACCGCCGGCCTCAACGGCTCCCGACTGGAGCCGTTCCACGGCAGGCATCAGGCCGGGGTGGAGACCAGCCCGCAGACCCACGGCCTGTTCCTGTCCCTGTCCCTGCGACCCGAAACCGACCGCAGCGGTGTGACCCGGCTGCTCCGGCTGCTGACCGAGGACGCCGCACGTCTGACGCAGGGTCGGGCGCCGCTGGCGGATCCGGAACCGGAGCTGGCCGAGGACCCGGCTCGACTGACCATCACCTTCGGCTTCGGACGCGACCTGGTCGCGCGGGCCGGCAGGCGGCACGTGCCGGACTGGCTGGCGCCGCTGCCTCAGTTCGGCATCGACAGGCTGCGACCGGAGCTGTGCCGCGGGGACCTGCTGCTGCAAGTCTGCTCGGACGACCCCACGACGGTCGCCCACGCCGCGCGGATGCTGCTCAAGGACGCCGAGGCGTTCACCCGGCCGGCATGGCAGAAGGCCGGATTCCGGCGGGCCTATGGGTCCGATCCCGCCGGCACCACGGCACGCAACCTGTTCGGCCAGGTCGACGGCACCTCCAACCCGGCCGCCGGATCGGCTGATTTCGCCCGCCTCGTGTGGGGCGAGACCGGCAGCGGGCAGCAGTTCGGCCCGCGCGGCGCACCGCCGACGGACTTGGCAACCGACTACCCGGATTGGCTGGTCGGCGGCACCTCACTGGTGCTGCGCGACATCGCGATGAACCTGGACACCTGGGACGAGGTCGATCGGCCCGGCCGGGAGTTCTCCGTCGGTCGGTCCCTGTCCACCGGGGCACCGCTGACCGGTGAGCACGAATTCGACATCCCTGATCTGTCGGCAACGACAGAGGCGGGGCTGAAGGTGATCTCGCCGGTGTCACACGTGGCCAGATCGCGGAACGTCGACGAGCCGGCCGAACAGATCCACCGGCGCGTCTACAACTACCACTCGATCCCGATCACAGGCGAGGTGTCGGAAGGCGGAATGATGTTCGCCTCGTATCAGGCCAGCATCCACCGACAGTTCCTGCCGATCCAGCGCCGCCTGGACGAAGCCGACCTCCTCAACGCCTGGACGTCCCCGATCGGGTCAACGGTATGGGCGATTCCGCCGGGTTGCGATGCCGGGGACTACATCGGGTCCCGATTGCTTGAGGCGTGACATCGCAGGTCCTCGCGGGACCTGAACCCGACTCCCTCCCGCCCGGCAACCTCCTGCCCGGCAACCTCCTGCCCGGCAACCTCCCGCCAAGCAACCTCCCGTCCGGCACGCACGCTGCCCAGTGTGCGTGCCGGACCTGCTCGCTCCCCACCACCCGACCGCGGTGATGACCGCACCGTCGGCGACACGCTCCCTGAATCCGGCGCGATCGGTATGCGGGAATACACAATATGAATAACAGGTGAACGGCAATCAACCAACCGGTATTGCATAGGTGGAATTCCGGCTCTAGATTGAGGTGACGAGCAACAGCCACGCTCGGGAGGGAACCGCCATGACTGAGACTCAGCAGACACGCGCCCACGCGCTGCGCGCGCTGCACGCGAAGCATCCAGCACATCCACTGCACGCCCGCCGAGCACCCGACCCGGACACGGCGGTCACGCCCCTGAACCTGCATGTGCTGGAGCAGGTCGTCGAATCCCTCAGCCGCGAGTACGAGGGGATGTTCTCCCCGGAGACCGTCGAGCGCTACGTCTTCGAGTCCTACAGCTCCCTGGCACGGACGGCCAAGGTCGACACATTCCTCGGGATCCTCACGGAGCACTTCGCGAACGATCGACTGCGGGCACTGGCGAAGTCCCAGGGCAAGATCGCCAAGCTGGTGCCCCACGTGCTCTTCGTGTGCGCTCCGAACATCGGCCGCTCACAGATGGCAGCCGCGCTGCTGGCCCACGCCGCTGGCGATGCCGTCGAGGTGCGCTCGGCCGGCATCACCCCCGGCACTCGCGTCCACCCGCTCACCGCCGAGGTGCTCCGGGAGCGCGGAGTCGAGCTCACCAAGTCCTATCCCAAGCCGCTCACCGACGATATCGTGCGGGCCACCGATTACGTGGTGACGATCGGCCACGACAACGCCTGCCCCATCTATCCCGATAAGCGCTACCTGGACTGGGACATCGCGGGGCCTGATGTCGAGCACCTGGACGACGTCCGGATCGAGGAGGTCCGCGGGATCGTGGACCAGATCGAGGCGCATGTGCACCAGCTGTGGGCCGAGATCAGGGAGCAGAGTCGAGCGACCGAGGACGAGCAGGCGCGCACAGCCGTCTGAGCACCAGCAGCCCTGCAGACCGTCACTCGTCTTCCGCGGTGCGGGTATGGATCCGCGCGCCCTCTCCGTTGAAGATGCTCAGCACCTCGGCCGACCGCGAGCCCGACGCGAAGATCGCATGCGGCGTGCGCGTGTCGAACTCGGCTGCCTCGCCCGGCGTCAGGATCAGGTCCTGATCGCCGAGCAGCAGGCGGAGCCTGCCGGTGAGCACGTACAGCCACTCGAACCCGTCATGCACCTGCAGCTCCGGCACCGTCGACACCGGCGGGTACGAGATCTTGAACGTGTGCACCGGTGACCCGACTGGGGCCAGCGGTGTGATGATCATGCCGCCGCGCTGGACGGTGGGACGGCGGACACGGGGGTCGGGCACCTCCGGACGCACCAGGTCGTCGATCCGGATGCCGAGCTGACGCGTCAGCGGCAGGAGCAGCTCCAGGCTCGCCTGTCGTTTCCCGGATTCCAGTCGCGACACCGTGCTCACCGACACCCCCGCCCGCCGCGCGAGGCCTTCGAGCGTCCAGCCGCGCGCCTTGCGCATCGCCCGCAGGCGGGGCCCCAGGTGCTTGAGCTCGTCCACCGCGCCACCATCCTTTTGCTGATTCTGCAAAACTGTTTGCCGAACCGTCCTTCTCGCGCACACACTACACGCATGAACACCCCGCAGAACACCCTTCACACCACCTCGAACCACTCCAGTGGCTGGGAGGCCGCCGTCTGGGACGCGATCGTGATCGGCGGCGGCCCGGCAGGACTGTCGGCCGCTCTCATGCTCGGACGAGCTCGTCGCCGCACCCTCGTCATCGACGCGGGCAGCCCGCGCAACCGCTTCGCAGAGCACATGCACGGAGTCCTCGGCAACGAGGGCACTCCCCCGTCCGAGCTCCTCAGCCGCGGGCGCACCGAGGCCGGAGCCTACGGAGTCGAGTTCCTCGGCGCCCGCGTCCAGCGGGTGGACGAGTCCGGTCGGGTGGACGAGCACAGTGGGGATGCCGAACGCTCGGGCCGCCACGACGCCCACGACGCACGCGGGCAGGCGACCCTCGACGGCACTGCCCTGATCACCACCGACGTCGGCCGGCTGCGGGCGCGCGCCGTCATCGTGGCGACAGGCGCCCGCGATGAGCTGCCGGCCATCCCCGGCCTGGCCGAGCGCTGGGGCACGACCGTGCTCCACTGTCCCTACTGCCACGGCTGGGAAGTCCGCGACCGGCGCCTCGGCGTGCTCGTGACCTCGCCGCACGTGCTCCACCTCGCCGAGCTCATCCGCCAGTGGAGCGCCCAGGTCACCGTGTTCACGGCCCCGATCGGCCCGCTGGACCCCGAGGTGTCCGCTCGGCTGCGATCCCGCGGCATCACCCTGGTCGACGAGCCGGTGAAGGAAGTGCTCGGCGAGGGAACGACGATCGAGGCGGTCCGACTGGCCGACGGCGGCCAGATCCCGATCGAGGTGATCTTCACCGGAGGACGGCTGCGTCCGCAGGACGAGTTCCTGGCGCACCTGAACCTGGCACGGAACGAGAGCCCACTGGGTTCGTTCCTCGCTGTGGACATGTCCGGGAGGACGAGCGCGAAGCACATCTGGGCGATCGGCAATGTCGTGAATCCGACCGCCTCTGTGCCGATGTCGATCGGGGCCGGCGCCCTCACCGGCGCAGCGGTGAACGGCGCGCTCGTCGCCGAGGAGTTCGATGCGGCGGTGGGCAGTGCGGCGAGCACCGGCAGCGCAGGCAGCCCAGGGAGTGCAGGCAGGGGTGGCAGGGGTGGCAGGGGTGGCAGGGGTGGCAGGGGAGGCAAGGGTGGCAGGGGAGGCCGCATGAGCAGAGGTGACGGCGGAATGAGGGGAACCGAGGGCGGCACCGATCCCGCTGAGTTCTGGGAGCAGCACTACGCCGGCGAGGATGCCGTCTGGTCGGGCAGGCCCAATCGGGTGCTCGTCGACGTCGTCTCCGGGCTCCGCCCGGGCCGGGCACTGGACCTGGGCAGCGGCGAAGGGGCGGATGCGATCTGGCTTGCCACCCGCGGCTGGGAGGTGACGGGAGTCGACATCTCCGCGACTGCCGCCGGTCACGCGACCGCGGCTGCCCGGGAGGCCGACGTCGAGGCTCGGCTCCGCTTCGTCGTGGCCGACCTCAGCCGGAATGACCAGGAGCAGAGCACCGAGGGGCCCTTCGACCTCGTGACGGCCAGCTTCTTCCAGTCGCCGGTCGCCCTGGAGCGCATCCGGATCCTGCGCCGTGTGGCCGCCCGAGTGGCGGCGGGCGGACACCTGCTCATCACCTCGCACGCCGCGCCTCCCCCGTGGACCTCGGGCCTCGCTGAGCACGATCACGGCGAGGGCAGGGGCCCGGTCTTCCTCCGACCGGAGGAGGAGGTCGCCGCACTCGACCTGGATCCCGCTGCCTGGTCGGTCGAGATCTGCGAGATCCGCGAGCGCGACGCGACCGGCCCGGACGGGCAGACGGGCAGGCTCGAGGACTCCGTGGTGCTGCTGCGCAGGCTCTGACGGCTCAGAGGTGCTGGCTTTCGGCCGCGGCCGCGTACTCGTCCACGGTGTCGTTCTTGAAGGCGTCCCGGACCTTGCCGAGCTCCCCCTCGTCGATCGTGAGGTAGGACTGCCCGTCCGAGGACGTCCCCAGGCCGGAGACCGGAGCGGAGAAGAACTCGATGTCGCCGGAGCGGATATCGCGCATCCCGAAGGCCATGCTCGCGATCTTGGAGGCGGACAGCCCGGAGTCCACGGTCATGTAGGGCGAGAAGTCGCGCACCATGCCGGCGACCTTGTTCGGATTGCTCAGCGTGTCGGCCGAGATGATCTCGTTCATGATCCCGGTGAGGAAGGCCTGCTGATTGCGCACGCGCTGCAGGTCGCCGTCAGCGAACTGCTTGCGGGCGCGGACGAACGCCAGCGCCTCTTCGCCGTTGAGGTGATTGGTGCCCTCGTCGAACGTGTGTCCGTCGACGCTGAAGGCCTGCTCGGACTCGACGTCGACCCCGCCGAGGGAGTCGGTCAGCGCCTGGAAGCCCTCGAAGTCGATGACCGCCACATGGTGGATGGGCGCGCCGATGAAGTCGCTGATCGTCGACGTGGCCAGCGACAGGCCGCCGTAGGACATCGCCGCGTTGATCTTCGCCTGGCCATGGCCTTCGACCTCCACCCAGGCGTCGCGCGGGATCGACATGATCTGGACTCCCGAGCTGTCCTCGGGCAGGTGCATGACCATGATCGTGTCGGACCGGCTGCCGCGGGCGTCCTCGAGGTCGTCGCCCTCCGCGCGGGTGTCCGAACCGAGCAGCAGGATGTTGGTGCCGGTGCCCTCCGGATCCGGACGGTCCCCGCCGAACGCCTCTTCGTCCGTGACGCCCTGCGACCCGGAGTCCCACAGGTTGGCGACGTAGAAGGCATAGACGCCGATTCCGAGCACTGCCAGCAGCACGAGCACGAGCACCACGATCAGCACATTGCGGCCGGTCTTGCGCTTCTTCCGCGTTCGACCGCCGTCGCCGCGCCGGGAGTCCAGGTCCCGCTCGTCGACAGGTTCATCCTCAAGGAAGATGCTGTCGAAATCCGAGTGGTTGTGCGATTCGGGCACGAGGCGCCTCCAGAAGGTCGAGCAGTATGCTTCCCCTACTTTAGGCCGATTTCGGTTCCGTCACGCATCAGGGTCGGTCGAGTCGGCGCCTGCTCCGTCGGGACATCAGCGTGATGAAGGCGAGGATGAGCGCCAGGACCCCGACGCCGATCGAGATGTAGCCGGCCATGGTCAGATCCATCACGGACCACGAATCCCGCACCGCGAAGGCGAGGATCGCGCCGATGAGAATGAGGAAGATTCCGACTCCGAAACCCATTGCTGGCTCCTGACGTTGGCTGATGCTGGAGGATGCAGGTTCCGCTTCAGTATTCCGGACCCGCTCGGAAGTCACAACAGGCGCGCCGCGATCGGCCGCAGCCTAACCGCCGGGATCCTCAGCAGCTATCCGCGGCCGTCAGCGGCGACGCGCGCCGATCACACCCGGCTCACAGGCCGACCGAGCGGATCCGCTCCAGCCAGGCCTGCGCCTCCGCGAAGGACTCGTCCGTGTTGTGCGGCGCGACGAAGACCCGGCTGCCGGTCGCTTCGGGATAGGAGCCGAGGAACTGCAGCCGGCGCGCGACTCGGTGCACGCCGGCGAGCGCCTCGGCGACCCGCGCCTCGGCCAGGTGGCCCTGCGCATCGATGGAGAACTGGTAGAGGCCGAGGCCGTCCCCGGTGGGGCGCGATTCGATGCGGGACAGATTCACGCCGCGGGTCGAGAATTGCTCGAGGAGTTCGAGCAGCGCGCCCGCGCGGTCGCTCGCGAGCTGGGCGACGAGCGTGGTCTTGTCCGCGCCGGTCGGCTCCGGCAGGGCTCCCGGCAGCTTGACCAGGACGAACCGGGTGACCGCGCCGGTGATGTCGCCGATGTCCTCGGCGAGCACCTCCAGACCGTAGCGCTCGGCGGCCAGCGCGGGGCAGATCGCCGCCTGATAGCGGACATCGCCGGCGGAGCCAGCGCCTGTCGGCTGAGCATCCGCGGCCGGCTGACCGTCCGAGCCGGGAGGCAGCGGTGCCAGATCACGGGCCGCGGCAGCCGTCGACGAGGCGGGCAGGTAGTGCGCGCCGGGCAGGTTCCGCGCCGTCCAGCCGCGGGTCTGCGCCTCGGCGTGGGGGTGCGTGGAGTAGGTCGTGATGTCGCCCAGCTGCGTACCCGGGCGGGCGCACAGCACGAACTTCACGTGGACGAGCGTCTCCGCGATGATCTGCAGGTGTCCATGGGAGGTCAGCGCATCGAGCGTTGCGGGCACACCGCCCTCCACGGAGTTCTCGATCGGCACCACCGCCCCGTCGAGGCGCCCGTTGACCAGTCCGTCGAACGCGGCCTCCGTGTTGTGCATGGGGACGCGCTCGGCGTCGGTGTGCCCGCGCGCCTCGAGGAGCTGGATGAGGGCCGCCTCGGTGAAGGTCGCCTCGGGGCCCAGGTAGCCGAAGGCCAACGTCATGCGTTCCTCCTCATCAGCATCCGCCGGAGGCTCTCGAGCCGGCCGGAGCTCGTCAGCCGCCGGGCGCGGCGCACTGTCAGCGCCCGCAGCACGTCGCGGTACTGTGCCGCCCGGTGCACCTGCGCCTTGAAGTCCCTGCCGGTGACGCGGTGGTGGAGTTCGCATTCGACCTCGGCGACCCGCAGGCCGGCGTTGACGACGTCGATGGTCATCGCCGCCTCCACACCCCAGCCGGACGCGAACGGCAGCGCGACCTCGAAGGCCTCCCGGGTCAGGCAGCGCATGCCAGACAGCGGCTGGGTGGCCTGGAAGCCGGACAGCTCGGCGATGCCCTTCCTCGCCAGTCCGACCACCAGGCCGAAGCCGCCACCGGAGCGCTTCTGCGGCGGCAGGATCGCGATCGTCATGTCGGCCTCGCCGGCGAGCACCGGCGTGGCCAGCGGGGCGGTGTTGAGTGCGGAGTCCTCGAGGTCGGCGTCGATGAACAGCAGCGCACGGTGGCGCGGCCTCTCCCCCGGCTTGAGGTTCGAGATCTCGCGGTTGCGCACCGCGAACGCGCCGGTCATCATCGCCTGGGCCTTGCCGCGGTTCTTCCGGTGGGTCATCACCTCGGCGCCGGCCCGCCGCGCCAGCCGGCCTGTGTCGTCGGTCGAGCCGTCGTCGATCACCATGACCAGGTCGACACCCGGGACCTGCTTGGCCGCGGCCACCGTGGCGGCGATCCGCTGGGCTTCGTCCTTGGCAGGGATGATCACGGCGACGGCACTGGGTGCCTGGGGCACGAGCTCGGCCATCGGATGGGGGCCGGCCTCCGGCGCCTGCGGCACCTCGGGACCGGCCGACGCCTCGGGGTCGGGGTTCGCGTCCGCGGCGCTCATCAGCGGATGGTGAGCTGGCGGGAGACTACTCCGGCCTTGGCGCGGCGCTCTTCGAAGCTCAGCGGCTCGGTGCTGGCCATCGCCTCGTCGAGCTGCGTGCGGAACTCGCCGAGCGAGCCCTCGACCTCGTCGGGCTGCGTGTTGTCCGGCAGCTCCCAGACAGGGATGACGATGCCCTGCGCGCGGAAGCAGCCCAGGTACTTGCCGATCCCGCCGAGCGTGTTGTCGCCGCGGGCGTGGAGTCGGGCCAGCCCGTTCATCACGGCGTCCTCGCTCTCGGACTGCGCCCAGCGGACGTAGATCCGGCCGCCCATCTCGGTCCAGTACGCGGCCTCGGCGGAGACGAGCTTCTCGGTGGGGCTGATGTTCTCGTTGGCCTGCTCGAGCCCGGCCTTGAGGTCCTCGTCCTGCTGGTCGGCATCCTCGGGCAGCCAGTAGTCGAAGGACTCTGCGACGGTGACCTTGAAGGGCACGCTGGTGTCGAGGATGTCCTGCAGGCGCGGTCCGTCGCCGGGGTTCGTGTCGGCTTCCGCGTAGGTGCCGGGCTCGGCGTCCTTGACCTTGAGGATCGCGGCGGTGACGTCGCGGGAGGCATCCGGTGAGGAGAACGGGACCTGGAGACCGGCCATGATCTCGCCGTCGGCGCGGTGGAGGGCCTGCCAGGCCGCGGGCAGCAGCGAGGCGAAGGTGATCTCGGTGCCGCCGTACTCCTCGGTGAGCTTCGCCGAGGCGGTCGCCGCCGGGACCAGCTCGCGGAGGCAGATGAGGTCGGCCTCGAACGGCAGGCCTTCGAACGGCCGCTGCACGAACGCCGCCGCCTGCGCCTTCGCCAGGCGCTTGGCGATGATGTCTTCTCTGGACTTCTTGGACTTCTTACCCATGCGGTGCAGTCTACGTGTCCGCCCTGCGCGCCCGGTATTCAGCCACCGGGCGGCTGCGGCAGGCGAGAGCGCGTGGTCAGGCGCGGGTGACGGTGGTGGTCACCGGCGTCGGGTTCTGGAAGATGTCGAGCACGGGGCAGTGCGCGTCGACAGCGTCCTTGAGCTCCACGTAGCGCTCCTGCGACTCGGGTCCGCTGATCTCGATGCTCAGACGCACCTCGGAGAAGCCGGCCCGCACGGTTTCGTCGGCGCCGAACAGGCGAGCGGCGTCGAGGTCGCCCTCCGCGGTGATCGCGATCTCGTCGAAGGGGATTCCGAGCTGCTGGGCGTAGAGCCGGTAGACGACGACCTGGCAGCCGGCGAGCGCTCCGAGCGCGTACTCGACGGGGCTCGGACCGGCATCGTCACCTGCCAGCGGGGCGGGCTCGTCGACGATGAAGTTGTGCTTGCCGGCTCGCACGGTGGTCGCGACGGATCCGATGCCTTCGCTCTTGACCCTGTTGACGAGGTGGGAGCTGGTGCGGTCGGCGGCGATGCGGTCGGCCCAGGCCGTGCCGGCCTCGGTGAGCCGGGCGGCGCGGTCGTCGGCGGTGATCTCGGGGACTGCGGTCTGTGTCGTTGTTCCAGTAGTCATGGTGCCGACTGTAGGAGCGGGCGCCTGCGGAACCGCCTGTCACCCGACATCTGCCGCCATCTGGCGACATGGGCAGTCATCGGGCGACACAAACCGTCACTTGAGGACGCCGTCGCTGGGTGGCCTTGAAGAGAAGTCTGCCCTCCTGGAGACTGAAGCATGGCGAAATTCGCGACCGTTGACGAATACATCGAGTCCTTCCCTGCGGAGAAACGGACTCGGCTCCGGGAGCTGCGGATGCTCAGCCAGACCTGCGCCCCCGGCGCCGTGGAAAGCCTCAAGTGGGGCAGCCCCGCGTATTCGCTCAACACCATCCTCTTCGTATTCGCCGGATACACGAATCACGTGAACTTCGTGTTCACTCCCAGCACCCGGGAAGCATTCGCTGCCGAGTTGTCGCCGTTCAAGACCGGGAAGGGCTCAGTCCAGATCCCCTATTCCGAACCGGTCCCGGAGGAACTGCTGGGTCGGATGATCGAGCACCGAATCCGCGAGTACAAGGAAGACGGAGTCCTCTGGATGTAGAGCCTGGAGTGCCGGCCTAAGCGGATCGAAGCATCGCCGCGTAGGTGTCGCGCAAGCGCTCCCAGCTGACCTCCATGGCGTCGGCCCCGACCACGCGCTGCACCTTCCTGCCCGCGAGCACCAGCTGGAGCATCGCGAAGCAGATGTGCCATCCGGCCGCTGTCAGCGCGGCTTCCTCCGCCGAGGCGAACCGCTGCTCCAGCCGCAGCTCGGTTCCAGCACCGGACCCTTCCTGCGAACCAGCAGCCGCGCCGGCGCGTTCGGCCGCACCGGTTGCATCGGCCGCACCGGTTGCATCGGCCGCACTGGAGGCATCGGCCGCACTGGAGGCATCGGCCGCACCGGATGAGTCTGCTGCAACGGAGGAGTCGGCCGGTGTGAGATCCCAGCGGACTATCCCCGGGCCCCACCGGTGGACGAGCAGCCGCTCCCTTTCAACGGTGAGAACGGTGGCGTCGAGGCCTTCGTCCTCCGGGTTCTCACGCGCCTCGGCGGGGCCTTCGGAAATCAGCGGGCGATCCGGGACGATCGGCGACCACATGGTCAGCCGGTCGGGTTCGGTCAGGTGGGCCCACGCCTCGGCGGCTGATGCCGGCAGGGTCAACGTCTGCGTGAGGGTGATCTCCGAGTCGGCGGCGCTGCCCGCCGGGCCCCGGCTCTGGAACTCCGTCCGCAGCTGCAGCTGATCGATGGCCGCGACCACTTCTTCTCGGGTGGCCTCATCGAGCATGACGGACCTTCCTTCCTTCGGCACTCGCCTTCGCCGTTCGGCACTCGCCTTCGCCGTTCGGGCAACGAGGGAGACCTCCCTCCCAGCGGGGAGATCGGCAGTCGACGTGGCCTTCAGGATACTCGTCCCGCGTGCGGTCGGGCTGCGGTTCTCGGCCAGCTATCACCCTGCCGGATGGGGATCGATCATCCGGCGGAACAATCCGCATCCGAACACAACCACTGACAACACACCTTGTCGTTGTTAGATTGATGGCAGGTGCTCAGCGAGGAGCCCGCGGGAACCTTGAGCAGGGTCACCACGGACGTGCAGGCACGCCAAGAAGGCGCACGCGCACGACACCGGCGAATCCTACGAGTGAGGACGACTGACATGCGACGCAGCGCAACCCAACCCACCATCACCGGCCCCGATCGAACGAACGGCCCTCGCCGCCGCGGGCCTCGACGCCTCGCCGCGGCAGCCCTCGCAGTCGGGACCGCCCTCGCGGTCAGCGCGTGCGGAGCCGAGGGCGACGGAGAGCCCGTCGGCACTCCCATGGGCAGTGAGACCCAGCAGCCGGAAGCCACGGATCAGGCAGCCGACGCCGGCAGCACCCCGACCGAGGAGAAGGATGCGGGCGGCACCCAGCCCGCCGGCACCTTCCCGGTGACCGTCCCGCTGGCCGACGGCGGCGGCAACGAGGTCGGCGACGTCACGATCGACGACGCCGGTGCGGGTGTGCGGCTCGAGATCAGCATCGACAACATGGATCCCGGCTTCTACGGATTCCACCTGCACGAGATCGGCAAGTGCGAGCCGGACAGTGCGGCGCCGGACGACCCGGCGGACACCGGAGCGTTCAAGTCAGCCGGCTCCCATATTCCGGGTGAGGACGGCGCCGAACACCCGACCACGCCGGTGACCTGCCGACGCTGCTGGTCAATGAGGACGGAACCGCGACGATGACGATCGTCACCCACCGTGTGGATCGGGCCATGCTGCTCGACGACGACGGCAGCTCGGTGATGATCCACGCCGATCCCGACAACTTCGGCAACGTCCCGGGAGGCGGGGACGAGGACACCGCGTCCACCGGCAACGCGGGTGACAGGCTGGCCTGCGGAGTCGTCGGCGGCGAGTGATTGCCGACCCGGCTCACAGCTCCGGCTGGGCGCGCAGGTAGCGCCCGAAGTGCGGCACGGTGAACGCGATCCGGCCGCGCTCGCCGGAGTACACGAGCCCCTTCTTGATGAGCCCGTCGCGGGCCGGTGACAGTGACTGCGGCTTGCGACCGAGCACCGAGGCGAGGTCCTTGGTCGCGACCCCGTTCGCATCGGGCGCCTCCTCGAGGATCTCGAGGTCGGCCAGCGCCTTCATGTACTCGCGCTCGGCCGGGGTGGCACGCTCGTAGCGGGAGCCGAAGAAGCCGACGGCGAGCTCCGTTTGGGCCGCCGGCGCGGCGACCGTCACGTCCTCCTCGGTGATCGGCGACTCGGGAGCGACGTCCCAGGCCGACTTCCCGTAGGCCTGCACGAAATAGGGGTAGCCGTCGGTGGCCTTGTACAGGGCGGCGAGCGCCTCGGCGGTGTAGTCCGCGCCCTCGGCGAGCGCGGGCGAGCGCAGCGCCCGGTCGGCCTGCTCGCGGTCGAGCCGGTCGATCCGCCGGTACTGGAACAGGCGCTCGGAGTACGACTTCGACGCCGAGAGCACCGCCGGCAGGTGCGGCAGCCCGGCGCCGACCACGATGAAGGGCAGCCCCAGCTGCGAGATCTCGTGGCAGGCCGCGCACAGGGCGGAGACATCCGGCGGCTGCAGGTCCTGCATCTCGTCGATGAACACCGCCACGCCCCGGCCGGAGTCCTCGGCGAGGCCGGCGATGTCGGTGAACAGCTCGACGAGGTCGATCTCGATGTCGCCGGAGTCGGCGCGGCCGGTGATCGCGGGGACGTCGATGCCGGGCTGCCAGCGGTCGCGCAGCTTCGCGTCCTTGCCGGCGCTGCGCTGGGCGAAGGCCTTGAGCACGCCGAGGACGTAGTCGCGCGAGTCGTCGTCGCGGATCCCGAGCTCGCGGACCGCCTGGTGCAGCGCGGCCGACAGCGGCCGGCGCAGCTCGATGTCCGGCCGGGCCTCGATCTTGCCGGTTCCCCACCGCTTCCGCACCGCCGCCGAGCGCAGTGCGTTGAGCAGCACGGTCTTGCCGACCCCGCGCAGTCCGGTGAGCACGAGGGACCGCTCGGGCCGGCCGCGGGCGATCCGCTCGAGCACGACGGTGAACATGTCGAGCTCCGTGTCGCGGCCGGCGAGCTCCGGGGGGCGCTGTCCGGCGCCGGGAGCATAGGGATTGCGAATGGGGTCCATGAACCCACGGTACCGAGGTCTAAGCATCTCTAGCGCCTGCGACATACGCGCGTCTCCGGGCTGGTTCCCGGCGATTCGGTGTCCGAGCCCCGCGATACGGTGGGGCTCATGGCGATTCTCTACCCCGGGCTGCACAACGACGCCGTCAAGAAGCGGCACCTCCGCTACGCGCAGGCGCTGGTGGACGACGGGTTCACGTTCGATCTGCTCGTCGACGACGGCCGGGACGAGGTCTCCGCGCTGATCCGCGAGGTGACGTCGGCTCCCGAGGCGGGCCCGGCTCCCGAGGCGGGCCCGGCTGCCGAAGTGGGACCGGCTGCCGAGGTGGGACCGGCTCCCGAGACGGGACCGGCATCCACAGCCGCCGGCGCCTCGGCATTCGAGCTCCGGGCCCACGATTCGGGACTTGTCGTCCGCGATGGCACCGGTGCGCTCGTCGCGGCCGTCGTCATCACCGCGGTGAGCTACGACAACGGGACCGCCCTGTTCATCCGGGCGCTGGCGACCGCGCCCGCCTTCCGCTCCCGCGGCATCGGCACCGTGCTGCTGGGCATGGTGCCGCAGGTCCTCGGTCAGGCCGGACTGCCCACCCGCGCCCTCATCACCGGCGTGACGCCCCAGGCGCGGGCGAGCTTCGTGCACCGCGCCGGCTTCGTCGTCCTCGAACCCGGCGACGAGCCGCCATTCACCTTCGGCGGGGTCGAGGCCGAGCTGCTCGACGGTTCGATCGTGGCACCGAACGACCGGTGCTGGTTCTTCAAGGACGTCGCCTGATGCCGGAGGGTCATACCGTCCACCGGCTCGCCTCGGCGTTCGAGGAGGCCTTCGGCGGCGCGCGGGTCGGAGTCACGAGCCCGCAGGGGCGCTTCGCCGCCGGTGCCGCGCGCCTCAACGGGCAGCACCTCGTGAGCGCCGAGGCCTTCGGCAAGCACCTGTTCCTCGGGTTCGCGCCGGGTGAGGTCGCGGCCGAGGGCGGCCGGGCGCAGGAGTACGCGCACATCCACCTGGGGCTCTACGGTTCGTGGACGTTCGCCGGTGACTCCGAGTTCGCCCATGTCCACGCGATCGGAGCGCCGAGGCGCCGCCTGGGCGAGCAGGAGACAACACTTCCCGCACCGGAGGCTGAGCCCGACCCCGAGGCGAGATCCGCCGAGCACTCCTGGCGGCGCCTCGAGCCGGGTCCCAATGTGCGGATGCGGGTCGTCGGGCCGCACGGGCTCGCCGACCTCAGCGGGCCCACCGCCTGCGATGTGGTCGACGAGGACGGCCGCGCGGAGATCGTCGCTCGCCTGGGACCCGACCCGCTCCGCGCCGACGCGGATCCGAACGAATTCGTGCGCCGCGTCCTGAAATCGCGCACCGCGATCGGGGTGCAGCTGATGAACCAGGCGGTGGTGGCCGGCATCGGCAACATCTACCGGGCGGAGCTGCTGTACCGGGCGCGGCTGGATCCGTTCGTGCCCGGCACCGAGCTGACCGAGGGAATCGTGCGCGGCCTGTGGGAGGACCTGGTGCCGCTGATGCGCTACGGCGAACGCACCGGACGCATCGTCACCACCGAACCCGAACACCGCGATATCCACGCCACGATCGTCGAGCGCTCCCGCGGCACCCGCCAGAACGGCGACGAGGACCCGGACGTGGTGCCGCGCGAGAAGTCCTTCTACGTGTACCACCGGCAGGGTCTGCCGTGCCGGTTGTGCGACACCCGGATCCGGGAGCAGGAGGTCGGCGGCCGCAGCGTCTACTGGTGCCCCCGCTGCCAGATCGTTCGCAAGCGGCGCGCCGCCTCGATCCGCGGTCCCTGGCTCGCCGAGCCCGTGTCAGAGCCGGTCGGTCAGGGCCGCTGACCGACGGCGCGGCCCACCCACTCCGGCCGCGTCGGCTCAGCTCCTCCGGCGGAGTACGCCGCGATCCGCTCGGCCACCTCGGGCGCGAACGGGGCCGAGGCGGCAGGCTGTCCCGATACATGCAGGCACAGCACCTCCTCGGTGGCCACGACCTCGCCGCCGACGCTCATCTCGTGGGCCAGGTGCAGCTTCTTGGCACCGGAGCCGACGATCGTCGTGGTCACCGTGAGCTCCGCGCCCAACGGAACCTCCTGCACGTACCGGACGTGCGCCTCGACGGTGTAGAGGGAGGCGCCGGTCGCCTGCCGCACCTCAGGGCCGAGCCCGATCTCGGCCATCACCTGATCGGTGGCGAACCCGAACACCAGGACGTAGTACGCCTCGGACAGGTGACCGTTGTAGTCGATCCAGTCCTCGACCACCGGGGTCCGGTAGGCCGGCAGGGAGCTCACTGCGCCTCCCCCGCAGGGCCGCCCACGTCGACTGCGCTGTGCACGCCGGCGGGGCCCGCACCGGTGCGCAGGTCCTCGATCACCTTGCGGATGGCGATGATCGCCTTGTCGCGCTCGGCGACCAGCTGTGGCACGGTCCGGCCGTTCGCCTCGTCGTCGCAGCCGGCGACGACGGCATCCCGCAGCTCATCGGTCAGCTCGGGCGCCTCGAGCCGGGTCCACGGCGACTTCAGCGAAGGGCCGAAGTGGTCGAGCATGTGCTTCATGCCGCCGTTGCCGCCGGCCAGGTGGAAAGTCAGCATCGGGCCCTGCAGCGGCCATCGGAGGCCCGGCCCGTCGGTGATCGAGCGGTCGATCTGCTCGACGGTCGCCTCGCCGTTGCGGACCATGTGCAGGGCCTCCCGCCACAGGGCCTCCTGCAGCCGGTTGGCGATGAAGCCGGGCACCTCGCGGTCCATCGTGATGACGGACTTGCCCAGGTGCTCGTACCAGCGGGAGGACCATTCGATCGCGTCCGGCGCCGAGGCGGTCCCGCCGACCACCTCCACCAGCGGGATCAGATAGGGCGGGTTGAAGGGGTGGCCGACCACCAGCCGCTCCGGGTGCGCGGCCCTCACCGCCATCTCGGACATCGAGTAGCCGGAGGTCGAGGAGGCGATGATGACGCCGGGGGCGGCGGCCGCGTCGATGTCGGCGAGCAGATTCTGCTTCATCTCCAGCACCTCGGGCGCGGACTCCTGCACGAACTGCGCGCCGGAGAGCGCCTCGGCGAGGTCCGTGTGGACCGTGATGTTCTCCGGGTCGGCGCCGTCGGCCAGGCCGAGCTCGGTCAGCGCCGGCCAGGCGGCGGCGATGAGCTCGCGCACCCGGGCGGGCGCCTCGGGCGAGGGATCCCAGGCCTGGACGCGATAGCCGCGGGCGAGGAAGTACGCCGCCCAGCCGCCGCCGATGGTGCCGATGCCGACACAGGCGACGGTGGTGACGTCCTCGACAGCGGGCGGGGCGACCGCCAGGGTCGGAGCGGTGGCATCCGGGCCGGGATCGGCCGGAGCCTGCGTGGTCTGTGTGGCCTGCGTGGCCTGCGTGTTCGACGTCATCACACCGTCGCCTTCGTGTCGATCTTCAGGATTTCGCGGGCTTCGTCGGGCGTGGCGACGGACTCGCCGAGGCTGTCGATGATCTCGGCAGCCCTCTCCACCAGCTGCGCGTTGGTGGCCTTGACGCCCTTGCGCAGGTAGAGGTTGTCCTCGAGTCCCACGCGGACGTGGCCGCCGAGCAGCACCGACTGGGCCACCCACTTGAGCTGGTCGCGGCCGATCGCGAAGGACGTCCACTCGGTGCCCTCGGGGACCATGTTGACCATCGCGGTGAGCAGACCGGTGTCGACGGGCGCGCCGTACGGGATGCCCATGCACAGCTGGTACAGCGGCGGCGGGGCGATCAGCCCCTCCTCAACCATGAGATTGGCGAACCACAGCTGGCCGGTGTCGAAGATCTCCAGCTCCGGCTTGACGCCGAGCTCCTTGATCCGCGCCGCGCCCTCCCGGAGCATGTCGGGGGTGCTGACGTAGACGAGGCTGCCCTCGCCGAAGTTCAGGCTGCCGCAGTCGAGGGTGCAGATCTCCGGGCGCAGCTCCTCGACGTGGGGCAGCCGGTCGAGGCCGCTGACCAGGTCGGTGCCGGGCAGCATCTGGGTGGGGTTGTGCGGGTCGAGCACGAGGTCGCCGCCCATGCCGGCGGTGAGGTTGATGACCGGGTCGACGTCGCTCTCGCCGACCAGGCGCACCACCTCGCGGTACAGGGCGACGTCGCGGGAGCCCTGGCCGGTCTCCGGGTCGCGGACGTGGATGTGGACCACCGAGGCGCCCGCCCGGGCCGCTGCGATCGCGTTGTCGGCGATCTGCTCGGGGGTGACGGGGACGTGCTCGCTCTTGCCGACGGTGTCACCGGCGCCGGTGAGGGCGCAGGTGAGGATGACTTTCCGACTCATGGGAGTTCCTTTCGCTGGGTGGTTCTCAGGTGTGTGCTGTGTCTGGTCTCGCTGCCGCCGGTCCTGCCACCAGGCAGCGGTCGATGAACGCGCGGATGTGCTCGCGCATCTTCTCCACGCTCAGCGCCCCGGTCAGCACTTTGATCCCGAGGCCGTCGATGAGGCTGGTCAGCTGCGTGGACAGGTCCTCGACCGGCTCCGACACGAAGGCGCCGGCGTCCTGTCCGGCGCGGATCGCCTTGTGGATGGTCTGGTACCAGCGGCGGTAGGCGCGGGCCTGGTTCTCCTGTGACATCGCGCCGACCGCCGCGGCCGACCAGCTCTGCAGCCAGATCGACCACTCGTCGGCGGTCACGCCGGGGGTCGGCAGCTGCAGGTCGACGAGGTGGCGGAGCCGTTCGAGCGGATCGGCGACGGTATCGAGCGAGGCCACCTGCCGGTCGAAGGCAAGCTTGACCGAGTAGCGCAGGCTCTCCTCGAACAGCTCGTCCTTGCGGCTGAAGTAGTAGAGCACGTTGGAGCTGCCGGTGCCGCTCGCCTCGGCGATGTCGGCGATCCGGACGGCGTGGAAGCCGTGCTGGGCGAACAGCCGCCACGCCGCCTCGACGATCTGGTGCCGCTTGCGCCCGTGATCGGGCTCCTCGGCCACGCGCCGCGGCAGGGCCTCCGGGGCCGGCACCGCGGTCGGTGCGCTCGTGGAGTCCGAGCCGGAGAGCAGCCAGTTGACGGTGACGCCCGCGACTCGGGCGATCCTGATGAGCTCGTCGGGAGTGAACCTGCGGGTGCCGCGCAGCGACTTGGAGAGCTTGGTCTGGTCGAGGCCGATGAGGTCGGCGAACTCGTACTGCGCCAGTCCGGTCTCGCCGATGCACTCCCGTACGCGCCCACGCACCGCCGCGCCGAGGTCGGGCTCCTCTCCCGCGGATTCCCCGCCCACGAGGAGTTCTTGCGATTCATCGGCCACGAACTGAACTGTAGTCAGAAATTGCGATATCAGCAAGAGCGGGAGGTGGGCTGACAGGAGAGGCCGCCCATCCGACAGGAGACGGGCGGCCTCAGAGCTCCGCCTCGCAGGCCGACCTCAGCGAGGCCGACCTCAACGAAGCCGACCTCAGAGCTTGGGGACGTTGGTGAGCAGCTCCCTGGTGTACGCGTGCTGGGGGGTGTCGAGCACCTCGTCGACGGGCCCTGCCTCGACGAGCACGCCCTTGTTGAGAACGGCAACGCGCGAGGCGATGTGGCGCGCGAGCGCGATGTTGTGGGTGACGAACAGCATCGCCAGCCCGCGCTCCTCCTGCAGGGTGCGCAGCAGCGCGAGGATGCTCGCCTGCACGGACACGTCCAGCGCCGAGGTGATCTCGTCGCAGATCAGCACCGAGGGCATATTGACGAGCGCGCGGGCGATCGCGGCCCGCTGCCGCTCGCCGCCGGACAGGTCGCCGGGCCTGCGGCTGTAGAACTGGCGGCCCAGGCGGACCGCGTCGAGCGCGTCCTTCACCCGGTCCCGCCGGCCGGCCGCGTTGAGTTCACCGGACATCTCCAGCGGCACGGCCAGCGACTGCCCGAGCGTGCGCCTGGGGTTCAGGGAGGAGAACGGCGACTGGAAGATGTACTGGATCTGCTTGCGCTGGTCGAGCGTGCGCTGACGGGTGTTCTTCGCCAGCTCCTCGCCGCGGTAGCAGACCCGCCCGGTGTAGCTGTCGAGGATGCCGGCGATCGAGCGCGACAGCGTGGTCTTGCCGGACCCCGACTCGCCGAGCAGCAGGGTGCACTCGCCGGCCTCGAGTTCGAGGTCGATCCCGTCGAGCACGGTGTTCTCGCCATAGGCCAGTCCCAGCTCGCTCACCTCGAGGACCACCGCCGAGGCGCCCGCCGCCCGGACTGCCGCAGCTGCGGAGCCGGCTTCGGGCCGGCCAGCGAACCCGGCGCTCGACCCAGCCGGCGCCTCGGGCTCGTGGACGGACCCGGCCGGCGCCCCGGGCTCGGCGGTCTCGCCGATCCGGTTCCGACCGGCGAGATCCGGGACCGCGGCCAGCAGCTTCCGGGTGTAGGCATGCTGGGGCGAGCCGAGGACCTCCTCGGTCGTGTTCTCCTCCACGATCCGACCGCGCAGCATCACGGCGACGCGGTCGGCGATCTCGGAGACGACGGCCAGATCGTGGGTGATGTAGAGGCTCGCGACCTGGTGGCGGACGGTCATGTCGCGGACGGTGTCGAGCACCTGCGCCTGCGTGGTGACGTCGAGGCCCGTGGTGGGCTCGTCGAGGACGAGCACGTCCGGGTACATCGCGAACGCCATCGCGATGCCGATCCGCTGCTGCTGGCCGCCGGAGAGCTGGTGGGGATAGCGGGCCTGATAGGCGTCGTCCCCCGGCAGTCCGACCTCAGCCAGCACCGAGCGCACCCGTTCGGTGCGCTCCTCCGCCGACGCGCCGAAGTTGTGGATGTCGAGCACCTCGCGGATCTGCTCGCCCACCCGGATGCCCGGGTTGAGCGAGAGTGCGGGGTCCTGCGGGATGTAGGTGACGCGGGCCCCGCGCAGGCGGCGCAGCGCGGCGTCGTCGAGGGCGGTCATCTCCGCCGGCCGGTCGGTGTGGGAGGGGTAGAGCGTCACGGTGCCGCCGCCGTGGCGCAGCCCGGGGCGGAAGTGCCCCAGCACGGACAGTCCCACGGTCGTCTTGCCCGAACCGGATTCGCCGACGAGGGCGAGGATCTCGGCGGGGCGGAGGGCCAGGGAGACGTCGTCGATGACCGCGGAACCCGAGGCGACCGCCTCGATCTCCAGGCTGTCGATCTCGAGCACATTCGCGCCGGACTCCCGCCGCTCGTGCCAGGCCGAGCCGGAGGACAGGGCAGTGACCTGCACGTCCGGCTGGGCCCGGGAGGCGCCTCGGGGGCCCGAGCCGCGGCCGCCTCGGG
This sequence comes from Brevibacterium daeguense, assembly GCF_021729135.1. Lineage (GTDB taxonomy): Bacteria > Actinomycetota > Actinomycetes > Actinomycetales > Brevibacteriaceae > Brevibacterium > Brevibacterium daeguense. The sequence continues at coordinate 96,506 of NZ_JAJTWW010000004.1, forward strand.
CACCGGGGACGTGCGGGCGCTGCTGTCGGGTGGGGGTCATGACTGATCACCTGCATTCGCTGACGCGGAGGCTCGGGCGAGCGAGTCCGCGATGAGGTTCGTTCCGATCGTGAGCACGGCGATCGCCGCCACGGGCAGCAGCACTCCCCACGGCTGGATCGACAGCGCGATCCGGTTCTCGTTGATCATCAGGCCCCAGTCCGCCGTCGGCGGCTGCATGCCCAGGCCGAGGAAGGACAGCGAGGCGATGCTGCCGATCGAGTAGGTCAGCCGGAGCCCCGCCTCGACGGCGAGCGGTCCGGTGATGTTGGGCATGATCTCGCGGACGAGCAGCCGGGACCGGGGCATGGCGTACATCTCCGCGGCGCGGATGTAGTCCTCGCTGATGACTCCCAGGGTCGCCGAGCGAGCCACCCGGGCGATCCGGGGCGCATGGGTGATGCCGATGACCAGGACGAGCACCCAGCCCTGGGGCCCGAGCACGGTGATCGCCAGCAGGGCGAACACGAGCTGCGGGATGGCGAGCAGGACGTCGTTGGCACGCATGATCAGCGAGTCGAGCCAGCCGCCGACATAGGCGGCGAGCATGCCGAGGATGAGGCCGAGCACCATGCCCAGGGCAGTGGCCAGCGCGGCGTAGTACAGCAGTGTCAGACCGCCGCCGAGGAAGCGGGACCAGACGTCCCGGCCGAGGTTGTCGGTGCCGAACAGCCCGTCGGGCTGGAACGGCCGCGCGGCGAATTCGGTGGTGGTGTACCCGGTCGCCCACGGCAGCAGGAGCGGGCCGATCAGCGCCAGGCCGACGACGATCGCGGTCAGGATCACGCCGACCTTCGCCTGCCCCTGCGCCCAGAAGCGGGTCAGCACGGTGTTGCGGCCGCCGGTGTGGGCCTCCTTGCTCGCGGTGCTGTCCGTGCTCGTCAGCTCGGGATCGCCGGCGAGCACGGCGCGGGTCTCAGGGGACTGCGGCTGCAGCTCCGGTGTCTGCTCTGCCATCAGCTCTCACCTCCGGTGCGCAGTTTGGGGTTGGCCAGGATGCCGACGATGTCGGCGAGCAGGTTCACGATCACGTAGATCACCGCGATGATCATCGTCACCGCCTGCACGACCTGGACGTCGCGGTAGCTCACGGCGTCGATGAGCGCCTGGCCCAGGCCGGGATAGCGGAAGAGGAACTCGACGACGACCACGCCGCCGGCCATCCACGCCAGCTGGATCGCGATCACCTGGGCGACCGGGCCGATCGCGTGCGGCAGCGCGTGCCGCAGGACCACGCGGCGCTCGGGCACACCCTTGAGGCGGGCCATCTCCACGTAGCCGGAGTCGAGCACCTCGATCATCGTCGCCCTCATCATGCGTGCGATGTAGGGGGTGACGACCAGGACGAGGACGGCGACCGGCAGCACCAGCTGGAGCGGGAAATCCCACACCTGGGTCCCCGGTGGCTGCATCGTCACGGCCGGCAGGATCGTGAACACGGTGGTGGAGAAGAACGCCACGAGCGCGATGCCGACGACGAACTCCGGCAGCGCGGCCAGCACCAGCGAGATGCCGGTGATCGCCGAGTCGACGGCCTTGCCGCGGCGGAGCGCGGAGTAGATACCGAGCAGGATGCCGGCCGGCACGCTGATGAGCGCTGCGGCGACCATGAGGAACACCGAGGCGCCCACCCGCTCGCCGAGCAGCTCGCTGACCGGCTGGCCGGTGGCGACCGAGGTGCCGAGGTCACCGGTGAAGAGCCCGCCCAGCCACAGGAAGTAGCGGGTCCACGGCGGGGCGTCGAGGTTCATCTGCGCGTTGATCGCCGCGATCCGCTCCGGGGTCGCCTGCTGCCCGAGGATCGCCCGCGCCGGATCACCGGGCAGGAGCAGCGTGGCGAAGAAGACGATGAGCGAGACCGCGAAGAGGATGACGATGCTGATGAGGAGTCGGCGGACGACGAGGCGGGCGATCATGCCAGGTCCCCCATCCACACGCGGTGGAGCTGGAATCCGGACAGCGGGACGCCGGTCGCGTTCTCCTTGAGTCCGCCGACGTAGGCCTGGTAGGCGTCGAGCTGGTCCGCGAAGCCCCAGATGATGTTGCCTCCTCGCTCGTACATGATGCGCTGGGCCTGCTCGATGAGCTGCCCGCGGGCCGCATCGTCGGTCTCCGCGCGGGCGCGGCGGACGAGGTCAATGAATTCCTCGTCGTCGAAGTGGGTCTCGTTGAACGGCGAATCGGGCAGCATGCTCGAATTGGCCTGCGGCAGGAAGTTGCGGGTGTACCAGAAGCTCTGGGAGAACGGATAGTTGAGGTAGTCGCCCCAGTAGGCGGTGAGGTCCATCCGGTTGATCGAGACCCGGATCCCCGCCGCCGCAGCCTGCTCGGCGTAGACCTGGGCCGCCTCGACGACGCCCGCCTGGATCGGGGCGGTGACGAGCTCGACGTCGATGCCGTCGGGATAGCCCGCCTCGGCGAGCAGCCGCTTGGCCTCCTCGATGTCCTGCGTGCGCTGCGGGAAGTCGGGATAGGCAGGGTCGAAGGGGGCGAACATGTCGTTGCCGACCCGGCCGTGGCCGGAGAGCACCTGCTCGACCATCCCCTCCCGGTCCGCCGCCAGCCGGAAGGCCTGGCGGACGCGCTCGTCGTCGAAGGGCTCGACGTCGACCCGCATGGTGAAGGGCAGCCACATGCCGGTCTCGGAGTCGAGGATCCGCATCCGGGTGTCTGCGGCGATGACGTCGGCCAGCGCAGACGGGATCTGCGCGACCGCGTCGACCTGGCTCGACAGCAGGGCGTTGATGAGCGCGTCGGTGTCGTTGAAGTTGAGCAGCGCGATCTCGTCGAGGTAGGGCCCCTCAGCGCCCCAGTAGTGCGGGTTGGCCTTGAGGACCGTCGACTGCGCCGGCGTGAAGCTGTCGAGCATGAACGGCCCGGTGCCGACCGGGTTCTCGACGTCGAAGTCGGCGGGAACCATGATCAGGCTGTACTGCGCGAAGACCTCGATGAGGGAGGTGTCCGACGCGTTGAGCCGCAGCTCGACGGTGAGGCGGTCGAGGGCGGTGACCGATTCGAGGTGGGCCAGCGAAGCCGCGCCGCTCTTCGGATCATCCGGGTCGATGATCCGCTCGACGCTGGCGACGACGTCGTCGGCGGTGAACTCCCGGCCGTCGCAGAACTTCACGCCGTCGCGGAGGGTGACCGTCCAGACGCTGGCGTCGTCATTGGGCGTCATCTCGGTGGCCAGCATCGGCTGGAGCGTGTAGTCGTCGTCGAAGTGGAAGAGCGTGTCGTACATGTTGATCGCGCGGGCGATGTCGCCGAGGTTGGTGGCGACCGCGCCGTCGAGGGTGTCCGAGGCGCCGCCGCCGACGAATCCCACGCGCAGCCGCCCTCCCTGCTGGGGAGGGCCGGTCAATCGGACGTCGGGGCCGGCGACCTGTCCGCCCGCGCAGGCGGACAGCAGACCGGTGATCCCCAGCACGAGCCCGCCGCCGACCACTGCGCGACGGCTGGGCCGCGCGGCGGGGCTGAGCGAGGCCGGTGGAGTTGGTCGAGAGCGACTCACTCGCGTTCTCCTTCGTTGTGCGACTCGGTGTGGTCAGATGCGGAAGATTCGGGCTGGTCGAGTGCGGGTGCTGCGTCGTTCGAGGGGGCGAGGACCGCGTGGTGGAGGTAGGAGTCGATCGTCCGGTTCACGTCGAGGTCGGCGTCGCCCAGAGCCCGGATCACCACGCCGTCGAGGAAGATCGACAGCTCGGCGGCCCCCTCCTCCGGCGGGCGCTCGCAGAACGCCCCGGCGCGCTGACCGGCGGCCAGGCACGAGGTGAGCATCGTGTTCCAGCTCCGAGCCAGCATCGCGGCGTCGTCCCGGCTGCCCTCGCCGACGGCGATCTCCGCATAGTTCTGCAGCCAGATCGACCAGTCCCCCGACAGCATCGCGCTCCCGCCCGCAGCAGTCGCGGAGGTCTCATCGTTCCCGTCGGGCTCATCCGATTCCCGACCGCTGCCATCCAGGGCCGGGCCGTTCCCGTCGAGCACGGGATCCTCCGCAATGCTCGGCGGCACCTTGAGCTCGATGAGTCGGCGCAGCAGTGCGACGTGATCCGACGCCGACTCCACCGGAGCCGATCGCCGAATCTCCACCCGATCGCGGTCGACGTTCTCCGCGGAGATGCGCAGGGAGGCGAGGAAGAGCTGGCGCTTGGAGGTGAAGTGATAATGCACCGCCGCCGGACTGATGCCCGCCTCCGCGGCGATGTCGGCCATCCGCACCCGGTGGAAGCCGCGCTCCGAGAACTGGCGCCAGGCGGTCTCCGTGATCCTCAGGCGAACCCGGTCGGTGCGCCTGACGGGTTCGCCGATGCGGTCCATCCCCGCTCTCGAGCGGGCACGTGGAACGACGGCGTGCTCCCTGCCGGCAGGAGAACCACCGGCATTCCGGGGCGTGGGGATCGCGGCTCCGCCTGCGGGCGCCTCGACGGCCCCGCTCGCCGCTCCGCCTGGGGGCGCCGCAGCGGGTTCCTCCTCGGCGGCGGCCGTGCCGTCACCCTCGCCGAGCCACTCGAGGCTGGCGCCGAGGGTCCTGGCGATCGATGCGAGCTCCTCGATCCGGAACCTGCGGTCGCCCGCCAGTGACTTCGACAGCTTGGACTTCTCGATTCCGGTGCTCCGCACGAGGTCGGCCTGTGTCAGCCCCCGCTGCTGCAGGGCCTGGCGAATGCGCTGGGCGATGTCTCGCTGGCCCCGAGGGGCCCGGTGAGCCTGGGAAGGGGGAGCCTGGGGAACCTGCGGAGCCCCCGATTCGGGTCGCCGACGATCCGCCGCAGAGGGCAGGTCGAACCGCGATCCTGTTTCAGGCATGAGGTCAACCCTAGGAAGCGAGTGCGAAAATCGCAACTGGAACTGCGCTGCAGTCAGCTTTTCTGTTCCGGGGGTCACACGATCATTGCCTCCTGCGCTCCTCATGAACAATCGTTCGAGTACCATTCAATGAGCAACCCGATCGTCAGTGAGCAATCCGTTTGCAGGCCACCTGAGCCCGCGCCACCAGCAGTGCCGCCAGCAGCGTCACCAACTCGAAGGAGAGTACATGTCACGTCGTTTCGAAAACTCCGTCGCCATCGTCACCGGAGCTTCCCGCGGGATCGGCCTGGGAATCGCGCAGCGCCTGGTCGACGAGGGTGCGAAGGTCGCGATCACCGCCCGCGGACAGGAAGCCCTCGACGCGGCGGTCGAGCAGCTGGGCGGGCCGGAGCACGCGATGGCGATCGCCGGCAAGGCCGACCAGCCGGATCATCAGGACGAGGTGATCGCGAAGGTGACGGAGAACTTCGGCCCCATCGACATCCTCGTCAACAACACCGGCATCAACCCGGTCTACGGGCCGATGATCGATCTGGACCTCGGCGCCGCGCGCAAGGTCGTCGAGGTCAACGACATCTCGACCCTGTCCTGGACGCAGAAGGTCTACCGAGCCTCGTTCGCCGAGCGCGGCGGCCGGGTGGTCAATGTCGCCTCGGTCGCGGGCCTGGGCCAGCCGGAGGGCATCGGCTTCTACGGGTCCTCCAAGGCGATGCTCATCCACATCACCAAGCAGCTCGCCTACGAGCTGGGTCCGGACATCCGCGTCAACGCGGTGGCACCGGCGGTGGTCAAGACCCGGTTCGCCGAGAAGCTGTACACCCATGACGAGGAAGGCGTCGCCGCGGGCTACCCCCTCAAGCGCCTCGGCACGCCGGAGGACATCGCCGCAGCCGCAGCCTTCCTGCTCTCCGACGAGGCCAGCTGGATCACCGGCCAGGTGCTCGTCCTCGACGGCGGAAAGGGCCTCGTCGGCGGAGTGTGATCTGAGCGCGGAGTGCCCTGGGGTAGGTTGAAAGCATGGCGCAACAGACTTTCGAGGACATTCCCGCGTACATCCGCACTGCGTTCACTCCGCAGATGCGAGAGGTCGTCGAACACCAGCTGGCCCGCAGGGCCGGCCTGGCATCTCAGGCCTCACCTCCAGCGGAGCCGGTCGACCCGATCGCGCTGGCCGCCCGGATGCGTGAGGACTACCGCGACGAGCGGTCGTTCTGGAACGTCGGTGGACCGCAGCCCTTCCGCACCGAGGATCTGCACATCAGAGCCGCCGGCGTGGACGTGCCGGTGCGGATCCACCGCCCCTCGGACAGCGACTCGCTCCCGGCGATCGTGTACTTCCACGGCGGCGGCTTCAACGTCGGCGATCTCGACACCCACGACCGCATCACCCGGGTGCTCGCCGACGTCAGCGGAGCCGCCGTCGTCAGTGTCGACTACTCGCTGTCACCGGAGGCGAAGTTCCCGCAGGCGCTGCACGAATGCGCGGGCGTCGTCGCCCAGTTGGCGGTGAACGGGCACAGCTTCGGCATCGACCCGGACAGGCTGGCCGTGGCCGGTGACTCCGCAGGGGCGATGCTGTCGGTGGCCACCGCCCTGCTGCTGCGCGACGACCCGCAGTCGGTGCCGGAGCTGCCGGCAGGTGCAGCCGACCGCGCCTTCAGCTCCGTGCGGGCGATGGTGCTCTACTACGGCGGACACGGCCTGGCCGACTCCGCCTCGGCACGGCTGTACGGCGGCTTCTGGGACGACATGGGTCCCGCCGACCTGGATCAGCCGGACCTGAGCCCGTTCTCCGGCCCGGAAGACCGACGGAGCCCCTACGTCGACCACCTCTCCGCGGACCTGTCGGCACCCCTGCCCTCGGCCTACATCATCGGTGCTGAGCTCGACCCGCTGGCCGATTCCACTCGGGCGTTCGGCACCCTGCTGGCCCACCACGGGCACGACGTCTCCTGGCGGATTGTGCCGGGCGTCCTGCACTCCTTCATCCACTTCGGCCGGATGCTCGACGAGGCCAATGAGGTGCTGGCCGGCGGAGCCGCCTTCGTCCGCTCCCGGTTCGAGGCAGCCGCACCCCAAGCCTGACCACCGAGGCGCGCGCCGCCCCGGAAAGTGACGCGTCCCGCCGAGCAGCGGCCCTGCCGGCGGCAGCGCCTCCGCGCGTGGCCGCGGCTTCGCCGCTACCGGTTCGCGCGCGCCGGAACCTGTCCGGCCGGTCCGCCGATGACGGTGGTCAGCAGTGCGATGAGGGCCACCGCGGCGGCTCCGCCGTACAGCAGCACCGTGTTTCCCAGCGGATAGATCAGCGCGGCCCATGCGTACCCGGTGGCCAGGCCCATGAACCGCGCCGTGTTGTGGATCCCGAAGGCCATGGAATTCTGGGCGGCGGCGGAGCGGGAGATCGCGAAGGCGGCGATGCTCTGCCCGGCGTTGATGCCGACCCCGATCACCAGCAGGATCAGCACGACACCCGCCACCTGCACAGCTGTCGAGGACAGGCCCGCCACCGCGGGCGCCTCGAACCCGGTCCACCAGCCCAGCGCCAGCGGCGCGATGATGAGCACCCCGAGACCCAGCTCGATGACGAGCCGAGTCGACAGCTTCTCCGACAGCCATGACGTCAGCCGCCCGGACAGCGCCATCGACAGCGCCATCGCGAACACCACGAGCCCGACCGGACCGGGGGTGAGGCCGAGGTGCTCGCCCAGGTACAGCGGCAGGGTGACCAGGCACACGCCCATCACCAGCATCGTGGTCCCCGCGGACACCGTGCCGCGGATGTAGCGCTTCTCCAGCAGCGAGCGCGGCTCCAGCAGCTTCTCCGGGTAGCGGGTGGCGAGGAAGGCGTAGACCGCCAGGCCCGCCGAGGCGATGATCGCCACCACGATCTCCGTGACCGGGTCCGCCCGCTGGCCGATCAGGGTGATCGTCAGCACCGTGGCGCCCATCGCGATCATCAGCATCATCATTCCGAGGCCGTGGATCGGCGCGTTGACGCCCTCGACCTTCGGCACGAATGCGACGATCGCGATCGCGAAGAGCACGCACAGCACGGCCTGGAAGACGAACACCGAGCGCCAGCCGAACAGCTCCGACACCAGACCGCCGACGGGAGGGCCGATCGCCTGCCCGACGCCGATCGCCGACGCCCACGCGGCCATCGCCGCCTGGCCCTTCGACGGCCACAGCGCCGCCAGGGCGCGCTGCACGCCGGGTGGATAGGCCGAGCAGGCGATGCCCTGCACCGCCCGCAGCGCGATGAGCATCTCGAGATTGACCGAGAACGCCGCCAGGGCCTGCGCCACGACCATGACGACGAGACCGGCCAGCACCACCCGCACCGGCCCGAACCGGTCGCACAGCCAGCCGGTGAGCGGCACGAACACCACCATGGAGATGGTGAACGCCGCCACCGCCAGCACTGTCTGGCTGTCGGTCGCGCCGAAGTCCTGCTGAATCCGGTGCAGGGGTGCGTTGATGACATTGCCGGACAGCGTCCCGACCGAGGTCGTGCCCAGCAGGGCCAGGTATGCCACCCGGCCCGGCTCGCGCACCGCCGAGGCGCCCGCTCCCGTGCTCACAGCCGGCACCCTCCCCCGCTGCTCAGCTGTCCGGTGGTCACCTGCCGGCCGGGCTCGCCTCGGCGGCGGCGCCCTCGTCGCCGCGCTGGTAGTCCTGGCCCAGCCACTGGCGGACGAGCTCGCTGTCCTGTCCCAGCTCGGGCGGCGCGAGGTCGTAGCTGACCGGCGACTTCGACAGGAAGATCGGGTTGCGGACGGTGGGGACCGTGCGGTCGCCCGTGGTCACCTCGACGACGGGCTCCAGGCCGATCCGCTCGGCCAGCTGCACGCCCTGCTCGATCGTGTTGATCGGAGCGCAGGGCAGCCCGCCGGCGGTCAGGAGCTCGTACCACTCCTGCGCGCTCTTGTGCGAGAGCGCCTCGATGAGCACCGGCTCGAGCAGTTTGCGATTGGTGTTGCGCGGACCGGCGGTGGCGAAGCGATCGTCGGCGAGCCATTCCGGCCGGTCGAGCACGGTCGCCAGCACCTTGAACTGCCGGTCGTTGCCGCAGGCGATGATGAGGTCGCCGTCGGCGGTCGGCATCGGCTGGTAGGGGTAGAGGCTCGGGTGCTCGTTGCCCATCCGGTGCGGCACCACGCCGCCCGCGACGTACGCGGACGTCTGGTTGACCAGTCCGGACAGCGCCGAGGACAGCAGGTTGGTGTCGACCTTCTGACCCTCGCCCGTGTTCGTGCGGTGCTGCAGCGCTGCCAGGATGCCCACGGTGGTGTGCAGCCCGGTCATCACGTCGAAGATCGCCACGCCGGCCCGGAAGGGCGGGCCATCCGGCTCGCCCGTCAGGCTCATGAAGCCCGACAGGCCCTGGACCAGCAGGTCGTAGCCCGGCTGCGGATTGTTCGGCCCGAATCCCGTCACCGAGGAGTAGATGACGTTCGGGTTGGCGCGCGACACCGACTCGTAGTCGAGCCCGAACTTCGCGAGTCCGCCCGGCTTGAAGTTCTCCACCACGACATCGGCGCGCCGGGCCAGCTCCTGCGCCAGCGCCAGATCACCCTCGTCGTTGAAGTCGAGCACGACGTCGACCTTGTTGCGGTTGACCGACAGATAGTAGGTGGCATCCTCGCCGCGCACCGGCGGCTTCCAGATGCGGGTGTCGTCGCCGCCGGGCCCCTCGACCTTGATCACGGTCGCGCCGAGATCGGCGAGCAGCATCGTCGCGTACGGACCCGCCAGCACCCGCGCGAAATCGGCGACGAGAATTCCCGCCAGGGGTCCGCTGCCGGTCCGGCCGAACATCTCGCGCAGCTCTTGTGCCTTCTGATCCACGTCTCTCCTCATTCCTCTGTCTTCACCAAGTCCTGCGGCCCGTCCTGGGCAGCCGGGTGAGCACTCCGCCGGGCCCGGCAGCTGACCGAACCCGCGCGCACGCTCAGCGCAGGTACAGCCGCACCGTGTCGATCTCGTCGCGCAGCAGGCGGACCTCTTCGACGGTCGGCTCGGCCGTCACCCGGACGTCCTCGGCGACCGCAAGATCCCAGCCGGTGTTCGCGCGCACCTGCTCGACGGTGACGCCGGGGTGCACGTGCGTGAGCACGAGCTCGCCGAACTTGTCCTCGCGGCGCAGCACGCCCAGCGGGGTGATGACCACGCTGACCCCGTGGCCCTGCGGCTGGATGCCGACGCCTGCCTCGCGGGCGAGCACCGGCGACGGCGAGGTCACGAAGTCGACCGCCTCGGGGAACGCCGACAGGTCATGGCGGCGGATGATGACGAAGACCTCGCCGGCGTTGGCCGCGATGTCGGTGGCGCCACCGGACCCGGGCAGCCGCACCTTGGGCTTGTCCCAGTCGCCGATCACCGTGGTGTTGAGCGAGCCGAACCGGTCGATCTGCGCCGCCCCCAGGAAGCCGACGTCGACGTTGCCGCCCTGGAGCACGTAGCCGAACAGGGCCTGCATCGACACGACCGCCTCCGCGCCGGACACGACCACGGAGTCCGCGATCCCCTCGGCCATCGCCTCCGGGTGGGCGCCGGAGACGCCGGATTCGTAGATCAGCTGGATGTCCTGGTTGACAGTCCGGTGGGCCAGGTCCACAGCCAGCGTGGGCAGGCCGATCCCGGCGAACACCGTGCGCTTGCCGGCGAGCATCTTCGCGGCCGCGCACACGATGAGCTCGGTCTGCGAGTAGTCGGGCGCCACGGCGCCGGCACCGGACTCGCCGGCCACGGCCTGCTCACCGGCCACGGTCTGCTCCGCCGTCGTCTGCTCAGGTGTCGTCTGCTCAGGTGTCGTCTGCTCAGGTGTCATCATGCCTGTCCTCCATCCTTGTCCGCGCCCGCTCCGGAGCCGGCTGTCGAACCCACGCCCGAGGCGAGCGCCGCCCGGGCATCGGCCTCGGTGCCTCCGCTGCGGGCGGCGGCATGCTCGCCGGCGGCGGCTGCGGCCGTCTCCGTGCCCAGGAGCCGGCGGCCGTAGTCGACCGAGCCCGAGGGCCGGGGGCCGACTGCCAGCCCTGCCATCCGCTCGCGGCCGAGCACGTCGAGGTACTCCTCGTGATCCCGGGTGCTCCGGATGTGGGTGTCGAGCCATTCCCGCAGCTTCTGCGGATCCTTCGAGATCGGCGTCCACTCGCGGTAGAAGGCACAGTCGCGGTCGTAGGATCCCTGCACATAGGACGGATGGGCGCCCTGCGGCACCACGCACACGGCATCCACGGCATGAGCCGGGATCAGCGTCCGGTTCGGATCCGCGCGGACGACCTCGCGGTCCACGATCTCCTCGACGAGCACGATCGCGCGGTCGGCGGCGTAGACGGCCTCCTGCTGCACACCCGTGATGCCCCACATCTGCACATTGCCGTCCGCGTCGGCGCGCTGGGCATGGACGATCGTGACATCCGGGTTCAGGGGCGGCACGACGTAGGTGGTGCCCCCCGAGTAGGGGTCCTCGACGAGCTTGATCTGCGGGTTGATCTTGGGGATGTCGGAGCCGGCGAAGGACCGGATCGGCAGGAACGGCAGCCGTGCCGCACCCGCGTGATAGCGCAGGACCATGGCGTGGTGGCTGTACTCCTCGACCTCCAGCGGCGCCGGATCGTGCTGCTCGAGCCGGCGGCGGATCTCGTAGAGACTGCCGGCCGAACCCGAGGCGAAGAACGAGCACACGAGCTTCGACACGGCGCCGGCGGCCAGCATCATGTCGCAGATCAGGTCCGGCGTCATCCGGCAGAAGGTCAGGTCGTCGATCCCCTGCCGGATGATCTCGTGGCCGGCCGCGAAGGGGATGAGGTGCGAGAAGCCCTCGATGGCGATGGTGTCACCGGAGTGAACATGGGCGGCGATCGCGTCGTGCAGATCGACAACTTTGTCCGTGTACATGAGCGCTTTCGATAGTGCGGATGAAGTGTGCACCTAAGATTAAGTCATAAACGGCACAAATACCACTGGCATTTTGTGTCGCTCGTGCAATAATAGGCGGAGTTCCGCTGATCACGAGGCCCGTTCGCAGGCACGCGGTCGCAAGGAAGTGACCGGAGCGCCCCTCGGACCGACCCCACCAGGCCGGACCGATCCAGATCAACCGGACAGGGCCAACCGGAACGGATCAACCGATCCAGGCCAACCGGACCGGACCGACGATCGAACCGGGCCACGGCGGGCGATCCACATCGCCGGGTCGGCCGGAGTCCCCGGCACCTGCAGATTACCCGCATCGGAAGCAAGGACGTCATGGAGATCCACCAGATTCGCGCATTCCTGGCAGTCGCCGAGGAGCTGCACTTCGGCCGCGCCGCCGAGAAGCTCGGGATGGCGCAGCCTCCGCTGAGCCGCACCATCCGTCAGCTGGAGCGGGAACTCGGCACCGACCTGTTCCACCGCACCACCCGCTCGGTGACGCTGTCACCGGCCGGCAAAGCGCTCATCGCTCCCGCTCGGGCAGTCCTCGACAGCGCCGAGACCGCGCGCGAATCCATCAAGCTCGCCACCCTCGGCGAGATCGGCCACGTCCGCTTCGGCTTCGCCGGCGCCTCCTCGAACAAGCTCGTCGCCCGCCTCGCCTACACGGCCCGTCAGCGCAAGCCCGGGATCACCCTCGACCTCGAGTCGACGACATTCGCCACCGAGGCGCTGTCCCGGGTCATCGACGGGACTCTCGATCTGGCGCTGGTCCGCTGGCAGGCCAAGCCCCCTCGGATCACCGGTCGGCCGGTGATGATCGAGCGGCCGGTTGTGGCGATGTACAGCGATCACCCCTTCGTCGGCCGGCCCTCCCTGGAGATCTCGGACATCGCCGACGAGGAGCTGGTGCTGCTGCCGGGCGCCTCGGGCTCGGCCATGCGGGAGCTGATCTTCCACTGGTTCTTCCGCGCCGGCCACACCCCGAAGGTGGTCCAGGAGGCGCCGGACTCGTGGATGGTCGGCGCCCTCGTGTCGGCCGGGATGGGCATCTCCATCACCTACGACTCGGTGATCGCGAGCTTCAACGACCCCAACCTGGTGACCGTCCCCCTGAAGGTCGACCACGATCCGATCAAGGTCTACCTCGCCCATCGCGAGGACGATGACAACCCCGCCCTGCACGAGGTGCTCGCCGCCGCCGAGATCGCGCTGCCGACCGTCAGCGATGCGGCCGTCACCGCAGCGGCAGCCGGCTGAGCAGCGGCAACGACCGGCTGAGCGGCCGCAGCGGCGGCCTCGCCCAGCGGCAGCGGCAGGCTTGAGCAGCGGCAACCGGACCGGTTGTCATGCGAAGCCCGGGGGCGCCTCGGGCACGGCCAGTCATTATTTCGGATACCTGCATCAATCAAACCTGACTACCCACTAGACAGGTATAGATGACCCGTGACAGAGTATGGGTCATACGGTCGCAACGACGGGACACCGCGCGCACCGGGCCCGGCTCAGCAGCCGGCGGCACTCCAGCCCACGGCTGAGCCGCCTCCGCCCGACAGCGCGCACGAACCGGCGACAGCAACCGGAGAGCATCCGATCTCATCGCCACAAGGAGAACACATGTCCGAAGACATCGTCATCTGCGAACCCGTCCGCTCGGCAGTAGGCGGCTACGGCGGCCAGTTCAAGGACATCGCCCCGGAGGAGCTGGGCACCCAGGTCGTCACCGCCCTCCTCGAGCGCACCGGCATCGACCCCGAGGTCGTCGACGACGTCATCTTCGGCCAGTGCTACCCGCAGATGGAGGCCCCGGCCCTCGGCCGTGTCGTCGCCCTGAACTCCGGCATGCCCGTCACCGTGCCCGGCCGCCAGGTCGACCGCCGCTGCGGCTCCGGCCTGCAGGCCGTCATCGACGGCATGGCCGCGATCGTCACCGGGGGCGCCGAGGTCGTCATCGCAGGCGGCGCGGAGACCATGAGCCGTGCGAGCTTCTTCAACGAGAACATCCGCTGGGGCATCCGCGGCGGCAACGTCGAGCTCAAGGACAGCCTGGTCCGCGGCCGGCTGACCGCAGGCGGCAAGAACTACCCGGTGCCCGGCGGCATGATCGAGACCGCTGAGAACCTGCGCCGCGAATACGGCATCTCCCGCGAGGAGCAGGACCGGCTCGCCGTCGAATCCCACCGCCGCGCCGCCGCCGCAGCGGAGAACGGCACCTTCGCCGAGGAGATCGTCCCGATCACCATCCCGGCCACCCGCAAGAAGCCCGAGCAGCAGATCACCCTCGATGAGCACATCCGCCCGGACTCCAGCCTGGAGACCCTGGCCAAGCTCAAGCCGATCATGGGCAAGCAGGACTCCGAGGCCACCGTCACCGCCGGCAACGCCTCCGGCCAGAACGACGGCGCCGCGGCCTGCATCGTGACCACGCGCTCGAAGGCCGAGGAGCTCGGCCTGAAGCCGCTGGCCCGCTTCGTCAGCTGGGGCCTGGGCGGCGTCGAGCCCAGCCGGATGGGAATCGGCCCGGTGCCGGCCGTCGCGCGCGCCCTCGACCGCGCCGAGCTCACCATCAAGGACATCGACCTCATCGAGCTCAACGAGGCCTTCGCCGCGCAGGCGCTGGCATGCACGCGCGAGTGGAACTTCGGCGAGAAGGACTTCGAGCGGATGAACGTCAACGGCTCCGGCATCTCGCTGGGCCACCCGGTCGGCGCGACCGGCGTGCGCATCCTCACCACCCTGCTGCGCGAGATGGACCGCCGAGGCGCCCGCTACGGTGTGGAGACCATGTGCATCGGCGGCGGCCAGGGCCTGGCAGCCGTGTTCGAGCGGGTCGAGGCCTGATGCCGGTCCAGCCGCTCGCCGGAGTCACCGTCTTCGAGAACGACTCCTTCGTCGCCGGCCCATCGGCCTGCCTGGCGCTGAGCCAGCTCGGCGCTCAGGTCATCAAGATCGACCCCATCAAGGGCGGACCCGACATCGACCGCTGGCCGATCACCCCGGAAGGCCGCTCCATCTACTGGGGCTCGCTCAACCGCAACAAGCGCTCCGTCGCGATCGACCTGCGCAGCGAGGAGGGCCAGGAGCTCGCCCAGGCGCTCATCACCTCGCCCGGCGACGACTCCGGGGTGTTCGTCGAGAACAACGTCGGCCGCCCGTTCCTGTCGGATGAGGTGCTGCGCGCCAAGCGCGCCGACCTCGTCCACGTCAAGGTGCAGGGCTCGGCCGACGGCGGTCCGGGAGTGGACTACACCGTCAACGCCGAGGCCGGCATCCCGATGATCACCGGCCCGACCGGGGTCGAGGGGCCGAGCAACCACGCCCTGCCCGCGTGGGACCTCGTGTGCGGGCAGGCCGCGGTGACGGCGGTCGTGACGGGCCTCTACCATCGCCGGGCGACCGGTGAGGGCCTCTACCAGGAGATCGCGCTCAAGGACATCGCGCTGGCGGCCGTGGCCAACCTCGGCTGGTACACGGAGACCCTGCAGCCGGCCGGCGAGCGGACCAAGCACGGCAACCACATCTTCGGATCCTTCGGCACGAACTTCGCCACCGGGGACGAGCGCCACGTCATGGTCACCGCGATCACCAGGCGTCAGTGGTCCAACCTCGTCAAGGTCACCGGGATGTCGGACGTGGTGGCGGCGCTCGAGCGCTCGCTGAGCACCGACTTCACCGAGGAGACCAACCGGTACACCTACCGCGAGGTTCTCGAAGCGCTGCTCAAGCCGTGGTTCGCCTCGCGGACCGCGAACCAGATCACTGCCGACCTCGAGGGCTCGGGAGTCCTGTGGGCCCCCTACTCCTCACTCGGCGAAGTGACACAGGACGCCCTCGCGGGCGACGGGGCCGGCGTGCTGCGCACGCTGGAATCCGATGCACTGGGCACCATGCTGGTCGGCGCCTCGCCGATCCGGGTGGACGGCGAATACCTCGCCGACGAGAAGCCGACCGTGTTCGGGGCGGACACCGCCGAAGTGCTCTCCGAACGCCTCGGCTTGGGATCTGCTGAGATCGGCCGACTCTGTGATGAAGGCATCATCGCCAGTTGATAACGTAAGAGAACTATTCCCATTCGACTGTGCGCACGCGTGCGCTCGAACGGGTGACACGATCCTTAGGAAAGGACACAGCTCCACATGCGGATTGTAACTTTTGTCAAGTACGTCCCGGACGCAGCCGGCGACCGCTCCTTCGAGTCGGACAACACCGTCGATCGCTCGGTCGACGGTCTGCTCTCCGAGCTCGACGAGTACGCGGTGGAGGCCGCCCTGCAGATCGCAGACGACGCTGATGACGCCGAGGTCATCGCCCTGACCGTGGGTCCGGACGATGCCGTCGACGCCGTGCGCAAGTCCCTGCAGATGGGCGCGGACATGGGCGTGCACGTCCTCGACGACGCCCTCGAGGCCACCGATGCGCTCGGCACCTCGAAGACGCTGGCCGCTGCGGTCAGGAAGGTCGAGGAAGAGGAGGGACCGGTCGACCTCATCATCACCGGTCTGTCCTCCACCGACGGCCAGATGTCCGTCGTCCCGGTGCAGGTCGCCGAGCTGCTCGGCCGCCCCGCCGCCACCCAGGCCTCCGCGCTGGAGGTGACCGGCAGCACCGCCAAGATCCGCCGTGACGGTGACACCGCCTCGGAGCACATCGAGGTCGCGCTGCCGGCCCTGGTCTCCGTGACCGACCAGATCAACGACCCGCGCTACCCCTCCTTCAAGGGCATCATGGCCGCCAAGAAGAAGCCGCTCGAGGAGTACGACCTCGAAGAGCTCGGCCTGGACGCCTCCGAGGTCGGAACCGCCGGCGCCGCCACCGAGGTCGTCGAAGTCGTCGCTGCTCCCCCGCGCACCGCCGGTGAAGTCGTCACCGACGAGGGCGACGGCGGCACCAAGCTGGTCGAATGGCTGGCCTCCAAGAAGCTCGTCTGATCAGCGCCCGACGCTCTCGATACGCACAGACCCCACCTGCAAAGGGATTGATTACACACCATGTCTGAAGTTCTCGTTCTCGTAGACCATGTGGGCGGCGAGGTCCGCAAGTCCACCCTCGAACTGCTCACCATCGCCAAGCCACTCGGCGAGCCCGTCGCAGTCTTCATCGGCGATGCCGCCGCAGGCGAGGCCGCTGCCGGCCGACTCGGAGAGTACGGCGCCGAGAAGGTGCTCGTCGCCTCGGACCCGGCTTACTCGGAGTACCTCGTGGCACCCCACGCCGAGCTGCTGGCCAACCTCATCGAGACCCGCCAGCCCGCCGGCGTGCTCGTCCCGGCCACCGCCGACGGCCGTGAGATCGCAGCACGGGCCGCCGTTCGCACCAACTCCGGCGTGATCACCGACGCCAACGCGGTGGCAGACGGCTTCGTCGCCACCCAGTCGGTCTTCGCCGGCTCCTACACCGTGACCGGCAGGGTCATCAAGGGCACCCCGATCGTGGCAGTCAAGCCGAACTCGGTCGCCCCGGAGGCCAACGCCGGCGCAGGCACCGTCGAGACGGTCGACTTCGCGCCGTCCGACGCGGCGAAGACCGCCAAGATCGTCTCCGTCGAGGAGAAGCCGGCATCCGGTCGCCCGCAGCTGACCGAGGCGCCCATCGTGGTGTCCGGCGGCCGCGGCACCAACGGCGACTTCGGCCCCGTCGAGGAGCTCGCCGACGCTCTCGGCGCTGCCGTCGGCGCCTCGCGCGCGGCAGTCGACGCGGGCTGGTACCCGCACGCCAACCAGGTCGGCCAGACCGGCAAGACGGTCTCGCCGCAGCTGTACGTGGCCGCCGGCATCTCCGGCGCCATCCAGCACCGCGCGGGCATGCAGACCTCGAAGAACATCGTCGCCATCAACAAGGACGACGAGGCTCCGATCTTCGAGCTCGCCGACTTCGGCGTGGTGGGCGACCTGTTCCAGGTCCTCCCCCAGGCCACCGAGGCGGTCAAGGCCCGCAAGTGATCCTGCGCGGGTGACCCCACGGGGGTGACCCGCGCGGGTGGCTTGCGCGAGCCACCCCCACCCCACCGAATAGTGGTCAGAGAAGTCCGGTTTTCCACGTGAAAGCCGGACTTTTCTGCCCTTCAGATCGACGATTTCGGACTTCTCTGACCTTCGGATTCGCAGTTTCGAACGTTTCTGACCTTTCGATTGGATCTACAGTTTCGAACGTTTCTGACCTTCGGATCTGCGCTCACGGGGTTTCAGCCCTGGTCGTCTGTCAGGCGGGGCAGGGGCGAGTCGGGGTCGAACTCAGCCACCGAGTCGACTTCGCCGTTCGCGCCGATCAGGGTGATCCGTCCCGGCTCCCCCATCTGCCAAGCCGTGCCCAGCTGTCCAACCTCCCCATGCTTCCCAGCCTTGCCCAGCCGCACGGCTTCCCCCA
Organism: Brevibacterium daeguense; assembly: GCF_021729135.1. Taxonomy (GTDB): domain Bacteria; phylum Actinomycetota; class Actinomycetes; order Actinomycetales; family Brevibacteriaceae; genus Brevibacterium; species Brevibacterium daeguense. The sequence continues at coordinate 114,635 of NZ_JAJTWW010000004.1, forward strand.
GCCCAGCCTCCCGCGGTGCCCGCACGTGGGCGCCGGCTGCCACAATGCAGTTGCGCAGCCGCACCCCGGAATCGATCCTCACGCTCTCCAGCAGCACACTGTCGATCACCTCGGCATCCGCAGCCACCTCGCCGTCGACGCCGACGACCGAGTGCTCCACTCGCCCGTCGACGAAGGCTCCGCCGGCCACGAACGAGTCCCTGACCTGAGCCCGAGCCCCCAGGTGTGCGGGCGTGCGCTGGGGCTGCGCCGACAGCAGCGGCCAGCCGGCATCGGAGAGGTCGAGCGCATCGCCGTCGATGAGCTGCAGGTTGGCGGTCCAGTAGGACTGCAGAGTGCCCAGGTCCATCCAGTACCCGCCCAGCTCATGAGCGACGACCTTCTTCGCCTCCAGGACGTGCGGAAGGAGCTCGGCGCCGTAGTCGCTGAGCTGCTCGTACTCCTCGAGCAGCGACTGGAGCGCGGAGAACAGCGCCTCTGCCCGGTAGAGGAAGACCTCGGTGACGACGGAGCCGTCGCGGCGACCTTCGGGCTTGTCGGCGAAGTCGACCACCACACCCTCGGAATCGACCTCGACCACGCCGTAACGCGAGATGTCGCCGCTGCGATCAGTGGTGACGATCGTGAGATCGGCGGCTGCCGCCTCGTGGGTGTCGAAGACGTCGAGGAAGTTCAGCCGGTAGAGGTGGTCGGCGCTGAGCACCAGCACGTGGTCGGGGTCGAATTCCCGCATCGCCTCAAGCTGCCGGGCCAGGGAGTCCGCGTTGCCGCGGGCGAATCCCTCTCCCTGGGCGCCCTCGAACGGCGGCACCACCACGAGGCCGCCGTGCGAGCGGTCGAGGTCCCAGGGTCTGCCGTTGTCCAGATAGGAGTTGAGTCGGCGGGCCTGGTACTGCTCGACGATCCAGACATCCCTGATGTGGGAGTGAGCGAGATTGCTCAGCGATACGTCGATCAAGTTGTATGTTCCCCCGATCGGCAGCGTCGGCTTGGGCCGGCTATCGGTCAGCGCTTCGAGCCCGCCGCCTCTGCCGCCGGCGAGGATGACTGCGAGTATCCGGGGGATTTTCATAGCGGCAATGCTACTTGGCAGAACCCTGCACGGCGGGCAGTGTCGCGGGGCCGGCAGCTGCCGCCGTAGACTGCCAGCGTGGGTACGCAGAAGCGCAGGAGCAGCAGGAGACTTGGCCGAAGAGCGCGCAGCAGCGCTGCGGACAGCCGGACGGCCCGCGGCAGCAGCGCCGGCGGGCCGCGGACCGCTCCCCGCCGGCTCACCAAGACGTCCTGGAAGTACGCCTGGGCGCGCACGGTGCAGCAGTTCCGGCTCGATCGCAGGACTCATACCGCCGCACAGCTGTCGTTCTACTTCCTCCTGGCTGCGGTGCCCGGCCTGACCGCGATCCTCTCGATCTTCAATGTGTTCGGCGAGGGGCCCGAGACCGTCACGCGGATTCTCGATCGGGTTGAGCAGGCGTCCGGGCAGGAGGCCGCCGCCCAGCTCGAGCAGCCCCTCATGGACCTGGTGCAGTCGCCGGCCGGCGGTGCCGCCTTCGTCATCGGCATCCTCGTCGCGCTGTGGTCGGCGAGCAAGTACGTGTCCGCGTTCGGCCAGGACATCAACGACGTCTACGACATGCCCGAAGGCCGTCCGCTGTGGCTGCGTCGCCTGCAGACCTTCCTGGTCACCATCCTCGCGATCGTCATGGTCGTCGCAATCGTCGCCTGCGTCGTCGGATCCAGCAGCCTCGTCGAAGCGCTGGGCTTCAGCGGCACCGCCGCCACCGTCTGGATGTGGACCCGCTTCCCGCTGGCGGTGATCCTCACCCTGCTGCTGATCGCGCTGCTCTACCTGACCACCAGCAACGTCAAGCGCCCCGCCCTCAACCCGGCCACGCTCGGCGCTCTGATCGCGCTGCTGTCCTGGATCGTCCTCAGCGGCGCTCTGTATCTCTACGCGGTCGTGATCGGCGGATTCAGCTCGACCTACGGCTCGATGGCCGGCGTCCTCATCATCCTGTTCTGGCTCTGGCTGTCCAATATGGCGCTGCTGTTCGGCGCGCAGTTCGACGCCGAGGTGGAACGCGTCCGCCAGCTCCAGGCCGGCATCCGAGCCGAGGATGTCATCCAGCTGGCGCCTCGGTCCCGGAAGAAGATCGTCCGCGATGCCCGCACCCACGCCCGCTTCCAGGGCCGTGGGCGAGCCCTGCGGGAGAGCGCAGGGGCCACGGACGGCGACGAGAAGGCGCTGCCGGTATAGACTGAATCACGAACCGGCAAGCGCTTTCGCGCAGATCCGCGAAGGCAAGGACCCTTGCCGTGGACGACAGCGCGTCGACAGCGGCGCCGAACCCCTTGGGAGGGACAGTGAAGAAGCGTCTCATACTGCTGGCAGGTATCGGAGCCGGGTTCGTCCTCGGTTCGCGTGCGGGCCGGCAGAGCTACGAAAAGCTCAAGAGCCAGGTCGAGGAATGGTGGAGTGACCCACGGGTGCAGGACTCGATCCACAAGGCCACGGACACCGTGAAGGAACAGGCTCCCGCTGTCGCCGGCAAGGTGCAGAGCGCGGCAGGATCCGCCGCCGGCACAGTCCAGGGCAAGGTCGAGGACTTCAAGGCCGGCCGCGAGCAGAAGAAGGCCGAGAAGGCAGGCGACGACGCCGACGAGGCTGCGGAATCGGCTCCCTCGGAGGAGGACGCGAAAGCCGCTCTCGGGGTCGACGTCACCGAAGCCGACCTCACCGGAGCCGATGACCGGCCGATCACGCTCGACGACGTCGAGAACGAGGACGAGCTGATCCTCGACGACTCGATCTCCCAGCCGCGCACCGGACCGGTCGACGCCGGACCCGGCGCAGAACGCGACTGAGACGCAGCAGGACCGAGCCCCGGCGGGATTTCTCCCGCCGGGGCAGTTTTTTCCGGCACTGGCCTTCTGGTCGCCGGCGATGCCGCGTGGACTCCTGCGATCAGTCTTCCGCGGGGACGACCGCTCTCCCGCACTGTCGTCCCGCCGGCGAGAGCGCTACTGCAGGGAACTCGTCAGGCGGGCGAGGCTTTCCACGTACTTCCTCCCGATCGACCGCTCGCGCCACGCCGCGACATCGAGTTCGACCGAGTTCTCGCGGTAGTCGTCGAGCTCGAGCTGATACATCCGGGCGGTGAACTCCTTGTCGACGATGAACAGCGACACCTCCATGTTCAGCGCGAACGACCGCTCGTCCATATTCGAGGACCCGATGATCGTCACCTCGTCATCGATGAGGACGAACTTCGAGTGGAGCACCGTGGGCGCGTGGTATTCGAAGATGCGCACTCCGGCGTCGACCAGATCGTCATAGTAGGACTGCTGCGCCTTCTGGGTGATCGCGTTGTTGCTCGTCGCTCCGACGTACAGGCGGACGTCGACCCCCGAGCGCGATTCCGTGACCATCGCCTTCATCAGCGACTCATCGGGCACGAAGTACGGCGAGCAGATCACCACAGAGTGATTGGCGTTGTAGATCAGGTGGTTGAACAGCATCAGGTTATTCTCGAGCTCGAATCCGGGGCCGCTGGGCACCACCTGCGCCATCACCCCCGAGTCGTGTGACGACTCGATCGTCTCCTCGTATTCGTCGGCCAGGATGTCTCCGGTCTCCGCGTACCAGTCCGAGGCGAACACCGCGTTGAGCTCGGCCACCACCGGCCCGGTGCACCTGACCGCCAGGTCCTTCCACTGGAAGCCCTTGCGCACGTTGGACTTCTTGTTGTACGAGCGGTCGATGACGTTGAGCGAACCCGTATACGCGACCTCACCGTCGACGACCAGGATCTTCCGATGGTTGCGCAGATCGGGCCGTTGGTACTCCAACCGCCAGGGCCTGATCGGCAGGCACCGGCGCCATGAGATGCCCGAGGCGTCGAGCTGCTTGACGAGCTCGGAGTACCCCGGGTAACCGGCCGAGCCGAGGTGATCGATGAGGATCCGCACCTTGACCCCGCGCGCATGGGCGGCGAACAGGGACTCCAGCAGAGGAGCCGTGGTCTCGTCCATCGCCACGATGTAGAACTCGAAGTGGACGTATGTCGTGGCCCTGTCAACCTCGGCGGCCATGTCGAGGTAGCACTGGTGGTTGTCCTCCTGGAGGGAGAACTCGTTGCCATGCGTCATGGGCAGAGCGCCGAGGGAGTAATTCAGCTGTGCCGAGGTGGCCAGCGGCAGGGGAAGGTGCTCGGATCGACCGAGGATCGCCTTCTCCTCGGTCCCCTCACGGATGTAGTCGTTGATCCTGCTCTGCTTCTCGCGCCTGCTGCGAGGCAGCTTCGTGGAGCCGAAGATGAGGAATGCGAGGATGCCGACGTAGGGAATCAGGAAGATCGCCATCAGCCAGCCGAGTGCCGTCGTCGGCTTGCGCCGGTACGGGATCCATCCGAGGGCGACGAAGCGGATCACGAGGTCCACCGCGATGATGATGCCCGCCACCCAGGTGGGCCAATCAGCGCTGGCGGTAATGAGGAACAAGGGATCCACGGGGTCTCGTCACTTCTGAAGCGGACTGGGGCATCTTCGTCATCCTATCCGGCTGATGCCCCGGATCGGACTCGATCCGGGGCATCAGCAGAGCGCTCGCGGCCGCAGGAGGCGCCGGCGACTCCGAGGAGCAGCGCAGGTGATCAGATGTGGCGGCCGCCGGCGATCTCCAGCACGGTGCCGGACATGTACGACGACATGTCGGAGGCCAGGAACACCACCACCGAGGCGACCTCGCTGGGCTCACCGGCGCGGCCCATCGGGATCTCGGCGAGCTTGGCGTCGATGACGTCCTGACGCATCGCAGCGGTCATCGCGGTGTTGATGAAGCCGGGCTGGATGGCGTTGACGCGCACGTTCTTGAATCCGACCTCCTTCGCGGCGGCCTTGGTCATGCCGACGATCCCGGCCTTGGCGGCCGAGTAGTTGGTCTGGCCGAGCATGCCGACCTTGCCGGAGATCGAGGACACGTTGATGATCGAGCCGCCGCTGTCCTGCTCGCGCATGATCCCCGAGGCGGTCTTCAGGCCGTTCCAGGTACCGCGCACGTGCACGGCGATGACCTGGTCGAACTGCTCCTCGGTCATCTTCCGCATGGTGGCGTCGCGGGTGATGCCGGCGTTGTTGACCATGACATCGAGCGAGCCGAACCGGTCCACGGCGGTCTGGGCGAGCGCCTCGACCTGGCCCAGGTCGACGACGTTGCATGCCTGACCGACGGCGCGGTCGCCCACGCCGAGCTTCTCGGCGGCGGCGGCGACGGCTTCCTCATTGAGGTCACCGAGGACGACGTTGGCGCCTTCGGCGACGAACGCCTCGGCGATCGCGTAGCCCAGGCCCTGTGCGGCTCCGGTGATGACAGCGGTGCGGCCTTCGAGCAGACCCATAGTGACTCCTTAAGTTTCGAGCGCGGCCGGATCCCGGCCTGTGCAATGTATGTGACGAGTGGAGGGAGGGTGGTGTGCGGAGCAGTGCGGTGACGGGCGGAGGCGCCTCAGCGGACCAGGATCAGCGTCCGCTGAAGCGCGGGCTGCGCTTCTCGAAGAAGGCGGCCTTGCCCTCGGTGAAGTCGGCGGTGAAGAACAGCTCCCGCTGGCCTGCCGCCTCGGCGGCCAGCGCCTCTTCGAGAGTCGGGGTGCCCCCGGCGAGCGCCTGCTTGATCCAGCTCACGGAGCCCGGCGCCCGCTGGGCCATCCGGCCCGCGGTCTCGAGTGCGACGGGAAGCGCCTGACCGTCCTCGACCAGCTGGTCGACGAGGCCCCACGCTGCTCCGTCCTCAGCACCGATCGGGTCACCGGCGAGCATGAGCCGACGGGCCCGTGCCGACCCCACCCGGGCGGGCAGCAGCGAGAGCAGCCCGCCGTCGGGCACGATGCCCAGCCGCGAGAACGGCAGCAGGAACTTCGCGCCGGCGCCGGCCACGACCACGTCGCAGGCGCACGCCAGCCCCACCGAGGCGCCCGCGGCAGCCTTCTCCACAGCCGCGACGGTGATGACCGGAAGGCCGGCGACCAGCCGGATGAATTCCGCGACCGCCCCCATCCGCTCATCACTGGCCCCGGGGCTGGGCGGCGGCATGGTCGCCAGGTCGCCGCCGGCGGAGAACACGCCCTCGGCCCCGGTGAAGACCACGGCGCGCACCCCGGCCGGCAGAGGGTCGAGTGCCGCGACGATCTCGCTGCGCATCTCCGCGCCCAGCGGATTGCGCCGCGCCGGCTCGTTGAAGGTGACGGTCAGAATGCCGTCGGCCACCTCGGTGAGGATCAGGCTCATGCCGAATGCACGTCCTTGTGGGCTCCCTTGAGGAGCTGGCGGGCGATGACGAGCTTCTGGATCTCCGAGGTGCCCTCGTAGATCCGGAACAGCCGGGCGTGGCGGTAGAAGCGCTCGATCGAGGTCTCGCGCATGTAGCCCATGCCGCCGAACACCTGCACGCCCCGGTCCGCGACGCGGCCGAGCATCTCGGAGGCGAACAGCTTGCAGGAGCTGGGACCGAGCTTGCGGTCGGCGCCCTCGTCCCAGCGCCTGGCTGCGGCGAGCACCATCTCGCGAGCTGCGGACAGCTCGGCGTAGGACTCCGCCAGCAGTGCCTGGACGAGCTGGAACTCGCCGATCGGGGTCCCGCCCTGCTTGGCGACCTTGGCGTGCTCGACGGAGTCGTCGAGGATGCGGGTGGCCTGGCCCACGCACATCGCGGCGATGTGCAGGCGGCCCTTGTTGAGCGAGGCCATGGCGGCCTTGAAGCCGACTTCCTCCTGGCCGCCGACGAGGTACTTCGACGGGACGCGCACGTCATCGAAGAAGATCTCGGAGGTCCAGGCGCCGGCCTGACCCATCTTCTTATCCTTGGGCCCGACGGTGACGCCCTGGGACTCGGTGGGCACGAGGAAGACGGAGATGCCCTTGGTGCCGGTCGCATCGGGGTTGGTGCGGGCGAAGACCATGAGCACGTCGGACATCGCGGCGTTGGTGATGAACCGCTTGGAGCCGTTGATGATGTAGTCGTCGCCGTCCTTGACCGCCTTGGTGGTCAGACCGGAGGGGTCCGATCCGGCGTCCGGCTCGGTGAGCGCGAAGGAGGCGATCGCCTCGCCCGAGGCGATCTTGGGCAGCCATTCCTGCTTCTGCTGGTCGGTGCCGTAGTTGACGAGCACCTGACCGGCGATTCCGTTGTTGGTGCCGAACAGCGAGCGGAACGACGGCGTGGTGTAGCCGAGCTCGAAGGCGAGCATCGCGTCCTGGTAGGCGTTGAAGCCCAGCCCGCCGAACTCCTCGGGGATCGCCCAGCCGAACAGGCCCATCTCGGCGGACTGCTCGCGGATCTCCGCGGGGATCTCGTCGGTGTCCTCGATTTCGAGTTCGCGGGGAACGACCTGTTCGCGCACGAATTCGCGCACCGTGGTCAGAATGTGCTTGAGATCGGAATCGTCCATGTTCTTCTTTCTCTTCGTGCTCTTCGAGTGGTGCTTACGTGCGCGAGGCGCCTGCTCAGTCCTCTTCGACCATGAGGGTCACGGCTTCGGCGATGCACGCCGGGCGGTCCGAGCCCTCGATCTCGATGACGTGGTTCATGACCACCTGGACGCCGGAGCTCTTCCGCTCGACCTCCTTCAGGGAGACGACGTCACGGACCTTCGAACCGGCAGGCACCGGCTTCGGGAAGCGGACCTTGTTGAGGCCGTAGTTGATCTTCATCTTCATGCCGGAGACGTCCATGACCTCGGCGCCCAGGCGGGGCAGCAGCGAGAGGGTCAGGAAGCCGTGGGCGATCGTCGAACCGAACGGACCGGCCTTGGCCCTCTCCTCGTCGATGTGGATCCACTGGTGATCACCGGTGGCGTCGGCGAACAGGTTGATCATCTCCTGATCGATCGTCACCCACGAGCTCTCACCGAGCTGCTGGCCGATGAGGGTCTCGAGTTCGGCCATTCCCTGGATTGTTCGCATCTTTGCGTCTCCTCAGACGTAGTAGTTGGCACTGACGGCGGCTCCGCGCAGGGGCCAGAGTGCAGCCTCCACGCATTCTTGCCTGAACCAGTATTAATGAAGTCGGACTATTTGTGTTTTCGGTAACAGTGTAGCCTGCAGGGAAGAAGTTCGGTAGTCATCGTCCGCGCTGGACACGCACCCCGCCTCGTCATGGGCCGGGGTACAGTATCGAACAGGCACGCGATCCCGCGAGGCACGGGCGCCTCGGGGACAAGAGACCGCGATCGGCCCTCGCCTCAGCGGGTGGTGGGCAGGCCGCACGAGGAGGACCAGATGGTGCGTGAACTCAAGACCGAGGGCAGTGATCGTTCGGATCAGGTGGGCATGAGGACGGGAGTCTCGCTCGCGAGCAACCTGGCAGCCCCCGGCGTCGAGATGCCGGTCCGACCGGCCGTCAGCGTCATCGTCGCCCGCGACACCGCTCGCGGGCTCGAGGTGTTCGTCCAGCACCGGGTGAAGACCATGGACTTCGCCGCCGGCGTCGTCGTGTATCCCGGCGGCCGGGTCGATCCGCAGGACCACGAGGCGGCCGCCGCCCTGGATGTGCCCGATTCCCTCGTCGAGGAGCACGTGGCCGCATGGTCGCGCACCGAGCTCGGAGCCGATCCGACGTTCGCCAGGGCACTCATCGCCACCGCCCAGCGCGAGGTCGGCGAGGAAGCCGGCGCCACCATCCCGCCGTCGGCGCTCAAGCCATGGGCGAACTGGATCACCCCGCCCGGCCGCACCAAGCGCTTCGACACGTACTTCTACGTCGCCCGCGGCGATCAGATCGGCGATATGCGCCATCAGACCACCGAGGCGACCATGTCGGAGTGGATGAACGTCGAGCAGATCCTCCGCGAGGAGGCCGCCGAGCGCCTCAAGCTCATGCGTCCGACCCTCGTCCTGCTCAACGAAGTGCACCACCTCGGCTCGGTCGACGCGCTCATCAGCGCGCAGCGCGAGATCGAGCCGGTGCGGCCGTTCATGCCCGGCAAGCACGGCTGAGGCAGCGTCTCGGGGCGCCTCGCCCGAGCAGGGGACGAGGCGCCCCGTGAGAAGCGCGTCAGAGGCGGCGCGGCCGAGGCCGATCGACTTCCGCCGCGCGCTCAGTACGCCGGCGGGCGCTCCTGCGAGTCGTACGGATAGCGGCGGCGGAAGTCGTCGGCGATGTCGTTGAAGGTCGCCCAGCGCACCCCGTCATGGCCGCTGATGTACTCGATGAGCCGCTCGAGCATGAGCAGCACCTGCGGTCGGCCCGACACGTCCGGGTGGATGGTGATCGGGAAGACCGCGTAGTCGAGCTCCCGGTAGACCCAGTCGAACTGGTCCTTCCAGAGCTGCTCGATGACCTGCGGGCTGACGAAGCCGTGGCTGTTGGCGCTGTTCTTGATGTACATCATCGGCGGCAGGTCGTCGACGTACCAGTTCGCGGCGATCTCGACGAGGTCGACATCCGTGCCGAATTCCAGCGGCTTCATCCACTCGGCCGCGGATTTCGAGTAGTCGATGTTCGTCCAGGTCTCCCCCACTCGCGCGTAGTACGGCACGAAATCGCCGTGACTCTGGGAGTGGTCGTAGGAGAAGCCGAACTCCTTGAGGAGTTCGGCGGTGCGCACGGACATCTCCCACCAGGGGGCGACGTAGCCGCGCGGCGACGTCCCGGTCAGCGCGGACAGCACCTCGACCGACTTCTCCATCACATCGCGCTCCTGCTGGGCAGTCATGTCGACCGGATTCTCGTGCGAATAGCCGTGGGCGCCGATCTCGTGCCCGGCGTCGACGATCATCTTCATCTGGTCCGGAAAGGTCTCGGCGGAGTGACCGGGGACGAACCACGTGGCCGGGAGGTCCCGGCGCCCCAGCATCTTGAGCAGCCGGGGCACCCCCAGCTCACCGGCGAAGATGCCGCGCTGGATGTCGTTGGGCGAGTCCTGCCCGCCGTAGGAGCCCAGCCAGCCGCCGACGGCGTCGATGTCGATTCCGAATGCGCAGTAGATTTCCTTGGCCATTCGAGATGTCCTCTCTCTGTGGGAAGCGCTCCACTCCACGTGGGAGCTCTGCTCCCAGCCAACATGGGACGGCTGCCTGATGCAAGGACCACCCGCGACCCAGGACCACGTACTCCCGCACTCCGGCGGAGGCGTTGGCCCCGCGGAGCCGAAGTCTGACGAGGCTCGGAGACCGCGCCGAGGGACTGCACAGGCGCGCACTGTTAGCCTGGGGGAGATCTGCGTCACAATCGGAAGGGGGTACCGGTGGGCACTCTTGCTGCACTGTGGTCAGCGACCGTGCACTCCAGACCCGGATCCCCCTTCCTCACCTTCCTGTCCCGCTCCGGCGAATCCAACACCTGGTCGTATCGCCAGTTCGACCAGATCGTCGAGCTGACCGCGGGCCGACTGCACCGCCTGGGAGTGGGCAAGGGCGACGCAGTCCACCTCAACCTCCGGAACTCACCAGCCTTCATCATGTGCCTGCTGGCCTGCTCTCGGCTGGGAGCCTGGATCGTGTCGACGGATCCCGGCTCCGCGGCTCGGCAGATCTCCGAGCAGATCTCGCGCACGCAGCCGAGAGTCGGCGTCGTCGGGGTGGACCGACGCTCGGCCTATCACACCGGGGTCGCCCTATCGGACCTGCCGAATCTCACCGTCATCGAGGTCTCCGAGGACGAGCCCGACACCCTCGCCGGCTCCCCGCTGTACTTCGACGGTCGGACAGCAGGTCGGCGAGCAGCCGCCGAGGTGGTGCCCGAGGATCGCCTGGCCGTCGTCTTCACCCCCGGAGCAGACGAACGACAGCGCGCCGTCGTGCTCACCCAGGGCAACTACGCGCGGACGGCGCGACTGGCCGCGAAGCTCGCCGAGCTGCGCCCCGAGCACCGCTGGTTCATCACGCTGCCGCTCTTCCATCCCCACTCCCAGCTGCGCTCCCTGGCGTCTGCGGTGGTGCGCGGCGCCTCGGTCGTCCTCGCCGGGGAGTTCTCGGCATCGACGTGGCAGGCCCAGGCCCGCCGGACGGAGGTCACCCACGCCGCACTGTTCGCGGCACCGATGCGGATGGTGCTTGCCCGCTCCCCTGCGGGGGCGCAGCCGCTCACCCTCGAACACGTGTGGCTCACCGCAGGAGTGGACGCCGAGCAGTCCGGGCGATTCGCACGACTCGTCGGCACCACGCCCCAGGCGGTGTTCGGCACCCCGGAGACCTGCTCCCTCATCACCTGCGGCGACGGCGCGATCGGCGACGCGCTGGGCAGGCCGATTCCCGGTCGGCCGGCATATCTGGCGGACCCCGAATCGCGTGAGCCCGTCCCGGCGGGAACGATCGGCAGCATCGCGATGACGGGACGCCGCGGCGTGGAGCTCTTCGCCGGATACCTCGACGAGCCCCTGGCCACCGCCGAGCGATTCTTCGATTTCGACGGCCGCAGCTGGTTCGACACCGGCATCCTCGCGCGCGAGCTGCCGGCCGGCTCCTGGCAGCGCATCACGAGTTCGGACCGGATCGTCCAGGTGTCCGGAGTCGACGTCTCGCTGCCCGAGGTGGCTGCGCGGATCGAGGGCATGCCGAGTGTCGCGACGGCGGTCGTCGCGGCGGTCCCCCACGACATCCGGGACCACGAGCTCGAGGTCTTCGTGGTCCCGTCCCGGGCGGACGACGCCCCGACCTGCGCTGAGCTGACCGCCTGGGCCGAGGTGAATCTCGCCCCAGCCGCCCGGCCTGCCAGGTGGCGGGTGGTCCCCGAATCTCCGCGGACCCCCGCACCGCTCGGCAGCGAGCAGTCGCCTACGCGGCTCTGAGCCGCCTGCTCCGCCGCCTACTCCGCATTGAAGAGCGCCTGCTCGACCGCCTCGGTGATGTGGCTGGAGCCGACGAGCCCGAGGCCGCCGTCGACGATGTACTGCGCGCCGGTGACATATCCACCCAGCGGCCCGGAGAGCACCGCAGCCATCGCCCCGATCTCCTCCTTGTCGGCGTAGCGGCCCAGCGGGACCGCCTTCTTCCACGCCTCATCGCCGGACTGGGCTGCCAGCCGTGTCATTCCCTCGGTGCCGGACACCGGACCGGGGACCAGCGAGTTCGAGCGGATGCCGTGCGGTCCCCACTCGACGGCGAGGTCCTTCATGAGCATCTCGATGCCGGCTTTCGCCGCGCCCACGTGCGCCTGGTACTTGTTCGCCTTGTACGCCTGACCCGCGGAGATGAACAGCACGGAGCCGCGCGTGCGCTGGAGATAGGGGAAGGCGAAGCGTGCCGTGTGGTAGGCGCCCATGAGATCGATGTCAACCACGGTGCGGAACGCATTCGAGCTCATCTCCTCCGCCCTGGCGTAGAAGTTCCCGGCCGCACCCGCCACCGCGATGCTGATGTCACCGAGCTGTTCGGCGGCGTGGTCGATCGACGCCTGGAGCGCCTCGGGGTCGCGGACGTCGGCGGCCCGGTAGGCGACCGTCCCGCCGAGGGCCTCGAGCTCGGCGGCCGCTCCGGCCAGCCGCTCCTCGGTGCGTCCGCAGATCGCGACGGCGGCCCCGCAGCGGACGAACGCCTTGGCGATCCCGAGGTTGATGCCCGAGCCGCCGCCGGTGATGAAGGCGACCTGGCCCTTGAGCAGCTCCGGCGAGAGGAAGCCGATGGGGTCGTGGACGGAGTCCTGCACCTCGGTCATGAGACGCTCTCCTTCTTCCGGGCGGCCAGCTGCGCCATGCGCCTGTCGACGGCGGCGACCTGCTCGGGGCCGCCCATGAGCTCGGCGAGTGCGTCCTGCTCGGCGTCGAGCCCCTCGGCCAGGTCGACGGTGCCGGCCATGTCGATGAGCTTCTTCGCCCAGACCAGCGCGGAGCGGGACTTGTCGGCGATGTCGCGGCCGATCTCCAGTGCCCGCTCGACTGCGCTGTCCGCGACTTCGTCGGCCAGCCCGATCTCCCCAGCGCGAGCGCCCGAGAACACCTCGCCGGTGAAGGTCAGCAGCTTCGCCTGGGAGGGCCCGACGAGGCGCGGCAGCACCTGGGTGCCGGTCATGTCCGGCACCAGGCCCCAGTTGACCTCCATCATCGACATCTTGGTGTCGGGGGCGACGACGCGCACATCGGCGCCCATCGCGATCTGCAGGCCGCCGCCGAAGGCGACGCCGTGGACGCCGGCGATGACCGGCACCTCGAGCAGGGACCAGATGTGGACGGCCTGCTGGCCCAGCGCACGGGCGGCGCCCACGCGATCGGTCAGGGAGACGGCCGGGTTCTTCTCACCCGTCTTCATCTTGCCGAATTCGCCGAGGTCGAGCCCGGCGCAGAAGGCCCGCCCTTCGCCGGTGAGGACGACGCAGGCGACGTCCGTTCGCCCGCGCAGCCGCTGCCCGATCTCGACGAGATCCTCGAAGACCTCACGGGTGAGGGAGTTGAGCTTCTCGGGGCGGACGAGCTGAACGTGGGCCAGCCGGTCGTCGATCGTCAGCGTGACGGTGCCGTGGGAGGCAGTCTCGGTCATCGTGCTCCTTTGCAGTGACGGATCCGAGCACGAGCCCGGCGGGATCACCGGTCGGCACTCGGACTGATGCCCCCACTCTAGACCGAACCCGAACGCTCGTTAAGCGCCGGGTTCAAGTCGCTCGATGACGAGGTCGCTGAGAGGCGTGGAGCAGCACAGGAGGACCTTGCCCTCCTTGATCTCCCGAGGGCGGATCCCGCCGGCGTGGTCCATGTCGACGTCCCCGCTGACCAGCCACGATTTGCAGGTGCCGCAGACGCCCTCCTCGCACGAGGACGGGAGCGGAACCCCCGCGTCCTGAGCAGCCTCGAGCACTGTCGTGTCCTCGTCACACCGGACCGTGCGCCCGAGGCCGCGGAACTCGACGGCGAATCCGGCTGCCGACGCGCCGGCCTCATCGCCGGTGACCTGCACCGGCGCGTCGGCGGGCGAGGCCGAAGGCTCGGCCCGCGAAGCCGAAGGTTCGGCCGGCGCCGAGGCGCCCGCGGGGTGCCTGGACACGGCGACTCCGGCCGGATCACCGGTCGGCGGCGAACCCGCACCCCGCGCGCCCGCGAAGACGAAGGACTCCTCGTGGACTCGGGCGGGATCTGCTCCGAGCCCGGCGAGGATGCGCCGCATGCTCTCCATGTATCCCTTCGGACCGCAGAGGAACGTCTCCCGCTCGGCCAGGTCCGGGACGAGGCCGGCCAGCACGTCCGAGGAGATGCGCCCGCGGATCCGGTCCCAGGGCTCCTCCGGCGATCCCCGGGAGCAGACGACCGCGACGGTTACGCCTGGGCGCGGCGCCATCGCCTCGAGCTCAGTCCGGCGGATGATGTCGGAGGGCGTCCGTGCACTGTGGACGAACACGAGGTCGAGCGGGGGGTCCGGCGGTCGCCTCAGAAGCGTGCGGGCCATCGACAGCATCGGCGTGATGCCGCTGCCCCCGGACAGGAACAGCTGCTTGTCCGCAGGATGGCGGGCGGTGCTGAAGATGCCATAGGGACCGTCCGCTCCGACGACGTCGCCCACTGCGAGCTCGGTGTGGAGGTACGAGGAGACGACGCCACCCGGCTGCCGCTTCACCGTGATCTCGAAGCGATCGTGCTCGGTGGCCGGCGAGGAGATGGTGTAGCAGCGCTCCAGACCGAGCGCCGGGAAGCGGAATGTCACGTACTGGCCGGGTTCGAAGGCGAACCGGCCGCCAGTGCCCAGTCGGAACTCGAAGCTCATGACGTCGTGGGTCACCTGCTCGATCCGGGTGCACTCGACGAATCCCGTGATCTCATCCGCTCCGGCCGCGGCCGCCTCTGCGACCGCTGCCGGTGCGTCCCCGGCCGGCGCGACCCCGGCCGGTGCTCCCCCGGCAGGTGCCATCGCCTCGTAGTGGATCATTGCGCCCACCGAACGCTCAGCCCGGCCCGCAGACGTTGGATGTACCACGTGCAGAACTCGTCGACCTGGTACTCGTTGGGTGCATACGGCCCTGGCTCATAGGCGGGGCTCCTGACCCCGGCCTGGGCGCGGGCGACGAGGGCGGCGTCCTGCTGGTTCGTCAGATGCCACACCTCCGTGAGCGTCGCCAGGTCGTAGTCGACTCCCTCCAGCGCATCCTCGTGCACCAGCCAAGTCGTGCGGAGCAGGGTCCTGTCGACCGCCAGGGGCACCAGGCTGAAGGTCACCGCGTGGTCGCCGAGGAAGTGGAACCAGGCGTTCGGCTGGACGTGCAGGGAGAGCCTCCCGAGCACCGGGGTGTCGAAGGCCCCGAGCAGCTTCCGCGACGCCGCGCTGCCGTCGCGGGTATAGGACTCCCCGGCCCCGTCGAGGGCCTCGCGCTGGATCCGGAAGCCCGTGGGCCGGCCGCTGAGCTCCTCGATCGGCGCACAGGGCAGCCCATTGCGCCGGCTGTTCTCCGCCAGCAGCACCTCAGCCTGCCGGTAGCGCTGGTGGGCCTTGCGCAGCCGTTTGGGAATCTGATCCTCCGCGAAGCCGTAGGTGGGGAAGAAGGTGCAGGTCAGCTCCGGATGTCCGGCTTCGCAGTGGTAGCACTCCCGGTTGTTCTCCATGACGAGCTTCCAGTTGGAATGCTCGATGAGGTCTTCCTGGAAGGCGACCTTCGTCCGCTCCAGCGCATGCGGTGAGATGTACGGCGCAATCCGCTCGGCCATGTCGTCGACGTCGTCCGGGGGTTCGGCGGCGAGGCAGATGAATACCAGACCCGTGACCTCGCGCAGGTGAACGGGCTTCAGGCCGAAGCACCCGGGATCGAAGCCGGGCGCCTGAGTGCCTGCGAACAGCAGCTCGCCCTCGGGAGAGTAAGTCCACTGGTGGTAGCCGCAGACGATATTGCCCACCGAGCCCCGTGCCCCGTCCAGCAGCCGGGCGCCGCGATGGCGGCACACATTGTGATGAGCCCGGATCGCGCCGTCGTCGTCACGGATGATGATCACGGAATAGTCGCCGATGTCGATGGTGAGGTAGTCGCCGGGTTCGGCGATCTCTGCGACAGTGCCGACGAAGATCCAGTACCGCGCAAAAACCTCGGCGATGTCGACGCGGTAGAGGTCCTCGGACAGGTAGAAGGGTGCCTCCAGCGAGTACCCCGGTCGACGTTCGGCGAGCAGTCGCGACAGGGTTTCATCGTGCTGGGAGAGGTCAGAAGTCGCCGTCAATGCGCTCACTTCCTTCGCGCGCAGAACTGCCGGACTCCGGTGTCCGACTGCCCCAAGTTCAGCGTTGTCCGGTCAGTCTCAACCCCATGAACACCGGTGTCAAGGACTCATTCCAGCGAGTTCGGCAGGCGCCTGCTCCGCGGGTCTCGGCCCCGGATGCACGCTGTCGAAGCGTGCTGTCGAAGGCCACCCGAAGGACGTACAAGTTGGAATCAATCCAGAAAAGTGGGAGACTGGATCTCGAAGCCAGGCAGGTCGCCCCTGCCTGGACCCTGTTCGCCGACGAAGGATTGAATGTTTATGTTCGAGGACAACACCAAGCCGCTGACTACCGCCGCCGGTGCGCCGGTTCCGGAGAACGACAACGCCATGACCGCCGGTGCACGCGGGCCGATGCTGCTGCAGGATGTCTGGTTCCTGGAGAAGCTCGCACACTTCGACCGTGAGGTCATCCCCGAGCGGCGGATGCATGCCAAGGGCTCCGGCGCCTGGGGCACCTTCACCGTGACCAAGGACATCACCCAGTACTCGAAGGCCGCCATCTTCTCGGAGGTCGGCAAGCAGACGGAGATGTTCGCCCGCTTCTCCACGGTCGCCGGCGAGCGCGGCGCCGCTGACGCAGAACGCGATATCCGCGGCTTCGCCCTGCGCTTCTTCACCGAGGAGGGCAACTGGGACATGGTCGGCAACAACACCCCGGTGTTCTTCCACCGCGACCCCCACAAGTTCCCGGACCTCAACCGCGCCGTCAAACGCGACCCGCGCACCAACCTCCGCTCGGCCGAGAACAACTGGGACTACTGGACCAACCTGCCCGAGGCGCTGCACCAGGTCACCTACGTCATGGGCGACCGCGGCATTCCGGACGGCTACCGTCATATGCACGGCTTCGGCTCCCACACCTACTCGTTCCTCAATGCCCAGAACCAGCGGTTCTGGGTGAAGTTCCACTTCCGCACCCAGCAGGGCATCAAGAACCTCACCGATGCGGAAGCGGCTGCCGTCGTCGCGGATGACCGCGAGTCCTCGCAGCGTGACCTGTTCGAGGCGATCGAGCGCCGTGACTTCCCCAAGTGGACCTTCTATGTGCAGATCATGCCGGAGTCCGATGCCGCGACCTACCGCTTCCACCCCTTCGATCTGACCAAGGTCTGGTCGAAGAAGGACTACCCGCTCATCGAGGTGGGCGAGTTCGAGCTCAACCGCAACCCGGACAACTACTTCCAGGACGTCGAGCAGGTCGCCTTCACCCCGGGCAACATCGTGCCCGGCATCAGCTACTCACCGGACCGCATGCTGCAGGGACGCCTGTTCTCCTACGGTGATGCCGCCCGCTACCGCCTGGGTGTCAATCATCACCAGATCCCGGTGAACTACCCGCGCGGGGCGAAGATGGTCAACACCTACCACCGCGACGGTGCCATGCGGGTGGACGGCAACCAGGGCGGCGTGCCGGGCTACACGCCCAACAACTATGGACGCTGGGAAGCGCAGCCGGCCTACGCCGAGCCGGGCCTGGAGGTCGCACCATTCGCGGACCGGTTCGACTACCGCGAGGACGACGACAACTACTACGAGCAGCCGGGCGACCTGTTCCGCCTGCAGTCGCCGGAGGCCCAGCAGCGGTTGTTCGAGAACACCGCCCGCGCCATCAACGGGGCCTCGCAGGCGACGATCGAACGCCACATCTACAACTGCACCCAGGCCGATCCGGCCTACGGTGCCGGGGTGCGCGCGGCCATCGAGCAGCTGCAGGCCGGCCTGCTGCAGCCGGTCGACGCCAACCCGAACAACCAGCCGGTCTGATCAACCGGATCGGCTGAGCGGAGCGCCCGGGTTCGCTGCGGCGCTCGGCTCAGCCGTTGTTCGCGCCTGCTTCATCGCCCGAACATCTCAAGCGGCCGAATCGACAGTGTCGGTTCGGCCGCTTGCGGCTTCATGCAGGGTGACGTCTGCGAGAGGCAGCGCTCACTCACTCGAGGAGATCGGTCTTGCCGAACATCTCCGCGGCCTCACGCGCCGTCGGCACTCCGGAGTCGAGGTCTGCTCCGGCAGCCCGCAGCACTCGCACCACTGCGTCCTCACCTTTGAACAGCGCCCCGGAAATGGGTGGCTGATTGCGCGCGTTGGGCAGATCGACGTCGGCGCCGCGCTCGATCAGCGCCTGCACTGTCTCCGCATGGCCGTGGTAGGCAGCCAGCATGAGCGCGCTGTTGCCTTCCTCGTCCTGGGCATTCACGGGGAAGCCGTGCTCGAGGAATTGCTGCAGCTCTTCGGTATCGCCCTTGCGCGCGTGGTCCATGAACATCACCATCAGTTTGCGCATCTGCTCTTCGGATAGCGGTTGCATGGTTCCCACACTAGCCGCGCTGTGAATCTGCGCCGACTTCCGCTCGGGCAGGCCCCATCGCACACAGCATCCCGCGACAGGTATTAGGCTTGATCGCAGTGCAAACCGTAACAACTCGGTCTCCCCGACCATGACCCATGAATGGAATTCAGTGAACGGCAATACCACAATCCGCCATTCCAATGCCGCACTTCTGGGAATTGCCGAGGCAATCGCTCCCGTCGAAGTATCGTCAGACCGTTTCGACGAGCAGCTCACCGACACACTGAAGAACCTGCGCCTGCCGCACAATCTGCTGCAGCGAGTCGCCGGTGTCCATACCCGGCGCAACTGGGAGAACCACTCCGACTACGTCGAGGGAGCCGCTCAGGCAGGGCGTCAGGCTCTGGAGAACGCAGGGATCGGGGCGGATCAGATCGGGCTGATGATCAACACCTCGGTTTCGCGCGAGCGGCTCGAGCCCTCCGTCGCCGTGGCGGTTCACGACGGGATCGGGCTGGGCTCGCAGGCGATGAACTTCGACATCACCAACGCCTGCCTCGGCTTCGTCAACGGGATGACCGTCGCGTCGAGCATGATCGACTCGGGACAGATCGATTACGCGCTCATCGTCGCGGGCGAGGACATGTCGCGGGTGCAGGATGCGACTGTGGCGCGTCTCAACCGGGAGGGCATCACTCGGGAGGAATACCTCAACGAGTTCGCGACGCTGACCCTCGGCTCGGGCGCTGCCGCCGCGGTCATCGGGCCCGCGGACCGGCATCCGGAGGGACATCGGATCGTCGGTGGTGTCACGCGTGCCGCGACGTGGAACCACGAGCTGTGCGTCGGAGATTTCGACGGCATGTTCACCGATACCAAGGGTCTGCTCAAGAACGGCATGGAGCTCGTCATCGCGGCCTGGGAGGAGGCCCACGAGAACGGCTGGGATTGGCGCGAGATGACTCGCTACATCCCCCACCAGGTCTCGAACGTGCACATCGATGCGCTGACGAAGTCGGCCGACCTCGATCCGACCCGGGTGGCCAAGACCTACCCGGAGCTGGGCAATGTCGGGCCGGCGTCCGTGCCGATCACGCTTGCCCGCGAGGCCGACCAGCTCGAGCGCGGTGACCGCGTGCTGTGCCTCGGGGTGGGTTCAGGACTCAACACCGCGATGACCGAGATCGTCTGGTAGGACCACAGCCAATGACGAGCTCCCCCACGTCACCAGGCCCGAACCGCAGCTGCGGTTCGGGCCTGGTGCTTGTCGGCGGGGGGCGCCGAGCGGTCAGCCCGGAATCAGGGCCGACGACAGCGATGCAGTCAATCGACAGAGACCATGCCACCGAGCGCGAATTTCCGATATTCACTGATGAATCATGCATAATCCGGCCCGCGCTTCCCCGCGCGCTACCCGCTCAGTCCGATTCGATGTCGAACGGGTCCTCGATGGCCTCTCCGGTGACCTTCGCGGCCAACTGCAGAAACCCGTTGGCGATGTGCCTGCTGACCGCCTCGGCAGCACCGGCCGGGTCCACGCGGCGCACCGCATCCACGATCGCCGCGTGCTCGCCGCGGACATCACCCAGGCGCTCCGCGCTGTCCAGCGTCAGGTCCCAGGGGAAGGCGCGCCACCGCGCCTCGATGTCGTCGCGCAGCCCCGGCAGCCCGCAGCGGTCGTAGAAGAAGAAGTGGAACTCCTCGTTCTTGGCGTTGCGGCCTGCGGAATCCCCGACCGCCGAGAGTTCGTCGAGCTCGTGCAGCAGCCGTTCGGCCTTACGCAGCTCGTGCCGGGAAATCCGCGGAGTCGCGCGCTCCATCGCGTACGCCTCGGTGAGTCTGCGGGTGATGTAGAGCGCCTTGAGGTTCTCGATGTCCACGCCGGCCACACGCACCCCGCGGTGCGCCTCCGAGGTCACGAGCCCCTCCACCTCGAGGATTCGCAGCGCCTCGCGCACGGGGGTGATCGAGGAGTCGAACCACTCGGCAACCTCGTCCTGGCGCAGCCGGGAGCCGCGCTCCAGCTCGCGGGCCAGGATCCGGCGCCGCAGGCCCGCGACGATGAGATCGCGCTTGGTGACCCCGGCGGGGCTCGCAGTCATCCGTGAACCCCCTCTGCCACGTCGTTCTCTTCTCAGGTCGCATCTTCCAGCGGGTGGTATTTCTTTCGCCGACCGCGCCTCGCCGCCGGCCGGCTGCCGGCTCGGTTCTCCTAAGCTACCGCAGGCGCTGAAACTTTCCTATCAGAAGACATACTTTATGTTGGTATCATGCATTATCTG
Organism: Brevibacterium daeguense; assembly: GCF_021729135.1. Lineage (GTDB taxonomy): Bacteria > Actinomycetota > Actinomycetes > Actinomycetales > Brevibacteriaceae > Brevibacterium > Brevibacterium daeguense. The sequence goes on from NZ_JAJTWW010000004.1 coordinate 135,367, forward strand.
TGCGATCATGCTCAGAGATCCGTCGGACCCGGTTGGGAGAGCCGGCGGCCGCTGCGCAAGACACTTCTTCGGAGGCCTCGTGAGTTCTGCCCGCCCCCTCGAGGGCATCACCGTCGTCAGCTGCGAACAGGCTGTCGCCGCCCCGTTCGCCACCCGCCAGCTGGCGGACCTCGGTGCTCGGGTGATCAAGATCGAACGGCCGGAGGTGGGTGATTTCGCCCGCGGCTATGACACCACCGTCCAGGGCATGTCGAGCCACTTCGTGTGGATCAATCGCTCGAAGGAGAGCCTCGCCCTCAATCTCAAGGCGCCGGAGGCTGCCGGGATCATGGACGATCTCGTCCGCGAGGCCGACGTCTTCATCCAGAACCTGGCGCCGGGAGCCGCGGACCGCCTCGGCCTCGGCGCCGAGCGGCTTCGCGAGCTCAACCCGCGCCTGATCCACGTCTCCGTCTCCGGCTACGGCTCGGACGGGCCGTACCGCACCGCCAAGGCCTACGACGCGCTCGTGCAGTCCGAGGCCGGGCTGGTGTCGGTGACGGGCACCGAGGAGTTCCCAGCGAAGACCGGGATCTCCACGGCCGACATCGCCGCAGGGATGTACGCCTACTCGGGCATCCTCACCGCCCTGTACGACCGCGAGCGGACCGGGGCGGGCACCGCGATCGAGGTCAGCCTGTTCGACTCGCTCGTCGAGTGGATGGGGTTCCCGCTCTACTTCACCCGCTACGGAGGCACTCGCCCGGCCCGGGCGGGCACCTCCCATTCGGCGATCGCCCCCTACGGCTCGTTCACCTGCGGCGACGGCACCGACATCGTGCTCGCGATCCAGAACGAGCGGGAATGGGTGCGCTTCTGCGAGACCGTGCTCGCCGATCCCGCCGTCGCGACCGACCCGCGCTTCGACCGCGCCGCCAGCCGCTTCGCCCATCGGGCCGAGCTCGAAGAGCTCATTCACGCGAAGTTCGCCTTCTACACCGGCGACGAGTGCGAGAAGCTGCTGTTCGACGCCCAGGTCGCCCATGCTCGCCAGCGGGACATGTCCGAGGTCGCCGAGCATCCGCAGCTGGTCGAGCGCGACCGCTGGCAGCCGGTCGACACCCCCGTCGGCGAGATCGAGATGCTGCTTCCGCCGGTGACGATGTCGGGCGTCGAGTACCGGATGGATCCGGTCCCGGCCGTCGGCGAGCACACCGATTCCCTGCTGTCCGAGCTGGGGCGCACGCCCGAGCAGATCGCGCAGCTGCGCCACACCGGGGCCGTGTGATGCCCGAGTTCCGCTACTCCCCCATCCTGCCGGCGGGCCGGGCCGACATCCCGATGCGGCGCCTCGACATCGGAGGTGTGTCCACCGCCGTCGCCGAGGTGGCGGGCACCGAGCGCGAATTCCTCACCATCGCACCGAGCACCTTCGCCGAGCTGGCCGCGACCGCCTTCAAGGAGATCTCCCACTACCTGCGCTCCGATCACCTGACGAGCCTGCGCTCGATCCTCGACGACCCGGCAGCGAGCGCCAACGACCAGTTCGTCGCCCTCGACCTCCTCAAGAATGCCGTCGTGTCCGCCGGCGAGGTGCTGCCGATGTGCCAGGACACCGGGACCGCGATCATCAGCGCCAAGCGCGGACCGAACGTGCTCACGGACGGCCGCGACGCCGAACACCTCAGCCGCGGCATCCACTCCGCTTTCGCCGACCTCAACCTGCGGTACTCCCAGCTGGCACCGCTGGGCCTGTTCGAGGAGCAGAACACCGGGACCAACCTGCCCGCCCAGATCGAGATCGGGCTCGACCCGGAAGAGGACTACGAGCTCCTGTTCATGGCCAAGGGCGGCGGCTCGGCCAACAAGTCCTTCCTGTACCAGGAGACGAAGTCGATCCTCGACGAGCAGCGGATGCTCGACTTCCTCGCCGAGAAGATCTCCGCCCTGGGAACCGCGGCGTGCCCGCCCTATCACCTCGCCGTGGTGATCGGCGGCACCAGCGCCGAGGCGGCCCTCAAGACGGCCAAGCTCGCCAGCGCCCACTACATCGACGACCTGCCCGCCGCGGGTGACCCCGCCACCGGTCACGGCATCCGGGACCGCGAGTTCGAGGAGAAGGTCTTCGAGCTCACCCAGAACCTCGGCTTCGGAGCGCAGTTCGGCGGCAAGTACTTCTGCCACGACGTCCGCGTCATCCGGCTGCCGCGCCACAACGGCTCGCTGCCGGTCGCGCTGGCGGTCAGCTGCTCGGCCGACCGTCAGCTCGTGGCCCGCATCAGCCGCGACGGCGTGTTCATCGAGCAGCTGGAGCACGACCCCGCGCGCTTCCTCCCCGCCGCCGGCACCGCCGAGGAGATCGAATCCGGGGAGGTCACCCGGATCGACCTCGACCGGCCGATGGATCACATCCGGGCGGCGCTGAGCCGGCGCGGAGTCGGCGATCGCCTGTCGCTGACGGGCACGATGATCGTCGCCCGCGACATCGCCCACGCCCGGCTGCGGGAGATTCTCGAGCGCGGCGAGGAGCTGCCCGCCTACTTCCGCGACCATCCGGTCTACTACGCCGGCCCGGCGAAGACTCCCGAGGGGATGCCGTCGGGGTCCTTCGGGCCGACCACCGCCAGCCGGATGGACACCTATGTGCGGGGATTCCAGCAGACAGGCGCCTCGCTGGTCATGCTCGCCAAGGGCAATCGCTCCCAGCAGGTCACGGACTCCTGCGCGGAGTTCGGCGGGTTCTACCTCGGGTCCGTCGGCGGGCCCGCGGCGCGCCTCGCGGCCGACTGCATCAAGGATGTCGAGGTCCTCGACATGGCGGACCTCGGAATGGAGTCGGTCTGGCGAATCCGGGTCGAGGACTTCCCTGCCTTCATCGTCGTCGACGACAAAGGCCACGACTTCTTCGCCCGCTCCCCCGACACCGGCCTGCTGCTCGGACGCACCCGCACCCGCGCCGACGGCACCACGATCTGACACCCGTCCGCCCACTGAATACCGCCCCCACCTGCACAGCACCGTCCACCACTGAGGAGAAGCCATGCCGATCAGCAGCGAAGAGCAGATGATGATCAAGACCGTCGCGGACTTCATCGACCGCGACGTCCGGCCGCAGGTCAACGAGGTCGAGCACGCGAACGAATATCCCACCGAGTGGATCGAGCAGATGAAGGAGATGGGCATCTTCGGACTGGCCATCCCTGAGCCGTGGGGCTTCGGCAAGGTCTCCACCGAGGCGTACGTCCACATCACCCAGGAGCTCGCGCGCGGCTGGATGTCGCTGGCCGGCGCGATGGGCGGCCACACCGTGGTCTCCAAGCTCATCCTCGAGTTCGGCACCGATGAGCAGAAGGAGAAGTACCTGCCGAAGATGGCCACCGGCGAGATCCGGGCGACCATGGCGCTCACCGAGCCCGGTGGCGGCTCCGACCTGCAGGCGATGCGCACCGTCGCCCGCAAGGACGGCGACGACTACGTCATCAACGGCACCAAGACGTGGATCACCAACGCCCGCAAGTCCGATCTCCTCGCGCTGCTGTGCAAGACCGACCCGGAGGCGGAGCCGCGCCACCAGGGCATCTCCATCATCCTCGTCGAGAAGGGCGAGGGCTTCTCGATCTCCCAGGACCTGCCGAAGCTCGGCTACAAGGGCGTCGAGAGCTGCGAGATCTCCTTCGACAACATGCGCCAGCCGCAGTCGCAGCTGCTGGGTGGTGCCGAGGGAGTGGGCTTCAAGCAGATGATGAAGGGGCTGGAGATCGGCCGGATCCAGGTCGCCTCTCGCTCGCTCGGCGTGGCGCAGGCGGCGCTCAACGACGCGGTGAAGTACGCGCAGGAGCGCGAGTCGATGGGCAAGCCGATCTGGAAGCACCAGTCGGTGGGCAACCACCTGGCAACCATGGCCACCAAGCTCGAGGCCGCTCGACAGCTCGTGCTGCATGCCGCCCGCACCTACGACTCGGGCGACCGGGTCGACATGGAGGCGGGCATGGCCAAGTACTTCGCCTCCGAGATGGCCGCCGAGGTCGCCCTCGACGCGATCCGCGTGCACGGCGGCTACGGCTACTCGACCGAGTACGAGGTGGAGCGCTATTACCGTGACGCCCCGCTGATGATCGTCGGCGAGGGCACCAACGAGATCCAGCTGAATGTCATCGCCAAGCAGCTGATCAGCCGCAACGCGATCTGACGCGGGATTCGGGCGGTCGCCGGCGGGTTCACAGGCCGGCCGGCGACCGCCCGCGCCGACCATGGACCTGCCTGCCTTTCCCGCCCGCGTGACCGACGGACGGCGGCGGGGCGGCCGCCGGCTGGAGACTGGCGGCCGGCGGAGTCCACGGTTCGGCCCTCGGAATACCGCAGAGTAGGAAGCCGGCGCATCCCACGTCGCTCCGTCCTACTCTGGAGGTGAGTCGGAATCCGACCAGGATCCGGCCGCTCAGGGCAACGGAGTCCGTGATGACAACTCGATATCCTGTCACCGAACCGTCCTTCCCGCAGGAGTCTGCACCGACTGTCCCCGCACCTCACTACCGCCCGGCAGTCCCTCAGGAGAATCAGGGAAAGCCGTTCTTCACCACCTGGCTGCTCAGCCTGCTGCTCGGAAATCTGGGCGTCGACCGCTTCTACGTCGGCAAGGTGGGAACCGGCGTGCTCAAGCTGATCACCTTCGGCGGGCTCGGGATCTGGTACACGATCGACCTCATCATGATCCTCACCGGCCTGTTCCGCGACAAGGAGGAGCGCACGCTGGTCGGCTACGAGAAGCACCGGAACGTCGCCCTGATCACCAGCGCGGTCTACTACGCGCTGACGCTGCTCACCGGCATGGCGTACGGCGTGACCAGCATGGTGATCGGCGGGCTCGCGCCGATGATCGCCCAGCTGTGAGCTGAGCGCCCGATCGGAGTCCGGTTCCGTGCTCCGATCGTCGCTCTCCCCACGCCCCGGAGTCCGTCGTGCACTCCGCACCCCGGGATATCGTCGTGCTTCCCGCACCCCGGAGTAAGGGAAACCGCAGTGCCCGGAGCACCGCGCACGAGAAGACTTGGATGTGACAGAAGCAGCCGGGGCGCCGAGGCGCCGCGGACCGGACACCACATCGAGGAGTCGCCATGAGTTCCCCCACCCACCCGCCCCAGGACCAGTTCCCCACCACTTACCACGGACCTGCCGCCGATCCGGCTGGATCCGGCTCCCCCGATGCCGGCGTCCACGCGGCCTACACCGCCGGCGGGCAGGGCCGACACTGGGATCGGAGTGAAGGCTCCGCCAGTCCCCACCGAGAGTGGGACCGGAACCCCGAGTGGAATCAGCGCGATCGAAAGTCGTTCCTCCTCGCGTCCCTGCTCTCCATCCTGCTGGGCCCGCTCGGAGTCGACCGCTTCTATCTGGGCAAGATCGGCACGGGGATCCTCAAGCTGGTGACCGTCGGCGGGTTCGGCCTGTGGTGGGTCATCGATGTGGTGCTGCTGCTGTGCAATGTGACGCGTGACGTGGACGGGCGCGAGTTGACCGGCTATGAAGAGCACAAGACCGTCGTCTTCGTCGTCGGCGGCATCGTCGTCGGTCTCAGCCTCCTCAACGGCGCGTGGTTCCCCTTCTTCTGGTGAACCGCAGCCACCTTCTGGTGAGCCCCAGCCGCGCAGGGCCGCAGACGAGCTGTCGTCTGCGGCCCTCGAACTTTCAGCATTCTCCCAGCTCCAGCGGAATATTCTCGCCGCCCCGGTTGTCTCTTCTGGTGCAAGTTGATCCGCCGATGCTCAACTTCAGGAGGTGCGAAGAATGTCTCTCATGCGCGTTGATCCCTTCCGTGAATTCGACCGGCTGTCCCAGCAGATGCTCCAGGGCACTCTCACCCGCCCTCACGCCCTGCCGATCGAGGCGTGGCAGGACGGAAAAGCGACAACCTCGACACGGATGCCGTGAGCGCCACCTATGATGCCGGCGTGCTCACCGTTCGGATTCCCGTTGCCGAACAATCCAAGCCGCGCAGGATCGAGGTCACCAGACCGAGCCCCGGCGCGGGCAGCAGGGCCGTGTCCGGCTCGAAGAACCCGTCGGCGATCAACGCCTGACCAGGGCGACCACGCAGCTGCGCGTGCAGCACCCGCGATCACAGCGGGCTCCGCGCGCGGCTGAAGGTCTCATCCAGTGGACGGGCTCGGCAGCGCGCCGGGTCCGTCCACCGGTTCCGCTTCCAGGGATGACAACCCGAAGGGGGATGATGATGCGCAGCACCACCGACGAGAGCAGTTGGCGGCGCTACGACGACTGCCTGTTCCCGGTGTTCCATGAGCGCTTCGAGGAGCAGTGGGGTAAGGGAACCGCGCCGTTCCTCGATCCGAGCGTCATCGATGAACAGCAGCCGCGGCCGCGAGCCCAGTGGGTCAATATCGACACGGGAGCAGCGCTGGCCGTTGTCCCGGTCTGGCAGGACGATCCGACGAATCGGTCATTCGCGATTCTCTACCTGCCGCCGGTCGGAGGGATCTGGCCACTCCGACCGAATCCGCCGATCTACCTGGACACCGGCGCAGACGGAGTTGAGAAGGACGCGCGGGAGGACGCCTTCCGTGAAGCGGTGGCCCATGCGGAGCGGTTCATCTACGGCACTACCAACGAAGTCTGACTGCAAGCGAAATCTGACCAGGCACTGCTCGCGATCGCGGCAGATCACCCCGCACCGCCCTGGCCGGAGCCCCACCCTCGCCCAACGCGGTGCGGTGGGCGACACGGTCGGCAGGACGCCTTGTCAGCGCAGGCGGAACCGTGGAACAGTTGAGTGCACCATGCGGCGGCGGAACGGCCGAAGCACGGGCGTCCGGACGCCGCTCAGCGCGCAATCAGGAGGTCACTGTGAAGCTGCCATGGCTCAAGTCCACGCTCGAGAACGAGGGACCGTTCCTCTCCGTCTACCTCGACACCACCCGCACCGACCCCAATGCCGCCGCCGAGCTGGCAACCCGTTGGGGTCATCTGCGCTCCCAGGCAGCGGAGGACGGTGCCCCCGAAGCAATCCTCGAAGAGATCGAAGAGAGCGTGCTGCGTCAGCCGTCGATCGGCGGCAGACACGGCCGGGCGATCCTGGCCAGTGGGACCGAGATCCTCATCGACCGCGTCCTGCCGGTGCCACCGCACCAGGAGTCGGCTCACTGGGGCGAGCACCCGCAGCTCCTGCCGCTCCTGCAGCTGACGCCCTACGCCATCTCGCAGCTGCTCGTCGAGGTCGATCGCGCAGGAGCCGACCTGCACCTGCGAGCGTCGGAGGACCCGTCGATCCGGAAGAACGACGACGGGCTCGGGGAGGACGCCACCGTCGACGGCGGGCACGACGAGCTCCACAAGGCGAACCTGGGCGGCGGCGGGAACCGCGCCCATTCCGGCTGGCGGCAGAACAACTACGAGGCCCGTGTCGAGGACTCGTGGGAGCGCAACGCCGAGGCGGTCGCCGACACGGTCAACAGACTCGTGATGAAGCACAAGCCCGACATGGTGCTGCTGACCGGTGATGTGCGCGCCCTCTCGCTGCTCAAGGACGAACTGGGCCAAGAGGTCGTCGCCCGGCTCCACGAGGTATCCGGCGGCACGCGCGGCGTCAGCCTGGAACGGGCCTCGTTCCGCGAGGAGCTGGAGCGGGTCACGCAGGAGTACATCGACGCTCGTCAGCGTGAGCTGGCCGAAGAGCTGCACGAGAAGCAGGCCCGTGACGCGGAATCCCTCGCCGGCGCCGCCGAGGTGGAGATGGCGCTCGACCGTGGACAGGTCGACCTGCTCATCTTCGTGCCGGGTCGGGAACCCGAGAACATCGAGACGCTGATGCGCAAGGCCATCGACACCGACGCCGGGATCGCCGCCGTCGGAGACGAGTTCACCTCCCTGCCCGAAGGGGTCGGGGCATTGCTGCGCTGGAAGGACGACGCCACACCGTCGAACAGCATCGGCAGCATGAGCGGCGACCAGCGGCGCGAGGACGCCGTCGTTCCGGAGCGCGACGACGTATCCCCGCGCGAGGCCGAGGAGTCAGCGCTGCGCGGCTGATCCGGCGATCCTCTGGGGGACCTGGCCGCTCGCCGTTCGGTGAGGACCGATCCGCGAGCAGCCGGCCGGAAGCGAGGCGCTCCGGCGATGGGTGCGGTCAGCCGGCCGTGCCCATCGTCATCTCCGGACCGCCGAGGGCACGCTCCCGCAGGCGGGCGATCAGCGCATGATCCAGCCCTGCCCTGCGCAACGGGAGCAGCGGATCCTCGTAGTCCCGATCGAGATCGTCGAGCAGAGCCCGCATGGGCGCCTCGGAGAACCGGTAGCGCGCCGCTGACTGCGCGGCCTGATTGAGATCGGCGCCGAACCGCGCGAGAAGCGGGCGGATGACCGGCTGCACGCGCTCGAGGATCGCCGCGGAGTTCTCTCCGGTCCGTGCGTAGTCCGCGACGATGACGGCCGGCTCCGCGCCGAGCACGAGCAGCAGGGCGGCGGCCAGCACCCCGGTGCGGTCCTGGCCCGCCAGGCAGTGGAACGCGACCGCTCCCGGCGAATGGGCGATCACCGCGAGGGCGGAGACGATCTGCTCCGCAGATGTCTCGTACATCCGCGTGTACATCGCCATGAGCTGGGCCTGCAGCGCTTCGCCGAAGTCCTCGGCGTCGGACAGCGCACCGGAGTCGATGCTCGTCTCGAGGCTCTCGGTGAACGGAATGTGGTGGTAGGCGACTGCCCGATTCCCGAACGGGCCGCGCCCGGTGAGCTCGGTCTCCACCGCGGATCGCAGGTCGATCACCGTTCGGACGCCATCCGCGACGAGACCATCGGCGACCGCCTCGGTGACGGTGGCGAGATCATCCGACCGGATGACGAAGCCCGAGCGGATCGTTCCCCCGTCCACCGGGATGCCCCCGAGGTCACGAAGGTTCACGGGCGTGCTGAGCGGAACGTCGGCAATGGTCATGGGTTCTCCGTGGCATCAGGGCGACCGGGGGGCAGGTGACCGTCATGAGCGGGCCGATGCAGATGACAGTCGTGCTGACCTCGCCGCAATCGTACATTCCCGAGAGTGCCCCGGGACCCCGCAGATTCGATCCGACGCAGAGCTGCGGCTTCCCGCACCGACTGCGGTTCTGCCGACGGTGGACCGGTTCGACCTGCCGTCTTCGACCCGCGCCGAGGATGTCTGCGTCACTGCGCCACAAGCATGATGATGCCGCGGATCAGCGCCACTGCGCCTCCGGCCCCGGCGAGCGTGATCGCCAAGGTCCGAGCTGTGCTGATCGACACGCGCTCTGACAGCCACCCACCGGCCCTGATGCCGACGACGACCGTGACGATGATGATCGGGAACAGCCACCACGGCGGCAGCTGGTCCACCGTGGTCGCGCCGACCGCGAGTTTCGTGCTGACGGAGAAGATGCCCATGGACATGAAGGTCGGCTGCATGGTCGCGGCGAAGGAGCGTTGATCCCACCGTGCGAACCTGGAGTAGATCACCATTGCGGGGGCGGCCACGCCCGCGCTGGTGTTGAGGAACCCGCCGATCACTCCTGCCGCGCCCGTGAGCGCCCGCGAGCGCACCTGAGGCATTTGCGGCACCCCGAACGTCAGCCCGAGGGCCAGCAGCACGACAGAGCCGATGACGATGTTGAGCCATGCGGCGTCGAGCTCACGCACCACGAACCCGGCCGGAATCGCGCCGAGCAGAGCGGTGGGCAGGAAGATGAGGAAGCGCTTCCAGTCGACGCGGTCGAGGACGGCGAGCATGATGAGGAAGCCGGAGACGATGGTCGTCGAGTTCGTCACGAACACCCCGAGGCTGGGCCCCAGCAGGAGTGCGAGGACCGGGGAGACCACCAGGCCGACGCCGGTGCCCGACAGCCGCTGCAGCACTGAGCCGATGAGAATCGCGGCGACCGTGATGAGGAGGACGCCGCCGCTCACAGCGACGCTCGGGAAACGGATTCCGGAGATTGATCCATCATCGGCAGTGTAGCCCCGGGAACCGCGACCGACCGCTGAGAGCTGGATCACCCGCCGAAAAGGAACAAATTTGAACTATTTAGCCTTCTTACCGATGAGAGGCAATCGCGGGCCCTGGAAATCCGCGCACACCGTGTACAAGGAGTGATCGAACATGGCAGGACGTTTCGCCGACAAATCCGTCATCATCACCGGAGCAGGCTCGGGACTCGGGCAGGCGACAGCTCAGCGACTCGCGTCAGACGGCGCGGGGCTCGTGCTCGTCGACATGAACGCCGAAGGCCTCGACGCGACCAAGAAGCTCATTCTCGACACCGCCCCGGAAGCCAAGGTCGAGCTGGTGACCGCAGACGTCACCAAGGAGGAGGACGTCAAGAAGTACGTGGACACCGCGGTGTCCACCTTCGGCGCCATCGACGGCTTCTTCAACAACGCCGGCATCGAGGGCAAGCAGAACCTCACCGAGGACTTCGGGATCGAGGAGTTCTCCAAGGTCGTGGCCGTCAACCTCACCGGTGTGTTCCTCGGCATGCAGGCGGTGCTCAAGCAGATGCACGAGCAGGGCCACGGCTCGATCGTCAACACCGCCTCGGTCGGCGGCATCCGCGGAGTGGGCAATCAGTCCGGCTACGCAGCCTCGAAGCACGGCGTGGTGGGCCTGACCCGCAACTCGGCCCGCGAGTACGGGCAGTTCGGCGTGAACATCAACGCCATCGCCCCCGGCGCCATCATGACGGCGATGGTCGAGAACTCACTCAGGCAGCTGGATCCGGAGAACCCGGAGGAGGCCGGCAAGCAGTTCGTCTCCGTCAACCCGATGAAGCGCTTCGGCAAGCCGGAGGAGGTCGCCGGTCTGGTGAGCTTCCTGCTCTCCGAGGACGCCGGTTTCATCAACGGCACCGTGGTGCCGGTCGACGGCGGCCAGCACGCCATGTACTGATCCAGATCAGAGTTCGACCGGCCGGGCCGCACAGGGCCGTACCAGTCGACCTGGCCGCACCGGCCGACCGGACCTGTCCGGCCGCACAGCTGAAGGCCGCCCCCAATGGAGGGCGGCCTTCGCCGTCCGCACCGGCGGCTTCCCCGACCGGCGGCTTCCCCGACCGGCGGCTTGCCCGCACGGGCGGCTTGCCCCGACCGGACGCCTCGGCGAGGATGACCGTATGGCCACAGTCGTCCTCTTCCACTCGGCAATCGGACTCAATGACGGCATCCACGCGATGGCGCAGGTCCTCAGCGATGCCGGGCACCGCGTCCACACCCCCGACTACTACGACGGACACGTCTTCGACGCCACCTCCGACGGCATCAGATATCGCGACGAGGTGGGCTTCCCCACCCTGGCGAAGCGCGCCTCGGCGGCGATCGAGGGTCTGCCCGGACCGCTCGTCTTCGGCGGCTTCTCGCTCGGCGCCGCGATGGCCCAGTCGATGGGCAAGCGGGATCCGCGCGCTGCCGGCTCGCTGCTGTTCCACGCCGGCGGCGTCGCGCAGAAGACGTCCTGGAACTCGAGCGTTCCGCTGCAGATCCACCACTCGCAGGGCGACCCGTGGATCGAGGCCGGCCACCCGGAGAAGCTGGTGGCCTCCGTCGCCGAGGCGGGCGCCCCGGCCTCCCTGTTCGTCTACCCCGGCTCCGGTCACCTGTTCGCGGACCCCACGCACGCCGAGTACGAGCCGCAGCTGGCCGAGCTCATGTGGTCGCGGGTGCTGTCATTCCTCGAGCACGAGGCGACTCGGCCGCAGGCGTCGCCCGACGCCTGAGGTCCCGGCTCAGTCCATCACCAGGCCGTTGTCGACGACGAGGTTCTGACCCGTGACGGCCCGGGAGGCCGGCGAGGCGAAGAACGTGATCGCCGAGGCGAACTCCTCCGGAGTCGTGACCCGGCCCAGCGGAGTGCTCGCCGCGATCGCGTCGAACACGGACTCCGGAGTCGCCGACGAGGCATCTGTGGTCCGCAGCAGACCGCCGGAGACCATGTTGACCCGAACCCCCAGGGGTCCGAGATCCTTGGCGAAGGTGCGGGTCAGCGACAGCAGGGCGGCCTTCGCGGCGGTGTAGTCGTGGTAGGGCACGACCGGGTGCTGGAACAGATTGGTGCCGATGTTGATGACGCGCCCGGACCCGATCTCCCGGAACCCCGACATCGCGGCCTGGATGACGTGCATCGCCCCACCCACGGTGCCGCGGAACTGCTGGGCCAGCGACTCGAAGGCGATCTCGTCGGCGCGCTCCCGCTCGTCACCGTTGAACGAGAAGTCGACGAGTGCGTTGTTGACGACCGTCGACACCGGCCGACCGAACTCGGCGCGCGCCGCGTCGAACATCGCCACCACCGAGCGGAAGTCGGTGACGTCGGCCTCGACGGCGAGCGCGTTGCCTCCCCGGGCGCGCACCGCCTCGGCGAGCTCCTCCGCGGCGTCGGCGCTGAAGCGGTAGTTGATGACGAGGTCGGCTCCCTCATGGAAGAACGCCTTGACGATCGCAGCCCCCAGGCCGCGGCCACCACCGGTGACGAGCACGAGCTGCTCATCGATCGGCAGCGCGTTGGTCGCGTGAGCATGGGCGGGGGCGTGGACGTTCGACATGAGAGGACTCCTTCGGATCAGCGTTCACAGCGATGTGGACGATTCTCAGACCATCGGTCACGAGCCTACCCGCGTCATCCGCCGCGCCCTGAACCAGTCCACGGGAGCACCCGGAGCCCGTCCGCGGGAGCACCGCTGAGCCGGCACGGGCGCCTGCGGCAGGCCGGATCAGCACCGGGCGTCACCGCCGGGTACTAGGATGAGTCAGGATCTGAGCCCAAGTCGCCCGAACCGAACGGACCCCTGTGAACGGCAACTCCACTTTCCGGCATGCCGATGTCGCGCTGCTGGGGATCGCCGAGGTCACGGCTCCGGTGGAGGTCCCCTCGGGCTCCTTCGACGAGCGGCTCGCGGAGACGCTGGAGAACCTGCGCCTGCCCCAGGGGCTGCTGCAGCGGGTGGCCGGAGTCCATTCCCGCCGCAACTGGGAGGACCCCTCGGACTTCGCACCGGCGGCCGCGGAGGCCGGCCGCCGAGCGCTGGCCGCGGCCGGGATCGAGCCGGACCGGGTCGAGCTGCTGATCAACACCTCGGTCACCCGGGAGAACCTCGAACCCTCGGTCGCCGTCGCCGTGCACGCCGGAATCGGACTGGGCCCGCAGGCGATGAACTTCGACATCGCCAACGCCTGCCTGGGATTCGTCAACGGCATGACGATCGCGTCGACGCTGATCGACTCCGGCCAGATCGAGTACGCGCTGGTCGTGGCGGGTGAGGATGCCTCACGCGTCCAGGAGGCGACCATCCGCAATCTGTCGCGGGCCGGCATCACGAAGGAGGACTATCTCAACGAGTTCGCCTCCCTCACCCTCGGCTCCGGGGCGGCGGCCGTCGTCCTCGGACCGGCCGACCGGCACCCGGAGGGGCACCGCGTGCTCGGCGGCATCACCCGCGGCGCGACGTGGAACCATCAGCTGTGCCTGGGCGATCACGACGGAATGTTCACCGACGCCAGAGGCCTGCTGAGGAACGGCATGGAGCTGGTGACCCAGGCCTGGCAGGACGCCCACGACGACGGCTGGCAGTGGCAGGACATGGACAGGTACGTGATGCATCAGGTGTCGAACGTGCACACCGACGCGTTCACCGCGGCCGCCGGGCTCGACCCGGCCCGGATCCCGAAGACGTACCCGGAGCTCGGCAACGTCGGTCCGGCCTCCCTGCCGATCACGCTCGCCCGCGAAGTCGATACCCTGAAATCCGGTGATCGCGTCCTGTGCATGGGCGTGGGATCCGGTCTCAACACGGCAATGACGGAGATCATCTGGTGAAGTTCGCACACGCCCCGGCAGCACTCCCCGGCCCCCTTCCGCAGTGGGACCCGCAGTGGTCGCGCCTCGTCACGGTGGACACCGTCGACGGCGAGCACACGTTCCATGTGCTCGACACCCTGCCGGCGCTGCGGGCCGCGGGCAGGGAGCCCACGGGCACGATCCTCGCCCTGCACGGCAATCCGACGTGGTCCTACCTGTGGCGCCACCTCGCCGCCGCCACGGTGGACGCCGCGACCGCCGTCGAGGGCGGCCGGGTGTGGCGGGTCATCGCTCCCGATCAGCTCGAGATGGGCTACTCGGAGCGGCTTGCCCATGACGGGCTGCCCACCACCCACGGCACCGGCTACCGGCGGATCGCCGAGCGGGTGACGGATTTCGACGCGGTGGTCACCCGCCTCCTCGCCGAGGCACCCTCAGGCTCAGCCGGCGCCGCGCCTGCCGGTGCGCCCGGTGCCGCCGCCGAGGCGCCCGCCGGCCACCCTGTCGTCACGCTCGGCCACGACTGGGGCGGGGTGCTGTCGCTGACCTGGGCAGCCCGCCACCTCGACGTCGTGGATGCGGTGATCTCGCTCAACACCGCGGTCCAGCACACCGGCGACGAGTCGCTGCCGGCTCCCCTGCAGGCGGCCCTCGCCGGGCCCGTGCTGCCGACCTCCACGGTGCTCACCGACCTGTTCCTGCGGATCACCCTCGGGCTGGGCCAGGGACCGATCCCCAAGGAGATCAAGGACGCGTTCTCCTCCCCCTACCAGGACGCGGCCGCCCGCCGCGGGATCGGCGCCTTCGTCGCCGACATCCCCGCACAGGAGACCCACCCGAGCTACGCCGAGCTCCAGCAGCTCGGCGAGGACATCGCCGGCATCGACGTCCCGGCGCTGCTGATCTGGGGACCCAAGGACCCCGTGTTCGTGGAGCGGTACCTGCGCGACCTGCGCACGCGCCTCCCCCACGCCGACATCCACCGCTTCGAGCAGGCCTCCCACCTGGTCAGCGAGGACGCCGACGTCTCCGGCGTCGTGCTGCGCTGGGTCGAGGAGCGCTTCCCGGGGCAGGGCTCGCCGGCGGCAGGTGCGGCGGCCCGGCAGCCAGCGGATGTCACGGCGGGCGCGGCCGATGAGCCGGCCGGCGCCTCGGCGAGCATGACCAGTGAAGCGGCGAGCACAGCCGATGGGCCGGCCTCGGACCAGGCACAGATGATCTACGACGCGCTCGACGAGCGTGCGGGCAGCCGCGCCGTGGCCAGCGTCGACATGTCGCAGCGCCCGCCGCAGTCGATCACCTGGACGCAGCTGAGCTCCGTCGTCGACGGAATCGCGCGGGGTCTCCAGCAGCTGGGCCTGCAGAAGGGCGACCGGGTGTCCCTGCTGGTGTCCCCGGGCAACAATCTCACCGCCGCCCTCTACGCCGTGCTCAAGGCCGGCGGTGTCGCCGTGGTCGCCGACGCCGGCCTGGGACCGGCGGGGATGACACGGGCCGTCAAGGCTGCCGACCCGCAGTGGATCATCGGGCAGCGCCCCGGGCTGACGCTCGCCCGCGGTGCCGGCTGGCCGGGCCGCCGGATCTCCGTGACGCCGGTCGACGCCCTTGGGCGAGTGGCGTTCGGCGTCGAGACCAGCCTCACCGAGCTGTCCCGCACCTCGGCGACCGAACCGATCCGCACGCCGGAGCCCGACGACGACGCCGCGATCCTCTTCACCTCCGGGTCGACCGGACCGGCCAAGGGAGTCGTCTACACCCATGCCCGCCTCGGCGAGCTGGCCGCCGTGCTCCAGTGGTACTTCAAGGTCCGCCCGGGCACCGGGCTGGTGGCCGGGTTCGCGCCGTTCGCGCTGCTGGGCCCGGGGATCGGCGCCACCAGCGTCACCCCCGACATGTCGGTGACCAAGCCGCGCACCCTGACCGCTGCCGCGCTGGCCGACGCGATCATCGCCGCGGACTGCACGATGGTCTTCGCCTCCCCGGCCGCCTACACCAATGTCTGCGCCACCGCCTCCGAGCTCAGCGAGGAGCAGCGCGCAGCCTGTGCGAACATCGAGCTCGTGCTCTCGGCGGGCGCGCCGGTGCCGCTGCCGCTGATGGACGCTCTCGCGGAGATCTTCCCCGAAGCGGCGATCCACTCGCCCTACGGAATGACCGAAGGCCTCCTGCTCACCGACATCGATCGGCAGGGCGTTGCCGCCGCCGAGGCGCAGACGCGTCACCAGGGTGTGTGCGTGGGCACGCCGATCCCCCGGGTCCGGTTCGCCGTGGCGCCGCTGGACGACGCCGGCCGCTCAGGCCGGGAGCTGCTCACGGGTGAGGATGCCGTGGACGTCCTCGGCGAATTCGTCGTCTCCGCCCCGCACATCAAGGCCGGCTACGACCGGCTCTGGTACACCGACGCCGCCTCCAAGCGCGACGAGCTGGCCGGCCTGAGCTGGCACCGGACGAACGACATCGGCCACATCGACCAGGAGGGCCGCGTCTGGCTCGAGGGCCGCCTGCAGCACGTCCTCACCACTGCCGAAGGGCCGCTCGGACCGGGTGGGGTCGAAGCCGTGGTCGACCGGGTCCCCGGCGTCTTCCGCTCCGCTCTCGTCGGGGTCGGGCCGGAGGGCGCGCAGGTCGCGGTCGTCGTCATCGAACCGGACGCCGAGGCGCCCGCCGGCTCCCGGCAGAAGCCGGGGCTGGCGACGCTCGAGCTGGCCGACGAGGTGCGCGCCGCGGTGGCCGAGCACTACTCCACGGATATCGCGGCCGTGCTCAGCAGCCCGCCCTTCCCCACCGACATCCGCCACAACTCGAAGATCGACCGCGCCCGGCTGGCGGTCTGGGCCGACGCCGTGCTGCGCGGCGAGCCCGTCGGCAAGCCCTGATTCTCATGCGAAGGAGAGATTCGTGAAGGTTCTCGTCACCGGTGCGTCCGGACTGCTCGGCTCATCCGTGGCCCGCGCGCTGGTGGAGGCCGGCCACGAGGTCAGCACACTGCAGCGGCGCGCGTCCCTGGTGGACGGCGCCCAGGACCACCTCGGCAGCGTCAGCGACCCGGAGGTCGTCGGGCTCGCGATGGCCGGCCAGGACGCAGTCATCCACCTGGCCGCCAAGGTCTCCATGGCGGGCGACCCCGCCGCGTTCGAGCAGGTCAACATCGAGGGCACCCGCACCGTGCTGGCGGCCGCGCAGGAGGCCGGCGTGCACCGCTTCGTCCATATCTCCTCGCCCTCGGTCGCCCACTCCGGCGACTCGCTCGTGGGTGTCCCCGCCGAGCCCGCGAACCCGCGGACCGCCCGCGGGGAGTACGCGCGCACCAAGGCCCACGGTGAGCTGCTGGCGCTGGCCGCCGACTCCGAGGCGTTCCCCGTGCTGGTGCTCCGGCCCCACCTGATGTGGGGGCCCGGCGACACCCAGCTCACCGAGCGCATCATCGAGCGTGCGCGGCAGGGGCGGATGCCGATTCTGGGCTCCGGAGCAGCGCTCGTCGACACCCTCTACGTGACCAATGCCGTCGACGCGATCGTCGCGGCACTCGACGCCGTCAGCGAAGTCCACGGTGAACCCCTCGTGGTGACCAACGGCCAGCCGCGGCCCATCGGCGAGATCATCGAGCGGTTCGCACTCGCCGGCGGCGCACCGAAGCCCAAGCTGCGCATCCCGGTCAAGACCGCGTTGGCCGCCGGCACCGCCGTCGAGAAGGTGTGGGAGCTCGGCGAGCACGACGACGAGCCCCCGCTGACTCACTTCCTCGCCGAGCAGATGTCGACGGCGCACTGGTTCGATCAGCGCCGCACCAGAGAAGTCCTCAAGTGGGAGCCCGCCGTCAGCATCGACGAGGGCATGGCCGCCCTGGCCGCCCACTACGGCGGATAGCGGCTCAGCTCCAGCAGATCAGCGCACGGATTCGCGCAGGTTCGTCTTGAGGATCTTCCCCATGCCCGAACGGGGCAGCACGTCGAACACCTGCAGCTCCTTCGGGTGCTTGTACTTGGCCAGCTTGTCGCCGAGGAAGGCGCGCACATCGTCCAGGCTCGGCGGATTCTCCGGGTCCTTGGGGACGATGCAGGCGACCGGCACCTCGCCCCATTTCTCGTCGGGACGGCCGACGACACTGACCTCGACGACCTCCGGGTGCCAGGCCAGCACGTTCTCGATCTCGGCGCAGTAGATGTTCTCGCCGCCGGAGATGATCATGTCCTTGAGCCGATCCACCACATAGATGAATCCCTCGCTGTCACGCCGGACGAGGTCGCCGGAGTGGAACCAGCCGCCGTGGAAGGCCTCCGCAGTCGCCTCCGGGTTGTTCCAGTACCGGCTCATGACGCACGGGCCGCGGTAGACGATCTCCCCGACCTCATCCACGCCGACGTCGTTCATGTCGCCGTCGACGATCCGGACCGAGGTCTCCGCCGTGGGCTTGCCCACCGAGCCGATCTTGCGCAGCGAGTCCGCGAAGGGCAGGCTCACGGCGGTGCCGGTGGTCTCCGTCTGCCCGAACACCGCGGTGATCTCCGCGTCCGGCATGCATGCCGCCATCCGCGTGAGCAGCTTCTCGGTCGCCGGCGCCCCGCCCCATGAGGCGTGGGTGATCGCCAGGCCCTCGGAGCCCGTGCGTTCGATGATGTCGCAGATCAGGCTCCACTGCTGGGGCACCATGAACGCGGCGGTGACGGCGCTGGTCTTCATGTTGTGCAGTGCCTGCTCCGGGTCGAAGCCGGCACTGGGGATCACGAGCGCGGCGGCGCCGCCCGCGAGCGCGGCCTGGGAGGAGGCGAAGGAGCCGATGTGGAACAGCGGCGGGGCGAGCATGATGACGCCGCTGTCGCTGTTCGCACCCCACCGGGCGGCATTCTGCACCGCAGCCGAGAAGACCGTGAGGTTGGACAGCACCGCGCCCTTGGGATGCCCGGTCGTTCCCGAGGTGTGGAGGATGACGAAGTCGTCGTGCGGATCGGGGATGACGATGTCGCTGACTTCGAGCGGACCGGCCGGGTATGAGCTCGGGGTCAGCAGATCGACCTCGTCGCAGTCGACGAGGGCCGGCTGCGAGGTCGTCTCGCCGAGGGCGTGGACAGCCAGCTGGTGAGTCCCCGACTCGGTGAACAGGACGACGGGATCGACCATGTCCACGATGTAGGCGATCTCGCTGCCGGTGAGGCGGAAGTTCACCGGCACGATGATTGCGCCGATCGCGTCGGCTGCCGCGGTGACCACCAGGAACTCGGGCCGGTTCGTCAGGACCACGGCGACGCGATCGCCGCGCCCGACCCCACGGTCGCGCAGGTGCTGTGCCATCCGGAGCACGAGATCCGCATAGGTCGACCAGGTGATGCCATCGCCCCTGAAGACCACCGCGTGCTGATCGGGGATCTCATGAGCATGACGGAGCAGCTTGCCGGTCATCGACACTGACCGGCTGAGATCGAGCAGGTGATCGGTGGGCACAGAAGTCATCATCGACATCTCCGGGAGTTGTGGATCGAATGGAGGAGACTGAAAGTCGATCGTTAAAACACGAGCGATCGCTCAGTACTTATAACTATAATGCACTGCGGATAGTCTCATGCGAGGATCACGTCGAGCACGAGCCGGCGATGCCGACCGCACCTGGGCCGTCGGACGGCCGGCGGTGGCGCTGAACGGAGGAGTTCACATGGCTCAGACAGAACCGCCCATCGGCAGCGGAAGCACTGCCGGCGGGGAAGGCACCGCCGGCAGCGAAGGCGCTGCGCCGGAGAGCAGTCCGGAGATCGACCCGATCACCGCCGGCCTGGAGTCGGACACGCAGGCCCTGCTGTCAGCTCACCCGGTGGCGGAGATCCGCACCGAGGAGGACCGCTTCGCATTCCTCGAGGCCCGCTACGACGCGGGGCTCGGCGCCGTGCACTATCCGGAGGGCCGCGGCGGGCGCGGCCTGCCGCGGGAGTACCAGCTGGTCGTCGATGAGATCCTCGGTGCCGCCGGGGCCCCGGACAATCGGCCGGCGCACATCATCGTCAACCTCGGGATGGCGGGACCCACCATCCTCGCCGCCGGCACCGAGGAGCAGCAGCAGCGGTTCATGCGCCAGCTGTGGACGGGCCGGGATCGGTGGTGCCAGCTGTTCAGCGAGCCGGGTGCCGGCTCGGACCTCGCCGGTCTGGCCACCCGCGCCGTGCGGGACGGGGACGACTGGATCATCTCGGGGCAGAAGGTGTGGACCACCCTGGCCCACCTCGCGGACTACGCGATCCTGCTGGCCCGCACCGACCCGACTGTGCCCAAGCATCAGGGCATCACCTACTTCCTCCTCGACATGAAGTCCCCCGGGGTCACGGTGCGCCCGATGCGCCAGATCACCGGGGAGGCGGAGTTCAACGAGGTCTTCCTCGACGAGGTGCGGGTGCCGGACGCAATGCGCCTGGGCGCCGAGGGCGAGGGCTGGAGGCTCGCCAACATCACCCTGTCCAATGAGCGCTCCGGCTCGACGAAGAGTCCGCGGCGGGAGGGCGGGCCGATCCACACCCTGATTCAGGAGTGGCGGACGGCTCCGCCGGAGGATCGCGATCCGTCCTATCGCGACTCGATCGCCCGAGCCTGGGTGCGGGCCGAGGCGGTCCGCCTGGCCGGGATCGCGGTGCAGAGGCAGATGGCCCAGGGCCCGCCGCCTGCGGAGGCCAGCGCCCTCAAGCTCGCGAGCGCGGAGACGAACAAGCAGATCGCCTCGCTGGCGATGGAGACCGCGGAGACCGGTGCGCTGATCCACCCCGACGGCTACGCCTTCCACCAGCCCGACTTCATGAGCGTGGAAACCACCGGCCGCAGCGCCGGCTACTCCTACCTGCGCACGCGCGCCAACTCGATCGAGGGCGGAACCTCGGAAGTGCTCAAGAACATCATCGCCGAGCGCATCCTCCGCCTGCCGCGCGAACCCCGCACCGACACCGCCGTCCCCTTCACCGAGGTGCCCCGATGAGCAGCGCTGCACACACCACGACCACCGCCGATTCCGAATTCGCCGCAGGACTGCGCTCCGGCGTGCGGGGCCTCGGCGGCATCGCCGCAGTCCGCGACAATCTTGACGATCCGACGGAGGTCCGCCGCGCCCACCGCCGGATGATGGACGAGATGGGCCTGGCCGGCCTGCTCGTCACCGAGGAGCTCGGGGGACTCGACACCAGCATCCGCACCGCCGCAGCGTTGGGCAGGGTCGCCGGAGAGGTACCCGCGGCAGACCTCCTCGGCCCCTATGTGGAAGCCCCGGTGATCCTCGGGATCCTGCACGCCGGACATCCCGATGACGCGGTCCGCGAACTGGCCGCCCGCACGCTGACGACGATGGCCGACGGCGGCGACACCGTCACCGTGTCCACCGACGGACTGGTCTTCGACGCCGAGGCGTCCGAGCTGGTCGTCGTCTACCAGGACGAGTCCCTGCATCTGGTGCCGACCAGGGCGCTCGACCTCACCGAACTGCCGGCCTTCGACCCCACCCGCACGGTCCACCGCATCGATCCGGTGTCGGTGCTGGGCGCCGGCGAACTCCTGGCCGCCGGAGAGATCGCCTCGGAGATCGCCGGAGCAGCGCTGGTCGCCGGCCGCGTCTACCTCGCCGCCGAACTCGAGGGCACCGCGCGGGCGGTGCTCGACGCGACCGTGGAGTTCCTCCGCTCCCGGATCGCGTTCGGCCGGCCGCTGGGATCATTCCAGGCGCTCAAGCACCAGCTGGCCGAGATGTGGTCGGAGGTCTCCCTCATCGGCCCGCTCATCGAGGAGGCCGCCCGCGCCCTCGACGACGGCGAGGACGCCGACGAGGCGGCTCTCTGCGCCGCGGCAGCGCTGTCCTTCGCCGCCGACACCGCGGTCGCCGTCTGCGAGCGCGGCCTGCAGCTGCACGGCGGGATCGGCTACACCTGGGAGAGCCCGGTCCACATCTGGCTCAAGCGCGCGGCCGCCAACCGCGTGCGGCTCGGCACCCCGCACACCCTGCGCGCCGAGCTGGCGGCGCTGATCGACATCTGAGCGCCGCCGCAGGCGCCGAGGCGCCGGTCCGGATCTCCCGGACCGGCGCCTCGGTGCTCGGGCGGACTCCGGCCGTCACTCAGCCGGGGACGACGGTCTGCTGGTAGCAGGCCAGCCCCCAGCCGCCGCCGGCCCGCACGTAGGTGCTCGCCATCAGCGCCTCGAAGGGCGGCGAGCCGTCGTCCCGGCGAGCGGTGCCGCGATAGACCAGCACTGCCGCGTCCGCGCTGAGTCCGATCACCCGGGCGTCCTCGATCGCATAGCTGCTCCAGGGAGGAGCGTCGCTGAGCGATTCGAGCACGGCCTGCCGGTCGAACACGAAGCCGTGGGCGAGGATCATCACCCCGCCCGCGACCATCAGGTTCCCGTAGAAGTCCGATCCGGTGCCGTCGCACAGTGACTGCCAGCCCGCGTGCTCCAGCCGCAGCAGCTCGTCCAGCACGCTCATGCGGTCACCTTCCGGCACCGCCTGCATACCCAGACGCGTTCACTTCGCCTCGCCCACCTGCTCGGGCTCCTTGCCGTACTCCGCGCGCAGCTTGTGCTTGAGCAGCTTGCCCGAGGCGTTGCGCGGCAGCTCGTCGACGATCTCCAGCCGGGTCGGCTTCTTGAACGACGCGAGCTTGTTGCTGAGGAAGTCGTGCAGCTCCTCGAGGGTCGGCGGGTCCTGCGGGTCGGCGGGCACCACGATCGCCACCGGGGTCTCCACCCACTTCTCGTCGGGCACGCCCACGACCGAGGCGTCGGCCACCTTGGGATGGCCCGCCACGGCATGCTCGACCTCGATCGAGGAGATGTTCTCACCGCCGGAGATGATGAGGTCCTTGGCGCGGTCGACGACGTACATGAAGCCCTCCTCGTCACGCCTGACGAGGTCGCCGGAGTGGAACCAGCCGTCGTGGGTCGCCGCCTCGGTGGCCTCCGGACTGTTCCAGTAGCCGGCCATGAACCCGGGCCCGCGGTAGACGACCTCGCCCATCTCCCCGTCGGACACCTCGTTGCCGTCCGCATCGACGACCCGCACCGCGACCGGGCCGATCGCCTTGCCGATCGAGCCCATCTTCCGGACGGAGTCCGGGCCCTGCAGCTGCGCTGTCACCGGGGACATCTCCGTCTGCCCGAATGCGGCGGAGATCGCAGCGTTCGGGAAGGTCTCCGCCATCAGCTCCAGCGTCTGCCGGGAAGCCGGCGAGGCGCCCCACGAGATCGACCGCAGCGGCAGATCGCGCTCCTTGATCCCGGGCAGCGAGCACAGCGCCTGCCAGATCGTGGGGACCAGGAACATCGAGGTGACCCGCTCCTTCTCGATCATGTCCGCCAGCGCCGGGATGTTCGTGAGCACCTGCGGCGGGGCGATGACCAGCCGGGTGCCGGCGAAGAACGCCGGCGTCAGGAAGCCGACGCCGGCGATGTGGAACAGCGGGACGACCACGAGGTTGACGTCCGGGAGATCGCCGGGCGCGGGTGCGGAGCGGAAGATCGGGATGGTCTGGCTGAGCAGGTTGAGATAGCTGAGCATCACACCCTTGGGCGCCGAGGTGGTGCCGGAGGTGTACATGATCATCGCGATCGAGTTCTCGTCGATGTCCAGGTGCTCGACCGCGCCGCCGGCCTCGATGACGCCCGGCAGATCCTCGTCGAAGGAGATCACTTCGAGGCCGTGCCGGCCCTCGGCCGCGGCCAGCGTCTTGGCGCCCATCGCGTCGACGTAGATCGCCTTCGCCCCGGAGTCGGTGATGAAGTAGTCGAGCTCGCGGGGCACCGAGCGGATATTGAGGGGCACGGTGATGGCGCCCAGGGTGTTGATGGCGAGCATCGCCGCGATGTAGTCGGCGCGGTTGAGCGACAGGATGAGCACGCGATCCCCGGCTTCGACCCCGCGGTGCTGGAGGTCGGCGGCCATCGCCTGCACTTCGCGCTGCAGCCGTCCCCACGAGATGCTGTCCGACTCGGTGGTGATGATGATGTCGTCGGGCCGGTCGGTCGCATGGAGGTCGAGCATGTTCATCCAGTGCATCCGCCGGGAGAGGAAGGGCTGCCGATTGGGAAGAGCGGGAATTGTCACGTCACGGCCTTTCTGCACGTCGCTGTGCTGGTAGGGCATCAGTGTATTGGCCTTGAAGTTACCGAACAAGAGCTTTCATCGCTTCAATACCGGCTCCTGCGCTCGGGGGCCGGACTCGCCCTCCGTGCGGCTGCGGGCCGGATCCTCCGCCCGGCCGCCGGACAGGTCTTCCACCCAAGTGCCGGCAAAGTCGTCCACCCGGGTGGGAGCGCCGAGCATGCGGAGGTGGAACTCCGCAGGACCGAGGAGTGCGTCGATGGTGAGGATCCGCTTGTGCAGGTGTCCCACCGGCAGCTCATCGGTCATGCCGACGCCGCCGTGGAGCTGGATCGCGGACTCGCCCACCTGCCGGCCGAGCCTGCCGACCTGGGCCTTGAGAACCGCGACATCGCGCTCGGTCAGCCGGGCGGCTTCGGCCAGTGCCGTGGTGTACAGGAGGGTGGCCCGGGCCTTCGCATGTGCGATCCTCATGTCGGCCAGCCGGTGGCCCAGGGCCTGGAACGTGCCGATCGGGACGCCGAACTGCTCGCGGGTGAACGCGTACTCGGAGGTGCGGCGCAGCAGCTCGCCCATGGCGCCGACCGCCTCCGCGGCGAGGACGACGACTGCCCTGTCGAGCGCCTCACGGACCAGCGGCTCGGCTTCGGCAGCGAGGAGCACGGCGGGTGCGCCGGCGAATCGCAGGTGGGCTGCGGGACGGCCGTCGATGGTGGTGAACGCAGTGGCACTCGCCTCGGCGGGTTCGACGAGGAACAGCGCGAGCCGGTCGTCGAGCCGGGCGGTGACGACGAGGACGTCGGCTGCGGCGCCGTGGAGGACCATCCGCTTGTCACCGGTGAGGGCATGACCGCTGCCGGTGCGCTCGGCCCTCGTGGAGATCAGCGTCGGGTCGGGCGTGCCGCGGCCCTCCTCATGAGCCAGCGCCCCGATCGCCTCCCCGGAGGCGATCCGCTCCAGCCGGGAGCGCGCCTCGCGGCTGTCGGGCACGGCGGCGAGCATGCCCCCGGCCAGGACGACCGAGGCGGTCCAGGGCTCCGTGAGCAGGTGGGCGCCGAACACCTCGGCCACGGCGACGAGGTCGACGATGGACCCGCCGAGCCCGCCGATGTCCTCGGGGAAGGGGATTGCGGTGAGCCCCAGCTCGACGATCCGTCCCCACACCTCGGGCGACCAGCCGGTCTCCGAGGCGACGACGGCCTGGCGCTTCTCGAAGGGGCAGTCGCGCTGCAGAGCGCGGTCGACGGTGCTGCGGAGCTGGTCCTGCTCGTCGGTGAAGGTGAAGTCCATGGTGGCCTCCGGTCAGGCTCTCAGGGAGCGGGCGATCAGATCGCGCTGCACCTCGTTGGTGCCCGCGTAGATGGTGGTGGCACGGCTGTTGAGGTAGAACGGCATCGCGATCAGCGCGAGATCGTCGCCGAGCGCCTCGGTGTCGGAGCCGACGAGCAGTGCCGCGCGCTGATCCGGCAGCGCGTCGAGTCCGACGACGCGGGTCATCAGGACCGAGATGCGCTGGGTGAGCTCGGAGCTCATGACCTTGTTGAGCGAGGGATAGGCGGGGTCATCGACGATCGGGTGCCCGCTGATCGCAAGCTTCTCGAAGTGCTCGTGGGAGGCGACGTCGGCCTCGAGCTCGCCGAGATCGCGCTGGAAGACCGCGTCCTCGGCGAGGGTGCCGCCGAAGGGGGACGGCGTCGCGGCTGCCGCTGCCCGCAGGACGTCCAGCCGGTGGCGCATCGCGGGGCTCTGCGCGCCCCCGCCGCGCTCGTGCTTCAGCAGCTGCTTGGCCACCGACCAGCCGTCGTTCTCCGCGCCCACGCGCCCGGACTGGGGAACGCGGACATCGGTGAAGAACACCTCGCACTGCTCCGGTGCCCCGTCGATCCCGATGATCGGACGCACTTCCATGCCGGGATAGTCCATCCGGTCGAGCAGCAGGAAGGTGATGCCGGCCTGCTTGCGCCCCTCACGGCTGGTCCGGACCAGCATGAACATCCGGTTGGCATGATGGGCCAGCGTCGTCCAGATCTTGCTCCCGTTGAGGATGTAGTCGTCCCCGTCCGCGACGGCCGAGCAGCTCAGTGCGGCCAGGTCGGAGCCGGCTCCGGGTTCGGAGTAGCCCTGGGTCCAGTAGTCCTCGCCCGACAAGATCCCCGGCAGGTAGCGCTCCTGCTGCTCAGGCGTACCGAGCTCCATGAGGAGCGGGCCCACCATCTTCAGGCCGTTGGGCAGCAGCGGCGGCAGACCCCGCTTCTGGTGCTCGTCGGCGAAGACGTAGCGCTGCTCGACGGTCCAGCCGGGACCACCGTGCTCCACGGGCCAGTCGGGGGCGGACCAGCCCCGCGCATGCAGGATGCGGTGCCAGGCCATGACCTGTTCGTAGGGGGCGAAGGCGCTGGTGGTCTTCCGCCCGGCCTCAAGGATCTCCGGGGTGGGCGCCGTGTCCAGGAATTCGGCGACCTCGGCTCGGAACTGCGTGAGGTCGACGTTCGGTTCGATGTCCATCGTTCAGCCCTTCTTTCCCGTGAAGACGGCGATCCGGTCCTGCGCGTCCGGTCCGACCCCGGCGCTCTTCCAGACTTCGCGCTGCAGCCCGGCGTCCAGGGGCTGGCCGTCGGTGGCGTCGAGGAGCTCCTTGTTCGCTGCGTGGCTGAACGGCGACTGGTCGGCGATCCGGGTCGCCAATGACTCGATCTCGGCGTCGAAGTCGGCTGCCGGCACGGCGTACTCGGCCAGTCCGATCCGGACCGCCTCGGCGGCGTCGATCATGTCCGCGGTGAACATCAGCCGCTTGGCGGTTGCGGCGCCGACGCGCCGCGGGAGGCGCTGCGACATGCCCCAGACCGGAGTCAGCGCCCACTTCGCGTGGGTGTCACCGAAGCGAGCGTCGTCGGCGGCGACGATGAAGTCCGCGGCCAGCGCGACCTCGAGGGCCCCGGTGTAGCAGTGGCCGTGGACCGCGGCGACGACCGGCTTGGGCAGACTCTCGAGCATGCGCAGCGTTTCGCTGTGCCATCCGCGCGAGGGGACCGTCTCCCCGGCCCCGATGTCGGCCAGGTCGTGGCCTGCGGAGAAGCAGCGGCCCGCGCCGCGGATGACGACGCAGCGGATCGCCCCGTCCTCCCGCAGGGCTTCGATATGCTCCCGGAGCTGCGCGAACAGCGCCACGGTCAGCGCGTTGAGCTTCTCGGGACGGTTGAGAGTCAGCATCGCCCAGCCGTCGTGGTCGGAGCGGATCACCAGATCGCCCAAGGGCGCCTCCTAGGGAACAAGCGCGAACGCAGGAGCCGGCGGCTCTGCCAGCATCGTGAACGCCAGCTTACCAAACGATCGATCGCCTGGAATTCAAGTCCGGTCGGAACCGTTCTCCTCGTCCTCGGTGACGGATCCCGGCCCCTCGGCCCCCGCGTCGGGGCGGTCGATGGGCCGGTTCCAGGAGCCGTCGCGCTTCTGCGCTCGGCGGAGCTCGCGCGCCTCGGCCTTGGCCGCCTCCTCGATCCGGAGGCGCCTGTCGCGCTCCTCGGGATCCTCGCTGGGCTTCCTGACCTCCCAGATGTAGAGGATGGCCACCATGGTGATCCCGGCGATGGTGCCCAGCACCAGGCTTCCCCAGGGGCGCGGCAGACTGCCGAACCCGAACATCAGGTGGAACAGGAGCACCACGATCCCGGCGGTGCCGATGGCGACGATATAGCGCATGGACACATGCTTGCAGTGCGGGGGGCTTGCGGCAACACGATGCGGAGCGGCGATCGAGGAGAGCGGCACGAAGCGAAAGGCGTCCCACCGCGGCGGCCGTGACCGAGCGGAGCGGCGACCCGTGCGGGAGGGCGACCGGTCGTGGTTCCGCTCGGCCGATGCAGACGCAACAATAGGAGCATGACTGACTCATCGGTGATGCCCGAGGCCCCCAATCCCTACACGGCGGCGGCGGATCGTGCGGCCGCGGATCCGGAGCGGTTCTGGCTTCAGGCCGCCGAGCTCATCGAGTGGACGACCCCGCCGACGCGGGCACTCGACGACTCCCGCGCCCCGATCTACCGCTGGTTCCCGGACGGGGAGCTCAATGTCTGCCACAACGCGCTCGACCGGCATGTGGCCGCCGGCCGCGGTGATGACACCGCACTGGTCTACGACTCCCCCGTCACCGACACGGTCCGCCGCTTCACCTTCGCCGAACTGCTCGACGAGGTGTCCCGCTTCGCCCAGGCCCTGGCCGACCAGGGGGTGGGCAAGGGCGACCGGGTGGTCATCTACCTGCCGATGATTCCGCAGGCCGTCGTCGCGATGCTCGCCTGCGCCCGCCTCGGCGCCATCCACTCCGTGGTGTTCGGCGGCTTCTCCGCCCACGAGCTGGCCGTCAGGATCGACGACACGGCCCCGAAGGCCGTCATCTCGACCTCGTGCGGCATCGAGCGCTCGCGCGTGATCGAGTACAAGCCGCTGCTCGACTCCGCCCTCGACCTCGCCCGCGAACAGCCGGACTTCACCGTCATCGTCCAGCGCGAGCAGCACCGCTGCGAGCTCATCGCCGGCCGCGACTTCGACTACGAGGAGCTGCTCGCCGCCACCCCGGACGGCGCGCCCTGCACCCCGGTGGCCGCCACCGACGAGCTCTACGTCCTCTACACCTCCGGCACCACCGGCAGACCCAAGGGAATCGTGCGCGACGCCGGCGGCTGCGCGGTGGCTCTCGCCTGGTCGATGCCGAACCTCTTCGACCTGCGTCCCGGCGACACGATGTTCACCGCCTCCGACGTCGGCTGGGTGGTCGGCCACTCCTACATCGTCTACGGCCCGCTGCTGGCCGGCGTGACCACAGTGCTCTACGAGGGCAAGCCGATCGGCACCCCGGACGCCTCGGCCTTCTTCAGGGTCGTGGAGGACCACCAGGTCAACGTGTTCTTCGGCGCCCCCACAGCGATGCGGGTCATCCGCAAGGAGGACCCGGAGGGCCGGCTGATCGGCAAGCACGACCTGTCCTCGCTGCGCGCATGGTTCCAGGCCGGTGAGCGCCTCGACCCCGACACCTACGAGTGGACGACCCGAGTGCTCAGGCAGGCCACCGGGGACGACATCCCGGTCATCGACAACTGGTGGCAGACCGAGACCGGCTGGCCGATCGCATCCAACCCGATCGGCCTCCAGCGGTACCCGCTCAAGCCCGGGTCGCCGACCCTGCCCGTGCCCGGCTACCAGGTCGACGTGGTCGACGCGGCCGGCCGCGCCGTGCCGCCGAACGAGGACGGGCTGATCGTCATCCGGCTGCCGCTGCCGCCGGGCACGATGTCGACCATCTGGGGCGATGACGACCGGTTCGTCTCCTCCTACCTCAGCGCCTACGAGGGCTGCTACCTCACCGGCGACAGCGGACACCTCGACGAGGACGGCTACGTCTACGTGATGGGCCGCACCGACGATGTCATCAACGTCGCCGGCCACCGGCTGAGCACCGGGGTGATGGAAGCCGCGATCGCCTCGCACCCGGCCGTCGCCGAGTCCGCGGTGATCGGCGTCCACGACGAGACCAAGGGCCAGATGCCGCGCGCGTTCGCAGTCCTCAAGGACATCCCGGACCTCGACGTCGAGCAGGTCAAGTCCGAGCTCGTCGCCAAGGTCCGCTCCGAGATCGGCCCGGTGGCCGCGCTGCGCCGGGTCGACATCGTCGACGCGCTGCCCAAGACCCGCTCCGGCAAGATCCTGCGCAAGACCATGCGCGAGATCGCCGACGGGCAGACCGACGTCGTCGTCCCCTCGACGATCGAGGACCCCGAGGTGCTCGAACGCCTCCGTCCCGCGCTGGAGGGATGACGCCGATATCATGAGGACATGCCCCGCAGATCTGCCAAGCGCTCCGGACCCGTCGCGGGATCCGTCCTCGGCCTGGCCCTCACCGCCGGTCTGCTCGGGGTCGTCCTGGTGGTCGTCTGGGCGGCGAACGCCCTCAGCGGGATCGCACCGGCCTCGATCCGGCAGCTGGAGCTGAGTGGCGTGGACCGGCTCGACGATGCCCAGCTGCACAACGCGCGCACGATCATCGCGATCGGCCGCGGCGCCGACATGCCCGACAGCGCAGTCGTCATCGCGCTGATGACCGCGCTGCAGGAGAGCTCGCTGCGCAATCTCGACTACGGCGACCGGGACTCCCTGGGGCTGTTCCAGCAGCGGCCCTCGCAGGGCTGGGGCTCGCCGGAGCAGGTGACGGACCCGATCTGGGCAGCGAAGTCGTTCTACGGCGTCAACCCGGACGGCGTGAACCCGGGCCTCCGCCAGATCTCCGGCTGGCAGCGGATGACTCCGACCGAGGCGGCCCAGGCCGTGCAGCGCTCCGCCTATCCGAACGCCTACGCCAAGTGGCAGGACCTGGCCGAGGAGCTCATCCGGACGCAGACCGCGATCACCCCGATCAGCTGATCCGGACCTGGAGCGGTTCGGCGTCCCCGCCGCCGGCGGGTCGGGTCAGACGTGCTCGGCAGGTCCCCGACCTGCCGAACACTGCGGTTTCCCGCACCGCTGCGGCTGATTTATGCGGTTTACCACGGCCTTCGAACCTCCTTTCGGCGCCACCCCCCGGGCTAGAATCTCGTGCATGACGGACCAGCCCGACTCCCGCTTCCACAGCGATTCCCCGCCCGCTCAGACGGCCGGGGACGCCGGTGACGCGTACGACGGGCTCGATCATGTCAACGACACCGCTGCCATCGAACGCAGCGCCGAGCTCTTCAAGGCGCTGGCCACCCCCTCCCGCCTGCGCATCCTGCTGGTGCTCTCCCACGGGCCGTCGACGGTGACGAACATCGTCGATCACACCGGCCTCTACCAGCCGCTGGTGTCCCAGCATCTCAAGCTGCTGCGCGGGCTCCACCTGGTCAGCGTCGAGCGCCGCGGCCGGGAGGCGATCTACTCCCTCAGCGACGACCACGTCGCGCACATCATCCTCGACGCCCTGGCCCATACCCAGGAGCCCAAGGCCCCCATCGACTAGGCCTGCCACCCGGCGCCGCCCGTCACAGCTGCTCGGCGAGCCCGGCCTGGAATCGCCTGATCCGCTCGAGCGCCTCGTACGTCTTCTCCGGGCCGGCGGCCAGCGACAGGCGCACCGCCCGGTCGCCGTTGACCGTGTCGAAGTCCAGGCCGGGGCTCAATGCCACCCCCTCGGATTCCAGCAGCGCCTCGCACCACTGCGTGGCCGTCGCATAGGGACCGAGCACGTCGTCGATGTAGGCGTACATGTAGAAGGCTCCGTCCGCCGGCGCGAGGTCCGTCCAGCCGAGCTCCTCGACGGCATCGAGCACGTACTGACGGGCGGCTGCGAATCCGGCGACCGCGGCATCTCCCTCCGCGTAGGAGGCCTCCGTGAACGCCTCGACGGCGGCGAACTGGGCGGGCACCGGGGCGCACAGACTGAGGTTGCCGGCCAGCGCGTTGCACGGCTCGACGAGGTCCGGCGGCAGGATGGCCCAACCCAGCCGCCATCCGGTCATCCCCCAGTACTTGGAGAACGAGGAGATCACGACCGAATCATCGTCGAAGGCGAGCGCGCATTCGCCCTTGGCACCGGTGTACGTGATCCCGTGATAGATCTCGTCGGAGATCAGGCGCACGCCGTGCGTCCGACACCAGCCGGCGAGTTCGGCGAACAGCTCCGCGTCGATCATGGTGCCGGTGGGGTTGGCGGGCGAGGCGAGCATGAGACCGGACAGGGGCGCCTGGGCGTGGGCCGCCTCGAGCAGCTCCACCGTGGGCTGGAATCGCTCCTCCACGCCGCAGTCGAGCTCGATGACCTCGCAGCCGAGCGCGGCCAGGATGTTCTTGTACGCGGCATATCCAGGCCGGGCCAGCGCCACCCGGTCGCCCACGTCGAAGGCGGCCAGGAAGGCCAGCTGGAAGGCACCCGATGAGCCGGTGGTGACGAACACGCGCTCGACCGGCACATCCAGGTCGTACCAGCGCCGGTAGTGGCCCGCGATCGCCTCGCGCAGCTCCATGATGCCCGGCACCGGCGAGTAGCCCAGGTCGGTGCCGTCGACGACCACCTCGGCGGCCTTCTTCCGGACCCCGATCGGCGCGCCCTGCGACGGCTCTCCCACGCACAGGGAGATCACGTCATGGCCGGCGCCGCGCAGTTCGGCGACGCGCGCGATGATGTGCATGACCGAGAAGGCGCGCACCTCCTGGGACCGGGCGGAGACCTTCGGCTGGGCGCTCGACGGGACGGGACGATGCTGCTCGGTGTCGTCAGTCATGTCTCCCACTGTGGCACATCGGTCCGACCTCGCTGATTCCCTCACACCTGCTGATCTCGTTCGCACACCTCGCGCTTCCCATCACTCCCGGCGCTTGCCATCGCGCCCGGCACTTGCCATCACGCCCGGTGCTGCCCTCACGTCTCGCCGACCGGCCAGGTATGGACGGGCTTCTCGGTGCGCTGGTGGGTCGTGTACAGCTCCACGAGGCGGGCCAGCGCCGCGCGCCGCTCCGGCGAATCCGGGTGGGTGACGCGGGGCCGCAGCGCATTGAGCGTCCGCAGCTGCCAGGTTGCGCCGTTCTGCCTCGTGCGGGCCCGCTCCTCGATGATGCCGATGTAGAGGTCGATCGCGTCGGCGTCGGCGTCGAGCGCCTGCAGCCCGCGCCGCGCCCGCGGGGCCAGCACCTCGCGCACGAGTTCGGAGATGTCGACGCGCCCGACCTTCGGCCAGACCTGTCGGGAGTACAGCCCGGAGCGCGCCGCGGAGTAGAAGTTCGCCTCCGCCTCCTTGAAGGACAGCCGCGACCACACCGGCCGGTTCTCCGCGGTCAGGAACTTCACGAGCCCGAAGTAGAACGCCGCGTCCGCGACCATGTCGACGACGGTGGGGCCGGCGGGCAGCAGGCGGTTCTCCACCCGCAGGTGGGCGAACTCGCTGGGCGCGTAGATCGGCCGGTTCCAGCGCCAGACCGTGCCGTTGTGGAGGTTGAGGGCGTGCAGGGTGGGTGCGGAGCCCTGCATCACGGGCGCTCCGGCTTCTTCCCGGGATTCCGGCAGCATCGGCGGGAAGTAGCGCACGTTCTCCTCGAACAGGTCGAACACGCTGGTGATCCACCGCTCGCCGAACCACACCCGGGGCCGCACTCCCTGCGTCACCAGTTCGGGGGTCCGGGTGTCGATCGCCTGGGTGAACACCGGGATCCGGTTCTCGTGCCACAGCTTGTGGCCCAGGAACAGCGGGGAGTTCGCACTCAGGGCCACCTGCGCGCCGGCGATCGCCTGCGAGGCGTTCCATGCATCGGCGAAGCGATTGGGCGCGACCTGCAGGTGCAGCTGCATGGAGGTGCAGCTGGATTCGGGAGCGATGTCCGCGAAGTCGTGCTCGTAGTGCTCACGGTCGGAGATCTCGATGCGGACGAGCTCGCCGCGCATGTCGAGCACAGCGTTGTTCAGCGCCCGGTAGCGGTTCTCATCGGTCATCCACGCCGGGTCCTCGAGGAATTCGGTGGTCAGCGTGGGCAGGGTGCCGATCATCCCGATCTCCGCCCCGGCCGCCCGCGCGCCGGCGTGAGCCGCGGCCAGGCGTGCCTGCAGCCCGGCGTGGAGCTCCCGCAGGCCCGTTCCGGAGACGCTGAGCACCGGGTGGTTGAGCTCGATGTTGTACGAGCCGATCTCCGTCTGGAACTCCGGGTCGTCGATCGCCTCGAGCACCTCGGTGTTGACCCGGGTCGGCTGCATCTGGTCGTCGATGAGGTTGAGCTCGAGCTCCATGCCGATCGTGCCCTGGTCGACGAACGACGCCTCCTGGAGATAGCTGTCGAACGTCTCCAGGTCATCGTTGAGGAGTTCGCGGTAGCGCGTGCGCTGCTGCGGTGTGTATCGCTGCCTGGAGACCTTCTCACCCATGGGACAAGACAACCACAGTTGTCCCGGAGCGACCATACATCCGCGCGGCCGCCGAATCCGCCTGGTCTAGGATGGATCCGGCTCATCCGTCATGCCCAAGGAGAACCCGTGCCCGGCCCCACGACCCTCGACCACGCCGCGCTGGTGCGTGCGGCGCAGGACGCCCTGCCTGCCATGCTGACCGACATCGAGCGGGTGATCTCGATCGAGACGCCCAGCGATGACCGGGAGGCTGTCGCCCGAGGTGCCGCGGACTTCGCGGCCCTGCTCGAGGAGCGCCTCGGCGCAGCTCCGGAGACGCTGGTGATCGACGGGGTCACCCACCTGCGGCTGCGCTTCGGCACCGGTCCGGCGAGGGTCGTGCTCATCAACCATCAGGACACCGTCTGGCCGCACGGCACACTGGACCGGCTGCCGTACTCGGTCTCCGAGGGCGTCCTGCGCGGACCGGGCAGCTTCGACATGCTCACCGGGGCCATCATGAGCGTGTGGGCCACCAAGATGCTCATCGAATCCGCCGGACCCGAGGCGATCGATGGCCTGAGCATCCTCGTCACCGGAGATGAGGAGGTCGGCTCCACCACGTCGTCGGAGCTGATCCGCGCCGAGGCGCGCGAGGCGCGTGCGGCGTACGTTATGGAGGCGTCGGCCGGCGGCGCGCTCAAGCTGTCGCGCAAGGGCACCTCGATGTACACGGTCGTCATCCATGGCAGGGCCGCGCACGCCGGGCTCGAACCGGAGAAGGGGATCCACGCCGGCCTCGAACTCGCCCACCAGATGCAAGCGGTCGCGGCGCTGTCCGACCCGGAGCTGCAGACAACGGTCACTCCCACCGTGTTCTCGGGCGGCACCACCACGAACACCGTGCCGGCGCGGGCCCAGTTCGACGTCGACGTGCGGGCGCTGACCGCTGCCGAACAGCGGCGGGTCCACGACGCCATCTGCTCGCTGACTCCGCACATCGAGGGCACGCGGATCGAGGTGCTCGGTGGGATCAACCGGCCGCCCTTCGAACCCGAGATCTCCGCTGGACTGTTCGCGCGAGCCGTCGAGCTCGCCGCGCAGCTGGGCATCGAGGCGCCGCGCGGCGCCGCTGTCGGGGGCGCCTCGGACGGGAACTTCACCGCCGGCGACGGCATCCCGACCCTCGACGGCCTGGGCGCGGTGGGCGATGGAGCGCACGCCGAGCACGAGCACGCCCTCATCGAGTACATCCCGCCGCGCACCGCGCTGCTCGCCGCCCTCATCGCCGACCAGCTGGCCTGAGCCGGGGCCGGCTGGACCTGTCGGCTGAGGCGCGGCTGCCTCCGCCGCCGCACCGAGCCGGTGCCGGCCTCAATCGGTGACGGGGGCGAACTCCGCGAGGTCCTCCGGAGAGCGGGTGGTGAATAGCCAATCGCGGTGCCTGGGGTCCGGCGTGATTCGCGCACGCAGCTCCAGCACGTCGTCGCACACCAGATAGTACGAGTAGCCGTGGGGAGCCAGCAGCACCTCGAGCTCGCGGGGTTCGGCGTGCTCGACCAGCACCTCGCACAGAATGTCCGGAGTGAAGCGGGCGAGGAACTCCTGACCGTGAGCGAACACAGTGTTCTCGGTTCCCTCGACGTCGACCTTCATGGCGACGATCGGGCTCTGCACGCCTGCTTCCGCCTCGGTGCTCGGTTCGTGCTCGGCCCCCGTGGCCGCCTCGGAGTCGTCGCCGCTCTCGGCCCCCGTGGCCGCCGCGGAGACGTCGCCGCTCTCGGCCCCACCCGCCACGTCCGCGATGAGCGAGTCGAGGGAGACGAACTCCACCTCGACGCCGGCGCTGAAAGACAGCCGCGCGGAGTAGAAGGACGGCAGCGCCGAGCCGCCCTCCCCCGACGGCACCGTCATCCTCTCGCCCGGACGGCCGACCCCGGCGCGGTGGACCGTGGCTCGGTCGGTGACGCCGTTGCGCTCCAGATTGCGCACCAGCCCTTCCGCGACGGCAGGCACCATCTCGAAGGCGTGGGCGTGAAGCCGCGGATTCGCCGTCAGCGCGGCGAGGGTGAACACTCCCGTGTAGGCGCCGACATCGAGGAACACGTCGGCATCCCGTGACAGCCGCGCCATCACGTCGAGCGCGAGCGCATCACCGGACACCGGGCGTCGCCCCCTGCCCCAGTACATCTCCTTGGCGATCTCGCAGCGGGCCGGGTCCAGCAGGACGAAGCGCTCGCCGTCGACCTCGGCGACGACTTCAGCGAGACCGGCCGGGGCCGGCAGTCTCCTGATCGACAGCCCGGGCAGCAGCCGCTGCGACGCTTGCAGGACCGGATGGATCCCGGAGCCGGCCAATGCGGTCTTGATCCCCGGTTTGAGTCCGAACCAGGATTGCCTGCGTCCCCGCGGTGACGCCCGAAAGTCCTGCTCTGCCATCGCCATGCTTTCCGTGTCGACACGCTTCTCCGCTCATCCTAAGCACACCCGGACACCGGTGCCCTCAGATCTCATCCCCCTGGCCCTCCCCCCGCGTCCGCCCGAGGCACCGGCCACTCTCCGATCTCACCGCCCTTCGCCCTCCCGAGCACCCCGAGGCGCCCGGCACCCCTTGCTATGGTGTGGCCAGTTCCGCCCAATCGCTCCCGGCCCCGAGGAAGTGTCCCGTGAAGCTGCGCGCCCTCACGCTCCACCGTGTCTCGATTCCGCTCGTCAGCCCCTTCATCACCTCGTTCGCGCGGCAGACCGAGAAGGACTGCTACCTCGTCGAGGCCGGCTTCGACACCGAGTCGGGGCAGGTCACCGGGTGGGGCGAGTCGGTGGCGATGACGGCGCCGCTGTACTCGGAGGAGTACGTGTCGGGCGGCATGGCCGTGACGCGGGACTGGCTGGCCCCGATCCTGTTCGATGTCGAGGAGCTGCGCGCGGAGACGGTCGGCTGGCATCTGCGCCACGTCATCGGCCACCGGATGTCGAAGGCGGCGCTGGAGATGGCCGTCCTCGAGGCGCAGCTGAAGTCCCAGCGGCTGTCCTTCAAGGACTACCTGGGCGGAGTGGCGGACACGATCCCCTCGGGCGTCTCGGTCGGGATCCAGGATTCGGTCGCGGACACGGTGCGCGTCATCGGCGGATACCTGGCGGAGGGGTACGCCCGCATCAAGCTCAAGATCCGACCCGGCGCGGACATCGAACCGGTCGCCGCCGTGCGCCGCGAGTTCGGCGACATCCTGTTCCAGGTCGACGCGAACGCCGCCTACACCCTCGCCGACTCCGCCCACCTGAAGAAGCTCGACGCATTCGGGCTGCTGCTCATCGAGCAGCCCCTGGGCGAGGCGGACATCCGCCAGCACGCCGAGCTCGCCCGGGTGATGTCCACGCCGATGTGCCTGGACGAGTCGATCGTCTCAGCGGAAGCCGCCGCGGATGCGATCGCGCTCGGGGCGGCCGCCGTCATCAACATCAAGCCCGGCCGCGTGGGCGGCTATCTGGAAGCGAGGCGGATCCACGACCTGGCGCGCGCCCACGGGATGGCGGTCTGGCACGGTGGAATGGTGGAGACGGGCCTGGGCCGAGCCGCCAACGCCGCAATGGCCTCCCTGCCCGGCTTCGTCCTGCCGGGTGACGTCTCCGGCTCGAACCGGTTCTTCCACGAGGACATCACCGAGGAGATCGTCATGCACGACGGAGTCGTCGATGTGCCGAGGGGACCCGGCTTCGGCGTGACCGTCGATAAGGGCAAGCTCGCGAAGTTCACCACCGAGATCCTGGAGATCGTCCCCGCGAGCGCGTGATCCGGCCCGGGCCGGCGGAAGGCGCGGCGGGAGGTCCATCCCTGCCCGCTGCGTCAGCCGATGTTCTGGGCCACCATCGTCTGCAGGCCGTAGCCGATCCCGCCCTTCGCATCGGCGAGCTCGGTGTGGACCAGGCCGCCTTCGCCCGGGGTGACGATCGACTGCGAGTTCATGCGCACCCACTCCCCCGTCGGCTCCCGGTCCAGGACGACATGGAGATCGCAGTTGATGAGGCGGTGCGAGAGCGGGTCGACGGGCAGGCTGATCCCGCCCCCGGAGTCGGCCAGCACGAGCGTCCGCTGCCATCCCGTCGGTTCCTCCCCCTCGACCAGCTGATTGAGCTGCCGCCCCCACGCCACTGCCGGAGCTCGGGTTCCCGCACCGCCTTCGAGGAAGCGCCATTCGATTGCCGAGCCGTACCCACCCGTATGTGCACCCGGGATCGTCGACAGCTTCTCCTCAGCGGGCGGGACATCGTCGGGCAGCAGCCGCGGGTCTTCGGGATCGCGTCGGCCGGGCACCTCGGGATAGCTGTCGGGCGCGGCCAGGATGCGCCAGGCGCGGGCCACGAGGGCGGGCCGTCCGTTCGCCGAGGCGCTCGCCGACACCAGCTCCATCGACCGTCCCCCGCGGATCACCTCGACCGAGATCTCCAGCGGAACGACCGGCACCGGGCCGAGGATGTCGACCCGCACATCGGCCAGCCGCTGGCCCTCTCGCGGGTCAACCGCCGCCATCTGCCGAGCGAGCAGCGCCGAGGGCGGTCCGGCATGCTGGTGCTCGGGACTCCACGGGCCGGCCGTCATCGGCGTCGACTCGAACCGGTTGTCATCGATCTGACGGTAGAAGGCCTCCATCGGCACAAGCTCCTTCGCTCGGGGGACTGCCAGGTTCCACCGCCGACCCTAGCAGTGGACGGCTGGGCCTACGCGGAGCGCAGCTGCGGCAGGAACTCCTCGGGCAGCTTCTCGACGGGGACGATCACCATGTCCTGCACCTTCCAGTCGAGGTCGACGCACGCCTCGCGCGCCTCGGCGAGCTGATCGAGAGTCGGCATCCGGCCGTTCCGGGGAACGACGAAGGCCTCGATGTGGAAGACGTGGCCTTCGTCCCTGATCCGGCACTCCGCATCCTCGACCCAGTCGATGCCGGTCAGCAGCTCGTCGACCTCGTCGATGAGCGGGTGCGGCTCCTTCGCGTCGAAGGTGGTGGCGCGCCTGTCCATGAGATCGGCGACTGCCGAGCGGAGGTTCTTCCAGCCGTCGGAGATGATGCTGAAGGAGATCAGGATCGCAGCCGCGGAGTCCGCCCACCACAGCCCGATGCCGATGCCGAACACTCCGACCGCCGTGGTGAGCGCGGTCATCCAGTCGGCCTTGTTCATATCGGCGTCGGCGTAGAGCACCTTGTTGTGCAGGACGG
Source organism: Brevibacterium daeguense (assembly GCF_021729135.1). Classification (GTDB taxonomy): domain Bacteria; phylum Actinomycetota; class Actinomycetes; order Actinomycetales; family Brevibacteriaceae; genus Brevibacterium; species Brevibacterium daeguense. The sequence goes on from NZ_JAJTWW010000004.1 coordinate 174,258, forward strand.
GCGCGAGCTTGAGCTTCATGCGCCCGAGGATCATCGGCGGGATCGCCGTCAGCAGCACGGTCGGGATCATCAGCCAGCCCAGCCACACGGTCGTCCCGAAGATCTCGATCAATCCGATCGGCGGGTGCTCGGCGGTGAGCAGCCCCAGCGCGGAATCGATCAGCAGGTACCCGCCCATGCCCAGCAGCGTCGTCGCCGCCACCAGATGGGCGACCCCAACAGAGCGGTGGAAGCCGTACGGGTGGGCTTCGGTCGGGCGACGCCGAGCGATCCGGACTGCGATGAGGAAGGCGATCGGCGGCAGGAAGGACAGCGCGTCCTCGATCCAGGCCGCCTTCATCGCTTGAGAGTTGCCCGCGACCAGGATCATCGCGACCACTGTGACCACGCGGATGACCAGGTCGATCCACTCCAGGCGGATCGCACGCCTGAGCGCCTTCGCGGGTTTTTCCGGCAGTTCGGTGTGGCCGAAGCGATAGCGTTCGGCGCCTGCGCGCGAGGACCCGTTCACAGTCGCACGTCCTGGTCGAGGAGGAACTGCTCGAGGGTGGTCGTGAATTCGTTCTCACCCATCACGGTTGCCATCACGTGCTTGGCGGTGGAGCCGTCCAGGCCCTTCGTCTCCACGTAGGGCGTGGTCAGCGCCGCATGCGACGTCCATGGCGAGGAGTCGGTGAAGCCCCCGACGATCATGTCGAGTTGGTCCTCCTGGAGCTGCATCATCAGCTGCTCCTCGCCGCCCGGAGTCCACGCGACCTCGGCATCGATCGCTCCGGCGAACTCCTCCACGAGGTCCACCTCGATGCCGGACGGGGCCTCGGACCCCGTGATGTCGGTCCACGGGGGCTGGTGCGAGATTCCCACCCGCAGCTCCCCGCCGCTGACCCGCTCAAGCGTGCCCTGCGGATCCGCCGGAATGCTGACCCCGCACCCGGTCAGCAGGAGGAGCACGACCGCCGCACCACCCCGTCTGATCCCTGCCCAACGCGACGCCACAGCAGCTCCCTCCGACCGCATCGTGCCGGTGTCGGCTGTCCTGCCGCACCTCCGCCTGGTGTCATCAAGATAGCCTGCCCCGCCTTGATCCGGGGGCATCATCCGAGGCGCCGCAGAGGCCCGCGAGATGTTCCCTGCGTGCATGGCCGGCGCGCTCGAGCTGGAACGTCGAGTGCGTGATGGCGGGCTCGAAGTGCTCACCGACGCATGCCTGCAGGTCCTGGAGGATCTCCGGCGCGCACTCGTCGCGGAAGCACTCGTCCTCCAGCACGACGTGCGCGGTGAGCACCGGCATCTTCGAGTCGATGAGGGAGATGTGCAGATCGTGCACTCCCAGCACGTGCGGCCGGCTGAGGATGTGCCGGCGGACTTCTCCGACATCGATCTGCGGCGGCGTGCCCTCGAGCAGGATGTGGAGCACCTCGCGCAGGATGAAGAACGCTCGCGGGATGATGATCACGGCGATCAGGATGCCGGCGACGGCGTCCGCCCGGGTCCAGCCGGTCGTCCAGATGACTGCCGCCGCGGCGATGACCGCGACCGAGCCCAGCGCGTCCGCCGCGACTTCGAGGAACGCGGCCCGCATGTTCAGACCCTGGTGCCGACCGCCGTGGAGCACGAGGAGTCCGATGACGTTCGCCGCCAGACCGACCACGCCGAACGCGAGCAGTTCGGGGCCGGGCACCTCGGGCGGGTCCGCGAGTCGGCTGATGCCCTCCCCGACGGCATACAGGCCCACGACCGTGAGCAGAGTGGCCTGCGCGCCGGCCGCGAGCACCTCGGCGCGACGCAGACCCCAGGTCCGCCGACCGGTGGCCGGCCGCAGCATCAGCCCTGCGGCGAAGAAGGCCATTCCCAGACCGAGCACGTCGACGAGCATGTGACCGGCGTCGGTGAGCAGCGCCAGGGAGCCGGTGACGACTGCGCCGAGCACCTCGGCGAGGAAGACGACAGCGGTCAGTCCGAGGACGACCCCCAACCGCCGGCGCGACTGGCCCTCACCGTGGCTGTGGCCCGCTCCCATCCGACCCTCCTGACCCTGCTGGCTGAGGCATCCATTTTACATCAGTGATCACTAATATGTAAGGAGAGGTGCCGGACTGACGCGGGCGAGAGGCCGCGCCTGTGTGCGACGGACACCGCGCCTGTGTGCGACATAGAACTCAGCGTGCGACCTCGAAAGGTCGCACGCTGTGCCAATGCGTCGCACAGTGCCGATAGGGCCGGGTGGCCGCTCGAACCCCGACCCGGGCTGGCCCCGTCTCTCAGGACCGGCCGCCGGTGCCGCCCTCCCCTTCGGGATCGTCGGAGTCCCCGCGGTTCGAGCCGTCGGAGGAGCCGCCCGGGGAGCCCCCGGCGTCGTCGACGTCCCCGTCGAGCGTCGGCCCGGACTTCCGACGGCGGGATTTCAGCGCCTCCTCGATGAGGGCGTTGACGTCGATGCCGGTCGAGCGCTTCACGTCCTCGCCGAATGCGCTCAGACCCGCAGCGAACTCCTGGCCGTCACGTGCACCGCCGGTCGGATCCACCGGCCCCCTGTCGTCGCCGGCACCGCGGGCACTGTCACTGCGGGCGCCGTCACCGCGGGCGCCGTCATCGCCCCGGGCACGGTTGTCTGCCCGGTTGCCCGAGGTGTACTTCTCGACGATGTCGGAGATCGCGCTGGCCGCCTCCGAGGCCGACTTCGAGGCGCCGGCCGGCCCGAAGCCCTCGGGCCTGCCGGATGCGCGCTTGACCATGTCGGCCAGATCGACCCCGGTGGTGCCGCGCAGCACTTCGAGCACCGATGCCAGGTTGGCCGACATGCTCTGCGCGAGCTTCGACTCCCCGTCGGTCGAGACGATCGACAGGTCCTTGATGTTGGCGTACGGCTCCACGAGCTTGCCCGCCAGGCTCGGCAGGGTCTGCAGGACCTGGCTGAGGACGGCGGCATCGTTGAAGTGGCGGTAGGCCTGCGCCCGCTTCTCCAGGGCTGCGGCCTCGGCGGCACCCCTGGCGCGCAGCGCCTCGGCCTCGGCGTCGCCCCTGGCCCGGATCGAGGATGCCTCGGCATCACCTTCGAGGCGCACCGCCTCGGCGTCCTTCGAACGGCGGGCGAACTCGGCGGCGGCGTCGGCCTCACCGCGAGCCCGGGTGGCCGCGGCCTCGGCCTCACCGGCCAGCCGCACTGCCTCCGCCTCCTTGGAGCGCTTTGCGAGCTCGGCGGCGGCCTGCGCCTCGCCCTCGAGCCTGACGGCCTCGGCCTCCTTCTCGCGGCGGTGCAGCTCGGCCGCGGCCTGCGCGCGTCCGCGGGAGTCGATCTCGTAGGCGTTCGCATCGGCTTCGGCCTGGCGGCGGTACTTCTCCGCATCGGCGGGTCGCTTGACCTCGGCCTCCAGCTGCTCGGCGCGCAGCTCCGCCTGCTCCTTGGCGACGACGCGCTCCTTCTCCAGGAGCTTCTGGTTCTCCTCTGCGGCGGACAGCGGGCCGGCGTTGTCGGCACGCGCCTGCCGAATATCCGCTTCCTCCTTGAGCTCGGCCCGGCGGATCGCGAGCTGCTGCTGCTGCTCGGCGATCGCCTGGTCGGTCAGCGCCTGCTGCCGCTGGGTCTCCTCGTTCTGCAGCGCCTGCACGACGGAGGCCTCGCGGTGGGCGTTCGCCTCGGCGATGGCGGCGTTCTTGGCGACCTGAGCGGCCTGCGGCCGGCCCCAGTCGGCGAGGTAGGAGCCCTCGTCCTCGACTGCCGAGATCTGGAAGGTGTCGATGACCAGACCCTGGTTGTTCATCGAGTGCTCGGCCTCGGCCTGCACCTGCGACGCGAAGGAGGCGCGGTCCTGGATGATCTGCTCGACGGTCAGCGTGCCGACAACAGCGCGCAGGGTGCCGGAGAGGATCTCCTGGCTGTACTGGTCGATCTGCTGCTGCTGATCGAGGAAGCGCTGGGCGGCCTTGCGCACATCGTCGATGTTGCCGCCGACCTTGACCTGGGCCACGCCGCGCAGCCGCAGCGCGATGCCGTTCATGGAGATGCCGTCGATCTCGACCTGGATCTGACGCGAGGACAGCGACAGGATGAAGGCCTTCTGCACGATCGGGTAGACGACCGCGCGACCGCCGATGACGACCCGGCCGCCGTGGGCGACGTCCTCGCCGGAGGCGCCCTTGCCGGTGATGATCAGAGCTTCCGACGGCGAAGCGATCTTGTAGGAGCGGAGGAGGACGAAGATGCCGACGAGGACCACGATCACAATGACCGCGATGATCACCAGCAGCAGGAGGTCCGGCATGGTGGGCCTTTCACAGGGAGCGGGGGAATGTGCAGCACTCCGACAGTACTATCGAAGGCCCGCCGCCGGGATGGGGAAAGCCCCCGAGGTGTGCCGGTTCAGGCACACGACGACCGGGTGTGCCGGCTTCGCCACACGACGACTGGTGTGCCGGCTTCGCCACCGGCGCCCGTTCCTCAGCCCGATCCGGTCGCGGTCACCCGGGTCCTGGCCCGAGGCGCCCTCAGCCTCCTCAGACCGGGGGTCCGAGGAGGAGCAGGACGGTGAAGACGATCGCCACTGCCGCGAGCCCGACGACCACCGCGGCTGCGGGGTGGCTGATCGCCCAGGCGCACAGGCGCTCGAACCAGTTGCGCGGCGCCCGGCCGCCGCGACCCAGCTGCCAGTCCCCCTCCAGCAGGCCCTGCCGCCGGGTGCTGATCTCGAAGGGGATGGTCGCGTAGGGCACGACGGCGCACAGGAGCCCCACGACCGTCAGGCCCAGGGGCCAGCGCTGCGAGGTGCCCACCAGCACCGTGACGACGCAGTAGGTCAGGAAGACGAATCCGTGGATGCCACCGCCGATGCTGACGCCGACGTCGGTCGTGCGCGTGCCGTACTTGAGGATCATGCCGATGATCAGCAGCGTCCACGTGACGGCTTCGGCAAAGGCGAAGAGGGTGAAGAGCTTCTTGGGAGTCACCCGACAAGTATCGCCGACTCGTTCGCGACCCGATCACAGCGCACTCTGCGGTTGCTCGATCACAGTGCACTCTGATCTCCGATCACAGAAGCGCCGCACCGATTCCGACACAGCTCCCAAGATGAGTTGGGAGACTGCCATCATGCGCCCGACTCCTCGTGATCCCGCTCCCGAATCCGCCGCCCTCCACGAAGCGACGCGATCCCACTCCGACCCTGCGGCCGCCGACCTGCTCAGCACCGAGGACTTCGTCAGCCTTCCGCAGGCCCCACTGGCCGCGAGCGACGCCGGCCGGATCACCCGCGCCCACATGGGCTCGGTGGACCTGCTCCTGCTCGAATACCGAGGCGCCACCGCAGTGGTCTCCGAGTTCGGCGCCCAGGTGCTCGCCTATCGGCCCGCCGATGCCGCCCGCGAGGTCCTGTTCACCTCCTCGCAGGCCGCCTTCGACGCCACCACAGCGATCCGCGGTGGGGTGCCCGTGTGCTGGCCGTGGTTCGGACCCGCCGCCCAGCCGCAGCACGGTTGGGCGCGGATCAGCCGCTGGAGCGTCGAGACCGCCACCGTCACGGAGACCGCCGCCATCGTCACCCTGTCCCTCGATCATCGGGATGGCCGCGCCGATGTCACCGTCTGCCTGGACGACGGATTGGAGATCGAGCTGCGCCACGCCGCCACCCCGGATCTCGACTTCGCGCCGACGGCCGCACTGCACGCGTACTTCCGGGTCGGCGACTCCGCCCGGACGACCGTCACCGGCATCACCGAGGAGCCGCGCGACTTCCCGCCCGGAGGGATCGACCGGGTCTACAGCCTGAGCGGGTCCGCCACGGGCGACTCCGCGACGGGCGACTCCGCCACGGGCAACTCCGCCACGGGCGACTCCGGGACTGGCAGGTCCGCAGCCGAGAGCACTCTGCGCATCCACGATCCCGTCCTCGCGCGCACGATCCACCTGCGCACCAACGCCTCGGACGCCGTCGTCTGGAATCCCGCCCACGGCCTGGCCGACACCACCGCCGAGGCGCACCGCGGCTTCGTCTGCGTCGAGCCGGCGCGCATCAGCAGGCCGCTGTCGACCAGCGACGCGCTCCGGATGCGGCTGACGGTCGCCCAGAGCTGAAGGCTGGGGGCTGAAGGCTGGGGGCTGAAGGCAGACGACGTGCACGCGTCAATCAACCAGTTGCGCAAGTGTTGAAGGAAACCCCGATTCTTCCTAGACTTGTCGCGTGCCCGTTGAACGCAGACCCGCCCCGCCCGAACCCCACCCGCGACTGATCCGCAGGTGGCAACGGCATCTCGCCAACGAACGCCTCGAGGAGCGCGTCTACCGCGGCCTGGCCGAGCGCAAGTCCGGCGAGGAGCGCGAGATCCTGCTGCGACTGGTCGAGGCGGAGCACCGGCATCAGCAGCACTGGATCGACCTGCTCGGCGAGCACGCCGGAAGACGTCGCTTCCCCGACCTCGGCACGCTCATCCTCTCCGCTCTCGGGAGCCTGTTCGGGTCGGTCTTCATCCTCGCCCTGGCTCAGCAGTCGGAGACGAGCTCTCCCTATGACGAGGACTGGTACGCCACCGACGCGATGGCCGCGGACGAGAAGATCCACGCCGAGGTGGTGCGCGCCCTGGCCGCCCGCTCGCGAGCGCGCCTGTCGGGCAATTTCCGAGCCGCCGTGTTCGGCGCCAACGACGGGCTGGTGTCCAACCTCGCCCTCGTGCTCGGCGTCGGCGGTGCGGGGCTCCCCCCGGCGACGATCCTGCTCACCGGCATCTCCGGCCTGCTCGCCGGAGCGCTCTCGATGGGCGCCGGGGAGTACGTGTCGGTGCGCTCCCAGCGGGAGCTGCTCGACGCCTCGACCCCGAACCCGGAGACCCACTCGGTGATCGGCGCCCTCGACATCGATCAGAATGAGCTCGCCCTGGTGTACCGCGCCCGCGGCATGACCGCCGGGGAAGCCGAGGAGGCCGCGGCGAACGCCATCGATGCAGCAGGAGACCCGGGCTGGAGCAGCCGGGCCCCCTCGGCACTCCAGGCCCCCGAGCACGAGGAGCTCGGAACAGGGCTGGGAGCCGCAGCCTCCTCGTTCTGCTTCTTCGCCTCGGGCGCGGTGATCCCGATCGTGCCCTACATCTTCGGCATGACGGGCATCGCAGCAATCGTCACTGCGACGGTGCTGGTCGGACTCGCCCTGCTCGTGACCGGCGGCATCACCGGCGTGCTCTCGGGACGGGCGCCGCTGCCGCGGGCACTGCGCCAGCTGGCGATCGGATACGGGGCGGCCGCGGTGACCTTCGTGCTCGGCCTGGCCTTCGGCTCGGTCGCGGCCTGACCTCCCGTCCCGAGGCGCGCTTCACCTCGGCGTGTCGGCCGGCAGTCCCGCGCTGGGTTGTGTAACCTTTTGGTCCGCGCGGCAGCCCACTGCCTGCGCCGCCGTCTATCATGACGGCCATGACGTCAAACACTGCCTCGGAGAGCCTTGCCCTCATCGACCCCTCGGCCGGGACCTTCTCGCTGGTCGACCCCACCGCCGCTCACCTGCGAGTGGACGATCTGGCTCCGCATCGCGGCGACGGGATCTTCGAAACCGTCCTCGTCACCGTGCACGACGGCGGCGGCCACGTGCACGCGCGCGGGCCCCATTTCTCCCGCTTCCGATCCTCGGCACAGATGCTGGAGCTGCCGGAGCCGGATGAGCGGCTCTGGCACGAGGCGCTCGACGCGGTGATCGCCGAGCACGTCAGCCGCCACCCGGATATCGAGGCCTTCTCGGTCCGCTACACGATGTCCCGCGGCGTCGATCATCCGAGCGGCTGGGCGCTGTCGATTCCGCTCGATCCCGCTTTCGCCCGGCAGCGGCGCGAGGGCATCGCCGCCATCACCCTCGACCGCGGATACGTGGCCTACTTCGGGCAGAACGCGCCATGGATGCTGGTGGGCGCCAAGACCCTGTCCTACGCCGCGAATCAGGCAGCGGGCCGGTGGGCGGCCGCGCAGGGCGCGGACGAAGTCCTCTACGTCTCCCACGACGGCTTCGTCCTCGAGGGACCGACCTCGAACGTCATCGTGCAGCGCGGCAACCGCCTGCTGACTCCGGATCCGAAGGCGGGACTGCTTCACGGCACCACGCAGCAGACGGTCTTCGCCCGCGCGGCGGCAGCGGGTTTCGAGTGCACCTACGCGGATCTGCGCGTCGAGGACCTGACGGCGGGCGACGGCGTGTGGCTGACGTCCTCGGCTCGCCTGTGCGTTCCGATCCGGACGCTCGACGGGGTGGAGCTGGCGCGCAACGACGAGCTCGGCACGCGGATGACCGACTGGGTGCTGCAGATCGACGCCGATTCGACTCAGAAGGTCTAGGCTGGCCCCGAGACACAGTTTTCGATTCCCGAGGGGGCAATCATGGGCGGACGAATCGCGTGGCAGATCATCGGTGTGGGCGGAGCGGCGCTGGCCGCCTTCGGCGCCCGGAAGGTGCTGGGGCTGGCGTGGGAGAAGACCACCCACAAGCCGGTGCCGGTGAACACTCAGGACGACGAGGTCGGCCTCGGCGAGGCGCTGGCCTGGACGATCGTGTCCGGCGTCGGCATGGCCGTGGTGCAGCTGGTCGTCCAGCGGGCCGCCGCCAGCACCGTGCGCAAGAACTTCGGCGAGGACTCGCTGCCCAAGAAGCTGCGCAGCGACGCGCCGGTCGCGCGCGGTGACAAGAAGGCCTGAGCCGCCTCTCACCCCAGCACTGCTCGCACCCTGCAGCCGGGGCCCGGACGACTTTTAACATTCGTTCAGGCCCCGGCTACAGTAGTCTGAGCGCAGCGTCATGATTGACACATAACTGTATCCATGCCCGAGTGAGACTCGGGCCACTCGGGAGGCTTTACCATGCACCCCCTCCAGATCGTCGCGATCGTCATCGGCGTCGCAGCGACAATCATCGGCTGGAGCATGTTCCTGACCCGCGCCGGGAAGTTCGTCAGCTACTTCCGGCTCGGAGCTCCGACGGCCAAGGGCGAGCGGACATCGCAGGCCGGCCTGCGAACCGCCACGCTGTTCCGCGAGTTCCTCGGCCACACGAGGATGGCCAAGCTGCCGATCGTCGCGATCGCCCACTGGTTCACGATGATCTCGTTCGGCGTGCTGGTGCTGACCCTCGCCCAGGCGACGATGCAGCTGTTCGATCCGCACGCGGTGCTCCCGCTCATCGGCCACTTCTTCCCGTACGAGTGGATCACCGAGTTCTTCGCGGTCACCGGGCTGATCGGCATCATCGCGCTCATCGTCATCCGCCAGCAGAAGCACCCGCGCAAGCTCGACCGCAAATCCCGATTCTTCGGGTCGACCTTCTGGGAGGCCTACTACGTCGAGTTCACCATCCTCGGCGTCGCCCTGTGCATCGCCCTGCTGCGCGGACTGGAGTACGTGCTCCAGGGACGGGCGGGACAGGAGAACCTGGTCCTCCACTTCCCGCTGACCTTCTGGATCGGCGAGCTGTTCTCGGGACTCTCGACGGGTGCCGTCGAAGCGCTGATCGTCGTCATCGCACTCATCAAGATCCTGATCTCCTACGCGTGGATGGTCACCGTCGCCCTCACCCCGACGATGGGCGTGGCATGGCACCGGTTCCTCGCGTTCTTCAACATCTGGTTCAAGCGCCACGCCGATGGCAAGGTGTCCCTCGGCCCCCTGCAGCCGATGAAGCACAACGGCGAGGACATCGACTTCGAGAACATGGAGGAGATGGACGAGGACGTCGCGCTCGGCGTGGGCAAGGTCGAGGACTTCACCTGGAAGGGCCTGCTCGACTTCTCCACCTGCACCGAGTGCGGTCGCTGCCAGAGCCAGTGCCCGGCGTGGAACACCGAGAAGCCGCTGAGCCCCAAGCTCATGATCATGAGCCTGCGCAACCACGCCAACGCCAAGGCGCCCTGGCTGCAGGCCGCCCAGAAGGCTCAGGACCAGGCGACACCGCCCGCGCCGCTGCCCGAGGACGCTGATCGCAAGGCTCAGAAGGCTCACGCCAAGGAGCTGGCGGCCTACAACGCCATCAGCGACCCGCATGAGAACCTCGACCTGCTCGGCACTCTGTCGGAGGTCGCGCAGACCGAGGCGGTCCGCCCGCTGGTCGGAGCCCAGGACGTCGAGGAGCTCACCGAGCTGGGCGTCATCGATCCCGACGCCCTGTGGGCCTGCACCACCTGCGGCGCCTGCGTCGAGCAGTGCCCGGTCGACATCGAGCACGTCGACCACTTCGTCGACATGCGCCGCTACCAGGTGCTCATCGAATCGGCGTTCCCGACCGAGCTGTCCGGCCTGTTCAAGAACCTCGAGAACAAGCAGAACCCGTGGGGCATGTCCCAGCGCAAGCGCATGGAATGGGCCAAGGACCTCGACTTCGAGGTCAAGCAGGTCGGCGCAGACATCGAGGACCTGGGGGAGACCGAATACCTGTTCTGGGTCGGCTGCGCCGGAGCGTTCGAGGACCGTGCGATGAAGACCACCCGCGCGGTGGCCGAGCTCCTCCACCATGCCGAGGTCGACTTCGCGGTGCTCGGCGACGGCGAGTCCTGCACCGGTGACCCCGCGCGCCGTGCGGGCAACGAGTTCCTGTTCCAGATGCTGGCCCAGGCCAACGTCGAGGTCCTCAACGAGATGAAGGCCCGCAAGATCGTGGTGACCTGCGCCCACTGCTTCAACACGATCGCCAATGAGTACCCGCAGCTGGGCGGCAAGTTCGAGGTCGTCCACCACACGCAGCTGCTCAACAAGCTGGTCCGCGAGAAGCGCCTCGTCCCGGTGGCCCCGGCCGAGGGCGAGCAGGTCACCACTCCGGTCACCTACCACGACCCCTGCTACCTGGGCCGCCACAACGGCATCTACTCCCCGCCGCGCGAGCTCATCGGCTCCCTGCCGGGCGTCGAGTACCGCGAGATGGAGCGCTCCCAGGAGCGGTCGTTCTGCTGCGGCGCCGGCGGTGCTCGCATGTGGATGGAGGAGACCATCGGCTCGCGGATCAACATCAACCGCACCAAGGAGGCCGTGGCCACGGGCGCGGAGCAGATCGCGATCGGCTGCCCCTTCTGCCGCGTCATGCTGTCCGACGGCCTGACCCAGGAGCAGTCCGAGGGCAATGCGTCCGAGGGCGTCGAAGTCCTCGACGTCGCTCAGATGCTGCTGGCAGGCATCAAGCGCGGTCAGGGTCCGGCAGCTCCGGACACCGAGAAGGTTCCGGTGTGACGGCAGCGCGCTGAGAACCGACCGAACCGGCCGGACGAAGGCCCCGGAACCTGCATGGTTCCGGGGCCTTCGGCATCCTCAGCGGCGGAGCCGAGCATGACCTTGCGCGGAGTCGAGCGCGACCCGGCGCGGATGAGGCGCTGCGAGCACGGCCGAGGCCGGTGCCGGCTTCAGGCCTCCGTCTGCTCCTCGTCCGCGCGGAGCGACTCGAGCGCCGCAAGCACGTGCGGAACGCGCAGCTGGCCGGGTGCGGAGATCTCGCCGACCGCGGCGAAGGTCGCGGCCGAGCCGAATTCTCCGCCCACCAGCCGCGTGGCCTTGCCCAGCCGGCCCATCGCAATCGCCACCACCGGAATCGGCAGCGTCGCCTGCGCCCTGTCGGCCACACTGAGCACCTCGAGGACGTCGGTGCGGTGATTGGGCATCACCGCGATCTTGGCGACGTTCGCGCCCGCCTTCTCCATGCGCGCCATCAGGCGGATCAGGTGCTCGGCCGGCGGGGTCTGCTCGAAGTCGTGGAACGAGGCGAAGGAGCACACCTCGGCGGCGGCGGCGCGGGCGATGAGGTCCTCCGCGGCCGTGCGCTGGAACTCGATGTCGACAGCGGTTGGCCCCAGCCCGATGAAGAAGTCGAGCAGCGCCGCGTACGCCTCTTCAGTGACCGGGGCGTACCCGCCCTCGATGGTGGTGCGCAGCGTCATGAGCACCGGCAGGTCGGACGCGGCAGACTGCAGCGCCTCCCATCCGGCGGTGACGGCAGCCCGGACCGCGTCGAGTCCGTCGACGCCGAGTTCCTCGCTCTGCCGGATCTCGTCGAGGGCATCGACGCGCCATTCGATGACGTCGACGCCCTCGGTGGCGGCGGCGCGAGCGGCCTGGTCCGCCAACTCGGCCGCGTCCCGGGGGGTCAGAGGGACGATGACCGCGGGAAAGACGTCCGCAGGAACAAAAGGCAATGATTTCATGACTCAAACTCTAGCCGCGAACGCACTCCCACCCCCAATGCCCCTCTCTCATCTCCTCCGGCGGGGCACGAGCTTCCTCCGGCGGGGCACGAGCTGCTCGTGAATCCGCAGCGCCGCCCCCACCTCGGCGCACCTGCCATAACGAAAGGACAACGATCCCGGATGCGGGCATCATCACTGATCAGGAGCGCTACTGTAAGTTGATCGGCAGTTCCCGCACAGGCTCGAGAGGGGGAAGAACGGCGAATCGGACGGGCATATTACCTAGACTCGGGCCAGCGCCAACCGTGCGTCCCGGCATCGCGGCCATCATCGTCTTCGCAGATCAGCGTCTTCTCTGCTGCCGCGCACCCGGGTTGCACCTGTTCCTGTCTCCAACAGAAAGGTCACCGCTGTGGCAGTCGTCCGCGCCTCCCACGTCTACAAGATCTTCGGCAGACAGGGGAAGGAAGTCGTCGAGCAGCTGAACCTCGGCAGATCCCGCGACGAGCTCCGGAGGCTCGGAACCGCTGCCGTCATCGACGCGAGCTTCGAAGTCGAGAAGGGCGAGACCTTCGTCGTCATGGGCCTGTCCGGATCGGGCAAGTCCACGCTCATCCGGATGATCAACGGCCTCTGGACCCCGACCGCCGGATCGATCGAGATCAACGGCCAGGACATCTCCCGGATGGACGCCAAGCAGCTGCGCCGGCTCAGGGCTGACAACATCTCGATGGTGTTCCAGCACTTCGCGCTGCTGCCGCACCGCACGGTCCGGGAGAACGCCGCCTACGCCCTCGAGATCAAGAAGGTCCCCAAGGCCGACCGGCTGGAACGAGCCGATCATTGGCTCGATGTGGTCGGGCTCGGCGGCTGGGGCGACAAGCTCCCCGGTCAGCTCTCCGGCGGCATGCAGCAGCGAGTCGGCCTCGCCCGCGCCCTCGTCGCAGAGACCGATGTGCTGCTGATGGACGAGGCGTTCTCCGCCCTCGACCCGCTGATCCGCCGCGAGATGCAGGATCAGCTCGTCGAGCTGCAGGCGAACCTCAACAAGACCGTCATCTTCATCACCCACGACCTCAACGAGGCCATGTACCTGGGTGACAGGATCGCGGTCATGCGCGACGGTCGCATCATCCAGATCGGCACCGCCGAGGAGATCCTCACCGACCCCGCTGATGATTACATCGCCAACTTCGTCCAGGACGTGGACCGCGCCCGCGTGCTCACCGCCTCGTCGATCATGCGCACGCCGGATGCGGTGATCACCGACACGGCCGGTCCGCGGGTCGCGATCAAGACGATGGAGGAGGCGCGGTCCTCCGCGCTGCTCGTCACCGACCGCTCCCGCACCCTCCTCGGCATGGTCACCGACCGCGCAGTCGTGAGCGCGGCCCGCGAGGGTGTCCGCGACCTCCGGAGTCTCATCGAGACGAGCGGCGTGCTCACGGTCGGTGCCGACACCCCGCTCTCGGAGCTCTTCGCCCCCAGCTCGGCCTCACGCGTCCCGCTTGCGGTCGTCGACGAGACCAACAAGCTGCTGGGCGTCGTGCCGCGCATCGCCCTCCTGAACTCGATGGCCTCTGTCGGGCCGTCCACCGGGGAGATGCCGGCCGTCGGCACCCTCGATGCCACACCGGCGGACGCCGACTTCTCCGCGACGCCCCAACCCACTGTCCGCGGCTCCTCCGTCGGAGCCGAAGCCGCCGACGAGAAGGGAGCCTGACGCATGGATTTCCTCAACCCCCGGATTCCGCTCGGCGACTGGGCAGAATCGTTCCTCGACTGGTTCCAGGATGCGTTCGCCTGGCTGCTGAGCTTCGTCTCCCTCGTGCTCGGCGGCCTGTACAACTCTCTGGAGTCGGCCCTGTCGGCGCCGGTGTACCTGGTCATGATCGTCATCCTGGCGGCCATTGCGTGGTTCGCAGCAGGCTGGAAGCTGGCCCTGTTCACAGTGCTCGGCTTCTACCTCATCCGCGCCCTCGACCAGTGGGGCAACTCGATGCAGACCCTGGCCCTGGTGATCGTGGCGGTCCTCTTCGCGCTGCTGATCTCCATCCCGCTGGGCATCCTCGCGGCGAAGTCCCAGATCGTATCCACCGTCGTCAAGCCGGTCCTCGACTTCATGCAGTCGATGCCGGCGCTGGCCTACCTCGTGCCGATCATCGTGATCTTCGGCATCGGGCCCGTACCCGGCGCGATCGCCACCCTGATCTTCGCCCTGCCTCCCGGCGTGCGGCTCACCGAGCTCGCCATCCGTCAGGTCGATCGGGAGGTCGTCGAGGCGGGGCAGGCATTCGGCGCCAGTCCCGGTCACATCCTCGGCAGGATCCAGGTGCCGCTGGCGATGCCCACCATCATGGCCGGCGTCAACCAGGTCATCATGCTCGCCCTGTCGATGGTCGTCCTCGCGGGCATGGCCGGCGCGCAGGGCCTCGGCGGCGCAGTCACCGGCTCGATCAGCTCGCTCAACGTGTCGCTGGGAATCGAGTCCGGCCTGGCTGTCGTCATCATCGCCGTCTACCTCGACCGGGTCACCGCGGCCTTCGGCTCCCGCAGCAACCTGACCCCGGCCAAGACCGCCTGACGCGGCGCGACGCGGTCGTGGACCCAACATCGACTCCGGCCGGTCCGTCCCCACTCCGTCACTCGCATCCAGCACCTGACACGAAGGAGAGAACATGAAACTCACACGTATGACACAGATCGGCGGCCTGGCGGCCGCATCCCTGCTCGCACTGTCGGCATGCGGCGCGTCCAACGAGGGCGGCGCCTCGAACGAAGGCGGCGGAGAGCCCGCCGGAGGTGGCGAGGAGACCGCCGCCGAGGATTGGGCGGACTGCACTCCGGGAGCGGAATCCGCTGACACCACCGGGATGGAGGCCGACGCCACCACGGACATCACCATCGGCGCCTTCAACGGCTGGGACGAATCATTCGCCGCCGCCCACCTGACCAAGCACGTGCTCGAGGAGGACGGCTACACCGTCGACGTGCAGGCCTTCGAGGCAGCGCCCGGGTTCACCGGCGTCGCTCAGGGCGACATCGACTTCCTGATGGACGCATGGCTCCCGCTGACTCACGCCGACTACATCGAGCAGTACGGCGAGGATCTCGAGGCACAGGGCTGCTGGTACAACAACGCCAAGCTGACCATCGCGGTCAACGAGGACTCCCCCGCCCAGTCGATCGCCGACCTCGCTGAGATGGGCGACGAGTACGGCAACCGCATCGTCGGCATCGAGCCCGGCGCCGGTCTGACCAAGACCACCCAGGAATCCGCGATCCCGACCTACGGGCTCGAGGACTACGAGTTCGTCGTGTCCTCGACTCCGGCGATGCTCTCCGAGCTCCAGTCCGCCGTCGACTCCGGAGACAACATCGCCGTCACCCTGTGGCGCCCGCACTGGGCGTACGACGCGTTCCCGGTCCGCGACCTCGAGGACCCGGAGGGCGCGATGGGCGGTGCCGAGGTGATCTACAACTTCTCCCGCACCGGCTTCACCGAGGAGAACCCGAAGGTCTCCCAGCTGCTGAAGAACCTCGTCCTCGACGACGAGCACCTCTCCAGCCTGGAGAACGTCATGTTCTCCGAGGAGGGCCACGGCGGCGAGAACAACGATGCCGCGGTCGACGAATGGGTCGCCGACAACCAGGACTTCATCGATGACTGGAAGGCCGGCGCACTCAGCGGCGCCTGAGTCCCCGGCACCATGAGATTAGCGGCATGAGAGAAGGCCGGGTTCGCAGCATGCGAACCCGGCCTTCGGCCATTCACCCGACTCTGTCCGGAGCCAGACATCTACATCCGGAGCCAGACATCGGCGACGTCCTTGACCATGGCGCCGGCCGCCTCGGCGGTGGGGAACCAGTCGACAGGGCCGCCGGCGAGGTCCACGGTCCCGTCGCGCAGCACGACGACATCGAAGTTGCAGGCCAGACCTGCCATCGCCGTCTGCTGCACCGAGCTCTGCACATCGACCCCGCCGATGATGACGCGGTCGATGTTCAGGTCGTGCAGTGCCGGAGCCAGCTCGTCGACGCCTTCGAACGCGTCGGCGGCGGTGGACACCAGCCCCAGGTCCTCCTCGGTCGTGCCGAACACCGATTCCGGCTGCTCCGGCGCGTCCGGGGGAACCGGGGCCGACAGCAGCACGAGCACACCGCCGGTGGTCCTGGCGCGCGCGACGATATCGCCGAGGACCTTCTCGATCCCCGAGGCCTGCGCGCGGGCGCTCTCCGTGTTCATCACCATCAGTGCATCCATTCCATCAGCATGCCATAGCATGGACTGGCGGGCGGCCCGCCTGTGGGTCCGGCCGCGCTTCCCCATCCCCGACTCGAAGGACATCACATGACGACCGCGAACTTCCGTCGGCAGCTGGCCGAAGGGGAGCTGTCACTGGGCACCTTCGTCCTCGAATTCGCCGCGGAGGGAATCGGCCCGCTGGCCGCCCGTGCCGGAGCGGACTGGGTGCTCTACGACCTCGAGCACACCGGGTGGTCGCTCGACCGGATCCGGCCCGCCCTGGCCGTGTCGCGCCGGGAGGAGATCGCCTCGTTCGTCCGCATCATCGGCTCGGCTCAGCACCTCGTCAGCGGGGCGCTCGACGCCGGCGCCGAGGGCATCATGGTCCCCTACGTCAACACGGCCGAGCAGGCCGCCATCCTGGTGCAGTGGATGAAGTACCCGCCCGTCGGCACCCGCGGCTCCGCCTTCGGCATCGCCCACGATCTCTACACCGGCGGCGACCCGTCCCGGCGGCAGGCCGAGGCCAATGCCTCGACGGTTCTGCTCACGCAGATCGAGACGCCCGAGGCGGTCGCCAATGTCGACGAGATCGCCGCTGTCGACGGGGTCGACGTGCTCTTCGTGGGTCCGCTCGACCTCAGCACCAACCTCGGCTACCCCGGGGATGTCTCCAGTCCGGCCTTCCGCAGCGCCCTCGCACGCGTCGGCGCTGCCGCACGCGATGCCGGCAAGGCTGCCGGCATCTTCTCCGGCGACGACGGGCTGACGCAGGCGGCGATCGCCGAGGGGTTCCAGGTCATCTCCCACAGCGCCGATGTCGCGATCTTCCAGCAGGGACTGAGCTCGAAGCTCACTCAGATGAGGTCCTGGCACCGGGGCTGACGAGCGCTCCCGGCGCATCGGCAGCCTCTGGGCGCCTCAGACCACCCACCGGGGCATCGTCACCGGGAGGCCGTCCACTTCCACATGGTCGGCCGCGTCCCGCAGCATCGCCAGGCCCTCGGCATCCTCCCGCAGCGATGAGGCATGGTACGAGACCTGGTAGAGCTTGCCCTCATAGCTGTAGCCGATCTCCGCACCGTACATCACCTGCGGGTGTCCTCCGGCGAGGATCTCGGTGGGTGCCAGTTCGGCCTGGAAGCCCCAGGAGTAGCCGTTGCCGAGCTGACCCTTGCGCTCGGCGACGATCTCGGAACCGGGCTCCGTGAAGGAGAACCGCTCCTGGCTGTTGACCAGGTCGATCGCCGTCTTGTCGAGGAACGCCTCGCGACAGTTGACGTTGATGGTCGGGCCCTCGCGCCCCAGGGACTGGTCCTGCGGCAGCAGCTGCTGGAACGCGCCCGGCTTCAGGGTCGCCTCCCAGTCCTCGGGGACTGCGATCACGACCGGGATCGGGCATTCGCCTCCGAAGTCGATCCGGTGCTCCGTGTAGCCCTGGGGCAGCTGCGGGCCCGTCTCCGTCGGAGTGGGGGTCGGTCCGGCGGTCGGAGCCACGCCGACGCCGATCGGGGCGCCGGGCCCCTCCGCGGTGCGCACCTGGAGAGCACCGCAGCCGCTCAGCAGCACCGCCGTCGCTGCGACAGCGCCGGCGGTCAGCAGCGGACTTCTCATCGCTGTTCGCCTCCGGCGTTCGGGGGCTGCTGAGGGGCCTGCGGAATCGACCGGGGCGGAGTCTGCGGAAGCTGCGGCAGCGGGGCCGACGGCGGCCGGGGTGGCTGCTGGGGTGGCTTGAAATGCTGGTAGGGGCCGGAGTCGAACGGCACCTCGCCGAACGCCTCGCCGGTGGTCGCGTCGCGCAGCTCGCCGCCCACCCTCTGCAGCCGCCGTTTCGAGGTGCGGCGGGGAGTGCCGAGGAGTCTGCCCTGCAGCTCGGCCTCCGAGGGCTGTCGAGGCGGGAGGAAGCCGCCGCCGCCGCGCCTGCTGCTGTCGTGGAACGGCTGGACCGGTCGCGAGGACGCCACCGCCCCGGCACCGTCCCAGCCCGAGGGCTGGGCGGGAACCTGGGCATCGCCGAGCACCGGCAGCACCAGCCGCACGGAAGTGCCCACGCCCTCCTGGCTGAACAGCTCGACCGAACCGCCGTGGCGGGCGATGATCGAGCGGACGAGGGACAGCCCCATGCCTGAGCCTGCGACGGAGCGGACGCGCTTGCCGCGGGAGAGCTCCTCCCACACGGCATCCTGCTCATCCGCCGGGATTCCCGATCCCGTGTCGGCGACCTCGACGACGACCCAGCGGTGGTTGTCGATGATCTGCTCGTTCGCGCGGAGTTCCACGACGTCCGTGTCGGAGGAGTACTTGATCGCGTTGCCGAGCAGGTTGAGGATCGCCGACAGCAGCAGGTCCTCCTCGCCGGCGACGTCCGGCAGCCGCCAGGGGGCGCGGGCGACCGTCGCCACGATCATCCGGTCCTCGGCACCGGGTGCGGTGCGCGCATCCTCGACGGCCTGGTGGATCAGGCGGTCCATGTCGACGCGGGCGAACTCGATGGTGCGGGACTCGACGTCGGCGAGCTTGCGCAGGTCGGCCAGCAGGCGGGCCACCCTGCGGGCCGACGTGTCGATCTGCCTGACCACCGGCGTGATCTCTTCGGGATCCGGGCGCTCGTCGCGGACCATCTCGCGCACCGTCGCCACCGAGGTGCGCAGCGCGGTCAGCGGATTCTTGAGCTCGTGGTCGAGGCGGATGAGCATCCGGTTGCGGCGGGTCAGGGCGTCGCGCTCGACCGCCTGACGGTGCTGCTGAGCGAGCCGGTCATCGCGCCTGCGCAGCCAGCGCCGGAACAGGAACCACGCACCCACGCCGAGCCCGGCGAGGACCAGCAGCAGGAGAAGGAGCAGCCAGATGCGGATCTCGACGACGAGGAATGCACTCATCGCGGTCCCAGCTCATTCGCCCCGGTGACCTGTGCGATGAAGCGGTACCCGCGCCCCTGCACGGTGGCGATCCACCTGGGCTCCGAGGCGTCCTCGCCGAGCACTCGGCGCAGCTCCGCCACTCGGGAGTCCACGGCACGGGTGCCGACGGCGTCGTCGAATCCCCACAGCACTTCGAGCAGGCGGCTGCGCTCGATGAGCTCGTCCTGGTGGACCATGAGGTACTCCAGCAGCGTCAGGCCCTTCGGAGTGATGACCAGGCTGCGGTCCCGGATCCACGCGCGCCTGCCCACCCGGTCCAGGGTGAGTCCGAAGGTCGAGTGCAGCACGGGGGCGTTGGCCAGCGGCGGACCGTCGCTGCGCGTTCGGCGCAGCACCGCGCGGATCCGGGCGACGAGCTCGTGGGGATCGAAGGGCTTGTTGAGGTAGTCGTCGGCGCCCTCTTCGAGCGCCATGGCCCGCTCGACGGCTTCGCCGACCTGGGTCAGCAGCAGCACGGGCACCCAGTTCTCCTCGCGGCGCAGCGTGCGCAGCACTTCCCGGCCGTCGGCTCCGGGCATCAGGACGTCGAGCACGCAGACGTCCGGGCTATGCCGGTGGATCTCGTCGAGGGCGAGCCGGCCGTCCGGGGCACTGAGCACCCGGAACCCGGAGCGCTCCAGGAACGGCACCACAGCGGCGAGGACATCGGGCTCGTCGTCGGCGACGAGGACCAGGGGCTTCTCGGTTCGGGCAGGAGGTGTGGTCACGAACGGTCCTTCGGCAGTGTGCGACTGCTGCGGTGGGAGGAGTCTCGCAGCTCGGCTCGGGCGACGGCATCGGCCAGCTCGTCCTGGTACAGCATCGAGCGCCGGAGCCGCTTGGTGCGGTACCCGGCGCGTCCCACCATATGGGTGCCGATCGGGGACGTCATCATCTGGAAGGTCATGACGAGGAACACCGTGGTGATCGGACCCCATTGCGGAATCTGGATCGCGATCGCGAGCATCATCAGCAGCAGGCCGAAGATCTGCGGCTTCGATCCGGCGTGCAGGCGGCTCATCAGGTCGGGGAACCGCAGCAGGCCGATCGATGCGGCCAGGGACAGCAGCGCGCCGCCGATCATGAACACGATCGAGAAGATGTCGGCGATCACGACTGCTCCTGCTCCTCGGCGAACAGCGGTCCCACCGTTTCGGCACCCGCGGGACGGCCCGCCTCGGCGTCGTCGGGGCCGTCAGCGCTTCCGGCACGCGAGGAGCGCTGCCGCTGCGCCTCCTCCTGATCGCGGCGCTGGGCCATCGACAGGGTGTGGGCCTGGGCCATGCTGCGGGTCTCCCCGACCACCGGCGACGAGGTGTCCGAGCGGGACACATAGCGCGACACGCTCACCGAGCCGACGAAGCCGAGGGCTGCGACGGCGAGCAGGACCGGGAGCAGGTCGACGCGGCCGGTGGCCGCGATGAAGGCTCCGAGTCCGCACAGCAGCGTGGCGAGGAACACGTCGTTGGCGATCATGCGGTCGAGGATCGAAGGTCCGCGGATCAGCTTGATCACCACGATGACCAATGTGGCCAGGAAGATCACGAGCAGGATCGGGGCGGCGATGCGCAGGATCGCGGGATCGATGAGCAGTTCGTCGGACAGTCCATTCATCGTCTGCTCTCCTTCCTCTGCAGCTCACGCGTCGGCAGAACCGGCGGCATCCCCAGCTCCTTGCGCCAGGTGTTGAGCGTGGTGATGTCGTGGGCCGAGCCGAGCGCGCGGATGAGCAGGTTCTCGATGCGGTAGACCTGGGACTTCGCGGCTTCGACCTCGTCATCCGTCGAGCAGTCGAGCACGTGGACGAAGATCACCGAGTGCGCGCGGTCGGCCTCGATCACGATCGAGCCGGGGATCAGGCCGATCACCGTGGACACCATGGTGATGAGCAGGTCGGAGCGGGTGTGGAGCTCGACCGAGATCACGCTGCCGGCGCTGACGCCCTTCGGGCGCACCGCCAGCCAGGCGACGTGGAGCGACGCGCTGATCATCGAGGCGGTGAACCACCCGAGGAACACCGCCGCCCAGAAGATGTTGAAGCGCCGCGACAGCTCCACCGGCGGCAGGTAGAAGAACCGGGTGACGAACAGCGCCAGCAGCACGCCGGTGAGGATGTTGAGCACGCTGAGGTCGTCCCAGAGCATGATCCACACCGCGGTGAGCAGCAGGATCGGCAGGGCGATCTGCCACAGCGGGCGACGAGTCTTCTTCTTGATCATGAACCGTCTCCGTGGCCGATGACCTCATTGACGTAGGTCTGCGGGCTGCGCAGGTTCTCCCCCGCCCGGGAGCTGACGTCCCACAGCGGTCCTGCGAAGACCGTCACGAAGACGCTGACACCCACCATCGCTCCAGCCGACAGTGACATGGTGCGCGGCACCGACGGCTTCGCCTTCCACGCCTTCCCCGCGGCCAGCGCCTCGCGGCGCTCCTCGAACTCCTCCACGAGCTCGGCGGTGGGCTCCTCGACGTCGTCCGGGTCTCGCCAGAACGCCAGGTTCCACGCCTTGCCGATGACGTAGAGGGTCAGCAGGGACGTGAGCGCTCCCGCCCCGATGAGCACATAGATCAGCCAGTCGCCGGTCTCGAAGCCCGACTGGAACAGCGCGACCTTGCCGATGAAGCCGGAGAACGGTGGGATGCCCGCGAGGTTGAGCGCGGGGATGAAGAACAGCAGCGACAGTCCGGGAGCCAGCACCGCGATGCCGCCGAGCCGGCGCATCGAAGTCACGCCCGCCCGCTGCTCGACCAGGCCGATGGCCAGGAAGAGCGCGGTCTGGACGACGATGTGGTGGGCGGTGTAGAAGATCGCCGCCGTCAGACCCTCCACGGTCCCCATGGCTACGCCGAACAGCATGTAGCCGATGTGGGACACGAGAGTGAACGACAGCAGCCGCTTGATCTCCGTCTGCGCTATCGCCCCGAGGATTCCCACCAGCAGGGTCAGTCCGGCCACGACGAGCAGCGGGATGCGCAGATCCGACTCGGAGAAGATCACCGTCTCCGTCCGGATGATCGCGTAGATCCCGACCTTCGTGAGCAGACCCGCGAACACCGCGGTCACCGGTGCCGGCGCGGTGGGATAGGAGTCCGGCAGCCAGAACGACAGCGGGAACACCGCCGCCTTGATGCCGAAGCCGATGAGCAGGGCGACGTGCAGGATGAGCTGGATGTCCGGCGGCAGCTCAGCCAGCCGCGAGGACAGCTGCGCGATGTTGACCGTGCCCGTCGCGGCGAGGATGAAGCCGATCGCCATCAGGAAGATCAGCGACGACACCAGCGAGATCACGACGTAGGTGACCCCGGCGCGGATCCGCTCCGCGGTCGACCCCAGGGTGAGCAGCACGTACGAGGCGCCGAGCAGCATCTCGAAGCCGACGTACAGGTTGAACAGGTCGCCCGCGAGAAAGGCATTGGCGACGCCCGCGCACAGGATCAGATACGTCGGGTTGAACACGCTGACCGGCGTCTCGTTCGCGGTGTCGGCCATCTCCTGGCCCACCGCGTTGATGAGCACGAGCAGGGTGACGATCGAGGATACGACAAGCATCAGCGCGCTCAGACGATCGGCGACGAGCGCGATGCCGTACGGCAGATCCCAGCCGCCGACGGCCACCACCTGAGTGCCGAGCGCGTCCACGCCGAACAGCAGAGCGAGGCTGATGATGAGCACGACGACCAGGGTGATCACCGTGACCGCGGTCTGCAGCCGACGACGGCCCGGGAGCATCAGCGCGATGCCCGCACCGAGGAGCGGCAGGATGACCGGCAGCGGTACCAGTGCGGCGAGCATCAGCGGCCTCCCTCCTCATCGTGGCGGTCGAGCTCCTCCGGCGTCATGTTCTCCTTCTCCGCGTGGTCGGTCGGGTTCTCGGGCACCGCTTCGCCGAACCCGTCGCCCGCGCCCCGCAGGCGCTCTCGCGGGGACCCGTCCTCATCGAGGTCGAGCGCCCCCGGGATGGGGGTCTGGGCCTCGTCGCCGAACTCGGTGTCGTCGTACTCTCCGCTGGTGCCGGCTTCCTCGCCGGTGCTGCGGTACTTGGTCAGCGCGATCTTGGCGTCCTCGATGTCGTCCTCAAGGTTCTCGTTGCGCACCAGTCGCCACGACCGGTAGATCATCGCGAGCAGGAACGCGGACAGCGAGAAGGTGATCACGATGGCCGTCAGGATCAGAGCGTGGGGCAGCGGATCATTCATGCCCTCGGCCGACAGGTTCTCCCCGTCGGTGATCGGCGGTCTCCCGGGACCTCCGGCGGTCAGCATGATGAGGATGTTGGTGGCGTTGCCCATCAGCAGGAAGCCCAGGAGCACGCGGGTGAGCGAGCGATCGAGCATGAGGTAGAGACCGCAGGCGAACATCACGCCCATCGCCAGCAGCATCACGAATGACGTCGTCACAGTCGACTTCCTCCAGCCCGGCCATCGACTTCGACATCATCCATCCGGCCCAGGATGGCGTGCAGCTGACGGGAGTCCGGCCCCTCGAAGGACGTATCCGAGATGAGCGTCTCCGCCAGCCGCTCCTGGTCGGCTTCCTGGTGCCGGTCGACCTCGGCGCCGAGACTGCGCAGGATGTCGAGCATCAGCCCGATGACGACCAGGTACACGCCGATGTCGAAGACCGTCGAAGTGCCGAACGACAGGTCGCCGAGGATGGGCACCTCCGCCGACCAGTACTCGGATCGGAAGATCGTGTCCCCCCAGATGTAGCCGCCGATGCCGGTGCCGGCCGCGAGCGCGATGCCGACGCCCAGCACCCGTCCGGCATCGATCGGAGCGGCCTCCGCCAGCTCGTACCTGCCACCGGCGAGGTACCGGGCGATGAGGGCCAGCCCCGCGACCAGGCCGGCGGCGAACCCGCCGCCGGGCAGGTTGTGCCCGGCGAACAGCAGGTAGACCGAGAAGACGAGGATCACGTGGAAGAGAATCCGCACGAGAACCTCAAGGAGGATCGACCGGTTGGAGGGGGACAGCGTCCGGCCGGCAAGCAGCCACGCGTTGCGTCCGTGCTCGGAGTCGGAATTCGGCTCCACGACGCGCAGCGGGGTGTGGAACTCGTCCTCGACCGGCTGGAAGCGGGACAGGCCGCCCGGCCGCTGCATGTCGTACCGCGGGAGCACGCCTTCGCGGCCGCGGACGAAGATCAGGCTCGCGACGCCGGTGGCGGCCACCACGACGACGGAGAGCTCGCCGACCGTGTCCCAGACGCGGATGTCGACGAGGGTCACGTTGACGACGTTCTGGCCATGGCCGTACTCGTAGGCGAGGAACGGGAACAGTTCGGAGACGGGCTCGGCGACGCGGGCGCCCAGGGCGACGAAAGCGACGATCATCATGATGATGCCGAACAGCACCGCGATCACTCCGCGCAGAGCAGGAGTCAGACGGCTCTGCGCCTGCCCCATCCGCGACGGCAGGCGCCGCAGCACGAGGATGAAGACGACGATCGTGATCGTCTCGACGAGCATCTGCGTCAGCGCGAGGTCCGGTGCGCCCTGGATCGCGAAGAACACGACCATCGAGTAGCCGGCGATGCCGACGATCACGACCGCGGCGAACCGCTTGTCCGCCCGAGTGGCGGCGAGCGAGGCGAGGATCATGCACACCGCGACGAGGATCTGGGGCCAGCCCTGCACGAAGTCGATGTCGCTCGGCCACGTCTCGTTGAGCAGCAGGGCCGTCGCCAGGGTGCCGATGAACACCACGTAGATCACGCCCTGGTAGAAGGGCATCGAGCCGCGCTGGGTGCGAGCCGTGACGTAGGCGGCAAGCGATTCAAGGCCGGTGATCGTGCGCCGGTATGCGTTGTGGAAGTTGATCCCGGCCGGCATCTCCGCTTGGAAGGCGCTCACCTGGCGGCCGAACCAGAACATCGTCAGGCCCAGCGCGATGGTGAGCGCAGACAGCAGCAGCGCCGGTTCGAGACCGTGCCACAGCGCGATGTGGTACGGCTCTCCACCCTCGGAGGGGAGTCCGGACGTCCAGGCGGCGAACACCGGATCCAGCAGATTCGCACCCAGACCGCACAGCAGCGTGAAGGCCGTGAGGATGACCGGAGCCGACTTGAACAGGGAGCTCTCGCGCGCCCTCTTCAGCGGCTCGACGCCGGGCTTGACGGCGAAGGCGCCCCAGACGAACCGCGCGGAGTACGCCACGGTGAAGACCGAGCCGAGGAAGACTCCGATCAGCGCGACGATGCCGGACTTCGTGCCGTCCTCGAGCAGCGTGGTGTAGACCGCTTCCTTGGCGACGAACCCGAGGGTGGGCGGAATGCCGGCCATCGATGCCGCCGCGATGATCGCGGTGACGAGGAGGATCGGTGATCGCCGACCGTAACCGGAGAGCTTGCGCAGATCGCGGGTGCCTGCGCGGTGGTCGATGATGCCGACGATGAGGAACAGCGCCGACTTGAACAGGGCGTGCGCAAGCAGCAGGGTGAGCGCGGCCTGGGTGACGTCACGGGTGCCGAAGGTGCCGACGATGGTGAGGAAGCCCAGCTGCGACACCGTGCCGTAGGCGAGGACGAGCTTGAGGTCGAACTGGCGCAGCGCCTGCCAGCCGCCGACCAGCATGGTCGCGATTCCCAGGGTGAGCAGCACTGCGGTCCAGCCGGGCATGGTGTGGAACCCGGGAGCCATGCGGAAGACCAGGTAGATGCCCGCCTTGACCATCGCCGCAGCGTGCAGGTAGGCGCTGACGGGCGTGGGTGCGGCCATCGCCCCCGGAAGCCAGAAGTGGAACGGGATGAGTGCCGACTTGGACACGGCGCCCACGAGGATCAGCATCACCGCGACGATGACGAACGCCTGGTCCGGTCCGGCGGAGAATCCTGCGTCGACGATCGCGGAGATCCGTCCGGTGCCCATCACCTCGCTGAGCATGATCATGCCCACGAGCATCGCCAGGCCGCCGAAGGTGGTGACGACGAGCGACTGCAGAGCGGCCCGCCGCGACTGCTGGCGCGAGTTGTACTGGCCGATGAGGAGGTAGGAGAACACCGTGGTGCCCTCCCAGAAGATGAAGAGGGTGAGCATCTCGTCGGCGAGGACGAGGCCGTACATCATCCCGGCGAAGCCCATCAGGACGCCGGCGAAGCGGACCAGGCGCGGCTCGTCGTCGTCGAAGTAGCGCGCACAGTAGATGAAGATGAAGGCGCCGACCCCGGCGACCAGCAGGGTCATCACCCAGGCCAGCGGGTCCATCAGGAAGACGACCTGCATGTTCAGGGCGGGAAGCCAGCTGAAGTGCTCGATCCACGGCGGATCACCGGAGAGCAGGTGGGGAATCTGCACCAGTGACATGACGAATGCCGCGGCGGGCACCAGTGCCAGCACGAGGAACGCATTGCGACCGAGGAGGCGGAACAGCGGGGAGACGAGCAGTGCAGCGACGAAGAACGCGCTCACCATCACCGTCATCGTTCACCCCTCAGCCCCGCGAGTACGCTGTCGGTCATTTTTTCACACGGGGCCGAGGAACACGAAGTTGCTTCGCTCCCTGAGATTGGCTACGCGCGCGCGAGCCCTCAGCGCCGGCCGCGTCTCAGCCGAGCTGGTGCGGACTGACGAGGAAGCCGTCCTCGTCCACCGCGGTTCCGGAGGTCAGCCTCACCACCTCGCCGGCGAGGCGCTCGAGCCGCAGCCCGGCGGCGACCCGGATCCGGGCGAGCTCATCGTCGAGCTCGGGCAGGTAGCGCTGCTGCTCCGAATCGATCCAGCGCAGGTGATACAGGACGAGCGGGCCCTCGGAGATGCGGGCCACAGCGCGCGGCAGCACCTCTTCGAGGATCACGCCGATCTCGATCAGCCCGGCGCGCGGCCCCAGGGTGCGCAGCGGCACCTCGACGGAGTAGCCGTCCCGCGACGCCTGCTCCGACGGGTCGATGAGGTGGGCGACTCGTTCGAGCTGCTCCGGGCTGATCGGGGCGGGCTCGGCGGCGGAGGAGTCGACGGCGTGCATCCGCTCGAGCAGCACGTCCGGCTCCAGCCAGTACGGGGAGTAGACGAAGATGTCGACATGGGCGGCCGGGTCGGGGGTGAGAAGCCGGGCGGGCGCCTCGGCGGCGGCTTCGAGGGCCGACCGGGAGGCGGCCGGCGAGGTCAGGGCCAGCGGGTCCACCGGCTCGTCGGCCAGGCGGACGGTGAGGTGCAGGCGGCGGGCCAGGGCGATGAGCAGATCGAGCGAGCGACCCTCCTCGCGGTTGGGCAGGCCTTCGGGGAAGAACTCGTGCAGCCCGTCGGGGTCGGCGAACCAGGCCGGCGGCGGTGCCGGCTCCCGGTCCCGCGGACACACGAGTGAGAACACGCGGGTCGCCCAGTCCGGCAGGCCGAGGTCGACGCGGGCGGCGCCCGGGACGAACATCGGCCCATGGAGGCGGGAGTGCCGGGTCAGCCGCCATTCGAGGACCTCGGGGCCGAGCTGCGGATGGGCCGGAGCGATGCTGACCGGCTCCGGCAGCTTCGGATAGTGGTTGCTCACCAGCGCGATGACGTCGGTGGCCTCCAGGTCCTCGTCGAGCAGCAGGAGGTGCCGCGCGGCGAGGGACTCGGTCGAGCGCGGATCACGGGAGTCGTGGGCACCGGGCATCAGTGCAGGCCCTTGCGGAAGTTGACGTGGGCGAGCGAGGCCGTGGGTCCGCGCTGACCCTGATAGCGGTTGCCCGTCTGCGGGTCCGAGCCGTAGGGCCGGTCAGCGGCCGAGGACAGCTCGAAGAAGCAGAACTGGCCGATCTTCATGCCCGGCCACAGCGTGATCGGCAGGGTGGCGACGTTGGACAGCTCCAGGGTGACATGGCCGGTGAAGCCTGGATCGATGAACCCGGCGGTCGAATGGGTGAGCAGCCCGAGGCGCCCGAGGGAGGACTTCCCCTCCAGGCGAGCCGCGACATCGTCGGGCAGGGTGATGAACTCCAGCGTCGAGGCCAGGACGAACTCCCCCGGATGGAGGACGAAGGGGGCGTCGGGTTCGGTCTCCACCAGACGGGTGAGTTCCGGCTGGTGCTGTGCCGGGTCGATCACCGAGTACTTGTGGTTGTCGAACAGCCGGAAGAACCGGTCGAGGCGCACGTCGACGCTGGCAGGCTGGATCAGCGTGGGATCGAACGGGTCCAGGCAGATCCTGCCGGCGTCGATCTGGGCGCGGATGTCACGGTCGGAAAGCAGACTCACAGGGCCAATCTACGGCCTGTCCATCCCTTTCGTGCAACGATCCGATCACGGTTGCCCGAAGGAAGCGTACGAGTTTCGCTTCCTTCTTTGGAAAATGCTCTAGAGTGGTCCGTGAAACGCCCGCGCCGATGGTGCCTTCCCCCTTAGCCTAAGGAACGCCGGGAATACGCTGTCGCCTTTGCGTGGACGAAAACGCCACAACCGAAAGGCCACACTGTGAAGACCTCTGCGAAGAGTCTTGTTCTTGCCCCCGCAGTAGCCGCCGCGGTTACGGGCTTGTTAGCCGTTCCCGCTGGTGCGACCACGACTGCTCCGCCCTCCGAGTCGACGGCGCCCGCCGAGTGCGCCCCCGGTTCACCGGTCGAGGCGCCCGCCCCCGATGCACCCGAGGCGACCGTTGCAGCCGCCGAGGTCTCGCAGACCGACATCGCCGATCCCGAGACCGGCATCCGGTTCTCGGGAGAGGGCTTCACCCCTGACTCGAAGGCCACCGTGACGGTCATCGGCACCGACGGGAGGGAGTACACGCCCAAGGTCGAGCTCACGGTCAATGAGGACGGCGAGGTCAACGGCGTCTACTTCTTCACCACCTCGGACGGGGCCAAGGTCCCGACCGGTGAGTACCAGCTCTTCCTCACCGACGTGACCACGAAGAAGGAGTCCTCGAAGGTCTCCTTCTCGGTCGTCGAGCAGACCGATGAGACGCAGGCGCCGCTGCCCGCGGACACCGAATGCACGACCCCAGCCCCGGCGCCGTCCACCTCTGCTCCGGAGGAGACCGCGTCCGAGGACGCCACGCCGTCCGAGACCCCGACCGAAACGCCGACCCCGGCTGAGACGGAGACCGAGGAGGCCGCGGCGCCGGAGGAGACCGAGGAGCCGACTGCGGAGCCGACCGAGTCGGCGACCGAGGAGACCCAGGAGCCGGCCGAGGAGACCACGGAGCCTGCTGAGGAGACCACGGAGCCCGCCGAGGGTGCGGAGCAGCCGCAGGACAACGACGACACTCAGCCGGTGCCTGCAGCAGAGGAGCCCGAGACCGAGACCTCTGCCCCCGATCAGACGCCCGCCCCGACCGAGTCGGATACCGGCACACCCGCCCCCACCGCGACCGATACCGAGACCGAGACTCCGGAGGCGTCGGACCCGGCTTCGTCGGACCCCGAGTCCACCGCCACCGAGAGCACCCCCGGTGCCGGCGCCTCGGACGACGTCGTCACCGCGATGGCTGCGACGATCCGCATCAGCCCGACCGAGATCTCCTCCGCCGAGTTCGCCGACAGCGAAGAAGGCGTCATCATCTCCGGCTCCGGCTTTGCGGAGGGTGAACGCGTGACCGTCACCGTGGAACACGCTCAGGGCAAGGTCAAGCGCTTCACGACCGAGAAGAACGCCGACGACGAGGGCAACGTGGACTTCGGGGTGCACGCTGCAACCGATCCGGTGCTCGGCGAGTACCGCGTCACCGTCGAGTCCGAGTCCGCGGATCCGCAGGGCGGCTCCTTCACCGTGGTCACCAACGGCACCTCGGTCGGCGATGAGGCCGCCGGCGGCGGATCCGCCGGGCAGAACGGGAACTCCGGCAACAGCGGGTCGGGTGGAAACGGATCAGGTGGAAGCGACAGCTCCGAGTCCGCCACCGCACTCCCCCGCACCGGTTCCGAGATGACCGGCCTGGCCCTCGGCGCCGGACTGCTCGTGGTCGGCGCCGCTGCAGTGGTCATCACTCGCCGTCGCGCCGCCGCGTCCGACGACGCCGCAAACGTCTGAGGTTCAGCCGAAGAACGCTGCTAGTACGCTGACCTCCATGACGCCTGCTCCACCTCCTGAAATCCGGACCCTTGATCTCAACGGGGTCCGGATTTCTGGTGCGTCCGCTGGTCTGCCGTCACTGGATCCGCTCGACCGCCTTGTCCTCATGGGACAGCGCGAGGACGTCCGCAGTGCCCTCCAGGGCATCGCCGCGCTGCCGGGAGCCGCGACGGCGGAGGTCCCGCAGGAGCGGCGGCTGACAGTGGGGCGCCTCGCCCGGCGCATCGAGCGGGCGGCCGGTGGTGCGCCGACAGGCGCTGTTGCCGTCGAGAAGGCGCTGGAATACTTCAGCTTCTCGCCGGCACGCACGGCCCGCGCTCGGGTCGCCGAGCTGGATGCCGAGGCGCGCGCTCGCCTGCGCATCGCGCTGGCCTTCGCGAGTGCCGGGCAGTGGCTGGTCCTCGACGAGCCGTTCTCCGGGGTTTCCGGACAGGCTCGAGCAGGTATCCGAGGAAGACTGCTCGAAGCCTGTTCGGAGTTCGGACGCGGACTGATCCTGGCCACCGACAGTCCTGTCGACGCGGCGGTCATCGGTGGCACGGCCGTGATGCTGGAGAAGGGCCAGGTCGCCGACGTGGGAGCGTTCGGGGACCTGCTGCGAGAGCCGCGCAGCAATCTGGCGGCCGGCATGGCCGGGGTCAATGTGTTCTCCGGCCTCGCGCGCCGGAACTGGCTGTCGATCGGCCACTCGAAGGTACGTGCACGTACGGAGCTCGACGGCAAGGTGTACGTCACCATCCCGACGAATGCCGCTCATCTCTCCTTCGACGAATTCGATCCGACATTCACGTCGGACTCGGTGTTCGAGGCGGTGGTCGTCGGAATCCGCGACACCCGCCGCACGGTCCAGGTCGTGCTCTCGCCCGCCGACACCGAAGTGGGTCTCGCCATGACCGCCGACCTGCTGGACTTCACGGTGGACCGCGCGACCACTGCCGCGGGAAGCGGACCGACCGGTGCGGCGGGTGCTGTGGGCGCCGCAGGAAGCGAACCGGCCGGAGTCTCAGAAGACGAACCGCCTGATGCGGCTGCGACGTCCGGCACTGCGCCCGAATGGGGCGTCCTGCACCCGGCCCTCGGTCAGACTGTGGGCGAGCAGCTCTCACGGGTGAAGGTCGGCGCGCGCCTCTATGTGGAAGTCGACACTGCCCGCATGCACGCCTACCCCATCGACCGCGAGTGACCCGAGCATCGTCTGGATGAGCGCACTGATACCGTCAGTACACTGACAGCGGCCTGCGCTCGGCACTGAGAACCGGGCCCGGGCCCGACGACCCGCATCGGGTCACAGACGGATGGGTACGGCGAATCGGGGGAGGCGCTCAGATGAGGCGTTCGACTTCGTCCCCGGAAGAACCCCGTGGGCGGCGAGTGTTCGTCCTCGGTGATCGGGCGGTTCGGCTCTTCTTCGCTGCGGCCCTGGTCGTGGTTCTGACAGTCGCGTCGGTTCCGCTCCTCAACGTCCTGGTCTACTCCCCCGCCCGCACCGTGTCCAGGTACCTGAGCGCAGTCGAGAATGGTGATGCAGCCCGCGCCCTGGGGCTGCTGGCAGCCCCGGAGACCGCGACCACCGACGCCCTCGACGCCCAGGTGCTCGCCAACGCCCCGTCGCTGCCCCACCAGATCGACATCGTCGATTCCGAGGTCGAGGACAGCACTGCAACTGTCACCGCACGGTACAACTTGGGGAACTCCTCCCACGAGTCCGAGTTCTCCCTGGTGAAGGCGGGGTCGGCGTTCGGACTCTACGACCGCTGGCTGATCCGAATCGACGAATGGCCGCGCATCTCGCTCAACGTTCGCGGCTCCCAGAGCGCCCAGATCAACGGGGTCAGCGCTCCGGTCGACCGGGGGCCGATCCCCGTCCTGTTCCCCGTGGCGTACGACGTGGGATTCAACGCGGACTACCTGAGATCAGAGATCACGCGCACCGAACTTCTGAACCCTGGCGCTGTCGCGGAGGTCACCCTTCACCCCGCTCCCACCGAAGAGCTGCGGCAGGAGGTCCAGCGGCAGGTGAATGCCCAACTCGACACCTGCGCTGAGGCAAAGACTCTGTTGCCTGCGGGGTGCACCTTCGGCTACGAGACGAACCACCAGATCCTCGGCGATGTGTCCTGGCGAGTGGTGCGCTATCCGGAGGTGAAGCTCAGCAGCGAGGGCTCTGAGCTGGTCGTCACGGAGACCGAGGCGGAGCTCGAGATCACGGGGCGCTACCGCGACATCGTGACCGCTTACGAATCGGATTTCACCGAACGACTCAGCGTGGAGCTCTCAGCGTCAGTGCGAGTGACCGACGGCGCCGTGACGGTGCAGCCCCACGAACCCGGCCAGCTGCTGGGCTGACTGGTCAGAAGTGCTTCGGGCCCTGAGTGGACAGGAGCGCTTCAGACTCCGCGCAGGTCGAGGTTGAGAGCGTTCTCCCCACCGTCGACGATGCTGACCGGGATGCCCCAATCCTGCTGATACAGGTGGCACGCCGCGTGCAGCGGGATCTCACCCCCTGGCTCCCCGTCACAGGCAGCAGCCCGCACGGTCACGTGCAGGACACCCTCATCGATGCTCGGATCGAGTTCGATCGTGCGGTTCATTCCCTCGGCTCCGCCGTCGCCGGACGTGATGAGCTCGGGCGGCGTGGACGACACCTGCAGATAAGTCGGGTCACCCCACCGGTCGTCGAGCTTCTGCCCGGGCGGAACAGTGAACGCGACCGACACCTCGATCGGCCCCGATCCGATCTCCGTGGGAGGCCTGCTGCTGGTGAGTGCGCCCTCGTCGACCTGCTGAGCCTCCTTGGGAACACTCACGCGCGTGAGCTGGTGGGCACCGGATTCGGCGATCAGCAGATGGGGTGCGTCACCGCCGACCGGAGCGACGACGAGGATGTCGGAGGGTTCGTTGAGGCCCCGGGCAAGCGTGCTCACGGAGCTGGTGCCCGGGTCGAACCGACGAATGGCTCCGTTGTAGGTATCTGCCACCGCGACCGAGCCGTCGGGCAGCTCCGCCACACCCAGCGGGTGCTGGAAACGGGCCTCTTCCGCGCTTCCGTCCCGGAAGCCGAAGTCGTAGAGCCCCTCACCCACAAGCGTCTCAACGGTGCCGGTTCGCGGATCGAGCTTGCGCACCGCCGAAGTCTCCGCGTCCGCGATCCAGATGCCGCCATCCGAGGCGCTGTCGAGCCCCGAGGTCTGTGCGTACCAGGCGGTTTCACCGTCGCCGTCGACGAGGCCCTCGTTCATCGTTCCCGACAGCAGGCGGATGGTGCCGGCAACGGGGTTGAATGCCCAGATGGTGTGGTTCCCGGCCATCGCCACGATCACCTCGCCGGTCTGCGCGGAGTATTCGAGATCCCACGGGCTCGAAAGCTTGACGGCGCGAGCGGGGCCGTCGTAGCGGCCCGTCTGCCGGTGCTCCCCGACGATGTTGTCGATGGCACCGACCATGTGCTGCTCACCGGTGCCCGCAACAGTCGTCACGTCCCCGGTCTCCAGGTTGATCCCCCGAAGCGCGTGATTGACGGTGTCCGCCGCAACCACGTGATAGCCGACCTGCTCGACGACGTCGAGGGGCAGCTCGACCAGGCCGCCCGGTTCGGCGAAGCGGGCGGTCGAGAGGCTCCCGTCCTCGAAGCCGCGCTCCCCGGAACCGATGCGCCGAAGGACAGTGCTTCCCGCTGCGTCGTACTCGACGATGCTGTGGTGACCCGAGTCCGCGACAAGGATGTTGTCGTTGCTCAGACGCAGCAGCTTGCCGGGGAAGAAGAGCTCTGTCTCCACCGGCTCCGGTGGCACATACGGACCGTCGCCGCTGTGCAGAGTGCCCTTGGCGGAATGCTCGTCGATCAGCTCCTCGATCAGCGCGCCGAGCCCGGCCGAGTGTCCCTCGCCGGACATCGACGCGACCACGTAGCCTTCCGGGTCGATGACCACGAGAGTGGGCCATGCGCGAGCAGTGTAGGCCTGCCAGGTCACGAGATCCGGGTCGTCGAGCACGATGTGCTCCACCTGGTACCGCTCCACGGCCTTGTCAACGGCTTCGACAGTGCGTTCGAACTCGAACTTGGGCGAATGCACGCCGATGATCACGAGCTCGTCGGCGTACTTCTCCTCGATGGGCCGGAGCTCGTCGAGGACGTGCAGGCAGTTGATGCAGCAGAACGTCCAGAAGTCGAGGAGGACGACCTTCCCACGCAGGTCCGCGAGAGTGAGGTCCTTGCCGCCGGTGTTCATCCACCGCCGGCCGACGAGTTCGGGCGCGCGGATCTTCACGGAGTTTCGGACGGTCGGTTCAGTCATGTGCCCATGATGGCACGAGGCCCTGACACGGGCCTGAGATCGGTAACCTCGCGTCATCGGCGCCACCTGCGTGGTGCCTCGGCAGCGGCACCTCCCCTCGCCATCCAGAAGGCCCGGTGAGACGATTGGTCCATGTCCGAGTCTCTCCATCCCGAATCCACGATCACCCCCGAGGACGCGCAGGCGATCCGCGACCGATTGGACGAGGTCGCCTCGCGCGCCGCCGCAGCTGCCGAGAAGTCCGGACGTCCGGCTGACTCCGTCTCCATCCTGCTGGCGACGAAGATGCAGCCGGTGGAGAAGATCCGGGTGGCGCTCGAGCACGGCTTCACGCTGGTCGGCGAGAACCGCGTCCAGGAGCTGACCGGGAAGGCCGAGGCGCTCGCCGACATCCCGCACGAGACGCACCTCATCGGGCCGCTGCAGAAGAACAAGGTCAATCACGCTCTCCGCGTGGCCTCGTGCATCCAGTCGATCGACAACATTCCGCTCGCCGAGAAGATTCAGCGGCGCCTTGAGGCCGAGGACCAGACTGTCGAGTATTTCGTTCAGGTGAACACCTCTCGGGAGGACACGAAGTTCGGGATTGCTCCCGAGGAGGTTTGGGAGTTCGTCGGCGCCATGCGCGAATTCGATCGGATGAAGATGCGCGGGTTCATGACCATCGGCCTGCCGGGGAAGTCGGATGAGGAGATCCGACCCAGCTACCAGGATCTCGTCGCGGTCAAGGATCGCTGCCTGGAGCAGGGACTCATCGACGAGTCGATGTGCGAGCTGTCGATGGGGATGAGCAGCGACTATGAGCTGGCGATCGAGGAGGGTGCGACGATGGTGCGCATCGGCTCCAGCGTCTTCGGCGCCCGCCCGACCGAGTAGCCGCCGAGGCCGGCAAGCTGGGGCGACGGCGCTGCCCGGCCCCTGTCTCCTGGTTCTCTCCAACGGCTGACAGGTGGCCGCCCGTCACGCAAGAGACTCCAGGAATTCGAGCAGCATCTGGTTGAACGCCTCGGGTCGCTCCATGGGCGGGTAGTGCGCAGCCTCGGCGATCAGCACTTCCCGGCCGTCGGGCACGGAGGCCGCCAGCCGGCGGCCCATCATCAGATGGTCGGAGACATCGAGCTCCCCGAGCACGGCAAGCACGGGCACGGCGATCTCTGCGAGGCGGTCCCAGGAATCGGGCACGTGCTCCGGCTGCACCGCCTCGGGCCGAATGTGGCTGATCAGGGTCTCCCGCGCCATCTCGCCAAGCCGCCGGACGACGTCGGGGTCGACCTCGTCGAGCTCCCGGTGCGGGCCGGCGGCGAACCTGAGGAATGCGTCGATCCACGCGTCCATGTCCCCGAGGCCGGCCGCCTCCTGCTGCGCAGCCAGCACGTCCAAAGCGAAGGGATCGGTGAAAGCCGGCTCGTTCGTCCCGCTGCCGACGGTGACAACGGCCCGGACCGCCTCGGGATGTTCGAGGGCGGTGTCCACTGCGGCTCCACCGCCCATCGACAGGCCGATGAGAACTGCCGGACCGGCGCCGAGGGCTTGCACGAGGGCTGCGACGTCGTCGCACTGCCGGAACGGCACCGTCGGCAAGGACGATTGCCCGTGGCCGCGTGCGTCAGCTGCCGCGACCCGGTAGCCCGCTGCGGCGAGCGGGCGGATCTGCGCGGACCACATCCGTCGATCGAGCGCGCCGCCATGGAGCAGCACGAGGGGCGGGCCGTCTCCAGTCTCCTCGACGAAGAGATGCCCGCCGGGCACGGGAAGGAGGTATTCGGTGGTCGGGGTGCTCATTGAGTACGTCGGCCTCCTGTCTGCCCTTGGTGGCCGACTATCTCGTCGACTCTTCTGTGCGCGATCTCGCGTGCCGCGCCCGGCTCCTGGCGCTCGGCCACGACGCTCAGTGCGAGGCCGTCCAGCAGGGCGAGGAGTTCCCGGGATGCCCTCTCGACGGTGCCCGCATTGCCGCCAGCGGCTGCGATCAGCAGCCTCAGCTGCACCCGGATCCGGGACCAGAGCCGAGCGTATTCGCTTCCCGTCGGGCCGTCGACGGCGGCGCGAGCGGCGAAGGCCAGCCACACCCGCGCGACCCTGTCCGAGGGGCTCCCCGGCACAAGCAGATCGACGAGCGCGTGGAGCCGCTCGACCGGTTCTGCGATGTCCTCCAGATCCGAGCCACGGGTACTCGCCAGGTCAGTGATGGCCGACATCGCGGCCCCCAGCATCGCCTCTCTCGTTGGGAAGTGGTGCTGCACGGCACCCGCCGACACGCCCGCGTCAGCCGCAACGCCGCGCACGCTCAGTCCTTCGAAGCCCTGTGCGGCGATGATCTCGATCATGGCGCGCACGATCGAATCCCGCGTGCCGGCGCTCATCGTCTCGGTCCTCCCTGCGTTCCGCGATAGACCTGCCAGATTGTGGCACCTGCACTGCGGGCGAGCACTGCGGGCTCCGGGAGTGCGTCATTCCCTTCGCGGTGGGCCACCGCCGCGCAGCAGAGCACGAGGAACCCGAGCCCGAGCGTCCCGTTCTCGAGGATCTCCAGCAGGACCGTCGCGATCGCGGTGAGCCTTTCGTGATCGGCACCCAGATCCACGTGCACGAAATGGAGTCCGACTCCCGCGACCACCAGCAGAGCGCCGGGGATCAGCCACCAGAGCGGTGCCGCTCCCCGGCGGTCGACGAGCGCCGCGACCACCAAGAGCAGACCTGCGGTGAACAGCAGGGCGAAGCGCAGAAGCGCCCAGCCGTCCATGAGTTCGAGAACGCCGGCGGTGCCGTCGCCGGCCAGGAAAGCGGCGACAATGCTGAGGCGCTGGCCGGAGAGGCCGATTCCCGAGGAGAGCAGACCGAGCACGCACGCAGCCATGCCCCACCCGAACGCCGCACCGGATCGCCCGCGGTAGCGGAACAGCAGCACACCGCCGACGACCGGGGCAACGAGCCCGATCAGTTCCAGCAAACGAAGCATTGGCACTCCTCCACAGATACGAGTGTATGGAAAAAGAATACAAGCGTATTCTCCAGAAGTCCAGGGATCTGTCCAGCGGGAGCGGAGCGGCGTCGACGTCGCAGCGGCGGCGGAAGAGTCCGTGTGCCGCTGGCGTTGCCAAGTGTTCACTCCGGGGGAATTGAGTGCACTGATCGCCCTCGGATAGCGTGACTGGGTCGACGCTGCTCCGACAGCTTTCCCCGACCAGGAGACTCGAGATGGCGCTTGTGCCGAATCAGTACCATCAGGCGCTGGAGGATGCCGCCCGCGAGCTGGAGAAGTACCATCCTTGGGCGCTGGGTGATGTCGAGAGAATTCTTGCCAAGTTTGACGAGGGAGTCTGGCTCGGCGGTGAGTCAGACCAATTCCGATCCGAAAGCCATGGCCGGAAGTCGGAGCTCACCGCCGGGGTCGACGAACGCATCGACCGGGTGAGTGAGCGTGCCGGCCTGGAGCCGCACGAGGTGGAGGAGACCGATCCCAGAGCGAACTGGGGGAGGTGATCGGACGTGGCGATGGCGAGCATCTACATCCCGGGCTTCGCAGAGATGATCAACCTGATCGAGAACGCCGGGATCGGAATCTACGAGACCTTCGGAAACCTCAACGACGAGCTCGTGGAACTCGACGTCGATGTCCCAGCCACCAGCGACTATGTGGCGGTCGTCGAGCGGCTGGAAGATCAGCTTCCGGGACTCAAGCGGCGCCTCGCGCTCGCGGAGGCGATCGAGGCCCAGGTTCCCGGAATGTTCACCGTCGAGATCGACGAGTCACTCGTCTCCCAGAAGACTCCGGAGGAGGCTGCGGAGGACGCGCAGCGCGCTGCCGATCTGATGAACCAGGTCGCCGGGTCGGAGGAATTCAGTCCAGACAACGAGGAGCTCACCCAGCTGCTGGCGGAGAACGCGAACGATCCGTACTTCGCCCACGCGCTCGCGGAGGCAGTCAGCCCGGAGGAACTGTCCCACTACATCCTCGCGTGGTCCGGTGACTACTACTACGAGGGCTTTCCCGAGGAGATGGGCCGGAACTACGAGGCACAGCTGACGGCGCTCGGGCAGGCGTTCGGGCTGGCCACCAGAGGCACGGGCGATCTCAGGCTGCCCAGTGCCTTCACGGATGAGTGGATGTCGGCGCTCGATCCCGAGTCGAGCGAGCTTGCCGCGCCGGTTCCGGCCGCCCTGGCGCTGGTCATGTCGCGAGGCGACTTCGACACCGACTTCCTGACCCGGTCCTATGACACCGTGATGGCGATCGAGGTCAAGCGCGGCGACGACGCCTTCAACGCTCAGGCACCCGTCTTCGCACCCGGCGAAGCACAGGGATTCGCCTTCACCGATCCGCTGGCCGGGATCACCGCAGCGCTTGCGCTCAACCCCGAGGCCGCCCAGACGGTCTTCGACCCCAGCCGGACCGCAAGCGTGGAGATCGACGGTGAGACCATCGAGCTCGGTGATCACCTCCGTTACGCATTCTCCCGCGGCTGGGACGAACAGACGTCAGGAGCACTGGCCGCCGCACTTCAGGCCGCTGCGACGCCGTACGAGGGCGGTTCGACGGTCTCGCTCGACATCGCGGAAGAGATCTCCTCCCTGCAGGAGGAGGCCGAGCAGCGGGAGAGCGCGGGCTTCTGGTCCGGGCTCGGGCATTTCCTGCTCGATCTCGTCGGCCTGGTGCCCGGCCTTGGCGAGTGGGCAGATGGGATCAACGCCGGCTGGTACACGGCCGAGGGCAACTACGTCGACGCCGGCCTGTCCGCAGCGGGTGCCGTTCCCATCGCCGGATGGTTCGCCGTCGGCGGCAAATGGGTCAGGAAGATCGGCAACCTGACCGACCTCAAGAAGGACTTCACTGCTGAGGAGATCGCCGAGATCGAACGCGCGCTGCGCAACGCCGACAATGCCGACTTCGACGGAGTTCCCGGGAGAATCATCGACTACCGGGGCGACAGCCTCTTCTTCCGACAGGGGCAGGTCGAGCACTTCCACTTCTTCCGCGGCAACGTCCAGCACACTCAACGTCAGTCGGAGATCCTGGCTCAGGGCGGCTACACGGAGGTACGCGTGCCGCGGTACGAGCTCGGGCCCGACGGGATGCCCATCCGCGACGCGAGCGGAAACCCGGTCCTCGCCCGAGGTGAGAACGGACAGATCGTCTACAACCGAGTGGACGGGTACTTCCCTGGTTCCGAGATCATTGAGCTCAAACCCAGTCTGCAGCTGGCCAACGCATCCGAAGCCAGGCAGGCGCTCCGGCAGCTGGCCGGGAAGTACGGCCCCGGGACGGAGATCCCTGACATTCCGTCGACGCGGGAGGCCGGCCTCGCCGGTGGGCAGCTCGACGGTGATCTCGTGCTTGAGGTTCCGGTGCAGAATGGGCCTGTGCCGCAATCGGTCCTCGATGAGGCCGACCGCCTCAACGTCACGATCCGAGACGCAGAAGGGAATGTGCTGAATTGACCTCGCCTGACATCGTCTACACCCGCGGGTGGAGCCTGCTCCGAAAGAAGTACGCGGAACTGTACTCGGAGGATCACGCGCGTCAGCTGCATGAGGCGAACCAGCCGTACACCGCTGTCCTGCTCTTCAACGGGATCGAACGGTGCGTCGTGAAGCTCAACCTCGGCTTCGATCACGTGTCGGTCTACCACCTGGATGAGGAGAGGAACCCGGAATCGACGTTCGGGTACCGGCTTGTCCTCCCGCAGCGGGAGGAGCTGTGGCTGTACAGCATGATCTTCTTCGACGTCCCCTACCCCGAGTCCACCAGCACCAGCAAGTTCGAATTCAACCGGAACCGCCCCGAGTCCGTCGGGACCTGGCTACTCAGGGCGAGCATCGACAAGGGCCCGATCCAGGACATTGAAGGAAACGCCCCGGAAGCGTGGGACGACGAACCGATTCCGGTGCCAAGGTTCGGCGACTACAACCTGCTGTGCCGACCCGGTGACTTCCGGCCGCTCGACTTCACGATCAGCCGCAGCTGAGCAGCCGAGAACAATTCTCGACGAACGAGAGCGACCAGCGGGTCATGTGCACGAGGACCCTGTGCACGAGCACGGACTCGCGACATTCCGCTACAAAATCCGCCTGACGGCACTCGAGGCGGTAGCCGCAGAATTTCGACAGGTCGGCGCACGACGCCACGGTTAGCCGAACGCCGAGCAGACCTCCCCGGCGGGCTCGGGGACCGAGGCGGGTATGCACGTTGCTTGGTTCGGGGATGCCGACAGCTGCTTTGGCCGGGTCTGCCGCCCGCCGCCTTGGATCCTCCATATGCGCCTCGTTCGATATTTGTTATCGAACAATGATCTTTCGATGCCGCTTTTACTCCTGTGTCGGTTGGTTCGTGTCCGTGGGTCCTTCTAGGGTGGGTGCAACAGGTCAGAGGGGAAATCCGGTTCCCGTCGGACCTGGAGGACCACACGGTCCGGCCCGCCAGTCGAGCTGACGGCGCCGGTGTTGACTGCGATGAGGCAGGAACAGGGGGTGAGACGGATGACAGGCACGGACGAACGCACCCGCCGCGAAGGGAGGCCGGAGAACGGGCCGGCGGTGACTGCGTTGCAGGCGTTCTTGCCGGGGCATGATGTGGTGGCGGTGCAGCGGCTGCGGTTCCTGGCCGAGGCGGTGATCGAGGAATGCTTCGCCCGCCACTTCGACGACCTCACCCCACCCAAAGACGAGGCGCTCTCCGATTGGGTGGCCGACCGGCTCGACGGCACCCACGTCACCGTGATCGCAGCCGTCCTCGACACCACGATCGTCAAAGCCTACGGACACGCCCGCATCTCCACCGTCGCCTGCTACGGCCTGCCGAAACTCTTCGCCGCGGCGCTGAAGGGCGAGATCACGTATGTCCGGTTGGAGTACGCGGCCCGGCGGGCACTCGATCTGACCGCCAAGCAGCTCACGGAGCTCGACGACGTCCTGGTGAAGCTGCGGGCGGGGATGCAGTGGCAGGGATTCTGCCGCAAGGTCAACGACACCATCCGCCTCCTCGACCCACCCGTCGCCCGGGAAGCCGAAACCCACAAGCGGCGGCGAGTGGAGATGTGGGCCACCGACGACTGCGAGGGCCGACTCCTGCTCACCGGGCCCCTGCTGCCGCTCAAGGCGCTGCACGCCCGGCTGGAGGCCACCGCCCGCGCCATCCGAACACACCAGACGTCGACCTTCGGAGAGCAACTGGAACCGGGCGATGAGATCGTCGACGACCGGACCATGGATCAACTGATGTTCGACATGCTCACCACCATGACCCCGACCACGAAAATCACCGTCGAACGCGGCAGCGGAACTGCCACGGGAACGGAGATGGTGGAGGTGGCCTGTCCCAGCAGCGGCGAATGGCTCCGCAAACAAGCAGGCGTCGTCGTCACCGTCCCCGCTCTCACCCTGACCCGGCACGCGGACCTGCCGGGCCTGTTCGCCGATGGATCACCGATCCCCGCGGAGATGGCCCGGGGGTTCGCATCCCATACCAACGTCATGTACCGGGTGCTCACCGATCCGGCCGGCGGGCGGATCGTCGACGAGGTCGCCCGCTCCTACAGCATCCCGAAAGCGTTGCGGATGACGC
The DNA here is from genome assembly GCF_021729135.1 of Brevibacterium daeguense. Lineage (GTDB taxonomy): Bacteria > Actinomycetota > Actinomycetes > Actinomycetales > Brevibacteriaceae > Brevibacterium > Brevibacterium daeguense. The sequence goes on from NZ_JAJTWW010000004.1 coordinate 216,359, forward strand.
TGGTGCAGAAGCGGCCCTGGTGCACCGCACCCGGCTGCACCCGACGGGCAGCCACCTGCGAACAGGACCACGCCATCCCCTACAACCACCGGAACCCGAAAGCCGGTGGTCGGACGGATCTGCACAATCTCCATCCGCTGTGCAAACGGCATCACCAGCTCAAGACGCGCGGGAAGCTGCGGCTGGAGCACGGACCCGACGGGATCATCCGCTGGCTCCTGCCGTACGGCATCATCCACGACGACCACCCACCGGATCGGCCCATCGATCAGGCGCACGCGGACCACTTCACCACCCGCCCAGCCGCCGGAGAATCACCGGATGGCCGACCACCGGACGGCGGACCAGCGGGTGGCACCGGGCCGAAAGGTCCTGCCGAACCTCCCGACGCCGGCAAACCTCCCGATGACGGTGCGTCTGCTGATCATGGTGGGCCTCGAGGAAGTCGACAACCGCCAGGCGAAAGCGAGCCTCCAGACCGCACCGCGCCTCCAGAAATTCGACGTTCGCCAGCCGCTGGGGTACCTCCGGGCAGCGCTGACCGTCCAGGAAGTCGAATGCTTCCAGATCCTGGCCCGCCTACCGACGAAACGAAACCAGCGAATCAGCAGCCGGAACCGAACCACGAGGACTCGCCGGCCATCGAGCTGCCCTTCGAGGAACTCGGACCCCTCGGCACGTGCGACCGGCGACTCCGGCCCAACCACGATCCACCGCCGTTCTAGGCAGCGCGATCCCTGGCGCTATCAGCGCTGGCACCTGGCAGCGCTGGCACCTGGCAGCGCCAGCCCTGCGTCTCTCCGCCGCCCAACCCGCCCGTCTCAGCGGAGCCGTCCGCCTCCTGCGCCGATGTGCCAGCGGCGAGTGCTCAGATCGCAGCGGGCGGGTGCCGCAAGTGGTCGGGGCCGAACGCCTCGGGAAGCACCTCCGACAGCGGTTTGAACCCGGAGGGCATGTCGAGGACCAGGTCGTTGCCTCCGAACTCGAACAGCAGCTGGCGGCACCGTCCGCAGGGAACCAATGCAGACCCGGCTCGATCCACGCATGCGAACGCGACCAGCCGACCGCCGCCGCTGCGCGCGAGGTCAGAGACGAGGCCGCACTCTGCGCACAGTCCCACCCCGTACGACGCGTTCTCCACGTTCGAGCCAGTCACGATCCGTCCGTCATCCGTGAGCGCAGCGGCGCCGACCGGATAGTTCGAGTAGGGGGCGTAGGCCTTCTCCATGGCCTCCCTGGCTGCTGCGCGCAGCGTCGCCCACACCTCGGTGTCGAACTCCCTCATTGCCCTCCTCGTCGTCCTAGTGGCTGTTGACTGCCGCCTGCTGGTGCGTGCTCGCCGGCTGATCGTGCATGTTCACCGGCTGCTGGTGCGCCTGGTGCCACCTCCGCCCCTCGGCTCACTGCTTCGTGTAGGGCACGCCCTCAGCTGCGGGTGCGCGGACCCGGCCGACGAAACCGGCCACGGCGAAGATCGTGACGATGTACGGGAGCATGAGCAGCAGGTCGCCGGGGATTGGCCCGCCGATCGCGGAGAGCGAGTTGCTGAAAGACCGGGTGAACCCGAACAGCAGGGCCGCGAACAGCGCGCCGAGCGGATTCCACTTCCCCAGGATCATAGCCGCCAGCGCGATGTACCCCTGCCCCGCCGACATCTCCTTGCCGAAGGCCAATCCCGATCCGACCGTGAGATAGGCGCCGCCGAGCCCGGCGATCGCCCCGGCGATCAGGGTGTTGACCACACGGTTGAAGTTGACGTGGATGCCGACTGTGTCGGCCGCCTTCGGGTGCTCGCCGATCGCACGCATCCGCAGACCCCATTTGGACTTGAAGACCAGGACCTGCAGCGCGATGACGACCAGGTACATCAGGTAGACGAGGATGTTCTGATTGAACAGCACCGGCCCGATCACGGGGATGTCGCTGAGCAGGGGAACCGGCAGATTGGGAAGCTGCTGTCGCGCGTTCCACACCTGCGGATTCTGCGTCAGCACAGTCGAGAACAGGAAGCTCGTCAGACCCACGACCAGCACGTTGAGCACCACGCCGATGATGATCTGGTCGACCCAGTACCGGACCGCGAAGAGCGTCAGGACACTCGCGACCAGCGCTCCGGCGATGGGTGCGGCGACCAGTCCTGCGTAGGGGTTGGTCAGCGCCGAGGCGACGACCGCCGCCAGGAATGCGCCCGCCAGCAGCTGCCCTTCGATGGCGATGTTGATGATGCCGGACCGCTCGCCCACGACGCCGCACATCGCCCCGAAGATCAGCGGCACCGACAGTGCGAGGGCTCCGGCGAGCAGCGTGGTGACGGTGACGAGTCCGTGGCCCCCGCCGGCCCAGCACAGCACCGACGCCAGGAACAGGACGCCGAAGGTCAGCGGCAGCCACACGCCGGTCCTGATCCGCCGCGCAGTCGTCCAGCACGACAGCGCGGCGAGCAGGACGAGGATGACCCCGAGCACCAGAGTGGTCGGCCGAGTGGGGACGGTCAGATCCGGAATCTGGAAGAGATCCCCGCCGCGCGCGAACCGGAACGTCGTCGCGACATCGGCGGGCGCGCCGAAGCCGAAGCCGATGAGTGCCAGCAGAGCCAGCACGGCATAGGCGATGGGGTACTTCCACGAGATCGGCACCCGGACGGCGGGGTGGGCGTGCGTGGTCTGATCGGCCGCGGTGCTCATCGCTCCCCCTTCGTGCCGGTTGAGTCTTCATCGGCCTGGCCCGTTCCCTCAGAATCTGTGCCTGACGCACCTGTGCTGACCGGCCCTCGTCCGGCTGCGGTGCCCTCCGCGCCCGAGGCGCCGGCGCGGGTGCCGACACCCGTGTCACCCTCCGCCCCACCCCGGTCCTGGCCGGGGACCAGCCGGCGAGCCTTGATCAGCGGCCAGAAGATGGTCCGCACCAGCGGCGGTGCGGCGATCAGCAGCACGATGATGGACTGCACGACGAGGACGATGTCGATCGGGGTGCCGGTCTGAGACTGCATGAGGTAGCCGCCGGCCTTGAACGCACCGAACAGCAGGCCCGCGAAGAACACTCCCAGCGGCCGTGATCTGCCCAGCAGCGCCACGGTGATCGCGTCGAAACCGATCGAGCCCGCGATGCCGCCGCTGAGCTTGTGCTCGGTGCCCAGCACGGTCGTCGCCCCGCCCAGCCCGGACAGCGTTCCGGCGATCACCATCGCGAGGATCGTCGCGCGGGAGACGGAGACGCCGGCGGTGCGCGCAGCACGCGCGTTCTCGCCCACGGCGCGCAGCTCGAAGCCGACCGTCGAGCGCTCGAGGAGCCACCACACCACGATCGTCGCCAGGATCGCGACGAGGAAGCCTGCGTGCAGCCGGAACGGGGGCGGCAGGAGCAGGGGCAGCTGGGCGGTCTCGTAGATCGTGCGGCTGGCGGGATTGGTCGATCCGGTCTGCGTGAACCAGCTCTGCTTGAGCAGGTACAGCAGCAGATAACCGGCGATCGAGTTCAACATGATCGTGACGATCACCTCGTTGGCACCCGTGCGCGCCTTGAGGACACCGGCGATGCCCGCCCAGATCGCACCGCCGACCGCGCCCATGAGCAGCGCGAACAGGAAGTGCACGATCGGCGGGAGGCCGATCGCGTAGCCGAAGAACCCGGCGAACATCGCGCCGAGGATCACCTGTCCCTGGCCGCCGATGTTGAACAGGCCGGAGCGGAAGCCCAGCGCGATTCCCAGGCCGGTGAGGATCAGCGGAGTCGCGCTCACCAGGGACTCCGTCAGCGGCCGGATCATCCGGACGAACGTGTCCGCCTGCCAGTCGAAGATCGCACCGCGGAACAGCGCCGAATACGCCTCCGACACCGTCTGCCAGGCGACCCCGAAGAAATCGCTGGGTCGGGCGAAGAAGTAGCCGAGCGTGGCCTGGACCTGCGGATCGGCGGCCGCGATCAGGACGCCGCCGGCGAGCAGTGCCAGCAGGATCGATCCGATCGGCACCCACACGGTACCGGAGAAGATCTGCTCGAGGACGGTGGCGCCTCGGCCGGGGCCTGCGGGACGGGGCAGCTGCCCGGCGGCAGGTCTGGCTTCGACCGCCTGATCCTGGGCGGGAGCAGGGCCGGAAGCAGAGCCGGGACCCGCGGGCTGCGCGTTCACGGGAGGTCCTCCTCGGCGGCTTCGGAGATCATGGTTGCGGCGCTGCCGTCGGCGACCCGGGCGAGCGCCTCGGATTCGGGGACGCCGGCCATCATCAGGCCGACCGCATCGCGCGGGGTCCCGGCCGGCACGATGCCGACGATCCGGCCCTTGTACATCACCGCGATCCGGTCGGCGAGGTTGAGCACCTCGTCGAGCTCGGTCGACACGATGATGCAGGGCACTCCCCGGCCGCGCTCGGCGATCACCCGCTTGTGGACGAACTCCACGGAGCCCACGTCGAGCCCGCGGGTGGGCTGGGAGGCGATGAACAGGCGCAGCGGCCGACCCAGTTCGCGGCTGAGCACGACCTTCTGCTGGTTGCCGCCCGACAGCGTCGAGATCGGATCGTCGATCGAGGTCAGCCGGATGTCGAACTCCTCGACCTTCGCCTCGGCCGCGTCGCGGATGACCGTGGGCCTGAGCGCCAGGCCCGAGGCGTACGGCGGCCGATCGTACTGGTCGAGGATCATGTTCTCCCGGATGGAGAACGAGGCGACGAGGCCGTCCTCGGTGCGGTCCTCGGGGACGAAGCCGATCCCGGCGTCGAGGCGCTGCTTGACGGTGCGACCGGTGAGCTCGGCCCCCTCGAGCACGATGGAGCCGGCGAGCGGCTCCACCAGCCCGATGATCGCCTGGGCGAGCTCCGTCTGACCGTTGCCCTGCACCCCTGCGATGCACAGGATCTCGCCGGCGCGCACGCCGAAGGAGATGTCGTCGACGACCGTGGAGCCCGCCTTGTCGACGACGGTGAGGTTCTGCACCGCAAAGGTCTCCGGCCCCGGTTCGGCATGACCCTTGTCGGTGCTCAGCCGCACCTCGCGCCCGACCATGAGACCGGCGAGCTCGGATTCGGTGGATTCGGGCGAGGCCTGGCCGACCACCCGGCCGCGCCGGATCACGGTGATCTCGTCGGCGACGGCACGCACTTCGCGCAGCTTGTGCGTGATGAAGACGATCGAGGTCCCCCGCGCCTTGAGCTGCTTCATGATCGCGATGAGCTCGTCGGTCTCCTGCGGCGTGAGCACGGCGGTCGGCTCGTCGAGGATGAGCACCTCGGCATCGCGGGAGAGCGCCTTGATGATCTCGACGCGCTGCTGCACGCCGACGGGCAGGTCCTCGATGACGGCGTCCGGATCGATGTGGAAGCCGAACCGCTCGGAGATCTCCCGCACCCGGGCGCGCGCGGCGTCGAGGTCGAGGATCCCCAGCGCCTTCGTGGGCTCGTAGCCCAGGGCGACGGATTCCGCGACGGTGAACACCGGCACCAGCATGAAGTGTTGATGCACCATGCCGATGCCGGCGGCCACGGCGTCACCGGGACCGTCGAAGGACACCGGCGCGTCGTCGATGAGGATCTGACCGCCGTCCGGGGCGTAGAGCCCGTAGAGGACGTTCATCAGGGTCGACTTGCCAGCACCGTTCTCCCCCAGGAGGGCGTGGATCTCCCCCGGCCGCACCACGACGCTGATGTCGTCGTTCGCCACGAGGGAGCCGAACCTCTTGGTGATTCCTCTGAGCTCGAGCTTCACGCTGGTCGTTCGGGATCAGGGAGCGTTCGGGGTGTCGACGGTGATCTCGCCGCTGATGATCTGCTCGCGCAGCGTGTCGATCTCGGTCTTGAGCTCGTCCGGGACCTGGTCCTCGAAGTCGTGGTACGGAGCCAGTCCCACACCCTCGTTCTCGAGGGTGCCGACGTAGCTCTCGCTGCTGAACTGACCGGACTGCGCCTGCTCCAGCGTGTCGTAGACGGCGTTGGCGATCTGCTTCGTCACGGAGGTCAGGATGTACTCGCCGTACTCGGTGGACTCGTAGCCGTCGGAGTCGACCCAGATCAGCTTGACGTTGTCGGCCTCGGACACGGCGGCTGCCGCACCCAGGCCCACGGGACCGGCCACCGGCATGATGACATCAGCGCCCTGGGAGATGAACTGCTCGGTGAGCGTCTGGCCCTGGCCCTGGTTGTCGAAGTCGCCGGAGAAGGAGCCGTCCTGGGCCTCCTTGTCCCAGCCGAGCAGCTCGACCTCCTCGCCCTTGTCCTCGTTGTACTTGTCCACGCCGTCGGAGAAGCCGTCCATGAAGATCGACACGGATGGGATCTGCATGCCGCCGAAGGTCGCGACGGTGCCGGATTCCGACATGCCGGCCGCCAGGTACCCGGCGAGATACGCCGCCTCGGCCGTGTTGAACACGATCGGCTTGGCGTTCTCGATCTCGACCGGGTTGCCGTCGGCGTCGGTGAACATCGAGTCGACCACCGCGAAGTTCGCGTCGGGGTTGTTCTCCGCCGCGGTCTGCAGCGCGTCCTCCAGCAGGAAGCCCGCGCCGATCGTGAGGTTGCAGCCCTGCTGCACCATGCTGTCGACGTTCGGCGCGAAGTCGGCATCGCTCTGCGACTGGGCCTCGGCGTGCTCGATGCCGAGCTCGTCGACGGCCCGCTGCAACCCCTCATAGGTGGACTGGTTGAACGACTGGTCGTCCCAGCCGCCGGCGTCGGAGACGATGCAGCCCTTGAATTCGGCGGCGGCCTCGGTCGCGTCGCCGCCCGAGGACTCCTCCGGAGCCTCACCGCAGGCGGACAGGGTCAGGACGGCGGCAGCGGCGATCGCGGTGATCGGGGCCAGATACGAACGCTTCACGAGATTCACTCCTGATTCGGCGGCGAGCAGTCGGAACCGGAACCCGGCCCTGAGGCATTTCTGCTGATAGTCGTCTCAGCATAGACCGGGAAATCCCTCAGAGAATATCGCCACGCTAACGATTACTCGCGAGTTGGGGCTACCAGTTGGACTCACCAGCTGGGCCGCGGTCCCCGGTCACTCCTGCGGCACGCCGGGGGCCTCCGGGTCGATGTTGCGGATGATCAGGGAGCAGTCCTTGTCGGCGTACCCGTCGTCGACGAGCTTCTGCAGCGAGGAGTAGGCGACCTGCGCCGCGGGCAGCTCCACCCCGACCGACTCGGCACCGGCCAGGGCCAGGCCGACGTCCTTGTGGGCGAGCATCGCGGAGAAGGTCGCGTCGAAGCCCTTGTTGGCCGCCGCGGTCTCGACCACGCCGGGCACCGGGTACCAGGTGCGCAGCGGCCAGGAGTCGCCCGATGACACGTGCGCGATGTCCCAGAAGGTCTGCGCGTCCAGCCCCAGCTTGCGGGCCAGCACCGCGCCCTCGGCGGCGCCCTCCAGGCTGATCGCGAGCATCATGTTGTTGACGATCTTCGCCGCCTGCCCGAGTCCGCCGGCGCCAGCATAGAAGATGTTGCCCGCCATCGGGTCGATGTAGGCCTTCGCCCGCTCCGCGTCGGCCTCGGATCCGCCGAGCATGAAAGTCAGCGTGCCCGCCGCGGCGCCGGAGATCCCGCCGGACACCGGCGCGTCCACGAAGGCGAAGCCGGACTTCTCGGCGGCTTCGTGGAGGGCCTGGGCCGACTCGACGTCGATCGTCGAGGAATCGACCAGCAGCGCCTCGGTCGAGGCGGTCTCGAACACGCCGCCGGCGTCGAGGTACACGCTCCGGGCGTGCTCGCCCTTGGGCAGCATGGTGAAGACGGCTTCGGCACCGTCGACCGCCTCGGCGATGGATCCGCACGCGGTCACTCCGCCCGCCTCCGCCTCGGCGACGGCCTGCGAGTTGAGGTCGTAGCCGCGCACCGTGTGCCCGGCCGCCACCAGATTTTTCGTCATCGGCTTGCCCATGTTGCCCAGGCCGATCCACCCGATCGTCGCCATTGTGCCTCCTTGCACGTCGTTCGACTCAGTCTGCAGGACACAGCCTACGACGCGCGGGCCGCTGCCGCGAGCGCCTAGGATGCGGCCATGCCGAATGTCCCCACATCACCGACTGCCCCTGCGCCTGATGCGCCCGCCTCCGCCGCCGGGCAGGTGTCGCCGGAGGATCTGCTGACGCTGCTGGCCGTCGCCCGGCTGGGCAAGTACACGGCCGCGGCCCACAGCCTCGGCATCAACCACACGACCGTCTCGCGCCGGATCGCAGCTTTGGAGAACAGCATCGGGGATCGAGTGCTCCACAGCGCCTCCGAAGGGTGGGAGCTCACCGCCCGCGGTCGCGAGCTGCTGTCGGTCGCCGAGGACATCGAGGCAGCGCTGAGCCGGGTCTACCCCGCCCCGGCCGGGTCCGGCCGGCTCACCGGCATGGTGCGGGTCGCAGCTCCCGAGGGGTTCTGCCTGACGTGGGCCGCTCCAGCCCTCACCGAGCTGCAGAAGCGCCATCCCGGCCTGCAGGTCGAGCTCATCGCCTCGACTCAGCGGGCTCGGCAGTACCGCTCCGGGGTGGACATCGAGATCATGCCCGGCCGGCCCAACGTCTCCCGCTCCCTGGCCTACCGGCTCAACGACTACAGTCTGGGCCTGTTCGCCACCGCGGAATACCTGGCCCGGCACGGCACCCCGTCCTCCGAGGAGGAGCTGCCGCGACACCGCATCGTCTACTACATCGAGCACCTGCACGGCATCGACTCCCTCGACACCGCCGGCCGCCGACTGCCCGAGGCGCCGCAGGGCTTCCTGCGCTCGAACTCGATGCTCATCCATGTGCGCGCCGCCCGGGCCGGCGCCGGGATCGGTCTGATTCCCACCTACCTGGGCGAGACCCACCCGGAACTCGTCCGCGTGCTGCCGCAGCTGGATCACCGCATCACGTACTGGGCGAGCGTCCGCAAGGAAGCGCTGCGCAATCGCGGGGTCCGGGCCGCGCTCGAGGTGCTCCGCGAGTTCTGCTCGCTGCCTCCGGAGACGCCGGTCGCCCCGGGGCGGTGACCGGCAGGTGTCCCGCTACATGCCGACCAGCCGGCCCGGGGCGAACCAGCAGCCCGGCTGCCCCGCTATCCCGCCGACCAGCCGCCGTCGACGAGGTGGTCGGCACCGGTGATCACGCTCGCCGCGTCCGAGGCGAGGAACAGTGCCAGCTCGGCCACCTCCTCGGGCGTGGCCAGCCTGGGCACCGCCGAGTGGGCGAGGAACACCTCGTCCATCACCTCGTCCTCGCTGATGCCGCGCGTGCTCGCCTGGTCGGCGATCTGCTTCTCGATCAGCGGCGTCATCACGTAGCCGGGGTTGATCGCGTTGCAGGTGACGCCGTGCCGACCGCCCTCGAGCGCCGTCGTCTTCGTCAGTCCCATGAGCCCGTGCTTGGCGGCGACATAGGCGCTCTTGTACGGCGAGGCCCGCACCCCGTGGACCGAGCTCATGTTGATGATCCGTCCCCAGCCGCGCTCGTACATCGTCGGCAGCGCGGCCTTGGTCAGCAGGAACGGCGCCTCGAGCATCAGCCGCTGGATGAGCTGCCACTCCGCCAGCGGGAACTCCTCGATCGCGTGGATCCGCTGGATGCCGGCGTTGTTGACGAGGATGTCGACGTCGAGCTCGATCCCGTCGAGCTCCTCCGTCTGCGAGAAGTCCACCACCCAGGCCTCGCCGCCGACCGCCTCGGCTGCCTCCCGGGCCGCCTGCTCGTCGATATCGGCGACGGTGACGCGGGCGCCGGCTCCCGCCAGAGCCGAGGCGATCGCTCGCCCCAGCCCCGACGCGGCCCCGGTGACCAGCGCCTTCCGGCCGGCGATGCCGCTGTGCGCGGCGCCGGCGGCGGTCCGGTCCGCTGACTCAGACATCGGCGCTCCTCTCCCCTGCCCGGCGCTCCCGGTCGACCCGGTCGATCTCCGCGAGGTCGATGCCGCTCGTCTCCCGGGTGAACATCAGGGCGACGAATGAGATCGCGGCGGCGATGAGCAGGTAGATCGCGATCGGGACCCAGGTGCCGTAGTTGCTCAGCAGCGAGGTCGCGATGATCGGCGCCATCGAACCGGCCACGATCGACGTCACCTGATAGCCGAGCGAGACGCCCGAGTACCGCATCCGGGTCGGGAACATCTCGGCCATGATCGCCGGCTGGCCCGCGTACATCAGAGCGTGGAAGATCAGTCCGATCGCGATCGCGATGAAGATCACCAGATCGTCGCCGGTGTTGAACATCGGGAAGGCGAAGAAGCCCCACGAGGCGGTCAGCACGATGCCGATGCCGTAGGGAAGCTTCCGGCCCACGATGTCGGTCATCTTGCCGACCAGCGGCACGACGACTGCATGGATGGCGTGCGCGCCGAGCAGCAGACCGAGGATCTCCAGGCTGTCGATGCCCACCTGCACCGACAGGTACGTGATGGAGAACGTGACGACGAGGTAGTAGTGGATGTTCTCCACGAACCGCAGCCCCATGGCGGTGAAGACTCCGCGCGGGTAGCGCTTGAATACCTCGGCGACGCCGTACCCGGCTTCGCCCTCCACGACCTGCTCCTGCGCCTCCTGGAAGATCGGCGCGTCGGTGACCTTGGTGCGGATGTACCAGCCGATGAACACGATGACTGCCGACAGCCAGAACGCCACGCGCCAGCCCCAGGCCAGGAAGGCGTCATCGGACAGCACAGCCACCAGGCCGAACAGCACGCCGGTGGCCAGCAGGTTGCCCAGCGGGACCGCCGCCTGCGGCCAGGACGCCCAGAAGCCGCGCGCATTGCGCGGGGAGTGCTCGGCGACGAGCAGCACTGCGCCGCCCCATTCGCCGCCGACGGCGAAGCCCTGGACGAAGCGCAGGATGACCAGCAGCGTCGGGGCGAGGTAGCCGATCTGGCCGAAGGTCGGCAGACATCCCATCAGGAAGGTCGACACGCCGACGAGGATGATCGACAGCTGCAGGAGCTTCTTGCGGCCGTACTTGTCACCGAAGTGGCCGAAGACGATCCCGCCGAGGGGGCGGGCGATGAAGCCGACCGCGTAGGTCACGAAGGCGGCGATGATGGCGTTGAACGGGTTGTCCGACGGCGGGAACAGGATGAGGTTGAAGACCAGCGTGGCGGCTGCCGCGTAGAGGAAGAACTCGTACCATTCGACGATGGTGCCTGCCATGGAGGCGGCGACCACGCGCTGGAGCTTGGTCCTCTCCTCCGGCCGCAGCGTATCTGACGTGCTCATGATGCTCCTTCTGGCTCGTCCCCTGCGCACAGCGGTGTGGCAGGAGGTCCGGTCACATCTTCATGACCGGATACGATCCCCCATCCTGGCCACTCCCGCCGCGGCGATCAAGCACCGCAACCGCTTTGTGACCTGAGCGAATTCGCAGATGACATGTGCTCGCGTGTGCACTCATGCGCAGATTCGACCCTGTGAGCAGGGTCGATGCCGCGGGACTCAACGTTCATTGAGCTTGGAGAGCATCTCGTTGTAGGCGCTGAGCTCCGCGTCGCCGGAGCGGTCCTCGGCCCGGTCGCGGCGCTTGGCCTCCCGGTCGGAGGAGCGGGCCCACTGGGTCGCGACGATGATCGCGAGGATGAGCGTGGGGAACTCGCCGATGCCCCAGGCGATCTCACCGCCGCGGACCTGATCGTCGATCGCGGGGATCCAGCCGTGCCCGATGTTGCCGTACCAATCGCCTTCGATCAGGGAGGTCGAGGACATGACCGACACCCCGAAGAAGGCGTGGAATGCCATGGTCACGAGCAGCACGAGGAGACGGACCGGGTAGTTGAACCGGTTGACGCCCGGGTCGATGCCGATCATGGACTGCGCGAACAGGTATCCGGCTGCCAGGAAGTGGGCGATCATGAGCTCATGACCCAGATGGGTCTCGAGCGCGTACCACATGACCCCCGTGTAGTAGAAGACCACGAGCGAGCCGGCGAAGTTGATCGCCGCCACCACGGGGTGCGCCCAGAACCTCAGGTACGGGGAATGCACTGCGCCGAGTATCCACTCCCGGAAGCCGCGGGACCCGTCGGTCCGCGGTCTGACCGCGCGCATGAGCAGGGTGATGGGAGCGCCGAGCACCATCGGCAGCGGAACTGCCATCACCAGCAGCATGTGCTGGATCATGTGGGCCGAGAACAGCACCCGGCCATACACGGCGGCGCCGCCCGAGGTGACGTAGAACAGCCCGGCCATGCCCACCAGCCACAGGATCAGCCGGTGCACAGGCCAGGAGTCACCGCGCCGCCGCACGCGGACGAATCCGGCGATGTACGCGACCGACAGGCCCACGGTGACGACCACCCACAGCGGGTCGATCTGCCACTCGAGGAAGAAGTTCGCCCAGCTCGGGGGCGGAGGCAGCGGCTCACGCGTGAGGATCTCGGCCGGGGTGGGGCTCGCCGACGGCTCATCGGGAACGGGGGGCTGCGAGCGCGAGAGCACCACGCCCAGCGACATCACTGCACCGAACAGCAGTGTCTCGACGCCGAGCAGACGCCAGAGCTCGGTGCGCGAGCTCGGGGCGCCGCTCTGCAGACGGCCGATGACGAAGGAGCGGTGCCAGTACCCGATGACTCCGAGCACCACGGTGATGAGGATCTTGCCGACGATGACCAGGCCGTACGGGCTCATCCAGTCGTCGAGCGAGCCGACTCGCAGGCTTGCGTTGACCAGGCCCGAATAGACCATGAGCACCCAGGAGAACAGCGCCAGCGCTGAGAAGCGGGAGACGAGCACCGGCAGGTCGTCGCGCGGGGTGAGCACGGGCGCCAGCAGCGCCATCGCCACCAGACCGCCGAGCCACAGGACGACGGCCACGAGGTGAAGGCCGATGCTGTTGACCGCCTGCAGGTGCCCGCTCGCCTCAGCGGCATGGCCCATGAGTGCCTGCGGGATCAGCGGCAGCGCGCTGAGCACGGTGGTCAGCGCGATGCCGGTGTGGCTGCGCAGGGCGAAGACGAGAGTCGACACGGCGGCTGCCAGCAGCACGATGAGGGTCCACATCTGGCCGTACGGCACCTGGGTGACGTAGACGCCCAGCTGCGCGGTGAAGTCTCCCTGGAAGGCCTGCGCGCCGGCGGTGTCGACGAATGTCAGGACGAGCACCGCCACGGCGCTGATCGTCCACACGACCGAGGCGACCTCGGCGACGAGCAGGCTGCCGGTCCACGCCGGGTCGAGTTCGACGGGCACCTCGGCCGCCTTCTTGCGGTCCCGGTTCCGGATCCGCCTGGCAGGGCTGCGCGGGAACACCAGGGTGGCCAGCACCAGCGCGCCGATCGTCACCGCCATCGCGGCGTCGAACAGGAACTCCGCGATCGGCAGCCCGAACCGACCGAGCGGACCGGCATCATTGAGGAGGGTGGGAGCGGCCGCGCCGGTGAAGTCCAGCGCAATGGCGCCGACGACGAACCCTGCGAGCAGGAATCCCGGAATGGTCGCCAGGCGCAGCCGCGCGGCTGAGCGGGAGGATTCCGAACGGCCGGTCGTGGAGGTGCGGGCTGCTGTGGTGCTCACCGGGACTCGGACAGGTTCAGCCGTCGGTCGTGGAGAGCGGGGAAGCTGCGCCTGCGCTCGTGGATCGCGTCGATGTCGATGTCTGCGACGATGACGGTCTCATCACTGGCCGCCTCGGCGAGCACTGAGCCCGAGGCGTCCACGATCACCGACTGCCCGCCCATCTCGGTGCCGGCATGGTAGCCCGCGGTGTTGCAGGCCACGAGGGCGAAGAAGTCCTCGGCCGCGCGGGCGCGGGAGAACAGGCTCCAGTGGTCCACCCGAGGCGCCGGCCAGGCCGCCGGAACCGCCACCACCTCGGCGCCGGCGTCGAGCAGAGCGCGGAACAGCTCCGGGAACCGGAGGTCGTAGCAGGTGGCCAGGCCCAGCGTGACAGTCCGGCCGTCGACGTCGAGCGGCACAGTGACGATGTCCTGGCCCGCCTCGATGAGCTTGGGCTCGCCGGAGCCGAAGCCGAAGCGGTGGATCTTGCGGTATCGGGCGACGACCTCACCGGCCGGCGACACCACGACGGACGTGTTCCACAGTCCTCGCGAGCCGTCGGGCAGCTCGGGCATCGCGGTGACATCGTAGTCATGGGCGGCGATCCGCTCCAGGGCCTCCGCATCCGCCTCGAGGATCGAGCCCAGGTGGACGTAGGCGCCGATCTCCCGCGCGACGGCGGACAGCGCCTGGACCGTCGGGCCGCTCTCGACGGTCTCCGCGCGCCGGCCCCAGTCCCGGTAGGAGAACCCGCCGGGCGACCACAGCTCCGGCAGCACGACGAGGTCAGATCCCCGCTGGGCGCGGACGAGCTGGACGGCCCGTTCGATTCGGGCCGGCTGGGAATCCTCGTCGGTGTAGGACAACTGAATCGCTGAAACTCGCATGCATCAAGGGTAGTCGCGCGGCGGTTGAGGGACCAACGGCGGCCCTGCCGCTCACTGCCCGAGAACAGCAGAAAGGCCCGGATCCGCAATGGATCCGGGCCTTCGAGCCTGGTGCGAGGACTTACTTGTCCGGAGAACCTGCAGCGGCCTTGAGCTTGGAACCGGCAGAGAGCTTGACCGAGTAGCCGGCGGCGATCTGGATCTCCTCGCCGGTCTGCGGGTTGCGACCCTTGCGAGCGGCACGCTCGGTGCGCTCGATGGACAGCCAGCCCGGGATGGTGAGCTTCTCACCCTCGGCGACGACATTCGAGAACGACTCGAAGATTCCGTCGAGCACGTCGGAGACCTGCTTCTGCGTCAGTCCGGTGCTTTCTGCAACCTCGGAGACGAGCTCACTGCGGTTCTTAGCCATGGTGTGTCCTCCTCGGGACATAGGGTCCTTTGCTAACCGGTAACGAACCTACCAGAGATTACCAGCTGGACTTGGTAATTCCGGGCAGTTCGCCCTTGTGCGCCATTTCACGGAAACGGACGCGCGACAGGCCGAATTTGCGGAGGTATCCGCGGGGGCGGCCGTCGACCTGGTCCCGGTTGCGGAGGCGGACCGGAGAGGCGTCACGGGGCAGCTTCTGCAGACCCAGGCGAGCCTCCTCGCGCTGCTCATCGGTGCTGTCGGGGTGGACGAGCTGGCGCTTGAGGGTGGCGCGGCGCTCTGCGTAGCGATCCACGATCTCGCGGCGCTGCTCGTCGCGGGCGATCTTCGATTTCTTGGCCATCAGCGCTCAGCGCTCCTCTCGGAAGTCGACGTGCTTGCGGATCTTCGGGTCGTACTTCTTGAGCACGATCCGGTCGGGGCTGTTGCGGCGATTCTTCCGGGTCACATAGGTGTATCCGGTGCCGGCCGTCGACTTCAGCTTGATGATGGGGCGGATGTCCTGTGCTTTGGCCATCAGAGCTTCACTCCCTTGGCAATGAGTTCGCTGACCACGGAGTCGATTCCGCGGGCGTCGATGACCTTCATCCCCTTGGTGGAGACGGTCAGGGTCACGCTCCGGCGCAGCGAGGGCACGAAGTAGCGCTTCTTCTGAATATTGGGGTCGAACCGGCGCTTGGTCTTCCGGTTCGAGTGGGACACATTGTGTCCGAAACCGGGTACGGCTCCGGTCACCTGGCAGGTTGCTGCCATTTCTCTCCTCCAGTTTCACTAATGGTGGCGGTCCTCCCCGCAGGGGGCCGCGTGGTCGTCCAGGACCCGCGTTGGACGCGCCGCAGACATCACACAGTTGCGTCACCGGCGATTCGATCCCCGGTGAAGGGATTGTGTCGGCCACTTCCGCGCACGCCTCGAAAGGCACACGAATCCGTGACGAGATGTCTCATCAGCGCTGAGCTGAAGCCTGTGAGAGAGGGCCGAAGCTATGATGCAGCGCTCAATGAGCACTGTGCCGACGAACGACTGCGTTCGGGAGAACCCGATCAATCGACGACACAACAGATGACAATGATATTGGAAGGCGAGGGAGGCAGGCAAATTCAGTTGCCGGACGTCGCGCATCGTGCAAGAGTGTTCGCCATGGACTGCCCACAGGCCGCCCACGAGGCTAGGAACATCATCATATGAATCCATCCTCTCCCCACGGCGATGTGCCTGGTCAGGAGCGGAATCGGCCTCGGATCAAACCCGCGCAGAGTGACAGCTGGGGATCCGTCGCGGCCGACCGTGCCGACGCCGCACAACAGCAGCGGACCGAGGCGCAGCACTGGACCGGGACGCAGCATCAGGCCGGGACGCAGCACTGGACCGGGCCAGACGGCGTCGAATACTGCCGGACCGCCGACGGCGCCGAGTACTGGCGCGCAGGCGATGGCCGCTTCTATCCGCTCTCGTCGGCCCAGCCGGAACCCGCCCCGGTCGAGCAGTCGACCTACTACGACTACATCGCCGCGCACACGGGCGAGTTCCAGCGCACGGGTGCTGCGACCCCGGTCGGCGAGGAGTCACGCGCCGATGTGGGGCGCCGCAGAGGCCGTCGAACCGTCGGCGTCGTCCTCGGCAGCCTGGCAGCAGTTGCGGTCGTCGCCGGAGCAGTGGTGCTGGGCGGTCAGGCGTTCGGGCCCGATCAGGGCATTCGCGCCACCGAGCTGCCCGCCTCGAAGACCGCCGAGGCGCCGGTTGAGTCGGAGCCGGCTCAGGATTCGTCGACCGCCGCAGGCACCGTGGACCCCGGCGCGGTGCTGCAGGCACGCGCGGAACAGGACACGGCGAAGGCGATGGAAGACCTCGAGGGAGCATGGGTCGTCCAGCTCAGCGCCAAGCAGGAGGGCCTCAAGACGGAGGGCAGGACCTGGACCGAGGCGGACATCCTCGCCGAGTTCGAGCAGAACAGCTCGGAGCATCCCGACGCCCTGCTGCTGTGGAGCGGCGACTGGTCGACGTTCCAGTTCGACGACTACTGGGTGACGGTCCTCGACCAGGCATACGACACCCCGGACGATGCCCTCGCCCAGTGCCGGGAGATGGGCATCGACCGGGATCACTGCTTCGCGAAGAAGCTGTCGACGACCGACGGGCCCGAGGAGTCGACGAAGCTCAACCCCTGAGCCGCGACCCGCTCAGGCGAGCATGACGAGCGGCTCTTCGAGCGCCCGGCCGACATCGGCGAGGAAGCGGGAGATCGCCTCGCCGTCGACCACGCGGTGGTCGGCCGACACCGACAGGGTCGTGACCTCGCGGACGACGAGCTCGTCGTCGATCACCCACGGCCGCTTCCGCACGCTGCCGAACGCGAGGATCGCCGATTCCCCCGGGTTGATGATCGGGGTGCCGCTGTCGACGCCGAAGACGCCCACATTCGTGATCGTGATGGTGCCCCCGGCCTGCTCGGCGGGTCCGGTGCGGCCGGCACGGGCGGTCTCGGTGAGGTCGGTGAGCGCGGCTGCCAGCTCGGCCAGGCCCATCCGGTGGGCGTCCTTGATGTTGGGCACGATCAGGCCGCGCGGGGTCGCCGCCGCGATTCCGAGGTTGACGTAGTGCTTGACCACGATCTCCTCGCCGTCGAGCACCGCGTTGATCCGCGGAGTGCGCTGTGCGGCCCAGATCACGGCTCGGGCGACGACGAGCAGCGGCGAGACCCGGACGTCCTCGCCCAGCAGCTTCGTCGTCTTGAGGTGGCGGACGAATTCCATGGTGCGCGTGACGTCGACGTCGAGGAACTCGGTGACGTGGGGGGCGGTGAAGGCGGAGTCGACCATCGCCTTGGCCATCATCCTGCCGACGCCCTTGAGCGGGATCCGCTCCTCTGCCCCGGTCCCGGTCCCGGTCCCGATCGCCGAGGCGCCGGCAGCCGCGGTGTCGACCGCAGCAGCATCGGTTGCAGCAGCGGTCGTGTCGGTGCCCGCCTCGAGGTGGGCCAGCAGGTCCTCACGGGTCACCTCTCCCCGAGGACCCGTCGGCGTCACCTCGGACAGGTCGATGCCCCTGTCCTTGGCGAGCTTGCGCACCGGAGGCTTGGCCAGCGGGCGCGGACCGCCGGTTCCGGAACCGGCTGATTCGACCTGCTGGGCGAACGCCGCCGGGTCAGCGCCGGTCGACTCCGGTGCAGTACCCGGCAGCGCGGCTCCGGCGGCGGGTGCGGAGGTGTCTCGGCCCGCTGGTGCCGGCGCAGCAGCTGCTCCAGCACCCCTGCGGGGACGGCGCTTCGAGGAGGCGGCCTTGACGCCGTACCCGACGAGGTTGGGTCCGGCCGTGCCGGAATCAGCCGGCTGGCCGCCCTGATCGGCAGGGGCGGCGGGCGCCTCGGGCCGGCCTGCCGGCTCCGGCTGCGCGGTCTGCTCCGGTGCCTGCGGCTGTTCGGCGGTGCCGCCGGGCTCGCCGAAGCGGACGATCGGGGTGCCGACCTCGACGGTCTGGCCTTCCTCGACCAGCAGCGCGCCGATCGTGCCCGCCTGCGGGCTGGGCAGCTCGACGAGGGATTTGGCGGTCTCGATCTCCACCAGGACCTGGTTGACGGTGACAGTGTCGCCGGCGGTGACCTTCCAGGTCACGATCTCGGCTTCGGTCAGTCCCTCGCCGACGTCGGGGAGGATGAAAAGTTCTGACATGGGTACCCTTCAGCAGAGGTTCGGGCCGACGATGATCAATAGGCCAGGACGCGGTCCACACCGTCGAGGATGCGGTCCAGATCCGGCAGGTAGTGGTGTTCGAGCTTCGAGCCGGGGTAGGGCGTGTGGAAGCCGCCGACTCTGAGCACCGGTGCCTCGAGGTGATAGAAGCTGCGTTCGGTGATGCGGGCGGCGATCTCCGCGCCGAGCCCGAGGAACACCGGGGCCTCGTGCGTGACGACCAGCCGGCCGGTCTTCTTCACCGATGCCTCGATCGTGTCGAAGTCGATGGGATTGAGGCTGCGCAGGTCGATGAGCTCGACGCTGGTGCCCTCGTCGGCGGCCGCGGCCACCACATCGGCTGCGGTCGGCATCAGCGGTCCGTAGGCCACCAGCGTGACGTCGGTGCCCTCGGTCACCACCTGGGCGGTGTGCGGGCCCGGCCCGCGATTGTCGGTGTCGACCTCGCCGCGCAGCCAGTACCGGCGCTTGGGCTCGAAGAACATCACCGGGTCGGGGCTGTCGATGGCCTCCTGGATCATCCAGTAGGCGTCGTGCGGGGTCGACGGGGAGATGATGCGCAGGCCCGCGTGGTGGGCGAACACCGCCTCGGGGCTCTCCGAGTGATGCTCGGGCGAGCCGATCCCTCCCCCGTACGGGACCCGGATGACGACCGGCAGGCTCTCATGCCCGCGCGTGCGGTTGTGGAGCTTGGCCAGCTGCGTGACGATCTGGTCGTAGGCGGGGTAGATGAACGCATCGAACTGGATCTCGATGACCGGCCGATAGCCGCGGATCGCCATCCCGATCGACGTGCCGACGATCCCGGACTCGGCCAGCGGCGCATCGATCACCCGCCGCTGCCCGAAATCCTTCTGCAGGCCCTCGGTGACGCGGAAGACGCCGCCGAGCTTGCCGATGTCCTCGCCGATGAGCACGACCTTGTCGTCATCCTCCATCGCCTTGCGCAGACCGGCGGTGATCGCCTTGGACAGAGCCAGGGTCGGCATCTCAGCGGGCTCCTTCGGTCGAGTCCTCGAAGGAGGCCAGGTAGTCGAGATACTCGGCCCTCTCCTCCTCCACGAGGGAGTGCGGTTCCCGGTAGGCGTAGGCGAAGATCTCGGCCGGGTCCGGCTCCGCCATGCTGATGCAGTTCTCGCGGATCCGCGCAGCCAGGGCGTCGGCCTCCGCGTCGACCTCGACGAAGAACTCCTCGGGAGTGCCGAGCGACTCCAAGTGGGCCCGCAGCCGCGTGATCGGATCCTTCGCAGCCCACGCCTCCGTGGTGGCCGCGTCCCGATACTTCGTCGGATCGTCCGCGGTCGTATGAGCACCCATCCGGTAGGTGAACGCCTCGATGAGCATCGGCCCGTGGCCGGCGCGCACGCTGTCCAGCGAGGCACGGGCGACGGCGTACATCGCGATGATGTCATTGCCGTCGACCCGCACCCCGGGGACACCGAACCCCTGCCCGCGCATGAACAGCGGCACCCTCGTCTGCACGGAGGTCGGCTCGGAGATCGCCCACTGGTTGTTCTGGCAGAAGAACAGCACCGGCGCATTGAAGGCCCCGGCGAAGGTCAGCGCCTCGGACACGTCGCCCTGAGAGGTCGCCCCATCCCCGAAACAGGCGACTGTGGCGGTGTCGCGGGCCGGATCACCGGTGCCGACCTCTCCGTCAAGACCGACGCCCATCGCGTAGCCGGTGGCGTGCAGGGTCTGGGACCCGATGACGATGGTGTAGGTGTGGAAGTTGTGCTCCTGGGGATCCCACCCGCCGTGGTTCTGTCCACGGAACAGGCCGAGCAGGGTTTCGGGGGCGACACCGCGGCACCATGCCACCCCATGCTCGCGGTAGGTCGGGAACACGAAGTCCTGCGGCCGCAGCGCCCGCCCCATTCCGATCTGGGCGGCCTCCTGGCCCAGCAGCGGCGCCCACAGGCCCAGCTGTCCCTGCCGCTGCAGGGCGTTGCCCTCCGCGTCGACCCGGCGCACCAGCACCATGTCCTTGTAGAACCCGCGCAGATCCTCGTCGTCGAGCTCCGCGGCGAAGGCGTCGTATTCTCCCGAGCTGATGCGTTCGCCATCGGGCGTCAGCATCTGAATCATCCGGGGCTCAGAACTCGTCCTCGAGTCCGAAGCCTGCGCAATGTTCGATGTCATAGCAGTCTCCTCACGTTGTGGCAGGCCGGAACGAGATTGTCGTCCGGTCACCAGAACCTCACGGGGTGGTGCGCGGGTGTGCGCCCGACCCCGACATGGTGATGCGTTTCACATGGTGAATATACGCTAACGGAAAGTCAGGCACCGTGCCACTCCTGCATCCCGCACCACCTGTGCATCCGCACCACCTGTCGCAGCCGAGCTCCTGAATGGTCGTGACTTCCACGCTATGTCCCCACGCAGGCGCTTGTGGTCCGGCACCGAGGGACGCGGCCGAATTTCCACTCCCCTCACAATTGCTCGGACATCGGAGTATCTGCCCATGTCAGCGCCGTCGGCCCGTGTACTCGCGAGTGCGGGTGACCTCGCCGGAGAAGAACCCGGCGCTGCGCGCCGACCAGGCGAGCAGGGCCGCGTTGCCCCCGGCGTACAGCGACGCGATGGTCGTTTCGTAGACCGCCCCGCCGTGGGGGAACCCCGGGGAGGCGAGCCGCTGCCCGATCTCCTCATCGGTCATGCCCTCGAACATCGGGTCGTCGGCGAGCGCCTCGAAGTCGAGATCGACGGTGATCGTGCTCCAATGCGGATGGTCCGGGTTCTGATTGCCGTCGAGGTCGGGCACCAGGTCCTGCTCGTGCTCGATGGACAGGGTCGACACTTCAGGCGGGATGTCGAAGTCGGAGACCGGGCTCGCCACGGTGAACAGGGCCGTGACGTTGACGTCGGCGAGGAAGCCGGGGTCGGCCGCCAGTGAGGCCGCGGTCAGGCCGCCCTGCGAATATCCGACGAGCATGACCTCCTCGTCGGCGGCGATCCCGGCGTCTGCGACAGCCTGTCGGATGACTTCCCGCATCACGGTATCGTGGCCTGCCGCGCCTTCGACGTTGGTCGTCAGATCGGTCGAGTTGGCGCCCGGCGCGGTCGACCAGTCCGTCGTCGCAGGCACGTAGACGATCCACCGGGTGGTGCCGTCGGCGCTCTCGATCCGTTCGATCTGCACCATCCCGTTGTCCAGTCCGCGATGGCTGTCGAGTTCGCGGGAGAAGAGCTCCACGGCGTTCGCCGGGGCCGCCCGGGTGCCGCCGGGTGGCTGCGGCCGCTCGGCAGCGCTCACCTCGACTCCGGTCCTGCCGAACTGGCCCGCCAGCCGTCCGCCGCCGATCAGCATCTCGGTCAGCGACTGCGAGTCGTGCGGCCAGGGTGCCGCGTCGCCGAAACCTGCGTGAATTCCCGGCGGGACGCCGGCGAATCCGGCGACGAAGCCCGGCAGGACGTGCTCGATGACGACTCCGACCGAGTCGGACTCGGCGAACAGCGCCCGGCCGACTCCCTGCAGCACCTCGTCGGTGACCTCGGACAGGTCGATGCCGAGCGCCTCCTCCAGCGCGTCGTCGAGGCCGGTGCGGTCGATGACATAGATCGCACCGCCCACGAACCCTGCCCCGACGATGACAGCCGGCGTCATCAGGGCGGTGCGCGCGGCGTGCCCGAGCAGGTTTCCCATGCCCGAGAGGACCGCTTCGAAGGTGCGGGAGAGGAATCCCTCGGTCTCCCGATAGCTGAGGACGGCGTGCGCCAGACCCGTGCCCAGCAGGGCGAGCCGGGCCGACACTCCGGCCGCACTGAACGCGAATGCCGCGGATTCCCGTTGCACCGCGAACGCGGTGGCGGGTGAGGCCAGGGCAGAGGCTTCGAGGACCGGGTCGAGCTCGCGGACAGTGGCATCCATGAGCACCCCGGCGAGCTCGTCGGCGATGCGCAGCAGCTCGGCCGCCAGCGCATCAAGGTCCTCCATCGCGGCGCGCGTGCCTCCGGAGCCTCCGGTGACGGTGATCTCATGGGCCATGGCCATCCTCCGCCGCCCGGGTCGTGCCGGCACTGACGTGCGGTCGCAGCGCTCCTCCCGCAGATGCCGCCACCAGGCAGGAGCGCAGCAGATCGGCGCGCACGCGCTGCCGCACGCGTTCGCGCATGCCACCTGCTGCGTCGTGTCCGCCCGATGGCGCAGCAGACTGGGCCTCGGCATCGGGGTCGCCGCCATGGGGACAGCCAGGGCAGTCGTGAAGCAGCCATGAGCGGCCACCGGCGTCCCCGGCCGCGGAGGCGCGGGAGTGCCCGGAGACGCTGCTCACCGGTTCTCCGGACCCCTGCCCGTCGGGACTGCGGAGCCCGCAGGCGCCCAGCACTGTCACGGCTCCGGCGGGCACGAGGCCGGCGATCAGGTCCGGCAGGGCCGACGCGGCATCGATGCGGCCGAGCAGATAGCCGCTCGCCGGGTCGACAGGGCTCGATTCCGCCGAGGCGCCCTCCCAGGGGTGCCAGCGCAGCACCGCACAGCAGCCGGTGCCGAGCACTGCTGCCCCGATCACGATCCGGAGCTGATCGGTGGCGATGTGGAATGCCGCCTGCACCGGACCGGCGGCCAGGATCACCGCTGCGCGGGTCACCCAGTCCTGGGACAGGTCCGTCTGGCCATCGTCCAGCCCGAGCGCCCCGGGCACACCTGCACCATCCTCTCCGGAGGCACCTGCACCATCCCTTGCACGCACACCTGCACCATCCCTTCCGAGGTCGACAGCGCAGGAGACCGTCGTCGGGCGAAGGTCCGCGGGCCAGGCCCGGTAGAGGTCGGCCGGCAGATCCAGCACCGAGTCGGCGCCGAAGGGAATCCACCGCGTCATGCTCAGAACACCGGAAGCCCGGCGGCGGGCGAGGAGCGAATGGCTTCGATGTGCTCGGCATAGCGATCGACGATCACCAGGGCCTGATCGCGCAGGCGCAGAACCTCTGCCGCGGACTCGGCAAGCTGCTCCCGGTACCGAACAGCCGAGTCGGACACCCAATCAGACGCGGCGGCTCTCAGGCACACCGCCTCCACCTCGATGAGCGCTTCCGCGGTGGTCTGCCAGTCGAGCCGATTGCGTTCAAGTTCGTCGATGATCATGCGGCAAGCCAAACCGCATCCGTGCTGCCTGCGCTGCGCCTGCCGGACCGCTGTGCACGCTGCCGTCCGAGTCCACAGCTGGGCCGCCCCGCCGCCGCCTCTCCATCCACACGCGATCACCGCACCCGATCCCACGTTGTCCACACGCTGCGGACGCAGTGGACGGCCGGCCTTCGACGGTCACAGCCGCGGCCTCGCGTGAGATCATGGGTCCATGACTCGCGTGACACTAGCCCAGCTCGATCCCGAAATCGCCCTCGGACCCCTCGACGGTCGCTACCGCAGGGACGCCGCTCCGCTCGTCGACTATCTGTCCGAGGCCGCGCTCAACCGAGAGCGGATCCACGTCGAGGTCGAGTGGTTCATCCACCTCGCCGAGCACACCGTGGTTCCCGGCACCCGCCGACTGATCGACGACGAGAAGGAGCAGCTGCGCTCGATCGTCGAGGGCTTCGACCACGAGACCATCGCCGAGCTCGCCACGTTCGAGGCCGTCACCGTCCACGACGTCAAGGCGGTGGAATACACGATCAAGGAGGCGCTCAGCCACATCGGCGCTGATGACCTCGCCGAGCTCGTGCACTTCTGCTGCACCTCCGAGGACATCAACAATCTGTCGTACGCACTCAACATCAAGGGCGCTGTGGAGGACGTGTGGCTGCCGCGCGCGGCCGCGCTCATCGACGCCCTGGCGGACATGGCCGCCGACCTCGCCGAGGTGCCGATGCTCTCCCACACCCATGGGCAGCCGGCAACGCCCACGACCGTAGGCAAGGAGCTGGCGGTGTCCGTGCACCGCCTGCGCCGTCAGTACGAGCGGATCGCCCGGACCGAGTTCCTGGCCAAGATCAACGGCGCGACCGGCACCTACGCCGCCCACACCGTCACCGTGCCGGAGGCCGACTGGCCGGCGCTGTCGCGGGAGTTCGTGGAGAAGCTGGGGCTGACCTTCAACCCGCTCACCACGCAGATCGAATCGCACGACTGGCAGGCTGAGCTCTACTCCGACCTCGCGCGCTTCAACCGGATCGCCCACAACCTCGCCACCGACATGTGGACCTACATCTCGATGGGCTACTTCAAGCAGATCCCGGTCGAGGGCGCGACCGGCTCCTCCACGATGCCGCACAAGGTCAACCCGATTCGCTTCGAGAATGCCGAGGCGAATCTGGAGGTCTCCTGCTCCCTCCTCGACACCCTTGCAGCGACCTTGACGACCAGCCGCCTCCAGCGCGATCTCACCGACTCGACGACCCAGCGCAATATCGGCGTGGCAATGGGCCACTCCCTGCTGGCGATCAACAATCTGATCAAGGGACTCGAGAAGCTCGCAGTCAACACCGAGGCGCTCGACCGGGACCTGGACGCGAACTGGGAGGTGCTCGCCGAGGCCATCCAGTCGGTGATGCGCGCCGCCTACCTCAAGGGGGTGCCGGGCATGGACAATCCCTACGAGACGCTCAAGGACCTCACCCGCGGACACCGGGTGGATCAGGCCGAGCTGCAGGAATTCGTGCGCGGGCTGGGACTGCCCGACGAGGATGCGGAGCGGCTGGCGAACCTGAGCCCGGCGACGTACACCGGGCTCGCGTCCGAGCTCGCCCGCGAGGAGGTCGCCGCGTGGCGAGCCTCCCGTCCAGAGGCCTGAGCGGCGGCCTGGGGCGAGCGCCCTGCGCCTGCTCGTCCCGGTCGGCTGCGGGGACAGCAGAAGAGTCGGACGGGGCCGGTTTCTCGACGCCGTCCGACTCTGGTCCAAGCAATGGTTCAGGTGTCACCTGGACTCAGGGCACAGCCCGAGCTCAGCACCGGAGCCCGCCTCAGTTCCGCATGCTCGCCGCTGCGCTCTCCGACAGACCGGATGGCTCGGCGGCAGGAGCAGAAGGCGCCTCGCCGTCCTTGACAGCCTCGGATTCCCGGAGAGCTTCCAGCTCGTCGATGTCGGCCTGCTCGGCGACGGAGGGCTGATCGGCTCTCCAGCCGGTCTTCTGCAGCAGGATGAGGGTGCAGACCAGGGACACCGCGGCGTACGCGGCCGAGGCGATCGCCACGCCGACGATGCTGCCGGTGCTGTTGACGATCCACTGGGCCAGGGCCGGGGTTCCGCCGGCGACCACCATCGAGCACAGCTGGTAGGACAGCGAGAGCCCGGTGTAGCGGATGCGCGCCGGGAACACCCGAGCCAGGATGCCGCCGATCGCCGCATAGAACATGGCGTGCGGGATCGTCGCCAGACTCATGCCGATGACGGCCACCCAGAAGCTGCCGGTCTGGATCGCGAAGAACATGAGCGGCATGAGGACGAACTCGGGGACCACGAGCAGGGTGATCGCCTTGCGCATGTCCATGTTCTGCACGAGCAGCGCGCCGAACGGCTGCACGATGAACTGCACCACCAGGGCGATCGCGATGACTCCGAGGAACGCGGAGCGCTCGAACCCCAGGTCCTCGGTCGCCCATGCCAGTGCGAAGGTGTTCTTGAAGTAGGTGACCTGGACCAGCGGCAGCGCTCCGGCGCCCAGCAGCACCAGCGGCCAGTACTTGACGAGGACCTCGCGGAGCGGCAGCTTGGACTCCTTGTTCGCCGCCTTGACGGCCTTCATCTGATCGGACTCCTCCAGGGTGAGGCGGATGACCAGTCCGATGACGATGAGGATCGCCGAGGCGAGGAAGGCGATGCGCCAGCCGTACATGATGAAATCCGGGGTCGGCATCTGCGCGAGCAGGAAGAAGACGAAGGTCGACAGCAGGTTGCCTGCCGGCGAGCCCTGCTGCGCGAAGGCGGAATACAGAATGCCCTTGTTCTTGGGGGCGTTCTCAGAGGCGACGAGCACGGCTCCACCCCATTCGCCGCCGACGGCCAGGCCCTGCACGATGCGCAGGAGGGTCAGCAGAATGGGCGCCCAGATGCCGATCTGCGCATAGCCGGGCAGCAGACCCACGCCCACCGAGGCGACGCCCATCAGGAGCAGCGTGGTGACGAGAGTCGTCTTGCGACCCAGCTTGTCCCCGAAATGGCCGAAGATGATCCCGCCCAGCGGTCGGGCGAGGAATCCGGCCCACAGCGTGATGAAGGAGAGCAGCGTCGCCACCCCCGGATCGAGGGTGCTCGAGAAGAACACCTGTCCGAACACCAGCGCGGACGCGGTTCCGTAGATATAGAAGTCGTACCACTCCACGGTGGTCCCGACGAACGACGCGATGCCGGCCTTGCGAGCCTTGCGATTCACTTCGGTTTCAGCAGCTGTGCGGACTCCGCCGGCCATGCTGTTCCCTCCCCCTTGAGCTCCGGTAGCCGACCTCGACTGTGTGATCGACTGCACATGAAGAACGTTCGTTCTTAGGCGCTCGAGAAACCTACGCCCACGACCGGCAGTTGGAGAAATTCCCCGTTCACATACTGGACATTGGGCTAGGCGAAAAGATTGATACCTGTCAAGTGCGGCGCAGACTCTTTCCTGTGCAGACCGGGCCCAGGGGCGGCTGCACCCGCGTCACTCTCCGCGCGGCCGCCGAGCCGGGCAGGGCGGCTCAGTCGAGCAGGCGGTACTCCAGCACCGGCCGGCCGGCAGAGCCGTAGCGGGGCTGCCGATCGAGCAGCCCCGCGTCGGTCATCGCCTCAAGGTAGCGACGAGCGGTGACTCGGGAGACGCCGATCGCCTTGCTGACCTCTGCCGCTGACAGCGCGTCGTCGCCGGTGAGCGTGGAGCGGATCTGCTCCTGCACTCCCTCCGGCACGCCTCTGGGAGCGGCCTTGGCAGTGGTCGCACCGAGAGCCGCCAGGGCGGCATCCACCTCGGTCTGGGTCATCTCGGACGTCTCCTCGGTCGTGTCGAGCGAGGCCCGATAGCTCAGGTACGCCTCCAGCTTGCTCTTGAAGACCGGGAACGTGAAGGGCTTGATGAGGTACTGCACGACGCCCAGCGACAGCGCCTCCTGCACCACCAGCATGTCCCTCGCCGCGGTCACGGCCACGACATCGACGGGGACGTGCTTGGCACGGATCATCCGCAGCAGCTGCAGGCCGTGGCCGTCCGGCAGGTTCATATCGAGGAGCACCAGCTGGATCCTGCCGGGATCCATGCCGGTCACCCGACCGGTGAGCGCAGCCAGTGCCTGAGTGGCGTTCTTCGCGATGCCCGCCACATGGAACCTGCTCAGACGCGACACGTATTGAGCATGCGCCTTGGCCGCGATGCTCTCGTCCTCGACGACGAGCACGCCCACGCTGTCCGAATCCGGGGAGCTCTTCATTGGTCTCATCTTCCGTTCCACTGTAATACCGCCGACGCAGGGCAGCGGTAGCGGATGTGACCATCCAGCAACGTCCGGCGACCATCCGGCAACGTCCAACGGCCATCTCGCAACGTCCGACAACCGTCCGGCAGCACCGGACGAGCGCCGGCAGCCCCCGAGGCCGGCAGCAGAGAACCGCTCGACCGGTCAGTGCGGTTCGGCGGAACTGCTCAGTCCGCTGCAGCAGCTCGGCTCGCACCGTCGGGCCCGTTCCCGCCCGGCAGCCACACCTCGAACGCGGCGCCCGCCGGGTCGCCCTCGCATTCCGGTCCGCCGCGCACCTCGATCGCGCCGCCGAGGCGCCGGACGGCCTGCACCACCAGGGACAGGCCCACCCCGCGCGACCCGCTCTCGGATCTGCCGCTGCCCGAGTCCGCCTCGACTCCGTCGTGCTTGGTGGAGAAGCCGCGCTCGAAGATCCTCTCGACGTCTTCCTCGGCGATCCCCGGCCCGTCATCGGCGACCTCGATCTCGTAGCCGCCCGCGTCGGAGCCGGCGATCCGCAGCTGGACGCGCCGGGCCTCCGCAGGCACCCCCGGCCGGGAGACCGCGTCGAAGGCGTTGTCGAGCAGATTGCCCAGAATGGTCACCAGGTCGCGGTCGTCGGCGCGCAGCGACCCGCACAGCTCCTCGGTGTCCACTGTCAGCTCGATCCCGGCCTCCTTGGCCTGTGAGTACTTGGTCAGCAGCAGGGCCGACAGGATCGGGTGGTCGAAGCCGCCCAGCAGGTTGTCGGCAGGTCGATCGAGCTGGCTGATCTCCCGGGTGGCGAAGTCGAGGGCCTGGTCGCTGTTCCCGGTCTCGATGAGCGAGACCACCATGTGCAGACGGTTGGCGTACTCATGGGTCTGCGAACGCAGCGATTCGGAGAACGAGCGGACGGAGACGAGCTCACCGCTGAGCTCCTGGAGCTCGGTATGGTCGCGCATCGTGGTCACCCAGGTGTCGGACGACTTCTTGGTCGGCTGCTGGTTGACGACGAGGACGTGGGTGTCGGTGTAGTGGATCTCGTCCTGGGCCCACCTGCCGCTGACGAGCAGCTCGTGCAGGGAGCTCGGCAGATTGAGCTCCACTATGCTGACCGGCTCGCCGGCGGTGCGCGCCGGTCCGCCCTCGGCGTCGTCGGGCAGGTCGAGCAGCACGGCCGCCTCCGCATTGTGCAGCACGATCCCGTGCTTGCGGTCGATGAGCAGCAGCCCCTCGCTGACCGCCTGCAGCACGGAGGAGTAGAAGCGCAGCATGTCGCCCAGCTCCTCGGACCCGTAGTCGCCGGTCGCCCGCTTGAGTCCGCGGGAGGCCAGCCACACGGCCGAGGTGCCCAGCAGCATGTCGATGGCAGCGGTGATCAGCAGCAGCCGGCCCTGCGGCGCGAAGTCGGCGCGGATCGTGTCGGCCCGCAGGCCGGTGACCACAGCGGCCGCGACCTCGTCGTCGGCACTGGGCTCCTCGCCGGGCGCCGTGGGGTAGACGGGAGCGACTGCGTAGAGCGCGCCACCGTCGGCGTCGTCGACGAACTGGACCACGGTCTCGCCGCGCAGCACCGCCCGCCGGTCGATGCCCGCCGGGAATCCGGTGTCGCCGCCCAGCTGCGTGGATGTCGACCGGATCGTCTCCCCCGGGGCCGGCGCCCGGCCGCTGAGCTCGGGCCCGCGCAGCACCGCGGCGGAGTAGACGCCGATCCCGTCGAGCCCGTAGTCGTTCTGGAACTCGGTGATCTGGACCGTCAGGCTGTCACGTCCCTCGGTGCCCTCGATCCAGCCGGCCCCGGGTCCCGGCGCGAAGCCGGATGCGGCCGCCAGTACGCTGTCGTCGCCGGACATCTGTCCCGAACCAGCGCCCGGTGATGGGAACGCGGCGGCGGAGAACAGCGCCGCGTGCACTCCCGGCGATTCGGCCAGGGACTCCGCCGAGGCGGTGAGCAGCTCCCGCGCACGCTCGCTGTTGGCCTGGGAGAGCTGGATGTAGAGGACCGAGGTGGTCAGCAGCACGATCCCGAGGAACATCACCGAGATCGCCACGAGGATCTGCTCGGCCACCCCCACCCGAAGACGTGCAAACCGGCCGCGCGCTCTGCGCGGCCGGCGCAGCGGCGCGACGCGGCGCGCACGCGGATCCCCGGATGCCATGACCACCATTGTGCAGGACATCCCGCCGGCCCATCCGCAGGTCCGGTCGATCAGGCATTGAAGGATACCCCTCAGGGGTATAAGCTGAGCGCATGGACAGTCACTCCGGTCACGGGTACACCGAGCAGAAGGACGCGTACCTCAAGCGCATCAGACGCATCGAGGGGCAGGTGCGCGGCATCGGCCGGATGGTCGACGAGGACAAGTACTGCATCGACATCCTCACGCAGATCTCGGCGGTCACCGCCGCCCTGCGGGCCGTCTCCGTCGGACTGCTCGACGAGCACATGAGGCACTGCGTCGTCACCGCCGCCCAGGAGTCACCGGAGGCCGCGGACGCCAAGATCGCCGAGGCATCCGCCGCCATCGCCCGCCTCATCAAGAGCTGACAGGCACCAGCCACCGCAAGGGAGAAGCATCATGAGCACCACCACCATCACCGTCACCGGCATGACCTGCGGGCACTGCGTCTCCGCAGTGCAGGAGGAGCTCGGCGCGCTGCCCGGGGTCACGGGAGTTGACGTCGAGCTCGTGGCCGGCGGCGACTCACCGGTCACCATCACCTCCGACCAGCCGCTCGACTCCGCCGCCGTCGAGGCCGCGGTCGACGAGGCCGGCTACGAGGTGAAGTGAGGTGACCACAACCGGCGCGAAGACCGGCACCGCGGACCGCACGGACCGGGAGCTCGACCTCGACATCACGGGCATGACGTGTGCGTCCTGCTCCGCCCGGATCGAGAAGAAGCTCAACCGCCTCGACGGCGTGACCGCGACCGTCAACCTGCCGCTCAACTCCGCCCATCTGGTGATTGCCGGGGATGTCAGCGACGAGCAGGTCACGGAGACGGTCTCCAAGGCCGGCTACTCCGCCACGGTGCGCGCCCCGCTGACCGGCGCCTCGGGCCCGGAGATCGTCGACTACGACCCGCGACAGCTGCGCCCGCGGCTGCTCGGCTCGGTGATCCTGGGAGTCCCGGTCATCGCGATCTCCATGGTGATGGCCTGGCACTTCCCCGGCTGGCAGTGGGTGGTCGCGGCCCTCAGCCTGCCTGTCGTCACCTGGGGCGCGTGGCCGTTCCACCTCGCGGCGTTCAAGGCCGCCCGCGGCGGATCGACGACCATGGACACGCTCGTCAGCGTCGGCATCACCGTCGCCTCGCTGTACTCGCTGTTCACCCTCGGCCGAGCGGTGGCCGACGGCCATGTCCTGGAGCTGCCGGACGACTACCACGTCTGGTTCGAGGCGGCCGTCGCGATCACCGTGTTCCTGCTCTTCGGCCGCCTCATCGAGGAGCGCGCCAAGGGCACCGCCACCCAGGCGCTGCGCGAACTCCTCAGCCTGGGCGCCCGCAGCGCCACGCTCATCCGCGGCGAGGGCGCCGAGCGCGTCGAGGCCGAGGTGCCCGTCGAGCAGCTGCGTCCCGGCGATCGGTTCCGCGTGCGGCCGGGCGAGAAGATCGCCACGGACGGACGCGTCGTCGACGGCCACACCGCCGTCGACGAGTCGATGCTCACCGGTGAGAGCGTGCCCGTCGAGGTCGCGCCGGGGGATGCCGTCACCGGTGCGACGGTGAACACCTCGGGCTCCGTGATCGTCGAGGCGACCCGCGTGGGCGCGGAGACGACCCTGGCCGCGATGGCCGAGCTGGTCTCCCGCGCGCAGACCGCAAAACCGCCCGTGCAGCGGCTGGCCGACCGGATCTCCGCAGTCTTCGTGCCCACCGTCTTCGCCATCGCCGCGCTCACCCTGCTGGCGTGGGGCCTGTTCGGCGGCACCTGGACCGGTGGCCTGCACGCCGCGCTCACCGTCCTCATCATCGCCTGCCCCTGCGCGCTCGGCCTGGCCACCCCGACGGCGCTGGCGGTGTCGTCGGGGCGCGGCTCCCAACTGGGAATCCTCGTCTCCGGCCCCGAGGTGATGGAGAGCACCCGCAAGGTCGACACCATCGTGCTCGACAAGACCGGCACCGTGACCGAGGGCCGGATGCAGGTCCTCGGGACCGACCTGCCGCCGGAGCAACTGGCCCTCGTCGGGGCGGCCGAGGACCACAGTGAGCACCCGATTGCCCGGGCCATCGCGGAGTTCGCGAAGTCCGCCGAGGCGCCCGCCGGCTCCCGCGCGAGCGGCGTCTCGACCCACGCAGTCACCGATTTCGAGAACATTCCCGGCGGCGGAATCCGCGCCCGGGTCGCGGGGCACGAGCTGCTCATCGGGCGCCCCGGCCTGCTCGCCGAGCACGGAATCCCCGCGGTGCCGACCGACAGTCCCCGCCTCGAGGCGACGATCGTCGCGGTCGCCGTCGACGGTCGATATGCCGGTCGGGTCCTGGTCGGCGACACGATCAAGGAGTCTGCCGCCGCAGCCGTGGCCCAGCTGCGGGCGCTGGGACTGGAGCCGGTGCTGCTGACCGGCGACCATCACGGGGCGGCGCAGGCTGTGGCGGATGCGGTCGGGATCGACCGCGTCCACGCGGATGTGCGACCGGCCGACAAGGTCGCGGTGATCGAAGAGCTGCAGAGCGCAGGGCGTTCGGTTGCGATGGTCGGCGACGGGGTCAACGATGCGGCAGCTCTGGCCAGGGCAGATCTGGGACTGGCGATGGGCAGCGGCACGGATGCGGCGATCGCCGCCTCGGACATCACGCTGGTGCGCAGCGATCCGGAGCAGATCCCGCAGGCCGTCCGGCTGTCGCGGCGGACCCTGGCGATCATCAAGGGCAACCTGTTCTGGGCCTTCGCCTACAACACGGCGGCGATCCCGATCGCCGCGCTCGGGCTGCTCAACCCGATGATCGCGGGCGCGGCGATGGCGTTCAGCTCCGTCTTCGTGGTGCTCAACAGCCTCCGGCTGCTGCGCTTCCGATGAGCGCCTGCCGGGTCAGCCGGGACGGGCCTCTGTCAGTCGAGGACCGGGAAGTCGCGGTTCTCGTGCTGCTTGTCGTTGCGGGTCAGCCACTGCATGCCGAGCGCGCTGAGAGAGACCACTGCGAAAGTGATCAGGGTGTACAGCACCACCAGGCCCAGCGCCGTCAGCGAGGTCCACGCCTTGGTGAAGACGAGCGTGGAGACGAACACGACCATGGCCGCGATGAACCCGAAGACCAGAGCGTCCTGGTTCGTCACGTCCTTGCCGGGACGACCGGCCGGGCCAGCGGGGTTCAGAGATTCCTTCATAATGCCGACCATTCTACGCCCTGTCGCGCGGCGGGCACACGGGGAGTGGGCGGCGGGCACACGGGGAGGCGCACGTCTTGAGGGCACGTCGGCATCCCATGCACACTGAGAGCGTGACGACGCATTCCGAATTCCGTCACGCCCGTCGGGCTCTCCGGCCCCTCGCCGGCGTGCTGCTCGGAGTGCTCCTGCTGGCCGGCTGCGCACCGGACCCGGGGCTGCGGGTCGAGGACCCGGGTGTGCCCGCCCCCACCGTCACCGCCTCCGAACCCGCGGGACCACCCGATGAGCCGTTCTCGGCCGGAGAGGTCCGGGAGGCCATCATCAGCGCGAACGGACCGGCCCGCCAGCAGGGCATGGACCAGGTCCACGAGGTGCTGCTCGTGTGCTCGGGCTGCCTCCGCCTGCACGACCCGTTCATCGCCGGCGGCCAGAAGTTCCAGATCGCGATGGTCTCCACCCCGAGTGACCAGCAGCTCTTCGCCGGCGTAGTGGTGTCGGAAGAGGACGGCGAGCCGGAGGTGAACCTGATAGTTTCAGGCCATGATCTGACACTCACTCCAGGGCGCGGCGGCACGCTCGTCGCTCAGGAGTCGACGTACCGGGAGCGCGACCCGGAATGCTGCCCGTCCGGCTGGTCAGTCCGCGTCTATCGCTACCATGACGGTCGGTTCGAGGCGGGCCAGCGGATCAGCCAGAACAGCGGGAACTGAGGAACGAGGGGAACCATGCACATCGTGCTCGTCGAGGATGACGAAGTCATCCGCGAGACCACGCAGATCTCGCTCGAGCGGTTCGGCTACACCGTCACCTCGTTCGAGGACGGCCGGGACGGCTACGAGTTCGTCACCGCCAACGGCGCCGACGTCGTGCTCCTCGACCTCATGCTGCCCACGATGAATGGCGCCTCGATCTGCCGCGCCATCCGCGAACGCTCCACCGTCCCGATCATCATCATCTCCGCCCGCTCCGAGCCGATCGACGTCGTGCAGGCCCTCGAGGCCGGCGCCGACGACTACCTCACCAAGCCGTTCGACATGCAGGTCCTCAACGCCCGGATCCGTGCCGTGGTCCGGCGATTCATCACGGCGGGAACCGGGCGGCTGGGCTTCTCCCCGGACGAGGTGGAGGCGGCTCCCGCGACCACCCACCCGACCGGCCGGTCCTCGGAGCCGCTGCTGGGCGCCTCGGGCGCGATGGGCGCGATCGACACGGACGGGATCCCGGAGGTCCTCGGCCCCAGCCCGGGAATGGACGATCCGGCCCACCTCCAAGCGCGCTCCGCCGGATTGCCCGCGCGGCCTCAGCAGCCGCCGACGGCGGCCCCGGCGCAGCCCGCGCGCACGGAGGTCGGACCGCACCGGACCCAGCTCGGGTCGCTGGTCCTCGACACCGCCCGCCTCACCGTCGAGGTCGAGGGCAAGGAGGTCCATCTGACCCCCACGGAGCTGCGGGTGCTCCTGCTGCTCACCGAGGAGCCCGGTCACGTCTACTCCCGCGAGAAGATCGCCTACACCGTCTGGGGCTACGAATGGGCCGGGGACTCCCGCGTCGTCGACGTCCACATCCAGCGGCTGCGCAAGAAGATCGGCGCCCGCAGGATCGAGACGGTGCGCGGCTTCGGCTACCGCTTCGCCGGCTGACAGGAGCCGTACGTGTCCCTTCGCTGGAAGATCGTCCTCCTCATCGTCGCGTCGGTGATCATCGCCGTGCTGTCCTGCGGGGTGATCGTGCGCCAGAGCGCTGCCGCCGCCGAGGACGACCGGATGCGGCAGAACATCAGCAAGCAGCTGTCGGACGCGATCGCGATCTACTCCGACACCGGCGTGCTCACCCTCAACACCACCGTCGACGACCCCCAGCTGCCCGATGAGGCCCGCGAGGCCGCGCTGGCCGGGCAGAGCGTGACGATCCGGGCGACGGTCGACGGGGCGAACATCATCTGGGCCGCCGCACCGATCGAGGTCGGCTCGCACTCCGCGGTGATCTCGGTGCGCGCCTCGACCGCGGAGTCCCAGGCCCTGCTCGACAGCATCGACCGGGCGATCCTCATGGGCATGATCGGCTCGGCAATCGTGATCGGCGGGATCGGCTCGCTCATCGCCGGGCAGATCTCCCGGCGACTCACCCTGGGCGCGCAGGCGGCGCGCAAGATCGCCGCCGGGGACACCACGGTGCGGATCTCCGACGTCATCGAGGCCGGTGACGACGAGGTCGCGGCCTTCGCCGAGGCAGCCGACTCCGCCGTGCAGCGACTGTCCGAGAAGCTCGACTCCGAGCAGCGCTTCACCTCCGATCTGGCTCACGAGATGCGCACGCCGCTCACCGGGCTCGTCAACGCCGCCAACCTCCTGGAGGAGGAGTCGCGGCCGGCCGAGCTGGTCAAGGACCGCGTGCGCCGCCTGCAGGTGCTCGTCGAGGACCTGCTGGAGGTGTCCCGGCTCGACGCCGGACGCGCCCAGCCGGAGTTCGCTCCCATGGCCCTCGACGCCAGCATCCGATCCCTGCTGACCACGCTCAGCGCCTCGGGCGCGACCACCGGACACGAGATCGAGCCGCAGCTCCTGGCCGGGGACCGCACGGTGGTCACCGACCAGCGCCGGTTCGAGCGGATCGTGACCAACCTGATCGTCAACTCCACC
Source organism: Brevibacterium daeguense (assembly GCF_021729135.1). Lineage (GTDB taxonomy): Bacteria > Actinomycetota > Actinomycetes > Actinomycetales > Brevibacteriaceae > Brevibacterium > Brevibacterium daeguense. The sequence continues at coordinate 252,105 of NZ_JAJTWW010000004.1, forward strand.
AAGCACGGCGCCGACCCGATCCGGGTCTGCACCACCCCCCACTCGGTGATCGTCGAGGATTCCGGCCCCGGCTACCCCGCCGACATCATCGACGCCGGACCCACCCGCTTCGTCTCCGCCGGCGGGGGCGGGATGGGACTGGGCCTGGTCATCGCCCAGGGCCAGGCGAAGCTGCTGGACATGCACATCGTGTTCAGCAACCGGGAAGTCGGCGGTGCCAGGGCCGAGGTGTTCCTGCCCGAGGTCGATCCGCGATCGGCGGCCGCGCCCGAGGCGGTCCCCACCGCAGGTGAGCGGACTCCCCGCGGCAGGTGAGGCGGCTCGGAATCGGGCCATCCCCGGCGACGCTCGCCGGCCCCGGACCGGTCAGGACAGGTAGGACTGGTAGAGATTGTCAGGACCGGCGAGCGGTCACGATGTCGACGATGCGCAGGAGCTCACCGCGCGGTGAGTCTGCGATCGGCAGGTCGGCGAGCAGGCTCCGCGCGGCCGCAGCGTAGTCCTCGGCCAGCTCACGTGCCTGCTCGTCGATCCCGAGCCGTGCGAGCACATCGCGCATCGCCGCGCTGCCCAGTCGGCCCGCCCGCCACGCGCGGAATTCCGCGGCCGCTGCGGGACATGCCTCTGCGAGCGCGATGAGCACCGTCCGCTTGCCCTCGTCCAGGTCGGAGTCGATGGGCTTGCCCGTCACCGCGGGATCGCCGAAGGTGCCGAGCACGTCATCGACGATCTGATAGCTGATCCCCGCCCAGCGGCCGACCTCCGCGAGCCGATCGGCCGCATCCGCGGGTGCTCCGGCGAGCAGGGCACCGGTGCGCAGCGGCCCCTCGAAGGAGTACGCCGCGGTCTTGAGCCGGTGCATCCGCAGCACGTCGGCGAGCCCGGCGGGGGCGACCGCGGCCGAGTACAGCACGTCGTCCAGCTCCCCGGCCGCCGAGCGCAGGATCACGTCGTGGAACGCCTCGATCACATTCTCCTGGCCGGGAGCTCCGGTGGCCGCCCGGCCGATCAGCCGCACGGACTGCGCGATGAGCACATCCCCGGCGATGATGGCGGCAGCACCGCCGACGCGCGAGGCTTCCTCGGCATCGCGCCCGGCGCGAGCGGCCGCGTCGCGGAAGCGCGCCGACAGCGTCGGCTCGCCACGGCGGACGAAGTCGTCGTCGATGACGTCGTCGTGGATGAGCAGGCCGGTGTGGAGGAGCTCGAAGGCGCAGCCGGCCTCCACGGTGCGCTTCAGGTCCGCCCCGCCGAACGCCCGATGCGCCAGCTCGACGAGCACGGGCCGTGTCCGCTTGCCGCCCTGCACGGCTGCCGCGATCTGGCTCCACAGGCGCGCGAACTGCGTCGAGTCCGCGCCGCGGATCTGCTGCTCGAGCAGCTCCTGCAACCGGGTGTCGAGCGCTGCCCGGAACGAGCTCGCGGCGGCATCGGCCTCGGCCCTCGGCGCTGACGCGGCCGGCGCCGGGGCAACGGCCGGCGCCGGGGCAGCTGCCGGCGCCGGGGCGGTCATCCTGGTCTCGATCCCGGCGGCGCCGCTCATGTCTGCTCCGCAGGGGTGTCGCTGGCCGCGGTACCCGCGGGCAGGACGGTGACTGCGTCCGCGGACTGGCCGGGGAGCGCATCCGCGGAGGAACCGCCGAGGAGATCCACCGGCACCTCCGGTGGCAGCCCGCTGACCGCCGACTGCAGTCGGGAGATCGTCGAGCGCATCGCGGCGATGACGCCCTCGAGGTAGTCCACCACCGCCTGCTGGGCCGGAGGCGGCATCTCCTGGACGACGGAATCGGTCTCGCTGATGAGCGGCCGCACCACGGACATCACGCGGTCTGCGGCCGCGCGATCCGGCCGGATCAAGGTCCGCCGCCGGTCGGCCGGGTGCGGCGCGCGCACCGCATGGCCCCGCCGGACCAGCCGGTCGATCACGGTGGTGGTGGCGGCCGTGCTCAGCCGCAGCGCCTCGGCCAGCTCGGTGGGAGTCATCTGCCGCTGCCGCATGAGGTGCTGCATCGCCCGCAGATCCGTCTCGCTCGTGTCGATCTGCCGCTGCAGCCGGTGCTCCACCTCCTCGTTGAGCACGAGGACCTGCCTGAGCAGCACAGAGGCACGGTGCAGGGCAAGGCCCTCTCGGCCGGGAGCGCGTCCCTCCGTCTCGTCCGGCATCTCGCACCTTTCCGCCGCGGCTCATTCGAATTTCTTATTACATGGTTGGCTAAACAAGACTCCTTGTCTAGTGTGGATGTGTGAAGCAGCAGCAGACCTCGTGGTTCATTCCCGTCCTGACCGTCGTCGCCGTTGCTCTGTCGATCGTCGCCGCCTTCTTCGGCAGCGGCGCCCTCGGCGGCACCCCGATCACGGAAGCCGCTGGTGGCTGGCTCACGGCGGACTCCACGCCGGTGGCCCCCGCCGGTCCGGCATTCAGCATCTGGAGCGTGATCTACGCAGGGCTGATCGGCTACGCCCTCTGGCAGCTGCTCCCCGCCGCGCGCGCCTCCGAACGCCAGCGGCGGCTGCGGCCGTGGGCGATCCTCTCCGCTGTCCTCAACGCCGCCTGGATCTGGCTGGTCCAGCTCGGCGTGCTCGTCCTCACCGTCGTGGTGATCCTGGCGCTGCTCGCGGTGCTGATCCGAATCCTCGTCATCATGACCGCCGAGCGGCCCGCGGGGTGGGCCGAGACGGTGCTCACCGACGGCACCTTCGGGCTCTACCTCGGCTGGGTCTGCGTCGCGACCGCGGCCAACATCGCCGCATGGCTCGCGTCGCTGGGGCTGGCCGGGATCGCCGGCTGGCAGGTCCTCGGGTGTGCTGTGGTCCTCGTCGCCGCCGCCATCGCGGTCGCGACCGCGGTGTGGACCCGCGGCAGAATCGCTCCCGCCCTCGCCACGACGTGGGGGCTGGCGTGGGTGGCCGTCGGGCGCCTCGACGGCGGACTGATCTCGCCGCTGGTCGCGTGGTGCGCAGCCCTGGCCTCGGTGGCGGTGATCGCCGTCGCGGTCATCGTCCGGCTCCGCGCCGGCGTCATGGACGGCGGCAACCGGCCGGTGCCCGCTCGGGACACCCGATGAGGGGCGCGCAGGACGGCGGTCCGTTCGACGGTCGACCCGACCGGCCACTCGACGAGGCGGAGACGAGCCTGCGCGAGGCCGACGTCTGCTGCTCGGTGGTGGTGCCGGTGCGTGACGATGCCGACCACCTGGCCCGCTTCCTCGACGCCCTCGCGCTGCAGACGCGAGCGCCGGACGAGATCGTCGTCGTCGACAACGACTCCTCGGACCGGAGCGCGGACATCGCCCGCAGCCGAGGCGCCCGCATCGTCAGGGAGACGCAGGTCGGGATCCCCTTCGCGGCGGCTGCCGGCTACGATGCGGCGACCGGCGACATCGTCATCCGCGCCGACGCCGACACGCTGCCGCCGCGCGATTGGATCGCCCAGCTCCTCGAACGCCTGGACCAGGACCCCAGAGCAGTCGCCGTGACCGGCTCGGGGCGGTTCTACGGGCTTCCCGCACTGTTCGGCGACGTCGCCTCGGCCGTCTACATGGGCAGCTACCTGTGCGCGGCCGGGCTCGCACTCGGCCATCTGCCGCTGTTCGGCACCAATCTCGCATTCCGAAGAATCTGGTGGAACCAGGTCAAGGACGATGTGCACCTCGACGCCGGCGTCCACGACGACATGGACCTGGCCTTCCGGGTGCGCGCCCACGAACGGGTCCTGTTCGCGCCGAGCATCCGGGTCGGCATGTCCCCGCGGCCGCTGCACAGCAACGGCCTGGTGCGCCTGGGGCGCGGCATCGAGACGATCCGCGTGAACTGGCGCCGGAAGCGCCCCTGGGAGCGGTGGAGCGAACGCCTGGGCGAGCGGCGGCTGACTGCATGAGCGCCGGGCGCGTGCAGGTGCTCGTGGTCCGCTGGGCCGCGGTCGCCTCGGTGCTCATCTGCCTGCTGCTCGGCGACGTGCAGACCGCGCTCGTCATGCTGCTCGTCTGCCTGGGCACCACGATCGGCTGGCGGCTGCGCACCTCGGCGACCTTCGAGATCGCCCTCAACGTCACTCTCCTCGTCTCGGCATGGTCGGGGAAATGGGACCTGTACGAGTCGTGGATCGGGTGGGACATGCTCGTCCACTTCGCCGCCACGGGAGTGCTGGCCCTGCTCGCCCGCGAGATGCTGGAGCAGTGGTGGCCCCGGACCCCGTTCGACCCGGCCGCGGCTTGGCCCACCTTCGCCGCCGCTGCCGTCCTGTGCGTGGTGTGGGAGTGCCTCGAGTTCGCGGGCATGGTCCTCATCGACCCGGACGTCTACATGACTCCCCTCGACACCATCGGCGACATCGCCGCCGGCATGGTCGGCGCGGCGGCAGCCGAGTGGTGGCGCAGGCGCAGGCTGTCGCCTCGGCCGCAGGCACCCCGCCAGGAGCAGCGGCAGCGTTCGGGCTGAGGGACCGCCCGGGATCCGGCCGGCCCGCTCAGCGCTCCTCGACGATCTCCAGGCTGCCGGTCGTCACACTCGCGGTGTCCTGCACGCCGACCAGCTCGTCGAGCATCCGCGCCACCCGGATGTAGCCCAGGTGCGAGTAGGCCTGCGGGTGGTTGCCCAGGTGCGTCTCCGAGGCCGGGTCGTACTCCTCGGGGAACAGCCCCGTCGGACCCATGAGGTTGTCGAGGCGCCGGAACAGGTCGCGGGCGTCGTCGAGCCGGCCGACCATGATGAAGGCCTCGATGAGCCAGGTCGTGCAGATGTGGAAGCCGCCCTCCAGGCCGGGCAGTCCATCGTCGTAGTGGTAGCGGAACACGGTGGGGCCGACCCGCAGGTCCCGCTCGATCGCGTCGACGGTGGCGGCGAACCGGGGGTCGTCGGCCGACAGCAGGCCGGAGAGTCCGACGAACAGGCAGGCCGCGTCGAGGTCGTCCTCCCCGTAGGCCACGGTGTAGGCGCCGACCTTCTCGTTCCAGCCGTTCGTGATGACATCCTCGGCGATCGTCTCCCGCAGCTGCCGCCATGCGCCAGGCATCGTGCGCTCGAAGCGCTCGGCGATCGCGATCGCGCGGTCGACTGTCAGCCAGCACATCACCTTGGTGTAGACGTTGTGCTTGGGCGGGCGGCGCGCCTCCCAGATGCCGTGGTCGGGCTCCTCCCACCGCCGCTCGACGGCGGTGACCATGTCGCACGTGAGCTGCCAGTACTCCTCGGACAGGTGGCCGAGGACGAAGGTCAGGTCGCGCAGCAGCTCGGTGACCGGGCCGAACACGTCGAGCTGCACCTGGTGCTCGGCGGCGTTGCCCACGCGCACCGGCCGGGAGCCGGCGTAGCCGGGCAGATGCTCGAGCACCGCCTCGGTCGTCAGCGCGGAGCCGTCCACGGCGTAGAGCGGATGGAGCTGCTCGGGGCCGGCGGCGTCGGCCAGGATGCTGCTGAGCCAGTACAGGAAGCCCTCCGCCTCCGCGGTCGAGCCGAGGTCGATGAGGGTGCGGGCGGTCATCGCACCGTCACGCAGCCAGGTGTAGCGGTAGTCCCAGTTGCGAATGCCGCCGATCCCCTCCGGCAGCGATGACGTCGCCGCGGCGAGGATGCCGCCGGTCGGCACGTGGCACAGGGCGCGCAGCGTGATCGCCGAGCGGGTGACCTCTTCGCGCTTGAGCTCCGGCAGGGTCAGGCTGTCGGCCCAGTTGCGCCAGTAGCCGGCGGCACGGCGGCGGACGAGCTCCTCGCCCCCTTCGAGGATGTAGCCGGTGTCCTCGAAGTAGCCGCCGCAGACCAGCACGAGGACCACCCGTCCTGCCCGGGTGGAGCCCGGGCGCACGCGGGCGACGGCGGTGTCCGAGCCGTGCTCGCGGACGAGTTCGAACTCGACGTCCGGCGCGTGGAGCATGATCGGCTCCGCGGTGCCGAGCACTCGGACGCCCTCCTCGACGACCTCCAGCCGGGTGGGGTAGGCGCCGAAGTCCGGACGCGGCGCGAACCGGATCTCCGCCTCGGCGTCGCCGGTGAGCACCCGGACCAGGACGGTGTCCTGGCTGTCGGCGGGCACCGGCGCGAGGTAATCCCGGGCGGTCAGCCCGGGCCAGCGGGTCTCCACGATCATGGTGCGCGGCTGATACCGCTGGGTCAGCGGCTTGCCGCCGGCCACCGTCGACACGGAGTAATAGCCGGCAGCGTCGGAGCCGAGGATCTCGGAGAACATCGACGCCGAGTGCGGCAGCGGGTGCGGCATCCAGCAGATGCTGCCCATGGGGTCGATGAGGGCCGCCGACTGGCCGTTCGCCAGCATCGAGTGGCGCTCGATCGGCACCGCGTCGCGGCCGAACAGCCAGGACCGGCGCAGCTCGAAGATGCTGGTCAGCAGCAGCGCGACGGTCTCCGGGTCGGGGACCGTGTAGCGGGCGTTCGTCCCGATCCCCGCGCGCCCGACCTTGATCCCGAGGTCGCTGGGGGCGAGGGTGGCCAGCGCCGCCTCATCGGAGGTGTCGTCGCCGATGTAGATCACGGCACCGGCGCCGAGGCGCTCGCGCAGCTCGATCAGCGCGTCGCCCTTGGACGTGGTCACCACGGTGAGGTCGGCGACCTCCTTGCCGCGGACGAGGTCGACCGGGGTGCTGCGCACGATGCGGCCGATCGCCGCCTCGGCGACGGCGCGGGTGGCCGCGTCGAGGCCGCGGAGGTGGATCGCGGCACCGGTGGGTTTGGGCTCGATGTGGAGGTCCGGCAGCTCGGCGACGAGCTCGCCGACCGCGGCGCGCAGCTGCGACAGCGCCTGCCGCTGGTCGTCGGTGAGGGCGTCGACGGCGTCGATGTCGGTCTCGCTGCCGTGGGAGCCGACGAGGTTGACCTCGCGCGGCAGCCGCGACATCGCGGCCAGGTCCCGCAGGGAGCGCCCGGAGATGACGGCCACCTGGGTATCGGGCAGCGCCGCCAGGGCGCGCATGCTCACCAGCGAGATCGGCAGCGGGAAGGCGTGGGTGGGACGATCGACGATGGGAGCGATCGTGCCGTCGTAGTCGGTGGCGATGAGAAGCCGGGGAGTGCGGGACAGGGCCACGAGGTCACCGAACAGCTCCGCGTCGAGGGTACGCATCGCCTCGGCGAGGTCACCGAGCGGGCCGGCGGTCGGGGCAGCCGGGTCCCAGCTGTCGATTCCTGATGTGAAGGCAGTCATTGATTCCTGAGCTTCTGGGGGGGGGTGTGGTGCTGGCGTCCGCTTGCGCTCAAGCCCGAGCGCGTGATCGGCGGGAGTACCCGCCCAACATATACAGTACCGAGGAGATCAGCACGGCGGCACCGGCGAAGCCGAACACCGTGAGCGCGCCCATGTCCGAGCCGAAGGCCACGATCACCCCGAGCAGCAGGTGGCAGCCGGCGGCGATGAGGTGGTCCGAGGCCATCGCGGCCGAGCGCTGCATCCAGTAGATCCACAGCTCCAGCCCGCCGTGGAGCAGCGCCCAGATGCACACTGCCGCGCGCAGCTCCGGCGGGGTGTCGGAGATGAACAGGAAGATCACGGCGGGGATCACCACGACCGCCTGGCCCAGCAGAGCGGTGCGGACCCCCGGATCGGCGCGGCGGCTCTGCCCGATCAGCAGGACCGCGCTCAGGACCAGGTAGGCGATGAGGACGAGGTCCACCGTCTGCACGCCCAGGGTGAGCTGGGTGGCGTTGGCCAGCGTCTCACGCGGCCAGAAGATCGTGGCCATGCCGAACGCAAAGCCCAGCACGCCACGGACGAACATCCAGGTGCCCATGCTGCGCGCGTGAGAGACCGTCGACTCGGCCGCGCGACCGGAATCCTGCTCGGAGTCGGGGGCGCTGTCGGAGACGGGGTCGCTGCTGCCTGACATCACCGCACCAGTGTAGTGGACACCCTTGTCCGCACCGTCCCCTCCCATTCATGTCCGGGTTCTCCGGCGTTTCCCCGTGCTCGATAGCGTGCTGAGCGTGCCGGACATGGTCAGCACCCTGCCGGGAACCTCAGCTTCCCAACGTCGCGAAGCGCCCCTGGGCCGTGCGGCGCTCTGGTTGTGCCTGGGACTCGGCGCAGGTCTGGGCATCACCGCACTCCTCATCTTCCTCATCACCGGCGCGATCCCCACGCCCGGCATCCTCGATGAGACGCCTGCGCTGCAGCTGCTGGCGCTGATCTGGCCGGCCGTCCTCGCGCTGGCCGCTGCCGTGCTGCTGGCGGTGGGCAGCATCCCCCGGGCAGTGCACATCACGCGCGGGGCAGCGGAGCCCCTCCTGCGCTCCGGGGTGCGCGGCCTCGCCCGGGTCGTCCGCATCCGCGCCACGCGCACGGGCGCTCAGTGCCGCGTGAAGATCGCCCTGGACGCGCGCCTGCCCGGGGGTCGGGCGGTGCCCGCCCGGCTGCAGTGGACCGTTGATCCGGTCGACGCGGAGATGCTCAGGCTCGGGGCGGTGATCCCGGTGCGGATGGATCCGGCCCAGCCGCGGCGGATCGTGCTCGACAGCCGCGCGGACTCGCGGACCGCGCTCGCCGGCGTCGATGTCGGCGCGCAGTTCTCCCGGAAGGCCACCCTGCGCACCCGGATCCGGATGATGAAGACGCCATCGCGCTGGTCGCTGCTCCTCGGCTTGCTCGGCGGGATCCTCACCGCGCTGATCGGCTAGGCGGGACTCAGCCGCGGCGGTGGCGCAGCTCCTCGGGGAAGCGGTCACGCTCATAGGTGATCTCGGTGAAGCCGTGGGGTTGGGGATTGCCATCCTCGTCGAGGCCGACGAACACGATCTGGTCGATCGAGAGGATCACCTCGGACGTGATGATGTTGCGCACCTCGCACCGCATGGTCAGCGAAGTGCGGCCGAAGTTGATGGCCTGCAGTCCGATCTCGATGATGTCGCCCTGCGTGGCAGATGAGCGGAAGTTGATCTCCGAGAGGTATTTCGTCACGATCCGCTGGTTGCCCAGCTGGATCATCGCGTAGACCACTGCCTCGTCATCGATCCAGCGCAGCAGGCTCCCGCCGAACAGCGTGCCGTTGGCGTTGAGATCCTCCGGCCGCACCCACTTGCGGGTGTGGAAGTTCATCTCGTCGAAGCGGTCCCGGCCCCGCTGCTCGTTGAGCGACTCCGCGTCCGTCACGGGTGCCGCAGCAGTGGCCGGTGAGGTGGGGCGCGGTTCGGACGCGGGCTCGGGGCGCGCGGCGGCGGTCTCCGCGGAGTTCGAGACGGCGTTCGGGGAAGCGTTCAGGGAAGCATGCGGCTCAGGGGTGGAGGTCATGAGTCGATTCTAGGAGCTGCTGCACGAGCGGCTCACGCACGACGGGTGGCGCTACGCCGGGCTGATCGTCAGCTCGCCGTCTGATTCGGTGACGACGGCCGCCGCCAGCGCGGTGCTGGCAGGACCGGAGATCACGGTGCCGTCGGTCGTGGAGAAGCGCGAGGAGTGGCAGGGGCAGACGATCTCGGTCGGGGTGAAGTTCTGCACCAGGCAGCCCTCGTGGGTGCAGACCGCCGAGAACGCGTGGAACTCGCCCTCGGCGGGCTGCACGACCGCATAGGTGTTCTCGACGACGATGCCGGAACCCACGGGCACCTCGGCGACGGGCACCGTGACGGTGGGCAGCTCCTCGCCGCCGGAGTCGCCGTCGCCGGAGCCCTCATCGCCGGAGCCGCCATCGCCCTCGGACCCCGAGCTGCACGCAGCGGTCGCCCCAGCGCTGAGCAGCCCGCCGGCGATCCCGGCGGCCTGAAGCACGCGACGGCGATCGGGCAGCGCCCGGTCGGCAGAACGTCGAGCGGGGAGCACAGTCATGAGATCCTCCTGGATCCGGCTGGGTCGTCGAGCACGGCTCGGATCACCGGCCACGCTCGCTTCATGCGGCTGCGGCCGAAGGCGGCCGCGAAGCTGTCGGGCGGTGCGGTGAGGGCCCGAGTGGTCCACGTGCACGCCGCGAGGCAGAGCCGGGTGATCGCGGCCTGCTCGACCAATGCCAGCTCACCGGCGCTCAAGGCTGCCGTGGCGCCTGCCGCCGGTCCGCCACCTTCCGCACCTGCCGCCGGTCCGCCACCTTCGGCACCAGCCGCCGGTTCGGCACCTTCCGCACCCGAGGCGTCTGCCGCCTCGGCATACCCGGTGCACGTCTCGCGGATCGCTGCCAGCGGGTCCTGCGAACTGAGCATCGCGTAGGCCGCGGCGACCGCCGGCTCCGCCACCCGGGGCGCCGTGCGCGCGTCATTGAAGTCGATGACCCCGGCGATCGCTCCGTCCGCGATGAGGATGTTGAAGTCGTTGAGGTCCTGGTGGACCACCTGGTGGGGCAGTCCGGTCAGCTGGGGTCGGATCTCGGTCTCGAAGGTCTGCGCATGGGCGCGCGCGAGGGCCAGATCACCCGACAGCCGCGCGCCGTACTCGACGGGGACCTGGCCGGCCGACTCGAGCGCTGCGATCCGGTCGCAGGCGAAGATGACATTGGCCCCGGTCGTCTCGAATGCCCACGCGTGGAGGATGGGCTCGGGCTCCGCGGGCACCCGAGCCAGCGCGGAGACCAGCCCGGCAGCCAGGCGACCGACCTGTGCGGGGTAGTCGGCGGGCGGTTCCACCCCGGCGGCGACGCGGCCGGGCACGAACTCGTGGAGGCGGACCATCGCGGAGTCCTTGCCGATGGGCGCGAGTGCGAGGGCACCCGAGGACTCACCGGATTCGGCGTCGGCGTACGGGGTGGCCGACGGCAGCTGGGCCGCGACGGGCAGCCCGGCGGCCCGCGCCGTGGCCTGCACCCGGCACACCCAGTCGAAATGCCGCGCGGTGGTGGTCCGTGAGGGGTACTCGACCTTGAGGACATACGCCGAACCATCGTGATGGAGCAGCACGTTGATCGCGACCTCGCCCGGCAGGAAGGAGTCGAACTCGACGGCGAGACCGAAGTGCCGCGCGCAGAGCTCGACGATCTCGTCGGGGGCGAGCGAACGCAGCGGACGAGTCATGACCGCAAGCCTACTCGTCGCCGTCCGAGGCGTCCTGCGAATCTGTGCGTCTCCCCCTGCCGCGGAACACCGGGACCTTGGATCGCAGCTGCGCGTCGATCTCCCGGAATGACCAGCCGCGCATCGGCGAGGGCACGTGCCACTGGAGATGCCAGGCGGCCATCCGGAAGGCGAAGACGACGGCGACGATCCCGACTCCGACCCATACGTTCCACAGCTCGTTCTGCTTGCAGATCGCGCTCAGGAGCGCACCGAAGAAGGCGGGGATGACGTAGAGGTCCGAGCCGTTGAACACCGCCGGCTCCTCATTGGCCACGACGTCGCGCAGGAGTCCGCCGCCGCATGCGGTGATCACCCCCATGAGGAGCGAACCCGGAAAGTTCATCCCCGATTCGAGCGCCAGCACCGTGCCGGTGGTGCAGAACAGCGCCAGCCCCATCGCGTCGAAGGTCACGATCAGCACGCGGGCGTTCTCCGCGCGCTGACCGGCGAAGTAGACGACGACGGCGGCCAGCACGGGAGGGAGCAGGTAGATCGGCTCGCGCAGGGCCACCGGGGTGGTGTCGAGCAGCAGGTCGCGGATCACGCCGCCGCCGAGCCCGGCGAGGAATCCGAGGATGAGTCCGCCGGTGATGTCGAAGTTCCGCCGGGCCGCCAGCAGATTGCCGGACAGCGCGAAGGCGAAGACCCCGACGAGGTCGAACACCAGCAGCACGGTCGTGGAGGAGATCACGGCTCCAGCGTAGACGTCGGCTACCGTCCCACTCCGACGACGGCGATCATCACCGGCACCAGCGCGACGATGAGGATCGCCCCGGCGATGTCGAACACGATGCCGGTGCGGATCATCCGGGTGATCGGGACGGCGCCCGTGCCGTAGACGATCGCGTTCTGCGGCGTCGACACCGGCAGCATGAACCCGAAGGACGCCGCGAAGGTCGCCGCGAGCGCCGGGACGAACGGATCGATGCCGGCCGCCTGGCACAGCGGGATCACGATCGGCACGACGACGGCCGCCGAGGCGGTGTTCGAGGTCGTCTCCGAGATCATGATGGCCAGCACCACCGACAGCGACGTGATCATGATGACGCTGGTGAAGCCCAGCGTGTCCGCGAATCCGTTGCCGATGGTCTCAGCGAGCCCGGTGTCGTCGAGCAGCGATCCGAAGATGATGCCGCAGCCGAACAGGACGATGGTGCCCCAGTCGATCTTCGCCGCCTCCGACCAGGTCAGAGTCGGCTTCCGCGCCTTCCAGTCTATCGGCAGGATGAACAGCAGCGAGGCGCCCAGGACGGCGACGATGCCCTCGTCGAGGCGGGAGTCGAGGAATGTGTACAGCGCCGAGTCGGTGCCTGTGAACAGGGCCGCGAACGCCGGCAGCAGCCACAGCAGCACCGTGATCCCGAACGCGAACAGCGTGTTCTTCTCCGCCCGTGAGATCGGCCCGAGGTCCTCGCGCTCCTTGCGCACGAACTCGGCGACACCCTCCACGTGGCGCAGCTCGGGCTTGTTGAGCAGGAACATCACGATCGCGAGCACGACGAACATCGCCGCGCAGACGGGCAGCGCGATGACCATCCACTGTCCGAAGGAGATCCGCTCTCCGGTCGCCTCCTCGATGAGCCCGCGCCCGATGAGGTTCGGCGGGGAGCCGACCGGCGTGAGCAGCCCGCCGACGCTTGCGCCGTAGGCGAGCATGAGCAGCAGCGCCGCGCCCACCCGCAGGCGCAGGGGGTCGAAGTCCGGCTTGACGGTGCCGCGCTCCTGCATCAGCTCGCCGATCACGGCGAGGATGCCCAATGCGGTCGGCATCAGCATCGCGACCGTGGCGGTGTTGGACACGAACGCCGACAGCCCGCAGGTGATCAGGCCGAACGCGATGATCACCCGGTACACCGACGAGCCCACGCCGGGCATCGACAGCACGGCCAGCGCCACCCGCTGCGCGATGCCGTGTCGGAGCATCGCCTGCGCCAGGATGAACGCGCCGATGAAGGTGAAGATCGTCGATGAGCCGAAGGGCGCGACGGCGTCCGCGGCGGGCACGACACCGAGCACGACCACCGCCCCCACTCCGATCAGACCGCCGATCGGGATCGGCACCGGCTCGGTGATCCACAGGACGATGACGCCCAGCAGGATTGCGGCGAGGAGATGCTGCTGGCGCTCCAGGCCCATGGGCAGCAGCGCGAACACGATCGCCACCAGCGGGGCCAGGATGAAGCCCGAGGTCTGTCGGGCGCGCTCGAACTTCTCCTCCCGCGGGGAGAGCTTCTGCTCGCTGAGGCTGCGGAAGGTCTTGCCGCCCAGCAGCGCGGCCCGCACATCCGTCTTGGTCTGGTCGATGGTCGATTGCAGGCCGCCCCCGGCCCGCGGTTCCGGATCGCTCACCGTCATCGGTCCTTTCCATCGGGCCGGGTCCCGCTCCGCCGATCGGTGCGTCACGGTCGGATGTCCCGGCAGGCTCGGTCGGCAAGTCCCCGTCGACCTGCCAGCTCGACGTGCGCCGGGCGGCGCGCATCGGCTGACCTGCTCATATGTTCCGCCCAACCGCCTGGAGCGTCCAAGGCAAGTTTCCTTGAAGTCGCATAGGATTCACCTATGGATGCTCGGCAGCTCCGCTGCTTCCTCGCCGTCGTCGACGAGGGGAGCTTCACCCGCGCGGCCACCGCGCTCCTCGTCGCCCAGCCCTCACTGTCGCAGACGATCAAAGGCCTGGAGCGCGAGCTCGGCATCACCCTGTTCCATCGCCTCGGCCGCTCGGTTCGGCTCAGCGAGGCGGGCCGGGAGCTGGAGGGGCCCGCCCGCCTGGTGCTGCGCGATCTCGAAGCGGCCAAGTCGCACATCCAGAGTCTGCAGGGCCTCCGCGCCGGGCGGGTGCAGATCGCCTCGATGCCCTCCCCCGGGATCGAGCCGCTGACCACGCTCGTCGCCGGCTTCACCCGTGAGCATCCGGAGATCGTGCTCGACATCGCGGGCACGTTCACCGTGGAGGAGACGATCGAGGCGGTGCGCCACGGGCAGGCCGAGATCGGGCTCCTGGGCAGCCACATCCCCGTCCGAGTGGCCCGCCATTCGGTGATCGACCTCGGCGAGCAGCCGTTGATGCTGGCGGTCAACCCGCACGAGGACCGCTGGCCCGACCAGCCGGAGATTCGCCCCGAGGGGCTCCGCGGAGCACGGATGGTGGTGTCGCAGACCGGATCGGCGATGCGCGCCTACGCCGACGAGCTCATCGCCTCCGGCGTCGCCCTCGAGATCGCCGCCGAGGTGACTCACCGGACCTCGATCCTGCCGCTGGTCTCGGCAGGGGTCGGGCACGCGATCCTCCCCTCGGCCTGGGTGAGTCCGGTCGATCGCATGGGCCTGCGCTTCCTCACCATCGCCGAGGCGCCGTCCCTGCACGTCTCCGTCGTCGCCCGTGCCGACGGGCTGACCCCCGCTGCCGCCCGATTCATCCGGCAGGTGGAGCACCTCGCGGAGCACCACTGATAGTCGACCCCTATGGGTGCGATCGCTTCCATGTCTTTGACGTCTGCAGCCGCCAGTGCCTGAATGGTGGGTAGACCCCCACTCAGGGGCGCGTGCCCGCGAACCCCAGCGGGCGTCTCGGCCCGGCCTGCGAAAGGAAACCCATGGCTGCCCAGCAGAGCTTTGCGATCGCCTCGATCCCCGGCGACGGGATCGGCGGCGAAGTCATCGACGCCGGACTGCAGGTCCTCGACGCCGTCGCGGAACTGTCCGGCGGGGCACTGGAGTTCCGCGTCACCGAGTTCCCCTGGAGCTCCGCGTACTACCGGGAGCACGGTCGCTACATCCCGGAGGGGGGACTCGAGGAGCTGAGGAGGCACGACGCGATCTACTTCGGCGCCGTGGGCTCCCCCGAGGTGCCCGACCACGTGAGCCTGTGGGGGCTGCGGCTGGCGATCACCCAGCCCTTCGATCAGTGGGCGAACATCCGCCCGGTGACCTTCCTGCCCGGGGTCACCTCGCCGCTGCGCAAGGCCGACGACGTCGAGCTCGACTGGATCGTGGTCCGCGAGAACAGCGAGGGCGAGTACGCCGGGCTGGGCGGTCGCAACCTCAGCGGGCGCGGGCCCGGCGAGGAGGTCGCGGTGCAGACCAGCCTCCACACGGAGAAGGGCTGCGAGCGCATCATCCGCTTCGCCTTCGACCTGGCACGGACGCGGCAGGTCGCAAAGGTATCCAGCGTTACGAAGTCCAACGCGCAGCAGCACGGGATGGTGCTGTGGGACGAGGTCTTCGCCCGGGTCAAGGAGGACTACCCGGACGTCGAGACCGAGCGCGTCCTCGTCGACGCGATGAGTGCGAAGTTCGTCCTGCACCCCGAGCAGCTCTCGGTGGTCGTGGCCTCGAACCTGCACGCCGACATCCTGTCCGACCTCGGCTCCGCGCTGGCCGGCAGCCTCGGGATCGCCGCCAGCGCGAACCTCAACCCGGAGCGGCGCTTCCCCTCGATGTTCGAACCGGTCCACGGTTCGGCCCCCGACATCACCGGCCGGGGGATCGCGAATCCGATCGGCGCGATCGCCTCGGCGGCTCTGATGCTCGATCATCTCGGGCTGCCGGCGGAGGCCGACGCCGTCCGCGCGGCGATCGAGGCGACCACCGCCTCCGGAATCCTGCCGCTCGACCTGGGCGGTCAGGCGGACACGCGGCAGCTGACCCAGGCCATCGTCGAGGCGCTGCGGAACTCCTGGACCGAGGCGCCCGCGGAAGGTCCGGACCAGAGCTCGGCCCCACCGGCGACGGCCGAGGCAGGCAGCTGAGACCGGTCGGCTGGGATCGGGAGACCGTCCGGCTGGGATCAGGAGACCCGCTCCTGAACCCAGCCGGATGTCATACGTACTTCTCGATCCGCCGGATCATATCGATGCTGGGGAACCTGTCGGCGCGGACGCGATCGAGGAGCTGCTCGAGGTAGTCCGGGACCTCGTGGGGTTCGAGCAGCGACTCGATGAAGTCGAGGATCGTGACCGAGGGATACGGGTCGTCCTCGACCTTGTCCAGCAACGCCTCCAGGAGGCTCCGGCGGGCGCGGTCACGCTGCTTCTCCAGCTCCTCGGCGATCTGGACCAGTTCGTTGGTTGCCATGTCCTTCTCCTCAGCCTTCGGTGTCGAGCGACGGATGTGGGTGACTCACCAGCACTCACAACGGTACAAGGCCGCGCGAGTGCAGTCGAGGGGTCAAGGGAACCTGCCGGATCAGCGGCGGTGCGCCGAGGCGCCGAGCGCGGCGAGCTGCACCAGGGACTGACCAAAGGCTGAGAGGTCGAACCTTTTCGTTCCCAGGAAACACAAGGTCTCGGGCGTACTGTGGACCAGGAAAACCAGCTCCGGCACTCTCGAAGGGTCTCCATGTTCACGCAGTCGGCGAAACTGTCCAATGTCCTCTACGACATCCGCGGACCGGTTCTCGAAGAAGCCGAGCGGATGGAGTCCGAAGGTCACCGGATCCTTAAGCTCAACATCGGCAACCCGGCCCCGTTCGGCTTCGAGGCCCCCGACTCGATCCTCGTCGACATCATCAAGCACCTGCCCGAGGCGCAGGGCTACAGCGACTCCCGCGGAATCCCGTCGGCCCGCAGGGCCGTCGTCCAGTACTACGAGACCAAGGGCATCCGCAACCTCGACGCAGACGACGTCTACCTGGGCAACGGAGTCAGCGAACTCATCACGCTGTCGCTGCAGGCATTGTGCGATCCGGGTGACGAGATCCTGGTGCCGGCACCCGACTACCCGCTGTGGACCGCCTCGGTGGCGCTGTCCGGCGGCACGCCCGTGCACTACGAGTGCGATGAGCACGACGGCTGGAACCCGGACCTGGAGGATCTGCGCTCGAAGATCACGCCGCGGACCCGCGGCATCGTCGTCATCAACCCGAACAATCCCACCGGCGCGGTGTACTCGCGCGAGCTGCTGCAGGGGATCGTCGACATCGCCCGCGAGCACGAGCTCATCGTCTTCTCCGACGAAATCTACGAGAAGATCACCTACGGCGACGCCGAGATGATCAACATGGCCACGCTGACCGGCGAGGACGTGCTGTGCATGACCTTCTCGGGCCTGTCCAAGGCGTACCGGATCGCGGGCTACCGCTCCGGCTGGCTGGCGATCACCGGCCCCAACTGGAAGGCCGCCAGCTACATCGAGGGCATCAAGCTGCTGGCGAACATGCGGATGTGCGCCAATGTGCCCGCCCAGCACGCGATCCAGGCCGCGCTCGGCGGCTACCAGACGATCGAGGATCTGGTGCTGCCGACGGGACGGCTCGGCGCCCAGATGGAGCTCGCCACCGAACGCCTCAACGCGATCGAGGGCATCAGCTGCAACCCGGCACGCGGTGCGCTCTACCTGTTCGCGAAGCTCGACGTGGACCGGTTCGGCATCGTCGACGACGAGCAGTTCGCGCTCGACCTGCTGCGAGAGCAGAAGATCCTGATCAGCCATGGGTCCGCATTCAACTGGGACCAACCCGACCACTTCCGGCTGGTCACGCTGCCCAGCACCGAGGTGCTCTCCGAGGCGCTCGACCGCCTGGAGGACTTCCTCGATGGCTACTACCAGTCGGGTCCGCGGACGGGTCAGCTGCAGGTGGTCAGCGCCTCGAGCTGAGCGGAGACTCAGGCTCGCGCTCCCGAGGCAAGCGCGCACCTGGGGCAATCGTGCGGTTACTTCTCGTCGATATCACGAGCGATCTCGACGAGAAGTAACCGCACGCTGGTTCACAGACCAGGGAGCACGAAGCTCAGCCGGCGGCCGGCGCCTCGGACTGTGCCAGCTTGGCGAGCGCCCCGCGGTACATCTTCTCGATGCCGCCCGTGAGCTTCTGCTCGAGCTCGGCGGAGCCTCCGCGGGCGGCGAAGTCGGCCTTCCATGTCACGGACGAGCCGTCACCGTCCTCGTCGACGCGGATCGTCGACACGTAGTGATCGACCGGCAGCGGCCCTTCGAGGTACTCGTAGCTGTAGGTGCGGGCAGCGTCATCGTGGGCGGTGATGCGCTCGCTCATCTGGCTGCCGTCGGCAGAGGTGATCCAGCGGACGTCGTCTTCGCGGCGGGTCTCGACGCCGAGCAGCTCCTTGAGGTCGTAGGGATCGCCGAGCTTCGCCCAGATCGAGTCCGGGGATTGCGAGTACTGCTGAGTCACTTCTACCTGCGCCATTGCGGGTCCTTCCGGTTGGGTGGGATTTTCTCAGATAAGCAGTCACAGCTGACTGCTGTCAAGCACATCGCCGGCCGAGTGTCCCGCAGCTCCACGCCCAACCCTCTTTGTCAGGCTGGTTGCGAGTCACGCATCTCCGCGCTCAGATCACGCGTGTCCACGCCCACGCCACCCTGCGTCGGCGTAGCGGACGCTCCGGACCCTGCATCCCGGGCGCTCCGGACCGTGAATTTCGGGCGCTCCGGCCGAGCCACCGCTGCTGGTAACGTGCACAGGGCACCTGAGCCCAGACCACCTGCCGCAGGAGACTCTCGATGCGGAGCAGCGCCGAACTCGAACGCATCCTCAGGGGAATCGACGGCAAGGGGTACGGCGCCTACCGGCAGCTCCGCGGCAGCTATGACTTGGGCAGCTGCGGCTTCGGCAGCCGCGACTGCGGCTCTGATCGCGGTCGATTCCGGCTGGCGATCGACCATGTGCAGGTCGACCCCTACGCACCGCCCAGCAAGGTGCGGGTCGTCCTCGACGCCTCCACTGCGGATCTGCCGCCCGAGCTCACGGATGACCCATTCGGCAGAGCGGCGACGAGTGACTTCCTCACGCGGCGGTTCGCGGAGGCCATCCGCCGGTTCGAGCCAGGACCCGGCGCCCCCGGTGGCCCCGAGGCCCCCGACGCCCGCGCCTCCCCCGACGCCCGCGAGAACCGCCGTGCGCGCGGCACCGGTCGCGAAAGCACCGGTCGCGGGAGCACCGGTCGCGGGAGCACCGGGCACGGAAGCGCCGGGCGCAGGGCGCTGAGCATCGGCACGCCCGGCCAGCAGGTCCTCGACCGCACGAGCGTCCTCATCGCCGAGGATCGGGTCGAGGCGCGCTTCGAGATCGGCCTTCCCGCGGGCGGTCGGCGTTCGGCCGATGGCCGGGTCGCCGCGCGCCTGCTCACCGAGGCGGTGCCCGCGATCGTCGGATCCTCCCTGCTCCACGCGAACCTCGACGCGGCGGCGCTGCGCGAACACGTCGTCCTGCTGCGCGACCAGGAGCACCTGCGCGCCCAGCTCGCCGGGGCCGGGCTCGTCGCCTTCGTCGGCGACGGCGCGATCCTGCCACGCCGCTCCGGGGATTCCGACCTGCCGCTGGGCACGGACGCGGCGCCCTTCACCAGTCCGCCGTCGCTGCGCACGTCCTTCCAGCTGCCCAGCGGACGCCGGGTGAGCGGAATGGGCGTGCCGGTCGGAGTGACCGTCATCGTGGGCGGCGGGTACCACGGCAAGTCCACGCTGCTGCGCGCGATCGAGCGCGGCGTCTACCCGCACATCGCCGGCGACGGGCGGGAATGGGTGATCACCCGGGCGGACGCGACGACCGTGCGCGCGGAGGACGGACGAGCGGTCACCGGCGTCGACATCTCCCCCTTCATCTCCGATCTGCCGTCGGGCACCGACACCCGCCGCTTCACCACCGCCAATGCCAGCGGCTCGACCTCGCAGGCGGCGAACCTCGTCGAGGCGATCGAAGCCGGGGCGAGCGCGCTGCTCATCGACGAGGACACCTCGGCGACGAACTTCATGATCCGCGACGACCGGATGCGCGCTCTCATCCCCGGCGATCGTGAGCCGATCACCCCGTTCGTCGATCGGGTGCGCCCGCTCCACGAGGAGCTCGGCGTGTCCACTGTGCTGGTCGCGGGCGGATCCGGGGCCTTCTTCGACGTCGCCGACCAGGTGATCGCACTCGACGCGTACCGGCCGTCCGACGTCACCGCGCAGGCGCATGAGATCGCCATCACGGTTCCTATCGCCGCATCACCACCGAGCGCCGGCCACGCCGCTGCATCACCCAGGGACGTCGGCCCCGCTTCCGCATCACCACCGGACACCGGCACCGCCGTCGACTCGCTGCTCGGCGCGCGCCGAGTGCCCACTGCCGCCGGGCTCAACCCGCCGCGGAAGACCAAGCCGGCCCGTGCCCGCGGGGATTCGAGGATCCAGTACGGCGAGGCGGACATCGATCTGCGAGCGGTTGCCCAGCTCGTCGATCCCGCCCAGACCGAGGCGCTCGCCCGCGCACTCGACCGGCTGGCCGAGGCAGCTGACGGGCAGCGCACCATCGCCGAACTCGTGAGCCAACTCTGCCGGCACCTCGACGAGCAGGGTCTCGACTGGCTGTCGTCGTTCTCCGGGCACCCGGGTCACCTGGCCCGGCCGCGGCGCCAGGAGATCCACGCGGCGCTCAATCGCTATCGCGGTCTGGAGATCCTGCCGAACCGAGCTCCGTGACCGGATCGGATTCCGTGAGCAGCCGGACCGCGTCCTCCAGCACGGCCGGAACCCCGCCGCGGGCCAGGGCGCGCCGCTGCCGTCCCGCGCCCCCGCCCGTTGAGCAGAGCCGAGCTATCGCGGCGCGCACGAACCGTTCCTCCTGCCGATCGGCGAAGAACGGCTGAGCCGCGGTGAGCGCTCGCTCTGCCGCCTCCACGGCCGGGACCGAGGCGGCAGTCACCGGATCGAGGAGCCGCCCGGTCAGACCCAGCTGGGCCGCCTGCCAATGGGCCAGGTCCAGCAGCTCGGGAGTCCACGGGCTGCCTGCCCGGGTCACGTCCGCTGCGGCGCCCGGAACCTCACTGTCCGGGCCGGCCAGCGCTCCCTCCATGCCGGCCGTCACCAGTGCCCGGGTGAGCAGGGCGATCGCTGCCGCATCCGCCGCTGTGAGCTGCACGTCGCAGGTGCGGATCTCGATGGTCGGGTGCCGATGCGAGAGTCTGCCCAGCCAGCCGATGAATGCCGGCCCTTCCGCTGCATCCGAGGTCAGCAGAGCGCTGACGCGCGCGTCATGGTCGGCTGCATCCGCGAACAGCGGCGGGATGCCGGTGATCATCCAACGGCGATAGTGGATCGACCGCCAGCTGGCGAAGCCGCTGTCGCTGCCCCGCCACAGGGGCGAGTTCGCGCCGAGCGCGGTCAGCACGGGGTACCAGGGGCGCAGGCCGTTGAGTGCCCGCACGCCGGCTTCGCGGTCCGGGATCGCGACATGCACATGCATCCCGTTGATGTACTGGTCAGCCGCGATCGCCGGAAGCAGCTGCGCAAGATGCTGGTAGCGCGCATCCGCGCTGATGGCCGAACCGGCGTCGGGCAGCAGGGGCGAGGTGCCCAGCGGCACAGCACTCATTCCGAACCCTGTGACCGTTTCAGCGACGGCCCCCCGCACTGCCTGCAGGGCCTCCAGGGCTGTGCCGCCTTCGGTGAGCACCGGGGTGCCGTGCTCGATCTGACAGCTCAGCCATTCCCGGCTGAGGGTGCACCCGCCCGCATCGATCGCAAGCAGTCCGGCCGATTGCTCCGGAGTGGGAGTGGCGGGCGATCCCGTGTGCTGAGCGACGAGGAGGAACTCCTCTTCGATCCCGAACTGAGTATTCACTGACCAATACTGCATCACGCGGGCGTCGGTCCTCGTGCGAATCGCCGTCCTGCCCCGGAGCGGTCTGGAGCAGTCCGGACCGCGGCGGATCGCCGTCCCCCTGCGGAGCGCGGCGGATCCTCCCCCGGCAGCCGGTCCCTACTGAGCGGTGCCGAGGGCGCTGGCTGTCGCGCCTTCGAGGTGCTGCTCGTCCTCGAAGCCCACGAACACGGTGGCCTCCGAGACCGGCTTGCGCCGGGAGACGACGGAGTTCGCCGGGAAGGAGGAGTCCGGGTGGCCGATCGCGATGCTGATCATGATGACCTGGTCCTCCGCGACTCCCGCATGCTCGCGGACGACGGGCGACTGCATGATCCCCTGGGAGTTGATGACGCACCCCAGGCCCCGGGACCACGCGGCGTTCACGAGAGCCGTGGCAACCGCTCCGCAGTCGAACACCGGGACGTCCCCGCCGTGGAGCTCCCGGTCGTAGGTGACGATGATGATGGCCGGGGCGTCGAACTGGCGGAACCCGCGCACCACCCAGTCATGCCGAGCCGGCTTGTCCTCCCGGGCGATGCCCATGGCGGCGAACAGCTGCTTGGCGATGCCCACCTGACGGTCGCGGTGCACCCCCTGGTACTTGTCTCCCCCGCGGAACTCACGCGACTCCGGCACGCCGGCCAGATTGCGCTCGACATTGCCCTGCCGGATGCGCTCGAGCGGCTCCCCGGTGATGACGTAGAAGTTCCAGGGCTGGCTGTTGAGCGAGGATGGCGAGCGCATCGCCAGCTCGATGATCTCCTCCAGCACCGGGCGCGACACGGGCTCATCGGTGAAGCCGCGGATGCTGCGGCGGCCGAGCACCACCTCGTCGTAGCTCGGCGCAATGCTGCCGTCGGCGGCCGGCGCGCTGGTGTGTGCTGTCGGCTGAGCGGCGGTTCCGAGTTCGGTGTGCTCGACTCTGAGTTCGGTGTGTTCGACGTCCTTGTCCATGCCTCAGAACTATCACAGGATGACCTGCTGAACACCACAGGGGTCACGAGCGACGCACAGGGGTCACGAGCGACTCGCATCCCACCGCAGAGCTTCGGCGAGCACCTCGCACCCCAGCGCCAAGGCGGGCGCCTCTCACCCCAGCGCCGCGGCGAGCACCTCGTCGAGCCCCCGAGGCGGACGCCCGAGAATCGCCGTGGCGGCAAGCGAGCCGGTCGGAAGGCCGAAGTCGTCGTAGTACGCGAACATCGCCTGCAGCCACTCGCGTTCCCGGGTCGCCAGCCGGGCGCCCGGTCCCGCAGCCCATTCCTCGGGCGAGGAGGCGACGAGCTCGACCGAGGTGCCCAGGACCCGCTCGGCAGCGGCGACGACGTCCCGCACCGACACCAGCCGGGGCCCGCCCAGCTCGCAGGTCGCGCCGATCTGGGCGGGGTCGAGGAGCACCTCGGCGGCAACCGCGCCGACGTCGGCCAGGCCGATCATTCCGAACAGGCGATCCGGGTCGTAGGCGACAGCGATCCGCGGAGAGCTCTCGCGGAGGCCGGGGAGCAGGTTCTCGACATACGCGCACGGCTGCAGGATCGACCAGTCGAGACCGCTGCGGCGGACCAGGTCTTCTGCGATCGCCTTGCCGAGGTGGTGCGGCATCGCCGGCGCATACGGCGCGCTCACCGAGTGGTAGACCACGCGCCGGACGTGTGCCGCTGCTGCGGCTCGGAGCAGCCGAGCGACGAACGCCGGCTCGTCGGGGTGCAGATTGGGAGCGATCAGATAGACGGCATCGCAGCCGCGCAGTGCCGCGGAGAGTTCGTCGAGCTCCGCCCGGCCCAGAGCGACGGCGTCGGCGCCGCGGACGCGAAGTGCGGCGCAGACTGCCGAGCCCGTCTTGCCCCGACCCCCGACGACGGCGATCCGGCTCCGCTGCTGATCCACCATGCGCAGGCGCTCCCATCCGTCCGGTCGATTCCACCGGTCCCGACCCGGCCACCGGTCCCGACCCGGCCGGCGGCTCTTATCCGAGCAGCTGGTCCAGGGCCCAACTCGGGACGTTCTCCG
The DNA here is from genome assembly GCF_021729135.1 of Brevibacterium daeguense. Classification (GTDB taxonomy): domain Bacteria; phylum Actinomycetota; class Actinomycetes; order Actinomycetales; family Brevibacteriaceae; genus Brevibacterium; species Brevibacterium daeguense. The sequence continues at coordinate 275,671 of NZ_JAJTWW010000004.1, forward strand.
CGCCGGACAGCAGCTCGGCGGCCGTCACCGCAGTCACGGCCTCCAGCCGATACTTGCGGGCGAAGGTCCAATCCTGCGCGGTGACGACAAAGATCTGCCGCGTTCCGCTGCCCGCGTGAGGGAAGTGCGTGAGGTATCGATTGGTCGACTCGACCGTCACTAGCGAGGCGCCCGGCGCGTCCTGGATGAAGGCCGCAGCCAGCTCTTCCCGCAGCCACGTGGCGACCCACTCGCGATTGCGACGGCCCAGAGCGATGACGACCAGACTGTCGCCGGCGGGAATCAAGGCGCTGACCCGTTCGGGGACAGTGGGGATTCGGGCCAGACACTCGGGTCCCAGGACCCTCGGGCGCGTGAGGTCGATGTGTTCGGCCAGAGATTCTGCGATCGCCGAACCGGTCCGACCGGCAGCCTCGATGAGGTCAGCACGATCGGGGTGGATTCTGGTGAGGGACTCGACGATGTCGAAGGACTCGGTCGCGGTCATGGCGTGCTCCTTGATATGTTCTAAATTATCACGATCGAAGTGTGATGCGTATACCGAGATCACCGGTTGTTCTGCTGTCCAGATCACCAGAGGTTCTTCGGCCCCGCCTATGCCGTTGCTGTGCCGAGGCTGTGGTCGCGGCGCCCCGGAGAAGCACAGCCTGACCACAGGTTCAGCTGGTACTTCTGTCACGACGAGGAGACGCGTCCGGGAGAATGGGCTCTCGGTCGGACTTCCGCTCCATCGCCGCCGCACCCCAGGAGCAGATCGTGTCGCAACCACCGTCCGGATCAGTCCCACCCGCTTCGGGCAGTGCCCCCGCCAGCCCGAGCTCTCTCGCCGCCCTCCAGGAAGTCCTGCCCAAGCTGACGCACCCGGACGGCAGCCCCCTGCGCGCACTCGTCGTCGACGACGAGCCCGTGCTGGCGGAGCTGGTGTCCATGGGGCTGAGTCTGTGCGGCTGGGAGGTCCACGTCGCCCACGCCGGTCGCGAGGCGGTCCACACCGCCCGGGCGAGCGCACCGGACGTGCTCGTGCTGGACTGGATGCTGCCGGAGCTGGACGGCCTCGAAGTGCTGAACCGGATCAGGGCCTTCCGGCCCGAGGTGCCCGCGCTGTTCCTCACCGCGCGGGATTCCGTCGACGACAGGATCCGCGGACTGGCCGCCGGGGGTGACGACTACGTCACCAAGCCCTTCTCCCTCGAGGAAGTGCTGTTCCGCCTGCACCGGCTCGCCCAGCGGTCCGGCGCCGCCGAGCAGAGCGCCGACGAGCTCGTGGTCGGGGACCTGGTGCTCAACGTCCGGACTCGCGAGGTCACGCGTGGCGGTGAGCCGATCGACCTCACCGCCACCCAGTTCAGTCTGCTGAGGTTCCTGATGCTCAACCCCCGTTCCGTGCTGTCGAAGTCCCAGATCCTCGACCACGTGTGGCAGTACGACTTCGGCGGGCAGGCCAATGTCGTGGAGCTCTACATCTCCTATCTGCGGAAGAAGATCGATGCCGGCCGCGCGCCGATGATCCACACCGTGCGGGGTGCCGGCTACGTGCTCCGGCCGGCGCCCTGAGGCAGGGCCGGCAGCCGTGTCCCAGCAACCGCCCACGGCCGGCGGGCCCGCCGGCCCCGACAGGCCCGACAGCCCCGCCGAGCTCTCCGACCGGTCCTCCGGACGACCCGCCGAGCTCTCCGACCGCGCCGCCGACCGCGTCGCCGCCCGTTCCGCCGGCCGATCCTCCGGCCGGTTCACCGGCCGACCCGGCAGCCTGACGCTGCGGACGGTGGCCGGGGTCGTCGTGCTGCTGGCCGTGGTGCTCAGCGCCTTCACCCTGACCTCCCTCGTCCTGACCGGGCGGACGCTGGACGGCCAGCTGGAGCAGAGCGTCAACCAGGTGTGGGAGCGCTCGGCCGCCTTCCTCCTCCGAGGGCGCGACGATCCGGACGACGGCTATTCCCACCGCGACCCGGTCGAGGCCTCCGGCCAGCCGGCGGAGATGCTCGCGCTCGTCGTCGACCACGGGGACGTGATCCACGCCTCGCGCCTCGATGAGGACGGCGATGCCGAGAGGCTCTCCGAAGAGGACACGGAAGTGCTCTCCGCGATCGGTGCGGAGGCCCTGGGCGACGACGATCTGGTGGTCCGGACTGTCAGTCTCGATGTCGGGCGCTACCTCGTCCAGGCCGAGGAGCTGGGGCATGACGCGGTGGCGATCACGGGACTGCCCACGGCCCCCATTGCCGGCACCAAAGCGTCGCTGGCCGCGCTGCAGGTGCTGGGGTCGGTGGCCGCGCTGCTGCTGGCCGGGCTGCTGGGCTGGTGGTGGATCCGCCGCTCGCTGCGTCCGCTCGGGGAGGTCTCACGCGCCGCGGCACGGGTCGCCGAGGTGCCGATGAGCTCGGGCGAGGTGTCGCTGGCCCGGTGCCGGATTCCGGAGGAGCTGGCACGCCCCGCCGACGAGGTCGGCGCCGTGGGCCATGCGCTGAACCGGCTGATCGACTCCGTGGACGGGGCCTTCGAGCAGCGCAACCGCTCCGAGCGGCGGCTGCGCACATTCGTCGCCGACGCCTCCCACGAGCTGCGCACGCCGCTGGCCGGAGTGCGCGGCTACGCCGAGATGATCCGCATGACCGAACCCCTGTCGGAGCGCGGGAAGGCCTCGCTGGCCCGCGTCCTCCAGCAGGCCGACCGGATGGGCTCGCTGGTCGACGACCTGCTCCTCCTGGCCCGGCTCGACTCCGAACCGCGCATCCGCGGTGAGCAGACCGACCTCGGTGAGGTGGTCGTCGACGCGGTGACGGACGCCTCGGCCGCCGGACGCGAGCACCGCTGGACCCTGGACGTCCCCGACCATCCCGTGACCGTGCTCGGCGACCGCCGGCAGCTCGCCCAGCTGGTGGCCAACCTGCTGTCGAACGCCCGCAAGCACACCCCGGCCGGCACCTCGGTCGCGGTGCGGCTGGCGAACGGAGACGGGAACGCGGCCGAGTCCGGCACGCCCGTGGTGCGGCTGAGCGTGGAGGACGACGGCCCGGGAATCGCCCAGGACCTGGTTCCCGAGCTGTTCGACCGGTTCGTCCGCGGTGACGCCGCCCGCTCCACCACCGAGGGTTCGACCGGCCTCGGGCTGTCCATCGTCCGCTCGATCGCGCGCGCCCACGGCGGAGACGTCACCGTGGAGTCGGCCCCCGGCCGGACGGTCTTCACGGTTCAGCTCCCCGCCGATAGCCGCTGACCGGTGCGGGCATATACTCGAGCCACCCGAAATCCCGTCTGGAGGTCGTGCTTGCCCTTCACCCAGAAGGTCCTCGACATCGCCGCGAGCGACGTCGACCAGCTCGCCATCGTCGGCGCCGAGGAGCGCCTCACCTACGCGGAGCTCGTCCCCGATTCGCAGCGGGCCTGCGCCGCGGCCGCCCACCTCCACGCCGCCCAGGACCAGCCGCCGGTGCCCGCCCCGGAGACCGAGGGGATTCCGGTCACCGCGATCAGCCTGGCCTCGGCCTTCCACACCGCGCGCCTCATCGGCGGGCTGGCGGGCTTCCGCACCGTCACCGCCACGATCGACCCGCGCTGGCCGCTCGACCACCAGGTCCGCCTCATCGCCGCCACGGGCATCGGGCTGGTCATCAGCGACTCGCCGGAACTCGCCGAGGCGCTGCGCACCTCCGGCTGGACCGGCACCGTCGTCACCCTCGCCGAGTTCCGCCGCCTCGAGCGCGACCTGCCGCCCGCCGCGCCGCCCACTGCCCGCGCCGGCGCCGAGCCCTTCCTCATGCTGTTCTCCTCCGGCACCACCGACAACCCGAAGGCGTTCATCAAGACCCGGCAGCAGTACCGGGACAACTTCGCGGTCTCCAGCGCCCACCTGGAGCCGCTGCCGGGCGTGGCGACCCTGGCGCCCGGACCGGTGTCCTACAGCCTGACCCTGTACGCGCTCGTCGAGTGCCTGGCCTCCGGCGGCAGCTGCCATGTGGCGGACCGGTTCGACCCGATCGCCGCCGGGCGCCGCATCCAGGCCGAGGCGATCACCCGCGTCGTCGCCGTGCCCGCCGCGGTCCAGGGGCTGACGGATGCCGCGCGGCGGGACCCGCAGCGCTTCACCACCCTCGACCTGGTCGTCACGGGAGGCGCGAACCTGTCCGCGGCGATCCGCTCGAACTTCGCCGAGGCGCTGCCGGACGCCCGCCTGATCAGCTACTACGGCGCGGCCGAGATCGGGTTCATCGGCGACAGCCGAGGCGGCGACGGCACCCTCATCACGATCTACGACGGCATCGAGGTCAGCATCCGCGGCCCCGAGGATCCTGAGGGTTCCACCACGGCGGCGGCCGACGACAGTCCCGCCGCCGACCAACCCAGCGCCGAGCTCCCCGACGGCGAGCTCGGCACCGTGTGGATCCGTGCCCGCGCCTGCTCCTACGGCTACGTCGCCGCCACCACCGACGCCCGGCTCGTCGGACCCGACGGCTTCGCCACCGTCCACGACCAGGGCCGGGTCATCGACGGGAGGCTCAGCCTGGCCGGCAGGGCCGGTGACATCGTCGTCACGGGGGGCCACACAGTGTCGCTGCCCGAGGTGGAGCGCGCCTTCGAGACCATGCCCGGCCTCGGCGAGGTCTGCGCGGTCGGCCTCCCGAGTCCCCAGCTCGGCACCGTCGTCGCGCTCGTGATCGAAGGCGCTCCCCCGCCCAAGGCGGAGCTGCTCGCCCACGGCCGCGCACACCTGGCCCCGCAGTACGTGCCGCGCCGCTGGTTCTCCGTGCTCCGCCTGCCGCGCACCGTGGGCGGCAAGGTCAGGCGCGGTGCGACCGCGGAGCTCGTGCACGAGGACCACGGAGTGACCGGTGTGACCGGAGTGACCCGGCTGTGACCGCAGGAGGCGAGGGCACCCGAGCGCCGGGGCAGCAGCGCCGGGTCGCGATCACCGGGCTGGGTGCGATCACCCCCAGCGGCCTGAGCGCCGCCGCGACCTGGGAGACCGTGGTCGCCGGACGCAGCGCGATCGACGTGCTCGAGGGTCCGGAGTTCGCCGAGCTGCCGGTGCGGATCGGCGGTCAGGTCCGCGGCTTCGACGCGACGTCCGTCCTCCGGCCGGCTCTGGCCCGCCGACTCAGCCCCATGCAGTGCTGGGCGATCGCGGCCGCGGACGAGGCGATGCGCCAGGCCGGCCTACTGGCCGCCGACCCCACGGCGGAGCGCGGCGCCGCCTCGGGTTCGCCCGCGAACGCCGACCCCCAGGCACCCCAGGCCTCGCTCCCCTGCGAACCCCACCGCTTCAGCATCGTCTCCGCCACCGGCTCCGGCCCCGTGGACGCGATGCAGCACGCCACCCGGGCACTCATCGAGGGCGGACCCCGCGCCGTGCCGCTGACGCTGGCGATCTACGGTGCCCCGGACGCCGCCTCGGCGATCCTCAGCCAGCGCTACCGGGCGACCGGCCAGGCGCAGGGCATCGCGGCCACTTGCGCCAGCGGTGCCGTCGGACTGGGTGAGGCGCTGCGCCGGATCCGCCACGGCTATGCCGACGCCGTGCTGGTGGTCGGCCTCGAGGACTGCCTGACCCCGGTCAACCTCGCCTCGAACGCGAATCTGCGCTCGCTCGCCGCCGGATTCGAGGACGACCCGACGGCGGCGAGCCGGCCCTTCGATGCCGGCCGCACCGGATTCGTGATGGCGGCGGGCGCCTCGGCGATCCTGCTGGAGGCCGAGGACGTGGCCCGCTCCCGAGGCGCCACTCCCCTGGCCGAGCTCGCCGGCTCGGGTGCCGCGAGCGACGCCCACCACCCGACCGCGCCCCACCCCGAAGGGCTGAGAGCGGCGACGGCGGTGCGCGAATGCCTGGCCGACGCCGGGGCAGCACCGGAGGACGTCGATCACATCAACGCGCACGGCACCGGGACTCCGCTGGGCGATGCCGCGGAGCTGCGCGCGCTCGACTCCGCCCTCGGGGAGCGGGCCAGACGGATCCCGATCACCGCGACCAAGTCGAGCACCGGACACCTGCTGGGAGCCGGCGGCGTCGTCGAGGCGGTGCTGGCCGTGCACACCCTGCGCGAGGGGTTGATCCCGCCCACCCTCAACCTCGACGACCCCGAATTCCCGGACTACGACGTCGTCCGCGGCCGCGCCCGGCAGGCGGACATCGCGACCGTGCTCTCGAACTCCTTCGGCTTCGGCGGGCACAACGCCGCCGTGCTGCTGCGCCGCTGGGAGTGACGACCCGTGACCGACGGCGCCCCAGACCCCCAGTCGCTCAAGACCCGAACAGACCACGCGAAGGAGACGCCATGACCGACCGCGAGACCCGCCACGCCGAACTCGCCCGGCAGTACCTGCCCGACGAGCTGCTGGAGCGCGTCCGCGGCCGCGCCGGCGATTACGACCGCGAGAACCGCTTCTTCGCCGAAGACCTCGAGGAGCTGCGGGAGCGCGGCTACCTCACGCTGTTCGCGCCCGAGGAGTTCGGCGGCCCCGGCCTCAGCGTGAACCAGGTGTCGCGGCTGCAGCAGCGCCTGGCCGCCGCCGCCCCCGCCACGGCGCTGGGCATCAACATGCACCTGGTGTGCACCGGGGCGATCCGCGCGATGTACGAGCGCGGCGAGCGGTCCCTGAACTGGGTGTTCGAGGAGATCATGGCCGGGGAGCTGTTCGCGTTCGGGATCAGCGAGGCCGGCAACGACTGGGTGCTGCAGAGCTCGAACTCGACCGCCGAACCGCAGGACGACGGCGGCTACCGGATCACCGGCAAGAAGATCTTCACGTCACTGTCGCCGGCCTGGACCCGGCTGCTGGTGCACGGCCTCGACTCCTCCGATCCGGACAATCCCATGGTCGTCTACGGCTTCCTCGAACGCGGTGAGGACGGGATCTCGATCTCCGAGAACTGGGACGTCATGGGCATGCGCGCCACCCACAGCCGCTCCACCACGCTGGAGAACGTGCGGATGCGGCCGGAGCGAGTGGCCCGGAGGATCCCGGACGGCCCGAATCCGGACCCGCTGACCTTCGGGATCACCGCGAACTTCCAGCTGCTCATCGCCTCGGTCTACACCGGACTGGCGACCCGGGCGCTGGACGTCGCCGCCGAGGCGCTCACGGCGAAGCAGTCGGCCAAGCACGGCTCCTCCTACGCGGAGATCCCGCAGTACCGCGACCGGCTCGCCGACGCCGCGATGGACCTGATGCCGGTGCCGGCGCAGCTGGAGGCCTACAGCCGCGACTTCGACGAGCTCGTCGACCACGGCAAGGGCTGGCCCAGGCGCCTGGTCACCGCCCGGATCAACGCCGGGGAGGCTGCCCGGCGCTCCGTCGAGGCGGCGCTGCGCTGCGCAGGCGGCGCCGGGTACTCCAACGGCCACGAGCTGGGCCGGCTCTACCGGGATGCCCTGGCGGGGATGTTCCACCCGGCCGGCATCGACGCCGCACGCCCGATGTTCGCCGCCGCGCTGCTGGACGACTGATGACGAGCCCGTATCGGATTCTGACGTTCGACGTCGTCGGCACCCTCATCGACTTCGAGCAGGGCATCCTTGACTGCCTGCACGCCCAGCTGGGAACGGAGGCCGACCACGGCATCGATGATCTGCGGCTGCTCGAGGCCTACGCCCGGGCCGAGGACGTCCAGCAGCAGCTGACCCCGGACATGCCGTTCAGCGAGATGCTCGCCCCGGCCTACCTGCGGATGGCCGACGAGCTGGGCCTGCCCGCCTCCGAGGCGGTCGCCGGCTCGCTGCGCGCCGCCATCCCGGACTGGCCCGCCTTCCCCGACTCCGTCGAGGCGCTCCAGCGGCTGGGCGCCGACCACCGGCTGATCGCGCTCACCAACGCCGGGCGCTGGGCCGCGCGAGAGCTGGCGGCGACCCTGGGCGAGCCCTTCGACGACATCGTGACCGTCGAGGACGTCGGCGTGAACAAGCCGGACCCGCAGGTCTTCGCCTTCTGCCGCGGCCGGCAGAGCGTGCACGGCTACGAGCTCGCCGACTTCCTGCATGTCGCGCAGAGCCAGTACCACGACATCGGAGTGGCGAAGCGCCTGGGCTACCGGACGGCGTGGGTCGAGCGGCGCGCCGGCGAAAACTCCTTCGGGGCGACCCCGCGGCCGGAGTCGGTGACCGCTCCGGACTACCACGTCACGACGCTGGCCGAGCTGGCCGACCTGATCGAACTCCACCCGACTCACACTGAAGGCTGAATATGGCAGACGAACGATCCACCGCAGACCATCCGGACGAGCCCGATGAGAGCACCCCGGGGCTGGCTGCTCTCATCGAGCAGAAGAACAGGCAGCGATCGCTGGTGCCGATCGGGCTGGCCGGCGCAGCCGCTGCCGCCGTGATCGGGTTCGTGATCCTCGGCGGGACCTGACCCCCGGCATCGCGCGACCTGACCGGCATCGCGGGGGCTGACCCCCGGAGTCGGGGCCGGCCCTACGCGCTCAGAGCGTAGTGCTTTCCGGTCACCGCATCCATGATGATCTCCATCTGACGGCCGCGATTGCTGCCGGTGATCCACCAGTTCGGCTTGCCGAAGCACAGCAGCGGCCCGACCCGCTGCACCCGCCCCGGCCCGCCCAGCCGACGGGTGCGCAGCAGGATGCTCTGGACCAGCCGCCGGGCGGCGGCCTCTCCCTGCTCGTCGGTGAGGGTGCGCGCCGGCGCGGCGATCGTCGCGCTCTGCCCAGCCGTGCCGAGCGGTTCGAAGGCGACCCGGTTCCACGGCTCTGCCGCGTACGCACGTCCCCCGACGAGGTCGACGATCACATGGACCCTCTCCACCGGCTCGACGCCTCGGCGACTCTCGAACACGACGCCGAGCATGGGCGAATGATAGAGCTCGGCACGGATGTCGCGAGCGCCGGAGAGCTTCCGGTCCACCCAGCTCAGCGCCTGCTCACGGCTGATCTGGACGGGCCAGGCGACGGTGGGCGCAACGAGGCCCGCCGTCGCCGCTGCGGCCTGCGTCACGAAGCTCCGTCCCCTGCCCGCGAATCGCGGTCAGCGGTCACCGGCCGCTGCGTCGACAGGCGCTCGTCCTGGCCGATCACCAGGTGCTTGGGGATCGGGGCCACACGCATCGACTCCTCGACGGCGGCCAGCACCCGGGGCGGGACCGGATGGGACTTCTGGGTGGCCAGCGACACCACGATGATCGCCAGCACGGACGCGATGATGCCGAAGCCCATCGGGTCCAATCCGATCGAGCCGGCGGTGTCGAACAGCTGAGCCGCGACCGCACCGGCGGCGCCGGCGAGGATCGAGGCGATCGCCCCCGGTGTATTGGCCTTCTTCCACCACACCGCGCACACGTAGGCCGGGACGAAGGCGGCACCGAGCACGGAGGTGGCGAAGACGACGATGTCGAACACGCCGGGCGGCTGGATGATCGCGATGATGAGTCCGACGATCGCGAGGACGAGGATCACCGCGCGCGAGATGTTCACGGCGGTCTTCTCGCTGAGATTGCGCAGCAGCGTGCCGCCCAGGTCCTGGGAGGCGATGGTGCCGGCCTGCAGCAGCAGCGAATCCGCGGTCGACATGATCGCCGCCATGATCGCGGCCATCACGATGCCGACCGCGAACGACGGCAGCACCGTCTGGGCGACCTCGAAGATCGCCAGTTCCGGGTTGTCGATGTTGGGGACGATGAGCAGGCCCATCATGCCGACGAGGTAGGCCCCGGGGATGAACAGCAGGTTGAAGCCGGTGGCGTAGAGACCAGCCTTGCGCGCGATCGAGGGCCGGCGCATCGACATGTGACCGACGTTGACGTGCGGGTAGCCCATATAGCCGATCGAGAAGATCAGCAGCGCGCCGATGATCACGCCCCACTCGCCGAAGTACTGGCCCTCCGCGCCCCACATCGTCAGCAGGTTCTGGTTGAGCGCGCCCAGCTGCTCGTGGCCGGACGTGAGCCCGCCGACGTGCTGCAGGGTGGCGATGACGATCCACAGCATGCCGATGACCATGATGATCGCTTGGAAGAACCCGGTGTAGGCAACCGCGAGGTAACCGCCGAGGAACGTGTAGATGAGGATGACCGACACGGCGACGATGAGGGCGACGTTGAGGTCCATCCCGGTCACCGAGGCCAGGCCCTGACCGCCGGCGAGCAGCTGGGCGAGGACGTAGAGGAAGATGCAGATCAGCGCGATCGGCGCGGCGACGAGCCGGGTCCAGATCGAGGGATAGCGCCGTTCGAGGTAGCCGAGCGAGGTGATCGCGCCGAGCAGGTGGGACAGCTTGCGCATCCGCCGGCCGATCACCGACAGGCTGATCACGCCGCCGCCCAGATCGCCGAGCGCGTACCACATGGAGTAGTAGCCCTGGCTGTACCCGAGCCCGCCGGCGCCCAGGAACATGTACCCGGACATCGAGGTGCTCTGCATCCGCAGAGCGGTGACCGGTGCGCCGAGGCGCCGACCACCCAGGAGGTAGCCTTCCCGATCCTTGGAGCTCGTCTTGGTGACGGCGATGCCGATCCCGATGACGATGGCGAAGTAGACAAGGACGAAGAACAGTTCGACAGTCATCGGGCCTCCCCCTTCCCGGTGAGCGGATCAGCGCCGGGTTCATCGACCGAGCTCGTGGAGTAATCGGCGTCCTCGACCACCCAGTCCGCCGTCCGCAGATAGAAGACGATCGTGTAGACGACCCAGAACAGCATCACGCCGCCCATGATCAGGGTCGTACTGAGGGGAAGTCCGAACATGCAGTGCTCCTTTGCGTTGCCTGTGACGGGTCCAACATACCCGCATCGACATCTCAGGCAACTCGCAGGCCTGTTGATCTCATCAGGCGAGCCGATGGAGCGCCCGCAGCGACTTCAGCTGCCGGCCGGCAGCGTCGAAGTTCGCCGGGTCGAGCCAGTCCTCGAACGCCGCACGGACTGCGGGCCAATCACGGTCGATGAGCGCATACCAGGCGGTGTCCCGGTTGCGGCCCTTGGTGACCACGGCCTGCCGGAAGGTGCCTTCGTAGGTGAAGCCGAGCCGTGCGGCGGCCCTGCGCGAGGGCGCGTTGAGGCTGTCGCACTTCCACTCGTACCGGCGATAGCCGAGCTCGAAGACGTACCGCATGAGGAGGAACTGCGCCTCGGTGGCGGCCGGCGTGCGCTGAAGTGCTCGCGACAGCGCCACCCAGCCGACCTCGATGACCCCATTGGCGGGGTCATGCCGCATCAGGGCGAGGGTGCCGAGCGCACGGCCACTCGCGTTGTCGACCACGGCATAGTGCCGGGGGTCGCGGCTCTGCGCCGCCGCGGCTGCCCAGCCGCGGTAGGACTCCGGCGTGGGGAAGGGGCCGACGGACATGTACGTCCAATCCCGGCCTTCGGGGGCGGCAGCGTAGGCGGCATGGAGATCGGCCGCGTGCCGCCCCGGATCGAGGCGTTCGAGCGTGCAGTATCTGCCCGCAAGCACCTCGGCGTCCGGAAGCGGGACCGGCACCCAGCCGGGAACCGGATCACCGATCGGCTGCTCGTACTCGTTCGTCCTCGTCATCGGCGCTCCTGGTCTGTCATCGGCGTTCCTGGTCCGTCAGCGACCATCGGCGCTTCCGGCCGGAGCGGCGCGACGGGCCGGTGCGGCGTCATAGGTGACCCAGTCCGTCCGCGTCGCGACCTTGTCGTAGAGCAGCTGCGCCTGCTGGTTGTCCTCCGCGGTGATCCACCGGACGATCGAGCGTCCTTCTGCCCCTGCGATCTCGGTGAGCCGCTGGATCAGCGCCCGTGCCGCCCCTCTGCCGCGGTCCTCGGCATCCGTGAAGAGGTCGTCGAGCCAGATGCCGACCGTGCCGGTGGAGGGACGCGAGAAGCGGCGGAAGTGGGCGATCGCCACGATGCCGGGCTCCGCCTCGGCGACCAGGCCCTGACACTCATGCGTCGGGTCCATCAGCCATCCCCACACCCGCGACACGACGTCCTCGGACTCTTCCAAGCGGTAGAAGTCGCGGTAGCCGCGGAAGAGTTCGCGCCATCGTCCCTCATCGGCGTACTCGAGCGGACGTACGGAGACGGTCGGGGCCTGCGACATGGTCGGACCGCGCCTTTCTGGGTTGCCGGAGGATCTTCTGGGCTGCGAAGGACAGGAGTGCGAGCGACGCGCCGGACGAAGTCGCCTGCATTCACGGTATCCGGGCGAGGGGTCGCGGCAACCCTGGCGAGCTGATTCAGTGGGGTGCGTCGCCGGATTCGGCTGCGGTCCGGAGCTTCACCATGTCGACGCGGCCGTCCCGGAACGGCACGCCTTCCGCTTCGAGCAGCGCCCGAGCCTGTCCTCCGCGGCACATCGCCGGCGTGCCGTCTGCGTAGACGACCCGCCACCACGGCACGTCGCCGTCGAGCAGGGATACCGCCCGGCCCGCCTGCCGAGGACCGAGGCCCACTGCCCGCCCGACTTCGCCGTAGGCCGCCACTCGACCTGCCGGAATCGTCGCCACCACGGACCGAACTCGTGCCACCACGTCCATGCTCATCCTCCTTCTGATCCCAGTATCCAAGGGGTCCTGCCGAGTGCCGGACCGAATCAGTGCAACATCGACCGAGGAGGCCGTAACCCCTGCTGAAGTCGTCCGTCTGCTTCGGGTGATCGACGATGCGCTCGTTGCAGCCCAACATTAGACGGGCTCCGACTTATCGAAACGCTGTTCTCACAGGTCTTGTTGGCTGAACTCCGCCGTTCGAGGTGCCCGGCGCTGTGAAATCCGGGGAGCGGCCGAGATCTTGAGCTGCTTTCCACACGACCTGAGCCCTCCAGATCTCCTGGAGGGTATCGGGAACCCGGGTCGGGGAATTTCAGGGCAGCTTCGACACCGTCTTTGCGCTCTTTGATGCCTTCACCCGCACCGAGCAGGGCCACCATGCTGACGAGCGGCACATTGACGAACCTGAGAAAAATCTCTTCAAAAACTTTTTGACAGTGATTTGACAACCTGTAACTGAAGAATTAATAATAGTTTTACTGCGGTACCGCAGTTATTATTTACATTGAATCTAAGGAATCTTCATGGCTTCTGACGCCTCATCCTCCTCCTCTCGTTCCCGCCGTCTTCTGGTGCCGCTGGCGGTAATGGGCGCTGCCGCTGCTATCGCCGTCGGGTCCGGCGCGAGCTTCACCTCGACGACCTCCTCGGCCCCGAATGTTGTCACCGCCGGCGCGTTCAGCCAGACAAACACCGCCGAGGGCTCGGCGATCTTCACCCTCGACGCGGCGATGCCCGGTGACACCACCACGGGCACCGCGACGGTGACGAACACCGGCGACTTCGCCGGTGAGTTCACCCTCGTCGAGAGCGACGACACGACGACCTTCCCGGCCGGCACGCTGGACCTCGTGGTCACCGACACCACCGATTCCGCCTCCCCGGTCGAGGTGTACAACGGCGATCTCGGCGGACTCGAAAGCCAGACGCTGGGCACCATCGCCCCCGAGGAGTCGCGCACCTACACCTTCGATGTGACCTTCGATGAAGCCGCCGGCAACGACGCCCAGGGCGCCCAGGCGTCCGCCGCCTACACCTGGAATGCCGTCCAGACGTCCTGATCGTCCCTGACGATCAGACGGCCGGGCCGACTGCGAGTACCTTCCCCCTCCCAGTCGGCCCGGCCTGCCCTTCCTCTCTTCCCCACCCATTTCTTCCCCGCACCCGAAATTCCCGGCACCGGAGGACATCGTGGCCCACACCACCGCATCGCGCCGCACGGACCCTGCTCGGTCGACGATGCGCGTCATCGGTCGCCGGTTGATCGATGTCGCAGCCGTTGCCATGCTGGCGATCGCGCTGGTGCTCATCGTGCCCGGCTTCTTCGGCATCCAGCGCTACGTCATCACCGGCGGATCGATGTCGGGATCCTTCGAAGTCGGCGCGGTCGCCTTCGCCCGTCCCGTCCCGGTCGAGGATCTCCAGGTCGGTGACATCATCACCTACCAACCACCCGCCGAAGCCGGCATCTCACAGTTGGTCACCCACCGCATCAGCCACATCGAAACCGACCCCGACCACGGCCAGATCTTCACCACCAAGGGCGACGCCAACGCCGCCGACGACCCCTGGCAGTTCCAGATCGACTCGCCCACCCAGCCGACCGTCGTCCACGCGATCGACTACCTCGGCTGGCCGATGATCTGGCTGGCCGACCGCACCTGGCGCACCATCCTCATCGGCGCACCCGCCGCCGCCATCTTCCTCATCGCCGCCAGAGAATTCCTCGCAGCCCTCCGCCGGCCCGCACCCGCTACTGCACACCCAGACCGAGCATGAGGGCCGTGCGAACCGCCGGCCTCCTGGCGATCGTCCTGACCGTCGCCGCCGCCCTCCACCTCGGCCAGTTCTCCGACGCCACCTTCACCTCGACCTCCAGCAGCGCCACCAGCACCGTCAATGCCGCAACCGACTGGACACCGCCCCAGCTGACCCTCGCTCACCCCGGCTCCCCAGTCACCGGCACCATGACGCTCAGCGCCACCGCCAACGACCTTGAAGACCCCGACGTCACCATCAGCATCGACCTCTCCGCATCCGGCGCGAACGCCTGGTCGCAGCTGTGCAGCCCATCCCCATCGCCGGTCACCTGCACCTGGGACACCACCGCCCATAAGGACGGCACCTATGACATCCGCGCCACCGCCACCGACACCTCCGACAACGCCACTGTCGAAACCATCACCATCGAAACGATCACGAGCGAACCCGCCACCACGGCGGCCGAACCTGCTACCAGCGAACCGACTCCCAGTGCGCCCGCCACCAGCGAGCCCGCAACAGACGAAACCTTCGCTGGCGAGAACTCCGCTTCCTGACGCCTCGCCCGAGTCCGGCACGCGATACCCCGCAGGAAAACTCTTGAACAAGAGTATTGTTAAGACGCATTGCAGGGATTATGTGAAGGTCTTTCAACCGAGGCAGAGAGGGTTCGACAATGACATACGAAGAGCTGAGAGCACAGGTTCAGGACAATCACGGCGTGCTGACCGTGGAGGCATGGGTGCTCCGTGATGCCCAGGGGGCAGGCCGACTGACCCGCGGAGTCAACGAAGCGATCTGTGAGACCTTGGCTGCCCACGGCATGGGCGCCATACCTCACACCCCTGACCTCATGCCCACCAACCAAGACGACCTGGTCCGCGTGTACACCAAGGAATCCGCGGTCGGGAAAGTGCTCGAGATCGCCAACATCCCCGGAGAGGACAACGACCGACTCATCATCGAGAGCGTCGACGACCACGCTTCCGACATCGTCCAGAAGATCCGCATGCTCGTCGCCTGAACGTGCGCATCTCGCTCAAAGGGGTGACGAGCTGGAACTCGCGTCCCTCTGCGATACGGTCACGTGGACGAGCTGGCTGCGCAACAGGCTGGCGAACTCCGGGTACTTTAACGCCTGCTGAGAGTCTTGTGCCCCGAAGCGGTCGTGCGCCCGTGGATTCCGGACCCCCAACATCGACCCCGGAAGATGTCCGCGAAACCTTCTTGTTCGTCCTTACCGCTTTGACCCGGCGCTTTGGCGACAGAGACCTGCGGAGCCGAACCGCCGAAAGCCTCGCAGATGAGCTTGACGTGTGATTGAGCCCAACCCGTCATCGTCCGCACTCGAACCTTGACGTGATCCACCCCTCTCCCGATACGAAATTGCAGGGGCGGGTCTACTGCCGGAGTTTCCGGCGCTGAATCTTCCCGGTCGGAGTCATGGGCAGTTCGTCCACGAATTCCAGGATGCGGGGGTACTGATAGAAGGCGAGCGTGGCCTTCACGTGCGCCTGCAGCTCTTGGCGGAGCTCTTCCGTGGGAGTAATGCCTTCGCGCAGGACGACGTAGGCCGCGACGACCTCGCCGCGGGTCTCGTCCGGCTGGCCGACGACCGCAGCCAGGGCGACGTGAGGACTCTGCATGAGAGTCTCCTCGATCTCGCTCGGACCGATCCTGTACCCGGCGGAGGAGATGACGTCATCCGTGCGTCCGCTGAAGTAGACGTTGCCGTCCGCGTCCATCGACCCCAGGTCGCCGGTGCGCAGGTAGTCCCTGTGGTACTTTTCCCGGGTCTTCTCCGGCTGGTTCCAGTAGCCGAGGAACTCCCCCGGGTTCGGTGTGTGCACGCAGATCTCGCCGGTCTCCCCGACTGGAGTCGCGGTCCCGTCGGGATTCAGGATGCGCACGGAGAAGCCCGGCACGGCCCGTCCCATCGACCCTTCGGCGGGCTGCCAGCGGGAGCGGTCCTGGCCGATAAAGATGTTCATCTCGGTCTGGCCGTAGAACTCGTTGATGTGGCAGCCCAGGTGCGTCCTCGACCAGACCTGGAGTTCCGCGCCCAATGATTCTCCGCCGGAGGCGAGGCTCCTGATCTGCCCGCGGCCGATGGACACGCCGGCCGCCCGGAGGTGCTTCAGGGCAGTCGGCGGCATAAAGCTGTTGCGTACCTTGAGTGTGCCGAACATGTGCCGGGCGAGCTCGGGAGTGAACTTCTCCTGGCAGGCCACCACGGGAACGCCGCACGCGAGGCTGGGGAAGAGCACATCGAGCAGGCCGCCGATCCAGGCCCATTCCGCCGGGGTCCACATCCGGTCGCCCGGTTGCGGGAAGTCCTCGTGGGTGGAGCGGACGCCGGGCATGTGCCCGACGAGCACGCGGTGAGCATGCAGGGCACCCTTGGGATTACCGGTGGTGCCGGAGGTGTAGATCAACAGAGCCGGGTCATCCGGGTGCGTGTCCTGCGGCGCAAAGACACCCACCTCGCCGCCCGCCAACGCGTCGGACATCGGGAGGATGGCTTTCGTCGACTCCTGGCCGAGATCACCAGGGTCATCGCTGCACACGACATGGGTGAGGTCGGGGGCGTCGCTCCAGCCCGAGGAGACCCGGGTCAGGTCGCCGCGGCGGCCAAAAAGCACCCGGGAGGATGAGTCCTCGAGGCGAAAGCGCACGGCATCGGGACCGAACTTCGTGGTCAGCGGCACCACTACGAGCCCGGCGTAGTACGCGGCGCAGTGCGCGACGACGAGCTCCCAGCACTGGGGCAGGAAAACTGAGATTCGATCGCCCTTAGCCAGCCCCTGGCCTTGCAACCATGCTGCCAACGACCGGGAGCGGTCCCGCAGTTCCCCGAAGCTCACCACCAGGTCCCGTGTACCGGTCTCGATGATGGCCGGGGCGTCGGCATCCTGGGAGTCCAGGCTGTCGACAGCGATGTTGAAGCGCACCGGGACGTGCCAGGCGAAATCCTCTGCATCCAGGTCCTGCCACCAAGCTGGTCTCTTCATCCGCAATACCCGCTTCTAGTTTTCGTTCTCGTGTCCCGAGACCGCAAGACGCCGTTCAAAGTTGGTTCTGGAACCAGGCCAGTGCTTCTCCGCTGGACAGTTCGAAGGCGTCCACATAAGCATCGAAGTGTCCACCGGGCAGAATGATCATCTTCTTTGGTTCAAATGCCTTTTCGTAGGCGGCAATCGCGAATCTGGTGGGGGCAAGAACGTCGTTTTCGGCTGGCATCAGGAGCAGCGGCGTGGGACTGACTTTGTCGATGAATGACTCGGGGATGTACTCGGAGAGGTATTCCAGGCTTCGTTGGGTGACCTCGTTGCGCCAATTGGGTGCTCGCGTCTCCCCAGTTTTCGTGAACCATTCGTAAGAGTCTGGCGTGGGAAGCGCTGACGAGGCCAGAGGATCTTCGTCCACGACAGGGACCATGACCGGTTCTTCGCCTCGGAAGCGGTTGAGGCGGTCCTCATCGAACGAAGCCCGAAGCCCATCGATGAAATCGGGCCTAACCAAAGCGCGAAGGTTTTCGTACCCATTGATGAGGGGAACTTGGCTGACGACGGCCTTGACGCGACTGTCGATGGCACCGAGCACAATAGCGTGACCGCCGGAGAAACTGGAGCCCCATACCCCGATTCTGCTGGGATCAGTTTCCTCCATGGTGCATGCGTAGGTGATCGCGTCCCGGTACCCGCGCACCTGGAGCCAAGGATCGATCTCCTGGCGCGGCAATCCGTCACTGTCGCCGAAGGACTTGTTGTCGTGGACCAGCACGTTGAGCCCGTTGGCCGCGAAATGCTCCGCATAGCGGTCCAGATACATTTCCTTCACGGCAGAAAACCCGTGGGCCATCACCACGGTGGGCAATTTTCCATTGGCATTGTCTGCAGGATAGAACCACCCGCGCAGGGTGGTGCCCTCGGACGTGAACTCGATATCTCGACGAGACATAACTGGCCTCCTAGCCATGGATGGGTGATGAGCGATGAAATGCACTCGTTTGGTGGTGGTGATGCCGCTGATTGCGTAGCCGTCGATGGAGCTGCGTTGACTGACGGTTACGATGCTTCGGCGCGTACCGCGGAGGGCGTGCGCCCGAACTTTTCTTTGAACAATCGGCTGAAGTGGGAAGAGTCGGCAAAGCTCCAGCGCTGGGAGATCAGCCCCACCGACTCTGTGCTGAGAGCCACATCGGCATATGCGCAATCGAGTCGGCGTTGGCGCACGTGGTGGGTGAAAGTCTCTCCGACTGCCGCGAAGAGACGATTGATGGTGCGCACTGAGACGTGATGGATCCGCGCTACCTTCTCAGGACTCAGATCCGGATCCCGCAGGTGCTGGTCGATGTATCGGACCACAACGGCGAACAGCGCTGACCCGGTCTCCTCGGTTGCATCGCGCACGGCCAGGTCTGGTCGAGCCGCGCCTAGGAACAATTCCAATGCTGCCCGTCCCGCGTTTTCCCGAGCACCAGCCTCCAGACGCGTGCCAGTCCTGCTCAGGATGTCCACGTAGTCGATGAACAATTGCACACCGGGGGCGCGTCGTTCCATGGTGTACCCAGTTCGCGCCGCGTAGGGCTGCTTCGTGCCCTCCAAGATCCGCCGGGGAATGAACAAACTGCGCTTGACATACCAGTCGTGGACTTCGAACGTCGCGGGAGAACTGGTATCCCAGACAACGACGTCACCGGGAGTCAAGGTGAAGACGTTCCCTCCCTGGGATACAGATTCCCGGCCAAAGCGATTGACCAGTACCACCACGTAGTCCTCATCCGACGAAGCAATTTCGCGAGCGTCTCGTCTGCCGGCGCTCGGCCCGCATTCAAAGTCCACCAGCGTAAGATCACCGAATTCAGTCCGGGTGGCCCGACCAGATTTCGCCCAGCCGTCCCGCGTGGTGATCCTCGTGCGGAAGGTCAAGTGGGTTTCGTTGAGCATGCTGCTGAACCCATCGGCCAACTCGTGGTCAAGGTCGACTGTCCACGTTCTCGTCGGCTCATCCATTTCAATCTCGTGCAATGGTTCGCCCCTTCCTGCACGCTGCGCCTCGGTCGGCCAGAGCTGGACTCTCCCCAAAGCGCGAGGCGGCGTCCTCCGGTACAGAGCAATGCGCGTCTGGCAACCGCTTGCCTTCAGTCTGCTAAGAGTATGCCGTAAATCACATAACGCCTGCGACGCCTCGATGAACACACGCGACACCGATGGATCCCTCCCCTCATGACCTGCCGTCGTGGGAGACATGGGGGACTATGCCCAGAGCGGTATCGGAGGTGCCAGAATGACCGTCCAGCTCGATGGGGTCCGAAGATCAGCGACCGCCGGTTCAGCTTCTGGGTATGCTGATGGTGACAGGTGCGAACGGCCTGCCTTCAACGACGAAGGAGACGACATCATGTCGACGATCACGCGTGCCATCGAATCCATCGAGGCCAGTAAGCGGCTGGATCCGATCGCCGGACGGATATCCGGGTGGGTTCAGAAGGCAACAGCATCATCAGTGGTCAAGAGCGGTCTGTCCGGGACTTGGATCGGCCACCCGCTTCACCCACCCCTGACCGACCTGCCGATCGGTGCGTGGACCATGGCCAGCCTGCTCGATATCACCGGCAGGGGATCGATGGAGGCCGCCGCCCAGCGCCTCGTCGGCGTCGGTGTGCTCGCCGCTGTGCCGACGGCCGCCTCGGGCGCTGCTGACTGGTCCGACGCGTACGGCAAGGAACAGCGAGTCGGCCTGGTCCACGCCGTCGCCAACTTCGCGGGCACTGCATTGCAGGCGGCATCATGGGTAGCCCGGCGCAACGGTCGCCACCGGCTGGGTGCAGCACTGTCCCTGGCCGGGCTGTCCTCGACAGCGGCCGGCGGCTACCTGGGCGGCTACCTGTCGTTCGGTCTGGGGCTCGGGGTCGATCACACAGCCTTCGAGCATCCGACTGCCGAATGGACGGATGTCGCGGCGACCACGGAGGTGTCCGAGGGCCAGATCATCAGGGTGGATGCCCAGGGCACACCGGTGGCGCTGACCCGCCGTGACGGTCAGCTCCGCGCGCTGTCCGCCACCTGCGTCCACGCCGGCGGCCCCCTCGACGAAGGCCGCATCGACGGCGACTGCCTGGTCTGCCCATGGCACGGCAGCAAGTTCCGCCTCGCCGACGGCACGCCGGTGCGAGGGCCGGCGACGATGAAGCAGCCCACCTGGCAGACGAGAAGCACCGACGGCAGGATCCTCGTCAGACGAGAGGGCTGACCCGAGCGCCGGACAGCTGAACCCGGCGGCCCGGCGGCTTACCCGGCCACCCGGCAACTCACCGGCGGCCCAACGGCTGGCCCGGCGGCCCGGCGGCTCACCCGGCCACCCGGCCGCCGGGCGTCAGACGAAGGCTGCGGACGCCTCGGCGAGCTGTGCCACCTGCTCGTCGGTCAGCCGCAGTGAAGCGGCCGCGAAGAGCTGATCCAGCTGAGCGAGCGTGGTCGCGGCTGCGATCGGCGCGGTGATCGTGCCGTTCGCGACAGCCCAGGCGAGTGCCACCGACGCGGGATCGGTGCCGTGGGCTGCAGCGATGTCGTCGAGCACGTCCAGCACCTTCAGGCCGGCCGGGGTGAGGTAGCCCTTGACCGCGCCACCGCGGGCGCGGCCCTCGGTGTCGGCCTCGGAGCGGTACTTCCCGCTGAGGAAACCGCCGGCGAGCACCTGGTAGGGGAAGACGGACATGCCGTGCCGCTCAGCGGCACCGGCGAGCTCCTGCTCGTACTGGCGGGTGACAAGGGAGTACTGCGGCTGGAGCGCGACGGGCTTGGCGAAGCCGTTCTCCTCCGCCGCGCGGAACCACTCGTCGATGGCCTGCGGGGAGAAGTTGGACAGCGCGACGGCACGGATCTTGCCCTCGGTCACGAGCTGGTCGAAGGCAGCAGCGCTCTCCACGATCGGAGTCTCGTCGTCCTGGTTGTGGGCGTAGTACAGGTCGATGTGATCGGTCTGCAGGCGGCGCAGCGACTCCTCTGCACCCCGGACGATCGTCTCCGGCTTCAGCCCGAGCAGGTCCGGCTTGCCGGACACCTTGGTCGCGACGACGATGTCGTCGCGGTTGCGCCGCGACTTCAGCCACTGCCCGATCACCGTCTCCGATTCGCCGCCGGAGTTGCCCGGCACCCAGTAGGAGTACATGTCGGCAGTGTCGAGGAAGCTCCCGCCGCGCTCGACGAAGCCGTCGAGGACGGCGTGATATTCCTCCGGTGCGGCCGGGTCGTTGAACGTGTTGGTCCCCAGGACCAGCGGGTGGATGCCCAGCTCGGAGCCTCCGATGCGGACGGTGGCGGTCGATGGCGCAGTCATATGGTCCCTTCCCTGTCGTCGTGGACGGCAGCCGGCGGGCCCGTCTGCTCGCCCCACGCGCACGTGCACTCGGTGTTCCTTCAGCCTAGATGCGCCGGGTCCACCTGGGCGTACTCGCCGATCTCCACCGACGCGAACGCGAGCTCTGCCCGTGCCGCCGTGCGCACCGCCGGCCAGTCCTCGCGTGCCACCTCGGCCACCGGGATCGCGGCACCGCCGATCTCCGCTGCGGCCAGGCAGCCGGAGACGATGATCGCGTCGGGCTCGGTCACGATGATCGCCGCCGGCGCGCGACCGCGCATGATGAGCTCGGCGAGCACGCTGGAGCCCGACGACGAGCCCTTCGACGCAGGAAGCACGAGGACGGTGCCGCTGATCGAGGTTCCGCAGTGCGGGTGGTGGACGTCGCTGATCGTGCCGTGCTCGTCGACGCCGCCCCAGAACGACACCGGCTCGATGACGAGCACCGGACCCTCACCTGTGCCCGGGTGGAGCACCCGGGCACGCACTCCGGAGTCGGTTCGCGCGGGCCGGTCCCGTCCGCGGCCCGCTTCCCCTGCCGAGGCGCCGCCCCACTCCGCCTGCTCACTCACCCGGCCACCGCCTCGGCGACGCAGTCCCGCAGCGAGGCGAAGACGACGTCCACGCCGATATTGCCGGGAGCGTAGTGCGCCCACTTCGCCGAATTCGTCATCACGACGCGCACCGAGTCGGCCATGAACGGTGTCAGGTAGTTGCAGGTGTCGGTGAGGATCGTGACCTCGGCCTGCCGCAGCGTGCTGTGGTCGTCGGGGTGGTCGACCTCGAGGGCGTGCAAGGTGGACCGCGCGGTGTTGACCCAGATGGGAATCCGCGGCTTCCCGTCGGCTCGGCCAGGAGACTTCAGCTGCCCCGCCGGCCCCGGCTGCCGTGCTGCCCCCGGTTGCTGTGCTGCCCGCTGGTGTCGCCGCAGCTCGGCCGCCAGCTGCCGCAGCTCCGCCAGCGAGGCGTGTGGGGTGCCCAGACTGACCGCGTCGATCCGCCGCCGGCCCTCGACGGTCGACAGCTCCCGCTGGGCGCCCTCGAGGTCCACGTTCCGCAGCCGCACCGTTCGGACCGTCGCAGGGTCACAGACGTCCGCCAGGTTCGGCGCCTCGGGGGTCACCCCGACGATGTGGAACAGGCCCACTCCGCCGGAGGACGCAGCAGCCGCACCGAAGGCCTTGAGCTCGTCCTCCCCGACGTCCGCGGGCACGCCGGTGAGCACCGGAACCCCGTTGCCGGCCGCGCCTCCCACCAGGTAGCCCAGCAGCGGATACACGTGCTCGCCGCTGAAGTCGGCGCCGGTGAGGTCGGCGGCGTTTCCGAAGCCGGTACCACCGAAGTCGACGCCGCTGCAGTCCACGTGCAGATCCGCTCGCCGGTGCTCGTCGAGGTGCAGCCCCGCCAGCGGCACCAGACCGGTGATCGCGGCGCAGATGTCGAGGAAGTCCCCGTAGCGGTCCGTGCGCGCGCCGAGCACCGAGTTCGCGAACACGATCGCGTTCGACTCCGCCCAGGCCACATGCTCACCGAACCCGGGCCGCACGGGCAGCTGATACGGCGCGCACGTCCACGTCTCCTCGACGCCGAGGCGCCGGTACAGCTCCATGAGCTCCGCCCCGTGGGTGCGCAACTCCTCCGAGCGCGGCCGGATGCCGGGGTGGATCAGGTCGACCGAGCCGACGTTCGTGGTCGCCCGCACCCGGCACTGACCGCCCAGATCGACGAGCTTCCGCGCGAAGTCGATCCCCGACCGACCGAGGTACAGGCAGGAGTCGATGTGAGCGTGGGCGATCTGCACCAATCGCTCGGCCCGCTTCACCCGGGCGATGCCCACCACCATCCGCATCGCCATCGCGACGGCAGGACCGTGCTCGCCGTCCAGCATCGCCTGCTGCTCGCGTGTGAGGCGGAGCGTCACGGGCTCTCCTCCCCTCCCGAGGCGGCCGCCGGCTCCGGCCGCTTGAAGTAGTACAGGTTCGTCCGCACCAGCTCCGCCGCCGCTTCCGCGTCCCCGGCCGCGATCAGGTCGACGAGCTCGCGGGCCTCCTCGGCGCTGCGCTGATTCACCGCAGCGGACTTGTCGCCGACCTCGCTCAGGCGGCTCTGGTCGCGCAGCTGGAGGCTGATCTCCGCCGCGCGGTCGCCCAGGCCCTGCCGCAGGAGCACCTCGTAGAACGCGCGGTCGGCCAGGAGGAAGGCCGCCCGATCCTGCCGCCGGGCAGCCGCCAGCGAGGCGTCTGCCAGCTCCCGCATCTGGTCCAGCTGCTCCGGTGTGCCCGACTGCGCCAGCCGCTCTGCTGCCGGCACCGCGAGCAGCACCCGGATCATCACGATCTCCTCCAGGTCGGCCTCCGTCACCGGCACCAGCCGATAGCCGCGGTTGGGCACCGCCTCGACGGTCCCCTCGGCGACGAGGGACATCATCGCCTCGCGCACCGGACTCAGCGAGATGCCCAGCTGCTTGGCCAGCCCGGCCGCGGAGTAGACCGTGTGCTCGGCGAGCTCGCCGACGGTGATCGCCTGCCGGATCTCCGCCAACGCGTGCTCGCGCAGCGACGGTCCACGTTCAAAACGTCTCATCGAGGATCGCTCCCTCCAGACCCGGGCCTTGACAGACATGTGATCCAGTTCACACAATCAAGGGTAATCGATTACCGATCACAATGCCCGGATCAACAACACCCCAAATACCCGACGTCCCGGATGCTCTTCGCGGCCCGTTCGCCGTTCGCCTTGCACAGGAGCCAGGCGCCCGGCGAGCAGACCGGGAAGGCGGGAGGAAACCATGAAGGCCGATCCCCTGCTCCAGCCGTACCGGCTCGGGCCCCTGACGCTGCGCAACCGCATCATCTCCACCTCTCACGAGCCCGCCTACACCGAGGACGGGATGCCCAAGGACCGCTACCGCCTCTACCACCTGGAGAAGGCCCGCGGCGGGGTCGGGATGACAATGATCGGCGGCTCGGCGATCGTGTCCCCGGACTCCCCGGCGGCCTTCGGCAACATCGACCTGTCCACCGACGAGGTCGTTCCCTGGCTGGCCAAGCTCACCGACGACTGCCACACGCTGGGGACGGCGGTGACGATCCAGGTCACACACCTCGGCGCTCGCACCACGAGCTATGCCGGCGACTGGCTGCCCACCGTCTCGCCCAGCCGCTACCGGGAGCCCGCGCACCGGTCCTTCACGAAAGCCGCGGAGGACTTCGACATCGAGCGGATCGTCGCCGACTACGCCGCCGCGGCCCGGCGGGTGGCGGCCGCAGGCCTCGACGGGCTGGAGCTGCAGCACTACGGACACCTGCTCGACTCCTTCGTCACACCGTGGCTCAACCACCGCGACGACGAGTTCGGCGGCTCGCTGGAGAACCGGCTGCGCTTCCCGCTCATGGTCATCGACGCCGTGCGCGCCGCGGTCCCGGACGACTTCCTGGTCGGCATCCGCATGAGCGTCGACGAACACCGCCCCGACGGCATCACCGAGGCCGACGCCGTCGAGATCCTCAAGATCTACGCGGCACACGGCATCGACTTCCTGTCGCTGACCGCGGGGACGATCGAATCCGACCGGACGCTGGCGGCGACCATTCCCGGCATGGGCACCCCTTCCGCCCCGTTCCTCGACGCGTGCAAGCGGGTGCGGGCGCAGATCCCGATCCCGGTCCTGCACGCCACCCGGATTGCCGACGTCCCGACCGCGCGGCACGCGATCGCCGACGGCTGCGTCGACCTCATCGGCATGACGCGCGCGCAGCTGGCCGACCCGTACCTGGTCGACAAGATCGCGAGCGGGCAGGAGGACGACATCCGACCCTGCGTGGGGGCGAACCTGTGCCTGGACGGGATCTATGCCTCCGGCTCGGCGACGTGCATCCACAATCCGGCGACCGGGCGTGAGCAGACGCTGCCGCAGGTGCTTCCCGTCGCCGGGGCGGGAGCCGCCACCCGCCGAGTGGTGGTCGTCGGTGCCGGGCCGGCCGGGCTCGAAGCCGCCCGCGTGTGCGGCGTTTACGGCCACGACGTCACCGTGCTCGAGGCGGCGGCCACCTACGGCGGTCAGGTGCAGCTTGCGGCGCGGTCGCCGCGCCGGCGGGACCTGATCGGGATCGTGGACTGGCGCTATCAGCAGGCGCTCAAGCACGGCGTGAAGTTCCGGTTCAACTCGCTGGCCGACGAGGCGCTGGTCCGCGGCCTGAGCCCGGACGTGGTCATCGTCGCTACCGGCGGGATGCCGGACTCTGAGGTGGGCGCCGGCGGCCGATTCGTCCATGACGTGTGGGACGTCATGACCGATCAGGTTCCGCCGGGCCGCGTGCTCGTCTACGACGACCACGGCCTCTACCCCGCCCTCGACGCAGTCGAACGGCTCGCCGAGCGCGGTTCCGAGGTCGTCTACGTGACTCCGGAGCGGATGATCGGCATCGACGTGGGCGCGATGAACTCACCGGCCTACCTCGAGGCCTTCGGACGCCACGGCGTGCAGGTGCGGCTCACGGAGCGGGTCACGGAGGTCGCGCGGGGCGGCAGGAGCGGCCCTCTGCGGGTCACCGTGCGCAACGAGTATACGGACGCGGAGACCGAGCTCGAGGTCGACGCCGTGGTCGTCGACCACGGCACCGTCCCGAACGACGAGCTCTACTTCGCGCTCAAGGAAGCCTCCGCCAATCGCGGGTTCGTGGAGCTCGAGAAGCTCCTGCGACCCCTGGCATACGCACGCGGTTCCGCAGGCGTGGAGGACCCGGCGACCCAACGGGCTCCTGCCACGGCAGCAGCGGAGGCGGAAAGCTCCGCCGCGACCGCCGCGGTGCCCGCCGGCGCCTCGTCCGCGGAGTCCGAGTTCCAGCTGTTTCGGATCGGCGACGCCGTCAGCAGCCGCAACATCCACGCCGCCGTCCTCGACGCGCTCCGAATCGGGCTGCTGGTCTGAACTGCTGGGCAGCGCCGACCTCGCTCACCTGCTCGTGTCGCAATCACTCGGTGACAGGGCCGCGACGAAGTCCCGGTACGAGTCCGACTCCTCCATCAGCTCATCGTGGGTGCCGCGAGCGATGACCTGGCCTCGCTCCACCAGCACTTCGTCGGCGTCGACGCCGGTCGGCAGCCGGACCGGCTCGAGGACCAGTTCGCAGCTCGTCGTCGCCTGCTCTCCGTTCTCCCGCAGTAACGAGTCGCCGCTCTCCCCTGCGACCGGCCTGCCGTCTTCCGCCACCGGCGATCCGCCGCTCTCACCCACCAGAGACGGTTTCGGCCGACTCCGGCTCCTCCATTTCCCGGACACGGCCGACCGCCGCAAACCCGGACTGGAGCATGTCCATCCTGTGCGGCAGATGGAGGAAGTCTGCGCCCGGAAGGAGAAGGGCGAGGCCTGAATGCGCCGGGCGGCCGGGGCCACCGGTGGATAATCGGCCCATGGCTACTACTACCTGCCCCTATTGTGAAAATAAGGCCCACATGACGCCCCGGTGGGGACGCATCAGCAAGAATGACGACCGGATCCAGTTCGCGGCTAGCTGCGACTACTGCGCAGGCCTAGTCGTAGCCGAGACTGGGTTCTTCACCAACAGTTTGGGCGAGAACTCTACGCAGCTTGGGCACGTTCAAGCACTTATCGAAAAGCACCCGGGAATCAATTGGTCTTGGCGCCCGCGCCCGGAACTCCACGTCTCATTCGAGCACGCGCCGGAGCACATTGAACAAGCCGCGGTTGAAGCGCATTCCGGTCGCCACTACGGCAACTACATGTCAGCAATCCTGATGGCCCGAACCGTAATCGAAGCAACGGCAAAGCACCTGGAGAAGGACAAGGCGAAAGGCAATCTCTTCGAGAAAATCGACATGCTGCTCGAAAGCGGCCACATCACCAAGCGAACAGCGGAGTTCGCGCACGCGATCAGGCAGATCGGCAACGACATGGCCCACGGAGATATCTCCGAGCCCGTCGAGGCCATCGACGCTGAGCAATCCTTGCGCTTGATGGATGAGGTGCTAGCCGACGCGTTCGAGTATCCGGCGATCCACAGCGATCTCCTCGAGACCTACCGCGAACGGAAGCAGCAACGAGGGCAACGCTCGTGAGTTGGTGTCGAGACCTTACTTTGTCTCAACGTCAGGCTCTTGCTCGTCCTTCGGTGGCTGAAGGCGTCGCATCAGGTCGTCGGTCCGGCGACGCTGTTCTTCGGCGGCCTTGAGCTTCGCCTCGTGGCGTTCGGGAGTCAAGGCAATTTCGAGCGTCTCGGCGATGCCACTTAGTCGCCTGTCGAGTACTCCGCGCTGATTGTCGGTCGCATTCCGGACCTGCTTGATCCGCTGCTCCACGTCGTGGTCCGAATGGACCGTGCGCACCATCCCCTTCAAGTGCTTCACGGAGAGAGTGAACGGAACCTCATCCTCACCGAATCGCACATCGCGCTCGGGGCCAACGTAGCCGAGCGTCACCGTGAACGTATCGGGAATCGGAACCTCATCCTCATCAACGGTTCGGAAGGCGATTACAGCTCTCCATTCCTGGCCTGGCGCAAACACCGGTATCCGATGGCTGAGCGCGCTCCTCAGCATTGCTCCGAGGTCGTCGAGAGTCGGCTCGCCGTGGCTAACTAAGTCGTCGAAGCTCACGTCGAGATCGAGCGCTGGGGTAAGCCCGTAATTCTTGAGCACGAACTCGATCTTCCCCGACCTGACATCAGCCTCGATCGTGGGCACGACAACGGGCCGAGCGGAGTCTTTCGCTATCCGCTTTTGTGCGTTGAGGGACCGGATGGCCATAACTGCCGTCACAACTGCTGCCAGCGCCGCTATTGCTGTCCACATGCGAGATCCTTTCGCTCTACCAAGCAACCCACTTCAACCGAGTTTCGCATGACCCGTTACGGCGTGTACGTGTCTTCTCTGACGTTGGAACCATGCATTTCAGAGACCTCACCTCGACCACCTCGGCCGGTCGATCAGCCTCCACCAACCCGCGGCTGCCAGACCGGCGCCCTCCAATGGTTCGACCTCACGTTGACCAACGGGGCCAGCCTCATCCTCAACGGCCACCTGATGTTCGCCGACCTCCACGGCCCCATCACCGAGTCCAGTTCCGCCAGCGACTCCTCCGACAGCTCCTGCGCTCTGGCGATCAGCGGCCTGCACACGGCGAAG
This sequence comes from Brevibacterium daeguense, assembly GCF_021729135.1. GTDB lineage: Bacteria > Actinomycetota > Actinomycetes > Actinomycetales > Brevibacteriaceae > Brevibacterium > Brevibacterium daeguense. The sequence continues at coordinate 304,398 of NZ_JAJTWW010000004.1, forward strand.
AGGAGAACGACGATGGCGGCTGAAGCTACTGCGACTCCCAACAGCCGGACTTCGAGGAGCGCCATCAGCGCGAAGGTCCCGATGAGCAGCACGGATCCGTTAACCAGGCCGACCACGCTGGACGACGCCGCCTCCCGCAGGAGCGCCGAATCACTCGTCACCCGTTTGATGCTCCGGCGACCGATGTAGCAGCGACACGGCCCGACCTGCTGACGCCTTTCGTCCTCGCGTCGGGGACGACGCCCCTGCTCTCGACGCCCCGCGCTCTCACCGACGATCGCGTCGGGGACGACCCCCTCGGCTCTTGCCGCGATCCTGCCGGCCACCCGTGCATTAGGCGAAGAGGAGATCGTCCCGTAGGCTAGTCGCAGAAGTAGTCGTAGCAGTAAGTCCGTCACATTGCGGACCGGACGGCCCCTGTGGGTCGAACGGGGCGTCGATAAGCGGTTTGCAACATGCCGCTTCGCCCCCGCTGGAACCCCGGCGGGTTTACCCCCGAAAGAAAAGAGGCCACCATGGCCACCGGTACTGTCAAATGGTTCAACTCCGAAAAGGGCTTCGGCTTCATCTCCCCGGACGACAACTCCGCTGACATCTTCGTTCACTTCTCCGCCATCGAAGGCTCCGGCTACAAGGAGCTGCAGGAGGGCCAGAAGGTTTCCTTCGAGACGACCCAGGGCCCCAAGGGCCTGCAGGCCTCCTCGGTCAACCCGGCCTGATCCAGCCCGGCGCTGAAAGCGGCCGCTCTCCCTTCGGGGAGGGCGGCCGCTTCGCTGTCGATGGCAGGGCCGTCCCACCGGACCCGTGCGCCGGTCGCCCTCCGACGCGTGACGGAAGAACGCGATCCCCTCGCCGGGCAGCCGACGAAGTCAGGCCCGGTGTCCCCGCTCTGATGCGCGGGAGTAGGCCGTGGCCGTCCAGAGCTGCATGAGCGCGTAGGCACGGTAGGGCCGCCACGGTTCGGCGAGCGCCTCGGCCTCCCGGGGAGTCACCTGCTCGCGGCCGGTCCGTTCGGCGATGGCCCGGCGCACCACGAGATCACCGGGCACGAACGCGTCCGCGTCCGAGGTGCTGCGCAGCATGAGGTAGTCCACGGTCCACGGGCCGATTCCCGGCACTGCGAGCATCCGCTCGCGCCACTCGCGGGAAGCACTGTGCATGGAAGACGTCCCCGCGGGGACGCCCCCGCAGTCCTCTGCCGGTCCCGGCCTCCATGCTGCCGGTCCCGGCGCCCATGTGGGAATACGCCGCCCCTCTTCCGGCGCGGAGGGCTCCCAACTGGGGACGCGCGCGAACTCCGCGGCCAGTCCCACGATCGCCCTCCCCCGCATCCGAGGCATCCCGATCGTTCTGGAGACTTCCTCCGGATCCAGCGCGGCCACCTCGGCGGGAGTCGGGAAGCGGACACCGTCGGGGCTGTACTCCGCATGGAAGCGCGCGTCCAGGACGCGTGCGCGCGCCAGCGAGATCTGCTGGCCCAGCACGGCGAAGACCGCGGTCTGGAACGAGTCGAAGGTGCCGGGAACGCGGATGCCGGGCTGGGCCGCGACGAGTGATCCGATGACCGGATCGTCGGCGAGTGCCGCTGTGATGGCGGCCGGGTCGGCGTCGAGGTCGAGGAACTGCCGGACCTGGGCGAGCACCGGCTCGTGATGGTCCGGATCGCCGCCGAGGCGCACGACCGTCACGCTGTCGTCCTCGCCGGGCAGGTCGATCTCGAGGGGAATCGGACCGCCGGGGGCCACGAGGACCCGCGAGTACGTGCGACCGTCGAGCGCATCGACGCCCTCGACCGCGTGAGCGGCCAGGAATCCTGCGAATCCGCCGGTGTCGAACGGTGGATGGAAGACAAGCCGGTGTTCGATCATGATTCCCACCCTGTCACGGGTTCCGAGCGGGGCCGCCGACTGTCACAATTCAGGGACCGAATCCGGACCACAGCTCCCAGGGAGGCCGACATGGCCGGCTCAGACGCTCCCAGCCCACACACTCCCGGCATTCCCGGTGCCGGCGCACCCGTTCCCGGCACTTCCGATGCCGGCACTTCCGATGCCGGCGCACCCGCTACCGCCGCGGCCACGCTGACCGAACGGCTGGACGCGGGCCCGGTGATCTGCGCCGAGGGATTCCTCTTCGAGCTCGAGCGCCGGGGCTACCTGTCGGCCGGCGAGTTCGTCCCCGAAGTCGCGCTCGAGCACCCCGAGGCCCTGCGCGCCCTCCACCTCGACTTCCAGCGCGCGGGGTCCGACATCGTCGAGGCGTTCACCTACAACGGCCATCGCGAGAAGATGCGGGTCATCGGCAAGGAGGAGCTGCTCGAACCCCTCAACCGGGCCGCTCTCCGGATCGCGCGCGAGGTCGCAGACTCCAATCCCGGTGATCTCGTGGCCGGGAACATCTCCAACACCAACATTTGGGATCCCGCCGATCCGCGCAGCCAGGCAGACGTCCGCGCGATGTTCGACGAGATGGTCGGCTGGGCCGTGGAGGAGGGGGCGGACCTCATCATCGGGGAGACCTTCTACTACGCCGGAGAGGCTCTCGCCGCGCTCGAATCCGCGCAGGCGAGCGGGCTGCCCGTCGTCGTGACCGTGGCCCCGATGGCGTTCCAGGAGATGGCCGACGGGGTCGGCGTCGTGGAGACCGCCCAGCGGCTCGAGCAGGCCGGCGCGGACGTCGTCGGCATGAACTGCTTCCGCGGCCCGGCGACGATGATGCCGTTCATCAGGCAGATCCGCGAGGCCGTCGCCTGCTATGTGGCCGCACTGCCCGTCCCCTACCGGACGACGGATGAGGAACCCACCTTCTTCAACCTCAGCGATCCTCACGCCCCTGTCCCCTCGCCGCACGGCCGCGCCTTCCCGACGGCGCTCGACCCGCTGGCCGCGAACCGCTACGAGATCAGGCGATTCGCGGAGGACGCGTACGCTGCCGGGGTCCACTACCTGGGTGTGTGCTGCGGCGCCTCGCCGATGCTCATCCGTGAGGTCGCCGAGGCGGTCGGCCGGGTGACACCGGCCAGCCGCTACTCCGAGCGGATGGAGAACCACTTCATGTACGGCACCAACGCCCGCCTGGCCCAGCACATCGTGGACCTGGGCGACCGCGCCTGAACCGGTTCCCGGGCTCCGAGGCGCCTCGGTCGCCGGGCGGGGCCGCGGCCAAGGCCAGTGCCCCGGGCACGGGACAGCCCCGCCGGGCTGTCTCTGGACCCCCGGCGGGGCTGTTCTGGGTGCCGGCGAGAGCCGATCTCCGGATCCCGCGAGTCCCCTGGAGACGATCAGGCGGCGGCCTTCTCCTCCTTCGCGTTGTCGATGATCGCCTGTCGCTTGGCGTCCCGGACCTTCTCCTCCTTCAGGGTGGGCCGCAGCAGGAGCATCGCGATGCCGATGACCAGCAGCACCGAGGCCTCGTGGACGAGCATGCCCAGCGACATCGTCACGCCTCCGAAGAGGACGCCGGCCAGCAGGATGGCGACCGTGAACAGTGCGATGCCGATGTTGACCCGCATGGTGCGCACCGTGCGCTGCGCCAGGCCGAGGGCGTGGGGCAGGCGCGGCAGCCGGTCGGCCATGAGCGCGATGTCGGCGGTCTCGATCGCGGCCGGGGAGCCGGCGGCTCCCATCGCCACGCCGATGTCGGCCTGCGCCAGCGCCGGGGTGTCGTTGACTCCGTCGCCGACCATCGCCACGGTGTGGCCCTGCGCCTGCAGCTCCTTGACGATCGTGAGCTTGTCCTCGGGCATGAGCTCTGCGCGGACCTCGTCGACACCGAGTTCAGCTGCGACGTTGCGGGCAACCCGTTCGGCATCGCCGGTGGCCATGATGACCTTGACGCCCCGGTCGTGCAGCGCCTTGATCGCTTCGGGGGCATCGGCGCGAATGGTGTCGGCCACGGCGACGATTCCAATCGCCCGGCCGTCGACGCCGACGAACATCGCGGTCCTGCCCTGCTCGTTGAGCTCCAGGATCCGGGTGGGATCCGGGGCGGCACCGGAGCCGTTGGTGATGAGGTCGGCGGACCCGACGGCCACAACCCGGCCGTCCACCTCGGCGCGGATGCCCTTGCCGGCGACGGGCTCGGCGTGCTCGACCGGGACGACCCGCAGGCCGCGGTCCTCGGCGCCGCGGATGATCGCCTCGGCCAGGGGGTGCTCGGAAGCGGTTTCCGCACGTGCGGCCAGCGTGAGGATCTCCTCAGGCGTGTAGGAGTCGTCGATGACGTCGACGTCCGTCAGCTCGGGGCGGCCGTTGGTCAGCGTGCCGGTCTTGTCGACGACCACAGCGTCGACCTTGGCGGAGGTCTCCAGGTATTCGCCGCCCTGGATGAGGACGCCGTCCTTGGCCGAGCGGCCGATGCCGGCCACGATCGACACCGGGATGGAGATGACCAGGGCGCCGGGGCAGCCGATGACCAGCAGCGTCAGGGCGAGTTCGACGTCCCAGGCGATCAGGCCGACCGCGAGGGCGGCGAGCATGACGCCGGGGGTGTAGTACTTGGAGAACTTCTCCATGAATGTCTGGGTCTTGGCCTTGTCGTCCTGGGCGTCCTCGACCCGGTGGATGATCTTGGCCAGCGTGGAATCGGAGCCGATTCCCACCGCCTCGATGCGCAGCACACCCGACCGCAGCCAGGTGCCGGCGAACACCTCGGAGCCCTCCGACTTCTCGGCCGGCACGGATTCGCCGGTGATGGTGGCCTCGTCGACGCCGCCGTTGCCGGTGATCACCCGACCGTCGACGGGCACCTGCTCACCGTTCTTCACGAGCACGACGTCGCCGGGGACGAGTTCCCAGATCTCGACGGTCTCCGGCTCGCCGTCGCGCAGCACGGTGGCGGTCTCCGGGGCGGCCTCGACCAGGTCCGACAGCGCCTTGCGGGTCCGGTTGAGGGTGGCCTTCTCCAGCGCCTTGCCGAGGGCGAAGAGGAAGGTGACGGCGGCGGACTCCCAGTAGTTCTGGATGAACAGGGCGCCGGTGGCGGCCACCACGACCAGCAGGTCGATGGAGATCATCTTGATGCGCAGCGCCTGCCACGCGGAGACGGCGATCGGCCAGCCGGCGACGACGGCTGCCGCGATCATGAGGATGTCCCAGCCGGTGATGAGGGCGAGCACGATCAGCACGCCCGAGGCGGCGACCACACCCCACGTCTTCCAGGTTTTCATGGTGGTTCCTTCCGTTGAAAGCGGTCCCTGTCAGGATTACCTCCAAGCTACGGCCCGGCATGGGATTCCACCTTGACGCGGATCAAGTCCTGGAAGACCGCGCGGGATTCACGTCCTCAACCGGGTGCGGCCCACGAGCCCGCCCGCCAGCAGTCGGTTGAGTCCGGGCAGGTTCATCAGGCGCAGCATGAGGAGCCGTTGCCGCCGACGCGCCTGGGACAGCGGGAGGAACCATTCGGCGCCTCGCCGGCTCGCTTCCTGACGCGCGGTGACGACGGGCCGCCACTGCCGTTCGTACCGGGCCAGCGCGACCGGCACCGACGGGGCCGAGGCGAGGTGCCCGGCAAGCAGATGGGCCCCGGCGACCGCCAGCGAGGCGCCCTGTCCGGCCAGGAGAGACACCGCCTGGCAGGAGTCGCCGAGCAGGGCCACATGTCCGCGGTGCCAGCGGGGCAGTTCCACCTGGGCGACCTGGTCGTAGTAGAGCTCGTCGTTCGGGGGACACTGCTCCAGCGCGTGGGGAATCACCCAGCCCAGCCCTGCGTACCGGTCCAGGAGCGCCGCTCGCGGATCGTCCGGCAGCGCCTGCTCGGCGCTCGTGTGCGCCGCGAAGGCCGCCACTCGGCCCTCGCGCAGCCCGTAGAGCCCGATGACGCGGTCCACCGTGTCGGTCATCACGAACCGGGAGCCCAGGGCCGCGTGCACCGCCGGGTCGGAGAAGATGAAGGCCGCGGTGTGGAGCCCCAGGTAGCGGAGCTGATTCGTGCCGAGCAGCAGGCTGCGGATGCGGGAGTGGATACCGTCGGCGCCGACGAGCAGGTCCACGTGACGGCGTGAGCCGTCGTCGAGCTCGACCGCAACCCCGTCGCCCTCCTCGGAGAAGCCCGAAACGGTTCGCCCGTAGCGGATATCGGCTCCGCTGCCGACGGCTGCCCGGAGCGCCCGCTCCAGGTCCGGTCGCATGATGCTGAGCAGTCGCCCGTCGAGCGCCTGCGAGAACTTCGCGTAGCTGAGGCCGGCACGGGTGCGGCCACGGTGATCCACGTATGCGAGGGCCTTCACGTCGTAGCTCAGCTCGCGGAGGCGGTCGAGGATTCCCATCCGCTCGGCCGCCACGTAGCCGGGCCCGAAGAAGTCCATCATGTAGCCCTGTTCGCGCGGGCCCGGCGCGCGCTCCACGATGGTGACGTCCCAGCGGTGACGCACCAGCTCGTGGGCCAGGGACAGTCCGGCGATGCCGGCCCCGCAGATGACTACGGACCTGGCCATGCAGCCTCCTTCCTATCCGCAGAACCTGCTGTATCTCCCGTGACCCTGCTGTACTTCCCGTGACGATGTCCCGAACCGGCCACTTTCAGCCACGGGAAGGCGGCGCCCCTCGCGCCTGACGCGGATCACGTATCGAGCATCTGGATGGCTTTCTCGCGCATTTCGACCTTGCGGATCTTGCCGGTCACGGTCATCGGAAATTCGTCGACGACGTGGACGTACTTGGGGATCTTGTGGCGCGCGAGTCTGCCGTTGGCGAACTCGTGCAGCTTCTCGGCGGTCAATTCCGCAGCCCCCGGCTTGAGCCTCACCCACGCCATGAGCTCCTCGCCGTACTTGTCGTCCGGGACTCCGATCACCTGTGCGTCGACGATGTCGGGGTGGATGTAGAGGAACTCCTCGATCTCGCGCGGGTAGATGTTCTCGCCCCCGCGGATCACCATGTCCTTGATCCGGCCGGTGATCTCGACGTAGCCGTCAGCATCCATGACCCCGATGTCGCCGGTCTTCATCCATCCATCGACGATCGCCTCTGCGGTCTTGTCCGGCTGCTCCCAATAGCCGAGCATCACCGAGTAGCCCTTGGTGCAGAACTCCCCGGCTCTGCCCCGCGGGAGGGTCTCCCCGGTCACCGGATCGACGATCTTGATCTCCAGGTGCGGGCCGACCCGGCCGACGGTGCCGACACGGCGGTCGAGTGAATCGTCGGTTCGGGTCTGTGTCGATACCGGGGAGGTCTCGGTCATTCCGTAGCAGATCGACACCTCCGACATATTCATGCGCTCGATGACCTCGCGCATGGTCGTCGAGGGGCATGGCGAACCGGCCATGATGCCGGTTCGCAGCGTGGCCAGGTCGTAGGAATCGAAGTCGTCGAGCGCAAGTTCGGCGATGAACATGGTCGGCACGCCGTAGAGGCTCGTGCATTTCTCAGCCTGCACGGCCCGGAGGGTTGCCCGCGGTTCGAACGCCTCCGCCGGGATGATCATCGTCGACCCGTGCGAGGTGCACGCGAGGTTGCCCATCACCATGCCGAAGCAGTGATAGAAGGGAACCGGGATGCACACGCGATCAGCTTCGGTGTAGTGAATCAGCTCACCGGTGTTGAAGCCGTTGTTGAGGATATTGCGGTGCGAGAGCGTCGCGCCCTTGGGGAAGCCGGTGGTGCCCGAGGTGTACTGGATGTTGATGGGGTCGTTCGGCTCCAGGCCGGTGCCGACCTCCGCGAGCACGCCTGAGTCGACCGGCTCCGACATCAGCGACTCCCAGGTCTCATCTCCGAACAGCACGACGAATTCGAGTGCCGGGCAGCTGGGCCTCACCTGGTCGAGCATCGCAGCGTAGTCGGAATCCTTGAATCGGGACGCGGCGACGACGGCACGGATGGACGCTTGATTGAGCACGTACTCGAGTTCGTGACCGCGATAGGCCGGGTTGATGTTGACGAGGATGACGCCGAGTTCCGCGGTCGCGTACTGCACCATCGTCCATTCCCAGCGGTTGGGTGACCAGATCCCGAGCCGGTCCCCCTTGCGCATGCCGAGGCGGTGCAAACCGGAGGCCAGCTGCCGGACGTCCCTGCGGAACTCGCTGTAGGTCCACCGGCGGCCGGCACGGACGTCGACGAGCGCCTCGCGGTCCCCGAAGCGCTCCGCAGTGGCGGCCAGGTTCTCGGGGATCGTCTGCTCCAGGAACTGCGTTTCCGTGGGGCCCCTGGTATGCGAGAGATTCGGGTCGAGGTCTGAGTTCGTCATTGAACATCCTCCGCGCTGTCGGTATCCCGCCGGGAGCCCGGATGGAAGCTCCCAGTCACTTGCCACAAGTGTAGAGAGTTCGAGGGACAGCGCAGAGAGGGAAGAATGCCGCCCTTGATGCTGTCACCTCCCCGATGACCTTCGGCGGTTATGACCATCAGCGGTCGATCAGCATTGCACTGCTGTTCGACCGCCGAATCGGCCCATCCACGCACAGACCCGCCGCATCAGCCGTTGGGCAGATGCGGCGGGTCACGTTGCCTCAGCGAGGTCTCAGCGGGCCACGCCGAGCGATGGGGTCTGCGTCAGATCGCGGACGGCTTCGCGGTGTAGCCGACCTCCGCGACAGCGTTCACGAGGTCGCGCACCGACACCTTCTGAGGATCGTGTTGGGCGATGATCCGGCCGGAGGAGAACTTCACCTCGGCCGACTCCACGCCTTCGAGTCCGTTGAGCTTGGTCTCGATCTTCTGGATGCACGACGGGCAGGAGAACTCGTCCGAACGCAGGGTGGTGGTCTTCAGGGTGGGGGTCGAGGCAGTCATGGTCTTCCTCATTCCTTTCGTCGGGGTCTTCTTGATGACACCCTCAATGTACGAAGGATCGGCCGAGGTCTCCTTGACATGAATCAAGCCGGCCGGGAATCTTCGAAGGAGAGGCGATCGAATCACCGGCCGCCCCGAATCAGGGCCCGACCGCCGCTCAAGGAGCAGATGGAGATGTTCAGCAGATCGGCGCTGCTCACCATCGATGTCCAGCAGGACTTCATCGCTGGGTCGGCCACAATCTCCGGGACGGCCGAGTGCGTTCCGGCGATGAGCCGGGTGGCCGAGGCATTCCGGGTCACAGGTCGGCCGATCATCCATGTCGTCCGCCTGTACCTGCCCGATGGCTCCAATGCCGAGGCGGTGCGCCGGTCGGCAGTGACGTCGGCGAGCATTGTTCGCCCGGGTACGAGGGGAAGCCAGGTCGCGCCGGAACTGCTGCCGCCTCGGGCACCAGCTCTCGATCCCGAGGTCCTGCTCAGCGGGCGGTTGCAGCAGATCGGGCCTACGGAATGGTTCATGTACAAGCCCCGCTGGGGCGCGTTCTACGGCACCGCGCTGGAGAATCACCTGCGGGGGCTGGAGATCGAGGACGTCGTGTTCGTCGGCTGCAACTTCCCGAACTGTCCGCGCACCAGCCTCTACGAGGCCGGCGAACGCGACTTCGGAACGATTCTGATCAGCGACGCCGTCAGCGGCGTGTACCAGCGCGGCCTGGACGAGATCACGAGCATCGGCGCGACCGTGCTGACGAGCGATGAAGCGGTCGCCGGCTTCACCTGAGTAGGGCGGGCGGGCAGAGCCCTCATCGCACTATGACTTCGCAGCTGGGCTGCAGGCGTAGAACCGCATCAGGTGAGCGCAGAACGCCGTGCTCACGGTGATGCCTGTGAATCCGTCTGCCCTCAGCGCATGCTTCAGTTCCTCAGGTGCGAGGATGCGGTGCGGTGAGCCGTCTGCCCGATGAACCCAGTGGGCCAGACGCGTGTCTGTGAGGTCGTAGCCGATGAACGCACCACCGGGCTTGAGAACGCGCTTCACCTCGGCAACCGCGGCGCGCCAGTCGACGACGTGGTGCAGCATCAGGAACGACGTCACCGCATCGAAGGTGCCGCTGTCGAACGGGAGCGCCGTGACGTCAGCTGCCTGGACGGTCACATTGCGGTGTGCTGCGAGCCGCGTACGCGCAGACTCAACCATCGCGTCGTCGACGTCGGTCACAGTGAGCTGTACTTCGGGATTAGCACGCGCGACCCCTGCCGCCATGGCTCCACTGCCTCCTCCGACCTCGAGCACATCACCATGCAGCGCGTGACCGTCAAGTGCCCACGGGAGGACGCCTCGACGAGCGAACGATCTCCAGGCCGCGCTGCGGCAGACCGCGCTCTCGATCGCTGACATGATCGGCATGGTTCTCTCCGGGCGGCTACCGGCTGAGAAACCAGCCGTATTCAACCGCCTCAATGTAGTCCCGCTTGATGAACCCAGGGTGTTCCCGGCTGAGTCGTTGGACAGCGTCGGTCTCGGACAGGTCGCAGCGCCTCCCAGCCTCCAACAGGCCATCAGCAGCGGCAATCGCCTCCTCGATTGCTTTGGGTGGGTGGAGGTCACCGAGCACCTCGTAGACATTGAAGGGCCCCAAGCGGTCTGGGCTGCCGAGAGGACGGTCGGTGAAGTGCCGAAGCATGAACACGGCGTGGAACAGCGGCTCTGCCCTCGCTCGGGCGGCGAATTCCTCCCGGTATCGCCGCTGCTCCCGTCGACGCCGGATCGCGGTCGCGAACCCCCTGCCGACCGCTGCGCGGTACTGCTCCTCCGTGAAGCCGGGGACTTTTTCCCGGACCTTGTCGATGACCGACTTCAGATCCCTGCCCTCCATGAGGAAAGCGGCCTGAAATGCCGCGGCCCCTTCCAACCGAGAGGCGCGCTCCTCACGGGGCTCCTCCCCTCGGCCACGATGGGCTGGTCGTTGAATCATATTCGGCTGCCCTCCTGGTGCGGTTCCGGCGGCTGACTCCCACTTCGGCGCTGATGCCTCACTACGGGATGCTCAGCCAAGTCAGCTGACGGCGACCGGCTCGGGTTCGCGGGCCTTCTTCCGCTGATCGATGGTGCGGCACACCGTCGCGAAGATGGCGCCGGAGACGTTGTGCCAGACGGAGAACACCGCGCCGGGCAGCGCCGCGAGCGGGTTCATGTACTGAGCCGCAAGTCCCGCGGCCAGGCCGGAGTTCTGCATTCCCACCTCGATGGCGGTCGTGCGCTTGACCGGGACCGGGAGCTTGAACAGCGCCGCGGCGCTGTAGCCCAGAGCCATGCCGAAGAGGTTGTGGAGGATGACGGCGGCAAGCACCAGCAGGCCGGCCTCGATGATCTTGTCGGCACTGCCGGAGACCACGATGGCCACAATGATGGCGATCGTCAGCGTGGACAGCCACGGCAGGATCGGGGACAGGCCCTTGACGAGCCCCGGCAGCAGGCGGCCGACCACGATGCCGAGGACAACCGGCACGAGCACGATCTGCACGATGGTCAGCGCCATGCCGGAGGCATCGAGCGGCATGTACTGCCCGGCCAGCCACAGGGTGAGCATCGGGGTGAGCAGCGGAGCCAGCAGCGTCGAGACCGAGGTCATCGTCACCGACAGGGCGACGTCGCCGCGGGCGAGGAAGGCGACCACGTTCGAAGCTGTGCCGCCCGGAGCACAGCCGACCAGGATGACGCCGGCGGCGATCTCCGGGGGCAGCTGGAGCAGGAAGACGACGAACAGGGCCATCAGCGGCATGATCACGTACTGGGCGATGACGCCCAGGATCACGGGCAGCGGGCGCTTGAACACCAGCGCGAAGTCGACCGGGCGCAGGGTCAGGCCCATGGTGAACATGACGATGCCGAGCAGGGGATTCACGAGACCGCTGGCCGAGGAGACCGGTCCGGCCGCGAAGTAGCCGACGAGTCCGCCGATGATGATGAGGACGGGGAAGACGAGGACGGCGATGTAGCCGCTGCGCTCGGTCTTCTTCGCCTGCTCCGCCGGCAGCTCGGTGGTGGTCTCGGACATGGTTCTCCTCTGGTTCTGAACGGGTCAACGGACCTGCGGACGGCAGGCGCAGAACGGCTCCGAAAGAGTGTACGCGGCGGTCCGGTTTTCGAGATGTGCCACCCGTCATCTGAGACGTTTCAGGCTGACCCGGTTGCCTACGTCAGCAGCTCCTCGGCAGCATCGCGTGCGCGAGCGAGCACCTCCGTGCGCGGGAGGAGCCGCGCGACGGAATCGATCCGGTTCGCACGGTCGGGCCCGAGTCCCGCGCGCACCCGCTCCCGGAGCCGCCGGTAGCGTTCGATGTCTCCACCAGCCAGCCCGGGCGCCGATGCTGCGGCCTCGGCGGCGGCCAACACCAGTTCCGCAGATTCGAGGCGGCCTGCCGCAGCGAACGACTCGGCGAGGATCCGCAGCGTGGTCCACAGCTGCGGCCAGTGACCACTCCGCTGTTGCAGGCCGAGCAGGATGCGTGCCAGGTCGGCCGCTTCCCGCGTCCGCCCGCTGCGGGTCAGCACGGAGAGCAGCGCCACCCGGGCGACGCCTGAGATCTGCTCGGCACGCACCCGATCTGCCAGCCGCGCCGCCTCCCGCAGGACTTCCGCGGCGGCCTCCGGATCGGTGATGAGCAGCACCTCGCCGCTGGCGTAGAGCGCGAACGCGATCCGCGCCGTCGCACCGCTGCGCTCGGCCGCCTCGCGTGCGGCGGCGGCCTGCTCGTCGGCCTCGCGGAGCTCGCCGGCGGCGGCGAGCACCAGTGCCAGGGCACCGTGGGCGTCGACCCGGTACCCGTCGTCGAGTCCCGCGATCGCGAGCACCTGCCGCCAGTTCCGGGTCGCGGCATCCCGGGTTCCGGCATACACGGCAGCGATGCTCAGCGACGTCAGCGCGAGGAACCGTTCGCGCGGGGTCCGGGCAGCGCGCTCGGCGTCGATTCCGAGGCGGTTCGCCCGGGCGAGATCCCCGCGTTCGACGGCGGCGAGCGCAGCGGCGCCCAGGGCCAGTGCTTCAGCTGGTGCGCCGGGGAGGTCGGGATGCTCGCCGACCTGCAGCATCACCTCGGCCAGGGCCGGTCCGGGAACCCAGTGGGTGCACAGGCCGAGGTGCCCGACGATCCGCGCGGCCGATGTGACCCGTCCGGCGATCAGTGCAGAGGAGGCGGCGGAAGCGAGGTCCGCACGAGCACGATCGAGCCGGGTCAGCGCCTCCTCACAGCGGGGCCCGACTGCCTCCGCCGCCCACCGCTCGCTGCAGTCGGCCGCCCACTGCCAGTACATGCCGGGCGCGGCGGCATCGGCGTGTTCCGCGGCGAAGGCCCGAACGATGCCGAGAAGGCGATGGCGCATCCCTGCTCCGTCGTCGACCGGAACCACCAGCGAGGCGCGGACCAGTCGGGAGAGGCCGGCGCGGGCCGCCGATCCGGTCGGTGCGACCTGCTCGGCGTCGGTGAGGTCGAAGGCGCCGACGAAGACCGACAGCCGGCCGAGGAGGGCGCGATCAGGGGCCGACAGGAGATTGTGCGAGCGCGCGACGACCGATCGCAGCGATCCGCGCACGCCGTCGGCAGGGTCGTGACCCGCGTCGAGCTCGTCGAGGACGGACCGGACACCGAGCACGGCCGCCTGCGCGGCGGCCAGCTCCAGTGCCAGGGGAAGGCCGTCGAGGCGGCGGCACAGCTCGCCGATCATCGCCAGCACCGGCGCCGTGAGATCCGCCCCTGGCCGCAGCCGACGCAGTCGGTCGGCGAACAGCCGTGTCGCCGGGGCCAGGGCGGCCCGTTCCGGCGCCTCGGCGGCGTCGGGCGCCGGCAGCGGAGCGAGGGGGATCACCTGTTCGACGCCGGGACTCAGGGATTGTCGGCTGGTGACGACGATGTGCACCCGCGCCGCCGTGCGCCGGACCGCCTCGACGAGGCTCTGGACCTCGGTGAGCACTCGCTCACAGCCGTCGAGGACCAGGATGAGGGCCGAGGCGGAGAGGTATTCCAGCACCGCGGGCCGTGGCCCGAGCGCCGTGCCCAGCCCGAGCACGGACGCGACTCGGGCCGCGACCTGCCCGGGGGCGGCATCGTCGAGCTCGACCACCGCGGCCGGTCTGCCGAGCCGTCGGGTGAGCTCCGGCAGCGCCTCGGCGACGAGGCGGGTCTTGCCGACCCCGCCGGGCCCGGTGATGCACACCAGGCGGTGGACGGCAACGGCGGCCACCAGGTCATCGATGTCCGCTTCCCTTCCGATGAAGGCACCGGTCGCGCCGAGGAATGCGCGGGTGGCGGATTCCCCGGCGGGCGGCGTCGCGTCAGATGTCGGCGAGGGTGAGCGCAGCGGCAGGTCGTGGCCGAGGATGCGCAGCTGCAGGTCGCGCAGCGCCGGCGAGGGGTCGAGGCCGAGCTCCTCGGCCAGGGTGCGGCGCAGCAGCTGGTACTGGTCGAGCGCCTCGGCGGGTCGACCGCAGCGGTAGAGCGCGGTCATGAGCAGGCCGTGGGCGTGTTCACGCACCGGCTGCTCGGCCACGAGGCGCCGCAGGGGGACGACCGCCTCGGCGGCGCTGCCGAGTTCGAGCGACACGACCGCCCGCTCCTCGACGGTCTTCATGCGCAGCTCCTCGAGCCGGGCGGCTTCGGCGATCGCGAAGGGACGGTCGGCGAACTCGGCATAGGCGGGGCCGCGCCACAGCGCCACGGCCTCGTCGAGCAGGGCTGCCGCCCCGGACGGGGTGCGGTCTGCGGCTCGGCGGCGGAGGGCTTCGAAGCGGGCGGCGTCGACCGCCTCCGCGGGCAGGGCGAGGCAGTATCCGGCGGGCCCGGCCTGCACGGCATCGGCGCCGAGGACGCCGCGCAGCCGGGACACGACGGTGTGCACAGCGCCGCGCGGGTGGTCGGGGACGTGTTCGCCCCACACGGCGTCGATGAGGGCGTCGACGGAGAGCGGGTGGGGAGCCTGGATCACGAGCGCGGCGAGGGCGGTCCGCGGCCGCGCTCCGCGCAGCTCAACGCGCGCCCCGGCCCGCCGGATCTCCAGCGGGCCCAGGACGCCGATGTCCACGGGCGGCTCCGCCATGACTCCATTGTCCATCGCGGGCTCGGCGCGGTGAAGGTGCGCGGTGGGGGCGCATCGGGAGGTGCTCCGCGGTGCGCGGTGGGAGGTGCTCGCCGGGGCGCGGCGGGAGAGTGGCGGGGCCGGTTGGGAGGGCCGCAGGCGAAAAGGGCGCGCACGTCCACGTGAAAGGTCCGTGAAAGCGCCTGCGAGGACAGTGGACGCAAGCAACGACAGAGGAGTCGCCATGACCGCCCATGACCTTGATGCCGCAGTCGCGCAGCACGCGCAGGAGCTGCTGATGCAGGCAACCGCCACCGCGACGACCGCGATGATCCTCGTCGGCGACCGCCTCGGGCTCTATCAGGCCCTGGCCGACGCCGGTCCGGTGACCTCATCGCGGCTCGCGGAACACGCGGGCTGCAGCGAACGATATGTCCGGGAGTGGCTGGCCCAGCAGACCGCGGCAGGGGTCCTCGCCTACGACCCGGCTGACGAGACCTTCTCGCTGCCGCAGGTGCGGGCCGCCGTGCTCACCGACCCGGCGCTGGTCGGCGCGTGCATGACCGCCGGCAGCATGTTCCGGGACCTCGACGCGGTGCTGCACGCGTTCCGCTCCGGGGAGGGGATCCCGTGGGGCGAGCACGATCCGATGGTGTTCGCGGCCACGGCCCGGTTCTGGGGAGGACAGTACCGGGCCCACCTGGTCACGGAGTGGATTCCTGCTCTCGACGGCGTCGCCGAGGCGCTCGCCGCCGGCGCGAAGGTCGCCGACGTGGGCACGGGCCAGGGCGCTGCTCTCATCATCCTCGCCGAAGCGTTCCCGCGGTCGCGGTTCATCGGGTTCGACCCGCACGAGCCGTCGATCGAGGCGGCCCGGCAGCAGGCCTCTGCTGCCGGCGTGGCCGACCGGGTGGCGTTCGAGGTCGACGACAGCAGCGGGTATCCCGGCCGGGACTACGACCTCGTGACCTTCTTCGACACCTTCCACGACCTCGGCGATCCGGTGGGCGCGGCGGCGCACGCTCTCCGCGCCCTCGCCCCTGGAGGCTCGCTGCTCCTCGTCGAGCCGCAGGCCGCTGACGACCTCGCCGCGAATCTCAGCAATCCGGCGGCACCCATCGGCTACGCCGCCTCGACCACGATGTGCACCGCCAACTCCCTGTCGCAGCCGGTCGGCACCGCCCTCGGCGGGCAGGCAGGGGAACGACGGCTGCGTGCGGTGCTGGGCGAGGCCGGCTTCGGGGAGGTGCGCCGGGCGGCCGACAGTCCGTTCAACCTGGTGCTCCAAGCGCGGAGGTGAACCCGAGGCGGTGGAGCCGGTTCGCGCCCCCGGTGCGGTTCGTGGCCCCGCGGTTCGAACCTCGCGGAGGCCGGGAGACGAGGCACGATCACAGCCGAGTGAGACCAAAGACAAGTGAGAGGAGCAGACCCATGGACACCACCGACAGCGTCGTCATCGTCGGCGCAGGACCGTCCGGCCTGGCGACGGCGGCCGAGCTCACTGCCCGCGGCGTGCCTGCCGTGGTGCTCGAGCGCGGTCCGCAGATCGGTGCCGCATGGGCAGGGCGCTATGACGGGCTGCGTTTCAACACGTCCCGCCGCAGCTCCGCCCTGCCCGGTGCTCCATTCCCGCGCGAGTTCGGCCAGTTCCCCACGCGTGACCAGTACGTGAGCTACCTTCGGCGCTACGCGGCCGAACGCGGGGTCACGGTGGAGACCGGGGTGGAGGCGACGCGCATCCGTCCTGCCGTGAACGGCGACTGGACCATCAGCACGGTTGCACAGGGTGATCGTGCGGCCGATGGCGAACGGCGTGCCCGGCACGTCGTCACCGCCACCGGCGCTTTCGCCCGGCCGAGGCTGCCGGCCTGGGCCGATGAGCGGTCGTTCACCGGCGCGATCCTGCACTCCTCGCGCTACCGCGGCCCAGCCCCTTTCGAGAGCAAGACAGTGGTCGTCGTCGGGGCGGGTTCGTCCGGGATGGAGATCGCCTACCAGCTGGCATCCGGAGGTGCCGGCCGCGTGCTGCTCTCGGTGCGCACGCCGCCCAACATCCTGTTCCGAGAGATCAACGGGGTGCCCGGTGATCTGCCGGTCCCGCTGTTCCTCCGCCTGCCGCCCGGGTTCGTGGACCGGCTGATGTTCGCCATGCAGCGGCGGGTGGTCGGCGACCTGAGCGCATATGGTCTGCCGGCACCGACGACGGGGGCGATGACAAATCTCAAAGTCGATGGACCCGGTCCCGCCGTCGTCGATCCGGTGGTCATCGACGCGATCCGCAGCGGCGCCATCGAGTGTGTCCCCGCGGTTGTCGGCCTGGACGGTGACAGCGTGATCGTGGCCGACGGCCGACGGATCCGTGCTGATGTGGTCGTTCTGGCCACCGGGTACACGACAGGTCTGGAGGACCTCGTCGGCGGACTCGGCGTGCTGACCGAGCGCGGGATGCCCCTCGAGCGCACCGGCGCCGAGGTGCTCCCCGGCCTGCGGTTCGTCGGCTACGTCGCCCGACCCGGCATCACCGGCTACGTCGGCAAGATCGCCAAGCGGGTGGCGCGGGAGATCGCCGGCCAGCGGGCGCGAGAGGCGATTGGGGCGATCGCATGAAAACGCAGACCGGGCGCCACAGCAGGACGATTCTTCAGCGAGGAGAGCAAGGAGGGGATGATCATGCCGTTCACGAATCCTTACGGTGGGATGATCCAACAGCAGAACTGGGAGATGTACTGGGAACCCAGCTATGTCGACCTGTACGCCAGCTACCGGTTCAGAGTGCGGGTCGATCATGGAACCCGATCCGTGTGCGTCAGCGGCGCTGTCGGCAACAAGGGCACCGTGGTCGCAACGCAATCCGTCAAGGTCGCGCTCGGCGTCACTGTGAGAATCGACGGCGTGCTGCGGAGCGCGGAGAGGATCTACACGATGGGGCAGGGGATCCGTCCCGGTGATCTCGTGTACACCGAGCCGTGCATGGCCGTGCCGTTGCGCTACCTCGACGAGGACGCAGACGCGAAATATAGGTTCGAGCTGCTCGTCGACATCTATGGCGAAGCCTTCTCTGACTGGGGTCCGGGCAACAACCATTCGTGGGTCGACTGGTTCACCTTCAGCCCGCGCGCGCTGGAAACGGATCAGCGGTTCGGGGACCTGCCGGAACCGGAGGGGCATGGTCACTGAGCAAACCGGGACCGAGGTCGGACATCGCCTCGGGCAAGGAAGGCGACCAGGTTCGAGGCGGTGCTGCCCGGGGCAAAGCCGACCACACGCGGCTGCGAGCTCAGCAGGGAGGTCAGCGCCCGTCAGCCGACTGCTGACCGAAGCGCGGCAACGAGCTCGTCATCGATGTCGAGTGGGTCTCCTCCAGTGGAGGAGGCAGAGCGGCGTCCCGGGACGTACACCCCATACTCGCCGCCGAGCGTCCGGAGGTGAGCGCCCAGGCGTGCTGTGAAATCGCCCCCGAACCGACGGGGGTCGATCGCTATGAGGAACATTCCGACGCCGGGGCTTCGAGCGCCTTCCTCGAAGCTCGGTGCATTCACTGACCAGTTCCCTCCGGCCAAGCCCGCCAGCACCTCCACCAGCAGGCCGAGGTTTGCGCCCTTGTGACCCGCGATCGGCAGCAGTGCTCCAGTGAGTGCTGCTTTCGCATCCGTGGTCGGCCGACCATTCTCATCCACGGCCCAGCCCTCGGGAATCCGCTCGCCGCGTGCTGCGGCGTCCCGGACAGAGACGTACGCGGCGTAGCTGACCCCTTGATCGATCACGAGGGGGAGTCCATCATCTGCCGGCGCGGCCAACGACATCGGATTAGTTCCAACGACTGGTCGACCCGACTCACCCAGCGCGACGAGTGCCGGCGAGTTGGAAACGGCCAACGCTACAACCCCCTCCAACGCCAGGCACGACGTGTAGTACCCGAGCTCTCCGACCGTGTAGGAGTTGCGCATCGCCATCACGGCGGTCCCCTGGTCCGCCAGGACCTCCCGGAGAAGTGGCAGGGCCCGGTGGAACGCTGTCTGGGCAATGCCCTCTCCAGCGTCCACCTGCACGATCGCGCCGTTCCTCTCCACAACCGGTTCCGCCCCACCGTCGACGGCGCCCGACCTCAGCCCTGCCAGGTAGTCGAAGAGGTGGACGACGCCGACGGCGGGATGGCGCCGCCTCTCCGCGTGGACGGTCGCCGCTGCCAGCCACTCGGCGTGCTCGGCCGAGGCGCCGGCGCCTCGGGCCGCGTCCGCACAGAGGCGATGAAGCTCGGCCGGCGTGAGCTTCATCGCGCCACACCCCACAGCGTCACGACGTCCTCCTGGCATCCTCGAGGACGCGCCCCGCGATCCGCTCTCCGGTGATCGGGCCGAGCACCAGCCCCCACATTCCGTGTCCTGAGACGACGTACCCGCGATCATCGACCCTGTCGAGTATCGGTCGGCTGTTCGGACTCACCGGTCGCGGTCCCACCCAATGATCTGTCGAATTTCCGAGGTCGAGACCCTCGACGAACGGCGCGAGTGCAGACGAGATCGATGTGATCCGCTCCGGGCGAAGAGGCGCGTCGGGCGGCAGGAACTCCATGGTGCCTGCGACCCGCACTCCGGTTCTGTAGGGCGTCAGCACGGTCCGCTGCTCCGGTAGGTAGACGGGACCGGCGGGCAGGTGACCCGGGTCCACCTCGACGGTGAACGAGTACCCGCGACCGCTGGTCTGACGGATGCGAGTTCCGGCTCCGAAGACCCGGCCCAGCACCTGGTTCGACCAGGCGCCCGCCGCGACGACCACGGCATCGGCGGTATACGACTCACCGCGAGCGTCGATCAGGCTGATCCTCGAGGTGCCGGAGTGCCCGGATGCCACCTCCACACCTTCTCGGAGATCGACCCCAGCCTCACGGACCACGCGAGCCAGGTCCGCGCAGTAGGCCCCGGGATCGATGTAGGCCTGGCCGGTGATCGTCAGCGCGTGCTTCACGCGATCGGAGAAGTAGGGGAACTCCGAAGCGGAGGCGTCGCGAACTCCGACGTCCACCCCGGCGGCGGAGATCTGCCCGACCTCCTTTCGGAACGCCTCGACCGTGGCCTCGGAATCGGCACCGATCACGTAGTCGGCGCGAATCAGCGGCGCGCTGACGCCCGCGGAGGCCAGCCGCTCGAAGGCCGGAATCGCCTCGCGGGTCAGCTCCGCGTTGGCAGCGATGGAGGCGGCGAATCGGCGGGGAGTCATCTGCCCTGCGAACCGAGCGAGGAAGTCGGCGACCTCCGGTGTGAGCTTCGGGACGGCCAGGGGAGCGTTGGCGTCGGTGAGCGCGCGCAGCCCGTGTCGCCACCCGCCGGGCTCCGCCAGCGGCGCCACGAGTCCCGGGCAGACCCAGCCCGCGTTGCCCCAGCTCGCACCCCCGGCAACACCGGACCGGTCGAGCACCGTGACCTCGGCTCCCCCGCGGTGGAGGTGATACGCGGTGGCAAGGCCGACGATCCCGGCTCCGACGACTACTACCTGCATGATGGCTCCTGATTGTCCTTGCCTCCGCGTCGCTCGCCGTCGCACTGACTCTCGTGCTCCGGGGCAAGCCCGAGGATTGCGCAGCGCCTACAGATGCCGCGCCATCCGCTTCTCCAGGAGAACGGAGAGCCACGTCGCCGGGATGGAGATGACCGCGTAGAGCAGGCCGGCAAGCACGAAGACCGTCAGGTACTTGAAGGTCGAGGCGCCCAGCGAGTACGCCTGGCTCATCATCTCCTGCACAGTGACCGTGTACGCAAGCGACGTCGCCTGGAACAGGATCACCGCGAATCCCATCAGCGACGGCAGGGCGATCCGCCAGCCCTGCGGGATGATGATGTACCGCAGAGTGTCGGCGGTGGTCATGCCGAGGGCTTGAGAGCCCTCGATCTCGCCCGCTGGAACCGCGGACAGTCCTCCTCGGAGGTATTCGGCGCAATATGCAGCGGTCGTCCATGTGAGCGCCACCGTAGCCGAGGCAAGCGCCGACAGGGTGATCCCGACGTCCGGCAGCCCGAAGTACATGAGCTGCAGGAGCACCAGCGCCGGGGCACCTCGGCCCACCTCGACGATCGCGATGGCGATCAGGCGCGCCACCCGGTTCTTGGACATGATCCCGAAGGCGAGCACGCCGGCCAGCGGGAGACCGAACAGCAGCGACAGCAGAGTGAGGATCGCGCTGACCTGCAGGCCGTTCAGCAGCACCGGCAGGAATGCCGCGGCATCCGTGAAGAACGTCATCTCGCCACCACCGCACTGAGCTTCTCGTCGGCCTTCCTGGACAGCACTCCGACGGGCACACTGACGATGACGTAGATCGCCGCAGCGACAAGGAACACCGTGATCCCCTCACCTGTGGTGCGCGCATAGGAGTTCGACCTGAAGACCATCTCCGCCACGCCGATCGTCGACGCGATCGAGGAGTCCTTGAGCAGTCCGATTCCGTACGTGGTGTAGCCCGGGATCGCGACCCGCCACGCCTGCGGGCCCACGATGTCGCCCCATACCGCTCGTGGTGTCATCCCGAGCGCTCTGGCTGCCTCGTACTGGCCGGCCGCCACCGAAGAGATCGCACCGCGGAAGATCTCCGCGAGGTAGGCGGCTGACACGATGCCCAGTCCCAGCACGGCTGCTCCGAACGCGGACAGCTTTGTGCCCCCGATGGTCACGCCGTAGAAGAGGATGAACATCCACACGACGATCGGGATCCCGCGGCACAGATCGATGATTCCCCGCGCGATCAGCCACACCAGCCGGTTGCCCGACAGGATGCCGAACAGGAGCGGCAACGAGCCGATCGTGCCGATCACCAGAGCAACAGCAGTCACCGAGATGGTCAGTGGTATTCCTGCAAGGACCGTCAGCAGCATGCCGTCACCTCTGCAGCACTGCGCGCAGGAACTCCTGCGTGCGCGGGTGTGATGGTTCGGCCATGATCCTCTTCGGATCGCCCTGCTCGATGATTCCGCCGTCAGCCATGACGATGAGGTCTTCGGAGACGCTCCGGGCGAACGACATCTCGTGCGTGACGACGATCATCGTCATACCGGATGCAGCGAGCTCCTTCATCACCTCGAGGACCTCCAGTCCCACCTCCGGGTCCAGCGCCGAGGTGGGCTCGTCGAAGAGCATCACCTTGGGATCGAGGGCGAGGGCTCTCGCGATCGCGATTCGCTGCTGCTGGCCGCCGGAGCACCGGTTGGGATACTGCTCCCCCTTGTCGGCCAGCCCCATGCGAGTCAGGAGCGCCATTGCACGCTCGTCCGCCTCCCCCTTCGAACGTCCCAGGACGCGCTGCTGGGGCAGCGAGACATTCCGCAGGACAGTCATATGAGGAAACAGGTTGAAGTGCTGGAACACCATGCCCGCGCTGCGGCGAAGCGCGAAGAGCTCCCTATTGCTGAATCTCCTCTCGGCGTCGATGACATGCCCGTCGATCTCGATCGTGCCCGAGTCCGGCCGCTCCAGCAAATTCATGCATCTGAGAACGGTCGATTTGCCTGCCCCCGAGGGACCGATCATGGCGGTCACGGTCCCCTCGAGAACAGTCAGGTTGACGTCGGACAGCACGGTGTTCTCACCGAACGACTTCGCGAGGTTGCGGACGCGGACAACCTCGCGGCGTCCTGGCAGTCGGTCCTGCGGATTCTCAATCACTCGAACTCCTTCACGGGTAGGACATGCGCGCCTGCTGGCCGCCGGGTCAACCGATCAACCGCGGTTCGCCCGTGTCCGCGGCGCTCTCGGGGAGGCCGTTGTCAGCGAGGATCTGGGCGATCGTCCCGTCCTCGTGCATCTCGTTGATCAGCGTGTCGAAGGCCTCGAGCATCGCCGAGTTGTCCTTGGTCATGGGGAAGCCGATCTGAGCAGGTTCGATGGAGGCCGCGACACGCTCGTCTTTCTGGACTTCGGCGATTGTGTAATCGTCGTCCTGGTGACGAGCCTGGGCGGCGCCGAAGCTGTCGAGGCCCACATCGATGCGACCGGCCTCCAGGTCAGCCTCCATCTCCACGGACGAAGGGTAGATGGTGAGGTTGTCGCCCATCACGTCCTTCATGTCCTGCACCCAGAGATAGCCGTCCACCGTGCCGACCTTCATCGACTCCATGTCCGGGATCGAGTCGACACCGTCCTTCGAGATCGAGGCCATCGAATCCGTGTAGATCGGCGCAGTCAGAGCCGCGACCTGTGCGCGCTCCTCCGTGCGGTAGAAGCACCCGAGGGTCAGGTCGGCCCTGCCGTTCGACACCGACGGCACCGCGCCTGCGTAATTCGCCTGCTGCCAGTTGACGGTCAGACAGTTGGCTTCAGCGAGGTTCTTCGCGACCTCCACGTCGACGCCTTCCGGGTTGCCGTTGTTGTAGGCCGAGAAGGGGACGAGGTCGGGGATCGAAATCGTGAGCTGTCCGTCATTGATGGTCTCGAACTCGAACCGCGGTTCGCAGTCCGAAGCTACGTCGGACCCACCGGTCGCGCTTTCGCAGCCGGTGAGGGCCAGGCCGGCGATCAGGACTATTCCGGACAGGGCGGCGAACTTCTTCATGTCAGTTCCTTCTCTCGTTGCACCGTTCGGACCCGGGAGCGGGCCGAGCATCTTCTTTGATTGCGGGCATTGCTGGTGAGATTGGGGTTCTCATTCTCGTTCGCGGCTTCACAGGAGCACGTCAGTGAGCTCGCGGGCGTCCGCGAACGCCGAGGCGACATCGCGGGGCCGTGCCGCATCCCCGACGGTCGTCATCGGACCGGGCAGCGCCGGTCCGCCGACCAGCCGGTTGGGCACGAGCAGATCGAGGTTGATGTAGGCGTCGCACTGGATGCGCGAGTCCGCGCCCCCGAACGATCCGGACAGGCACAGCGATCCGTCGGAGACCTCTTTCAGCTCGACCTGGGAATGGGTCTCGATTCCGAGCTCTGCCACGCGGCGAAGCGCCGGGTACAGGGTGCTGACGCCCTCCCCCTCGCCCGCATGCAGTCGGCTCGTGGTGATGACCGGCGAGGCGCCGCGCTCCTTCAGCCTCTCCGCCAGCCAAACGGCCCCCAGCCGGCCCATGACATCGTGGACGACGATCCGCCGCCCGCTGACCTCGACGTTCTCCAGGTCCTGCAGGGGCAGGAGCTCGACCGAGGCGTCGCCGGGCACCGCAGACTGCCGCATGGCAGCACCGGCCGCAGCGACGATGTGATCCGGTTCGACCTCCCGCACCACATCGGCGGAGAATTCCGTGCCCAACCGGAGCGTGACGCCGAGCTCCTCCAATCGGTCCGCCTGCCACGTGATGATGTCGCGGAATTCGCGCCTGCTCACGGAGTTGGTCCACTGCAGCATGGCCCCGCCGAGGCGCTCGTTCCTGTCGATGAGTGTGACCTCAGCGCCTCTGAGCGCCAGCCGCCGGGCTGACTCCAGCCCGGCCGGCCCACCGCCGACCACAAGCGCTGATCGACCTGACAGGGACGGCAGCTGCTCGACGAGCCGCGAATCCCCCACATCCGGATTCACCATGCAGCGCAGCGGCTTATCGGCCAGCAGGGTGTCGACGCAGACGTTGGCGCCGACGCACGGGCGCACCTTCGCGGCCTCCCCTTTCAGGGACAGCGGGATCAGCTGCGCATCTGCGATCTGAGCCCTGACCATGCCCACGAGGTCCGCGTCGCCGGAGCGGATGATGTCATCGGCCATGGAGAGCTCGGTGATCCGCCCGACGATCGCGACGGGCTTGGACACCTGCCGGCACACTTCACGTCCGACGTCGCGGAATCCCCCGTGCTCCATCGGGGTGGGCGCCCAGTGCTTGACCCTGGCCTCGCGCCGGTTGTTGTTCCCCACCATGACGCTGATGTAGTCCACCTCGGGCTCAAGGGCCCTCGCCACCTCGGCCGCCAGCTGGGGAGTCATTCCACCGGGGACAAGATCATCTGCTCCGAGCCGAATGCCCAACGCCATATTCGGGCTGATCGCCTCCTTGACGGCTCGCAGGACTTCTCGGGGCAGGCGCAGGATGTTCTCGAAGCTTCCGCCGTACTCGTCGTCCCGATGATTCATCAGCGGCGACAGGAAGGCGCCCAGCAGCAGGCCGTGGGCCATGCTGATCTCGACGCCGTCGAGGTTCCCCTCCGCGCACCGGCGGGCTGCCGCCGCATAGTCGGCGACCACCTTCGCGAGCTGCTCACGAGAGGCGGGCACCGCCACCTGCTGGCTCACTTCCGAGAAGTCGAGCGAAGGGCCGAACACCTCGCGCCCTTCGAACTCGGTCGGCCCGGGGTGGGCCAGCTGAGCCAGGAACAGCCCTCCTTCTTCGTGCACCGCCTGCGCGACAGCGCGATACCCCGGGATGATGGAGTCGTCGATATTCCACAGGCAGATGCCGCTCCACTCGGCTGAGGGACTGATGGGATTGGCGCCCGTCACCTGCATTGCCGCACCAGCTCGGGCGCGGGCTCGGTGGTAAGCGATGTACTCCTCAGTGGGCTTGCCGTCCTTGGCCAAGCCCGGCTGGTGCGCCGGGAGATAGACGCGGCGGCGCAGCTGAAGCGGCCCCACCTGAAGCGGCTGCTCGATGTGCTCGTACAACTCAAGGCCTCCTTGCCTAGAGACAGCCTCGACTATGCTGTAGGTCACATAGTAGGTTACGGATAACCGATAAGCCATGGACGGATTTCCAGCTTTTCGGATTGTGCGGGAATCCACTCCAGGATCCGCCGGCGTTGTGACAAAGGAGCCGCGATGCCTGACGAGAGCATTCCGCTCGGTGAACACCTGACCCTGCGAGAGAAAGCCACGCAGTTCATCAAGGGCGAGCTGCTCAAAGGCGAGGTCCGCGCCGGCACCATTCTCTCGGCCAACTCCCTGGCCCGCGATCTTGGGATCTCCAACTCGCCGATGCGCGAGGCCCTGATGGACCTCGTCGCTCAGGGCCTGCTCGAAGTGGTGCGGAATCGCGGCTTTCGGGTCAGAACCATGACCCGGCACGACCTCGATGAAGTCCGGGAGATGAGAGCGATCCTCGAAGTTGCCGCAATCCAGAAGCTGGCAGAGCGAGGGCTGTCTGCCTCAGAACGTCGACGGGCGGAGCAGCTGTATGCACGATCGAAATCGATCGCTGAGTTCGACGATCGGTTCGCCATTCTTGACGCCGACCACGAGTTCCACATGTTCCTGGTCTCCCTGCTCGGAAATCGGAGGCTCGCAGAATGCATCAGCAACCTGCGCGACCAGACGCGGATCTGCGGTGCATTCGATTCGACCCCGATCGACGATCTGAAGGCATGCGCCGAAGAACACGGGGCCATGCTGGAATCAGTCGTGTTGAAGGATCATGTTCGCGCGGTCGCGCTCATGACGCAGCATTTGGAGTACTCGGAATTGTCCGCCAAGTGAACTGCTCAACATCAGCTTCTTCCGGGCGCCTGTGCCGCCTCGGCCCGTGGATCCACTGCGAACAGCCCGAGCTGAAGCAACGTGCAGTTACCATGACGCAATGACGCGGATCGCGGTCATCGGCACTGCAGGCTCGGGGAAGTCGACGATCGCCGCCGCCATCGCCCAGACGCTCGGAGTCCCCCGCCTCGAGCTCGACTCCCTGCATTGGCAGGCGAACTGGACACGGGCACAGCCCGACCAGATGCGTTCCGAGGTCGCGGCGTTCATGAGCGAAGCCGTGAATGGCGGCAGCTGGGTGATCGACGGGAACTACCGCGGGATCCTCGGCAATCAGGTGCTGGACGGCGCCGATACCGTCGTCTGGCTGGATCCCATCCGCTCGCGCATGATCACCCAGTCCGCCCGCCGCTCGATCCGCAGGACGGTGACCCGCGAGGAGCTGTGGAACGGCAACCGCGAACCCCGCGCGGACTTCTTCCTGGCCTGGCGGGACCACTCGGTCCTGACATGGTCGCGAGCGATCGTCGACATGAACCGGCCGCGCTACCTCCGTATCCTGCAGGCGCCGGAGAACGCGCACCTGACAGTGGTGCGCCTCCGGAACCGCGCTCAGACCGACGGCTTCCTTGCCGATCTGCGGCGCAGCGCCGGGATCGAGTCTTCTCAGGAGTGAGCGAATCGAATCACCTCAGGAGTGAGCGTAGAATCCCCGCCCACCGGTCTGTACTCTCGAAAGATGAGACCGCTGAGGTACTCCATCAACGTCACCGTCGACGGCTGCTGCGATCACCGCGTCGGCATTCCGGACGAAGAGCTGCACCAGCATCATGCAAACAACATCGCCCAGGCCGATGCCCTTCTGTTCGGCCGGGTGACCTACCAGATGATGGAAGAGGCGTGGCGGCTCCCCCAGGCGCTGGAGACCATGCCCGAATGGACTCACCCCTTCGCGCGGACGATCGACGCCGCACAGAAGTACGTCGTCTCCAGCACCCTCGACCAGGTCGACTGGAACTCCGAGCTCGTGCAGGGTGACCTGCAGGAGGCCGTCCAGCAGCTCAAGCGCGAGCCGGGGAACGGGATCTTCGTCGGCGGCGTGACACTCCCTCTGGCACTGGCCGAACTCGGCCTGATCGACGAGTACGAGTTCGTCGTGCACCCGCGCGCCGTCGGACACGGGCCGACCCTGCTCGCAGGGCTGTCCGCACCCCTCGAGCTCACGCTGGTGAATCAGGTGACATTCGCCTCGGGCGCTGTGGCGCTGCAGTACGAGGCGGCTACTCGCCGCTCTTGACCATCCCGCCCAGCCGGACGCGCATGCGGCGGCTGGCCTGGTTGAGTCCGACGATGTCGACGTGCTTGCCGTAGTTCTCGTACTTGTCGGTGACGGAGTCCAGTGCGGCGATGGTGGAGGCATCCCACAGGTGGGACTGGTGCATGTCGATGATGATGTGCTCGGGGTCCTCGGCATACTCGAACATCGTGTACAGGTCATTCGACGAAGCGAAGAACAGTTCGCCCTCGACGGTGTAGCGGGCGGTCGACCGCCCGTCCTCCTCGATGAGCTCCCGCCTGACTGTCACGAAGTGGGCCACCCGGTTGGCGAACGCGACCATCGCCACCAGCACGCCGAGGGCGACGCCGATCGCGAGGTTGTTGGTCCACACGGTGGCGATCACGGTGGTCAGCATGACGGTCGTCTCCGACTTCGGCATCCGGGCGAGCGTGCTCGGGCGGATGGAGTGCCAGTCGAACGTCGCCCAGGACACGAAGATCATGATCGCCACGAGCGCGGCCATCGGGATCAGCGCGACGATGTCACCCAAGGCCACGACCAGGATCAGCAAGAACACGCCGGCGCAGAACGTCGAGATCCTGGTGCGTGCGCCGGAGGCCTTGACGTTGATCATGGTCTGGCCGATCATCGCGCAGCCGCCCATGCCGCCGAAGAAGCCGGTGACGATGTTCGCCACACCCTGCGCCCAGGATTCACGCGTCTTGTTCGAGCGGGTGTCGGTGATGTCGTCGACGAGCTTGGCGGTCATGAGCGATTCGAGCAGTCCGACGACCGCCATCGCCAGGGCATAGGGAGCGATGACCTGCAGCGTCTCCAGGTTCAGCGGCACGTTCGGGAAGAGCAGCGAGGGCAGCGATTCCGGGAGCTCGCCTTTGCTGCCGACGTCGGGCACGTCCCAGGAGAAGATCACGACCAGCAGCGTGAGCACGATGATCGCGACCAGCGGCGCCGGCACCGCGGAGGTGAACCTGGGCAGCACGAACACGATGACGAGGCCGAGCAGGCACAGCGGGTAGACGAGCCAGGGCACGCCGATGAGCTCGGGCACCTGGGAGATGAAGATCAGGATCGCCAGCGCGTTGACGAAGCCGACCATCACGGAACGGGGGATGAAGCGCATGAGGCGGGCCGCGCCGACCAGCGCGAGGACGACCTGGAAGATGCCGGCGAGGATGACGGCGGCGATGAGGTAGTCGATGCCGTGGGAGTCGACCAGCGGGGCGATGACGAGCGCGACCGCGCCGGTGGCAGCGGAGATCATCGCCGGCCGACCGCCGAGGATCGCGGTGGTCACCGCCATCGTGAACGAGGCGAACAGGCCGACCCGGGGGTCCACGCCGGCGATGATGGAGAAGGCGATCGCCTCGGGGATGAGCGCCAGGGCGACCACGAGTCCGCCGAGGATCTCGGTCTTGAGCCAGCCCGGGCGCCGCAGCGTCAGGCGGACGCTCTGGCGCTCCTCCGGGGTCGGAGCGTCCCGCGCACCGGCACGAGTCAGGGATGTGGACACAGGGGGTCTCCTAGGAGAAGGGAGAGCAGGGAGACGTCAACCTTCACGGCGCGTCAGAGTTCGACGACAACCTTAACGGCGCCCGACGGCCCTGAGCTATTCGACCGCGGAGCTGGGCGAGCAGCTCACCCAGC
This sequence comes from Brevibacterium daeguense, assembly GCF_021729135.1. Classification (GTDB taxonomy): domain Bacteria; phylum Actinomycetota; class Actinomycetes; order Actinomycetales; family Brevibacteriaceae; genus Brevibacterium; species Brevibacterium daeguense. Next base: position 333,523 of record NZ_JAJTWW010000004.1, read on the forward strand.
TCGACACCCTGCGCGCCCGGCTCAGGTGCGCACACGCCCGGCTCAGATGTGCACGCGCCCAGCTCAGCTGATTGCGCTCAAGTCGTCGTCGCGGTTCCCGGCTGCGTCCCCGGCTGCAGCCGCGGGTCCACCGTCCAGCGCCGCGTCGCCCGCCGCCACCTGCCCAGCCTGATCGACCCCAGGAACACCCCGCCGACGATGAGCACGGCGCCGCCCAGCTCCTGCCAGGACACCGTCTGGCCCAGCACCAGCCACGCCGCCGACATCCCGACCACCGGCACCAGCAGGGAGAAGGGCGCGACGACCCCCGCTTCGTGCCGGGCCATGAGCCAGGTCCAGATGCCGGTCCCGATCACGGTGCCGAAGGTCACCAGGTAGGCCAGGCCCGCAAGCGCGAGCAGCCCGGTCTGCGTGCCCACCCCGGCGAACGCCTCGGCGATCTCGGCCGGCCCCTCGACGGCCAGCGACAGGGCGAGCATCGGCACCGGTGGGACGATCGACATCCACATCGTGAGGCGGACCGGCTCGGTCGTGCCGGACTGGCGATTGCAGATGTTGCCGAACGCCCAGCCGAAAGCGCCGGCGAGCGTGAGCAGGAACGGAACCACGCTCGCGGTCTCCCAGCGGTACCAGCCGACAACCGTCAGCCCGCCGACTGCGATGAGGATTCCGACCACCTGGATGCCGGTCAGCCGCTCGCGCAGGAAGACCATTCCGAGCAGCACCGTGAAGGGAGCCGACGACTGCAGGACCAGCGACGCCAGGCCGGCCGGCATGCCCTCCGCCATCGCCCAGAACAGGAAGAGGAACTGCAGGGTCCCGAATCCCAGGCCGTAGCCGATCAGCCACTTCCACTCCACCTGCGGACGGGGAACGAGCAGGAGCGTGGGAATCGCGATGACGGCGAAGCGCAGTGCGGCGAGCAGGAACGGCGGGAAGTGCTGAAGCGCGGCGTCCATCGCGATGAAGTTGATCCCCCACATCACGACGACGGACAGCGCGAGGAGGACATGGCGGACCGGCATGCCTCGATCATCGTGCAGGAGTGGCGCAGGGCACAATCGACCGTCGACAGACGCCGGTGCGGCTTCGGCGAAGTCGACTCAGAACTCAATGCTCAGCACTCAGCCCGCAGCCCGGGTCCCACCGCCCAAGGAGGTCGCGGATATGAGCAGTCGAACCGCCTCGGCACTGCCGACCACGCGAATCTCCGGGAGCTCTTCGAGCGCCGCTCCCCCGATCACGCACGCCTTCCAGTCCTTGGTGGTGGCAGACACCTCGGCGTCAGCGGACTCCGGCATCAGCGTTCTGCGGATGGTCGTGGCTTCCTCGGTCACTGCCGCGAGGTAGGTGACCGGCTCGGAATCCCCAAGTCGGGAGTCGGTGAGGCTGAGCAGGACACGCTGCCCTTCCCGTGCCCCCGAGGAGGCGCGGGCGTGCGCGCGCATTGCGAGCACCACCGTGTCCGGACTCATGTCCGCCTCGATCGGCAGTGCCGGGGATTCGACCGCCCAGAGTGACAGCGCAGTGTTGACGGACTCGAGCCCGCTGCCCCACTCCGTGAGCTCGTAGACATCTGCTCGTGCCGGCGCCGGCAGCTGTCGCCGCCGCACGATCCCGTGGCCTTCCAGATCATGCAGGCGCTGCGTCAGCACGGTGGGTCCGATCCCGATCACGTCCCGCTGGATGTCGGTGAAGCGCTTGGGCCCCAGCAGGAGCTCGCGCACGATGATCATCGTCCACCGTTCACCGATGAGATCGAGGGCATGAGCCGCCGCACAGCCGTCGTTGTAGGAGCCATAAGAACGCCGAGAAGCCATTGACACATCCTACTCTCGATAGAGTAGTGTCAACTACAGTTTCAGTAGTCATCCCATCCCATTGACCACCATCCGACGAAGGAGCCGGCATGCACGGGTCAGCAATGGCAATCTGGCAGACGGTCCATTCCGTACGACTGCAGCTCGCAGCGGATCTCTCCGACCTGGACCACGATCAGTGGCGCACACCTTCTCTCTGCCCGGGGTGGGACGTCCATGACGTCCTGGCGCACCTGGTGGATACGGCCCGGACGGGTCGCCTGTCCTTCGTCCGCGAGTTGATCGCCGCGCGGCTGGACTTCGACCGAGCGAACGAGCGAGGCATTGCCCGGGAGAAGCGCTCGGACCCGCTGGAGACGGTCGCCGCGCTGCGGGACTCAGCGAACCTCACCCGAACCCCACCCGCCAACCTCGCGACGCGTCTGGTCGAGGTGATCGTGCACGGCGAGGACATCCGCCGGCCACTGGGTCTCGTGGGAAACTACCCGGCGGGCGCGATCGCGGAGGCCCTCGAGTATCAGCTGCGCACGCCCGTGTCCTTCGGCGGCGGGCGGGAGCGAACGGCCGGTGTCCGGCTGATCGACCGGAAGACCGGAACCAGTTGGGGAGCGGGAGACGACGGGGAGGGCGAGGTCGAGGGCGACGCCATCGACCTGCTGCTCGCGGTGTCAGGACGACAGGTCGATCCCCAGCGGCTGACGGGAAGTGGGGCCTCCCGGCTCGCGGCCGCAGCGGGGCCACCGGCCGACCGGGCGCCTCGGCGCCGACGAGTGAAGAGGTGACCGGCATGAGCAGCAGACAGAAGGACCAGCTGTGGGAGTTCATGCGCGGCGAGCGAGCCGCCTTGACCGAGGATCTCGCACAGCTCAGTCCCGCGCAGTGGCGGCACAGCACCCTCTGCGAGCAGTGGGATGTCGAAGAGGTCGTCGCCCACCTCACCTCTGCGGCGACGATGAACCAATGGCGGTGGCTGCGCAGCATGATCGGTGCTCGATTCCGACCCGAGGTGCACAACCAGCGGAGGCTGAACGAGCACCGGGGAGGGACACCCGGTGAGACGCTGGAGCGCTTCCGCGCCATCGTCAGCAGCACAACCGCCCCCTCGGGGCATACGGCGGCCTACCTGGGCGAGATTGTCGTGCACGCCCAGGACATCCGCCGCTCGCTGGGCCTCACGCGCACGCCCGAGGTCGAAGCGCTCACGCCCGTGGCCGAATTCTTCGCCGCACGTGACTTCGCCGTCGACAGCCGCACTCATGCTTCCGGTCTGCAGCTGCGCGCCGCCGACGGTCCGTTCGCCGCGGGCACCGGCCCGCTGGTCACGGGATCGACGCTCGCGCTCGTGATGAGCATGGCCGGGCGAACCGCATACCTCGACGAACTCGACGGTCCCGGTGTGGATCAGCTGCGGCACAACCTCGAGCGCACCACTGCTTGATGGAACCTGGGCGACCGAGGAGCCGGCCGGTGGGTCCTCGGTCGGCTTCTGCTTGAGGGCAGTTCGCCGCGCCCACATCCTGAGCACAGTTTCCGGCGCCGTCACTCCGCATGGGGCGAGATGCCCACCTCTCGCAGGTTCCGGTCCGCCGCGCTGTCCGGGTCGAAGGGCTTGCCGGCGGTGAAGATCACCCGCACGTTCTCGGGCGTGACCACTTCGACATCGACGGTGTTCCAGGCAGTGTTCCGCGGGCCCGAGGTGCTCCCGGGTCGGGCAGACTCGCTCGCCTCGGCGATGGTGTCGACCTGGCTGAGCACGCACGCGAAGCTCACGGTCAGGTGCGGGAGCTCCCCGGACGGCTGGGTGGCTGACAACTGGTCCATGGGCACCAGCAGCACGTCCTGGAAGGCCCACCGGCGCAGGTGCGTCAGCCGCCCCGGGATGCTGAACAGGTCGAAGAACCCGAAGGCCCGTTCCCAGAAGGCCGCCGACTCCGCGAGGTCGGGTGTGGGAATGGTGACGAACATCGGCATCCCGTAGATCCCGCGGTACAGATCAGGCGGCACCGCATCCAGCGCCGGGACCGGGACGGGGCTGACGAACTCAGCGGTGCGGTCGGGCTCGATGGAGTCAGTGAGCTTGTTGGACGGTGGCGTGCCGGCCGGGCCGACGGCGCTGGGATTCTCGTTCATGCCACCACCTTCGCCCCTCACGCAACGTGAGGGTCAAGCCCCTCCTGTGGGGAACTTTCCACGTGAGTTCCTGCGCCGACCTGTCGATTACGCCGACGCCGAGGCGAGCGCGGCCAGCAGTGCCACCTCGGTCCCGGCCAGGCCGCAGGAGAGATAGACGCGCCTGCCGCTGGTCGGCGCAGCCATCGCGCCGGCCGCGACCTGCCCCAGGGCGAGGACCGCCTCGGGCCCGGCCGGCGGGAACAGCGGACCGTCCTCGGCGAGGTGCTGCCCCGGGGAATCCGAGACGACGAAGGCCTGGCCGAGGAGGTCGGCCGGGATCTCGGAGGCGTTCTGCGTCTTGGTGCCGAGCGTGTGGACGAGGACGTCGGGGGCCAGCCACGCGGTGTCGAGTACCGGTGCCGAGGCGGTCGTGGCGAGGATGACGATGCTCGCCCCGCTGACCGCTTCCTCGGCCGAGGCGACCGCTCGCGCCTCAACGTCGAAGTGGGCGCGGGCGTGCTGGGCCAGGCGCTCGCGGCGGTGGGCGCGAGGCGAATGGACGCGCACCTCGACGACGTCGAGCACACCGGTGATCGCCCACAGCTGGTTCCGCGCCTGAACCCCGGAGCCGATCACGGCGATCGCATGCGGTCCCGGCCCGGCGAGCAGGCTCGCCGCCGCTCCCCCGAGCCCGCCGGTGCGGCGCGGGCCGATGAGATTGCCGATCGCGAGCGCCTCGACGGCTCCGGTGGTGGCGCTGTGCGCGACGACGACCTGTTCGAACTCCGGCAGGCGTCGGGTGTCGTAGGACCGGTAGCCGAAGTGGGCGGGTGTGGCACCGGCGGTGAAGACCAGGCGTCCGCCGTCGCTGCCGAGGTCAGCCGTGAGGTCAGCGGTGACGCGCGGAGGAGCGGCAAGTTCGCCTCGGCCGTGGGCGGCGAGCGCCTCGAGCATGGCCGTCACCGCCAGCTGCGGAGTGAGGAGGGAGCGGAGATCGTCGTCGGTGAAGATGCGGGGCGGCATGCTCCGACCGTATCGCTCCCGGCACCGGTCCTGATTGTCGCGCAAGGGCGAGTCCCTGCGCCACGGGCGTACCTGCCCGCGCGAGGCCAACACCCCGCAGGGCGCCACCGTCACCTGAAGCACGGCATTCTCACATACACTTCACATGTGAGTCCGGGCGGCGGTAGGCACTCCTGCCGGCCCTGCCACCGCTCGCCACGTGTCGTCACTGTCGTCGACCAAGGAGATCACGATGTCTCAGCAGACCACTCCGCCCCCCGCGCAGACCTCGCGGCGCGGAATCATGCGCCCCTTCAACAACTTCCTCGAACGGTGGGTTCCCTCCGCCCTGGTCTTCGCCATCGTCCTGACCATCATCGTCGCAGTCCTGGCCCTGCTCCTGACTGATTCCGGTCCCGTGGCCATCATCAAGGGCTGGGGTGACGGGCTTTCGGGACTGCTCGCCTTCATGACGCAGATGGCACTCATCCTGCTGCTCGGGCACATGCTCGCCAACACTCGTCCGGTGCGATTGCTTCTGGGAAAGCTGGCGCGGGTACCTCGATCTCCGGTCTACGCCTACACCTTCGTCTTCGTGGTCGCGGCGTTGGCAAGCCTCATCACCTGGGGGCTGGGCCTGGTGGTCGGCGCCCTGCTGGCACGGGAGGTCGCGGTGCAGGCGCGAAAGCGCGGCATGAAGGTGCACTTTCCATTGCTGGTGGCCGCCGGCTATTCGGGATATGTCGTCTGGCACATGGGGTATTCCGGCTCGGGCCCCCTGACCGCCGCCACCGAGGGCTCCTTCATGCACGAGGCGGCCGGCCGCGTCGTACCGGTCACCGAGACCACGTTCACGCCGTGGAACATGCTGGCTGCCCTGGCCGTCATCATCGTGTGCGGCTCGCTGTTCCTCCTGATCGCTCCCAAGAAGAACGATCCGGTGACCGAACTGCCCGGCGAGGTCGGCTCCGAAGCTTATGACCCAGGTGAAGAGGATGTGGTGACGCCTGCAGACCGCATTGATGCCTCGCGGGTTCTGACGCTGCTTGTCGGCCTGGCGCTGGCGGCCTACCTGGTCATCCACTTCTCCTCAGGCGGAACCCTGACGCTGGACATCGTCAACTGGTCCTTCCTGACGCTGATCCTCCTGCTGGTGCGCAATCCGTTCGAGATCATCCATCTGACTGCGAAGGCGGCGTCCAACGTCGGTGAGATCCTGCTCCAGTTCCCGCTGTACGCCGGGATCCTGGGCATCATGACAGTGACCGGACTCATCCAGGTGTTCTCCGACGCATTCGTGGCGATCGCGAACCCGACGACCTTTGGCATGCTCGCCTTCCTGTCCGCCGGGCTGGTGAACTTCTTCGTGCCCTCGGGTGGAGGTCAATTCGCGGTGCAGGGGCCGATCATGCTCAACGCCGCCGATCAGATGGGCGTGGACCAGTCGATCGCGATCATGGCAGTGGCGTACGGCGACCAGTGGACGAACATGATCCAGCCGTTCTGGGCGCTCCCGGTGCTCGCCATCGCCGGCCTGAAGATGCGTGACATCCTCGGCTACACCTCGGTCACCTTGGCCGGTTCCGGAGTCGTGCTGCTGGTGACAATGCTGCTCGTGAGCCTGTGAGCGAGAGATGGTGAGCCTGAAGTCGCCGGCAGCAAAGGCGGCACGGACGGGAACGCCGACCTGACGACATGACACCGAAGCCGATCACGATGGTCGAGATTCCGCCCGGGTCCGCTGTCATCTCGGACCAGCGGACCGGTGAGAGCTGGACCGTCGATGTCGACGGCTTCCTCCTCGCGTCGACCCCGGTCACGGTCGGGCAGTACAGGTCACTCGCCGAGGCGACCGCGGCTGCCGATGCAGGCCAGGTGAGCGAGGCTGTCGGCACAGCCGAACCGGCCCGGCAGGGGTCCGGCGCCGACCGCGCTGACACCGCCGACTCCTTACCGATCACCGAGGTCTCCTGGCTGGACGCCGTCGCATTCTGCAATCGGCTGTCGGAGAGCGAGGGCCGGACCCCGGCCTACCTGGTCCGCGACGGTGACGTCCGATGGATCGCGAGCAGCGACGGCTACCGCTTGCCGACCGAAGCCGAGTGGGTCCATGCGTGCCGGGCCGGCTCCTCGGGCCCGCGCTATGGCGACCTCGACACCATCGCCTGGTACCGTGCAAACTCTCGCGGATCGGCGCAGCCTGTGGGCGGCAGGGCTCCTAACGCATGGGGTCTCTACGACATGCTCGGCAATGTCTTCGAGTGGTGCTGGGACCTCTATGATCCGGCGGTCTACGGCACGTATCGCGTCCTCAAGGGCGGCGGCTGGGCGGATCCTCCATGGAGTTGCCGGGCCGGTGTCCGACGCCGCAGCATGGAAACCTTCGCAATCGACGACGTGGGGTTCCGAGTGGCACGTTCGTCAGCTCCGCGCTCTTCGTAAGCCGGCCCCGCGCTCCTCGTGCGCCCTCACCGCGTTCCTCGCGCGTCGGCCAATCCCTCGCGCCTCGCGGTCCAGCTTTCCGAGAACTCAGCGATGACCTCGGTGACGGTCCGGAGCAGCACGTCGAACCCGGGCTTCTCCGCCGGAAAGTGACCGCAGCCGGGCAGCTCTACATAGCGCGTCTCCACTGGCAGACGGTCGAGGTAGTTGCGGCTGACCTCGGGAGGCGTCCAGCGGTCCTCTGCCGGGTGGACGAGCACAACCGGAGCCCCCGCATACTCCTCCGCGGGCACCGCCGGGCCGCCTTCGAGCAGTCCGGCGAACCAGCCGAGGGGCATCCGGACTCCGCCGCCCCGGCCATCTGCCATCACCTCGGCGCTGAGGGCGGGGTCGTTGGAGACGTCTTCCATCGGAGTCACGAGCTTCATCGGGATTCGGGCCGATTCGGCGCGGCCGTGGACGGCGCTCACGAGCATGTTGCTCAGAGGCACCAGCAGCGGACTGCGGACCACGTGCTTCTGCACGTCCGGGTCCGAGAGGTCCAGCAAGCACGTCGCGATCACTGTGCTGACCTGGGGCACGACCGCGGCGACATCGAGCGCGAGCATTCCGCCCATGCTGGCGCCCAACAGAATGAGCGGTCTGTCGTCCTCGGCGAGCAGCCCTTCGACCAGGTCGACGAGCAGGTCCTGCCAGTCGGCATAGGTGACGCGACTGTCGGCCAGCGGCTGCGTCCTTCCGTACCCGGGAAGGTCGGCGACCGTGACGTGGGCGCCGAGGTGCGCGATGTGGGCTGCGATCGGCCACATCGCCGCCGTATTGCCGCCGCCGCCATGGATGATCACGACACGCACGTCTGCCCTCGGGTCGCCGATGTGTTCCCGGTGTACGCACCAACGCCGCCAGCGCCAGACGTCGGAGGTTCTCCGGGTACCCGAAGGGACCGGACGGAAGTGCTTCTCGTAACGGCTGTCCAGTTGAGGGGCAGACATACGGCGACTGTAGCAACGGTGCGTGCGACGCAGGGTCGCTCTTTCGACCGCCGGCACTCCCAAGCCATGCGAGAATATGCAGTTTATGTCAAATATCCTTGACATGATGTCGCATACTCATTACATTCAAGGTGTCACATATCTTTGACACCCAGGAGGATCGATGTCTTCCGAACCCACACGTTCCGAACACACGCCATCCGCGCGCTCGCCCTCCGGTCACCCGCCGTCCGAGAAGGCTCGGATCAGCCTGGCTCCCGAGGAGCGCAGCGCCTGGATCATGCTCGTGCTTGCCGTCATCGGGTACCCGATATACCTCGCCCTGCTATTCACCGGCCCCTCCGGTACCGCCGAGCGCGGATCGACCGCCGCCGGACCGGAATTGACCGACCTGTCATTCGCCGGTCCGATGCTGTGGACCATCGGCGGCTCGGTCGTCGTCTCGGTCATCCTCCACGCCGCCTCCGGAGTCTTCACCGACGGTGAGGCCGGCGGTCGCGATGAGCGCGACCGCCAGATCGGCCGCTGGGCCGAGCTCATCGGTCAGTCGTTCGTCGTCACCGGAGCACTGTCCGGTTTGGTCCTCGCGATGCTGCGCGCCGATGTGTTCTGGATCGCCAACGCGATCTACCTCTGCTTCTTCCTCTCCGCGATCCTCGGATCGATCGCGAAGATCATCGCCTACCGGACGGGGTTCTCCGCGACATGGTGAGGAGGCGACGCGTTCAAGGAGACGCAGTGAGGGGGGGCGACGTGGTGAAGGCGACCCGCGTGCGCAACGACATCCGCAGGCTGCGCTTCGAAGCCGGCGAGGTGACCCAGGCCGCTCTGGCCAAACAGGTCGGAGTCACCCGACAGACCCTGATCGCCATCGAGCAGGGCCGCTATGCACCGTCGCTGGAGACCGCATTCAGGATCGCGCGGGCCTTCGGGGTCGGACTCGAAGACGTGTTCCAGTACCCCTCCGACAATGAGGATTGAGAACAATGACTGCATCGACGACAACCACAATGAACGCCATCGTGCAGACTCGCTACGGTGGCCCCGAGGCACTCGTCAGGGCCGAAGTCCCCGTCCCAGCGCCCGGACCGGGCGAGGTGATCGTCCGCGTGGTGGCCGCAGGGCTCGATGCCGGGCTGGTCCACTTGCTCGAAGGTCGGCCGCGTCCGGTCCGCTGGGCGATGCCCTTGCGCGGGACCCGAGTGCTCGGCAGCGACTTCTCCGGCACCATCCACGCCCTCGGCCCGGACGTCAGCGGACTGGCCGTCGGCCAGCAGGTGTTCGGCACCGCCCAGATGGGGGCCGGGTCCCTGGCTGAGTACGCCCGCGCGCGGGTCGACAAACTGGCGCCGAAGCCCGCGGGACTGAGCCACGAGGAGGCCGCCGCAGTGCCGGTCTCGGCGACCACCGCACTGCGCGCAGTCCGTGACGCCGCACAGGTGCAAGCCGGCCAGCGAGTGCTGATCCTCGGCGTGGCCGGCGGTGTCGGGCACTTTGCCGCTCAGCTCGCAGTCGGCCGCGGATCAGAGGTCACCGGCGCCTGCAGTACGGCCAAGGTCGCGCTGGCCGAACGGCTCGGAATCGCCCGGGCAATCGACTATACGCGGAGCGATCCGCTGTCGGCCGGACCGTTCGACGCCATCATCGACACCGGCGGACATCGCAGTCTGCAGGATCTGCGCCGCGCGCTCGGCGAGCACGGGACGCTGGTCCTCGTCGGCTCCGAACCCGAAGGCGACCCCCTCGGCGGCCTCGGCCGAGGGTTGCGTGCCGCGCTGCTCAATCCGCTGAGCAGACAGAAGCTCGTCACACTGCTGTCCACCGAGCACCGCGACGCACTGCGCGACCTCACTGCCGAAATCGACGCCGACCGGCTGCGCCCGGTCATCGACCGCGTCTTCCCCCTGGCGGAGACGGCCGATGCCGTGCGGCGCCTCGGTCGCGGCAAGGGCACCGCCAAGACAGTGATCCGGGTGGCACCCAACTCCTGACTGCAACTGCCCTGCCGTGCCCTGCACTGCGACGACGACTGCCCTGCCCCGGGATGGTGACGGCGCGCAGTCAGCCGCGGCGCTTGAACTCCACCTCGACGAACGCGCACTCGCTGCCGGACAGGTTGCGGACGTTGTGGGTGCTGCCGACGGGACGCGAGTACGAGGCGCCGGGCACCAGGTCGTTGTCATACTCGCCGTCCGGCGTCTGGATCCGCAGCGTCCCGAACGATGTCGGGACGACGACGTATTCGAGTTCATGGGTGTGCATACCCGTCTGCGTTCCCGGCGGGAAACGCCACTCCGTCACCCGAGTGAACTCGTTGTCGATCTGCACAGTCGCAATCGCGGTCGTCTCCTGGCTCATGAGGCGATTCTAACCAGAGCCCGTGACCGGCGTCGCATCTCAGTAGGCCCCCGAATCTCAGCCGGCTCCCGCATCTCAGCCGGGCCCCGCATCGTCCGCCACGTCCGCCCCACTCGCAGCGTCCACGGCACTCACAGCATCTGCCCCACCCGCGGCATTCGCGGCGTCCGCCGAATTCGCAGCGTCCGCCGCGGCGATGAGCTTCATCATCGTCGAGTGGACGACGACGAGTTCACTCTCGCTCATCCCGAGGCGCGCGATCATCTGACCCGGGATCGCCTCGGCGGCTGTGCGCAGCTGCCGACCGGCGTCGGTGAGGACGAGCGCCAGCGATCGCTCGTCGGCTTCGTCCCGCCGCCGTTCGATGTAGCCGAGCGCCGCCAGCCGCTTGGTCAGCGGGGAGAGCGTGCCCGGATCGAGGTGCAGCCGTGCGCTGAGCTGCTTGATCGACAGCGGGGCGTGCTGCCACAGCGCGAGCATGACGAGGTACTGCGGATGCGTGAGCTTGAGCGGCTCGAGCACCGGCCGGTACGCCGCGACGACGCTGCGCGAGGCCAGCGAGAGGGCGAAGCAGACCTGGCTCTCCAGCGCCAGCGGATCGGCGAGGGTCGGCTCGTCGAGGGCCGGCTCGTCGAGGGCCGGATGGTCGAGGATCGGGTCGTTCACCGACTGGCTCCGATCACGCATTGCCCGACTGGCTCTCCAGCCAATTCTCGTGCAGCTGGCGACGTCGTTCGTACTCGCGCTTGAGCTGGACGCGGGGGTCCCGGTTGTCGTTGGTCGTGGCGGGGCCCACGATGTGCACGATGATGTACTGGAACCAGAAGCCCACCTTGTAGGCCCACCCGAAGCTGTCCTGACCACGCGGCTTGTCCACCGAGGTCTCCATTCAGTTGATCTGCAGAATTCAGCTGGTCTGCACGCAAATAGTTTGTGCACCAATCATATCGGCGGGAGCTTCCCCTGCGCTCACGGCCCCTCCGGGATCGCTCACGGCCCTTCCGGGAGCGGGCGCGATCACCGTTCGGCGCAGCCGCGATCAGCCGCCGGCAGAAGCCTCCTGCAGCGGCCAGACCTCGACAACGCCCTGAGCGACCGCGCACGGTGTGGCTGACACCATCGCAATCGCATCCTCGAGGCTCGCCGCCTCGATCAGCGCGAACCCGGCGACCGGAAGCGAGGACTGCATGAACGGACCGGCCGTGCGCTCGGCCCCGGAGTCATCGTGGTTCCGGACCTGGACGGGATGCCCGGCGATGCCCATGCGAACTCCCGCGGCGCGCAGGCTGTCGTCGTGGGCATGGGCCCGGTCGCGCACCTCGGGGGCGGTTCGGTCGTATCCGTCCTGATCTCCGTATCCGATGGTGACGAACATTGGCATGGTGCACATCTCCCTCTGCAGTCGAGCCACGAGCCGGGCGCGCGGGCCGGTCATCCGGCATCACCGGTCGCGCACCGTCCGCGGCGCCGAATCCCGGCTGTTCCAGTGTGCCGACAATCCGGATCATGCAACAGACCTGGACCCGGCACCCCGAATGCCCAGCCGGTGCGAGGCGACCCGGCACCCCGAATGCCCAGCCGGCGCGAGGCGACCCAGTGCCCCGAATGCCCAGCCGGTGCTAGCGTGGCCGGCAGCACGTGAGATTGTCATGCACACCGTGGAGGGGCAATGCGGATTCTGGTCGTCGGCGGCACCGGGACCATCGGCGCGGCGGTGGTGCAGGCGCTGACCGGCTCCGACACCGAAGTCATCTCCGTCTCCCGCTCCTCCGAGCCTGCGGTCGACATCACCGACACCACGTCGATCTCGGCGATGTACGAGGCAGTCGGCACCGTCGATGCCATCGTCTCCACCACCGGCGCTGCTCCCTTCGTCGCGACATCCGAGGCCACTCCCGAACAGTTCGCCGCCGGGTTCGCCGACAAGCTGGGCGGGCAGATCAACCTGACGCTGCTGGGACTGCCGCACCTGCGCGACGGCGGATCCATCACGCTCATCACCGGGATCCTCGCCCAGCATCCCGTGAAGAACAGCGTCATCGCCGGAACCGTCAACGGCGGGATCGAGGCGTTCGCCGTCAGCGCCGCCACCGATCTGCCCCGCGGCATTCGCATCAACGTGGTCAGCCCCAACGTCATCGAGGAGGCGCTGCCCAGTTACGGATCCGCCTTCCCCGGCTTCCATCCCGTGCCCGCAGCCCAGGCGGCCCAGGCCTTCGTCCGCTCGGTCCACGGAGTGGAGACCGGACAGGTGTTCCGGGTATGGCGCTGAGCAACGCGCGTGCATCGTCATGAGCGGCGCGGCAGGACGTGACGCGACTGGTCCCGCGCACGAGGATGACCGCTGGCTGGTGATCAACGGCAGGCGTTGGCGGCGGACCGATCCGGCGCTGCCCGCCGGCGTCGTGGATCGGCTGAAGTCACACCTCGGGCGCGGCCGCTCCGGGGTGCGCGCGGCGAAAGGTGCCGACGACGCCGAGGCGGTCCGCCGGGCACGCAGAATCGTGAACTTGGCGAACCACGGGCTCGGCGAGCGCGGGCCGTATTGGTGGGACGCGCCCGAACAGGATCGGCGGTCGCGAGCCGAGGAGGCGCTGGCAGAACTCGACGCGCTAGCCGAGGGCGGCCGCGCCGAGGGCCGCGGCGACGGTGCTACTTCGGATCGAGCCTCCTCCGCCCGGTAGTCTTCAGCGCTTCCGGCTTCAGTGCCTCCCTCTTCAGCACTTCGTCGAGCCTGCGATATTGGCCCTCCTTGACCAGGCGGTATTGGTCGATCCAGGAGGTGAGGGCTTCCAGCATCTCCGGGTTGAGGTGGACCGGTCGCCGCTGAGCGTCGCGAGTGCGGGTGACCAGGCCCGCCGACTCGAGCACGCTGATGTGCTTCGACACCGCCTGCTTGGAGATCACGAAGGGCTCGGCGAGCTCGTTGACCGTCGCCGGACCGCGGCTCAGTCGCGCAACGATCGACCGCCGAATCGGGTCCGCAAGCGCCATGAAACCCCGGTCGAGGCGGTTCTCCGCATCATCAGGCGTGCAGCTCTCCGCGTCATCGCCCACGTGCACTCTCCCTGCTGGTCGCCCGATCCTGCAACAGGTCCAATGGGCAGGAGACAGCACCATCCCTCCTGCCACTGAGGCGCAGACCCTCAATCAGGGTCACGCCGCCGACTTCGCAAGGAGCTCGTCGAGCTGCTCGTAGCCCTGCTTCATTCCCTCCTCCATGCCCGAGGAAGCCATGCCGTCCCGAGCCTCCACTGTCGGGTAGACGGCGTGCCCGGACAGGCGGGTTCTGCCGTCGCCGAGGTCCTCGAAGGTCAGAGTCTCGATCGAGACGACGTCCGGGAAGCCGAGGAACTCGAAGGTCTGAATGACCTTGTCGTTCTCTCGCACGGTGTGGAACGTGCCGCGGAACTCGTACCTGTCCCCCGTCGGGGCGACGTGCGTGTATTCGTAGCCTCCGCCGGGGCGGAAGTCGAAGCGCCCGACTTCCATCTCCAGGTCGCGCGGACCCAGCCATTGGCTCATCAGTTCGGCCGAGGCGTGGGCTCGGTAGACATCCGCGACCGGGTAGTCGAACTCGCGGGTGAAGTCGATGAACGGGACGCCGTCGGGAACGGTGACCTGCAGTGCGCTGCTCATGGGATCCTCCTTGATTCCTCCGGTCGCTCCAGGGGCGACAGGTGCGGTGGCAGTGCTCGATCGAGAGGTCGGGTGAGGCGTTGAACTGTCCTCTCGCGCGGTTCGCACAGTGAAGTCCTGATCGCCGCGACCCGATCCTCTCAGCAACCAAATCGTTTATCAACGATTTGGTTGATAACAAGTGTGCGCCCGTCGAATGCTCGTGTCAATACCCTCGTGTCTGAACGTCCGAGCAAATGCCTCGTGCCTGAAGGCCGAGTCCATACCCGCGTCCCGGAAGGTGATCCAATCCAAAGGTTCGTGCCTGGCAGTCCGCCCCCCTGTGGAGCCCCACCGATGAGCACCGCCATCTCACCGGTGACCCGAGGATGACGGCTGTGGAAGGGCGACCATCACGTCTGAACCTCGTGAAACCATGTCCTCATGAGCTCCGAAACCCCGCTGCCGTATGTGGATCACGACGCGATCGTGCGCTTCGTGGGCAGAGCTGCCGCGGACCGCGCCCGGGTCTATTCGGTCCGATCCGCCGTCCGGGAGATCCACTGGGACGCGGAGCACTCCGAGCTGCTGGCCCGGGTGCAGGGCACGGACCCGGAACCGTACTCGACGCGCATCCTGCTCTCGGAGATCAACGCCGAGGGAACGAGGGTAGACGACAGAACGGGAGAAGACGACGGAGCGGAGGAAGACAGAGCGGGAGACGGCAGGGACGCGATCGGAACCGAAATCACGCGTCGTTCAGCTGAAGCAGACGCGGCAGACTTCCCCGAGAATGCGGATGGTCATACCGGGAGCAACCAGGGCTGGGGCCGGCCGCAACGACGGCAGCGCAAGCCCGATCGCCTGCTGCGGTGTCGGCCCATCGCCTCGCACTGCAGCTGCTTCGTCGGCCTGGAATGCAAGCACGCCGCCGCCGTCCTCTACTCGGCCAACCTGCAGGCGCTCCAGCCGCACCTGGCCCGCCTCGACGCCGATGACTCGCGCCTCGACGCCGATGACTCCCGGGCCGACGACGGTGAATCCCGGTCCCCCGCTGGTGATTCCTGGACCAATGGCAACGATTCCGAGGGCCATACTGGCCATTCGCGGGCCGACGACGGTGATTCCTGGCCCGACGGCGGCGAATCCCCGACCGGGGTCGGCGCCTTCCTCGCGGATTGGACCACCACCATCAACAGCGGCGGCAGCGCGGTTGAACGCCCTGGCACCACTGCCAGCCCAGGCACCGACCCGTCTGAAATCTGGGGCGGCCCGAATGCGAGCGACCCGAGTAGCGGCAGCACCGGCACCGTGAGCCCACCGACCGCTCCCCACTGGCGCTCCGTCCTGAGCCAGGTGACCGCGCCCGCCGCCCCGGTGATCCCTCCGACTCCCCTGGCGATCGGCTTCGAGCTCAAGGCGCCGCCGTCGCGCGCCTGGTACGACCCGAAGTCCACCGGTCCGCTGGCCGTCGAGCAGATCCTCGGCGGAGCGGAGGCGCTCATCGAGATCCGACCGCTCAAACAGGGACACAGGAACCGCTGGATCCGCGGCGGACTGGACTGGCGCAACTTCCTGCATTCGGGCGCAACCTACAACTTCGACCCCGAACAGGTGGCGCTGCTCGGGCAGCTCTACCGGCTCAACCTCTCCGAGCGGCAGGGCTACCCGGCCGGGGACGGCAAGGCGCTGACGCTGTCCCAGTTCAGCACGTCGCTCGTCTGGTCCCTGCTGGCCCAGATCCGCCAGAGCGGCATCGAGTTCGTCGGGCAGGGCAACGTGGGCACGGTGGCCCTCGGCGCCTCGGCGCAGGTGCGGCTCGACGTCCGCGCTGCCCGCGATGACAGCACGGGCCTGCCCCCCGAATTCGACGAGGGTGACCTGTCGGTGCGCCCGTTCGTCGAGATCGACGACACCGTGCTCGCGTTCCCGCGCCCCATCGGCACCACCGGCTTTGCGGAGGTGCAGGCGTCGGTCCTGGGCACCCGGAAGGCGGCAGTCGACCTGCTGATCGCACCCCTGGCGGCACCCGTTCCCCAGGCGGTCGGCCACCTCCTCGGGCAGCCGCCGCTGCGCATCCCCCGCGCCGAATCCGAGGAGTTCCTCCACGAGGTCTACCCGCAGCTGCGCACGGCCATCCCCGTCGTCAGCGACGAATCCGTTGACCTCCCCGAATTCGCGCCGCCCAATCTGCGCCTGCGCGCGGAGTTCGGAAAGGGCGATGCGCTCACCCTGCGCTGGTCCTGGGAGTATCACGATCCGGATCGGGAAGTGCCGATCGACGACTCCGGCGACGAACGGCGCGACACCGAGGTCGAAAGGACGGTGCTCGACGAGCTCAAGCAGTTCTGGCCCTCCCTCGGCGAGCGCGAGCGCGAGGATCTCACGGGCATCGACACCGCGGAGTTCACCGAGCACATCCTGCCCGAACTGGAATCCCAGGAGACGGTGGAGGTCGAGATCTTCGGCGAGCGCCCCGACTACCGGGAGGCCCGTTCGGCGCCGCGAGTGAGCGTGAGCACCGGTGAGACGAGCCAGACGGATTGGTTCGACCTCGGCATCGAGATCAGCATCGACGGGCGGGTCATTCCGTTCGTGTCGGTATTCAAGGCGCTGGCCAATGGTCAGGACAAGCTCCTGCTGCCGGACAAGACCTACTTCTCCCTTGATCACCCGGCGTTCGAACCGCTCCGGAAGCTCATCGCCGAGGCCGAGGCGCTGGGCGAATGGGAGCCCGAGGCGCCGAAGATCAGCCGGTACCAGATCAGCTTCTGGGACGAGCTCGAAGAGCTCGCCGACGAGACCGAGCAGGCCTTGAGCTGGCGTCGGCTCGCCGACGGCCTGCGGGATCTCACCACCGTTCCCGAGGTGCCGGTCCCCGATTCCGTTCGCGCGCAGCTGCGCCACTATCAGGTCGACGGCTTCCGCTGGCTGGCGTTCCTCTACGATCACAGCCTCGGTGGGATCCTGGCCGACGACATGGGACTGGGCAAGACCCTGCAGACGCTGGCCCTCATCGCACACGCACGGCAGCAGGGCGGCCCTCACTACGGCGCAGCCGGGACTGCCCACTTTGGGACGGACCCTTCTGGGAAGGACCGCTCCGGGAACGACCACTATGGGCATGGCCCCGCTGAGAAGGAACCTGCGGGGAAGGATCCCTTCACGGCCGAACGTCGCGCCAACGCATTCGCCGGCATCGAGGCGTCGCCCATTGTCATCGACGAGGACGGCCGGCTGATCCGGCCACCGTTCCTCGTCGTGGCGCCGGCCTCGGTGGTCTCGGTGTGGCGGTCGGAGGCCGCGCGCTTCGTGCCCGACCTGCGGGTGAAGGTGCTCGACACGACCTCGAAGAAGCGCGGCACCACGATCGTGGACGAGGTCGCGAACATGGACATCGTCGTCACGTCCTACGCCCTGCTGCGCCTCGATCAGGCGGAGTTCGCCGCCCTGGAGTGGGACGGGCTGGTCCTCGATGAGGCGCAGTTCGTGAAGAATCGGCAGTCGCGGGTCCACCTGGCGGCCAAGTCGATTCCGGCGCCGTTCCGACTCGCGATCACCGGCACTCCGATGGAGAACTCCCTCGAGGACCTGTGGTCGCTGCTGTCCATCACCGCGCCCGGGCTGTTCGCCTCGGCCTCGAAGTTCCGCAGCGAGTACATCCAGCCGATCGCCTCCGGCCGTGCGCCCGAGCGCATGCAGCGCCTGCGGCGGCGCGTGAAGCCGTTCATGCTGCGACGCAGCAAGAACCTGGTCGCAGCGGACCTTCCCACCAAGCAGGAGCAGGTGACCCGAGTCGAGCTGCTGCCCAGACATCGCAAGCTCTACGAGCAGGTGCTGCAGCGAGAGCGGAAGAAGGTGCTGGGACTGGTCAAGGACCTCGACCGCAACCGCTTCATCGTGTTCCGATCGCTGACGCTGCTGCGCATGATGGCGCTCGACCCAGTGATCGTGGACGAGAAGTACCGGGGGATTCCATCGAGCAAGCTCGAAGCCCTGTTCGCGGACCTGGATTCGATCGTGGCGGAGGGTCACCGGGTGGTGGTGTTCAGTCAGTTCACGTCGTTCCTCGGGCGGATCGGCGAACACCTGACCGCCCGAGGCGTCGCGTACGACTACCTCGACGGCGCCACCCGCAGCCGGGCGAAGGTGGTCGAGAGCTTCAAGACGGGCACCGCCCCGATCTTCCTCATCAGCCTCAAGGCCGGGGGTTTCGGTCTGACCCTGACCGAGGCGGATTATGTGTTCCTGCTCGATCCGTGGTGGAACCCGGCTGCTGAGGCTCAGGCAGTCGACCGCACCCATCGAATCGGGCAGACGAGGAACGTCATGGTGTACCGGATGGTCGCCGCAGGGACGATCGAGGAGAAGGTGCTGGACCTCCAGCAGAGGAAGCGGGAGATGTTCACCAGCCTGATGGACGACGACACCGCGTTCAGCGACACCATCTCCGCGGCGGACATCAAAGTCCTGTTCGACAGCTGAACGAACTGGTGCTCTCCGCGCCGGCCAACCAGCCCGCCCGCCTGACCTTCGACGGCAGCCGTACTGATCGCTGTCAGCTTGGTGCGCGGCCGCGGTTCGAAGCGAAATGGCCTGCATTGGCTCCAGAAAGCCTACTGGGCGTCGGGAAGCCAACTGAGCGTCGTGAAGGGCCGGAATCGGAGGCTATCCGGCCACCGCGCGCCCCAGCCGGTGCCGGCCGAAGAACAGCACCCCTGCCACCGCGAGCAGGACAGCGCTCAGCAGGTACGTCCCTGCGGGACCCAGGTAGGTGAACCCGAAGCCGCCGAACAGACCGGCCAGTGCCAGCCCCGTGTCGAAGCTCATGTTCCACGCCACGCTGCCGCGGCCCGCGCTGCCTGCGTGCTGGAAGGCCATGATGAGGCTGGCCGACTGGACGGTCCCCACCCCGAGGCCCAGCACGACCATGCCCGCGACGAGACCCCATCCGGGAGATGCGGTCATCGCGACCAGGATGCCGACGATGAGGATCGCGATCCCCACGTGATACACGAGGGTCGGGCGAATGCTGTCGCTGATGGCACCGGATGCGAGCCTGCTGATCACCGAGGTGCCCTGCATGGCGGCGATGTAGAGCGCAGGGTTGATGGTCTCGGCGCCCGGTCCGAAGGCGACGATCATCCCGTAGGCGGTCATCGAGATCAGGAACGGCAGCAGCACCGTGAGCAGCGCGACGATGTCGGTCCCGCCGGGTGTCGCGGCGCCACCTTCGGCAGCGGCAGGCGCGCGCCCTGCGCCACCGGACGCCCCTGCGGA
This sequence comes from Brevibacterium daeguense, assembly GCF_021729135.1. Taxonomy (GTDB): domain Bacteria; phylum Actinomycetota; class Actinomycetes; order Actinomycetales; family Brevibacteriaceae; genus Brevibacterium; species Brevibacterium daeguense. The sequence goes on from NZ_JAJTWW010000004.1 coordinate 353,147, forward strand.
GTTGCCTGCGGACTCGGCGGAGGCCTCCGCCGGTTGCCCTGCCAACTCAGCAGGTGCCTCGGCGGGGTACCCTGCCGACCCGGGGGACGCCTCGGCGGCGTGCCCTGCAGACTCGGCAGGCGCCTCGGCGGGGTGATCCGGTTCAGCGCGGAGCGCGGTGCGTCGTCGGCGGACGGGAATCGCGAACACCGTCGGGACGGCGAGCAGCAGCAGCGCGCAGGCCACCAGGCGGAAGCTCCACAGCGGGATCACGCCCACGAGCCACAGTCCCGTCGGTGCCCCGATCGCGGCGGCGCCCGAGGTGACCGCTCCGAAGGCGCCGAGCGCGCGACCGACTCGGGCGGGGTCGGTCGTCGAGGGGACCGCGGCGGTCGCGAGCACCACCAGCAGCCCGAATCCCACGCCTCCGGACAGACCGCCGACGACCAGCGCGGTGAGCGCGTGCGGGATCAGCAGGCTCAGCATCTGGCCGGCCACCTGCAGCGCGATGGCGGTGATCGTCGCCGCCCGCAGCCCCCATCGCCTGTGCAGGGCGGGGGCAGCCGGCTGGGCGGCGATCACGGCGACCATCATGGTGGTGAGGATCGCCCCTCCGGCCACCGATGACAGTCCTCGCAGCTGGCTGACGGTGACCATCGTCGAGTAGGTGAGGAAGAAGCCCGAGAAGCCGAAGGCTGCCGTCCACATAAGACCCAGCAGTGCGGGAGTGAACGTGCGGTGAGCAGACCGAGCAGAGGGCATGCCACGACCATAGGACACGGGTCGGGATCGGCGCGGGTGAATGGAACTTGGGGCAGCACCGGCGCGGGTGCGTGGCATGCAAGGTCTGCCAAGATCAGGAGCACGGCACGACGGCAGCTTCGACGAGTCGCTGCCGACCACGGATAAAGATCTGCAGGCCGCTGACGAGTCTCTTCCGGCCGCTCACCGGGCCCGCGAGCCGACCACGAGCCGACCACGAGCCGACTACGAGGCGACTACCCGTTCGGCCCCCAGCACTCCTCTGAGCACCACTGGGTCGAACGGCGTGCTCGTGCGAAGCACGCTCATCGCACCACTCGGTTCCAGCACGATGCACAGCACCTGGGCAGGATCGCCGATGCCGGCGCGGCGCAGACAGCTCACGATGTCTTCGTGGGACACGTGGGTCTTGCGCATGAGGTCCGCCTGCGGTCGCCCGTGAGCGAGGACGACTGTGGGCTGGGCGTTCACCGCCCGCCGCACGCCCACGTGCTTGCGCACGATGCCGAAGAGCGCCTCGCAGCACAGCAGGGTGACCAGTCCGATGATGCCGGCCGTCAGCGTGGGCGGGTGTCCGAGGACCACTCTGCCGGCGACAGCGCCCAGCATGACGCCGACCACCATGTCGAATCCGGTCAGTCCCGACAGCACTCGTGCGCCGAAAATCCGCACGAGCAGCAGAAACACCAAGTAGATGACGACGGAAGAGAACACGACGATCGGAACCCGCCACAGCTCGATGCCCAGCGTCTGCAGCAGCTGATCCGAGGTGATGGTGAAGGCTTCCATGGCCCACACCCTACTGAGCGCGAGATGGGGCACCCCCCGCGAGATTGGGTATCCTAGACCCTCAGGACCCGTGCCGCTCCTTCCATTCCTCCCAGTCCCAGGACTCCAGGAAGCGCTGTCCGGCCCGCTCACCGGCGTCGAACAGGCGGAGTTTGTCTGCTCGCGAGAGGTTGAAGTCGGTGGCGCTGTGGCCACTCGTGTCGACGAAGATGGTGCGCGCCGCAACCTTCGGGTCGTCGATGTGGATCTGATCGTGGGCATTGATCATTGTCGACAGCAGCGACACCGCGAACTCCACTGTTGTGCGGTTCGGGCGCCACGCGGTCTTCGCCGTCGCCCGGCCGGAGAGCTTGACCCCGAACGTCGGCCACCGAGCCGGCCGCAAATCGGTCCGGTCGAAGATCGAGACCGGGAAGCTCGACAGGATGCCGCCGTCCACGCACAGCACCGACCGTCGGCCGACCACCTTCGGATCCGCCGGCAGCTGCACGGGTCGGAAGAAGAAAGGAATCGCAGCCGAGGCGCACACCGCATCGGCGACCGGCTGCGCATCAGGGTCGACTCCCAGCAGCGGCTCGTAGTCCCAGGGCAGGCGCAGCATCCTGCCGCGCGACACGTCGGAGACGATGACGACGAGCTTGTACCTCCGCTCCAGGGGCAGGCAGCTGCCTGGATCGTCCTGTCGGAGATCGGCCCAGGTGTGCACACCTCGGGCGGCGAGCAGCTCGGTCAGGAAACGGTGCAGCTCCCGTCCGCGGTACATGCCCTGGTGGAACAGCAGGCCCACGGCCTTTCCGAGCCACGGGGCGAGACGGAACACCGGACCGAGATCCTCGAAGTCGCGGAAGTCCTTGGTGAGCATGATCGTCTTGAGCTCCTCCGTCGAGGTGCCCGCCGCCGCCAATGCACCGACGATGGCGCCCGCGGAGGCACCGGCGATGCGCTGGAAGGTGTAACCGTGGGGTTCTGCGGTCAGGGCGCTCAGTGCCCCGATCAGTGCAGGCAGCTTCGCCCCGCCGCCTTCGAGCACCAGATCCGCCTGGGCCATGTTCGCCTCCAACCGCCCTCGCCGTCGCCATTGACCTGGCCCGCCCTGGTTCCTCAGTATGACACCCGCCCTGGTCAGATGGGTCGAACTGACGCCCCAGGTCGGAAGAACCCGCTGGGCGGGCCCTTCCGTCTGAGGAAACCTCCCACGCTCCGGCCTCGGCAGACGAAATATTGGACCTCTTGAAATAGTGTGTGTTACACAGTATCGTGTCGCTTATGAGTGAGGACCATGAAGCTGCCCTTGCGACTCATCTGCAGGAGTTGCGGCGAGGCACTGTCGTGCTGGCGAGCCTCGCGGCCTGTCGCAGTCCCCAGTACGGCTACTCGCTGCTGAACTCCCTTGCCGAGGCGGGTCTGCAGACGGAAGCCAACACGCTGTATCCGCTGCTGCGCCGGCTGGAGAAGCAGGGTCTGCTCGAGTCCGAATGGGTCACGGAAGACCCCCGGCCGCGCAAGTACTACTCGCTCACCGACAGCGGTGCCACCGTTGCCGAGGCGCTGCGCACCGAGTGGCTGTCACTCACCTCAAGTCTCTCCGCTCTCTGGAAGGAAACGGGATCATGAGCGCTCTCACCGACAAGTATGTGGACGCCGTCGTCCAGCATCTTCCCGAACCCAGCCGCAACGAGATCGCCGAGGAGATCTCGGCCATCATCTCGGACATGGTCGAGGGCCGTCTCAACGACCAGCACCGCGCCGATCCTGAAGTGATCCGATCGGTCGAGCGCCAGACACTCGAGGAGCTCGGCGACCCGGCGGCGCTGGCGCGCCGCTACGCCGACCACCCGCAGCACCTGATCGGCCCGAATCTGTACCCGGTCTACGTCCGGCTGCTGCAATGGTTCCTGCCGATCGTCGGCGTCATCGCCTTCGCGATCAACGCCCTCGTGTACTCGCTCACTGCGCCGGTGGTGGCGATCGGCGACTTGCTCGGAGCGAGCATCGGCAACACCGTCGTCGCGCTGCTGAGCTGGTTCGCCTCCATCACCATCCTCCTGGCCGCTGTGGAGAGGATTGTTCCGCAGGAGCACCTCGCCCGCTTCCCCGGCAGTCGGACCCGCGCCTGGAGCGTTGATCAGCTGGATGAGAGCGTCTCACCGGGAGCGTCGGTGCGCAGCGAATCCGTGCTGTCAATCGTGTTCCTCGTCCTCTTCGCCTCGGTGCCGCTGCTGCCGACGACGCTGTTCTACGTCGGACACCTCAACGACGGCAGCACCTTCGTCAACCCCGACCTGTGGCCGGGATGGATCCTGGGATTCTGGGCGCTGATCGCCGTGCTGATCGCAGTCGAGGTGTGGAAGCTCATCGTCGGCAGGCTGACGCGGTCCTTGGTGGTGACCAGCGTCGTCGTCGATGTGCTGGCCGCGGTGCTCCTCACCGTGGCTGTCCTCACCCAGCAGGTGATCCATCCTGACCTTGCTGCGGCAAGCGGGCCGGGAGGAGCGGGAGGAGCGCTCGAATGGGTACTGGTCGCCGCAATCTGGTTCGTCACCGTCTGGGACCAGATTGCGACGATCCGCGCGTATCGCTCGCGGCTCACAAACGGCGGTGGAGCGAAGCGGGCGGCGAGGCGGGTTGCGAGGCGGCGACGCTGAGCTGCAATCCGCGGCACGGCGCGACGGACCCGGTGAACTGTAATCGGTTGCGAAGCACGGCGGACGGCGGCAGCGAGTGGTGCAGGCGCCATCGGCTGGCGGGCACCTCGAGCCGAGCGAGCACCTCGAGCCGAGCGAGCACCTCGAGCCGAGCGGGCGCCCCGAGCCGAGCGACGAGTGACGAACGCACCGATCGTCGCCCCGGTGAGCCGGTGCCAGTCGCCGATCTCGACGGCCAGGCCGAACCCGGTCAGGGTGTTGACACCGCGCAAGCAGCCCAACCGCCGGACCACGTCGGTGAACTCGGAATCTGCCGCCATCCCTGCGATCGACTCATCGAGGCGATCACGTCGGGTCTCGGCGAACAGCACCGTCTCGTAAGCGGAGTCGTAGGCCAACTGCAACGCAGGCGAGCTGAATCTCTGCCGGGCCAACCACGCGTGATGGGCAATCGTCCACGTCTTCCCGCCGGTGTAGACGATCCCCTGCCGCAGCAGCAGCTTCGAGACCCTGTGCCGGGCCCGCATCAGATCCCCGCGGCAGTCCTCCCGGGCCCGCACCAGATCACGGGCAGTCTCCTGACCAACCGACGGCACCGCCACCGGCGTGTACTCGTCCAGCCGCAGCAACCGGGCCAGATGCACTGCGTCCTTGGCATCGGTCTTGACCCGATCACCAGCCGGGCGCTGCAGCTTCGACGGGGCAACCACTTCGCAGCGGACACCGGCAGCGGTCAGGAACCGGTAGAGCCCGAATCCGGTCGGCCCGGCCTCGTACGCCACCGCAAGCGGTCCTGGAAGATCGAGCAGCCAAGAACGTATGTGTTCGAAAGACGGGGTCACTCGCGTTTGGAACAGCTCACCCGTGACACCATCGATCGCTGCCGCAACGACAGATCGTGCGTGCACATCGAGTCCTACGATTGCACGCTCGGTAAACACCGGAGCCTCCCACAGCTGTCGGCAAGGCCGGGCAAGGGGCTTCTTGTCCCGGTAACCCACGAGAATCTGTGAGTGAGGCCCCGGCCCGCAACCCCATCAAAGGGGTCACTACATACCGTCTAGCCGATCCCAGAACAGGCCCCCAGAGCCACTCACCTCGGTGGATCGAGGCTTAGGCCTGCCGGTCCCGGCGCGAGCCTATGAGCCGTGACGAGGCTGCGCGCCGTGATTGACTTGCCGGTACGGAAACTGATTCACTTGCCACTATGGAAAATAGACCCACCACCGGACCGACTGTTCGACCCTCCAATACGCAGGCGCAACAGCTCCTCCGTGAGCTGGAGTTCGACCGGGCGGCCCTGGCCGGGCGGCTCGCAGCTCCCGGGTGGCTCTACCCGCTCTTCGCACTGATCGTCGCCGGCTACGTGGCCACACCAGCCCTGCGGTCAAGCGAGCCACGCAACGCGGTCGTAGGAATCCTCATCGTCGGCACCATCGTTCTGCTGTTCGCCTACCAGCGGTTGTCCGGCGTGCGCATTGGACGCATAGGTGTCCGGGGCGGTGCGCTCCTCGGAGGCCTGCTCGTGGTGACCCTGGTGTTGCTGAGCACGTCCTACGGCCTGGTGGCGTCCCTAAGCGCGTGGTGGGTGCTGGCGCCAGCGGCAGTGTGTTTCGTGGTGGTACTGATCGGCGGTCGACGGTTCGACCGCCTGTACCGAGAGGACCTAGGTCGTGGTCGCTGAGGCCGCCTTCGACCAGACCATCCACGCCCCCCTCCGGCTACGCATCTGCGGGGTGCTTCGCCACCTCGACGAGATCGACTTCGCGGTACTGCGCGACACCCTCGGTACCACCGACGCCACGTTGTCCAAGCACCTGAAAGTGCTCCTCGAGGCCGGGTATATAGCGATGACCAAGAGCCCGTCAGCGACCCGCCCCGATGCACGCCGACTCACCTGGATCAGACAGACACGGACCGGCAGGCAAGCCTTCGACGCTCACATGGAAGAACTCCGGCGCATCGCGGTCGGGCCCTCCGATACCACAGCCGACCCCCAGTCAAGCCGACCGCCGTCTCAGGATGGCCCGGTCAAGTGAAGACGAGCCCGCCGGCAGGGTAAGCGGGTCTTTGGCAAGCCCACCTGCCACTCCGCGGACCGCGCCAGCCTTGTCTGGCCATCCAGGGTGGTCCCCGCTCCGCGACACCGCGTGCGTCAATGACCCATCCTCTTACGGCGCAGTGTCGACGTCCCCTGGCCGATTAGTGAAAAGCACTTCTGACATCAGTGCCGTCGACTTCTGAAACCGACACCGGTAGTTGCGACACTGGCGAATGAGACAGGCGATTGAGACAAAACGGCGCCTCGGCTGCATTGGCAAACCCCCGCAAACGCGCGGATCTATAGGTACCCGTTCACAGTGTCCCGGTGATGCCTCGGGCATCGCATCAACGGAACGTTATATGCGACGGTGGTTTGGTGGTCTTGACTCCCGTCCCGGGGAGCAGTGGGTTCGTTTGGTGAGATCCGCTGCACGCGCTGGTGTTCGTCCTGTGGTTCCGCGGTGGCGCTGTCTTGATTCTGGGTGGTGCATGACGAGCGCCGAGTAGTGTCATGTGGCGATCGATCGCAGGATCTGACGGGCTACTAAACGGTCGATGCCCGGGACGGCTGTGCCGCGGATGACCCATCGGCGCAGGAAGCGCTGGGCCCTGTTGGCGGGCAGGAACGTTGAGGCCGCACGCCGGCCGGAGGCCTGAGCCGCTTCCACGACCGGCCGCCACCGCTGCTCGAAGGCGACGAGGGCTGGTGTGATGTCTCCCGGTGTGTCCACCGGACCGAGAATCTCACCCAGGAGGGCCGCGCCAGCAATCGCCAGGGAACCGCCCTGACCGGCGAGCAGGGACACCGCGCCACTGGCGTCCCCGACGAGGACAACGCGCCTCCTTGTCCAGGTTGGCATGAGGATCTGAGCGACGATGTCGTCGTAGGGGTGCTCCGGGCACAGGTCCAGCAGCCGATCGACCGAGGCGCCCAGCCCGGTGAACTCGCGGCGGAGCCGCTCCCGAGGCGAGTCGGAACCGGGCCCGTCGAGGTGCTCGGGGGAATCCCGGTACACCAGGAAGGCTGCTACCTCGTTGGTGCCCACACCATAGAACCCGGCCGTGCGCCCGATGCTGTCGGTGAGCACGAACCGGTTCTCGAAGCGGGCGTGGAGCTCGGCATCGGGGGCGATGAATGCCGCGGCCCGCATGCCCAGGGGACGCAGGTACTGGCGTTCTAGGCCAAAGAGGTCGGCCCGGACTCCGGAGTGGATGCCATCGGCGCCGATCAAAACGTCGGCGTCCACCTGGGCATCCGGCGAGCCGTTGACGGTTACGCTCACGCCGTGGTTCTCGACCCGCATCCGCGTGGCCTGGGCCCGGTAGTGGATCCGCACGCGTCCGGCGGGGACGTCGTCCAGGGCGTCCAGGGCGGCACGTTCGATGTCGGGCCGCAGCAGGCTCAGGACTTTCCCGCCGGCAAGGCGGGAGAACTTACGGTAGTCAAGCCGTGCGGTCTTCCGGCCCGCGGGGTCGACGTATTCGACGGCCTGGACTCGGTAGGCGGCGGCGGCCAAACGCGCGTACAGGCCGATTCGCTCGGAGGCCTCCACGCCGGGGCCAAAGAAGTCCATCATGTACCCGTCCCGACGCGGTCCGGGTGATTTCTCCAGAAGTTCAACCTCCCAGCCGGCCAGGCCCAGTTGGCGGGCAACGACGAGGCCGGCGATACCGGCCCCGATCACGATGGCTTTCATACTCGTCATCTCCTGACACGATCACTGAATTCGAAAGGGCGTCTAACCCAACGGTGTGGTCTTCTTCCGGAGTCGGTCGCACAGACTGCCGGGGCCCTGGTCATGGGCCCAGGGCGCTGCGGTGTTGCCGGCCGTGCCCGGTGAAGTGTCGAGGGAACAGGGGACGGATAAGCCTGAATCCACCGATGTGGGGTAAGAGCCGCTCAGCGTTTTAAGGGCGGAATGCCCGTCTGATCAGAGAGAATAGGACTTGTCGAGGGTTCTGTTCCACCATGATGAGAGGGCATCCCGTAGATGCAAGTTTCCCATACCCCGGCTGCGGTGTCTGCCTCGTTCGATGACCCGAATCTCGTGTCGGCTGCCGGGCTCGTCCCGGTCATGCGACTTGCCCAGGATGCCGGTCTGGGCCAGTTGGCGCAGCAGTGGCTGAGCGTGCCGACGGACAAGGGCGCGAACGCCGGGGCCAAGGTCTCCTCCTTGGTGGCCGGCATGGTCGCCGGAGCGGATTCGATCGACGACATGGCGGTGCTGCGCCACGGGGCGATGGCCAAGCTGTGCCACCGGATCTACGCCCCGTCCACGCTGGGCTCGTTCCTGCGCGCGTTCACCTTCGGCCACGTCCGCCAGCTGGACGCGATCGCCTCCCGACTGCTGCAAGGCCTGACAGGGCAGGCTCCGCTGCTGGTGTACGAGAAGGACCGGTACACGTTCCTGGATGTCGATGACAGATCATCGAGGTCCACGGCCACGCCAAGCAGGGCTCCGGGTACGGGTATTCCGGAGCCCGGGGCCTGAACGCGATCCTGGCCACCGCCAGCACGAAGACTTCAGCTCCGGTGATCCTGTCCCAGCGGCTGCGCCGCGGAGCTGCCGGGTCCCCACACGGGGCCAAACGGCTGGTCCGGGATGCGTTGGCCACCCTGAGACGACTGCGCGGGATGGATCAGGCGCCGGTGCTGGTGCGCGCGGACGCCGCCTTCTACGGCCACGCCACCATCAGCACAGCCATTACCGCCGGAGCTGATGTGTCGGTCACCGCCCGGATGGACCCGGCGGTGAAGAAAGCCATCGCCGACATCGGCGAGGACGCGTGGACGGGCATCGAGTATCCCCAGGCGATCTACGACGAGGACACCGGAACATGGGTCTCCAAAGCGCAGGTCGCTGAGGTCGACTTCACCGCGTTCACCTCCAGGAAGAAGAGCGAACAGGTTCCCGGTCGGCTGGTGGTGCGCCGGATCCCGGAGCTGAACCAGGACAAGAAGAACGTGGGCCAGCCCGGATTGTTCGATCTGCACCGGTTCCACGCGTTCTTCACCACCAGCACCCTGGACACCGTCACCGCGGACAAGACCCACCGCGCACACGCGGTCATCGAGCAGGTCAACGCGGATCTGAAGAACTGCGCCCTGGCCCACCTGCCCTCCGGGGTCTTCACCGCCAACGCCGCCTGGCTGGTGCTCGCGGTGATCGCGTTCAACCTCACCCGAACCGCCGCGACCATCACCGGCCCCGGACTGGCCAAGGCCACCACAGGAACCATCCGCCGCAAGATCATCTCGATCCCGGCTCGGATCGCTTCCTCCACCCGCCGGATCACCCTGCACCTACCGCAGGGCTGGCCCTGGCAGGTCCAGTGGACCACGCTGTTCAACCACGCCCACGGGCCGCCCGCCACCGCGACGATCTGACCGCCGACGCCGGCACCGGCTCGAAACGAGGAACCCTAGTGGAACACCCCGGACAGCGAGGTCCGGAGATCAGCCGCGCCCACGACCCAGAAATCCCGCCAATCCAGAATCAGTCATCGAGACCGAACCGGGTCGGTGGATCGAGGCTTAGATACCCCATAAGTACGATTCACGCATGGACCTGCAGATAGATCCTTTCGCCTCCTTCCTTGTGCTATGGCCTCCGCCGGTATCTCCATCTGGGCGCTGGTTGAAGCAAAACGCGCACCGCTCCTAGAACGCACTCGGAACCATCGAGACCATCGTGCGTAACGCTCTAATCGAGACTGTGAGAAGTTTCGAGCCTCTCGAAACCGCACTCAGGATGGGAGACGAAGTTCCGGAGGTCCCCGAGGCGCTTCGACTGCACGGCGAGCAATAGAGGAGTACGGTAGCCGGCTCCCTGAGTACAAGTGGACGCTGATGTTGCTCGATGCGGAGCTAGAGGGAGTGCGGGGGGGCGTGGGAGAACACCTTGAACGATATGACCACCGCGACATGGACGCAGAATCAAACCACGGCGCGTGAATAGTGGGTAAGCGAGGCTAACCGCGAGGCAGGGCAACAAGAGCAGTACCACGCGGACTGGGAGGCGCTACAGAATCGAGCGCGCGAAACGAGCACTACATACCGTCTAGCTAGACCCGGTGCTTGGCCTCCTGCGCGCCGGCTTGGTCGCCAGCCGCGTGCGACACGGAGGGGCCCCGTCCATCGCCCCTGCCGCGTCACGCTTATAGGTGCTCGGCGGCATGCCGACGAGCTCGGTGAAGCGGGTGCTGAAGGTGCCCAGGGACGAGAAGCCGACGGCGAAGCAGACGTCGGTGACACTGAGGTCACCACGGCGCAGCAGCGTCATCGCCCGCTCGATGCGGCGGGTCATGAGGTAACTGTAGGGCGGTTCGCCATAGGCCAACCGAAATTGCCGGCTGAGGTGCCCGGCCGACATGTGCACTCCGCGAGCGAGCGCCTCGACGTCCAACGGCGAAGCGTACTCCCGGTCGATCCGATCCCGCACTCGCCGCAGCAGCACGAGATCGCGCACATCCTGACTGCCGGCCGACATCGTCGTCACATCAGCGATGTTCTCATGATCGGGACGAAACCCGGGGGTGAATCGGACGAAACCGGGGGGCGGCCGCTGCTGCTGATGTCTTTGGTGGCCGCTGCTGATGGCGGTGGCGGCCAGCGACTCGGCTCCGGCGCCTCGGCTCCGGTTCCGGCTCCGGTTCCTCGATTCCGGTTCCGGCTCAAGCTCCGATTCCGGTTCCGGCTCTGGCTAGGGCTCGGGCCCAAGGGCACAGTATTCGGACAGCTACGCGGCTCGTCACGGTTTCGCGAACTCCTCGGCGTCACGCGTCGGGGCCGCCTCGCGCATGAACTGCTGCCAGGTGGGACCCGACACGGTGGCACCGAAAACCTCGCGGGGCATCTTCCCATCGGAGTTCTCCCGCCAATCCCTGGCACCGCGGGGATCTCCGGTCCACACCGCCGTTGAAATACCACTGGTGAAGCCGACAAGCCAGGTCGAGCCGACTTCGAAATTCGTCGTGCCGGTCTTGGCCGCCGCCGGCTTTCCGATGTCGAGGCCGTCTGTGGTGCCGCCCTCGAAGGTCTGCGACAGCGCGTACGCCACTCCGGCAGCGACCTTCGGATCCAGCGCGTCCTCGCACTCGGGCTCGTTGATCGGAAGCTGACCGCCCGCCGAGTCGGTCACCTCGAGGACGGACCGAGGAGGGCATCGGGTGCCGCTGCCCGCGAACGCGGTGAAGGCCGACGCCATGGTCAGCGGGGAGACCGAGACGGTGCCCAGGACCGACGACGGGTAGAGCAGCTGCTGGGTTCCGTCGTCCGTCTCCACCTCGTCCAGGGCCTCACCCGCGCCCGTCGTGACACCGAGCGCACTGGCAGTGTCGCGGATGTCGCACATGTCGAGTTGAGAGGCCATGTCGGCGTAGGCCTTGTTGACCGACTGCTTGGTCGCGTCGAGCACCGTCATTTGGTCGCTGACTTCGTCGGAGTCGCCCGCGTTGGCAGGGGCATAACCCTTTCCGGCGTAGTCTCCGGAATCGCACGAAGCAGTGAATCCGGTGTAGTTGTCGGCAGTGCCATCGACCTTGTCGTCGAGACTGCGGCCGGAGTCGAGCCATTCTGCCAGCACGAAGGGCTTCCACGTGGAGCCGGGCTGGTAGCCGGTGCCACCCCCGTAGGCCTCGTCGACCGAGAAGTTGACGACAGTCGACCCATCTCCCTCCTCACCAGCGGGGTCGTACTCAGTGTTCTGAGCCATCGCGAGGATCTCGCCCGTGTCAGTTGCCATCGAGACCAGGGCGTGTCCGGCCCCAGAGGGATCCCCGACAGGAACCTGCTCATGGACGGCGTCCACAGCCTTCTCCTGCAGCTGGGAATCGAGCGAAGTGCGAATGACCAACCCGCCGCGCGTGAGCAGCTCTGCCCGCTCCTCGGCGGTCTTGCCGAACTCGGGAGAATGCAGGACCACGTGCTGGACGTAGTCGCAGAAGTAGGCAGCGTCCCCGGCCGCGGCACAGCCGTTGGGCCGCTCCGAGACCTCGAGCGCGAGGTCCTGCTCGACTGCCTCATCGTGCTCAGCCTGCGTGATGAAACCGTAGGAGAGCATCTGCCCCAGCACCACGTTGCGCCGCTCCAGGGTCTCCTCCGGGTTGGACTGCGGGTTGTAGACCGAGGGATTGCGGACGATACCGGCCAGGGTCGCTGCCTGCGCGATGTCGAGTTCGGCGGAGGGGATGCTCCAGAACTGCTGCGCTGCCGCCTCGACCCCGTAGGCGTTCGGGGAGCCCGAGTACGAGTTGATATTGAGATAGCGAGCGAGGATCTCATCCTTCGAGTACTTGTTCTCGATGGCGGCGGCGAGCTTCATCTCCCGCAGTTTGCGGGCGTACCCGGCACCACCGCTGCGCTCCTGCGCCTCCTCGACGCCTTCCTCGTCGCCCTCTGCGTGGCTGTTCTGGATCAGGACGTTCTTCACGTACTGCTGGGTGAGGGTGGAGCCGCCCTCCTGGTCGTCGCTGAGCACATTGGTCACGATCGCACGTGCGATTCCCTGCAGGTCCACTCCGTCGTGCTCATAGAACCGATGGTCCTCGACGGCCAAGGTCGCGTCCTGCATGTGCTCGGAGACCTTGTCCAGCGGCACTTCCTCACGGTTCTGCCAATAGAACTCGGTGAGCAGCTCGCCGTTGCGGTCCTCGATGCGCGACGGTTCGGCGAGAGGCCGCTCCTCCAGAAAGTCCGGCAGCGCTCCCACCACGTCCTTCCCGAACTGGGCAGCCGCCGCGGAGACGCCGACGAACGGCAGGCCCATGCCCGCAATCACGAGACCCAACAGCACGGACATGCTGAAGAACGAGGCCCAGCGGTGAGTGATCCGGCGGTTCTCCAGCTGCGCTTTGCGGTTGCTCATGGGAAGGGGCTCCTCACGGGATGCCCTCTACAGTACGAGAGCACCCCCGGCCCTGACCACAGTTCTTGGTCACAGTTCGGCCGCCGAACCGGATTGCCACACACGCCGGTTCTCTCGCTGCCGCGCCTGTGCCTCGGCAACCTCCCGCTCAGGGTTGTGCGAATTCACGAGCTTCCCGCGTCGGGGCTGCTTCGCGCATGTACTCCTGCCAGGTGGGACCGGACACGGTGGCGCCGAACACCTCACGCGGCATCTTCCCCTCAGAATTGGCCCGCCAGTCCCTGGCTCCGTCGGGATCACCGGTCCACACCGCCGTCGAGATTCCGCTGGTGAAGCCGACGAGCCAGGTCGAGCCGACCTCGAAGTTCGTCGTGCCGGTCTTGGCCGCGGCCGGTACTCCGATGTCGAGGCCTTCCGTCGTGCCCCCTTCGAAAGTCTGTGACATCGCATATGCGATCCCGTCAGCGACCGCCGGGTCGAGGGCGTCCTCACACGCGGAATCCTCGATCGGCAGCGGCTCCCCATCTGCCCGCTTCGCCTCGAGGATGGGCCGGGGCTCACACCGACTGCCGCCGTTCGCGAACGCGGTGAACGCCGATGCCATGGTGAGCGGGGAGACCGAGACGGTGCCGAGGATCGACGACGGATAGAGCACCTGCTGCGAGTCGTCCTCCATCGTGACCTCCTCGAGGGCGTCACCGCTTCCGGTCCGCACACCCAACGCGCTCGCGGTGTCGCGGATATCGCACATGTCGAGCTGAGAGGCCATGTCGGCGTAGGCCCGATTGACGGACTGCTTGGTCGCCTCCAGCACCGGCATGCTGCTGCTGGCACCGTCGGAGTCCCCGGCGTTGGCGGGAGCGTATCCCTCACCCGCGTAATCGCCCGGCTCACAAGAATTGGAGAATCCGGTGTAGCTCTCACCGGTGCCGTTCACGGTATCGGTGAGTTCGCGGCCCGAGTCCAGCCACTCGGCGAGGACGAACGGCTTCCAGGTGGAGCCGGGCTGATATCCGCCACCGCCGCCGTAGGCCTCGTCCACCGAGTAGTTGAGAACCGTCGAGCCGTCCCCCTCCTCACCTGCCGGGTCGTACTCAGTGTTCTGGGCCATCGCGAGGATCTCCCCGGTTTCGGCCTCCATCGAGACCAGGGAATGGCCGGCACCCGAGGGATCACCGACGGGCACCCGCTTGTGAACCGCATCGACCGCCTGCTCCTGCAGCTGCGCGTCGAGCGAGGTGCGGATCGTCAAGCCGCCCCGCTTGAGCAGCTCGACGCGCGCCTCCGGGTCATCCCCGAATGCAGCCGAATGCATGACGGCGTGCTGGACGTAGTCGCAGAAGTAGGCGGCGTCCCCCGCCGCGGCACAGCCGTTGGGCCGCTCCGATTCTTCCAGTCCGAGATCCTGTTCGACTGCCTCGTCGTGCTCCTCCTGGGTGATGAACCCGTAGGTGAGCATCTGACCGAGAACGACGTTGCGCCGTTCCAGCGTCTCTTCCGGGTTGATCTGCGGGTTGTAGAGCGATGGATTGCGCACGATCCCAGCAAGCGTGGCGGCCTGCGCGATGTCGAGTTCGGCGGAGGGGATGCTCCAGAACTGCTGCGCTGCCGCCTCGACCCCGTAGGCGTTCGGAGAGCCCGAATAGGAGTTGATGTTGAGGTAGCGGGCGAGAATCTCGTCTTTCGAGTACTTGTTCTCCACGGCAGCAGCGAGTTTCATCTCCCGCAGCTTGCGGGCATATCCGGCGGCACCACTTCGCTCCTGCGCCTCCTCGACTCCGTCTGTGTCTCCGTCGGCGTGGTTGTTCTGGATGAGGACGTTCTTCACGTACTGCTGTGTGAGGGTGGAGCCGCCCTCCTGCTGGTCGGTGAGGACATTGGTGGCGACAGCTCGTGCTACGCCTTGCAGATCAACACCGCCGTGCTCGTAGAACCGGTGGTCCTCAACCGCTAGTGTGGCGTCCCGCATGTGGTCGGAGACCTGATCCAGCGGCACTTCCTCGCGGTTCTGCCAGTAGAACTCCGCGATGAGCTCACCGTTGCGATCCTCGATTCGGGAAGGCTGGGCCAGGGGCCGCTCCTCCAACGACTCGGGCAGCGCCTCGAAGACATCGATCCCGGCCTCGGCCGCCGCGACCGAGGTGCCGACGAACGGAACGCCGAGACCGGCGACGACGAATCCCAGCAGCATCGAGACGGCGACGAACGAGGCCCACAGCTGGGTGATGCGGCGTCTCCACAGGCGATGCGCCCGATCCTTCAGCTGAACGGACCAGCTGTTCATGACAAGGCTCCTTCACGTCGACAGCCTCCACCCTACGAAAACAGAAACGCAGGGGCCACCACCGTTCCCGAGGCGCCAGCACCTCTGCGAGGTCTCCCAGGCAGGGCTGTGGTTCCCTTCAGGGCTGTGGTTCCTTCGGGACACGGTTTACTCCGGGTCATCAGGCGCCCCCAAAGGTGACCGTCGGACACGCTGCCGTCGCACACAGGTGGCCGTCGGACCAGGTGACTGTCGGACGAGTAGACGCGACCGTGCATCACGGTCCGCCGAATGAGGAGTCGCTCCCTCATCGTGGATCAGAACGGGGGCACATCGGGCCGCTGTCGAGTCGGTGGCGGCGGCTGCCTCACTAACGACAACTGGTTCTGAACGTGGTCGCTCACGCTGTCCAGGTACTCGGGCATTGCCGGGCCGATCCGGCTGCGGAACTTCGCATGGAATATCGGCTCCTGCGCCGGGTCCACGCGGCTCGGGGGAATCCACCCGGGCAGCCCGCCGAGCAGCACCACCTGCCACCCGTTTCGGTCGTGCCACCCGTGGTGAAATCCGCACAGCAAGGTCATCGAGTTGATGTCGGTGGGCCCACCTCGGCTGTAGGGCACCATATGATGAGCCTCGCAGTACACCGGCGGCACCTCGCAATCCGGGAACGTGCATCCCTGATCGCGGGCCGCAAGCGCCGTCAATTGATGTTTGTTCGCGAAGCGATTCTCGGTCCGCAGCGCCACCGTGCCCCGCTCGTCATCCCAGGTCTGCAGATAGACCTTCGCGGCGCACAGATGGGCAATCGCCTCCTCCACCCGTACCGGAGCCCGATACTGAGTTGTGGCCGTGCCTGTTCCACGCGCAACTTGTTCCGCCGTCGCCGAGATGACCAAGGCATAGGCCGGGCCGTGTGAGTTCCGATGCACTCCGGCGTCCTTCACCAGCGCCGCAAACGCGTCGTACCGCTCCAGTCGAGTGCTCCGCTGGTCCAGCACGAAGAGCGACGACACCCCTGAAGGTTCGCCTGTTGCGGTCACCCCGATGCCGTTCGGCGGTGCGTCGAACGGGTCCGGTGGGTCCTCCCGGTTCAGCACCTCCTCACCAGAGCCGAGACGGTTACCGGGATCCGATTCGGCGGTGGCCCTGGCGCCGGCACCACCGAACGTACCGCCGACCGCACCACCAAACGTTGCGCCGGCCGCACCGTCAACCGTTGAGTGAGAGTCTCCGGTGTCACCGCCGCTGTTCGATTCCCGGGGGCTTACACGACTCTCCGCGCTCTTCGCAGTGCCACCACCGGTCGAGCGTGTGCTCTTCACGCGATCCTCGATCAGCGACAGCAGCGTCGTGCCGGTCATCGCGTCGAGGAGGCCCCGCACCCGGTAGTCGCCGGACTCCAATGCCGTCAACGTCAATGAATAGCTCTCCCGATCCGGCACATCGCGGGGGCAGGCCCCATCCGGATCCAGATGGTCGACGATCCGGCGACCGACCAGTCCGAGCTCCTTCACCGATAACCGATCCGCCTGCTCGACAAGCAGCGCTTCAGCGCCTTCCCAGTGGCGTGCCCGCACGGCAGGGGGCAGTCGATTGAACGTCGACAGCATCGCCTGAACCTGGTCGGTGTTCAGATCGCCCTCGTGCACCTTCGACGCGATCAGCGGAAACTCCGGGGCCTGGGCCTCGCCGGTCAGCGCCACCCTCTCGCCCAACCGGCGGGCCATAGCCACGCGTCGAGCCGCCTCGGCCGAAGACACCTTCAACTGCTGCATCACCAGCGCCTTCGAACTGCGCACCCCGAAGCCTTCGGGCAGACCACTGCGTTCGAACCGGGCGAGCAGCGATACTGACAGCGAATCCGTCACCCGCCGAATCGCCTCAGTGGCTCTTAACACCGCCACCACCTCGACATCAGCGAAGGCACCGACGGTTTCCCCGACTTCGGCCGACACCACTGACAGGGAATCGAGGAGACCCAGAAGTGCCGGACAGGCAGAGCCCAGATGCTCCCGCGCAGCTCGATCCACCAGACCACGGAAATCCGCTGAGTTCGGTGCTGCGGCAGGTGCCTCTCCGTCCGAGCCCGCCTCCGACTCCTCGCTGGTCACCTTTGGAACCTGCGCACCAGAAATCGGCGAGTTGCTCGCCGCCTCGGCCCGAGACTTCTCTGCTGGCTCCGGACGGCTGGGCGGCTCTGCCTTCGCCACCATCGCCGCCAGTATCTGCT
This sequence comes from Brevibacterium daeguense, assembly GCF_021729135.1. GTDB lineage: Bacteria > Actinomycetota > Actinomycetes > Actinomycetales > Brevibacteriaceae > Brevibacterium > Brevibacterium daeguense. The sequence goes on from NZ_JAJTWW010000004.1 coordinate 370,727, forward strand.
TCACATTCTCCGGAGTGACCATCGTCATCGACGACCACTCCAACCGAACGGCTGACAAGGACAGAAACGGGATTGCATCGACGCTCCTCTGCTCGTGCCTCCATTCTATCCTAATTAGAACTGAATTAGAACAGCTCCCTCGAAATTATCTGGTTCTGCACTTTCAGTTCATTAGCTCTGCCCCTCGACGCGGTGCGACAACGCGCTTTCGACCCGGATCTCAGGACCAGAGGAGCCTTGACCTATATTCGGTCATGTGTTCGAATACAGGTATTAATCACCAACAGGAGCGAGGCGGATTGAGCGATGAGATGGAGCGAGCAGAGCACCCTCGACGCGCCGGGTGTAGTCAGCGTCAAGGGATTGCTGCGCACTGTGCGCACACCGGAATTCGCCGACATGACTTTCCACGAGGTATTGGCGAAGTCCGCCTTGAACAAGGTACCGCCGGCGAGCTCGATGCCGTTCCGATGGACGGTGAATCCCTACCGCGGATGCTCACACGCCTGTGTCTACTGTTTCGCCCGTAACACCCATCGCTACCTGGACCTCGACACCGGAGCCGACTTCGACCGGCAGGTGGTGGTCAAGGTCAACGTCGCCGAGGTTCTCGCAGCCCAGCTCGCCAAGCCCAAGTGGGGCCGCGAGCACGTGGCATTGGGCACCAACACCGACCCGTACCAAAGGGCTGAGGGCAGGTACGGCCTCATGCCGGGGATCATCACAGCGCTCGTGGAGCACCGTACGCCGTTTTCCATCCTCACCAAGGGAACGCTGCTGCGACGCGACCTGCCGCTGCTCGCGCGGGCTGCCCAGGAGGTGCCTGTCGATCTCTCGATGTCGATCGCGATCTATGACGAAGCGCTTCAACAGGCTGTCGAACCGGGCACTCCGACAACGGCTGCACGACTTGCCACGGTGCGCGCGGCTGCTGACCTGGGTTTTCGGGTCACCGTGTTCCTCATGCCAGTGCTGCCCTACCTCACCGACTCTGTCGAGCACCTGGAGACGGCGCTCGACAGCATCGCAAGGGCTGGAGCGGCGCGTGTTGTGTACGGCGCCCTGCATCTGCGGCCGGGCGCGCGCGAGTGGTACCTGGAGTGGATCGACCGGGAGCATCCGCACCTGGCTCCGAAGTACCGCGAAATGTATGCGCGATCTGCTTACGCTCCGAACGCGTATCGGCAGTGGCTGGCGCGGCGGATCGACCCACTGGTCGCAGAACACGGGTTGAACGCTCGGGCTGACGAGGAGTACAACCCCACACGTTCCCGGTCGAATCAGACACGCGCACGAGCACAGCATGATTCAGAAGACGCGAAAGCGCTGGAGCTGCGGACCCAGCGCGCTGGGTCACGCGAGGATCGAAACGCGGCACCGACTCTGTTCTGACTTCCCAGGGAAGCAGCTCTGACTTCTCAGGGCTGCAGTTCTGACTTCCCAGGGCCGCAGCACGGGCCCTGTGCCCCGCGCCGGCTCCAGGCGCCCAGGTCAGGTCTTGCGGTCCCGTGTCTGCCCTAATCCTCGAGTCGGCCCTGCATCTCGTGGTCGACCCGAGAATGCGAACCAGCTGAGCTACGAATTCTGATCACTTTCCAGCGGACGCGTGCTCGGGCGCAGGTAGTAGGCGCCGAGTGAACCAGCGAGCGTGGCAAACACGGCGACTGAGTACACCGCGAGGACTACCTGCATGACTTTGGAGAATGCATCAGTGGCGGAGATTCCGCTTCCGGTGATGGTTGCCATAGCTGCTTCGTGCAGCACAGTGCTGAAGTCGGTGTAGGAGCCGACGGCGTACAGAAGCTGACTGGATGCCAGGATGACGACGAGGGTCACGGCCGCCAGCCAGCCGATGCGGCTGGACAACAGCCGCTCAGCTGACCGTGAACCACGCACCCCTGCTGAGACGATGCCCCCGACTCGCGCAAGGCGGGTAACACGGAGCGCACGAAGCGCCTGCAGCCCTCGGAAGAAACGGAGGAATGGAATGAGCAGAAAGATGACCTGCCACCAGTTCCGACGCCAAAACGCTGTCGCGAACCGAGCAATATAGGCTCTCAAGACGAACTCTGCGACGAACAATGCCCAAGATATCCACCCCGTAATCGCGAGGATTCGACTCCAGCCGGGTTCCGTCACCAGCAGCTGTCCGAGGACAACGAACAGGAACAGAACTCCGAGGAACCCCATCGGTCGATCGAGACGGGCGGCGAGCGCCTCGGCCGCAGCCACCTCGGCTCTCGTCGCCGATTCGTCCTCACGCACTGAGGAAGTCGCGGAAGGAGGCCCAACCGGTGACCGGGGAGGATTTCCCGGTGACCGAGGAGGCCCATCCGCCGATCGCTTCGAGTTGTTGCGCAATGCCCTCAACTCCCCCACGGGTGGCTCCACGGTCGGCAGTCCCGAGCATACTGGGTTCATGATCCCCATCTTCATCGACTGCGACCCCGGAATCGATGACGCCATCGCCCTCGGGTACGCCCTGTGCCAAGAGGATCTGAACATCACGGGCGTGGCTGCGAGCGGCGGCAACGGCGCCACTGCACAGGTGCTCGACAACGCGCTGAGCTGGCTCGCGCTCGCGGGCAGAACTGACATCCCGGTCCACCGAGGGGCCGAGCAGCCGTTGGCGGGCGCGACCGAGTTCGCCGAGGAAACCCATGGGCCGACTGGCGCCGGGTACGCGAATCTCCTCGCCGACCGCACGGCTCTGAGCACGGTCGGTGCAGCGACAGCGTGGGTCGAGGCGGCCCACGCCCACCCCGGACGCCTCGTCGGCGTACTGCTGGGGCCCGCGACGAATCTCGCACTCGCCCTCGACCTGGAGCCCGAACTGCCACGACTGTTGCGCAGACTCTTCGTCATGGGCGGCTCGTTCAACTATCGCGGCAACACCCACCCGACGACCGAATGGAACACCACCTTCGACCCTGAAGCCGCCGCGCGCATGTACCAGAGCTTCGGGGAGGCAGAGCAGCTCCCGGTGATCGGATCCCTCGAAGCGACCGAGTCCATCGTGCTGAGTCCTGATCGTCTGGAGCGCACGGTGAGGGGCGCCTCGGGAGCGGCTGCCGGCTGGCAACACTGGCTCGAGCATCTGACTGAGGCGCTGCGGTTCTACTTCGAGTTCCACGAGTCCGATGGGCACGGGTATATCGCCCACATCCACGACCCGTTCGTCTTGGCGGCCGCCGTCGAATGGGCACGAAGAGCGGATCGGCTCGTTGAGTCCGGTCCCGAGGGAGCTGACCCCGAGGAGCACTTGAGCCCCGAGGAATCCGGAAACCCCGAGGAACCCGGGAGCTCCTTGGAACACGGAAACCTCGTGGAACCCGAGAGCCCCGAGGAACCGGGAAACCTCGAGGAACACGGAGACATCCCCTGGTCCCGGACCATCCGAGCTGCCGTTGACGTCGAACTCCACGGGTCGCTCACGCGCGGCGAGACGATTGCCGACTGGCTCGGCCGCTGGGGACGCGCACCCAACGCGGAGCTGATCAAGCGCATCGACGCAGGGGCCTTTCTCGACCATCTGGAGAAGACCCTCGCGCGAGGACCAGCACCGTGGCCGGCACCCAGTCTTGACGCCGAGGCGCACCCCGGTTGACGACACCGACCCACAGCCAGCCCACGGCCGGCCTGCCTCAGGAACCCGAGGTGGGAGCCTTCTCCAGAGATGCGTAGGCGCCCCGGAAGAACAGCAGCGGATCGACGTCCTCCAGAGCGTGCATGCCCTCCACTTTTCCGACGACGATCGTGTGGTCCCCACCGTCGTACTCGGCGTACAGGGTGCAGTCGATCCACGCCAGTGCAGCATCGAGGATCGGATTGCCGAACTCGGACGGTCGGTGCTCGACGCCCGCGAACTTGTCGATCCCGGACTTCGCGAAAGTCCGCGCGAGCTGCTGCTGGTCGGCACCGAGGATGTTCACGCAGAAGCTCCCCACCTGCCGGATCTTCGGCCAGCTGCTGGAGGTTCGCGCAGGGTTGAATGCCACCAGCGGGGGCTCGAGCGACAGGGAGGTGAAGGATTGGCAGGTGAACCCAGCGGGCCCCTCGGCCGCGTCGGCGGTGATGATGGTGATGCCGGAACAGAAGCTCCCCATCACCTCACGCATGCGCTCCGGCGAGATATCGGTGTAGCCGCTCATCGGATCTCCTCTCGGTACCCGTCTACTGCACTTCGCGTCTTCTGCACTTCCTGGTGCATTCGCGTCTCCTGACAATTGTCCTGCGGTTGCGAGACGATCCGCCAGTGCCGCCGGCCGGACAGATCGAGCGCGGCGCAGTCGCCTGACGACGAACGTGAACGGCCGAACCAGACCGACCGCCCCGGCCGTGCTGGACCAGTCAACTCCGCCCAGCCGGGCGGGCTGGTCTCATCGGACTGGACCTACCCGGCTGGCCGATCAACCGCAACACGCCTCGGGATCAGGCCCGTCCCATTTCGGCGTTGTACTTCTCCGTCATCTGGCCGACAGCCGCAATGTGCTCCTCGGCCTTCTTGTCTCGCACCGCACTGGCGCGCTCGGACGCCTCGATCATCGGCTGCGCCTGCCCCTGGAAGTAGGGCATCACATCCTGCGCGAAGAGCTCGAACGACCGCTTCGTCGCCTGCGGGTTCGCCCAGTCGTGACCCTGGATCAGCAGGGTCCCGAAGCCGCCTGACTGATCGACGAGCCGCTGCACCTGGTCACGCGCCTGCTCGGCGGTGCCGATGACGCCCACACCGGACGAGTTGATGAAGTCGATCATCTCCGTCTTGTTGCTTCCCCGAACGTCGAGCTGGGGGAACGCGGCAATCTTCTGGAAGTACTTGAACCAGAACTCGATGCCGTGCTCGACATCCTGGTACGCCTGCTCGACAGTCTCGGCGATGTGGAACGGCCCGACCAGCCGCCACTGCGAACGGTCGACCTGATCCGCGCGCCCTGACTGCTCGGCGAACTCGTTGAGAATGCCCCAGTGGTGCGCCAGAGCATCGAAGCCGTCCGCTGTGAGAGTCGCTCCGATGGACAGCAGGCCGATGCCGAGTTTGCCGGCCATCCGGGCACCGGTCGGCGAGGCGACGGCCGCCACTGCCACGTCGAACAGCGGATCCGAATAGGGCGCCATCTGCAGCCGCGCCTCGTGCAGCTCGTGGGTGCGAGTCTTCGCAGTGACCGTCTCCCCGCGGAGCAGCCGCATGATGATGTCGGCGTTCTCCGCGAGCAGCTCACGAGTGTCGACCTGCGTCAGCCCGAGCATGGCTGCATCCGTGGGCAGCGACCCCGGCCCCATGCCGAGCATCGCCCTGCCGCGGGTCAGGTGATCGAGCATGATCATCCGGTCGGCCACCCACAGCGGATTGTGGTAGCTGACCGACGTGACGCCCGTGCCGAGCTTGATCCGCTGAGTCCGCTCGGCGGCAGCGGCGATCATGATCTCCGGGGAGGCATAGATCTCGGAGCCGGCCGAGTGATGCTCCCCGAACCAGGCCTCATCGAATCCGAGCCTGTCCAGATGCTCGATGAGCTCGAGGTCGCGCTGGAGGAGCAGTGTCGGATTCTGACCGGGCTCGTGGACGGGAGCGAGGAACGTGCCGAACTTGATGCGAGCCATGCGACTCAACCTCCTGCAGATCGATACCAGTGATGCATGTCACGGTATGGGGAGGAGGCCACGTCCGATAGTCCTCGAAAGAGGACATTCACGGAAGGCGGCACCTGCAGTCAACGACCGCGGTGCTGCGACGCCGAAGTCGGCACTGCATTCACCGACGGCGATGCTGCATCGCGGCCGCGAGCATGGAGCGGTTGGTCATGCCGGTGGCCGCGAAGATTCGGCTGACGTACTTCTTCACCGTCATCTCGGTGATATTCAGGCGTTCGGCGATCGCCGCGTTGGTCAGCCCGGCGCCGACCAGTTCGGCGACCTCCCGCTGCCGCGGGCTCAGAGCAGCGCGGACGTCGGAGACCGCATTGTCGGCATCACTGTCGGCATCACTGATTGCGAGGTGCCGGCAGCCGGCCCGCAGATGCCGAGCCAGCAATCGCATCGCCACGGCGTCGTCGGTGCTCCACGTCCGGAGCTCGTCGAACATCCCCACGATCGCCTCGCCGTCGGCGAACCGCAGGTGGAGCGCCGAGCCCGGCCCGATCCCGCCTCGCTGCAGAAGAGCTTCGACGTAGGAGCGATGCGGGGCAGGCAACTCGCCCAAATCGTCGAGCGCGGCGAATCCGTGCTGGGACAGCAGCCGCCGAGCCCGGGGCAGGGTGAAGACGTCCTTGTCGAACCACTGCTGCTGGTACTCGCGGAGCGTTGCATCGGAGATGCCGATGAGGAACGGCGAGGGGTCCGCGAACATGTCGGCGTAGGACTGTCCGAAGAAGAAGGTGACGTTGCGGACTCCGAACTCCCTGGCCAGGGAATCGGTGAGCGTCTCCTTGAGCTGCTGCCCGCTCGCGGCATCCTGAGCTGCCTCGAGCACGGTGAAGATCTTCCGCAGATGAGCCGACGTCAGGACGGACTGCCACGCGGGACCGCCTGCTGCTGCACCGGGTCGCGGGCGTCGAGGCGGGCGCGGGGCCGCTGCCTCCGACCCGCGATCAGTCCGAAGGGCGGCACCCCCTGCCTCCGCCCCGCGATCAGTCCGAGGGACGGCAATCCCTGGATCCGACCCGCGATCAGTCCGAAGGGCGGCACCCCCTGCTTCCGACCCGCGATCGGCGCGCGCCTCGGACGTCTCTGGCGCGCTCACCGGTGCAAGCGGTCGAGCTGCAGAAAATGCAGAGATCATCGTCGATCCTCTCCTGCCGTCTCCGAGCTCCGCAGCGTCTTCGAGCTCCGCAGCATCTTCGCCGGACGGGGTGCTCTCATGAGCCGAACGGGTGCTCCTATGAGTTGAACAAGCTGGAGCAAGTGTAGGAACGAAAGTTGAGAACTGCGAAACCTCCCGAGGCGTTGCGCTGCGCTGTCCCTCTCACCCCGCACCCGTCCGGCCCGCTCACCCCGCACCCGTCCGGTGCTTCTGCAGGCTCAGCACCATCGCGATCAGAGCCGCTGCCGCACCGCCGAGCACGATCCCCCGCCAGCCCCACGCCAGGACCACGCCGCCGACCACGGGCGCCAGCGAGATTCCGAGGTACATCGCGGTGGAGTACCACGACAGCGTGATCCCGGAGAGCAGCGGCCGCAGCATGACCAGCCGGTGCTGAACGGCAACGGTCGCCGCCATCCCGGACACGCCCCACAGCGCGAAGGCGATCGCAGTGCCGAGGTAGGAGTCGCGGGTGGCCAGCAGCAGGAGGAAGGCGAGCGCCTCGACGGACAGCATCACGACCATCGTCGGGCGGTTCCCGAACGCGTCCGTGAGCCAGCCCCCGATCAGGTTGCCCGCGACACCGCAGACTCCGAAGATGAGCAGCAGACTGGCCAGCACCGTTCCGTCGCCGCCGGTCACTCCCGCGGTCACGGCGCTGCTGAAGATGTAGACCAGGTTGAAGGCCAGGATGATCAGCGTGGAGACGATGAGCATCGCAACGATCGGCCAATCGCCGAGCACACCGAGGCGCTGCCCCAGCGACACCACCGGGCCGCGGTCGACCCCACGCAGCAGCACCGCGACGACGACCGCGAGCACCGCGCCCGCGAGGGCCAGCAGGCCGATCGGCAATCGCCAGCCGGTGAGCTCTGCCATGGCAGTGCCGAGTGGGGAGCCGAACGCGATCGACAGCGTGAAGCCCAGGCCGACTGCGGCCATCGCGCGCGCCTGCCTGCCCGGACGAGCCAGGCGAGGTGCGGTCGCAGTGGCCAGCGGGACCAGCGAGGCGCCGCCCACGGCCGCGATCGCGCGGCCGATCACGAAGACGCCGAACCCGGGGGCCACCGCCGATATCCCGGTGCCGAGCGCGAAGAACAGCAGGCCCGCGGCCATCACCCGCTCGGGCCGGAGATGTGCACACGTCACCGAGATCACCGGTGCCAGCACGGCGACGATGATGGCGTACACGGTGATCGCATAGCCGACGGTAGTCGGCGTCACATCGAGCGAGACAGCGATATCTGGCAGCACCCCCGCGAGCACGAACGCGTTCGTGCCGATGACGAACAATGCGAGGGCGAGCGCGACGATCCGCGGTCCGGTACGGCGAGGTGATTCCACGGTCATCTTTCGAGAGTCATGGGCAAGCAGCCGGCCGGGTCCGAGGCGCCCGCGCGCACCAATGCGCCCGCACCTACCCGTGATCACCGGCCGATCACTCAAACAGTCAGGATGTACTGTTTCGACTATCTCACAGAACCGAGCTGAATACCGCAGGAGCCACCCCGGACGTAGCTTCAGATCCCGTGTTCCCCGAAGGGCGCCCCCGACCCGACCGCCCCTGTCCAGACCGCCTCAGCCGGCGCCCCAGCACTCGCGTCGCCCGACGGGTCCGCGGCAGCCGCGACCGTCCATCGCTCCTCGGCCACCTTGAGGTCCTCGCCGGATTTCAGAGCGTTGCGCAGCTCCAACTTGTGGACCTTGCTGATCGTCGAGCGCGGCAGCACGGACACGAAGTGGACCTCCCGCGGCACCTTGAAGTCCGCGAGACGCGTGCGGCAGGCCTCGATGATCCGCTCGGCCGCTCCCGGCTCAGGGTCCTCATCGACGACGAAGACCACCGGAACCTCCTCAAGACTGGCGTCCGGCTTGCCGACCACCGCGATCTCCGAGGCGCCCACCGCCTCCTGCACGACCCGCTCGATCTCCGAGGCGGCCACGTTCTCGGCCCCCACCCGGAGCATGTCCTTGGCCCGGTCCACGAAGGACAGCGTGCCGTCGGCGTTGGTGCGGACCAGGTCACCGGTGCTCATCCAGCCGTCGTCGTCGAACGCCTCGGCGGTGGCCTTCGGATTGTTCCAGTACTCCGCGAACAGCGAGATGCCGCGGATCCCGCGGATGAACAGCTCACCGGCCTCCCCCAGCGCGGTGGGAGTCCCGTCGGCCCGGCGCACGGCGATCTCGTACTCCGGCGCGACCCGGCCCATGTTGCCGGGGAAGCCGGACGCCGCCCCGGGGACACCGGTGGGCTTCCCGTCGGAGATGGTGCCGTGGCTGACCGTCTCCGTCATCCCCCACCACGCGATCGTCGAGACGCCGCACTTCTCCTCGAGGAGCGGATTGGTCGCTCCGCCGCCGAACACGCGGTAGGAGTGATTCGCCGGCGGTGTCGAGGCGAGGACCGCCCGCGTCGACAGGCCCATGAGCGACACCCAGGTGCAGCCGTGCTCCACGGAGATGTCCCAGAACCGGCTGGTGGACCACTTGGGCAGCAGGACGAACCGGGCGCCGGCCCAGATGCTCGCCAGCACCGAATACCCCATCGCATTGGTGTGGAAGAGCGGCATGTAGACGAGGTGCACGTCGTCGCTGCGCAGGCCCTCGTGCAGGGCGTTCACCCGCCCCGACCAGAGTCCGTTGGCCTGTGTCCACAGCACTCCCTTGGGCCGGGAGGTGGTCCCCGAGGTGTACTGGATGCTCAGCGGAGCGGCCGGGTCGACGGCCGGCCGTTCGAGGCGCCGGCCGGGCGCCGGGAGCGCCTCGAACGCCTCGGGCCCGGTTGCACTGACGATGCTGATCCATTCGAGCCGCCGCTGGTTGGTGCGCTGGTCGGCGCGCTGGTCGGCGTGCTGGTGGGTGCGCTGGTCGGCGCGCTGGTCAGCGCGTTGGGAGTCGGCGGCGCGCATGGTGTCGGCGAAGCGCTCCTGGGTGATCGCTGCGCGAGCACCGCTGTTGTCGATGAAGTAGGCGAGCTCATCGGCCGATGAGCGGGAGTTCGTGGTCACGGCGACTGCATGGATCGCAGCGCAGGCGAACCATGCCAGGAGGAACTCCGGACAGTTCTCCATGTGGATGATCACCCGGTCGCCCGCCTCCACGCCGCGTTCCTGCAGCCCGGCGGCCACCGCCTCGGCGTCGGCGACGAAGGCCTCGTACGTCCAGGTCCGGGACTCGGCGTCGAAGGGCTGCCACGTGAGCAGCGGCTTCTGCGGCGATCCGGCGGCGCTCGCGCAGAGCATGCTCCACACGTCCATTCCCAGGAACGGGTGGACGGGCGGCAGTGCGGCCTGGGAAGCGGACGGTGACGGCATGGATCTCCTCGGTGTTGAGCGGCGACGACGGCGCCGCTCAACCTGGGTGGAGTGCACGGCCGGGCGGCACGCACACTCGGGCTGCGCCGTGCCCGGGAATCAGGGGAGGCGCACACCCTGCCCCATTGCAGTGTGTGCTCTCTCACATAACCAGCCGATGCCAGAACTCGTCAAGGCGGCGGCCGTCAGGCGAGACTCAGGACTCATCGTGCTGCTCCGCCGTCCTCATCCTGCTGCCCGATCCGGCTGCCAGTCCTCGTCCTGCTGCCGGTCACGGCTGCCAGGCGGGGTCCCTCCCGATGAAGGCGGCCATCCGATCCTGCGGGGACGCGTCGTCGGACACCGGCACCCGCGGGCCGAACTGCCCGCTCACCCGCATCAGCTCCTCCACCTCCGGCGGGGCGGACGCGATCTGCTCGCACCGGTGCGGGTCGAGCGCGATGTCCTGGCCGGTCGCCTTCGCAAGATCCCACGTGTGCATGAAGATGTCGTCGGTGTAGATCGTGTCGATCGCCTCGGCCACGGTCATCTCGCCGAGATGTTCGTTCGCCACCGGCGCCGACGCCTGCTCCGGGTCGTCGAGGATCGCCTGGATCGCGTCCCGGTGCGCCTCCCAGGCGCCCGCGGGATCCTCGTCGAGGCCGGGCCCCCGGTTCAGCCTGACCTCCGAGCTCGACTCGATGAAGCCCGTCGACCACTCCACCAGGTGTCGGAGGACGTCGCGCGCAGTCCAGCCGGCGACCGGTGATGGAGAATCCCACCTCTCGTCCGGGACGGCGCGGACCACCTCGGTGAAGGTCGCGGCGGTCTGCCGGTGCCTCTCTGCCGGTTCTGGACGCCGACTGCTGTCGGGATTCATGGCGTGTCCTTCCGGTGCTGGGGAGACCATTGTGCGCCCGTGCGCGAGTCGGCAGTCAACGGCTGCGCGGCCGGTCGGCGCCCGCGCGGGGGCGGTCAGTCAGCGCCGGGCGGGGCGGGCAGTCAGCGCCGGCGCGGCCGGTAGGCGCTCGCGATGACGGACACGGTCACCGGACCCGACACATCGGGCCGGCCGCCCTCACTCCGCCAGTCGCCACCCAGATGACGGGCGCTCGGCGTCATCCCGATGAGGTCGAGCGCATCGCCGGCCGTCAACTCCCGCGAGTATTCGATCGGCTGCTCGGAGACGACCTCGAAGAACGGATCGAGGGCCCGTTGCAGCCGCTGCTCCTTGGTCGGGTCGATCCCGACCATTCCCGGCACGCGGTTGCGCAGTTCGCCGAGGTGGTTCTCGGCGGGCCGGACCACAATCAGGCGGCCGGCGGGGCGGAGGATCCGGTGGAACTCCTCGGGATTCCGCGGCGCGAACACGTCGAGGACGACGTCGGCCGCCTCGTCCGCGACCGGCAGCGTCCGGAAGACGTCGACCGTCACCGCGGCGGCCCGCTCGTGCACCCGAGCGGCGAGCCGCAGTGCCCGGGTCGAGCTGTCCAGCCCCAGCCCGCGGCTGCCGGGGACCGCGTCGAGGACGCCGGCGAGGTAGTAGCCGGTGCCACAGCCGACGTCGACGATCGTCGCCGAGGCGGTGGCGGCCGATCCAGCGGTCGGCACCTCCGTGAGTGGGTCCGCCGAGGCCGTCGCGGGGGCCATCGCGGAATTCTGGGCGGCCGGCGCCTCGTCCGGCGACTCCTCGCCGTGCCGCGCAACCGCAACCGACCCGCTCAAGCCGCACAGCGCCTCGCGGATCGGAGCATAGATGCCGGTGGCGAGGAAGCGGTCGCGCGCCCGGACCATGTCCGCGTCGTCTCCGCTGGTGGGCCGCTTTCCGGAGAGCAGGCTGACGTATCCCTGCCGGGCGACGTCGAAGCTGTGACCGGCCGGGCAGCGCAGCGAGCGGTCGACGGCCTCGAGGCGCTGGGCGCAGTTGGGGCAGCGGAGCACGTCGAGCACCGACGCGAGGGCGGGCGGAAGTGAACTACGCATGCCTGCCTCCGCTCGGCCAGTTCTCATTCCGTCAGCTTGATCAGCTTCATCGTGATCCGCGAGTCGACCCCCGACACCGTCTCGTCAGCGTACAGCTGATTCATCAGCCACGACTCGTAGGCCTCGGTGTCGCGGACTCGGACCCGGATGATGTAGTCCGGCCGACCGTACATCCTCCGGAACTCGATCACCTCGTCCATCGCAGCGATGCGCGCCTCGAACGCCTCGATGTTCTCGAGCGTGTTTGTCTCGAGGTTGGCGTGGATGATGACCTCCAGCCGCAATCCCATTGCCGCGGGATCGACCACAGCCCGGTAGCCGGTGATGATCCCCTCGGCTTCCAGCCTGCGCACCCGCCGCAGGCACGGAGCCGGGGTCAGACCGACCCGAGCGGCCAGATCCTGATTGGAGATCCGGCCGTCCCGCTGCAGGATTTCGATGATTGCTCGATCGAGAGTATCCATGCTGCAGACATTGCCCTATCGGTCCTGATTCCGGCAAGGATCGGCAATCAAATTTCGCAGCGAATTTCCTATGATCACGCTATGTCCGTCCTGCCGACTCTGCGACAAGTGATGAGACTGAGTGATTGGAGAATGCGCAGTTGAACGGAACGATGTTGGGTGAGGTCCTGGGGCCGATCCACGACCTCACGCTGGTGCTGGCGGCGGTGCTGCCGGTGTTCGCCTTCTACTTCGGCCTGGGTCGCCTCGCCTGCCCCGCGCACGAGCGCCTGCCGCTGCAGCGACTGCACGGGGAGGACGTCTCGGCGACCATCACCCGCGGCTGGCACTATCTCGGCGAGATCCGCCGGCGGTAGCAGGCCGCCCTCGCCAGAACGAGCAGCGCCTCGGGCGGAAACGCGCGGGCGGCCGGGCAGTGCCTCGCTACCCCACCACGTTGTAGCCCCGCGGCAGGGATTCACGGCCCGTCGCGGCAAGCAGCAGCGGGATCGCGGTGCCGCGGGCGGCGGCGACCCGGGCGGCGAGCTCCGCGGCCAGGCCGGCACAGCTGACGAGGCCCTGCGGAACCGGCAGCTGCGCGGCACGCGCGAGATCGATGCCATGGACAGTGAGCTCGAAGGCTCGGGTCCTGAGGTACTCGTCCAGGGTCAGCGGCCCGAACCGCGAGGTCACGTGGCGCTCGCCCGAGGCGCCGCTCAGCTCGGCCCGCGCCAGCTCCGCCGCTTCGTGCGCCGCCGCCGGCAGGTCGGTGAGCCCGGCCGCCTCCTCGCGTCCGCGCTGCAGCACTCCCTCGTGAACCCCCGGCGCTGACATGGCCTGGCAGAAGTACTCCTCAGCGGTGAGCGGGTCATCGGCCTGCACCGGCTCGTGGAGATACCTGACGACCATCGTCCAGGCGCGGATGGTGTGCGCCGCGAGCTCGTGGATGGTCCAGTCGCCCAGACCGGGGCGGGACCAGGCATCGTCGGGAATCGCATCGATGACGGACAATGTCGCCTCGGAGGCCTCATCGAACCAGGCGCGGACAGCTGACGGCTCCATGGCAGGAATGTAGCCCACGCAGCACCGCGGCGCGAGGGGCGATCTGCCGGCTGCCAGCGGCACCCTGTCACGCGTTTCGGTCCGCGCGCGGGATCAGCGGCACGGACAGCAGCGGCGCGGCCGCCACGATGAGGTAGGTCAGTGGGAAGCCGATTCCGGCGATGAGGGCACCCACCACCGGACCGACGGCGGAGCCGGCGATGAACTGCCCGGTGTTCTGCACGCCCAGCGCACGGCCGGACCACCGTGGACCGGCAGCCTCCGCCACCGAGGTGAACTCCAGGCCGTTGTCGGCCACGGACACCGCCGTGGCGAGAATGAAGATCAAGCTGCCGACGACCACCAGGCGCACCTCGGCCGCTCCGGCGAGCAGCAGCATGCACACGATCGCCGCGATCGCGACGCCGCGGAGCACCTTCACGCGATGCTGGGCGAAATCGCTGCGATAGCCCATCGCAATCCTGCCCAGGCCGCCGATCACCTGCGCCACCGCCATCAGCACCCCGGCCGTGGCCGCCCCCAGCCCGAGGCCGGAGATGAGCCACAGCAGACCGAAGGTCGAGAGCGTGAACTGCGGGATCACCAGGAGCGCCGACACCGCATGGATCCGCCAGAGGAAACTCGACTCCCGATAGGGGTTGGGTGCCGAGGCGGGTACCGCCTCGGGCGCGGGCTGAGGGGGCGGGTTGCGGATGGCGAACGCACATCCGATCGCCGCCACCGCTGCGGCCGCACCTGCAACCAGCAGCGGTGCGGGAATTCCGAAATCCCGTGCCAGCGTCGGCACCATCAGCGCAGCCGCGGCCATCCCCAGCGGCTGCGCGCACTGCCGGATCCCCATCGCGAGCCCGCGGCGGTGCCTGGGGAACCAGCCGACCACCACCCGCCCGCTGGCCGAATTGATGCTGCCGGAGGCCGCACCGGCCAGTGCGAGGAGCGCCCCGAGGGCGACGAAGCCGCCCGCCGTCGCCGCCAGCAGCGTGAAGGCTCCCGTGAGTCCGAGGCCGGCGACAATGACCCAGCGCTCGCCGAACCTGTCGGCGACGGCACCCCACGCGACGAGGGTCAGCACCAGGCCCAGATTCGGCGCAGCGGCCAGCATGCCCGCCTGCGGAAGCGGCATCCCCTGCTCGACCAGCAGCGGAATGAGGAACGCGGGAGCGGTGACGACGACGGTCGCGAGCGCCTGCGCCACGACGCCGGCGACGAGCACCACCCAGGCCCGAGGCGCCACCGCCTTCTGCTGTGCCGCCGCCCGTTCTCTCACGGCACCAGGATGCCACGAGTCCGCGAGGTGGGACGGACCGTCTCATATCGATCGCCGTGGCAGCCCATCAGAAGGGCGGGTGCGAAAAGCGCCCCGACCGTTCGGTCGGGGCGCAGAATCACATGTGCGCGGCGAGAAATCAGGCGCTCACGAGCTCCCGCTCATCAGCCTTGACCTCGGCCTTGTGCTCAGCCTGCTCAGCGGTGCCGTGCTCGGCCTTCTCGCTTGAGCCGTCCTCAATCTTCTTGTCCGCGCTGTCCTCGGACTGCTCAGCGGAGCCGTGCTCGGACTTCTCCGCCTCGTTGTCCACCTGGTGCGTCTCAGAGGAATGCGCAACCTCGATCTTCCGCGGCTTCGCTTCCTCCGCCACCGGGATCGTCAGTGTCAGCACACCATCCGCGAAATCGGCCTTGATGTTCTCCACATCAACGCTCCGGCCCAGCGTCAGCTGTCGAGCAAAGGTGCCGGTTGAACGTTCGCGGGTCAGCCACTGAATGTCTTCGCCCGCGACACCTGCGCGCTCGGCACGAACCGTCAGCGTCTTGTCCTCGACATCAACGTCGAGGGATGCCGGATCCACACCGGGCAGATCGAGCCGAACCTTGAAGCTCTCGCCTTCACGATACAGATCCATCGGCATCACGCGGTGGGCTGTTGCCGAGGAGAGCGATTCGAGAGCGCTCGACACGAGTCGGTCCATTTCACGTAGCGGATCAATTCGAACTGCCATACTTACTACCTCCAGTAACTTGGGTTTCCCGGACTTTCCGGACCCTTCACTTAATAGAACACAGTATCTGTTTGGTTTATTCCCACGATTCATAAAACTCTTTACTGTGAGAGCAGAGGCAACCGAGTGACTGCCTGGTACCGTCGGTCTCGCGCGCTTCCGCACGATCGAAGGACAGGTCCGGCAGATGGGCAGGGGCCGGCAAGCGGGTGGCAGGTGGGCAGGGGGTGGCAGGTGGGCAGGGAGCCGAGCGAGCACGGGGCGGACTCACCCGGACCAGGCTGGCGCGGTGTCGGGTTGGTCGCCCTCGGCGGGACGATCGGGACCGTGCTGCGCCATGCTGTCGGCGGTCTCATCCCGACCGTGGCGGGGCTTCCTCTCAACACATTCCTCATCAACGTCAGCGGGGCCTTCCTCCTCGGCCTGCTCGCCTCAGCGCTGGCGCTGAGAGGTCCTGACCGCGGACCCCGCCGCGAGCTTCGCCTGCTGCTGGGCACCGGCGTGCTGGGCGGCTACACCACCTACAGTCTGCTGGCCCTCGAAACCGCCTCGCTGATGCTCGAATCCCGCATCCTCGAGGCGCTCGGCTACGGGCTCGTCACAGTCGTCCTCGGAGTGCTGGCGAGCTGGGCCGGCATGCTCACCGGGCGCAGCGGGCGGCGGCGAGCATGAGCGCGGTGGCTCTGACTCTTCTTATCGGGATCGCCGGCGGACTCGGCGCTGCGCTGCGGCACCTGGTGGACAGCAGCCTGCCGGCACGCATCCATGCCCGCTTCCCGTGGGGCATTGTGGTGGTCAACCTCTCCGGATCGTTCCTGCTGGGTCTGGTGACCGGACTGGCGCTGAACCAGGAATGGACCGCCGTCATCGCCACCGGCCTGCTCGGCGGTTACACCACCTTCAGCACCGCCAGCCTGGACACTCTTCGCCTGGTGACCGAGAAACGGTACTCGACCGCGTTCGCTCACGGTCCGGGCATGCTGCTCGCCTCCGTCGCGCTGGCCGCAGCGGGAGTGCTGATCGCGGCGCGGTGAGCCCGATCAGGAGCGGGCGGTCGACCCGCCTTCGGAAGAGCCCCGCCGGGCGGCTGCAGCCACGCGTTTCCGCTTGAGTTCGGCGGTGACTACGGCGGCCCAGGCCGCGGAGAACAGGTAGACGATGCTCAGGATGAAGAAGTAGAAGAACAGGCCGAGCACCGCGGTGAATGGCGCCAGGATGGGATTGGATCCCCCGGCGAAGACCAGCTGAGTGGAGAGCAGGCGCAGGGCCGAGGATCCGATGCCCGCCAGCAGCGTCGCCCGCCACAGCGCCGCACGCGGCATCACGATGCGCGACGCCACCCGGAACAGCAGAACGGCGATCAGCACGTCGAGGACGAACGGCACCAGGATCGACAGCACGCGGGTGAGAGTCCATTGCAGACCGCCGGCGTCCCATTCCAAGAAGTCCAGCACGCCTTCGACGAACAGCGAGGATGCGAGCCCGATCACCCCCGCGATGAGCAGCATGACGCCCACCAGCACCATGACGGCCAGGTCGCGAAGCTTGACGACGAGGATGTTCTCGTCCATCAGAGGCTTGGCGAAGATGGTGCGGATGCCGGACCGCAGCCCCTGGATCCAGCTGAGCGAGGTCACGACCAGGACGATCAGCGAGACGACGAGCGTGGAGTTGAACCCCTGAGTGGAGAACAGCTGATCCGGGCGCGCGAGCCCTCCGTCGCCGGTGTCGATGACTCCCGGCAGGGCCCCGTCCACCGCGACGACGATCAGCTCCTGCAGCTCACGGTTCCCCCCGATGATGAGTCCCGCCACCGAGAAGCTGGCCACGACAGCAGCCGTCACGGAGAAGAACAGCATGTAGGCCGCCCCAGCGGACATCACCGTGCCGTAGCGGTACAGGAAGAGGTTCAGGACGCGCATCGGCCTGACGGTGTTCAACCGGGCCTGGAGCCAGCCGATGTGAGCACCGAGTGCGGCGAGCCGGCCCTGTTCCGTGCGCGCGCGCTCGAGCGCCTCGAGGGCCTCGACCTCACGTCGCTTCAGCGCATCGAAGTCGAGCGGGTTGACCATCGTCGGGGTCTTTTCGCGTCGCTCCATGCCGCTGAGGGTTCCCTTCGACGACGAGCCTCTGGGTGCCAATCCTATTGGGTGGCAGCGCTGCTAGCGGTCAGCGCCGGTGAGTGTCATCTCTGATGAGAGTCCCCTCCGAACCACCTCGCCAGGTGGTGTTCGAGCTCCCCCTGCTCCGCGCCCGCCCAGGCGACGTGACCGTCCGGGCGCAGCAGCACCGCCGGTTCGTCGAGCTCCTCGCTGGTATCGGCGACGCAGGTGACGCGGTCCGCCCACCCCTGCGTCGAGAGCCGGCCGGCCTGATCGACCAGCAGGCCGTGCCCTTCGTGCATGTGCTCGTACAGCCTGCCCCGGCGCAGTCGGATGTCGCGCAGGCGCCGACCGACCAGCGGCGTAGCACTGCCGAAGTCGTAGCGGATCCCGATCGCGGTGATCTTCTCGATCAGGCGTCGGTTCACCTCCTCGATGTCCATGAGCTCCGACAGCAGGCGGCGCACGGCCTGCGGGCCGGCTGCGGTGTCCATCAGCGCGGCCTGCGCTCGCGTGTTCTCGAGCACCTCGGCAGCGACGGGGTGCCGTTCCGCATGGTAGGTGTCGAGCAGGTCGGCAGGAGCCCACCCGTTGACTTCCGCGGCCAGCTTCCAGCCGAGGTTGACGGCGTCCTGGATCCCCAGGTTGAGACCCTGTCCGCCCATCGGCGGGTGCACATGCGCGGCGTCCCCGGCGAGCAGCACTCGGCCGACGCGATACTGCTCGGCCAGCCGGATGGCGTCGCCGAACCGTGTCAGCCAGCGCGGCGAGTGCACGCCGAAGTCCGTCCCGGCCACCGCGCGCAGCTGCCGGCGGAACTCGTCGAGGGTCGGCGGAATCGAGCGCTCCACGGCGACTCCGGCGGCCGGCACCACGATTCGATATCGGCCGTCCCCGAGCGGACCGGCGCCGAATCGGAGTTCGGTCCGGCGCACCTCGGCGACGACCTCGGCGATCCGGTCGGGCGCCTCGGTCGCCGCCATCTCGCCGAGCAGCATCTCGACCGACGCGGGCTCGCCGGGGAAGGCGACTCCGAGCAGCCTCCGAATCGTGCTGCGGCCGCCGTCGCATCCGACGAGGAAGCGGGATCGCAAACGGGTTCCGTCGGCGAGCGCGACCGCGGTTCCGCTCGCGTCCTGACTGAGTCCGACCACCTCGCGGCCACGGCGGATCTCGACGCCCGCCTCCTGGGCGCATTCGGTCAGGAGGCGTTCGAACACCGGCTGC
This sequence comes from Brevibacterium daeguense, assembly GCF_021729135.1. Taxonomy (GTDB): domain Bacteria; phylum Actinomycetota; class Actinomycetes; order Actinomycetales; family Brevibacteriaceae; genus Brevibacterium; species Brevibacterium daeguense. The sequence goes on from NZ_JAJTWW010000004.1 coordinate 389,633, forward strand.
GGAATCCCGAGGATGTAGCCGTGAGCGGTGTCGAGGTCCGCGGGCGGCGGTCGGACGATGCCGGCGAACATGCCGCCGAGGGGGTGCTGCTGGCCCAGCGCGAGGAATCGCTCCAGCAGGCCGCGCTGGTCGAGGATCTCGATGCTCCGGACATGCAGTCCCAGGCCGCGCACTGCCGCCGACGGCTCCGGGTCCCTCTCGAGCACCAGCACGCGCACACCGTGCAGGCGCAGCTCGCGCGCGAGCATGATGCCGGTCGGACCTGCGCCGCTGATGATGACGTCGAACATGGTTCCCAGCCCTCCCCTCAGGCGTCGAGTGTGCGCCGTGCACCGGGTCTTGCCGCAAGCCCCCAGGCGAGCGGTAGAATTGAAGCAACACGGGGCAGCGAAGCCCCAAGGAGATTCCCATGAGCATCTACGGCGACCGTATTCTGCCCCGCCTCATCAACGTCGCCTGCGGGGTGAAGACAGCAGATCCGCTGCGGAAGCGCACCTGCTCCGGGCTGCACGGCCGGGTGGTGGAGATCGGGTTCGGATCAGGCCTGAACGTGCCGTTCTACCCGCCCGCCGTCACGGAAGTGCACGCGATCGAACCAGCCGACCTCGGCTGGCGGCTCGCCTCCCGTCGCGTGCAGGCCAGCCAGATCCCGGTGCACCGCGCAGGGCTGGACGGACAGTCACTGCCGTTCGACGACGACACGTTCGACACGGCGCTGTCGACGTGGACCCTGTGCACGATCCCCGATGCGCACGCCGCACTCCAAGAGCTGCGCCGGGTGCTCAAGCCCGGCGGGACTCTGCATTTCGTCGAGCACGGCTTGGCGCCGGACGCGAAGGTCCGCACCTGGCAGCACCGGCTCGAACCGGTGCAGAAGCGGATGGCCGGCGGCTGCCACCTGACGCGGCAGCCGGTGGCGATGCTCGAGGCCGCCGGTTTCACCGTCACCGAGGTCGAGCACTTCTACGAGGACGGCGTCCCGAAGGTCCTGGGTGCAGATTCGCTCGGCGTCGCCACCGCCGCGGCCTGAGCTGGTCCGGTCCCCCGAAGCCGGCTGAGGTCGGGACTGGCCGGGAGGGCGCGGTCGCAGCCTGGTCAGGAGCGGCTGCCATCTGGTTATCTGGTCAGGACCAGCCACCCGGTCAGGACTGGCCGAACGACTCCCGCAGCGCCGGCTTGGAGATCTTCCCGGTCCCGCTGCGCGGCAGCTCGTCGAAGATGTACACGTGCTTGGGCTTCTTGTAGGAGGCCAGCACGCTCCGGCAGTGCTCGATGATCTCGGCCTCGTCCGTCTCCACGGAGGGGTCGATCAGCGACACCGCGGCGACCGGCACCTCGCCCCACTTCTCGTCGGGGACCCCCACCACCGCGGTCTCCTTGACGTTCGGATGCAGCAGGATCGCCTCCTCCACCTCCGGCGAGTAGATGTTCTCGCCCCCGGAGATGATGATGTTCTTGATCCTGTCCGCCACGTAGTAGAAGCCGTCCTCGTCCTTGCGCACGAGGTCTCCCGAATGGAACCAGCCGCCCTGCATCGACTCGGCGGTCGCCTCGGGATCGTCCCAGTAGCCCATCATCAGGCCCGGCCCCAGGTAGACGGCCTCGCCGACCTCACCGGTCGGGACGTCATTCATCTGTTCGTCGACCACGCGGATCCTCACCGCGATCGCGGAGACGCCCACTGACCCGATCTTCCGCTGCGCGTACTCGGGCTCGAGCACCGTGGTGACGGGCGACATCTCCGTCTGCCCGAAGGTCGACACGATCCGCGCCTGCGGGAAGCAGCGCGCCATCGCCTCGAGCGTGCTCAGCCCGGCCGGCTCCGCTCCCCAGCCCAGGTTCTCCAACGGGTGGGTGATCCCGTGGGCGTCCATGTGCTTGCACACCCGCGACCACAGGCTCGAGATCAGGTAGGTCTCCGTGACGTTGTACTTCTGCAGGTTCTCGAGGAACGCCTCCGGCGTGAAGGTCGCGTAGTAGGCGAGCACCGTGGTCCGCCCGGTCACCAGGCAGCGGAAGACATTGGCGAGGCCGGCGATGTGGAACAGCGGGGAGTTGACCAGCGTGCTGCCGCCGCCGGTGATCTGGAAGTGATACACCGCGACCAGCACCTGGGACATGATGTTCGCGTAGGACAGCATCGCGCCCTTGGGACGCCCGGTGCTGCCCGAGGTGAACACGATGACCGCGCATTCGCTCGCCGGGCTCTGCTCGATGAGGGGCTCGACGCTCGCCTCGGCCGGCGCCTCGGCCTCCCCCGCGAAGGCGAAGTCGAGGTCGGCCTGCTCGTGGACGGTGATGGGAACGCTCCCCTGCTCGACTACCTCCGAGGCGGTCGCCCGGTAGGCGTCCTCGTACACGAGGGCGGTCGGCGATGTGCGCTCGACGATCGGGGTCAGCTCGCGGACGGTCAGCCGGTAATTCAGCGGCACGGCGATCGCGCCGAGCTCCTGCGCCCCGAGCATGGCGACGATAGAGGCGGGGCGGTTGCTCATGAGGATCGCGACGCGGTTGCCGGGGCGGACGCCTCGGGCGTGGAGGTGGGCCGCGAACTCCCGGACCTGGTCATGGAGGCCGGCCCAGGTCAGGCGGAGCTCTCCGTGGATCACGGCGTCCTGGTCGGGGATCTCCGCCGCATGCCGCTCCAGGTGGTCCAGCCAGGTGTATTCGCGCGGACCCCGCGAGGACGGTGCCGAGATGTGGTGCTCCTGCTCCGGCAGCGTGCTCGCACCCGTCGGGGCTGCTGTGTCGGTGCTCGGCGATGGTGCTCGTCCGGCGGATATCGTCATTGTGGCCTCTCCCTTGAGACAAACGTCCAGTCATTCACGAGGGTCCCGGCAGCCGATCGGCCCGACCCTCAAGCATTTAGACTAACGCGAACACTCGTTCAGGGGAACATGAAGCAGGGAATTCGAGTCGGGGAATCAACCGGGCGAATCGGTGGAACAGCCTCTCCTCATCATCGCCGCTTGGCTTCCTGGCGGCTCACGATCTCGGTGATCCAGATCGGGGCGTAGGGCGAAGTGCAGTTCGGTGGGGTCGGGTAGTCCTTGAGCACTTCCAGCCGCTCGCCGATCGCGAGCGCGCGGGCGCGGTGATCGGGGTGGTGGATGCCGATCGTCGCCAGGCACTCGTTCATCGCCCACTGCAGCCGGTCGGGGGCATCCGTCATCTCGGCCTCGATGAGGTCGAGCAGCCGGCCGAGGTCCAGGCCTTCCGGGTTCCTGCTCACCCGCCGGGTGGTCAGCGCCCACCCGGCGCTCGCGACGGCAGGGTCGGGGTCGGCGAACCAGAGCACTCGCAGCGCCTCGACCTCCGGGTGCTTCTTGACCACGTAGTTCACCAGCCAGTCCTGCACCTTGGGCGTGCGCGCCTGCCGGAGCATGGAGTCGAGCTCGTCCCGCTCGAAGGCCTTCGGGCGGCTGATCAGAATGGCGAGCAGTCGCGCAGCGCTGTCCTCGGTCGCCCACAGCTCACGCGCGAGCTCGTGCTGGGTCTTGAGCGCCTTGGCCAGCGCCCGCAGCTTGGTCAGGTTCACGGCGTGGTCGTCGCCGTGGCGCTCGTTGACCTCGCGGATCCGCGGATCCGCGAGTGCCGCCAGTTCGGTCATCACGGAATCCACTGTCATGACGGTCACCCTATCCCTCGCGGTGCCCATCCCCGCTTTCCCACTGCGTGCGTTCCGGATTCCTCACGCTGCGCAGTCAAAGTCGAAGCAGGGTTCCACGGCGAGCAGCGGCAGCCCGATGAGGAGAGTGATCACGCAGACGAGGGCGAGGACAAGCGCGGTGACGGCGACTCCCCGGGCCTCACGCCCGCGGATGAGCCCCACGATCGCGAGCGCCGCACCGGCCAGCGCAAGGGGTCCGACCACCGGAAGCGCGATGACGTACAGCTGCCGCAGGATCGACAAGAGCACGGGCTGAGGCGCTCCCGTGGCCAGCGATGCCCCTCCCCAGAGCAGCGTCAGCCCGCCGCTGAGCAGCCCGGCCGCGAAAGCGAGGATCGCCACGATCAGCGCCGCGATCGACCACCCGCGCCGGGCAGGTGCGGGTCCAGGTGGAAGTGGCTGCGCCCCGGCGTAGTTCGCGTCGTACGGGTGAGGCCGCGCCTGGTGGTGGCTCATGCTGCAATCATTGCCCATTTCGCCGCAGCATCGGACTGGCCCACCGCGCGGGCCACGAGCTCCGCGATCTTCTCCTTGACGGAGTCGGTGAGTCGCGGGATGGCGTAGGAGGCGAGCCAGATGTCCCCATCGTCCAGCTGGGCGCTGTCATTGAATCCGAGCGTGGCGTAACGGGTTCCGAACTTCGCGGCGTCCTGCAGGAAGATCACCACGTTCCCGTCCTTCTCATAGGCGGGCATGCTGTACCAGGTCCGCGGGGTCAGCTCAGGGGCGAGTTCGGTGACGATGGAGTGCACGGCGACGGCGATCTCCTGGTCGACCGGCGGCATCTCGTCGATCCGCTCCATCAGGGCCTGCAGGAAGTCGGCCTTCTTCTTGCCGCCCCTCTCGACACGCAATTCAGCCGCGCGAGCCTTCATCGCCTCGCGCTCGGCTTCGCTGAAGCCGACAGAGCCCGTCGTGTCAGACATGATTGACCGTCCTTCGCAGATTCGGAAGCGTCCGTCGCCCCCGTCGAGAACACGCTAACCGTCAGGCGGACGATGTGCTTCTCGATTTCTGCTCGGCCGCGCGGCCCCGGGTGCTGCTGCGGGTGCGCGCGCTGGAGCTCCTGTAGGAGTGCACTCCTGGTCGCCGAGAACCACTACGTGAAGTGGCCGCGTGATGCGACCGGCGAGTCCGAGCATCACAGCGATGATGAGGAGAATCAGCCGAGGTCCTCGCCCGCGAGCGCTTTCGCTCCGAGTCGCTCTTCTTCGGCGGCCTCCCATACCTCGTAGGCGGCGTGGAGCGCCAGGACGACGATGAAACAGCCGAGGATCAGGTCCGGCCAGCCCGAACCGGTCCAGACGGTGATGATTGCCATGACGATGATGGCGACGTTGACCAGGACGTCGTTGCGGGCCGAGAGGAAGGCCGCACGACTCAGCGAGCCCCCGTGGTGCCGCACCCGCACCAGCAGCCACGAGCCGGCTCCGTTGACGGCGACCGCTCCCAGGGAGGCGAGCACGACCGGAACGACGTCGGGGGCGGTCGGATCCGAGAATCGACGCAATGCCTCCCAGCCGGCGACAGCAGCGGGCACGAGGATGATCAAGGCCATCGCCTTGCCCATCAGAGCACGCCTGCTCGGGTGCCACCCAAGCGCCATGAAGATCAGCAGGTTGATCGAGGTGTCCTCGAGGAAGTCGACGCTGTCGGCAAGCAGGGCGACCGATCCTGCGGCCAGGGCGATGCCGAATTCGACGAAGAAGTAAGCGAAGTTGAGCAGTGCCACGACGAGCACCACGCGGCGGAGTCGACGCACGTCGACGTGATGGTCTCCAGCCGGTCCGGGCCGTCGGGGTGGTACGTCCTGCAGTCCGGGCCGTCGCGGTGGTCCCGCGGCCGGCCCGCTCGGAGTCCCTGCGCGCCGTGAGCATCTCGTGCTTCCGGCTCCGTCCGCTGCGGCCGTCGTGGACGGGGTCGTCCCTGTATTGGTGCCCGGGTCCGTCTCGGGGTCGGGCTGGGCAGAGGAGCCGACACCTCGGGCGCGGTGCGCACGGTACTCGTGCCAGGTCAGCCAGACAATGAAGATGTCGAAGGCCGTCAGGGCGGCGAGGCCCCAGGAGAAGGCCAGCACCAGTTGGTAAGTCTGGTAGGTGATGAAGATCAGGAGAAAGCCGATCATCCACGGGTAGGCCCACAGTCTATTCCGGAGCACGGCCCACACCAGCACGACCTTCACCAGTCCGTGCACAAGCAGGTACGCGGCGCCGAACAGCGTTGCCGACACCGTCAGCCCGTCTGCCAGCCGTGTCAGCGCATTCGCCACGAGATCCTGTGGATCCTCCGACAGCTCGTGCTGGGTGAGCAGTAGCAGCAACGAGCTCATCTCTGCCGGTGAGACGATGAGCAGCAGGACTCCGCCCAGCAACTCCAGGACGCCGTCGAGGCCCTTCAGGACCAAGCTCACTCTGAACGTCGCTTCCAGCGCCCTGCCGATGGCGGTCTTCACCGTGCCAGCCCGCGGGCAAACGACCCAGTGGCGCGTTTTACAACCGGGGGAAGCGTGCGCATGCGCGAAGCGGCGAGGTCCGGCACGACCAGGATCATCGTCGGGCCCGCGGCGATCCGGGTGCTCGCCGTGACGGTGGCCGTCGGGCTTCCCATTGCAGCCTCCCTTCCGAGGAGTCCCAGAAGCGACGCAGAAGCGCGTCGCGATGAACGAACCACTCCGGTCCCAAGCGTATTCCTGCCCGCCTGGTCGAACTGCGGAAGCAGGGCAGGTTTCCTCTCGGTGCGGGTGCTCGCGAGGCCGCTGAGTCGGTAGCATGCGGCCATGAGTACTGAGTTGCCCCGCTACCCCTACGTCGAGCTCGCGGACATTCCCGACGACATCCGCGCCACCATCGAAGAAGTCGCAGAGAAGTCCGGCTTCATTCCCAACGTGTTCCTCATGCTCGCTCGCCGTCCGGCCGAGTTCCGCGCCTTCTTCGCCTATCACGAGGCAGTGATGGAGAAGGAGACCGGCAACCTGAGCAAGGCCGACCGGGAGATGATCGTGACCGCGGTCTCCGGGGCCAACAGCTGCCTGTACTGCGTGGTCGCCCACGGGGCGATCCTGCGCATCTACGCGAAGAACCCGCGCGTGGCCGACCAGGTGGCGATCAATCCGAACACCGCCGAGATCACCGAGCGCCAGCGGGCGATGCTCGATTTCGCGCTCAAGGTCAACGCAGAGTCCCACCGGGTCGGGGATGACGACTTCGCGGTGCTGCGCGGCCACGGCTTCGATGACGAGGACATCTGGGACATCACCGCGATCACCGGGTTCTACGGAATGTCCAACCGCCTCGCCTCCGTGACCGGCATGATGCCGAACGAAGAGTTCTACCTGATGGGCCGGGTGCCGCGGCAGAAGTAGCCGGGATGCTCAGTCCAGCTCTTTGAAGTAACGGGCTACCGGCCAGCGCACGAACCCGGAGGATTCGTAGGCGGCCCTCGCCGAGGCGTGGCCCGGGTCGTCGCCGGTCTCCACCATGGCCATCACCATCCCCGCCTGCCGGATGCGGGCCAGCGCGTGGTCCATGAGAGCCGTGCCGACGCCTCGGCCCTGGTGTGCGGGGTCGACAGCAAGGACGTAGATCTCACCCATTCGGTCCTTCGGATGGATTCTCGTGCACACCCATCCGAGCGCCGTCGCGTCCTCGGCGGCAATATCCACCGACGCCGGCTCCCCGTCCAGAATCGCCGACAGGTCAGTGATCTGCCGCGTCTGCCAGCCGTCCGGGTAGAAGGAGTCGTAGACGAAATGCGGCACCGCCAAGCGCATCCTGGGGAACACCGGCTCCCAGGCGCGAATGGACAGCTCGAGCACCGCTTCGCGATGCGCGGCGGCGTAGGGTTCGATCCTCATGGGGCCTCCGCCCGGTCGTCGAGCTCGTTGCGTTCAACGAGGAAATCGTGCATCTCCGCTCCTTCGCGATCTTATGCAGTTCAATCTTCATTCACCCGAGGAGCACATCGGTGGCGTTCAATGGCCGGTGGAGTACTCGCTCTCACCATAAGGGGAAACATGAAGAAGTCTCTGGTCCTGGCGCCCGCCGTCGCACTCGCCATCGTTGGTCTCGGAGCACCGGCGATCGCGGTGACTCCCGCGCACACGACTGCCGCCGCAGCGCCGAGTTCGACCTCCTCGGAATGGGTCCGCGTCAGCGCTTCGCTGCCCGACCCGCTCACCACCGCCGACGTCAAGGACGGCCTGGAGGTCACCGTCAAGACCCGCGCCGGTGCCCCGGTGTCGCTGTCCACGGTCCGCGTCGTCACGGCCGAGGGCCACCTCATGAATCTCTCGACCGCAGACCGCGAGAAGTACTCGGGGACGGCCGACGAGACGGGAACCTACACGGTCACGATCTCTCCCGACGATGTCTTCAACTACGGCAGCTCCACGTACAAGCCGGAGAACTGGATCACGGTCGCCGAGCTCGAGGAGGGTGACAACGTCACCGTCGGCATCGAAACCAGCGCCAACAATCCGACGGACAAGTACCAGGTCGAGGCGAAGGTCGTCGCAGCCGAGGAGCCCGAGGAGCCGGCGGAGCCGGTCTTCCCGAAGGTCACCACCTCCGACATCACCTACACCGAGGGCGACGACGAGGGCACCATCACCATCTCCGGCACCGCCACGCCCGAGGCGGAGGTCACCTTCACCCAGTTCGCGATCATGACCACCTCCGGACACACCTACTACATCAAGTCCGACATCCCCGAGGTGATCGCGGACGAGAACGGCGAGTGGACCCTCGAGCTGCCGCTGTCGACCACCTTCGGCGCCCAGTACCGCGACGACGTCTTCCGCCAGCTGTCCAACACCGACGACACCCTCGACGAGGTCGTCACCGGTGACACACTGTCGATCATTGTCAGCGCGGCAGGGAAGGGCGGCAGCAAGTTCATCTCCCTCACGGTCGAAGACGCACCCGAAGAACCCGAGGCGCCCGCTGAGGACGTCGTCATCGAGGCTCCGGAGGAGATCACCAGGGAGGACCTCACGGAGGGCTTCGAGGTCTCGGGGACGAACGCGACCGGCGAGCACATCACGGTCTCCGTCCACCCGACGGAGGACGACAGCAAGCCCACGACCTTCCGCTTTCCCGGCGACAAGACGGAGTGGGCGAAGACGTACCAGAACATCAAGAACACCGAGGGCCTGGAAGCCGGCGACACCCTGACCGTCGAGGTCCGGAACGCGAAGGGCGACACCTCGGTCATCGCGACCGAGACGATCACCGTCGTCGAGTGACCGCTCTCTGAGTCACAGGTTGCCGCTCGCAGGTGCCCGGGCCGATCGGCCCGGGCACCTGCCGCCTCGAAGATCAGCGGGCGCGGACTGTTCCCATCATGCCCAGGTCCTCGTGATCGAGGATGTGGCAGTGAAAGACGCTGCGCCCGGTGAAATCGTCGAATGCGATGAGAACCTTCACCTCACCGAAGGCCGGGACGTTCACGACGTCCTGCCACCGCGGTTCGGCGACGGTGCGGCCGCCTTCTTCGACGATCTGCATGGGCCACACGTGCAGATGCACGGGATGGTCCATGGGGCTGGAGTTGGTCAGCGTCCATTCCTCGACGGCTCCGCCGGCAACATCGGCATCGATCCGGTCGGGATCGAACTCCTGCCCGTTGATCGTGAAGGCCATCATCCCGGGTCCTCCGCCCGGCCCCATGCGGCCCCCGCCCATCGCCATCCCGAAGTCCAGCCGGCGGCGGCCCTCCACCGGCTCTCCCCGCAGATCTCGCGGCGCAGGGGCGGCGGGCACCGGCGGAAGCGCGTCCACCGGGGATCCCGTCACCTGAAACGTCAGCAGCTCCACCGGCGCGGAAGCACCCGGACGGCTCCCGTTCATCATTCCCCCGCCCATCATTCCGTCCATGCCGCCCCGATCAACCGGGAGCGCTGCGAGGGTGTGTGAGCCTTCCTGCCCCTCGACGAGCAGCTCGACCCGGTTGCCCGGGAGGACCACCACCTCGGGGACCTCTCGGGGCACGGCCAGTCTGCCGAGATCGAGGCTGAGCAGCTGCATGGATTGACCGTTCAGCTGCAACCGCAGGAACCGAGAGGTGCACGCGTTGATGACCCGCCACCGCTCCCGCTCCCCCGGAGCCGCCGCCAGCCGTGGCCGCACCTGCCCGTTGACAACCACCAGTTCGCCCTCTCGGCCCATCATCTGCTCCATCAGATCGGGCGAGGCCAGGTTCCCGGACGAGTCCACGGTGAGGTCGGAGACGACGAGAACTCGCTCCCGGGTGACGGGAATCGATTCCAGATCCGCGACCACGATCGCACCGAACAAGCCGGCCGCGAGCTGATCGGCGACGTACCCGTGGCGATGTGGGTGATACCAGTACGTGCCAGGCGGGTGATCGGCCGGCAGCGTGAACTCATAGGCAAAGGTCTGGCCCGGATCGACGCTGATGAAAGGGTTGTCGCCGTTGTCCTCCGGGGACACATGCAGGCCGTGGACGTGCAGGTTCGTCGGAGCGTCCAGCGAATTGCGCAGCCGCACCCGGACCGTGTCCCCCGGCGCCACCCGCAGGGTCGGCCCCGGAACCGAACCGTTGAACGCCAGCATGGATACCTCGCGGTCGCCGATCCGGATCCGTTCCGGTGCGGTCTCCAGATCGAGCTCCAGCAGCCCGTCGTGACTGGTGAACTCCTCCGGCTCGGCCAGTTCGTCCCCCTCACCGCTCGTGAAGCGACGCCCCGAGGTCCACCAGAGCCCGGCTCCGCCGACGACCGCGGCAGCGCCTCCAAGTGCCAGGGCCAGCAGCTGCCTGCGGCTGACCCGTGTCACGGTCCGCTGTCTTCCAGCGTCCGCAGGCGCTCCCGGTACTCCTCCGTGCTCAGCTCCCCGCGAGCGTAGCGCTCAGCGAGAATCTCCCGGGCGCGGGCACCGGATGCAACCGCGCCCTGGTAGCCGCCGCGCGGCGCGTTCCCGGGCCGGCCGGCGAGCAGCTGCACCAGCACCACCACCAGCACGATCACGCCGATGAGCAGCAGCACCCCGAAAACCCAGATCCACCACATCCCGCCAGTGCCCATGCCGTACATCATTGCCGCATTCCTCTCCGCAACACTGCTCGACGGGGCGCCCTGAGGCGCATCTCCTCATGCACCGAGTCCACCGGCCTGGGTTGCGCGCAGTTCTGGCCTTCATTGTCTCTCTGCCCGGAGGACGAATCGACCGATCGGGTTGAAGATTCGACGAAGAATTGCACGCCCGCATTCCGTCTGGCCGGCCTGCGGTCCGAAATCAGACGAGCCGAAGCGGCGGCACTCACAGAGGTGGGGGGGGGGGG
>NZ_JAJTWW010000040.1 GCF_021729135.1 Brevibacterium daeguense
CGGCTTCTGAGAACCAACGGTCTTTAAGGTCAGGCGACGCAAGCATCTAGCAAAATGGCTTACAGCTGGGACAACCGCGTCAAGTACGTCGTCAGGTACATGTACGACATTGACAACAATGGCTTCTTGGACAAGAACGACTTCGAGTGCCTTGCCGTCAGGAACACCCTGATTGAGGGCCGTGGCGAATTCAGCGCCGATGCCTATGCCAACAACCAGAAGATCATGAGGAACCTCTGGAACGAGATCGCCGAGCTCGCTGACTTCAACAAGGACGGCGAGGTAACTGTTGACGAGTTCAAGCAGGCTGTGCAGAAGCATTGCCAGGGCAAGAAATACGGCGATTTCCCCGGTGCCTTCAAGGTTTTCATTGCCAACCAGTTCAAGGCTATTGACGTTAACGGCGACGGCAAGGTTGGCCTCGATGAGTACAGGCTTGACTGCATTACCAGGTCTGCCTTTGCTGAGGTGAAGGAGATTGATGACGCTTACAACAAGCTCACCACTGAGGACGACAGGAAGGCCGGCGGACTCACCCTGGAGCGCTACCAGGACCTGTACGCTCAGTTCATCTCCAACCCCGATGAGTCTTGCAGCGCCTGCTACCTTTTCGGACCCCTGAAGGTGGTGCAGTAGACTAGCGCATGAGGCCGCCTACATTACCCTCCGCGCGAGGCTCCGGCGCTGTGGGCGGAAACCCCGCGCATGCGCACCCCGGGGAGGCCCTAGCGCCTGCCCCACACACCCAACAGTGCCCAGTTCCTCACCGCATTTTTATACTCACCTCCCTCTGAAGC
>NZ_JAJTWW010000041.1 GCF_021729135.1 Brevibacterium daeguense
TCCAACAGGCCGGTGTTGCAACGACCGGTTGAACCCGCCCAATTCACATCCTGGGCCTTCACCAAGCGCATCCGTGACGCCGGCCTCGTCGGATCCATGGGAACCATCGGCGACGGGTATGACAATGCCATGATCGAGTCGTTCTGGGGCACCATGCAGGTCGAGCTGCTCAACCGGAAGAAGTGGAAGACCCGATTGCAACTGGCCAATGCGATGTTCGACTACATCGAGATCTACTACAACCGCTCCCGCCGCCACTCAGCACTAAACTGGGACAGCCCAACCAACTACGAAGACCGATCTCGAAGCCAACCCATCTCAGCCTGAATTCTCACGACACAGCGGAACGAAAGCCAGGACACGTCAGGCGGTTGCGAGGTGTTCCTCGGTGGTGCTGTTGGCATAGTAGTCGGCTTCGATCTCGGTCGGTGTGCGGTAGCCGAGGTTCTGGTGCAGCCGGGTGGTGTTCCACCAGTGGACCCAGTTCATGGTGGCGAACTCGACCTCGGTCAGCGATGCCCACGACGGCTGGGAGTAGATCAGCTCGGTCTTGTACAGCCCGTTGACCGTCTCCGCCAGCGCGTTGTCGTAGGAGTCGCCCACGGTGCCGACCGAGGCCTGGATCCTGGCGGCGGTGAGCCGTTCGGTGTAGGCGATCGCCAGGTACTGGGCGGGTTCAACCGGTCGTTGCAACACCGGCCTGTTGGA
>NZ_JAJTWW010000042.1 GCF_021729135.1 Brevibacterium daeguense
CCCCCCCCCCTCCTTTCCCTCGCGCCGACGTCCACACCCGCCGAGAGTAAGATGGGCTTCACGTTGGCTGTCGGGTGGGCTGGCGGCCGCTCTTCGTCAATGGCTGTTAGTCCCCGCCTCGGACAGGTGGTAAGAGCGAGCAGGTGGCTAACTGCGGATCATTCAGTGGTCACTTCAGGTCTACATGATGAGGCGGTCACGGATGCCTCGGCCCATTGACACCCCGTGTGGATGAGAGAAAAACGCTCAACAGATCCATGGGACCCGACGCTGCACGAACACACACACACATACGGACAAGAAGGACATAATGAGCATGTAATGGGTGCCTCACATTTTTTT
>NZ_JAJTWW010000043.1 GCF_021729135.1 Brevibacterium daeguense
CTTCGTCAATGGCTGTTAGTCCCCGCCTCGGACAGGTGGTAAGAGCGAGCAGGTGGCTAACTGCGGATCATTCAGTGGTCACTTCAGGTCTACATGATGAGGCGGTCACGGATGCCTCGGCCCATTGACACCCCGTGTGGATGAGAGAAAAACGCTCAACAGATCCATGGGACCCGACGCTGCACGAACACACACACACATACGGACAAGAAGGACATAATGAGCATGTAATGGGTGCCTCACATTTTTTTTCGTTTAAGCTTGTGTTTCCCATTTTTTTCGTA
>NZ_JAJTWW010000044.1 GCF_021729135.1 Brevibacterium daeguense
ACCACTGCCTGGCCGGCAATCTGCACCTTGCGATTCCGCAGAACGTCCACAGTTCTCCCCAGGATCCGACGCGCTTCCTGGCCGGATCGATTGTTGTTCTCGGACATGTCCTCATGTCCATCGGTCGTGTTCGTGCCCGTCGGGCGAAGCGTCAGCGCAGGCCGAGCTTGCTGGAGCAGGCCGGCCAGGCGCCCCAGCCCTGCTGCTTCTGCACCTTGCTTGCGATATCGATCTGCTGGGCGCGCGAGGCCTGGTGGGCGTTCGGCGCGTACTTGTGGCCGCCGAAGGCTCCCCAGGTCTGGGAGCTGAACTGGAGGCCGCCGTAGTAGCCGTTGCCGGTGTTGATCGACCAGTTGCCGCCGGACTCGCACTGCGCGAGCTTGTCCCATGTCGCACCGTTGGCCACGGCCGGATCCTTGGCGCCGGAGTCGCCGTCGGACTTCTTGTCGGAGGAGTCGGAGCCGCCGGAGCCGCCGGATTCCTTCTTCGAGGACTCGGAGTCACCCGAGCTGGAGCTGCCGGAGTCGGAGCCGTTGGAGTCGGAGGCGCGGTCATCGGAGCGGGAGGGTGCTTCCTGCACACGGGTGCCCTTGAGGACGACCTCCTCGACCGGCTCCTCGAC
>NZ_JAJTWW010000045.1 GCF_021729135.1 Brevibacterium daeguense
TCGTCCACGACGCCGGCGCTCACCGCAACGCCCACGGCCCCTCGTTCGCCCTCGTCATCACCGCCACCGCCGAACAACTCGCCCGCGGCACCGGCACCGCCACCACCCAGAACCGCACCCCGATCCCCATCAGCACCGTCCTCCAGCACGCCTGCACCGCAAAGACCTACCTCCAGACCTGGGACGACACCCGCGGCACCATCACCCTGAAAACCGACAACCGGCTGGCCAACAAGAACCAGCTCACCCTGCTCGCCGCCCGCGACCAGGGCTGCTCATTCCCCGACTGCGACATCGCACCCATCTACTGCCAGGCCCACCACATGCTCCCCCACTCCCAGGGCGGACCCACCGACATCAACAACCTCACCCTCGTCTGCCCCTACCACCACGCCTGGCACGACCCCAACGGCTGGACCGCCCGCCTCAGCAACGGCCTGCCCGCCTGGATCCCTCCCCGACACCTCGACCCGAAACAACAACCCATCCACCACTCCAAGTTCCGCGTCCAACTCATCCCCCAGCTCACCGACCTCCTCACCCGGCAACCAGCCCCTGCCCACACCCGTCACGCTGACGCACCCCCTGACGCACCCCCTGACGC
>NZ_JAJTWW010000046.1 GCF_021729135.1 Brevibacterium daeguense
GTCATCACCAGGTGCAGCTCGACAGGAACGTCGGCGGCCTCGTCCTGACCGGTCAGCCGGGTGCTGAGAAGATCAGCCATCAGCTGCCCGTGCGTGCGCCCCTCGGCAGCCCCGGTCCCGACCGCGGTCGCAGCCGCCTGGTGAAGATGCGCATACGCGGCGACCGCCTGCGGCATCGGCAGCAGCGCCGTCAGATACGCCATATTGCCCGGCGCCGGCCGGACACTGACCCGCCGCTCCTCCTGGCCGCGCTCCAGCTGCTCCACCGCGGCCTGCTGATCCAGCCGCTGCGCATGGGCGCGGGCCTCACTGGCCAACCGGCGCACCCCGGTCCCCGCGAACCGGACACCCATCAGCCGATCCACCTGGAACCGGTGATGGACCGACAGCCAGGCCGTCTCCCGGCACAGCACCATCGCCTTCTCCTCCGACACCCGCCCCGCGGTCAACGCCGTCATGGTGCGCGGCATCTCCCCGATCAGCGCATGCGCCAACCCGAGGTGGCGGGAACCGCGGGCCGGTGATTCCCGGCGCGCCAGCGCCACCTCAGC
>NZ_JAJTWW010000047.1 GCF_021729135.1 Brevibacterium daeguense
CGGCACGCGCTTCGGCCCGGACCTGGTTGATCACAGCCAGCGCCTGTGTCTTGTCGGCGGCCAGGGCCGCGATCAGCCGCGACACCGTCGCATCGGAGGCCACCTTGCCGAACACGCCGGGCTGATCGCGCAACCGATCGACATCGGCCAGGCAGTCCCCGCCGGCAGCCAACGCCACGGCCAGATCCAACACGACCTTGGCCGGATCGTGCACGGCCAGCGGTCTGCGCCACGGTGAAAGCCCATCGCGCAGCGCGCGGTCCAGGCCCACAGCTTTGATCGTTTCGAGAAGGACGACAGCACCGGCCTGCGACACGATCCCGGCCCCGGCGTCATCGACCTGATTCGAGGGATAGAACCCGGTAGAGTGGCTCACTGTAAAGGTGCTCCTTTGGCTCCGCGGTAATGGTTGTGTGGTAACCATCATTTTCGCAGGTCAGGAGCACCTTTCTCCGTCCGGACACGCACCCGAACCGAGACCACGACGAAAGATCGAGGCTA
>NZ_JAJTWW010000048.1 GCF_021729135.1 Brevibacterium daeguense
CGCTATTGAGTTCTCAAAGAACAGACGCACACCGCAGCACCCGAAGCCGGAAACCCGACCCGACCGCCGCGAGGCAACCTCTCGATCTTACCACCCGAATCCCTGCTGTCAAACCGGCACGCAGCCGATCATCCAACCCAAATCCGGGGCCCGCTCTCGAAGACCCGCAATCTCAGCCGGCCCCCGTGAGGCGAACGAATAACTACTCTAGACCCAACCGGACCGCCACGCAAATCCACCAAACCGCAGATCCCGCAGACACATCCCCGTCCGTGACACACGAACCACAACGCCATCGAGTAACGCCGCTCAACTCCCGTTCCAGTGGAAGCGGGGCCCTGACCAGGTCAAACACAACCCGTCCGGCCCGCTCGCTTCGGTGTTCCCGTCGAGCAACAGGTACCAACCTACCCCGCCCCACACCCCCACGCAAATCCACACACCGTGCCCTCCATCACACCCCGCGACACCCCAAAAACACCCAGCCCGCAGAACCAGCAG
>NZ_JAJTWW010000005.1 GCF_021729135.1 Brevibacterium daeguense
GGTGCCCGGGCCGGCCGGCCCGGGCACCTCTTCACTGCTTCGTCGGCGCAGTCATCGACTCAGCGTCGGCCTGCTCGCCGCCTCAGTTCGGCCGGTGATCCAGCGCTCCGGAGTTCTCGAAGACGTCCCACGCGTAGTCCGACCAATCCGAGTCCGGGTCGTACCACTCGTTCATCTCGGACATGTCGCCGCCGTCCTCGTAACCGAGGTCCGCGACGCGCTGCTCCCAGGTGCCGGCCAGCTCCTGCACCTGCTCGATGATGTCGTCGGGGAGGTGGCCCTCCTCGATCGACGCCCGCTGCTGCTCCTTGACGAATTCACCGAGCTCGTCCTGGAAGGCATCATCAAATTCCTTGATCGTGCCGTCGACGCTGGCCAGGTCCTCCACGTGGACCGCGTTGGAGTCGACATAGCTCTGGGC
The DNA here is from genome assembly GCF_021729135.1 of Brevibacterium daeguense. GTDB lineage: Bacteria > Actinomycetota > Actinomycetes > Actinomycetales > Brevibacteriaceae > Brevibacterium > Brevibacterium daeguense. The sequence goes on from NZ_JAJTWW010000005.1 coordinate 422, forward strand.
GGAGCCGCTGAGCGCGATCGCGCTGCTGTCGAAGATGATCTGCTGGTACTCCAGCGGGAGCGCATCGAAGCTCGGACCCGCGATGTAGGTCGCCGAGAACCGCGGCCAGTTCGCGGTCGTCGAGTACGCCAGGTGGGGTGCGGCCTGGTAGATTCCGCTGATCTCCTTGGCGCTCATCGGCGACAGGTCGCAGTCGACCGTGCCGCGCTGCAGCGCCTCGAACGCCTCGGTGAACTCCAGGCTGGTCGGCACTGCTCCGAAGTGGTCCAGAGCCTCGCTCTGGGGCGCGCTGCCGGCGCGCACCTGCTTGCCCTTGAGCTGCTCTGCGGTGGCGATGTCGGAGTTGCAGTTCAGCGAGTAGGCCCCGTTCGCGAGGATCGGGTTCAGGGTGGTGACGCCCTCGCTCTCGTAGCGGTCCAGCAGTGCCTGGTCGTTCCAGCCGACCGCGGCACCGACCGCGTTGGCCACCATCTCACCGACCATCGGCGAGTACTCCACGTTGCCCAGCGCGGTTCCGATCGCGCTGGCCTCGGGGAAGCGCTGCGGCTCGTAGGAGATCAGGTGATAGGAGATGTCGACGCGGCCGTCGACCACGGCGTCGACCGCCTCGGGGTAGCCCGCGACAGCCATGCCCCAGATGATCTCGACCTCGATCTTGCCGTTGGACCGCTTCTCGATCTCTTCCTTGACCTGCATCGAACGGCGTCCGGACACCGAGTTCTCGGCCGGGGCGCCCACCTGGTAGGTGATCTTCACCGGATCGAGGTCTGCGATGGCCGCGTCGACCTCCTCCTGGCTGGCGCCGTACTCGAAGCCGCCACCGCCCTCCTGCGCGGAGTCGGACGATCCCGCGCTGCCGGCGCATCCCGCGACCGTCAGCATGGCCACGGCAGCGACGCCGCCGGCCAGGGCTTTCGCGCCGCGCGGCACTGTCCGCGAACGTGTAGAAATTTTCACCAAGACCCCTTTGTCGTCGGAAGAAGCTGCGGCTCGGAACTGCTGAGCCGCTCCCAACCGGTGACGGCTGCGTCACCGGAACGGCGCGGGCGGTGCTGCGATGCACCCCACCGCGCCGGCGGAAGTGGACTTATCGAACCACGGCCCGGGGCACTTTTACCAGCACCTTCTCGAAAGATCGTTAAGTTGTTATCAATCAAGCCGTTTCGACTGGTGGTGACGTGCCGTCGGGTGCCTCGCTTCTCCGCAGGGTTGGCGAGGCGATCGGGAGAATCATCGGCTCCAACCATTGACAGAGCGACCGAATGATCGGTAGATGTGATTCATGCCACTTGATGCAACGACGCAGCAGTTCCTGGCAACGATGGCCGAAGCCCGTGCCGTTCCCGTCCACGAATCCACCCCAGCGATCGCCCGCATGTCCGGACCGGCCTTCGCGAGGATGAGCGGCCCCGGTCCTGCCGTCGGCTCCGTGCGTGAGCTCGAGCTCGACGGGGAGGGCGGCACCTTCCGAGTCCGCGTGCTCGCCCCCGAGGCGCCCGCCCGCGCCATCCTCGTGTACTACCACGGAGGCGGCTGGGTGATCGGGGACATCGACCTCCAGTACGACACCCTCGGCCGCGAGCTCGTCACGGCAACGGACAGCACCGTGGTCATGGTCAACTACCGCAAGGCCCCCGAGCACCCCTTCCCCACCGCCATCGAGGACTCCTACACCGCCCTCGAATGGGTCGACGCCCACCGCGCGGAGCTGGCGCCGGAAGGCGTGCCGCTGATCGTCGGCGGGGACAGCGCAGGCGGCAACATCGCCGCGGTCATGACGCATCGTGCCCGTGACCGGAAGGGCCCGATCATCGACTATCAGGTCCTCGTCTACCCGGTCACCGACTGCGACTTCTCCCGCCCGTCCTACAACGCCCCGGAGAACCAGCTGCTGCTGTCGCGGCCCACGATGGAGTGGTTCTGGAACCACTACGCCCCCGCCGCGGAGGACCGCACCCATCCGGACGCCTCTCCCCTGCGCCACGACGACCTCAGCGGTCTCCCGCCGGCATTCGTCTACCTGGCCGAGCACGACCCGCTCCACGACGAAGGCCGCGAGTACGCCGAGCGGCTCGCGCAGGCGGGCACCGAGGTCGAACTCCTCGTCGCCGAAGGGCAGATGCACGCCTTCTTCCAGATGATCAACGTGCTCCCGGGCTGCCGCACGGGACTCGACCTCATCGCCGACCGGATCAACGCTCTGACCAGCGCGGATTCCTCGGAGTCGGCCTCACCGATTTCGCATGCTTGCGCGAACGGGGCACCCACCCCGGGCGCGGCTTCCTCCGACTCCGCACAGCTCACGAAGGGACAGCCGGCATGACGACGGTGACGAACCAGCCCGCAACCGCCTCGGCCGCCGCCGGCGCCCCGGAGACGCAGACGCCCGACTACGACGCCGTCATCGTGGGCGCCGGGTTCTCCGGGATGTACCAGCTGCACCGGCTCCGGCAGCTGGGGATGCGCGTGCGCGTGATCGAGGCCGGCGACGACGTGGGCGGCACCTGGTACTGGAACCGCTATCCCGGCGCCCGCGTCGACATCGAGTCCCGCCACTACTCCTACAGCTTCGATGACGAGCTGCAGCAGGAGTGGGACTGGTCCGAGCGCTACGCCGCCCAGCCCGAGCTGCTCGACTACGCCCGGCACGTCGCCGACCGCTTCGACCTGCACCGGGACATCACCTTCGGCACCCGCGTGAGCGCGCTCGACTGGCAGGACCGGCAGCATGCCTGGACGGTCACCACCGACAGCGGCGAGCGGCTGAGCAGCCGGTTCGTCATCCTCGCCACCGGCTGCCTGTCCGTGCCGCAGGAGCCGACGTTCGACGGGCTGGACGAGTTCCGGGGCGAGGTGCTCTACACCTCCCGCTGGCCGCACGAGGGAGTCGACCTCAGCGGCAAGCGAGTGGCGGTGATCGGCACCGGCTCCTCCGGCCTGCAGACGATCACCGCGATCGCACCCGAGGTCGCCTCGCTCACCGTCCTCCAGCGCACCCCCAACTTCGCGATCCCGGCGCACAACCACCCGCTCACCGATGACGACAGGGCGTGGATCAAGGAGAACTACCCGCAGCTGCGCGGCCAGGACTTCGAGTCCGCGCTCGACTTCTACGTCGACGACAGCCAGGTGCTGTTCGCCGAGCACGACGAAGCCGAGATCGACGCCGTCCTCGAGGAGCGCTGGCGCCGAGGCGGGCTCGGCTACACCCGCGCCTTCGCCGACAGTCTGCTGAGTGCCGAGGCGAACGCGCGGCTGGCCGACTTCGCCCGGGCGAAGATCCGGGAGCGAGTCGCGGACGAGAAGCTCGCGCAGAAGCTCATGCCGTTCGACTACCCGGTCGGCGCCAAGCGGATGTGCGTGGACACCGGCTACTTCGAGGTCTACAACCGGGACAACGTCCGCCTCATCGACATCGGCGAGCAGCCGATCGAAGGCTTCACCGCCTCGGGAATCGTGGTCCGTGCGCCGGAGGGCCGAGGCGGTCGCGAGGAGATCGACGTCGATGTCGTCGTCATGGCGACCGGGTTCGATGCGATGACCGGCGCCGTCGACGCCATCGACATCACCTCGGACGCGGGATCGCTGCGGGACAAGTGGCAGGACGGGCCGCGCACCTACCTGGGCCTGATGACCGCGGACTACCCGAACCTGTTCACCATCACCGGCCCGCAGAGCCCCTCGGTCCTGACGAACATGATGACCTCGATCGAATACCACGTCGACTTCATCTCCCGGATGCTGGAGAAGATGACTGCCGAGGGAACGACCCAGGTGGCGCCGCGACCCGAGGCCGAGGAGCACTGGGTCAACCTCACGAACGACCTCGGCGCGCTGACGCTGATGCCGAAGGCGCAGTCCTGGTACATGGGCGCCAACATCCCCGGCAAGCCGCAGGCGCTGATGCCATTCGTGGGCGGCTCGCACGTCTACATCAACTACTGCGAAGGCATCGTGGTGGGCAACTACCACGGCTTCGCATTCGGGAAGGTGTCATAGCGGGCTGGTGGTTGCGGCGCGGCTCGTGGTCGCGGCGCGGCTCGTGGTCGTGACGGGATTCCCGCCGGGTTCGCCGCGGCGTTCGGCACGGGGCGGTTCCGCGGCTCGCTGACCTCGTGGTGCTTCCGCCGGCGCCGGTTTCGGGTGATGCTTGAGGCATGTGCGGACGTTTCACACTCACGGTCGACGCGGCGAGCCTGGCGCGGATGTACTCCAACGACATCGGCGAGCTCGCCGAATGGCAGCCCACCTTCAGCATCGCGCCGACGGAGCGTGTTCCCGTGGTCCGCGAGCGCCTGGACAAGGACACCGGCACGGTCCACCGGGAGATCTCACCGATGGAGTGGGGCCTGCGACCGTCGTGGGCGACGACCCCGGGGCCCAAGCCGATCAACGCCCGACTGGAGACCGCCGCCACGAAGCGCATGTTCCAGCAGGCGTTCAACCGGCACCGGGCCATCGTGCCGATGAGCGGGTACTTCGAGTGGGTTCCCGAGGACGGCAAGAAGCAGCCCTACTACCTGTTCAGCGAGGACCACCCGATCCTGCACGCGGCAGGCCTGTATGCCATGCGCAAGGACGAGCACGGCGAGTGGCAGCTCACCTTCGCGATCATCACCACCGACGCCACCGACGCCGCCGGCCGCGTCCACGATCGGATGCCGGTGCTGATGCCCGATGAGCTCGCGGCCGACTGGGTCGATCCTGCGCGGCTCGCCTCGGGTGAGGAGATGACGGCCCGGCTGGCCGCGGCTGCCGAGGCGAGCGCGAAGACGCTGCAGGTCAGGAAGGTGTCGCGCCGGGTCAACAGCGTGCAGACCGCGGACCCGCACGACGCCTCCCTGCTCGATCCGGTCTAGCGGCTCATCACGGACACCGACTGGGAATCGAGGAAGCCGGACACGATCCGCAGGAGGTCGTCGAGGCGCTCGACATGCAGCGCATGGCTCGACCCGGGTCCGGTGAGGAGCTCGAAGCGAGCGCCGGGAATCGCATCCGCGACCTTCTTGGCCTGCCGCGGCGGCGTGAGCAGATCCTGCTCCCCCACGACGACGAGGGCCGGCGCGGAGATCGCCCCGATTCTGTCGAGCGAGTCGAATTCCAGATCCGCGTCCCACTGCTCGACGGTCACCTGCATCTGGGCTTCCGTCTGCGGCATCGCCGGGAGCATCGGCGCCATCAGCTCCTCCAGGTCGGGACGGTCGAGGAACTCCGGCGAGTACACGATCCCGGACGCCGCCATCGCCGCTTCCAGGTCCCGATGCACGTAGGGGTAGCGCAGGGCGGCGAGGACCGAACGCTGGAAGCCGTCGCAGCCGGCCCAGGTCGAGTACAGCACCGCCGAGGCCACCTGATCGGGGTGGGCGAGTGCCAGCTCCTGTGCGATGGCTGAGCCGAGCGACCACCCGAGGACATGGGCGGAGGGAATCTCGAGCGCCTCGAGCAGGGCGGAGGCGTCCTCGGCCAGCGAGGCGACGCTGATCGGGCCCTCGCCCCGCTCACTGCCGCCCAGGCCGCGGTTGTCGAAGGCGATCACCTGGTAGTCCTCGCTCAGGCGTGGCGCCAGCTCACCCCACAACGGGATCGACCCCGTTGTCCCCATGATCAGGAGGAGAGGCTCACCGCTGCCGGTGATCTCGTAGTTGAGGGAAACGCCGGTGCGGACTGGAATCTGCGGCATGACTGCTCCTTTGCAGGTCGTGGCTGTGGGGTGGTTCTGTCTGATGGGGTGGATCTGTCTGGTGGGGTGGTGCCGTCTGAGGTGTGCGGGTGGCGTGCCGGGTCGGATCGGCGGTGCTTACGATCGCTGATCAGCTGAACCGCAGCCCGTCGTCGAGGTCGACGATCGGGAACAGCTCTCGCTCGTAGTCGTACTCGAACATCTGCCGCCAGGGATCGCGGTCGCTCTGCTTGTACAGCCGGTCGAGCGCCCGGACCATGTAGCCGGCGCTGACATTCTCCGGGTCGACCCACGGGCGCATGGCCATGCCGTCGTCCTCCGGGTTCACCGTCGGCGTGACGACGTCGGCACCCGCCTCGGCCATCCGCCCAAGGATTCGCGTGACGAGGTCGTTGACGATGTCCACACGCAGGGTCCAGCTGTAGCGGAAGTACCCGAGCGCGAACGCCATATTCGGGATGCCGCTGATCATGATCCCGCGCCACGTGATCCGGTTGCTGAAGTCGACGGGCTCTCCGTCGACGCAGAACGGGATGTTCGCGAACGAGGCCATGTTGAGACCGGTTGCCGCGACGACGATGTCCGCGTCGAGCACCTCGCCCGAGGAGATCTGCACCCCGCTTTCCGTGAAGCGCTCGATCGTGTCGGTCTCGACCGAGAGGTTCCCGGCCTGCATCTGCTCGAAGAAGTCGCCGTCGGGAATCGAGACGACGCGCTGCTGCCACGGGCGGTAGCGGGGGCTGAAATGCCTGTCGAAGTCGACGTCCGCGGGAACGTGAGGACGAATGCTCTCGATCACCAGCTCGCGCGCCTCCTCCGGATTCTCCCGGCACAGAGTGACGATCGCGTCGGTCTGGTGGATGTACTGCCGCCGCAGAATCTCGTGCATCCAGTCATCGGGAAGCTTGAGCGGCGCCAGCGCCTCGGCGAGCTCGTGGACTTTCGGCGCGATGTAGTAGTACGAGGGGGAGCGCTGGAGCATCGTGACGTGCTCGGCGTCCCGGGCCAGCGCCGGCGCGAGGGTGGTGGCGGTCGACCCCGAGCCGATGATCAGGACGCGCTTGCCGGCGTAGTCGAGGTCCTCGGGCCAGTGCTGCGGGTGCAGCAGCACTCCCTCGTAGCGGTCCTCGTCCGGCCAGTGCGGACGGTACGAGGTCTCGTGGTCGTAGTATCCGTGGCACATCCAGAGGAAGCTCGCTGTGATGCGCAGCGTCTGCCCGGTGTCACCGCGGACGACGGTGGCGGTCCAGGTCGAGGTCGGTGAGGACCACTCCAGTCCTGTCACCCGGTGCCCGTAGCGGATGTGGTCGGCCAGACCGTCCTCGTCGATCACCGATTCCAGGTACTCCCGGATCGAGGCGCCGTCGGCGATCGAGGGACCGGTCCAGGGCTTATGCCGGTAGCCGTAGGTGAACAGGTCGCTGTCGGAGCGCGCGCCCGGGTAGCGATGGGTCAGCCAGGTTCCGCCGAACGATTCCTGGGCCTCGAGCATGGCGAACGTGCGGTCCGGGAAGTTGGTGCGGAGGTGGTGAGCGGCACCGATGCCGGAGACTCCGGCACCGACGATGAGCACGTCGAAGTGTTCGGTTGCGGGGCCGTCGGCATCCCTCTGCAACTCCATGGTCGGATTCTGCGTCATTGCATACTCCTGATGAGGTTCACGGCCGATTGCACAGCGACACTGCCGTGGATCGGTGAGCTCACTATATCCACATCGGTTTCCTCCTCGGAAGAGCCGATGTCGACCCATGCCGCTTTCGCAGTGCTTCACCCGAGCGCTCGATGGTGCCTTGCTGAGCGGCCCGTCCGCCCGCCATGCTGACATGCCGCTGAATCACCGAGCGGGCAGCCGGTGCGCCCGGCTGCCCGCTCTGCGGCATGCGATGCTGCCGCGGTGAGGATGACTCCGCCTCAGCGAGGGATCCCCCGCCTCAGCAGCTGAATTCGTGACTCAGCGGCTGGTCACCTTTCCGGTGAGCTGGGCCGCGGAGCGCATGAAGATCGGCCGGGCCAGGATCCAGCCGGCGACCACCACGAGGAGCGCGAGAGCGAACATCACGAAGCCCCACCAGCTGTCGGAGCCCTCGGGCATCCAGCTGAACATGTGGTTGAGGTTGTGACGCATGCCCGTGGTGAACACCAGGACGACGTGGAAGAAGATGAACACCACGAAGTAGAACATCACCGGCAGGTGGATGGCGCGGGCCAGCGGCGCCGGGTAGAACCTGCTGATCTTCCAGTCGTTGTTCCACACCGGGGACATCCGCAGACCGGTGATCGCGGCCAGCGGCGCGGCGATGAAGATCGTCACGAAGTAGGCCAGGACCTGCAGCGCGTTGTAGTTGACCCACGCCATCTCCGCCGGCCAGTCGAGCGAGAGGTACTGCAGCCCGGCTGAGACGGCATTCGGGAAGATGTCCCAGCTGGTCGGCACCACGCGCGCCCAGCGTCCGGAGGCGAACAGCAGGATCACGAAGATCAGGCCGTGGAGCACCCATAGGACGTCCAGGGTCAGGTGCAGCCACAGGTAGAGGCTCATCTTGGTCGGTGGCCTCTTGGTGGTGAACCGGCCGGTGTTGTTGCGGGTCCAGAACGCCTCGGGCTTCCGCTGGGTACGCACCAGCCAGCCCGAGCGGATGATCAGGACGATGAGGAAGAAGTTGAAGAAGTGCTGCCACTGCGCCCACCACGGAAAGCCCTCCGGGGTGCCTTCAGGCAGCTCGGAGTGTCCGGGGTAGTTCGCCAGGAACTCCGCACCGGTCGGGGTCCCCACGAACCAGCGCGCCGCGACCACGGCAATAGCCAGCACCGCGATGAGAATCGGAGCGACCCAGACCACCGTGAACCACGGTGTCTGGCGGAACGGCGTCCGCTTGCCCTTCTTCTTTTTCTTCTTCTTGGTGCTCGCCTTGGTCTTCGTGTCCGTCACCATGGTGCTCGACGGTCTCCTATCTGCTGCGACGCCGGCGACTGCTGTCGACGACGGTTGCGGGTCAGAACCTCGTCAATCGTAGTCGGCGGGCCGGACCGTCTCAGCTGCGGGTCGGCTTTCGAGACGCGCCTCCCAACCAGAGGCGATTCTGCCTCCAGCGGCTTTGCACGTTAGACTGGTGGAACTTGTGAACCCGTTCTCGGGTTCCCTGCGTCGTCAGGACTCCTCGTCATGGGAACCGCGTCATATCCCGGTTCGTGTTTCTGAAGCCACATCCTCGCGGCGATCGAGAGCACCGTCCGGTGCTCCCGCCCTTTGCCAGGACAGGTTCCTTCGCTCAGAACGCGATGCGCTGTGCACTGGCACGTTGAAAGGCACTCTTATCACTGCCACCCAGACTGTTTCACCCGCCTCCCCTTCGACTGCGGCCACCACTTTCGCCTCGCTCGGCGTGCCCGCCCCGATCCTCCGGGCACTCGCGGCCGACGGCAAGACCGATGCATTCCCCATCCAGCAGGACACTCTGCCGGACACCCTTGCTGGCCGCGATGTGCTCGGCCGCGGCAAGACGGGCTCCGGCAAGACGCTGGCCTTCTCCATCCCGATGGTCGCGCGCCTCGGCGAGTCGGCCGGTCGCGGCGCTCGCCGTCCGCGGAGCCCGCGCGGCCTGATCCTCGCCCCGACTCGCGAGCTGGCGACCCAGATCGAAGCCGTGCTCTCCCCGCTGGCCGCTGCGTACGGGATGAAGACCACCACCATCTTCGGCGGCGTCAGCGCGAACCGTCAGATCACCGCGCTGAAGGCCGGCGTCGACATCGTCGTGGCCTGCCCCGGGCGGCTGGAGGACCTGCTCCAGCAGCGGGCCCTGACTCTCGACGCGATCGAGGTCACCGTCCTCGACGAAGCCGATCACATGGCTGACCTGGGATTCCTTCCCGGAGTCACGCGCCTGCTGCAGAAGACCCCGCCCAAGGGCCAGCGGCTGTTCTTCTCCGCCACCCTCGACAACGGCGTGGACAAGCTGGTCCGACGGTTCCTGCACAACGAGGTCCTGCACTCGGTCGACGACCCGACCTCGCACGTGTCGGCCATGACCCACCACGTGTTCCAGGTTGACCGCGACGAGAAGAAGCAGCTCATCGAGAAGCTCTCCTCCGGCACCGGACGCCGCATCCTCTTCACCCGCACCAAGCACCAGGCGAAGAGGCTCGCCCGCCAGCTCACCGGGCAGGGGATTCCCGCCGTCGACCTGCACGGCGATCTCAACCAGTCGCAGCGGAACCGCAACCTCGCCTCGTTCGGCGGAGGGGACGTCCGCGTCCTGGTGGCCACCGACGTCGCGGCCCGCGGCGTGCACGTGGACTCCGTCGAGCTGGTCGTCCACGTCGACCCGCCGGCAGAGCACAAGGCCTACCTGCACCGCTCCGGCCGGACCGCCCGCGCCGGGAGCGCCGGCGACGTCGTCACGGTGATGCTGCCGGAGGAGCGCCGGGACACCCAGGTGCTGCTGCGCAAGGCCGCCGTCAAGGTGACGCCGGTCACCGTGACGGCCGAGTCCTCCGAGGTGTCCGACCTGGTGGGGCCCGAGGCGCCCTACGTCGAGCCGCAGCCCCGCGCCCCCCAGCAGCAGCAGCCGGCTCGTCAGCGCCCGCAGGGCCAGGGCGGCGGCAACGGTGGCGGTCGACGTCGCCGAGGCGGCAGCCCGTCCGGCCGGACCGGCCAGGCAGCCCCGTCCGGGCAGCCCCGCCGCGGCGGCCAGGGAGGACGAAGCGCGTCCGGCAGGTCGCGCAGCGACCGCTTCTGAGGCACCGACCGCTTCTGAGCTCAGATCCAAGGCCGTCCCGGTCACCCCGGGACGGCCGTTCTGCGCTGTGCTCGCCGGGGAGGAGCTGAGAACTCAGCCGCCGAGGAGCTCGGTCTTGATCTCCCGCTTGCGGATCTTGCCGGCGGCGTCGCGCAGCGGTCGGGTGGTCCCGACGACCCTCCTGGGCCGCTTCACCCGGGACAGGTGCTCGGTGAGGAAGTCGTCGAGATCGTCGGGCACCTCGCCGTCGGCCGTCTCCACCACGAGCGCGGGCACCTTGCCGAGCTCGGGATCCTCAAGCCCCACACAGCAGGAGGCGAGGACGGCGGGATGCCGGTCGACCGCCGCCTCGATCTCGGCCGGGTACACGTTGACACCGCCGACCAGCAGCATGTCCGCCCGCCGGTCGGTGAGGTAGAGATACCCGTCCTCGTCCAGCCGTCCGATGTCGCCGACGGTCTCCCACCCATCGTCGGCCGACTCTGCCCGGGCGCCCAGGTAGTGGTAGGACGGCGGTTCGCCGGCGCCTCGGCGCAGCCACACCTCGCCGATCTCACCGACCGGCAGCTCGCGGCCGGATTCGTCGCGGATGCTGACCTCGCCGACCTTCGCCGTCCCGACGGACCCCGGGTGCTCCAGCCATTCGGTTCCGGTGATCGTGGTCGCGGCCTGGCCCTCGGTGGGCCCGTAGAGCTCGTAGATCACCTCGGGGCCCAGCCAGTCGATCCACTCGCGCTTGAGCCACTGCGGGCAGGGAGCCGCCACGTGGAAGAAGGTCTCCACGGATGAGAGGTCGTAGCCGAACTTGACCTCGTCCGGGAGCTTCCAGATCCGCTGCATCATGGCGGGCACCGCGTAGACCCAGGTCGCGCGGTGCTGCTCGATCATCTGCAGCGCGGTCTCCGCGTCGAAGCGCTCCATGAGCACCGTGGTGCTGCCCAGCGTGAGCGCCGCGAGCGCGTCGCTGAAGGGCGCATTGTGGGACAGCGCGGCGGTGATCAGGCAGATGCCGTGCTCGGGCACGCCCATGGCCAGTCCGAGCTGGGCGATGCTCGCAGGATCAGCGGGTGCTCCGGAGAGGATGAGCTTGGGCCGGCCGGTGCTGCCGCCGGAGGTCGGAACCTTGAGCTGCGGGGCGACGACGGCAGGCAGGGGCGCGTCGGAGAGCCGTTCGGCGCCTCGGACGTCGGTGAGGCGCGGCACCGCAATGCTGCGGTCCGTGGTGTCGACGGCGAGCGCGGGGCGCCCCAGCTCGACGATCGCGTTGAGCTCGCCCTGCACCATCCGGTCCGACACCGGCATGGGCACGGCGCCGATCTTCCACGCCGCGATCGCCGAGAGCATCATGAGCGACCCGACCGGCGTGGAGATGAGCACGAAGTCGCCCTCGCCGACCCCCTCCTGAGCGAACAGGCGCGCGAGCTGGTTGGTGCGCGATTCGAGCTCGGCGAAGGCGATCACTCCGGTGGCGTCGATGATCGCGTCGACGTCTCCGCGCTCGGCCGCGTGGTGCGCGAACTGCTCGTGGAAGGTCGGACGAACGTCCGCCTCGATCTCCGGGGAGCTCGGTCCGGGAGTCGCTTCTGCACTCGGTGACATGGGGAACTGAGCCTCCTTGGCCCGGCAGCGGAGGGCCTCCCGAGGCGCCACGCAGCGTCGTCGATGACGCATGCCATTGCGGAGCCCCGGGCAGCATCGGTGCCGCCGTAGTGAACAGTTGAAGTCGACCTCAGAGTAGATTCCGCGGCATGGCGCGTCAATGAGCGGCTCGATCGTTGTTAGTGTCGGAATGCGCGCTTCAATGCCGAGCCGCGCGGAACCCCGCCAACTTCTGATTCAAAGGTGAAGACATGAATAGGCCTGCCCCTCGGACGACCCGGCGAACCCCACGTCGATCGGCCCGCCGCCCCCGGCTCCTCGCGGCTGCCGCCTCGGCCGCTGCCCTCGGACTGACTCTGAGCGCCTGCGCCGGCAGCGCCGGCAGCAGCGGCGGTGATGAAGGCGGCGGTGAGGGCTACGAGTACGGCGCCTCGCAGGAGGAGATCGACGCCGCGATCGCCGACCTCGAGCCGGTGACCATCAAGTACCAGATCCCGGCGACGTCCCAGAACTCCCCGCAGGAGCCCCTGGGCAGCGTGTTCAAGGAGACGGTCGAGGAGCGCTCGGGCGGCAAGATCACGGTGGAGCTGGCCTGGAACCAGTCGATCGCCACCTATGAGGATCTGCACGACGCTCTGGCCGACGGGCGCGTGGACATGGCCTTCACCCTGCCGTCGTACGACCCCGCGCAATTCCCCGCCTTCAACGCCCTCAACGAGCTGCTCGGCGGTGACCCGTCCTCCCCGATGCTCGGCGAGCTCCTGATCAACACCGTTGCCGCCGACGTCAGCTGGCAGACCCCGGAGATCCTGGAGGAGTACGAGGCGATCGACGTCACCCCCCTCGTCCCGGTGATGGCCTCCGGCAACTACTACTCGATCTGCACCGAACCCGCCCCGGAGCTCGAGGACTGGCAGGGCCTGCAGGTGCGGGTCGGCTCCCCGGCGGCCAGCGACATGGTCGAGCACGTGGGCGGTTCCCCGGTGTCGATCGCCGGCGTCGAGGCGTACGAGGCGCTGCAGCGCGGCACGATCGACTGCTCGCTCGCCGTGCTCTCGGACGTGGTGCAGGGCGGCTTCTTCGAGGTCGCGCCCAGCCTGGGCTATCCGACGACGACCAGCTTCCCGCGGGTGTCCGGGGCGATCCTCACCGGCACGACGGTCGAGCAGCTCCCGCTGGCGTACCAGCAGATCATCTTCGACTCCTTCGACGGCTACTACCAGGGCGGAATGGAGGCGACGATCGGCAGCAAGGTCGACGCGATCAGCCAGGCGAAGGAGACAGGAGTCGCCATCGACGAGGCGTCCGAGGATCTGCAGGAGCAGATCAAGTCGTTCGCCGACGGCCGGCGCCAGGAGATCGCGGAGTCCGGGATCATCGGCGAGGACATCCTCGACCGGCTCGACGCGTCGCGAGAGAAGTGGACGACGAAGATCGAGGAGCTCGGCTATTCCGAGGACGGCGGACTGGAGGACTTCGACGAGTGGTACGACCCGGAGACCGACTACCGGCCGGTCGCCCAGGAGCTGCTCAAGGAGACGATGCTGGAGCACCGCCCGAGCTGAGCCTGAGCCGGAACCTGAGCCACGGGACAGGCCTCCGTGCCAGGGCTGAAAACCGTGCCAGGGCTGACAGCTCAAGAGCCGATTCCTCCGGGATCCTCTTGGCGCGGCCCTGGCGCGGTGCCAGACTTGAAGCATGTGCAGGAACATCCGCCCGTTGCACAACTTCGAACCGCACGCCACCTCGGAGGAGGTCCACGCGGCGGCTCTGCAGTATGTGCGCAAAGTTGCGGGCATGACGAAGCCATCGGCCAGGAACGCGGCTGTGTTCGATCGTGCTGTCGCCGAGGTCGCCGAGGCCACCGAACGGCTCCTGGCCGACCTGGTGACCTCGGCACCGCCGAAGGACCGCGACGTGGAAGCCGCAAAGGCGAAGGAACGCTCGGCACGCCGCTTCGGGACGATGACGGCCTGACCTGCGTTTGGCGGGCAGCTCTCACGCCGCCGCCGAGGCGGTTCGCCGCGCGCATTCCGCCGAGGCGGACGACCGCTGGGACCGGGTGGCCGGTCCCAGCGGCCCCGCCTCAGGTGATCCGCGCGATGGGGCTGCCCTGAGCGACCGCCTCGTCCTCCGCGACGAGGAGTTCGATGACGCCGGCAGCCGGGGCGAACACCTCGGCGTCGACCTTGTCGACCTGGACCTCGCCGATCAGCTGGTCCACGTTGACGGTCTCCCCGTCGGCCACGTACCAGGTGGCGAGCACGCCCTCGGCGTCCGGCTTGTCCTCGCTCAGCTGCGGGAACACGATGTCGGTCATGACACCACCTCGCGCACAGCGGCCTCGATCCGGTCCCGCGTGGGCAGCGCCGCGTACTCCAAGTCGTGGGCGTACGGGATCGGCACATCCGGCATCGTCACCCGTTTGACCGGTGCCTTCAGGAGGCCGGGGTCGACGTCGGTGACGGTGGCGACCACCTCGCCGGACACGCCGAACGACAGGTAGTCCTCGTCGACTACGATCAACCGGCCGGTCTTGCGCACGGAGTCGAGGATCGCCTCCCGGTCCAGCGGGACGAGCGACCGCAGGTCGATCACCTCGACGTCGATGCCCTCGCCGGCGAGCGCCTCGGCGACGTCGAGCGAATGGTGCACCGACAGGGACAGCGTGACGATCGTGGCGTCCGAGCCCTCCCGCGCGACGCGCGCCTTGCCGATCGGCACGAGGTGCTCGCCCTCCGGCACGATGTCGATCGACCGCTTGTTCTTCGCCATCCACGGCAGCCCCATGATCCCCTTGTGGAACATGTACACGACGGGATTGTCGTCCCGGATCGCGGAGGTCATGAGACCCTTGGCGTCGGCGGGGTTGGACGGCACGACGACCTTCATGCCCGGCAGGTGGGCGAACGTGCCCCACAGGGTCTGGGAGTGCTGGCCGCCGTCGGAGTACCCGCCGCCCACGGCCGTCGTCAGCACCATGGGCACCTTGACGTTGCCGCCGGAGAAGTAGTGGATCTTGGCCATGTGGTTGTAGATCTGGTCCAGGCACACGCCCAGGAAGTCCGCGAACATCAGCTCGACGATCGGCCGCATGCCCTCGGTCGCTGCGCCGATCCCCAGCCCGATGAACGCGGTCTCCGAGATCGGGGTGTCGATGATCCGATCCTTCCCGAACCGCTCGAGCAAGCCCGTGGTCGAGGAGAAGATGCCGCCGTACTCGCCGACGTCCTCGCCGAGGTAGACGATCGAGTCGTCGCGCTCCATCTCCTGGGTGATCGCCTCGACCATCGCCTTCGAGGTGTTGAGCCGGCGGCGGGCCTGCTGGGTCGCCTGCGTGGTGTCGGTCGAGGTCATCGCTCCTCCTCGGCGAAGATGTACTTCATGAGATCGGCGGGGTCCGGGATGTCGCTGTCCTTGGCGAAGTCGATCGCCTCCTCGACCTGCGTGACGGCGCGCTCCCGGGCGGAATCGACCGCGGCGTCGTCGAGCACGCCGGCCTCGCGCAGCCGGGATTCGTAGCGCGGGATCGGGTCCAGGGCGGTGATGTCGTCGAGGTCGGTGCGGTAGCCCTGGGCGTCGCCCTCGAAGTGGCCCCAGAGCCGCAGGGTCGCCACTTCGATGAGGCTGGGTCCCTCGCCGGCGCGAGCGCGCTCGACGGCGCGTCCGGCCGCCTGGTAGACCGCCTCGACGTCGTTGTCCTCGATCCGCTCGCCGGGGATGCCGTAGCCGGCCGCCCGGACGGCGTTCGAGCTCACCGCGGTCGAGGCGGTCCGGGCCACCGAGATGCCCCATTCGTTGTCCTCGACGATGAACACCACCGGCAGCTTCCACAGTGCCGCCAGGTTGAGGGATTCGTGGAACGCGCCCTGGTTGGCGGCGCCCTCGCCGGCGACCGCAACGGCGATCGCATCAGTGCCCCGCCGCTTGAAGGCGAAGGCCATGCCCAGCGCCGGCGGATAGCCCTCGGCGACGATGCCCGAGCACGAGAAGTGGACGTCGGGGTCGAACAGGTGCATGTGCCCGCCCCTGCCCCGCCCGAGCCCGGTGGTGCGGCCGAAGATCTCCGCCGTCATCTTCTTCATGTCCACGCCGTGCGCGACCGCGAAGTGGTGCGGCCGGTGGGTGGCGGTGACGGCGTCCTCGGCGGTCAGGTGCGCGCAGACGCCCGCCGCCACGGGTTCCTGCCCGGCGGAGAGGTGCATCTCGCCGGGGATCAGGCCCTTGCCGATGTCGAAGCCGGGCCCCTTGTCGGCGTGGTACTCCCGGAGGATCGCCTCCTCATAGGTCCGGGAGAGGACCATGGTCGAATAGAGCCCGAGGCGGGTGTCGTCGGAGAGATCGCGTCCGGGCGCGGAGGTTTCGCGAGTATCCGGGACCGGCGCGTCTGCCGGTGCGGATCGAGTGGTGGTGGATGTGGTCGTGCATTCGGTCGTCGATTCCGATGCGTGCGTGGATTCGGTCATAGCTGCCCCCATTGGCCTCTGCTTCCGTACCGCGAATCCTAGTTCGCCTGACGGCAGCAGGCAATGATCACCGGAGCCGAACACGCCACCGAGAAGACCCCACTTTCGTCCCGAAGAAGCGTCGAAAGTCAAGCTCACTCGCTCTAGCATGGAATCATGATCCGGCGACTGATTCAGAAACTGTTCGGGCGCGACACCAGTCCCGCCATGACGACCACACAGCGCCAAGCCCACCGGGAAGGGGCCGCCATGACCACCTACACCATCTTCGGCACCGGCAACATGGGAACCGCGATCTCCGGCGTGCTCAGCAAGGGCGGCGCCTCCACCGACAACCTCTCCCACGGGGAGGCCACCACCGCGACTATCGAGGGCGAGGTCGTCATCCTCGCCGTTCCCTACCCGGCGGTCGATGAGATCATCACGCGGCACCGTGAGGCCCTCGCCGGCAAGACCGTCATCGACATCACCAACCCGTTGAACTTCGACACTTTCGACGAGCTGGTCGTTCCCGCCGGCTCCTCCGCTGCAGCCGAGATCCAGGGCAAGCTGCCCGACTCCACGGTTCTCAAGGCGTTCAACACCACCTTCGCCGCCACCCTGAACTCCGGGAAGACCGGCGACCTGACGACCACCGTGCTGGTCGCCGGCGACGACGAGGCCGCGAAGAGCGCCCTGATCACCGACATCAATGCCGGCGGTCTGGACGCGCTCGACGCCGGTTCCCTCAAGCGCGCCCACGAGCTGGAAGCCCTCGGCTTCCTGCAGCTGACCCTCGCCGGGGCGGAGAAGATCAGCTGGAGCGGCGGTTTCGGCCTGGTCAAGTAACGCCGCCACCTGCGGCGAGTCCGGCGTCGACCAGCCCGCCCTGAGCCGAGGCGGGTGCCGGCCAGCGTGGTCAGCCGGCGGGCTCCTCGGCCGGCGCCTCTCCGAACAGGGAGCGCGCCTCGGCGACGTCGTACTCCTCCACGGAGACCGAGAGCATCGCCGCGCGCTGCTCGGGGGCCGGTCCGCCCGTGCGGAAGGCGTCGAGCTCGGCCTGCGACTCCCAGCGCTCGAAGATGTTGATCCTGGCGGGATCGACGAGGTCGGCCGAGATCGACATGTCGAGGCAGCCGGACGCGTTGCGCGCCTGCTCGACGATGTTCACGCAGCTGGCGAGGTAGTCCTCGCGCTCCTCGGGCGCGACGGTGATGTGTCCTGCGACGATGATCATGACTGGGTGCTCCTTGTCGGGTTGGCGGGCTGGTCCCTTCGATAGTCCCAAGAGCCGGCACGCGGCGCTTCTCCGAACGTGCGCTCGTGCTGCAGCCTCGACTCGTCGCAAGGTCGGCGGGTTGGCGGACCGGTCGGCTGGTCCCCTTCCGCCGGACCAGCAGCCGTTGACCGGACCTCTGGGTTTCAATACAGTTCGAACATCTGCTCACCCCGCATCAAGGAGGATGTCCATGAGCACCGAACCGACGACTGCCGAGCCGACGATCGTCCTGGACCAGCTCTCGTTCCTCGAGGGCCCGCGCTGGCACGATGGCCGCGTCTGGGTCTCCGACTTCTACACGCATCAGGTCCTGTCCGCCCGCGAGGACGGCAGCGACCGTCGCGTGGAGGCCGAGGTCCCTCAGCAGCCCAGCGGCCTGGGGTGGCTGCCCGACGGCCGACTGCTCATCGTCTCCATGCGGGACCAGAAGATCCTCCGCCGGGAGGAGGACGGCTCGCTCGTCACCCACGCCGACCTGCAGGGCAAGCTCAATGACAAGCTCAACGACATGGTCGTCGACCGCGAGGGTCGGGCGTACGTGGGCGCGTTCGGCTTCGACCTCATGGGCGGCGCCTCGCTGACCTCGAGCAGCATCGTCCGCGTCGATCCGGACGGCACCGTCGAGGTCGCCGCAGAGGACCTGTGGTTCCCCAACGGCATGGTGCTCACCGACGACAACGTGCTGCTGGTGGCAGAGACCTTCGGCAATCGGATCTCGGCATTCGACGTCGCCGCCGACGGCAGTCTGGGGGCGCGGCGCGACTGGGCAAGCTTCGGTCCCGCGCCCAGCAGCGCGAACGTCAAGGAGGCGCTGCAGGCACTCACCGTCGCACCCGACGGCTGCAGCGGGGCGGCGGACGGCACGCTCTGGATCGCCGATGCCGACAGCGCGCGCGCGATCCGGGTGCGCGAGGGCGGCGAGATCGTCGAGGAGATCTCGGTCAGCCCCGGGGTGTACGCCTGCGCGCTGGGCGGCGAGGACGGGAAGACCCTGTTCCTCTGCACGGCGCCGGACTTCGCGGAAGGGCGGCGGAAGAACGCGCGCGAGGCGCAGCTGCAGTCGGTGCGGGTCTCGGTCGAGCACGGAGGACTGCCGTAGGGCCGTCCTCCGTGCTCAGCTCTGCGATCAGCAGTCGATCGGTCAGAAGATGATGATCGGCTTGATCGTCGAGCCGTTTGCTGAGTCTTCGAATGCCTGGTTGATGTCCTCGAGGCTGTAGGTCTTCACGAGTTTCTCGAAGGGGAACCGCCCCTGCTGCCACAGTTCGATCAGGCGTGGGATGAATACGTGGTACACCGAGCTGCCCTGGACGTTCATCTTGAACGTCCAGCCCTTGACCTGGGACTCGCCGATCTCGAATGGCGCTTCCGTGCCGAACTGCGTGTTGCCCACGGCCACGAGGGTGCCGCGGACGGCGAGCGCCTCGACGATCTGGCCCAGCACCGCGGGCACGGCAGTCGTGTCGACAGCGTAGTTCACGCCTTCGCCGCCGGTGATCCTCTTGATCTCCTCGACCATGTCCGTCTTGCCCGAGTTGATGGTATGAGTCGCGCCCAGCTCTCGGGCCAGCTCCAGCCGCGAATCGTGAAGGTCCACGGCGATCACCGTCGTGCACCCGGCAATCTTGGCGGCCATGATCGCCGCCGATCCGACCGCGCCAGTACCAATGACCACGAGAGCCGTCGCCGCTTCCGGTCGCAGATCGTTGAGCACAGCACCGGCCCCGGTCTGCAATCCACAGCCGAACGAGCCGAGCATCTCCAGGGGCGCCTCGGGATCAACCTTGACAACGCTGTTCTCCATCACGTTCGCGTATGTGGCGAAGGACGACTGCCCGAAGAAGTGCGACGCCACAGGTTCCCCGCCGGAGGACAGGGCAGTGTGCCGGCCGCTCAGGTTCAGATCGAGGTAGTGCTCGCAGTACGCCATCTCACCTCTGCGGCACTGCTTGCACGTGCCGCAGGAGGCAGGCGCCATGACGACGTGGTCTCCGGCCGCGACGCTGGTCACTGCGGCACCCACTTCCTCGACGACTCCAGCACCCTCGTGCCCGAGGACGCATGGTGCCGAGATCGGGTAGGCACCATCACGTGCCGTCGCATCGGTATGGCAGATTCCTGTCGCAACCATTCGCACCCGCACCTCGGTGGGCTGCAGGCCACCCAGCTCCAGCTCCTCGACCGATAGCGGTGCGCCGGTCTCCCGAACGACAGCTGCTTGGATCTTCATGATCTCCCCTTGGCGCGTGAGCGGTGCCAACAGCAGCACACGCCAGGACTGCTGCCAGCCTTCCCCCGCAACCATACAGATGCCATCAAGGTGGATTGCTCGAATTGAGCAAGAGGAGGTGTTGGCGACCGCGGAAGACGCATCACGCCCTGCTGTCTTGCATCTCACAGTGCGAAAACTTTGTCCGAATGGTGGTTAAGTCTTAAACTAGTGGGGTTGCTGAACCCGCCCGGCCTGTCCGGCACCGCGCGCGGCCCACTCCCCAAGGCCGGCGGCGCCGTCGGCCCCGCCCGTTCT
This sequence comes from Brevibacterium daeguense, assembly GCF_021729135.1. Taxonomy (GTDB): domain Bacteria; phylum Actinomycetota; class Actinomycetes; order Actinomycetales; family Brevibacteriaceae; genus Brevibacterium; species Brevibacterium daeguense. The sequence continues at coordinate 20,688 of NZ_JAJTWW010000005.1, forward strand.
GCCTCACCGCCATCATCGTCCGAGGAGAGCACTGTCATGTCCACTGACCAGTCCACGAGCAGTTCGACCCCGCCGGAGTCGGTCGACGTCGACGACGACGGCAGCAAGGAACTGGGCGTCCCGCGCTCGCGCGTGGTGGTCGCGTCCCTGATGGGCACGACGATCGAGTTCTACGACTTCTACGTCTACGCCACTGCAGCGGTGTCGGTGTTCCCCCTGATCTTCTTCCCCTCCGGCGACCAGGGCGCTGCCCTGCTGGCCTCGATGGCGACCTTCGGCGCCGCCTTCGTCGCACGCCCCGTCGGGTCGGTGCTGTTCGGCCACTTCGGCGACCGGATCGGCCGGAAGACCACGCTCATCGGCTCGCTACTGACCATGGGCATCGCGACGTTCCTCATCGGCCTGCTGCCGACCTACTTCCAGGTCGGCCTGTTCGCGCCCGCGCTGCTGACGATCCTGCGCTTCTGCCAGGGCCTCGGCCTGGGCGGCGAGTGGTCCGGAGCCGCTCTGCTGGCCACCGAGACCGCCAAGAAGGGCAAGCGCGCGTGGGCGGCCATGTGGCCGCAGCTGGGCGCCCCGTTCGGCTTCCTGCTCGCCAACGGCCTGTTCCTGATCCTCGCGCTGACGTTCAGCCACGACTCGACCAACCCGGACATGGACGGCCCGTTCCTCACCTGGGTGTGGCGACTGCCGTTCCTGCTGTCGCTGGTGATGGTCGCCGTCGGCCTGTACGTGCGCGTCCGCCTGGAGGAGACCCCGGTGTTCCGCCGCGCGGCCGCCAACGACGAGCGCGTCAAGGCCCCGCTGAGCGAGGTCTTCCGCAAGAGCTGGTGGCAGCTGATCCTGGGCACCTTCATCATGCTCGCCACGTACGTGCTGTTCTACCTGATGACCACGTGGATCCTGTCCTACGCGATCGGTGATCCGGAGCAGACCGGCGGGCTGGGTGTCCCGTACGACGACTTCCTCGTCCTGCAGCTGGTCGGCATCCTGTTCTTCGCCGCCTTCGTGCCCGTCGCCGGCTGGCTCGCCGACCGGTTCGGCCGCAAGCCCACCCTGATCGTCATCACCGGGCTGCTCCTCCTCTTCGGCCTGACCTTCGGGTGGTGGCTGAGCGCCGACTCGATCGGCCAGGGCACCGACCTGAACACCATGCAGATGATGCTGTTCCTCATCGTCGGCATGACGCTGATGGGCCTGACGTTCGGCCCGATGTCCGCCATCCTGCCGGAGCTGTTCCCGACGAACACCCGCTACACCGGCTCCGGCATCGCCTACAACGTGTCCTCGATCCTGGGCGCGGCGCTGACCCCGTTCGTCGCGACGTGGCTGGTGCAGAGCTACTCGGTGGCGCACGTCGGCTACTACCTGGCGTTCGCCTCGGTGCTGACCCTGATCGCGCTGGTGCTGTCGCCGGAGACCAAGTCGAAGTCGCTGGATTCCGACAGCGCCACGATCGCTGAGGAGATCGCCTCCGAGCCGTGATCGGCTGAGCCCGGAGCGCCGCTCCGGCACCCACCTCCGCGAGGCGGGGGTACCTCCCCAGGGAAGGTGCCCCCGCCTCGTCGTCTCCCGATGTCTCGCCCGCAGTCCGACGCCGAGGCGGGGGCCGGGTTCTCCAGGTCGGTCACGTTTTCCCGTCGCCGTTCGTCATCACAGTGAAAGGCGCTGAAGCCCATTCCGAGGGCGGCGCACTCGATGAGGGAGGAACAGACGTGAAGACGATGACCTGCAAGCAGCTCGGCGGACCGTGCGACCACGAGCTGCGCGGCGAGAACGCCGACACCGTGATCAAGGCCCAGGACCGCCACCTGCGGGAATCAGTGCGGACCGGGGACGCCGCGCACGAGCCGGCCCACGAGGAGATGAAGGGGCGGTGGCGCCGGCCGGTGGCCGCGATGGGCTGGTATCGCGACACGAAGAGGGCTTTCGCACAGCTGCCGGAGGACTGAGCCGACCCCGGCCGGGCGGGCGCCGCGGTCATTGAACCGCTGCGCCCGCTTTCCGGCGCCGCACCGAGGCCAGGATCTCCGGTGCCGCCCGGAAGGTGATGCCGGAGACCCGGCCGTCGACGATCGTGAAGTCGAAGGCGACGCGCGCCTCCCCGCGGTGGATCCACGCCGCACCGGGCCGGTCGCCGAGGAACACCCCGAAGGCGGCCTTCGCTGCACCGTTGAAGAACTCGGCCACCGGCTGGCGTCCGGTGATCCGCTCCGGGGTGCCCAGCGCCACCGCCGCCTGATCGCCGGTGACGACCACGTCGGGGGCGAGCAGATCGAGCAGGCGGCTGAAATCGCCCTCGCGGGCGGCGACGAGGAAGGCGTCGACGACTTCCCAGTCGGCGAGCTGCGCCTCGGGCGACGGTGGGGTGACCTTGGTTCGAGCTCGGGAGGCGAGCTTCCGGGCCGCGGGGACGCTGGTGTCCAGGATGGCGGCGATCGTCGCGAAGTCGAAGCCGAAGCTCTCGTGCAGGACGAAGGCCACCCGCTCCCGCGGGGTCAGGCTGTCGAGCACCACCTGCAGCGCGGCGCCGACCGCGCCGGCCAGCACCACCTCCTCGGCCGGGTCGGGGTAGGTCTCGGTGCTGTCATGGATCTCGTCGTCCGGGATGGGAGTCTTGGCCCGCAGCCGGTCCAGGCACAGCCGGGTCGTCACCGTGGTCAGCCAGGCCGGGACATTGTCGATCTCCTGGGCGGTGCCGGCCAGCCGCAGCCACGCCTGCTGGACGATGTCCTCGGCTTCCGCGTGGTCGGCCAGGATCCGCTCCGCCAGCCGGAGCAGCCGCACACGCTCGTCTTCGAAAACCGCAGTCAGCTCGTTCATCTCGTCACACTTTCGCCGATTACCCCGTCATAGTAGGTGACAGAACCCCTCGCCCAGGCGGCACACGGAGGAGACAGGCATGACGGAACCGCAGAAGGCTCAAATCAGCGCCCCGGAGAAGATCGACGCGCTCATCGCTTCGCTCGACGACTGGCGTGGAGAGCTGCTGGCCCGAATCCGTCGGCTCATCCGCGCCGAGCTTCCCGACGTGGAGGAGACCTGGAAGTGGATGGGCAGTCCGGTGTGGGAGCACAACGGGATTGTCGCCGTCGGCAACGCGCACAAGGCGAAGGTCAAGCTGACCTTTCCCCAGGGGGCACAGCTGGTGGACAGCGGCGGCGTATTCAATGCAGGTCTGGGTGGGAAGGCGTGGCGGGCGATCGACCTCGGCAAGGGCGATTCCCTCGACGAGGCGGCCTTCCGGGCCCTGGTGCGCGAGGCGGCTGAGTTCAATGCCGCTTCCAAGGGCCGCGGGTAGGAGCCAAGCCGTCCGCTCTCGTGCGGTGCGCCGTCGCCACACGGTGCGCACTCAGCATTCCGCCGCTCACTGGACCTGAGTCAGCTCATAGATGCGAGAATCTTCACCTCGCTGCCGCGATTAGCGATCAGGCGTTCGAAGCCCTTCTCCACAATTTCCTCAGCGCGAATCCGACTGGTGATGAAATCACCGAGGTGAACCCTACCGCTCCTGGCGAGTTCAATTGCCTCGGAGTGGTCGTTCGCATATGCCAATGAGCTGCCGATCTCCCGATCGTGACGCATCAGCTGGGCGGAGATGTCGAGCGGGAACGGCTCCTTGTGAACTGCAACGACTTCCAGCCGTCCCCGCGCGCTCAGCAGGTGGAACAACTGCGACAGCACAGCGCCAGACCCGACCGCGTCGAAGGCAACGTCAGCACCGGCGCCAGAGGTGGCCTCAAGGACCAGCTCACTCAAGTCATCCTGCGTGGGATCGACAACCTCGTCCGCAACACCGGTTGACGCAGCGACAGCGCGCCGTAGATCGGAGACTTCACTGACTATGGTCCTGACTCCATAGGCCTTGAGAACCGCGGCGGTGAGAAGGCCGATCGGCCCCGCCCCGCCGACTACTGCGGTTTGGCCCTCTTTAGCCCTGGCGTGCCTGACGGCATGTACTGCTACCGCCAGTGGTTCGATAAGCGCACCTTCGTCCAGTGGGACGTCACCAATCGGGTGCACCCACCGCACGGGCACCACGACCTGCTCGCTGAGGCCGCCCCCGCCACCCGAGATGCCGATGAATCCGAGTTGATGACACAGGTTGTAGGAGCCGCTTCGGCAGGCAGCGCACGTGTCGTCGACCAGCAGCGGCTCAACGGCAACAGCGTCCCCCGGTGCGAGTCCTTCGACATCTTCGCCGACTTCCGTGACGATCCCTGAGAACTCGTGTCCCAGCACGACCGGAAGCGTCTCACCGGAGAGCGGATGTGACACTTCGCCCGTCGGGGCGAGTGCGTTAGGACCATCGTGATAGAGGTGCAGGTCGCTCCCGCAAATCCCGTTATAAGCCGGCCGGATCCTGACGGAACCAGATAGCAGCGGGGGTGCCGGTACCTCTTCGACACGCACATCATGCTTGCCGTAGTACATCACGGCCTTCATGCTGTGGCTCCCGGGACCTCAGCGGCTTCAGTTGCTCGATCCGTCAACATTGTGCCCGCCGGTACGGCGAACGTCTCCGGGAAGTCGGCACTGCCGACGATATCGGGCTGCGCGGTCCAAGCGGTGAGTCCCCCATCGACTGGCAGTACCGCTCCGTTGATGAACGAGGCCCTTTCCGAGGCGAGAAACAGGATCACCTCGGCGATTTCATCCGGTTCGGCGATCCGACCCAGTGGAATCCGCTGCGCATAAGTCTCACTGAGCTCGGTGCTCCGATCCAGCGCGGGCCGAAGGATCGGGGTGGCTACGGGCCCCGGCGCCACCGAGTTCACACGAACTCCGCGCCTTCCGTAATCCACTGCCATGCTTCGGGTCAGATTGATGACTGCCCCTTTCGCCGCGGCGTAGGCGGCCATCCGCCGATCACCACCCAGTCCGGAGATCGAACTCGTCGTGACAATGCTGCCACCGGTGCTGACGAGGTGAGGCAGCGATGCTCGGCATAGATGGAAGACACCGTCAACCACCACGGACTGCACTGCCCGCCAAGAGGCGTCGTCCAGCTCAGCGACTCCACCAACTCCGCCGATCCCGGCGTTGGCCACCGCGATATCGAGCCGCCCGCTCTGCGCAGTGAAGTCGGCGACCGCCGCGTTCACAGCAGCGGAGTCGGAGACATCGACCTCGACGGCGAGCAGCTGATCAGCGCGCTGCGCGACCGATGCGGCGAACCGCGCGAGGTTCTCCGCCGAGTAGTCGAGTACAGCCACCTGCGCCCCACCCTCCAACAACCGCCGCGTCACGCTCGCGCCAATTCCCGACGCACCGCCGCTGACGATAGCGGCCCGGCCTGTGAAGTCGGCGTCGCTCATCGCCGCGGGAAGTTCGAGTAGTAGGGCACAACAATTTCGTCCGGATTGTTGACATCCCCCAGCAGACGCAGCGTTGTGGGATGGATGACTTCCGGATCGATTTCTAGATTGAGGCAAGCCGGAAGCCCGGAATCGAGGGCTCGTTGAACGGCGCCTGGAATATCTTCGAGAGCAGTGACCCGTTCGCCGTAGCCGCCGAACGCCTCGCACACCTTGTGGTAGTCGCTGTCCTCGAGCCGACTGACTACGACGCCTTCTTCACCGTAGACCGTCTGCTGGCCATGAATCGACATCCCCCACACCTTGTTGTTGTAGACAACAGTGATGATCGGAATGCGATGACGCACCATCGCCTCGAACTCCTGGATGTTGAAGCCCAAGGCGCCGTCACCGGTGAAAATTACGGTGGTCCGGGGATTAGCAGCATATGCTCCCATCGCGTAGCCCTGGCCCACTCCAAGGCAGCCGAGGTAGCCGATCCGCAACACGTCTCCTACGTTGCGGGCCTTGATGTGATAGGTCGCCCACGGAGCGTTTTCTCCGCCGTCCAGCACGTAAGTGACATCCTCTGGCAGCGACTCGATGACCGCCTTCGACGCATGATAGGGGTGCATCCGTCCGCTCTCGGTGCCCCTATCTGCGAACTGCACGGCATGGGAGTCACGGGCCGTGCGCACATCAGACAGCCACCCCTGACGAAGACTGCGGATCTCGCCGGCGGAAGCCTCGGATGCCATAGCGGAGCGCAATTGCTGCAGCACGTCGCGGCAGTCCCCGACAATTGGCACCTCGACGTCGAAGATCCGCCCCAGCTCGCTGCCGTCGATGTCGACCTGGATAATCGCGGCGTCCGGGAAGAAACCTTTGGCTCCACCGCTGAACATGCCCTGGCGCAAGCCCAACATGAGCACCACATCGGGGGCCTTTTCCTGCGTCGCAAGCACCCCCGCAGTACCGAGGCCTCCGCCCCATTCCGGGGAATCGTAGGCGATGATCCCCTCGGACTTGTTCGGCGCGCACACCGGCAGGCCGAGCCCCTCGGCCAGCGCCCGCAAGTCCTCCTGCGCGTGGGCGAACGTCACGCCTCCGCCCACGAACACCATCGGCCGTTCCGCCTCAGTAAGCAGCTCTGCAGCCTGAGCGACCTGTGCTTCAGTTGCTCCAGCAAATGAGCCGGGAGCAGCGTAGGACGGAAACCGGACCTCTGCTTCAGAAGCCTCGTCGAAGAGCACGTCGATCGGCACCTCTATGAGGACGGGGCCCGGAACACCCTCGGTTGCCTTCGCCTTGGCGAGGCCGACGATCTCGGGGATCCGCCAAGGATGGGTGACCTGGAAGGCGAACTTGGTGACGGGTTTGACCATGGCGATTTGGTCGATGCCCGCCTGCAGCAGATTGCGCTCGCTTTCACGCAGTGGCGGGGCTCCCGCTATCACGACCATCGGCACTCGGTCGAGGAAGGCGTCACCCACTGCGGTGATGACGTTGAGAAAACCCGGGCCCGAGGTGACCACGGCGACTGCCGGGCTCCCTGTGGCCTTTGCATAGCCCGCTGCAGCGTGCCCTGCACTCGCCTCGTGGCGAGTGTCAGTCAAAGCGATTCCGTGCTTCCGGCACTCGACGAAGAAGGCATCGAGGTGTCCACCGTGCAAAGTGAATACGGTGGTCAGCCCTGCGCGTTGGAGGGCTTCGGCCAGGTACGAGCCACCAGTCCGTACGCTCGGGGTCGGCGCAGTGGTCGGGGATTGATCCTGTGCGATCTGTGTTGTCATAGTGCTTTCACTCCATTGTGCTCGTGATCAAGTCATTACTCGTCTGGGGTTGACCCTGCCTCGCTACTCGGGACGTCTGGAACCTGCGGCGTCCTCGAATCCGGCAGCATAGAATTCAGCGAGGTAGTCTGCTGAAGCGCTCGACAGGTCTCCCTGATACCAGTCCCCGAAATCTGCGAAGCTTCCATCATCGGTGAATCCACTTGCCACCGCCTCTTCCTGCCACTGCTGGACCGCCGCCGTGTACCTTTCCGTGAAATCAGCGGCGTCGTAGAGATCGCTGGCCGTCTGCTCAGCAAGGATGTCCTCGTTGACGGTTCTGAGGGCTTCCGAAACGCTCCTGTCGAATACGCCGATCTCCCCTCCAGCCTGCGCGACGCCCTTGCTCGACTGGTCCAGATAGCGGAACGCGGCGTGGTTGGAGTCCCTGAGCCATTCGTAGATCTTGTCGTAGATCAGCTGTCGCACAGGCAGAGGCAGCGACTCCCAGCTGGAGCCGGCAAGAATAGCCGTCGGACCCGACTGGAAGTTCGTGTCCTCTGGGTAGTAGAAATACGGCGCGACTTCCGGCAGTCCCATTCCCTGGTAGACCGGCGGCACTGCCAGCGCACAGTCGACGATCCCTCTCTGGAAGGCCTCGTAGAGCTCGGTGTATTCCACGCTGGTGGCATTTCCGCCCAACGCCTTGACCTGCTCGGACTGGATCGTCGAATTCGAGAGGATCTGAAGCCCTTCGAAGTCAGCTACCGAAGACACCGGTTCCGAGCAAGCCATACCCGTGGTCCCGAAGTTGGCGATCGGCAGGAGCGGAGTAATGCCCTTCTCTGCATACTCCTCATACACTGCAGGGGTTTCGGTCGTCGCCTGGAGCATTCCCAGAGTCTGGGCGATCTCCCCGGACAACGGAGTCACAGCTCCTGCCACTGAGGCATCGTTCATGCTGTTGTTGACCGGGAATTCCTGTGGCTGGTAAGTAAAGCTCAGTTGCCCCAAGTCCAAGCGACCATCGGCCAGAGCGTCATCGACCTCAGTCAGAGCGGCGATCGAACCCGACCAGTTGAGTTCAATGGTGACCTTGTCGCCCGACCACTCTTTCACCTGATCAGCGAAGTTTTGGTAAGTCTGCCCCAGCGGGCCGTCCGGAGCCGAGGCGCCGGTCTGGAATGTCAAGGTAATCGGCTCAACATCAGCGAATGCCGCCTGCGTCTCCTCTAATGATGCTCCGTGGTCGAACGACTCACCCTGTCCGCCGCCGCTGGCCTGACCGGCGGAGCCGGCACACCCGGAAGCAACAAGTGCCAATCCAATTGCAGCCGCAACGGCAGACAGCGCGTTACGACGCCTTCTTCCAAAGGTAATCCCCATCAAAAACTCCTCATTGAGCTGTTCAGGACCGAAATGAGTAGAGCGCGCAGCCCTTCCTGCACTGACGGTAGAGGGTTGCACTGTGCTCGTCAAGAGTTGCACTATGCAACCTCGATTCCCGAGGTTACGATGAGTCAATGGCACGACCTTCACCCCAGACCGAGCGGCTGGTCGAGATTATCGAGATGTTGTCCGAGGTCGGAGGCTCCGGTCGCAGCCTTGCTGAGATCTCCACGCACCTCGGCGTCAATAAGGCGACCATCTATCCTATGCTCCGCGAACTCCTCAACGTCGGCTGGCTCGTGCGCGACCCCAGGACCAAGCTTTTTCGACTCGGGCCTAGGCTGGTCGAGGTCGGCCGCGCCGCAGAGGAATCCTTTGAACTCGTCGACATCGTTCGCCCGCACGCCCTGTCCCTTGCTCAGGTGCTTGATGCGACGTGCATGCTCGTTTCGGAGGGGCCGCAGGGCATTGTCGTTGTGGACGTCGCCACCGGCTCGGCTCGGGCCCGCCAGCGAGGATCGAATGGTTCAGCAATCGGCCTCAAGGCTGGTGACACCATTAGCTTCAAACCGCCGTTTGCCTCAGTAGTTGCCGCATGGGGTGCCGAGGACCTCCGCCAGAATTGGCTCTCTCACGCGCCGCCGGAAGACCGGCACGAACTTGAGGAGTGCCTCGCGATCATTCGTGAGCGCGGGTTCGCAGTGGAAGAGTTTCGTCCTTCCCCAGCGCCTCTCGGCGAGATCGTCCACGCCGCAATCGGAACGGCCCACGGCTCGCAGCGCGCTCGGATGCTTCAGCAGGGGATCAGCCCGGCAGGCCAGATCCAGCTCCTCGGAGAATTGGACAACGAGGTCGAGTACCACCCAGTCTCGATCAATGCACCGATATTCGACGCCGACGAGAGGGTTGCGCACATCCTGCTCGTCACCGATCTTGAGCTACCGGTGACCGGGGCCAGGGTCGCTGAGGTCGGGTTGGAAGTCGTAAACACGGCTCAGCGGATCGCTGCGGACGCCAACCGTGGTCGTTCAGATTGAACGATGGGGCGAAGGCTCAGCCTCGGACTACTTCCTCGCCATCTCTGCCCACTTCGAGAAGCGACTCAAGCTCGTTGATCAACTGGTGAGTTCGATCGAGGTCAGACCTCGAGCTGGCGAGATCTCTCAACTGGTCGAAGATGAGCGAAGGAGGAAGCGCGCGCTGTTCGGCGTCCCACGACTCTCTCCATCCGTTTCCTTCAAACCCGCTGCCATCCGCAAAATTAAGTACTCGACGTCGTCAAGGCCGATATCGTGGCTGAACTTCTGGCGAATATCCGCCGCCCATTCGGTCAGGCTCTCGAGGAACAGCTGGTAACTCGGCGTATGCCAGTAGTCCACAGTGAGAGGACGATCCGGGGCATGGATTTCAAACCAGCGATCGACGACCGCATCCATCACGGGCGCCGGTGGACGTTCTTGGTCCTTCGCCGTGAGGAAGTAGATGTACCCGGGAAGCTGCACACCACACCGCACCCATCGCGATCCCACCGTCGTGCACGCACGAGGATTCCCAAGCCTGGCCATCAGGAAGACTGATACAGCTGGTTGAGCACTAACGCGCCGGTTCAGGAGGACTTCCCTGATCAAGCAACCGAGCCGAACTAATCGACGTCAGTCAGTTCAATAGTGGTGCAGAAACCCGAGTCGATGTATGGGTCACAGAACTCAACGGCGGCAAGTTCAGAATCCGCCGGGATTTCAATGACGATGTCGCCCTGAGCCTCCGAGTGGGGGTTCTGTTGGCTCTGCCCGGCTGCAGGATCCCGGTTCAAAGTCAGGTTGTAGCCATAATCGTCGTCGTCGCCGGTAGGGGCGAACACCTCACCATCGGAGAAGATCACCGCGTAAGTGACAGGAAGCCCACCGGGTTCCATGCCGTCGTTGCGCGCCGTATAGACGACGTGCAACAGCTCCATGCCCTCTTTAGCCTCAGCCGTGATCCGTTCTGGCGCATCATAATTCTCCCCGGAGTAATACTCCGGGTTGTCTGCAGCACCCTCAATCGAGTCCGTCACTTCCGCCGAATCGATCCTCAGCGACCAGTCATGAATAATCGACTCGGAGTCGATGGTTCGGTACAGAACCCACTCCCCCCTGCACACCATCGAAGGCACTACCCTCCTCTGCCGACGCACCGGAACCCATGTCTTCGGTACACCGAGGACTGTCTGGGTCGGTCCCATCTGGCAAACACATCTCGGCCCACTCAGCCTGAGTCAGAGGGGTTGGTTCACTACTCGGAGATTGCTCTTGCTCCTTGGCCTCAACTTCAAGGCTTTCAGCGTCGGAACCAGTCGATCCACACCCGGACAGAACGATGGCTGCAGAGGCTGCAATTACAGCGAACACATGAGTTTTCATGTGCCGAATATAGTCGACCCCTCCGTAAATCGGAATGTCTCTCACCGCACTTATCTAGGACCACCGATCCTTGGCTCTCGTTGGACGCGCTGATCGAGCCCGAGCACCACCGTCAGGCGAATTGATAGTCGGCTGCATTAGAGGACGAGACGATCAGCGATCGCCAGTTCAGAAATCGTTCGTTCCTTGCGAGGGACGCGACGGTCCAAGTAAACGGTGGATTTTGAGACAGCTTGTAGCAGACGGTGGCGGAGCACGATGATGCGCTGTTTGTCGCTTAGCCGTAGGGACTGCTGAGTGCTTCGGCTGCCCTATTGACACAGGGCTCCCTTGTCATGCGCTCAGGACCGCCGAATCTCTGAACGGAGGCAGCCAATGTTTCTTTAAGGCACTACAAGCTGAGCTGGAGGGACCACCCGCCGTCGACCGTGAGCCCGGTGCCCGTCACGTAGGACGAGTCTTCCGAGGCGAGCCAGATTATTGCATTGGCCATGTCGGTGCCGCTGCCAGGCCTTCCCAACGGAACTACCCGCTTTGCCAACTCATGCGTGTCGTCTAGGGGAGAATTGGCAGAAAATCCGGCAATCACCGCGTTCGCCCGGACTCCGTGCTCGGCGTACTGAATCGCAATCGTCTTCAGAAGATTCATGGCCGCCGCGTTGCACGCGCTGTAATTTGGGGTGTTGTCGGTGGGATGGAGCGATGCCATCGATATCACGTTGATGATGGAGCCACCTCTTCCACCCTTGACCATCAGCGGCAGTACAGTCTTGGCTCCTAAGAAGGTGCCGTCGAGGTTGGCGGCGGTACAGCGACGCCAGTCTTCGATTGTGAGGTCCTCAACTTTGCCGACGCCAAATTGGCGCGCGCTGTTAATCAAGACATCGATTCCGCCTTCGGACTCCTCAATGCGATTGACGACGTCGGCCCAGTCGCCCTCCTCTCCGACATCCAGCTTCAGGTGCGTCACGTTTTCGGGATGTTCCGTGTGCTGCGCTACCTGATCCACCTTGGACACGTCCACATCAGTGACGTATACCTTGGCGCCTGCGCTGACGAGGAGTTGCGTCAAAGCCAACCCCTTGGTTCCGCCGGCCCCGGAAATAAGTACTACCTTCTCATCGAGCTTTGCAGGCATGATTGATTCCTTCGGTTACCGGTGTGGGCTGTCGGCAGTGGTATCGGGGGCTGACGTCAGAGGGTCATGGCGTTGGGAGGCGCGATTGCCTGGCCACCGTCAATGAGCAGTTCCGCTCCGGTGATGTATCGGTTGTCGTCGTGGGCCAGGAATAGCACCCCGTTCGCGATGTCGATCGGCTTTCCCGCATATTTGACAGGGGCCACCAAATTCGCGAACTTGTCGACGTCAGTCTGGCCTTCTTCATCATCGGTCAACGAACTTAACGAACCCCATGCTGGTGTCTGAATTATTCCAGGATGAATGGAATTGACCCGCACATTGTTCTTGTCGTAGGCGTTTTCGAGCGCCGCTACTTTGGTGAGCATCTTCAGGCCCGCTTTGGCAGCACAATATGCGGCGCTGTCTACCCAAGGGTTCATTCCCGCTTCGGAGGAGACGTTGACGATGCTGCCACCACCGCTCTCGGTAATTACCGGGGTCACGTACTTCATGCCTAGAAATGCTCCGTCAAGGTTGAGCGTGAGCTGAAACCTCCAGTCCTCAAAGCTCATGTCCACCAGTCTGCTTGGTCGATTGCCGCCAGCGTTGTTGACCAGGATATTGATGCCGCCGAATTCCGACTTAGTGGTAGCAATGGTCGCTATCCAGGAGTCTTCGCTCATCACGTCATGGCGAGCGAAGATCGCGCTCCCGCCCGCGGACCGGATCGACTTCGCAGCTTCTTCACCATTGATGTCATCGATGTCCGCCAGGACAACAGATGCTCCCTCGGCCGCGAACTGCCCCGCGATGCCCATGCCGATGCCACTCGCAGCGCCGGTAACAACCACGACTTTCCCATCAAAACGTGAACCCATTTTCAAACTCCTCATCGTGTCTATTGACTGGGGGAGAGAACGCGGGAGGCGGTAAATCCATCACCGATAGTCTCAGGAACTTCCCCTCGGCAATGCACCCTCGCCGGTTGCCGTTGGTTCTCACGCCCTCCGATAGTCTATTCGAACTATCTTTGCCGTCAATTGCACTACTTCAGTAGATCGCGTTCTCTGCCTCTCACGGGCTCACTGACTCAACACAACTACCTGCTCGTAACCCACCTTAGTGTTAGCATCATCAACCACCTCCCCACTCATGAGGGCGCTCAGAGCCCGTACCGTCATCGACGCCGAAACATCATCAGTTGCCGCCTCGCCGGCCTGATAGCGTCTCGAGCAGCGGCACAGCACGGCCACAACCTAAGCCCCCTTCAGGCGAACGGCTCGGGCTGGGCTCCAGTCCAGGTCATCAGTCGTTCCCGAGTGCACCAAAGTGATGGGCCACGGATCATGGAGCCCGTGTGGTCGCTTGGCGTACCTCAGACTAGGAGGGATCCGGGACGACAGCACGGGGGCAATCACATCGTGATCGCCCCCGTGTTTTTGCGTTTACCGCCGTGCTAGTCCCGCCGTCTGGCCACCTCCATTAGAGATGGTGGTGGAAATGGCCACGCTGCCGAGTCTCCAACTGGTCACCCACGGTGGGATTCAAGAACCCGCCTTCCCGATCGGCAGGGTGACCAGCGTCCGGGGGGCCGCTTAGATTCCTTTCTGATCGTGCATCTTCGGTGATTCCAGCAGTGCCGCGCGTGCGAGGCGCTGCCTATCAAGGGCATCGTTCACCCAAGTGCCACATCAGGCAGTGGATCGTCAGCCTTCCGCGCAATCTCGGTGACGAGCATTGTGAGGCATCCGGGGCAGCAGTAGCGTCGGAAAGCCATCGGTTCATCAATAAATTCGGTCGGATCTTCGACCAGTGGGATGGCAGTGACCGGTTGTTCGTCGACTAGCAGCCCGTACTTGTAGTTCGCCGTGCCAGCAGCGAGCCGATGCCCACAGGTGCATTGGAGAATTCGCTCCGATCCTGCGTCGACTGACATGATGCGCGGGTGGATGCTGAAGGCGGGTTCGCCGATGGCACCCGTCGTCTCGGATTCCCCTTCGGGCCAGATCTCTGCCACTGGCGTCCAGTCCCGTCGCTGACGCTTGTACTCGTCGCGGAGGGACTGGGTCGCTTGGAGATCGACTGTCTGATCCTCCCCGAGCACAACGCCGTAGACGTCGGTCGCCGCTTGGACCGACACCAACCCGTCGACAACGTCTTCGGCGACTCGTTGTGGATCACGGTTGAGGGGATCACCGACACCTCCACCACCGGGGACCCGAACGAGGACGACGTCTTCCTCCTTAAACGGCAGCGCCTCGGTCTTGCTCCCCAACCTCTGCTGAGAGCTCGGGTCGAAGTCGTCGGGGCGAACCGGTACCCGACCGCGTTCGTATAGCAGTCGAGCATTCGCACCCCGCAGTACACGGGTTTCGTTGGTCGGGGATGGGTAGCCGCCGAAGAGACCGGGAGCAGAATGAGTGGTCGCCGACTGCGCGGAACCGGCGGTCATGAGACCGAGAGTGTCGACGTCATACGATGCGAGGGCGAATCGGTTCCCGACCCCACCACGGAACTCCCCGGCACCGCCGCTGTCGATCTGCTGCTGCCGGTATAGGTACAGGATTGGATAGGACATCTCTGTTTCCTCTGTTGAGGGATAGAGAGACAGCGGGGAGTGCGAGGATCCAGCAGTGTCGATTCCGTCGCGATCGAGGTGTGCTCCCGCACCCGTTCCTAAGGCATCGGCGCTCGGCAAGGAAGGCGACACCGTCTCGGTAGCTCCGAAGAAGACGAGAACATTGGACGATCCGCTCTGAGCCTGCACGTCGTCCTCTCTTCCAGGGATGGACGTGAGCATCTTGGACATCGTTTCGAATGCTAGGTCGATCGAGCCGAGCTGTTGAGATGATCCCGCGCTGACCGCGGCTGGCCAATCGACGCAGTTGAGCAGGCCGGGTTGGACATCCCAGTCAATCTGTCTGTCCGCGCCGCCGGCGGCGAACAACTGCTCGTACAGTGTGGAAAGAGTGATCCCGCCGAGCACCGCGCCTTTGAAGCAGGCGAAGGTGAAGCCGATGGGACCGTCGACCTGCGCATCGGTTCCGTGATTATCGATCCGCAATCGGTCACCTTCCTTATGGAAGTTGACCTGCATCCGATGTGTACGGCGGTCGCCCGGGAGGTTCTCATCGAAATACCGGACCTGCGTCCACGTGCCGTCCGGGATTGTCTTCAGGAGTTCTGCAAAGTCCTGCTGAGCACTGTCGAGAATCCGCGCCATCGTCGAACGAACGGTTGCCGCTCCGAATTGCTCACAGGCGCGCAGTATCTCACTTCGGGCGAACTCAACGCCCGCGATCTGGCCGCGCAGATCGATGGCCACCATCGAGGGGGCGCGAGACTGCCTCAGGTAGGCCGCCTCGATGTCCTTCCGGAGCGTCCCTGCTTCAACGATCTTGACGGGCGTGAAGACGGTCGGGTCATGGAATACGTCGGGCGCATTCTGTGGGAAGCCGCCGGGGGCAGTGCCGCCCAGGTCAGCCTGATGGGCAGCGTTGGTCACCCACGCGACGATCTTGCCGTCGACGAACACGGGCATCCCGATAAAGACGTCCATCTGATGAACGGCACCGATCCACGGATCGTTGCATAGGAAGATGTCTCCGTCCTTGATGCCGGGTTCTCCGCCGAAGTTCTCGAGAATGTACTTGACGATGTACGGCGCACCAGAGTTGAGGTGCTGGAAGTACGGAGCGTTCATGACGATCTCGCCGTCGCCGGTGAGAATGCACATGTTGAAATCGAGGATCTGGAGGATGGGCGATCCGGAAATGCGCTGGATCGTCGTTCCGTGGGCCACGTTGATTGTCCACATCCGATAGCGCAGAACCTCCAAGACCACCGGATCCACGTCCATCGAGTCGGGTTCGAAGAACCTCACGGTGGGCGACACCTTCGATCGCCAGTCGTCGGTAGGCCGGTAGCTGTGAAACGAACCGTCCCAGACGATCTCTGGTTTCGGTGCAGCTTCGGATGCCTGGGTTGGGGCAGCGTGACTTGCGAGCTCAGTCATTAGTTGCTCTCCTCTGCGGTGATTTCGACCATGATGGAGCCGGTGGGTGTGATGCGCGCCGTTTGGTCGGCGCGGACAACGAGCGTGGTGTCGGGGTATTCGACGATGGCGGGACCGATGATTCGCATTCCGCGCAGGAAGTCCTCTCCGTGGTAAATGGGGGTCGGCCTGCGTTCCAGCCCCTCTTCGTACCAAATCACCCCGCGTTCTCCCTTGAGTGGTGGGTGCCCAGTACCGTTCTCGGATTCGCGCAGCACTCCGGCCGTTCCCGTCGGTGCGACGGCCTTGACCACAAGTGTGCTGACCTGGTGGCCGGCGTTTGCCATCACGCTGGTTTCACCGAACACCCGCGCGTACTCCTGCTCGAACTCAACGACCAGTTCATCGGCGGTCGATTGGGTGTATTCGCCAAGGGGTGCGGCCACGGGGACCTCGTGGACCTGCTGGGAGTATCGCATCTCTGCAATTCGTTCGAACTGCACCTCAGACGCATTGACTCCCTGCGCGACCATCCGCTCCAATGCGCTAGATTCCAGCCTGCTCCAGGTGGAGTTGAGCTTTTCGAGGTCGAACGGGTGCTGCGTCATCACGCTTGCCTCCTCAACGACTAGGAAGTCCGACGAGGCGACTCCCAGCGCTGAGAATCCTGCTGCCAGGTCGCCGAGCGGAATCACGACATTTCGGACACCGAGCTCTCGTGCGAATGCCGGTGCATGGACGGCGCCATTGCCGCCGTAGGCGAACATCGTGAAGTCGCGGGGGTCATGGCCCTCGTGGATGCTCAGCAGGCGGATCTCATCGGCCATATGGCTGTCGACGAGGCGTCCAGCAGCCGCAGCGACCTCCTCGGCTGTCATACCGAGCGGCTTGCCGACGGTCTCCAGCGCTGTGCGCGCGGCGGCGAGATCGAGTGGAATGCCGCCCTTGAGGAAATACTCCGGGTTCAGGTAGCCGAGGACGAGGTCCGCATCGGTGATCGTCGGCCGCGTGCCGCCCCTGCCGAACGCCGCCGGCCCGGGATTTGCACCCGCACTCTCGGGTCCTACCCGAATTGTTCCCGAGCTTTCGTGGTAGTGGATGATCGAACCCCCACCAGCGCCCACGGATCTGACGTCGATTGAGGGCACATAGTACGCGTACTGCCCAAACCAAGTCGTCGAGCGTGTACTCGGAATTCCCCGCGAGAGGATCCCGACATCGAGAGTCGTGCCACCCATATCGGTTGTGATGGTGTTGAGCGCTTTGTCCCCCTCGCGCTCACGCTCGTTGACATCTCCGATCCGTGCAAGGGTCTGCGAACCGACCACTCCCGCTACCGGCCCAGAACCGATCGTGAGAATAGGATGCTCCTGCGCAAGAGTCGAGCTCACCAGTCCACCCGAGCACGTCATGATGCCCAACTCGCGAGTGAATCCGGAGCCGGCCAATGCGTCGTGCATCCGGGACAGATACGACGTCATCTCCGGTCCAATCAGCGAGTTCACCACAGTGGCAACAGTGCGTTCGTACTCGCCGATCCGGTTGACCATGGCCGACCCCAGAGACACGAACGCGCGCGGTGCCATCTCCGCGATAATCCGCCCGACTTCCCGCTCGTGGGCATCATTGCTCACCGACCACAGCAGCGACACGGCGAATGCCTCCACTCCACTGTCGAGCAAGCTCTGAACAGCGGCCCTGACCTCGGCCTCATCCACTTTCGCCAGAACAGAGCCGTCTCGGGTCACCCTTTCGCCGATCTCCCGAACCAGCGACCGCGGAACCAAGGGCGCCGGCTTCTCATGCATGGAGACATGGGCAATATAGTCGGGCGTCTGGTTGGCCAGCCGACCGCCGCCTCGCATGATGAAGATGGAGTCAGCATGTCCCGCCGAGGTGATCAGTCCGACTTTTGCTGTGCGCCCTTCAACCAGTGCATTTGTGCCCACCGTGCACCCGTGAAGCAACGAATCGATGGAGGGGAGGAACTCCTCGAGCGATGTGCCCAGGTTGTTCGCGACCGCTTCAATCGCGTTCATGAACCCAACCTCGAAATTGGGCGGCGTCGACGGCGACTTCCCAATAGTGACTCTGCCGTTCGTATCAATGGCCACGCAGTCAGTGAACGTGCCACCGATGTCAATACCGACTCTGTACTTCATGCCTTCTCCTATTGATCGTGATATTTCGTCGGAGCAGCACCCATCGCCACGAGCAGGATGCCAACGCCGAAGAACCTAGTTGGGGTAAATCAGAACAGTGCATCGCATGATGGCAACTCCTTTGTTGGATGACTGCCGCCTACCTAGCGGTACGGTTTCGAGTGGATTAAGCGGCGAGGCAGCGAGATGTCGGCAGGGATGACTCTCCGTCCCGCCAATCGCTTGTCGCGGAAGGAGCACCCGCCGAGGTGGGCATAGAACAACATAGTCCTACCTCACTCAATCATGTGTCAAGTGCACTATTTGTTTGAGCGTCCGCCCCCCTGGAGCCGTTGCTGCGGTCAGCGAATCCAGCGATTTCCGCAGCGTTTTCCCAGCGTTGGAACGGGCTACATGCGATGGCGGCGGCATGCGGAGAGTTTCCTCGCGCCAGGCGCTGCTGGCCTGCATCCCCGCTACTCTGCCATCGCATTCACCGCGGTCGAGTTAGCACGACGGGCTCCGCTATCCGATGAAACGAAGCGCCTCTGTTCTGAGGCGAACTCTGGACCTCGTTCGCGACGAACCGAACGCCACTCGCCCGACAGTCTCCCTTGCAGTCCTGATCAAGCGAAGAAAATCGACTTCCTGTTGAAATAGGGTTCGATTCCCTCAGGACCGAGCTCGCGTCCGAGTCCTGAGGCCTTGACGCCACCGAAGGGCGCTGTGACGTCGAGCGCGTAGTGGTTTACGCCTATGCTCCCGGTCTCGATGCGTTGGGCGACTTCGCGACCGTAGTCCTCATCAGCCGTCCAGACCGTACCCCCAAGGCCATATTTCGAGTCGTTGGCGATCTGGATGGCGTCCTCGGTATCCGCATAAGGCGTGATAGTAAGAACTGGACCGAAAATCTCCTCCTGCGCGATCTCTGCGGAGTTGTCGACACCAACGAACACAGTAGGCTCAACAAACCACCCGGCAGGGAGGTCGTTAGGGGTTCCACCGCCCGTAGTCGCCGAATACCCCGCTGAGAGTCCGGATTCGATAAAAGTGAGTACCCGAGATTGGGCGCCCGCATTCACCAGCGGACCAATCTGGGTATTCGGGTCCAGGGGGTCGCCGAGCTTGTAGCTGCGAACGGTTTCGGTCACTGCTTCCACCACCTGGTCGTAGCGCGACCGCGGAGCCAGAATCCGCGTGCTCGCGTGGCAGGTCTGCCCATTGTTCGCCAGCGACACACCCAGCAGGTTGCGGGCGAATGCGTCGAGATCCGCATCCTCCGCGACGATGGCAGCAGACTTCCCTCCGAGCTCAAGGGTGACCGGGCGGAGCAGGCGACCGCACACCTCCCCGATCTCACGGCCAGCCCGGGTCGACCCGGTAAAGGCAACCTTGTCCACTCCGGGATGCTGGACCAGATAGGCGGACTCTTCACGATCGGCAGGAAGTACGTTGAGGACACCCGGCGGTAGTCCCGCCTCGAGCGCGGCATCGGCGAAAATGAAGGCATCTAGCGCGGTCTCCGGAGCCGGCTTGAGGACTACCGTGCAGCCTGCAGCCAGTGCCGGAGCGATCTTCATTCCAGCGAGCGGGTGTGGGTAATTCCACGGAGTGATCGCCGCGACGACGCCTACCGGCTCGCGGCGGACAATGGTTCGTCCCCCGCGCGAGGCCCGACGGACTTCGCCGACCTCGCTGTCACGGATCAAATCGGCGTAATACGAGAGCATCCGAGCGGCCCCATAGCCGTTGACGGTGGATGAGAGAGAAATCGGCATCCCGTTCTCTCGGCTCACCAGTTCTGCAGTCGATTCAGCACGAGCAGTCAGGGCGGCTGCAAACCTGTCGAGCAGATCAGCCCGGTGTGTCGGAGTCAGCCTTTTCCACGGGCCGGCCAGCGCCGCTCGAGCGGCTCCCACAGCCGCATCGATGTCGGCGCAATGCGCCAAAGGCGCGCATCCGATTACGAGCTCGGTCGACGCCTCTGTAACCTCGATCTTCGTATCGGTGTGCGGTTCGGTCCACTCGCCGCCAATGAAAAGGCGCGAACGGTTGTTCAATTCTGTGTTCATGTTGGTCCTATCGGGTGGGATCGCCGGACTCCGAATACAAGGCGTCGGGCGAGTGGCGTTCGGTTCGTCGCGAACGAGGTCCAGAGTTCGCCTCAGGACAGAGGCGCTTCGTTTCATCGGATAGCGGAGCTGCGATGATCGCTGCGACCACGTCGATCAATCGACTGACGAAGAGTCGGTTGTCGTCGTCTTGGGGTTCGGCTGCCCGTCGTGCTAACTCGACCGCGGGGAATGCGATGGCAGAGTAGCGGGGATGCAGGCCAGCAGCGCCTGGCGCGAGGAAACTCTCCGCATGCCGCCGCCATCGCATGTAGCCCGGTCCAACGCTGGGAAAACGCTGCGGAAATCGCTGGATTCGCTGAGCGTAGATCCGGAGGAAATACCTTCCTTCGGTGGTTTCGAGTTCGCTTGCAAGGGGTCGGACGAGGGCCGCAGCAATATCTCGGACATCGGCCGCACCAAGATCCGCTTCGAGGCTGTCGAGCATAGCCTCTCGGCGTGTATTGACGTGGGCAGCCCTCTCATCCGATATCGCAGCGATGAGGCCATCTCGATCACCGAAGTGATACTGAATCGCAGTCGCATGCTTAACATTGGCTTCGCGCACAATCTCCCGCAGGCTGACAGCGTCAATTCCTTTTTCAGCGAAGAGTCGTCTCCCTGCGACGATCAATTTCTCACGAGCACTCTCGCCATTCGCCTTCATCTGCCATTCACCTTTCGCAGTCACTCGTGCCACAGGCCGCATCGGTCGTCGCCTGCCCCGCGTCGAAGTGATCCGTCAGCACAAGGTCAGGCCCTGGTCATCGAGCCTACTGCGGAGGTCTGTTTTGAGGATTTTTCCAGCCGCTGAGGTCGGCAACTCATCAACAAAGTGCACTTCTCGGATTTTCTGATAGGGCAGGACCTGATCAGCGACCCAATCGATGAGGGCATCTGACGAGAGCGCCGCACCTGCACGGAGGACTACGAATGCAACCGGGACCTCACCGGCATCGCCGAATGCGCGACCGACGACCGCGACCTGTGCAACACCGGGATGGGCTGCGGCAATGCCTTCAAGCTCTCGGGGGTAGACGTTGTAGCCCTTGTAGATGAGCATGTCCTTGGCCCGGTCGTGGATCCGGACGTATCCGTCGGGACTTCTCGAGGCAATATCCCCGGTACACAACCAGCCGTCGACGAACTGGGCGGCTGTCTGCTCCGCGGCGTTGCTGTAGCCGTCAGTGACCTGCGGGCCTCTCACCCAGAGCTCGCCCTCTTCTCCGTCTTGCAGGATGGTTTTCCCATCGAGCGCGCGGATCTCAACCTCGGTGTCCGGGACCGGTACGCCTACGGAACCCACCTTCGGATCACTCCCTCGCTGAAAGGGGGTCGAGCACACCATGCACGTCGCCTCCGTCAAGCCATAGCCTTCACCGATGACGGCGTTGGGCATCGCCTTCCCAATCCGGTCGACCGCTGTCGAATCCAGCGGGGCGGCACCGGAGACTGCCATTCGGATACTCGGCATCGTTTCGCCAGTCTTGGCACAATGCGCGGCCAACGCCAGATACATCGGCGGATTTCCGGAGCAATAGACCACTCCCCACCGCTTCGCCAGCTCAACGAAGGACTCCGGACTGAACCGCCCGGAGAGCACGATTGTGATGCCCCCGAGAACGAACATGCCCATGTTGGTCAGTCCCTGCGCGTGGAACAGAGGTGACACCTGGAGCGCCGACGACCTGCCGGACTGCACGTAAGGCGGCCCGAGTTGCTCGATGGGTTCCAGGCAGAGGACTCCGTCGACGTTGCGTTTGACGATAGAGTTCAGCCGCCAGGCAGTCATCTGAGTTATGTTCGCGATGAGGTTCTTGTGGAGGACGCGTACCGCCTTCGACTCCCCCGTGGTTCCTCCGGTGAATGCGTAATGAGCAACCTGGTCCGCGTCCGGGACAGTCGGTATGAAGTCCGGCGCCGGCTCTGCTAGGACATCGGCCAAAGACCTGTACGGAGCGCGCCTCGTCAGTTCAGCCGCTCGCCGCAATTGATCATCGTCAGCCTTTGCTGCCCACGAGTCAGGGACGACGATGACGAGCGAGAGCGCCAATTCCGTTTCAGCGGCGACGATCGTGGACATGTGCGCCGGATGTGTGATCACTGCGTCCACCCCAATGCCTCGCAGCTGGCGGACCAGTGAGCGCTTCGGGAGCAGAGGATTGACGAGGGTGACCGCCGCCCCGGTCAGCAAAGCACCGTAGTAGGCAGTAAGGAAGTGGAGCCCGTTCGGTAGGTGGAGTCCCACCACGCTGTCTCTACCGATGCCTGCGGCCCTCAATGTTGCCGCAGTTGCCTTCGCATTATCGTGCAGCTCCTGGTAACTGAGCTGTTCCTCCCCGTCGACAACTGCAGTGCGATGGCGGTAGGTTCTAGCGGCCGAGATGAGAATTCCCGGGGTGGCCGCTCGTGGGTAACCCAGGGCCTTTGGCATGCCGGGGAGGAAGTATTGAGGCACTGATTATCGCTTTCTTCTACTGATGTACAGAGCGGTTCGGCACCGAAATCGGGAAGCGTCAAGCCCTCGGCGGTAGGATTTGACAGAGGGACTTGCCGAAACCTCTGCCTCCGGATCCCAGCGCGTTGCCGTCTCCTCCTCATCGACGCAAGGACGACGTAGACGACGCTTCATTCCGCGCGCTATGGGCTGACGCTCATGAAGGTCGCGAACGATTACAGCCTTCAAGAGCAGGCTTCATCGGTAAGCGCGTAGGACCGGAGACTCCCACTGTCAGGCTGACCGCGACCTTCTCAGGATCAACAGGGGAACGAGGCTACACCGCCGGTGTCGGTTCAAACGCTGGCAGCGGTCTCAGAAGCGGAAGAAGCTTCTCCCGAGCTTCCTGAAGAGTGATGAATTCTTCTTCTGGAACTTCTGTAATACGCGTGGACTCGCTGTGTTCGAAGATATGCTCCCCAAGAAGCTTAACGTCACTCGTATAATGCCAGATAACCGAGATCAACTTCTCTCGAATGTACAATTTATCCGGATCAGCCCCATACTTTGGGAGCACCTCAGAGCCCTTCATGAAGGTCTTATAGACCGCCTGTGAGGCGAAACCCCAATCGGACACTGCAAGCTTCTGGCCCTCAACCACAATAACTGTGGCCTCGCTGTCTTCAAGCGAACTATAGAAGTCCGCAACAGCAGCCTTTCCTTTGAGGGTTAAGCTCTTGCCTTCGATATCGATAAGGTAAACCGGCTCACTAACGGTCAACTCATCCATTAAGATCTCGTCTGTGTTGCCCGTGATCTCGAGGATGGTGTGACGGCGGTAATTCTCCATTATCTGCCGGTGCAGCGGATCGCTGAGTTTAGCGATAAATTCGTCAATCCGATGAATTTGCTTTGTAATGTCTAGCTTTGCCATGGCTTGTCGACACCTTTCTTTGAAGTGCTAGGCCTTTACTGCGCCCCAGTGACCCCTGGTCGCACAAAATATGATTCAACGCCTTTGTAGGGCGGCTCCGAATCGTCAAACTGATGGGCCGCATGCATATTAGTCTAGGTGCACTCATACACATGTCAAGTGAACTAAATTATTCCGGTTAGATCGGCACGCGAGAACACAATTGCCTACCGGTGGGTGAGTACCCCATCCACGTCGAGGACGCGCGTCGCCCACTGCCAGAAACGCTCGCCGCTCAACAGCATTCCAGCCCCCTCAGGAATCGTTCGTTAGATGAGACAACCTCAACTCGTTCGAGCACGCGCAACGCCGAACTTCACACTCGACCGTGATTTCGCCGATTCTTCCTTTGTGTGGATCTGATCGCTAGTTGGCGGTTTTCTGTGATCGCTTGGTGGCGTTAGTTGCCGATGACGAGGATGCTGGCGGCCGCTTCGATGACGTCGTCGGTGATGGTCTCGAGTTGGTTGATTTTGAGCACCCGTGTGATTTGAGGGAAGAGGCGTTCGAGAAGCCGGAAGTTGCCGCGCGTGATGCGCTCGATCGCGGCGATGGCTTGTGCGTCGGTGAAGTCATCGGGGTCGAGGGTGCGCCCGAGGCGTTTCCAGTGTCGGTCGAGGACGAACAGCAGTTCCTCGCGGCCCAGTGCCCGGTAGCGGTGTGAGAACCCGAGTCGGGAGTACAGCTGGGGGTAGTGACGGAAGCGCTGGTCAATGCCGGGCATGCCGATCAGGATGATCGCCAACTGGTGGCGGTCGTGGTGATCGCGGAGCAGTTCGAGCGCGGTCGGGGTCAGGCGCTCGGCCTCGTCGATGATCAGCAGCTCGACCCACCTGGTGATGTCGCCAACGTGGGCGCCGGTGACTTTGCCGATACTGCGCTGGTGTTCGTCGACGCAGCTCCCGAGCCTGATTTGGAAGTGCTCGATCTCGCGCATGAGTTGTCTGTGCCGAGGCAGGACCTCCGGGGTGTAGAACACGGTGCGGGTGCGATTGGCGGCGGCGTAGTGTTTTGCGTCGTCGTCGGTGCGGGGACCCCATTCGGTAATGAAGGGCTCCAGAGTGTCCCAGTGGGCGTAGCGGCGGGCCGATAGGGTCTTGCCGACTCCGGCGTCGCCGTGACAGATGCCGATCGTGTGTTCTTTGCGCACGGCGGTGGCGAATTCGATGAAGCGGCGGTGTTCCTTGGTGACGATGAAGTCCTTGGTCATCATTCATCCTCTTCGTAGGTGCGCAGCTTCGACCGCCGGATGGCAGGTGCGGTGGTGCGGGGTTTCTCGCGGTCGGCGATGCGGGGGATGCGGTCGTTGAGGTCCTTGCGCAGTTGCCGGCGGCGGGCCCGGCGTGCGGTCTCGATCTCGCGCAGGCTCAGCCGCTGGTTCGGGTGCGCTTCGTCGATGGCGACGCAGACGAAGGTGTCGTGGTCGTAGACGCGGATCTCGGAGACATCGCGCGGGTCGTAGCGGATCGTGACCGGGTGGCCGACGAACGGCGCCAGGGTCGGTGAGAGGTAGCGCTGGCCTTGGAAGTGGATGCCGTCGCGCTGGACCGTGCGATGTTTGGGCACCGTCAGCAGCAGTCCGTCGAGTTCGTCGAGAGTCTCGGGCATGCGCGGCAGCCACCCGTCTGCGATCCAGGCCGTTTTCGGGCTCGTCCCGATCTCTCGATGGGTTCGCTCGTTGTATACCGTGATGAACCCGCCGATCGCCTGATCAAGAGCAGCAAGATCCAGCGATGGTTTCGGCTTCGTCCCGGCTGCGAGGTAGCCGGGCAGGGTGGAGAGGAGCTCGGTGTTCAGTGTGCCGAAGAAGCGTTCGATCTTCCCCCGGCCCTGCGGGCGGCCGATGGTGGAGAAGATCATCCGGATCTTCAGGGCGGCGGCGGTGTATTCGAGATGGTGGCTGGTGAAGTCGCTGCCGTGGTCGATGTGGAGGACATCGGGGATGCCGCACATCGCCCACGCGGGCTCTTCCTTGCGCCAGATCGCCTGCCGCAGCGCCAGTGCCGTGTTCATCGCCGAGGGAGCGCCGGTGAAGACCATGTACCCGCAGATCGCGCGGGAGTAGTCGTCGATCACGGTGGTCAACCAGGGCCGCTCCGGTGTGCTGTTCGCGCCGGTGATGAGGATGTCGAGTTCGGTGTGGTCGGCCTGCCAGGTCGCGTTCGGTCGCTCGGCGCGGTGACGGAACACGAGTTCGTGGCGATCGCGGTAGGCAGTCGGCCCGTCCAGCGCGAGTGTCACCAGCGCTGGATCCAGCGCGCCGACGATGTTGCGCACTGTCGCGTAACTCGGGGCTGGATGGTCCAAGCGTTCAGCTTCGGCGACCGTGAGCCGGTGCAGCGCGGCGATGCTCGGACGGGGGCGGGTCAGCGCGAGGCGCTCGACGAATGCGACGAGTTCGGTCGGTGTACGCCGGGTGCCGGCGTCTGTCCGACGCTGTGGTTCGAGGGCGGCGATACCACCGGACTTGTAGAGGTGGTGCCAGCGTTCCAGGGTGCGCAGGGCGGTGCCGGTCTCCCTGGCCAGGGCTGTCAGCGGGATGTCGTCCTCGACGTGCAGTCGAAGGATCCTCCACCGGTCCAGCCCGTCCATCTCACACCTGTTCGGACACCGCGTCACGAATGCGGGCGGCCTGCTGGTGGCGATAGAGCGTCGCGCGGGACCAGCCGACCAAGCGGGCGGCGGCTTCGGCGGTCCGTCCTTTCGCACGAGCGTCTTCGGCGATCACGAGTTTCTCCGCGATCACGTCCGGGTCGACCGGAGGTCGACCGAAACGGGTGCCGTTCTGCTTCGCCGCGGCGATACCGGCATTGACTCTTTCGGTGATCAGCTCGCGCTCGTACTCGGCCAGGGTGGCGAGCATCCCGAGCATCATCCTGCCCGACGAGGTCTCCGGATCGATGCTGTCCGAGATCGACCGGATCTTCACCCCTCGCTCGCGCAGCAGGTTGACGGTGTTGAGGACATCGATCAGGGACCGACCGAGCCGGTCGATCCGCCACACCACCACGGTGTCACCGTCCTGGGCGTAGTCGAGGAGGCGCTTCATGCCGGGACGCTCCGCTGCGGTCCTGCTGCCCGAGGTCACATCGGAGAACACATCTCGCTTCTGCACTCCGGCACCGACCAGCGCGTCCACTTGCAACTGCGCGTCTTGACCGGCGGTGCTCACCCGCGTGTATCCCAACAACCTCATCTCTCAAGCATGACTCACAAACCCCTAGAAAGCACGGCACCGAGACGGTTTCCAGTGAGACGACTTTCCGAGGCGAACGCGAGAGCACAACGGCGCGGAAGGCATGCTTCATAGGACCACGGATTTGATGTCTCACAAAGCTGTTGTTTTCCAAGACGCTTCGGGTGGCGGCATTTCGCAACTTCGTTGGGTGGCTTCAGGTGATGCCGACGACCAGATCGAACGTTTTCCACGGCCCGTTGGTGATGAAGGTCACGTCCGCGGCGTTCGTAGCCAACGCGAACCACGGCTGACTCATCATCAGGGACGCCGATGTCGCTGTGAAAGCTGGGAATGCCGATCGGCGCGATGCCACGGTTCCTTCTTGCGCAACAGTATGAATGGATGGCCGTCTGCAGACGGGGCGTGGCTGACGATCTTGATTCGGTGGAAGTCACCGCACAAGTGGTTCGGTGAGACGCCCGCTCGTGGCACAGGGCTCGCCTCTCGCCGGTGCGGCGTTGTTCAGAAGAGGATGAAGCAGCCGACCCCGAAGAGGACGAGGAATCCGAACAGGGCGAAGCTCGTGAAGTTGTTCTCGGCCGCACTGGGTGGCCGGTCGTCGGGTATCCAGTCGTCAACGGGGGTCCAGTCGTCCGCCGATGTCGCGGTACCGGTCGGATCCTCCCCGCGCGCCAGCGGCACGGGCCGATTCGGATCGGGGCTGGTGCCGGCCGTTCTCGGGTTGTGCGTGGTGCTCATGGTGTCACTCCCAGTCTGCCGAGTTCGGTGATGGTCGAGACGGTCAGGATTGTGAACACTGCGCCGATGAATGCCGTGTACGTCCATCGGTGCGAGTGATCGGCGCGCCAGAAGCGTCGCAGGCTGATCACGCCGTTGATCGCTGCGATCGCACATAGCGCGATGCCGACAGGAGCGGCGACCCAGCCGGCCAGGCTCAGGATCGGGACGAGGACCGGGATCGCGACGTACGTGATGAGGCATCGGAGAGCCGAGATGACGACCGAGATCCGGAAGGTTCGGTGGGCCCCCTCGCCGGATCTCAGGTCGAGGCTCCGGACCCCGAGGATCCGGCGCATCAACCGGTCCGCGGCCCTGTTCGACCGGAAGCGGTGGGGTACGAGCGTCGGATCGACGAGATGCGAAGCCTGCGCGGTCACCGCCGGCAGCTGCGTGTGGGGGCTGCTCATGGCTCGTCCTCCCGGTTCCTCGCCCGCGAGTGTCGGATCAGTGCCCTGCCGCCGAGGCTTGCTGCGACCAGACCCAGGACGCCGATGAGCCCGCCGATGAAGAAGCCCCAGTACAGAGGATCCATCCTGCTGTCGCTGTCGGGAGCGCCCAGGGTGCTGCCGATGAGGATGCCGAAGAAGGGTGCGAGCAGCGCCAGGACACTGCCGAGCAGCAACCGCCAGAAGCCGGGAGGGGTGGGTTCCAGACGCACCCGTCGACCGGGAGGTGCGGGAGTGTCGTCGTAGACGAGATCGGTGTCGGCCGCGGAGCCGGGTCCCGGTCCGTGAGCGGGTTCAGTGTCCTTCATCGTGATCGCCCTTCTGCGGAGTCGTCGACAACGGCCAGACCGTGCGACTCGGTTGAGGTCCCGGTGGGTTCGGGCTCACGGCGACCGCCGTTGCCGGGTGCGAACTGATCCAAGGCACCCATCAAGGGCCCGATGATGTCCATCGGCAACGGGAAGACCACGGTGGAGTTCTGATCGGCGCCGAGCTCGAGCAGGGTCTGCAGGTAGCGCAGCTGCAAGGATGCAGGTGCCTCACTGAGTGTCTTCGCCGCGTCGCGCAGCTCCTCCGATGCCTCGAGCTCACCGTGGGCGCTGATCACCTTGGCCCGGCGCTCACGCTCGGCCTCGGCTTGGCGGGCCATCGCCCGTTGCATCATCTCAGGGATCTCCACGTCCTTGATCTCGACGACGGCGACATCCACGCCCCATGGCACGGCCTGCTGGGCGATCGATCGATAGAGGTCCTCGTTGAGATCTGCCCGGTGGGCCAGGAGGGTGTCCAGGTCGGCGCGCCCCACCACGGACCGGAGGGTGGTCTGGGCGAACTGGGAGGTGGCAACCGCGTGATTCTCCACCGCCATCACCGAGCGCACGGGGTCGGCCACTTTGAACATCACCACGGCATTCACGCGGGCGGTGACGTTGTCGCGGGTGATGACCTCCTGCGGCGGGATTGTCAACGTGACCACACGCTGGTCGACCCGCACCGAGCGGTCCAGGAACGGCAGCATGAGCACGAGGCCCGGTCCGAGCGGTCCGCGCAGACGGCCGAGGCGGAAGACGACCAGCCGCTCGTATTCGCGCACCACCTTCAGCGAGGCGATGAGCAGTGCGAGCAGGAGGACGACCACCACGATCGCGATGATCACTTGGCTAGGCATTCTCGTCGGCTTCCCTTCGTTCGGAGGCGTATCGGGTCTGCCCGAGCACCAGGGGAACACCAACGTCCGCGGCAGGCCGCCGGTCGGAGGCATAGCTGGTGCGGCGGCGCTCGATGGTCTCGATCGCCAGTTCTCGGTCCTCGAGGTTCTCATCCAGCGATTTGAACAGCACGCCCTCCGGATCGACGGGAGTGTGCCGCAGATGAGACCACAGCGGAAGCCCGGCGACCGCGATCGCGAGGGTAGCCACCAGCAGCATCACCTGGCTGGTCCAGTTCTCGACCGTGAACAGGGCGACCACCGGGAACACTACGGCGAGCACGGACACGGCACACGCGATCCCGCGGTGGAACCGGGCGGATTCCGACGCCGGCCAGGCATCGACAATCCGGCCCAGCTCACGACCGTCGTCGGAGGAGGTGCAGCTGTCCTTGACCGGACAGGAGTTGCAGACCGTGGGGCTGCCGCGATACCGCATCACCCGGTTCTCGGGGTCGAACGACTGCGGCCACAGCCACTGGTCCTCAGGGCACAGCCAGGCATCGTGGTCGTCGTGATACACGAATCCCCGGTTCTGCAGTCCTTCGTTGGCGGTGTGAGCACGCTTGGCGAGCAGGTCGATGCAGTAGGCGATCAGCAGGAGGGCCACCGCGTAGCCGCCGAAGAGCCATGCGGTGAGCTCGATGGCGCTCATGATGTTGTCCCCTCCCCGTCATCCTGTCGCCGGTCCGAGGCGTACCTGCTGGACGCTGTGTCCGCAGCGGTCGCGGAGCCTGCTGCGGGCGCATCAGCGTCTCCGGTGCGGTCCTCACGAGCTTCCGGGTGCTCCTCGACGAACAGGGTCTCCGGTTCCATCCGGGTGACTGTTGCCTTCACGCCGTGCCGCACTCCCAGCCAGGTGATGTACACGAACGGGAGGATGCCTCCGATGAGGAACAGCACGTCGCCGGGCATGCGCATCCACTCCAGGGCCGCATTTCCCGGTTGGGTGAGGTAGCCCAGTGTGCGAGCTTCGAAGTAGCCCTGGTTGACGGAAGCCCACAGCTGCAGCACGCCGAGCGGCAGCAAGGTTGCGAACATCATCCACGCGAGCCCGATGTTCAGCGACCAGAAGGACAGCCTGGCCAGCTTCTCGGGCCACCTCTGCGGTGGAATGATATATCGAAGCGCGAACAGCGCCAGGCCGACGGCCATCATCCCGTACACGCCCATCATGGAGCCGTGCGCGTGGTTCGCGGTCAGTGAGGTGCCGATCTGGTAGTAGGAGACGATGGGCAGGTTCACGAGGAAGCCGAAGACTCCCGCGCCCAGGAAGTTCCAGAAGCCGACGGCGACCAGGAACATCACCGCCCAGCGGTGCGGGAATGGTGCGCTGGTGCGCGATTCTTGGCGCGCTCCCAGCTGCAGGAACGTCCAGGCCTCGATGGTCAGGAAGGTCAGCGGGATCACCTCCAGGGCGGAGAAGACTGCGCCGAGCGCCATGTGCTCGACCGGGGTGCCCGAGAAGTACAGGTGGTGCATGGTGCCGATGACTCCACCTGCCGAGTAGAGGATGACGTCGAGGAAGATGATCTGGATCGCGATCTTGCGACGCACGACACCCAGCATCACGAAGAGGTAGGCCACCATCACCGTGGTGAACAGCTCGAGGAAGTCCTCGACCCACAGGTGCACCACCCAGAACCGCCAGAACTCGGCGACAGTCAGGTGCGTCTCGTTCGTCGCCAGCAGACCCACGCCGTAGAACGCAGGGATCGCCAGCGCCGCATAGACGAACAGCCACGGCATGTTGAACTTCGACTCGGTGCGCAGCCGCGAGCGAATGGCGCGGACGATGATGAGGAACCACAGGAACAGCCCGACCACCAGGAGCACCTGGAAGACGCGGGGCAGGTCCAGGTACTCCCACTGCTGTGAGAAGAGCGGGGAGCCGTCGGCCCAGTCCGGACCGTAGATGCTGATCGCGGTGCCGCCGAACATGCCGACGACCACAAGCGCAAGCGCGCCCAGCAGGCCGTACGACAGCAGGTGCTGCCCGCGCGGCTCGCGGCCGGCGATAATCGGGGCGAGGAAGATCGCGGCAGCGAGGAATGCGGCCGCGGTCCACAGCAGCGAGAGTTGCACGTGCCAAGTGCGTGCGAGGTTGAACGGGAAGATCTGCGCGAGATCGAAGCCGAAGAAGCCCTGGATCTCCACCCGGTAGTGCTCGACGGACGCTCCCACTGTGGCCTGGATCAGGAACAGCAGGGCGACCACGAGGAAGAACCACGCGGTGGATCGCTGGGCCTTGGTGATCCCCACCGCTCCGGGCTGAAGGAACCTCAGGCTGGAGGTGTCATTGCCCTTCCAGCCCAGATTGGAGCTCCATCGTCCGTAGACGGCGAACAGGATGCCCAAGCCGGCCAGCAGAGCGACCAGCGAGATCCCCGACCATACGAGGATGTCCGCGGTGGGGTGATTGTCGACCCGGGGCTCGGCCGGCCAGTTGTTCGTGTAGGAGTAGTCCAGTCCGGGTCGCTCCGCGGCACTTGCCCACGCCGTCCAGGCGTAGAAGGCGGTCAGGTCGTGGATGTCCTGCGGATCGGTGATCGCGTTGGGGATCAGGCCGTTCGCGGTGCTCGGCTCACCGAAGAAGTCGCCGTAGTACTGCTTCAGCTCCTCGAAGGCGCTGATCTGCTCAGCAGTGAGCACGAGGATGCCGGTCTCCTCGTCATACCTGTTGGTGCGCTGCATCTCGGCGGTGGCAGCCGCCGGCTCCTGCACGTTCTGCTGCTCCAGCGAATCGTTGATGTGCTCGCTGCTCAGGCGGAGGTACTCGGCCGTATAGTCCGGACCGAGGTAGGCACCGTGACCGACGACCGACCCGTACTGCTGGATCCCGCGGGTCAGGAAGACATTCTGGCCACTGGTGATCTCCTCGCCGGTGTAGACCACATCCCCTTGCTCGCTGACCACCTGCTCGGGCAGCGGCATCGAATGGGTGTAAGTCCGATACGCGAGAACCCCCATCACGAAGAACCCGAAGATGAGCACCAGCGCAACGCCCTGCACCCACCCTTTGGAGATCGCGATCTCCGACTTCGACTGCCGTTGCGCGCTCTTCTCACCTAGACTCACTGGCCTCATCCTCTACTGTCGAGCCCCGGCCCGGCGTCGCGCCGACCGTCAATCTCTCAGACACTATCCAGGGAGCTTTTATGGGGTCAACAGGGAACGTTAACTTTGGTTTAATGCAACGCGAGTTGTCGTGAATGCAGCATGATGCCCTAGTGACGTTCCAGGAGGATGGTCTTTAACTCGCCACGCGTCCTGTGTTCGTCGGACGGCGAACTGCCCCGCCGGGTGAGACCTGGAGAGCTCCGGCGGGGCATGTTCAGAGGGTGGTCGCGGGCGGTCGCCTCGGCCGTGCTCTGGGTAGTCCGAGCAGCCGAGGCGGCTGGTTCAGGCCACGGCCTTCTGCTCCTTCGCGCTGTCGATGATCTGCCGACGCTTGGCATCCCGGTTCTTCTCGCCTCTCAGGGTCGGGCGCAGCAGGAGCATCGCGATGGCGATGACCAGCAGCACCGACGCCTCGTGGACCAGCATGCCCAGCGACATCGTCACGCCTCCGAAGAGGACGCCGGCCAGCAGGAGCGCGACCGTGAGCAGGGCGATGGCGATGTTGACTCGCATGGTGCGCACCGTCCGCCGTGCCAGGCCGAGCGCGTGGGGCAGGCGCGGCAGCCGGTCGGCCATGAGCGCGATGTCGGCGGTCTCGATCGCGGCCGGTGAGCCGGCGGCTCCCATCGCCACGCCGATGTCGGCCTGCGCCAGGGCGGGGGTGTCGTTGACCCCGTCGCCGACCATCGCCACGGTGTGGCCCTGTGACTGCAGCTCCTTGACGATGATGAGCTTGTCCTCGGGCATGAGCTCGGCGCGGACCTCGTCGACGCCGAGGTCGGCGGCGACGTTGCGCGCAACGCGTTCGGCGTCGCCGGTCGCCATGATGACCTTGACTCCTCGGCCGTGGAGGGCCTTGATGGCCTCGGGCGCGTCGGCGCGGATGGTGTCCGCCACGGCCACGATTCCGATCGCTCTGCCGTCGACTCCCACGAACATCGCGGTCTTGCCCTGTTCGTTGAGCTCCAGGATCCGGTCGCGGCCGGCGCCAAGCTCGGACACGGAGTCCGCGGCGGTGTCGGAGGCTGCGTCTCCAGCGGAGCCGAGCAGGTCGGCAGAGCCGACGGCTACGGTGCGGCCGTCCACCTGAGCGCGGATGCCCTTGCCGGCGACCGGCTCGGCGTGCTCAACGTGGTCGACTCGCAGGCCCCGCCCCTGGGCTCCCTGGATGATCGCCTCGGCGAGCGGGTGCTCCGAGGCGGTCTCCGCGCGGGCGGCCAAGGTGAGGACCTCCTCGGCGGTGTAGGAGTCGTCGAGGACGTCGACGTCGGTCAGCTCGGGACGGCCGTTGGTCAGCGTCCCGGTCTTGTCGACGACGATGGTGTCGACCTTCGCGGAGGTCTCCAGGTATTCGCCGCCCTTGATGAGGACGCCGTCCTTGGCCGAGCGGCCGATGCCGGCCACGATCGACACCGGGATGGAGATGACCAGCGCGCCGGGGCAGCCGATGACGAGCAGGGTCAGCGCGAGTTCGACGTTCCAGGACAGCAGGCCGACAGCGAGCGCGGCGAGCATGACGCCGGGGGTGTAGTACTTGGAGAACCGCTCCATGAAGGTCTGGGTCTTGGCCTTGTCGTCCTGGGCGTCCTCCACTCGGTGGATGATCTTCGCCAGTGTCGAGTCGGAGCCGATCCCCACGGCTTCGACGCGCAGCACGCCGGAACGCAGCCAGGTGCCGGCGTAGACCTCGGAGCCCTGGGACTTCTCGGCCGGCACGGATTCGCCGGTGATGGTGGCCTCGTCGACTCCCCCGTTGCCGGTGATGACCCGACCGTCGACGGGCACCTGCTCACCGTTCTTCACCAGCACCACTTCGCCGGGGACGAGCTCCCAGATCTCGACGGTTTCCGGCTCACCGTCGCGCAGCACGGTGGCGGTCTCCGGGGCCGCCTCGACCAGGTCGGACAGTGCCTTGCGGGTCCGGTTCAGGGTGGCCTTCTCCAGCGCCTTGCCGAGCGCGAAGAGGAAGGTGACGGCGGCCGACTCCCAGTAGTTGTGGATGAACAGGGCACCGACGGCGGCCACCACGACCAGCAGGTCGATGGAGATCCTCTTGATGCGCAGCGCCTGCCACGCGGAGACGGCGATCGGCCAGCCGGCGACGACGGCTGCCGCGATCATGAGGACGTCCCAGCCGGTGAGGAGGGCAAGGACGATCAGC
This sequence comes from Brevibacterium daeguense, assembly GCF_021729135.1. Lineage (GTDB taxonomy): Bacteria > Actinomycetota > Actinomycetes > Actinomycetales > Brevibacteriaceae > Brevibacterium > Brevibacterium daeguense. The sequence continues at coordinate 55,237 of NZ_JAJTWW010000005.1, forward strand.
ACGCCCGAGGCGGCGACCACGCCCCAGGTCTTCCAGGTCTTCATGGTTCTTCCTTCCGTTGAAAGCGGTCCTTTCGGGATCACTTCCAAGCTACGGTCGGGCGACTCCTCGCGCCTTGACACGGATCAAGTCTTCATGGCTTTATCCGACTCAGCTCCAGACAACTGCGGATACAGAGCGCGACCCGCCGACACCGGAAGCGTCAGCGGGTCACTGGCTCTGAAGCAGTAGGCCGGTCAGATGATGTATGTCAGATGGCGGATGGTTTGGCGGTGTAGCCGACTTCCGCAACAGCCTCCACCAGGTCACGCACCGAGACCTTCTGCGGGTCGTGCTGGGCGATGATCCGGCCGGAGGAGAATTTCACCTCGGCCGACTCGACGCCGTCGAGCCCGGTCAGCTTGGTCTCGATCTTCTGGATGCACGACGGGCAGGAGAACTCGTCCGAGCGGAGGGTGGTGGTCTTCAGGGTGGGGGCCGAGGCAGTCATTGGGCTGCTCGTCTCCTTTCGTTTCGGTTCTGGTTCCTTGGACATCTCTTAAGTTACGCAGAACCGAGCGAACTTCCCTTGACGTGGATCAAGAACCACGGAGAATCTCCGTTGCGGCGGCCAGGCCCTGGTGATGCACGGCAATTTCCAGGACCAGAGACTGGATGCACGGCGAAGGAAGCGACCTGGGGAGTGTCAAACAGCAAGCCCGAATAGGGATCCGACAACGTATGTCAGCGCCAGTCCGAGAGCGCCGCCGATGACCAGGCGCAGGCTCGACCTGAGCGGTGAAGTGCCCGACAGTCTCGCGGAGATGTGACCGGTCAGGGCCAGAACGATGAGAGTCACGACTGTGACCACAACGGCGTCAGTCCCCGAGGGGGCGAAGAAGACCGAGATCATGGGCAGCAGGGCTCCGAGCACGAATGCCACCGCCGACGACAGCGCCGCCGTGATCGGGTTCGTCAAGTCCTCCGCATCGAGGCCGAGCTCAAGTTGCAGGTGAGCGGCCAGGGGGTCGCTGGCACCGATCTCGGTAGCAGCCTTATCAGCGGTGTCCCTGGTGATGCCATACCCCTGGAGGATGCCGGACAGCTCGGCGTGTTCGGCCTGCGGATCATCGGCGAGCTCGGCGCGCTCCTTGTTGATCAAGACCTTCTCGGTGTCCCGCTGGGCGGAGACGGAAACGTACTCACCCAACGCCATCGAGACCGCACCGGCAACGGTCGAGGCCAACCCGGCGACGAAGACCGCAGTGTCACCGGCGCCGCTGGCGATCACTCCCAGCAACAAGGCGGCAACGGAGACGATGCCATCGTTGGCGCCGAGCACTCCGGCGCGCAGTGCGTTGAGTTTGGCGTGGTGGCTTGGTGCGTGCGGTTCACCGCTGTGCCCGGACTCAGGCGGGACAGTCATTCGACGATCCTCCTCCCAATGTCGGTCAGCTTCCAACCCCACGTCCTCATCCTGGCCATGATGGCCACGGCCGGTTGTGTCGTCACCGCAGGCGCAGCGGAGCGGCGGCAAAGCCACCGACGGGCGGCAGCGCGCGCTGTCGGCGCCTGTCCGGATTGGGTTCGATCGTGACCGTCGTCTCGAGGACGGCCCGGGTCAGTGCCCGCAGTTCGAGGGTCGCGAGCGGGCGACCAGGACAGACGTGTTTCCCGATACCGTACACGAGGTTGTAGGGCGCATTACCAAGGGGATCGAATGCGTCCGGGTCACCGAACATCTGCGGATCCCGATTGGCGGATGCCCAGTTGAGGAAGACTCGTTCGCCGGCGGCGAGCTCACGGCCGCCGACCGTGACGGGCTCGGTGGTGATGCGTCGGTTCGCCACGAAGGGATCATCAATTCGCAGGATCTCATCGAGGATCGCGTTGAACTCCCGATCGGACACTCCGGAGCGCAGTCGGGCTTGCACGTGCGAGTGGTCGGCGAGGTAGGTCAGAATCACGCCCGTGCAGAGGGCGATCGACCCCAGGTCGCCACCCGTCCAGTTGCGCAGGATCGAGACGATCTCTTCGTCGGTCAGCTCGCGGCCGTTGACACGGTCGCGGAGGAGCTCGGTGGTGACATCGTCGGGTGCGGCGTCACCAGCCTCGCGGCGAGCGTCGATGAGGGACCGGATGATGGCATCGAAGCGCTGGGCGACTTCCGCGGTGCGCGCCCCATCTCGTGAGCGAGTGGCTGCATGGTTGTCCGCCATCCACTGCAGGAGCTCGCCCTCGAGGTCGAGGGGCCACCCGAGCCAGGCGCTTTGCGCGCGCACCGCAAAGCGAGCGCCGACCTCGACTGCGTCGATGGGCCCGGGAACGTCGAATTGCGAGACGAGTTCGGCCGCGACTCGCTGCACCGCAGGCTCCAAGGCTGTCATCCGTTTCCGAGTGAAGTAGCGATCCACGAGAGCTCGGAACTCCGTGTGCGTGGCCTCGTCGAAGCCGTTGGGCACCTGGAGGTGGCGGGACACCGCGTTGGAGAAAACTTGATGATCCAGGGCGGCAGCAGTGACATCAGCATGCGAAAACAGCGTCCAGGCACCACTCGCCCCGCGCGCGACGGGACATCGCGATCGCATCTCGTCGTAGGCGGAAACGGGATCGCGACGAACCCGCGGACCCCGCGGATTCCAATCGGGGAGAGGATCCTTGATCGCCTTCGGTGGCGCCACGGCGCCGGGACTCAGGCGGGTGCCGGGGGTGACCTCGTCGGTCGGCATGTGATCGGTCATGCATCCATCCTGCCCCGGAGCCGGAAACTTCGGGAGCGGGGCTGCGCGTACCCCGGTGTGTGTCGGCAGGTTGTCCTGTCACCGTCACCGAACGCGTGGACTTTGCCCAAGCCGATGTCGGCATCGCGGGCGGTGCCGCAGCAGCGGCCCCGAAGCGTCTGACACGCAGCGCCTTTGCTCGCCTCTGCTCTGATGCATGGGCGGTGGCACTTCTGCGGACTCTTGATCCAGATCAATTACGACGTTTCCGACATGGCATAAGTTCAGGGGTGGAAGGGCCGAGGCAACCCGGCTCACTCAAACGTCTGCAACATTGTGAAAGGGAAACAACAATGGAATTGCTCGGGCAAGCGCTCGGACTCGGCACCATCGGATTGGTGGCGGGTCTTGTGGGCGCGGTGATCGCGGCTCTCGCGACGCGTAGCCAGACCTCCACACTCACCAGCTACGTCCAGCACTTCGCCGCCGGCCTGATCATCGCTGCGGCCACACTCGACCTGCTTCCGGAGGCGCTCCACCTCGGTGCAGGCTGGCCACTGATCATCGGCTTTGTGCTGGGTACGGCATTCATGCTGGCGCTGCGCGCGCTCCTCAACCGATTCGGCCACAGTCACGCTCATGGCGAGGAGCACGACCACGGTCACGGTGGCGTGCAGACCAAGGGGGCCACCGGCGTGAACCTGCGCTTGGCCATCGCTCTTGCGGTCGTCGTCCTCATCGACGGTGCCATCATCGGTGTGGCACTGTCGGCCGGCGGTGCCGCGGCCCTCCTCATCGCGATCGCGCTGTCGATCGAGCTCCTCTTCGTCGCCGCGTCCACGGCCGGATCCACGCGAGCCGGGGGCGGTTCGGTCGGCACCGCGATCGGAGTGGGGGCCTTCGTGGCGGTCATGATGCCAATCGGCGCCGTACTCGGTGCCCTCCTCTTCGCCGGAGTCTCCGCCCCGCTGCTGATCGCCGGCCTGGCCTTCGGTGCCGCCGCCCTGTTGTTCACCGCAGTCGCCGAGCTGCTCGTGGAGGCCTACGAGATCAAGGAAAGCACGGGCACTATCGCCATGGCAGCCGCCGGCTTCCTGCTCTTCCTCATCCTCATGATGCTCATGTGATCGGGGTTGCTGCGACTGTTGCGCTCACACCGCTGGACCCGCTCACTTCACGGAGGCACGGATGGATGAGGTCACCCAGGCGTACCGCACCAAGGCGGCCGGACTGGCCGGCATGCTCGGCACCGTGGTCTCCCCCCGAGACCCCGGCCGCAGCGTGGTCGAGCCCTGGGCTGAGACGGTCTCCGGCCGGATCCTCGACGTCGGCGCAGGCACCGGACGCTGGACCGGTCACCTCGCTGCCCTCGGGTACGACGTCGAAGGACTCGACCAGTTCGTCGAACTCGCCCGCCGCGCACATCCCGCCGTGCCGTTCCGGCACGGCTCACTCGCCGACCTCGTCGGGTCCGCCGAGCGCTGGTCCGGGATCCTGGCGTGGTACTCCCTCATCCACCTCGATCCCGACCAGCTCCCGCCAGCACTGGCGACCCTGCGCAGTGTTCTGGACGACGACGGCTCACTCCTCCTCTC
>NZ_JAJTWW010000049.1 GCF_021729135.1 Brevibacterium daeguense
ATGGAGAAGATCTGGTACCACACCTTCTACAATGAACTCCGTGTTGCCCCTGAGGAGTCCCCCACACTTCTCACTGAGGCTCCCCTCAACCCCAAGGCCAACCGTGAGAAGATGACTCAGATCATGTTCGAGTCCTTCAACGTACCTGCCACCTATGTTACCATCCAGGCTGTCCTGTCCCTGTACGCCTCTGGTCGTACTACCGGTGAGGTTTGCGACTCTGGTGACGGTGTGACTCACTTCGTCCCCGTCTATGAAGGTTTCGCTCTTCCTCATGCTATCCTCCGTCTCGACTTGGCTGGTCGTGACCTTACCCACTACCTGATGAAGATCATGACTGAGCGTGGCTACTCCTTCACCACCACCGCTGAACGTGAAATCGTTCGTGACATCAAGGAGAAGCTTTGCTACATCGCCCTTGACTTCGAGAGTGAGATGAACGTCGCTGCTGCTTCCTC
>NZ_JAJTWW010000050.1 GCF_021729135.1 Brevibacterium daeguense
ACCTTCTCCGTCTCCGCAGGCCGCGACGATGTGAGTGCCTATGAAGAGACCGTCTCCGCCGATGACAACGGGATCGCCACTCACGGCGTCCGCGGCCTCGATCCGGATAGCGCTCGCGAGTACATCGGCGAGTACACCGTGACTGCGTCCTGCGGAGACAGCGAGTGGACAGACACCTTCTACGTCGGCGAACGTCCGCAGGACGATGACGACGATGCCGCCAACGCCGGATCCGACCAGGACGACAACGGTTCCGCCGGCACCGACGACAGCTCGGGTGACAGCGGAGCATCTGCAGGCGGCAACCTGCCCCGCACCGGCACGGAACTGACCGGGCTCGCCGCAGGTGCCGGGCTTCTCGCCCTCGGTGCGGCCGCCGTCTACCTGACCCGTCGCCGCAGCGCCGGGACCGGACCGGCCGACATCTGATCGGCCCTCGTCCCGCGACCGCCGCGGCT
>NZ_JAJTWW010000051.1 GCF_021729135.1 Brevibacterium daeguense
AGAAGGACAAGGATGCCGGCTCCTTCGAAGATTTCATGGAAGTCCTGAAGCTTTACGACAAAGCTGAGAATGGCACCATGATGTATGCTGAACTTGAGCATATTCTTCTGTCCCTTGGTGAACGTCTTGAGAAGGCTGAGTTGGAGCCCGTCCTTAAGGAGTGCTGTCCCGAGGAAGACGAAGAAGGATGCATTCCCTATGAACCCTTCCTCAAGAAGATCACCCAACTGCTCTAAACGTCCACCATCTTCTTTTGTGACGTCATCACCAGGGAGTGCACATGCGTACAACACCACTACCATTCGGAGTGTCCGCGCGTGCAGTGTACAATCATTCTGTGGGAGTGACCAAACCACAGACAGTACATTAGTTCCAAAAATATGTTAATATATATGCCAA
>NZ_JAJTWW010000052.1 GCF_021729135.1 Brevibacterium daeguense
TCTCAGCTTTGTCATATGCCGGCAAACGTCTGGTGAAGGATTTTAGTGTCAAGCAACTACAGTTAGCTTACAGGAGGAAGGCGAGGAGTATACGCCGCGTCAAGGACTTTACGCTAACTTAGTTGTAGGAAGACGGAATTTCGTTACGTCGCTCGTTTATCAATATTTTTTATCCTCACTACATTGGTAAATAAGCGAATAAAGTATCGTATCATTCATGGCCACTATTTAAGCAAGTTACGGGCGCTCATTTATTCGTAAGTTAGAATATCTTGAGAAGTAAGTAGCAAGACAAAGAATTCGCCTACTTGTTTGAAAATGCCTCACCGTTTTCCGAATGTTGTATGTTTATTCAGAAACATCCAGACATAGTCCGGCC
>NZ_JAJTWW010000053.1 GCF_021729135.1 Brevibacterium daeguense
CATTCCGGCGAGGCGGTCGGTGATGATGGTTTCGGCGTCGGTGACGATGCGGGTGATGAGGTCGTGGCAGGTGGGGATGTCGTCGATGATGCCCATCACCATGCCGACGGTCCACTGGCCGGCTTCGATGTCGCCGGTCTCGAACACCTTCCGGCCGCGGGCACCGGCGACGAGGTGCTGGACGTCTTCGAACTTGCCGCCGTTGTTGAGGATCTCGACGGCTTCGGTGGAGACGGTGTTCTTGTGCACCCGGACGGTGTTGCGCAGCGGCCGGAAGTTGAGGATGGTGTCGAGCTCGGTGCCGTCGACGATGGCCTGCTTGACGTTGTCGTGGATCGGCGCCTCGACGGTGGCGAGGAACCGGGA
>NZ_JAJTWW010000054.1 GCF_021729135.1 Brevibacterium daeguense
TCAAGATGATCTCCATCGACCTGCTGGTCGTGGTGGCCGCCACCGGCGCCCTGTTCATCCAGAACTACTGGGAGTCCGCCGCCGTCACCTTCCTCTTCGCCCTCGGCAAGGCGCTGGAGAAGGCCACCCTCAACCGGACCCGCAAGGCGCTGTCGGACCTGGTCGAGGCCGCCCCGGAGACCGCCACCGTGCTGCGCGACGGCGAGCCGGAGACCGTCGAGATCTGGGAACTCGTCCCCGGCGACGTCGTGCTCGTGAAGAACGGTGAGCAGGTGCCCGTCGACGGTCGGGTGATCACCGGCAACGGCGGCGTCGACGAGGCCACCATCACCGGCGAATCCGTGCCGGCCGA
>NZ_JAJTWW010000055.1 GCF_021729135.1 Brevibacterium daeguense
ATAGTTCGAGCTTGAGTTGCGAGTCGGGGGGATCGTCCTCGTTATCAACGTCAAAGCCAATAATAACTGGCAAAGAAAAACAAAACCTAGCTTTCGCTGCCTAATAAGCAGTAGCATAGCTGATCCTCCGTGCATCGCCCATGTGCTACGGTAAGGGTCTCACTCTAAGTGGGCTACACTAGTTAATCTCCGTCTGGGGTTAAATAGAAGAGCTTAATCAGACTAGCTGAATGGAAGCCTGTTACTGGGCCGATGTTTATGCGAAATGCTAATACGGTGACTACGCTCGTAGATATTTAAGTGCCGATATTTCTGGAC
>NZ_JAJTWW010000056.1 GCF_021729135.1 Brevibacterium daeguense
CACTTGCGGTGAACGATGCCGGGGCCAGACTCTTCGTACTCATCCTTGGTGATCCACATGGACTGGAAGGTGGACAGAGAAGACAGGATGGAACCACCGATCCAGACGGAGTATTTACGCTCGGGAGGAGCAATGATCTTGATCTTGATGGTGGAAGGAGCAAGAGCAGTGATTTCCTTCTGCATGCGGTCAGCAATACCAGGGTACATGGTGGTACCACCAGACATGACAATGTTGGCAAACAGATCCTTCCTGATGTCAATGTCGCACCTCATGATGGAGCTGTGGACGGTTTCCTGAA
>NZ_JAJTWW010000006.1 GCF_021729135.1 Brevibacterium daeguense
CGATCCCGACCAGCTCCCGCCAGCACTGGCGACCCTGCGCAGTGTTCTGGACGACGACGGCTCACTCCTCCTCTCGTTCTTCTCAGGCCCACGGTTCGAGGCGTTCCAGCACCCAGCCAACTCGACCTGGAATCCGTATCTTCCCTCCACGCAAAAGCCAACGCCCTGTGCTCCGCCCACGGCGGCAACCCCTCACGCATGCCCAACGAGACGCTCGCCCAACTCCATCCCAAACTCGACTTCCTGCTCAAGGGCCACCGTGTCGACTTCGACGCCCCCCACCTCGAACTCGAGACACTCGCCGCCGTCGATGCCAAGGTAAGCGCGATCATCGATGCACACGAGGATGGGCCTAACCGCTAATTTGTGGGCCTACTTGTCAAGAGGCAAACCCGGATTTCCCCTACGTCGATCAGTCTTGATCCCTCGGCAGCTAACGCCATCAAGCGATCACAGAAGACCGCCATCTAGCGAGCAAATCCACATCTTCCTTTGCTGTCGGCGGCAGCACATGTCTCAATACCCTGTCTCATTCGATAGAGTCTCAACTAGGCGAAGCGAGTCGAGTTTTTGAGAAGGCGGCGGGGATGGCGAGACTGGGGTACGCGCGAGTCAGCACAGTGGAGCAAAACGCGGACCTGCAGATCCGCGCCCTCAAAGAGGCGGGGTGCCTGCGGGTCTACACGGACCACGGAGTCAGCGGCACAAAGACCAAACGTCCGGAGCTGGAGAAGCTGCTGGACAATGCCCGGGCCGGCGACGAGCTGGTTGTGTGGAAGCTTGACCGGCTGGGCCGCAATACCCGCCAGCTGCTCAACCTCGTCGATTCCCTCGAGTCTCAAGGCATCCACTTCCGGTCGCTGACCGAGGGGATCACCACCACCGGACCGATGGGCAAGGCCATGCTCACCGTCATGTCCGCCTTCGCCCAACTCGAACGCGACCAGCTGGCCGAACGCACCCGGGCCGGCCTGGCCGCTGCCGCCGCCCGCGGCCGCAAGGGCGGCCGACCTGCCGTCACCTCTGACACGGAGAAGGTCCGGCAGGCCGGTCAGTACCGGCACGCAGGCCTCACTCCCCCGGAGATCTCCAAACTGCTCGGCGTTAGCCGGGCCACCGTGTACCGTTACCTGGCACTGGCTGCCGAGACCGATGCGTAGGGCCGGGCCCTCGCGGTGCTGTCACCTCTGGAAGTCAGAGGGCGTCGACTGCTCGCCATGCCACGCTTGCTCGATCGCGTCGCGCAACTGATCGAAGCCGACGGGCGCCACACCACTGCTCATAAGTGTCGGCAGGCTGACCGAGGAGGTATTTAGCTCCGCCAGGATCATTCGCGGCGCCACGTAGAACTCCCAGCAGGCCAGATCGAGGGGGTCATATTTGAGAGGCCGTGTCTGCGTGTTCACGCAGAAGACGTAGAGGTCGGCGTTATAACTGGCGTTGTCTGCGTAGGTGTTCGCGGCATCGCGGATCCGCCCTCTTAGTCCAGAGAACACCGGCCTTGAGAGTCTTTTCTGCGGCCACGCCTGAACGTAAGCGGAGCTTTTCACCTCTATCCGGACCTCATCAGACGAGCCACCCGGCAACCACAAGAGGTCGTACTCGTCCCACTCGACTCGAGAGACCTGCAGCCCAAGAGCGGTTGCGACCATGAATTCTGCGAGATAACCCCGAGTGTTGTTCATTCGCAGATCCTGCATCGCGAACTGCCAGAACTGCAGAACAGTCGGTGCCGCAGTAGCACTGCCGGCGAACTTCTCGTCACCCGTGAGTACTGGCAGGTTGGAGGCGTCCGGTTGCAACAGATAGCCGTCCCCGTTCCTGTCAAGCTCATCAAACCCCATAGGGAAATTATCACCGCGCCCGCAGCCGACCACGACCAGGCGAACAATAAAGAACTATGCGGTGGCTGCGCCCAGCCATGGGCGTTCCGTTAGGCGCAAGTACAGCCGCCGTGCCGCCTGCAGGCTGAACTCACCGACGAGCGCATTGAGTGATCTGGATTCTGCCCATGTGGCCTTACGGGCGGTCCACGGCCACAAGTCAGCCCGCTCGCGGCCTTCAGGTTAGTGTTCAACTATGGCAAGTCGTAAGCGAACCGCACGCCTTCTCGTCGTTGATCTGGACGACACACTCTGGACCTGGTTTGACGCTTGGCATAAATCATTCCGTGCGTTTCTAGATGAGCTAGTTCGGCTATCAGGAATCGATGAACAGAATTTGACTGCAGCAATTCGGACGGTTCACCAGAAATACGGAACGACAGAGTTCTCGTGGCTCATTGATGAGCTCGATATTCTCGACCAGGCAGTTCCATCGGGCAAGACCCGCGACGAGTACTACGATCCTGCCCTGCATGCTCAGAACAAGGCCAGAAAAGAAGCCACAGTTCTATACCCTGGCGTCAAGAACACTCTCGAGAAGCTTCGATCACGCGGCACCACGGTCATCGGATACACGGAATCGTTAGCTTTCTGGACACACTGGAGAATTCAACGCACCGGGATCGATGGCTTGCTGGCTTACCTTTATTCTTCCGAAGACCATGACTCACCTTCATGCGTGGTTCCCGAGCAGCGGCGTCATCTCCCTGCGTCGTACTACCAGCTAAGGGAAACCGTCCACCGCCATGTTCCGAAGGGAGTACTTAAGCCAAGTCCGTTCGTTCTACAACAGATCATCGACGATCAAGGCGTCACTGCTGCTGAAACTGTGTACGTCGGCGACAGCTTAATGAAGGATATTGCGATGGCGCAGAGCGTAGAAGCGATCGACGTTTTAGCACAATACGGCATGCGCTTTCGTGACCCCCGATACAGTCTCCTGCAAAGCGTCTCTCACTGGACAGATCAGATGGTGCAATATGAACAGGATGGCAGGCCCGGGGTTCATCCGACGCCGACTCTTACGCTTGCTGAAGGCTTGCACGAACTGGATGAGCATGTGGCTTTCAAACCGACGCAGCGAACCAATGAGTGATTCTCCGGAGAGGAGCGTCGCAGCAGAGTTAGAAGCCAACCTTGAAGTATGGAAGCACGTGGTTAGTGTTCAACAGCACTTCAATGACATTGGTTGGCGAATTCGTTCACTCGCGATCACGGCACTCACGTTCTTTCTCGGCGCAACTTTCTTCGGATTCCTCAACGCGGGCCACGTAACGCTCGTTGGGAGAGAATTCAATCCCGCGATTCTGGTCCCTGTGCTTGGGCTACTCATTTGGTTAATTTTCTGGTTCGCAGACGGCGTTTGGTACCACCGGTTACTTAGCGGTGCGGGAGCAGCTGCATCGACTGTAGAAGACTATTTGAATAGTTACGGCGTTCACGCCGACCTCTCCAAGTCGATCACGAACGCCAGCCATCGGAAGTGGTTCGGCTGCGAAATGTCATCGACTCGCAAACTCAACATCTTCTATCTTTCGGGGACTGTACTTTTGATCGTCACCGGGTTGGGCGTGGCGGGACTGCAGTCCGGTTACTCACCGCGCGACAGCGGAACACCTTCGAAATCGGCCATTACCCCCGCTGCGGATACACGCGAGAACCTAAGTCGAATGAATCACTCGCCAAGCTAGTTCTCAATCCGCATCGTGGACCTACCGCGAGCATCTGTTGCGCAACGCGCCGTGGTGGGCAGGAGACTCAACTCGCGCGGCGCTTCAATGACAGCTTCCGAAGCCGGGGTTGGCGCGAAGCCAGGGTGGATACCGACATCGAGTTGCAGCTACAGATCATGCCATACAGACCTGCGGGCGAATCCGCTCCTGAGGTTTTCACCACTCAAGTCAGCAATAGAGTGTGGATTTGATGGCTCTGTGGCGGTCTTCTGTGATCGCTCTGTGGCGGCTTTCTCCGGCCATGGGAGGCGTTAGTCACCGATGCTTGATCGCGGCTCGGGCACCGACACCGGCATGAAGCGGTCCGTCGATTCGAAGGCGGGTGTGCGCAAGTCCAGCCAGAACCAGCCCTCCCGCGGAACCGAGCACGTTCAGCAACGCTGATCGGAGCGTGCCCCGGGTTAAACCGTCTGCAGCTTTAGGCGGTCAACGCGCAGGTCACTGTGCCGAGACCGTCGAAGTCTGCGGTGATTGTGTCTCCGACGCGCACGGGGATCGGATCGCTGCACGTTCCTGTGGTGACGAAGGTGCCAGCCTCCAGCCCGATCCCCAGTTCGGACAGTTCGTTCACGAGCCAGGTCAAAGCAGTCACCGGATTGCCGAGTACATTTGCGCCCCGCCCTGCGATCTCCCTGTGGCCCGAGGGTCCGTTGACTGCCGCCGACATGTGTACCTTGGAAAGGTTGAGCTCACGCCACCCGGCGCGGACGGAAGGACCCAGCACGAAATGGTGTCCGCAAGCGCTATCCGCAATCAGCTGGAGAGCTCCCACCGCAGTGACATCGGTGAAACGTGTGCTCGGCAACTCGATCCCCAACCGCAAGTCACTCACCGCATCCATGATCTGGTGGGCCCCATAGGGCTCAGGCTGCGGTGCAAGAGACGTGCCCAGGACGAAGACGAACTCCGGCTCCGCCAACTGCATCATGTTGCCGGTGAGGGACACTTCAGCGCCATCCGGGTGCACTCGATCCTCAAGTACCCGTCCGCCCAGTGGGCCGTCAACGTTGATATGCCGCTGCCCGGCAGCGCTGGTGGCCGCGATCTTCCAGCCGACTGTGGGCTGGTGGCTGAGCTCTGTCAACCGGGCCTGCACAGCGTAGGCCGCAGCGCGTGTAGTCGGTGCGGCGTCCACTGGCAACTCTGCGAGCTGCTCCTGCCTCTGTGTTGCCCGGTGGAGAATCTCTGCGCTGCGGTGGACCGCTTCAGACGTCGTGCTGTCCGGTGCTGCGTTGTACGGTGTGTCCGCAGCTGTTGAGTCACTCATGCAGTCAGTGTGGCACAGGACACTACGGGCAGCAGCAGTCGGATCAGGCATTCACTTTCAAGACCGTCTTCGACATCCGACCCGCGGCCATCTTCCGGTGCACATCGACGACATCTTCCAGCGGTGCGACCTGAGGCGGCGTCACCTCGAGTTCACCGTTCTCGATCAGGTCGGCGATGTAAGTCAGAGCAACGTGATCCGGTTCAACGATCAGGCTGGTCCAGCGCACTCCTGCGCTGGTAGCCGCCTCTCCCAGCCCTTGTTGCTGTCCGGAGGGCACTCCGACGACAAGCCCATCCCGGCGGGTGAGCGGCACTGCACGCACCGCGTATTCGCCCCCGATCAGGTCGACGACGACATCGACCTCGCGGATGGGTCCGCCCGGAAGCGCTGGGTCGTCGAACTCGTGGGCTCTGTAATCAACGGTGCGATCGATTCCCAGGGATTCCAGGTGCTCGAGCCGGTCACCCGTCGCGTGTCCGATCACGGTGGCGCCCAGCTTCTTCGCAAGCTGGACCACGTATGTTCCGACGGTGCCGCCTGCGCCGAGCACCAAGACCGTCTGGTCTGCGCTGACCTCTGCGGCGTCATGCACGATCTGGTAGGCGGTGGTCGCGGGGAGAGGGACCGCAGCTGCCGTTGCGAAGTCGATCGAATCCGGGATGCGCACGAGGTGGCGGGACGGCGAGGTCACGAATTCTGCGTATCCGTTCACCGGGCGCGGGAATCTTGGCAACCCGAAGACGCGGTCACCCACAGCGAAACGAGTGACACCCGTTCCTAGCCTCGATCTTTCATGGGTCGGGGCTGGTGAGGTGGTC
>NZ_JAJTWW010000007.1 GCF_021729135.1 Brevibacterium daeguense
CCACCTCACCAGCCCCGACCCATGAAAGATCGAGGCTAGACCGACGACCGGCCGCGCCTCTCCAGACCGGCCCCCCTCCGCGCTCACCGACCGCCGCCCCGCCTCTGGCGACGACGTCTGCTCTGTCCTCGGGGGACGACCGGTGTCAGCCGGCCGCGCATCAGTCGAAACTGTAGAACAGCCGCTCCATCACCTTGCGGGCGCGGCGGGCACTGCCCAGGTAGTCCTCGGTGAGCTGCTGGGAGTTTCCCGGCCGATAGCCCATCAGCCGGGCCGCCGCCTCCAGTTCGGAGCGGTCCGCCGGCAGTGCCTCGGCCGTCCGACCCCGGTAGAGCATCACGGCCGAGCGCAGCTGGGTCGCCATCGTCCACGCGGTCTCCAGGATCTGAGCATCCTCCTCCCCCAGCAGGCCCGCCTGCGCCCCTGCCCGCAGCGCGGGCAGCGTCGACGTCGTGCGGAGCTGCTCGTGGGTGTGAGCATGCATCAGCTGCATCAGCTGCACTGTCCACTCCACGTCGGACAGACCGCCGCGCCCGAGCTTGATGTGCCTCTTGGGGTCCGCGCCCCGCGGCAGCCGCTCGTCCTCCATGCGCGCCTTGAGACGGCGCATCTGGCGCAGCGACGACTCCGGGACCGACGACGGGTAGCGCAGCGGGTCGATCAGACTTCGGAAGTCCTCCCGCAGCTGGGCGTCCCCGGCGATCGTCCGCGCCCGCAGCAGCGCCTGGGCCTCCCATGGCTCCGACCAGTTGGCGTAATAGCTGCGATACGAGTCGAGCGCTCTCACCAGCGGTCCCGACTTGCCCTCGGGCCGCAGGTCGGCGTCGACGTCGATCGGCAGGCTGACCGCCGCGGATCCGAGGTCCGAGGTCAGCCTGAGTGCGACCTTCTTGACATGGGCTGCTAGGTGGGCGCGCGCGTCTGCGTCGAGGTCCGAGTCCGCCGCGCGATAGGCGAACATGACATCGGCGTCCGAGTAGTAGCCGATCTCGGCGCCGCCCAGTCGGCCCATCGCCACGACCGCGAACTCGTAATCGGGAGGCTGCACGGTGGCGTCGAGCTCGGCCCTGGTCGCCGACAGTGCACCGTCGATCGCCGCGTCCATCAGCCCGGACAGCACCGAGGGCACCTCAGCCCGGTCGAGCACCTCGAGGATGTCGGCCAGCGCCGTGCGCAGGACCTCCCGGCTGTACAGGGCGCGGATCGCGGAGGCCGCTCCCCCGCGATGACGTTCGAGCAGACCCGCGATCTCGGTCTCCACAGCGGTGATCCGGCGCGGCTGCAGGCGGCGGTGATCGTCGAGCCACTCGACCGCTGTCGGATTGTGCAGCAGCAGATCGGTGGCGAAGCCGGACAGGGACAGCACCTGGGCCATCGACTTCGCCGCCAGCCCGGAGTCGCGCAGCATCTTCAGATACCAGGCGGAACCGGACAGCGAATCCGACAGCCGTCGGAAAGCGAGCAGGCCGGCATCCGGGTCGACTCCGTCGGAGAACCAATCGAGCAGCGCGGGCAGCACCTGCTTCTGCACCATCGCCGACCGGCTCACTCCGGTGGTGAGAGCCGCGATGTGCTTCATCGCCGGCTTGGGCGCGCGATATCCGAACGCGGACAGCCGCTCCTGGGCGGCTGCCGCCGACATCAGGCCGACCTGCGCCGCGGAATCGAGAATCGGCCGGTAGAAGATCTGCTCGTGCAGTGCGCGCACCCGCCGTGCGTGGGCGCGCCGCTCCTCCGTCAGCCGCGCGATCGAGCGGTCGCCGCCGCCGTAGACGCTGCGCGCGAGCATCCGCAGCTTGGACTCCTGGGTCGGCAGCAGCGCAGTGCGCTGCATGCGCGGAATCTGCAGTCGGTGCTCGACCACCCTGAGGAACTCGTACGACTCGATGAACGCCGCGGCATCCTCGGAGGCGATGTAGCCGCATGAGCCGAGTGCCTCGAGCACCCGCAGGGTGTTCGGCATCCGAATCCGTTCATCGTCCCGGCCGTGCACGAGCTGAAGCAGCTGGGCGGAGAACTCGACATCTCGCAGACCCCCGGCTCCGAGCTTGATCTGCCGGTCGGCCTCCCGCCCGGGAATCAGATCGACCACCCGGACGCGCATCGCCCGGACCTGCTCGATGAAGCCCCCCCGGCGCGAGGCGGTCCACACCAGCGGATTGAGAGTGTCGTACCAGCTCTGCCCGAGTTGACGATCGCCCGCGATCGGACGCGCTTTGAGGAGTGCCTGGAACTCCCAGTTGTGGGCGATGTTGAGATAGTAGTGCTCGAATTCGTCGAGTCTGCGCACGAGGGGCCCGTCGCGGCCTTCCGGGCGCAGAGCCGCGTCGATCTCCCACAGCGCCGGCTCGCTGTCCATGCCGCTGACGGTCTCCATCGTCCGCTGGGCGAGCTGTGCCGCGGCCGTGGCGCCGGCTTCCGGCGCAGCGCCCTCCGCCGAGGCCCAGCAGAAGACGACGTCGACGTCGCTGACGTAGTTGAGCTCACGCGCTCCGCACTTCCCGAAGCCGATGACGGCGAGTCGGAGTCCAGCGGCCTCCGGGATCTCGGCCCGGGCGATCGCCAGTCCTGCGTCGACCGCGCCTGCCGCCATGTCGGAGAGCACCGCGGTGACATCCTCGATCAGCCGCTCCGGCGCCGCGGAGCCGAGGTCGTCGGCGGTCAGGCGCAGCAGCAGATCGCGGTACGCGCGCCGAAGCGCGCCCACCGCCTCGGACCCGGTGATCCCCGCCGTCGGCGCCTCCGCGTCGGGGTCCGCGCGGACGGCGGCGAACATGGCTGCCCGGATGCTCTCGGGCAGGGCATCATCAGTGCCGATGAGCACACTGTCGCCGTCGCCGGCGAGCAGCCGGACGGAATTCGGCCAGCGGACCAGATGGTCCACGCTGGCCTCGGAACCCCCGGCGATGTCGCACAGCCGACGCAGGAACGCCGGGTTCTGCGCAGCGGCGACGAACTGCGCGGCCGTGCCCGCGCCCGCAGCCGCCTCGGCGACCCGCAGCACCCCCAGCGCCGCGGCATCGGGATCCGCTGCCGCGGTGAGAAGGTCCTCCGTGCCCGGAACGGCCAGCACCTCCGCGTGCAGCAGCTCGTCGGCCTCCAGCAGGAACCTGCGAGCCCGGGCGGGGTTGCCGAAACCGCCGCCGGCGGCGGTGCGGGCCGGATCGCCGCGGCGGATGGACATCATGGTCTCCCGGGCGCCTTCACATCGGGCCGAAGTGCCGGTTCAGCTCGTACTCGGTGACCTGAGCGCGGTAGCCGTCCCACTCCTCGCGCTTGTTGCGCAGAAAGAAGTCGAAGACCTCCTCGCCCAGCGTCTCGGCTACGAGCTCGCTGTCCTCCATCCGGGCGATCGCCTCGTCGAGACTGGCAGGCAGCGAGTCGATTCCCATCGCCCGGCGCTCGTTGTCGCTGAGGTTCCAGACATCATCCTCGGCCTCGGGCGGGAGCTCGTACCCCTCCTCGATCCCCTTGAGCCCTGCGGCGAGCAGCACCGAGTAGGCGAGGTAGGGGTTGGCGGAGGAGTCCATGCCCCGGTACTCGATGCGCGCCGAGGAGGACTTCCCCGACTTGTACTGTGGCACCCGCACCAGCGCGGAGCGGTTGCGGTGGCCCCAGCAGATATAGCTCGGCGCCTCGTGCCCGGTCCAGATGCGCTTGAAGGAGTTGACGTGCTGGTTGGTCACCGCGCTGATCTCCGCAGCGTGCCGGAGCAGTCCCGCCACGAACTGACGGCCCGTCTGCGAGAGCTGGTACTCCCCGCCCGCCTCGTAGAACGCGTTGTTCTCGCCCTCGAAGAGCGACACGTGCGTGTGCATCCCGTTGCCGGGGTGATCGGACAGCGGCTTGGGCATGAAGGAGGCGAACACGCCCTGCTCGATGGCGACCTCCTTGACCATCGCCCGGAAGGTCATGACGTTGTCGGCCATCGTGAGCCCGTCGGCGTAGCGGAGGTCGATCTCGTTCTGCCCCGGCCCCGCCTCGTGGTGGGAGAACTCCACGGAGATGCCCATCGCCTCGAGCGTCTGCACGGCGGTGCGCCGGAAGTCGTTGGCAGTGCCGCCGTTGACATGGTCGAAGTAGCCGGCGGTGTCGACGGGAACCGGAGGGCGGCCGGACAGGTCGCCGGATTCGAACAGGTAGAACTCGATCTCCGGATGGACGTAGAAGGTGAATCCGCGCTCGGCGGCCCTGTCCATCGTCCGCTTGAGGACGTGGCGGGCGTCCGAGGCAGCCGGGTGGCCGTCGGGCGAGTAGATATCGCAGAACATGCGGCCGGTGGGCTCGGATTCGCCGCGCCAGGGAAGCAGTGAGAAGGTCGCCGGGTCCGGGCGCAGCACCATATCCGATTCGAAGACCCGGGCGAAGCCCTCGACGGAGCTGCCGTCGAAGCCGATGCCCTCGCCGAAGGCACCTTCGAGCTCGGCGGGGACGATCGCAACGGACTTGAGCTGACCGAGCACGTCGGCGAACCAGAGTCGGATGAAGCGGACGTCGCGGTCCTCGACGGTCCGCAGCACGAACTCCTGTTGACGTCCCATCGACGCCATCAGCTGTTCCACTCCCGGTCCTCGGCGTCCCATTCGGCAGAGCGCGAAGCGGCGCGATCGAGCGCAGCCCGGGCCTGGGCCTCCGTGTCGTAGGGTCCCATCCGGTGCTCCCACGTGCTCTGGGGCCCCTTCTCCACCTGCTTCGTCTTGGTGTTGTACCAGTACTTCTCGGGGGATGCCGACTGCTCGTCCGCCATCTCAGGTCTCCTTCAGCTCCTCGTGCCCATCCCGAGGAGCTGATCGGCGCTGCGGCCGCACCCTCGGCGATGCTCTGCACTGTGGTCGACAGGTCTGCCGCCCAGCCTATCGCCTCGCCCCCACGCCGGGCACCGAGCCTGAACAGCGCCAAAGGTTTGCCCCGGAAACCTTTGGGCCAATACAGTGTGATCACCGGTCGGCACTGCTGAGGAGTGGTCAATGAGGATTGCAATCCCGAAGGAAGTCAAGAACAGCGAATTCCGAGTGGCCATCGCCCCGGCAGGAGTGCACGGCTTCGTGCAGCGCGGCCACGAGGTCTTCGTCCAGGCCGGTGCCGGGCTCGGCTCGGCGATCACGGACGAGGAGTACGCCGAGGCGGGGGCCACCATCGTCGAGGACGCGCAGCAGACCTGGGAGTCCGGAGAGCTGGTGCTCAAGGTCAAGGAGCCCGTCGCCGAGGAGTACGGCTACCTGCGCCGGGACCAGATCCTGTTCGCATACCTGCACCTGGCCGCCGACCAAGCTCTGACCACCGCGCTGCGTGAGGCCGGGACCACCGCGATCGCGTACGAGACGGTGCAACCCGAGGGCGGCGGCACTCCGCTGCTGGCCCCGATGTCGGAGATCGCCGGCCGGCTCTCGGTCCAGGTGGGAGCCCACACTCTGCTCAAGCACAGCGGCGGCCGCGGGATCCTGCTGTCGGGCGTGCCGGGCGTGGGCCGCGGCAAGGTCACCATCATCGGCGCCGGGGTCGCCGGAACCAACGCGGCTCGGGTGGCGATGGGAATGGGCGCCCGGGTCGAGATCATCGACATCAACATGGACCGGCTGCGCTACCTCGACGAGATCTACGGCGGCAGCCTGCAGACCACCATGTCCAACGCCTACGACATCGGCCTCGCACTGCAGGACTCGGATCTGGTCATCGGCTCGGTCCTGATCCCGGGCAAGCGCGCGCCGAAGCTCGTCACCGACGAGATGGTCGCGGGAATGAAGCAGGGCTCGGTGCTCGTCGACATCGCGATCGACCAGGGAGGCTGCTTCGAGAACTCCCGCCCCACCACGCACGACGACCCCACATTCACGGTGCACCGGTCCGTCTACTACTGCGTGGCGAACATGCCCGGAGCCGTACCGACCACCGCCACCGCCGCGCTGACCAACGCGGTGATGCCCTATGCGGTCTCGATCGCGGAGAAGGGCTGGCGGCAGGCGATGCAGGGCAATGCCGCGCTCGCGCGCGGTCTCAACTGCCACGACGGACAGGTCACCAATGCGAACGTCGCAGAGGCCTTCGACCTGGACCACGTCGAGCCCGCAGCGGTGCTCGGCGGCTGAGGCGCCGAGCTCAGGAGTCGAGCATCGTGGTGGCCCGGAAGTGCTCCTCGCACAGCCTGCCGGCCGCCTCGGCGTCGCCTGCTGCGATCGCGGCGACGATCGCCTCGTGGTCCATCCGCGCCCGTGCGAAGAGCTCGGCCGAGAACGGGTCGTGCCGAAAGCCGGTGTTGATCTGCCGGTCGAGGTCCACCGCGATCCTGACCAGCTCCGGGTTGTGGCCGGCACGCGCGATCGCATGGTGGAGGCGCGCATCCGCCTCCCGAGCTCCGGCCGCCTCTGCGTGCAGGACGTACTCCCCTGCCAGCGCCCGCAGCTCGGCGAGCTCCTCGTCGGTCCGCCGCAGCGCGGCCAGATGCGCGAGACGGTTCTGGATCACTGCGCGCGCGTCGAGCAGGTGGACACGGGCACGGTGGAAGACCTGCAGCCGGTCCTCGACTCCTGCCAGCGCACCTTCGTCCCGCTGCGCGACGAAGGTGCCGCCACCGCGCCCCCTGCGACGGGTGATGAACCCGCCCCGCTCCAGCCGGTCCAGGGCTGCGCGGACGCTCGAGCGGGACACCTGCATGGCTGCCGCCAGTTCCCGCTCGGGCGGCAGCGCAGACCCGACCGGCAGCGCGCCGACTGCGATCGACGACATGATGTGGTCGGCGATCTGCTGGGGAGCGGACGTCATGACGACGACGTCACCGAGTCCGGACAGCTGCGTGCTCATGGATCCTCCTGCCGACGGTCACCCCATCATAAGCGCCGTCATCAGCGGCGGAGCCGCCCTGCAGGTCGGCGTGCCAAGAGATTAGACTGGCCTCATCATGACTACACACGCACCGCTGGGCACCCTCACCAAAGGCACCGTCTCCCCCCTCCGCGACGTTCCCGGTTCGATTCCGCGACCCGAGTACGTCGGTCGGGCCGTTCCGGACGAGGGCCGCGGCGGGGACATGTACACCGACGAGGAGATCGAACGGATCCGCGCCGCCGGCCGGATCGCTGCGAATGCCATGGCCGAGGCGGGCAGGGCGATCGCGCCCGGCGTCACCACCGATGAACTCGATGCGATCGCCCATGAGTACATGTGCGATCACGGCGCGTACCCGTCATCGCTGGGCTACCGCGGATTCCCCAAGTCCATCTGCACCTCGGTCAACGAGGTGATCTGCCACGGGATCCCTGATTCGACCGTGCTCGCCGAGGGCGACATCGTCAACCTCGACATCACCGCCTACAAGGACGGTATGCACGGCGACACCAACTACACCTTCTGCGTGGGCGAGGTCGACGAGGAGTCGCGGCTGCTCGTCGAGCGCACCCACGAGGCCATGATGCGCGGCATCAAGGCCGTCGGACCCGGCCGCGAGATCAATGTGATCGGTCGGGTCATCGAGAAGTACGCGGGCAGGTTCGGCTACGGCGTCGTCCGGGACTACACCGGCCACGGCGTGGGCCGTGAGTTCCACTCCGGTCTCATCGTCCCCCACTACGACTCCGCACCGGCGCACAGCCAGGTCATGGAGCCGGGCATGGTCTTCACGATCGAGCCGATGCTCAATCTCGGCACGGAGCGGTGGGAGAGCTGGGACGACGACTGGACGGTCGTGACCAAGGACCGCAGGCGCTCGGCGCAGTTCGAGCACACCCTGGCGGTGACCGAGACCGGCGCCGACATCCTGACACTGCCTGACGAGAGCACTGCGATCTTCAACGGCCCTGCGGCCTGACCCGAGAGGCGGACCATGACCGGTTTCCTGGACAACGACGCACCGTACGGCATCGGCGTCGACATCGGCGGCACCGGGATCAAGGTGGGAGTCGTGGAGCTCGCAACCGGTGAGCTGCCCTTCAAACGGGCCCGCGTGCTCACTCCCAAGCCGTCCACTCCCGAGTCCGTGGTCGCCGCAGTCGCGGACGCCGTCGAGCAGGTCATCGACACAGCGGTGCGGAAGAAGGTCGTCGCCCGGGCGAAGGACCTGTCCGAACTGCCGTTGGGGGTGGCCTTCCCCGGAGTCGTCAAGAACGACATCGTGAAGTTCACCGGCAATCTCGATCCGAGCTGGATCGGCGAGAACCTGCCCGCGATGATCTCCGCCGCCACCGGGCGCAGCTGCTTCATCGCCAACGACGCCGACGCCGCAGGCCTGGCGGAGATGTCCTTCGGGGTCGGACGTGACCACCGCAAGGAGCTGGTCCTCATGACCACGCTCGGAACCGGGATCGGCACCGCGCTGTTCTACAACGGGACGCTGGTGCCGTACACCGAGCTCGGTCATCTGGAGATGAACGGCGGCAACGCGGAGAAGCAGGCGGCCGAGTCGGTCAAGGTCCGCGAGGGCCTGAGCTATGCCCAATGGGCGGAACGCCTGCAGCAGTACTATTCGATGCTCGAGCTGCTGTTCACGCCCGACCTGTTCATCGTGGGCGGCGGCGTGTCCAAGAGCCACGACCAGTTCCTGCCGCTGCTGAATCTCAAGACTCGGATCATGCCGGCCGAGCTGCGCAACGAGGCCGGGATCGTCGGCGCGGCCTACCTCGCCGCCAACGACGGCAGGGCCCGCATCAAGAAGCGCTGAGGGGAGGACAGGCCGCCTGTACGCCGGGTTCTGTGCGCGGGCCGGTCACCCGGATCCGCGCGACGGTCATCTGTCTAGGGTCGCCGTTGCCGACGACCTCGAGCGATCCACCCGGCAGCTCGGGCGAGCAGCCCTCGAACACTGCCTGTCTGATCTTGCTCCCGGCGGGGTTTGCCCAGCGATTCCGGTCACCCGGAACCCTGGTGGTCTCTTACACCACCGTTTCACCCTTACCGGTGCGCGCTCGCGCACCGGCGGTCTGCTTTCTGTTGCACTTGCCCGCGGGTCACCCCGGGTGGGAGTTACCCACCGCCGTGCTCTGCGGAGCCCGGACGTTCCTCGTCAGCCTGTCGGCTGCCGTAACCGTCCGGCGACCTGTCCTCCCGGCCATTGTACCGCCGACTCGGTCCCGGCCGACGGGAGTGCCGCGAGCCGGCGGACTACGATGGTGACCCGTGATCATTCTCCTGCCGCCTTCGGAGGGCAAGACTCCCGCCTCTGCCGGACCCCTGCTCGACCTCGCCCAGCTGAGCCTTCCCGCGCTCAGCGGACCGCGCACGGAAGTGCTCTCCTCGCTCGCCGAGGTGTCGGCGGCTCCCGACGGTCGTGAGCGCCTGGGTGTGGGGGCCGGTTTGGTGGAGGACGTGGAGCGCAACACCCGGCTCGCCCGGATTCCGTGTGCCCCCGCGCTGCAGACCTACACCGGAGTCCTCTACGGAGCACTGGGGCGCCTCACCCCCACTGCTCAGGCCCGCCTCGACGATGTCTGGGTGTCCTCGGCGCTGTTCGGGATCGTGGGAGCTCTCGACCCGATTCCCGCCTACCGCCTCGCGATGAAGACACGGCTGGGCGAGCACGGTGTGCTCTCCTCGTGGTGGAAGCCGCAGCTCACCCCGGTGCTCGACGTGGAGTTCGCCGGTCGCCTGATCCTCGACTGCAGGTCAGCGGACTACCGGAAGTCGTGGCCGGGACCCCCCGAGCGGACCGCGCTCGTCAACGTCTTCACGGAGAAGAACGGCAGGCGCACAGTCGTGTCCCACAACGCCAAGCACACCCGCGGAGAGCTCGTCGGCAGGCTGCTGCGCAGTCGTGCGGCGCTGCCCGGGGACTTCGCCGGCCTGGTGAAGGCCGTCAGGCGCTCCTATCAGGTCGAGTTCACGCCACCGCGGGGCAGCCGCCCCGCGGCTCTCGACGTCATCATCCCGGGCTGAGGTCACGGGCGAACCAGCACGGCTTCGCACTCTTCGCACTCCACTGTCTCGCCCTGTCCTCCGGAGGTGAGCCGCGACTGCGCCATGCCGCTGAGCTCAGCGCCGCAGGCTCCGCAGGAGCGCTGCACCACGATCGCGGCTCCCACCTCACCGGCGGCTTCGCGCGCGGCGACGCGCGCCCGCAGGGACTCGGGCAGCTCGCCCTCCCGGGCAGCGCGCTGCGAGTGCAGCTGCGCCGCCTCGGCGTCCAGCTCGGCCGACCGCGCCGCCCGCTCCGTCTGGAGCCTCCTGCCTTCGGCGGCGAGCTCGGTGCCGGCCTCGCGCAGGCGCGCCAGCTCGGCGTCGAGCTCTTCGATCTCGCCGAGGAGTTCGAGCTGCTCGTCCTCCTTCGACGATCTCGTCGCGCGGGCCGTGTCGATATCGCGCTGCAGTGCCAGCAGGTCCCGCGACGTCAGGCCGACCCCGGCGTTGAGCTTGGCCTCCAGCTCGATGATCGCCTGACCTCGCGCCGCGACGTCGCGCTCGAGCCCTGCTGCCCGCTCGACCCTCGCCGCGCGCTCGGACTCGAGATCAGCGATCCGGGCGGCGTTCGCCTTGTGCTCCCCGGCCAGAGCGCGCAGCCGCTCGACCAGCTCCGCCTGCTTGGCGGCATTGGTGACCCGGCGCAGCTGAGTGCTCAGGTCGATCCAGTCGAGCAGTGCCCGGTGTTCGAGGTCGGTCAGCTGCATCAGTCCTCCTGCGGTTGCTGGTCGATCCGCATCACCCAGGGATCAGTGGGGATCCGCGAGACTGTGATGTCCAGGTCGAGCCCGGCGGTCTCCGCAGCACTCGACAGCTGGTCGGCGGCCCGGTCGAGCCACAGAGCCTCTGCGGCCCAGTGGGAGATGTCGATGAGATGAGGCGTGCCGCCCGTGCGGTGCGCGGTGTCCCGCGCCTCGCTCGCTGGATGGTGTCGAAGGTCCGAGGTGACATACACCTCCGCCCCGGAGGCGCGCACCTCGTCGAACAGCGAATCGCCGGCACCACCGAGGGCGGCCACCCGGGTCACCGTCGCAGCGGGATCGCCGGCGATGCGCACCCCGGTGGCGGTCGGGTCGAGCACCTCCGCCAGCCGCCGGGCGAGCTGCTCGACCGCGGCCGGCGCCGGGAGATTGCCGACCCGTCCCAAGCCCACGCCCTCAGGAGCCGTCGCACTCTGCACGAGCGGCACGGAGGCACGCACTCCGAGGGCTTCGATGAGGACATCGGAGACTCCCCCGACCACCGAGTCGGCGTTGGTGTGGGCGTTGAACTGCGCGATGCCCGCTCTGATCAGGGCGCTGACCGCGCCGCCCTTGAGAGTTCCCGAGTGGACACTCGTCACCCCGCGCAGCAGCAGCGGATGGTGGGTGAAGAGCAGATCGTACTCCCCTGCCACGGCTTCCTCGACGACTGCATCCGTGGGGTCGAGAGCCATGAGGATCCGCTCGGCCTCTGCCCCTGGGTCGCCGACGGCAAGCCCGACCGTGTCCCAGCCCTCCGCATACGCGGCCGGCCACAGCTCCTCG
Organism: Brevibacterium daeguense; assembly: GCF_021729135.1. Classification (GTDB taxonomy): domain Bacteria; phylum Actinomycetota; class Actinomycetes; order Actinomycetales; family Brevibacteriaceae; genus Brevibacterium; species Brevibacterium daeguense. The sequence goes on from NZ_JAJTWW010000007.1 coordinate 11,409, forward strand.
CACAGGGCGATGACGGATTCGACAGTCGTCGCGTTGCTCATGGCCCCAACCGTAGTACACCTCACACAGCGATTTTCGAATCGGACGGGGCAAGCGCTAGTTTTACCCCATGACTACGATCTCAGCGCTGCGATCCAGCACCATCGCCGACACCGTGCGCCGGACGGCCCGTCGCTCCCCCGACCGGACGGCCATCGAATTCCGGGACCGCACGTGGTCCTACGCCCAGCTCGACTCCGCCGTGACCGCATTGGCCCGCCACCTGCTCGCGCTGGGCCTCGAGCACGGCGACCGCGTCGGCGCCTACGGCAAGAACTCCGACCTCTATGCGCTGGTCTTCCTGGCCGCCGCACGCGCGGGTCTGATCCATGTGCCGATCAACTTTCAGCTCAAGCGCGACGAGCTCGAGTACATCCTCGACAACTCCGGCGCCTCCGTGGTGATCGCCGACTCCGACCTCGCCACGGAGGTCGAGGCGACCGAGTCGGGTCGGACAGCACGGGTGCTCCACTTCGACAGCCTGATCGACATCGCTGCCGCTGCCGACACCCCGCCGGCCGAGGTCGACGAATTCGAAGTCAGCGACACCGATGTCGCCCAGCTGCTCTACACCTCGGGGACCACTTCGCTGCCCAAGGGCGCCGTGATGACGCACCGGGCACTCATGCACGAGTACATCGCCTGCCTCGATGCGCTCGACTTCTCGGCCGACGACCGACAGGTCCATGCGCTCCCGCTGTACCATTCTGCGCAGATGCATGTGTTCCTCATCCCCGCGCTGATGAAGGGCTCCTACAACATCATCGTTCCAGCGCCGGTGCCCGGAGAGCTGCTGGAGCTCATCGAGCAGGAGAGGATCAACACCTTCTTCGCCGCTCCGACCGTGTGGGTCGCGCTGGTCAACCATCCGGAATTCACCACCCGCGACCTCAGGAGTCTGCGCAAGGCGTACTACGGCGCGTCGATCATGCCCGGGCCGGTGCTGCACCGACTGCGTGAACAGCTGCCCGAGCTGGGCTTCTACAACTGCTTCGGACAGTCCGAGATGGGTCCGCTGTGCACCGTGCTGCGCCCGGAAGAGCACCGGGATCGGCTGGGTTCCGCCGGTCGGGCGACGATCTTCACCGAGACGCGCGTCGTCGACCCGTCCGGCAACGACGTGGCGCCGGGCGAGCAGGGCGAGATCCTCTACCGCTCCCCGCAGCTCTGCGAGGGCTACTGGAACAAGCCCGAGGCCACCGAGGAGGCGTTCCGCGGCGGCTGGTTCCACTCCGGAGACCTCGTCATCCAGGACGAGGAGGGGTTCATCGAGGTCGTCGACCGGGTCAAGGACGTTATCAACACCGGCGGCGTGCTCGTCGCGAGCAGGCAGGTCGAGGACGCGATCTTCGAGCTGGACAACGTTGCCGAGGTCGCCGTCGTGGGTCTTCCCGACGACAAGTGGATCGAGGCGATCACCGCCTACGTCGTGCCGAAGGGCGAGATCACGGCCGATGAGGTCATCGATCACGTCAGGCAGCGCCTGGCCGCCTTCAAGGTGCCCAAGGGTGTTCACTTCGTCGAAGAGCTGCCGAAGAACTCGGCGGGCAAGATCCTCAAACGCTCCCTGCGCACCGGCTGAGGGGTCGCGCCGGCCGAGGGGTCAGCCATCATTCCTCGGCCTCGGCCGCACCGGCGCCGAACTGGAAGCGCCGGAAACCCGATCACGTGCCGCGCGGGAGTGACCCCGCAGTGTGGCATACTGGTCACGCCGTCGAGGACGGCGCGGGCCTATAGCTCAGTTGGCTAGAGCATCTCGCTTACACCGAGAGGGTCGGGGGTTCGAGTCCCTCTGGGCCCACCAAATCAGACGTACCCCGTGATTCCGGAAGCTTCCGGAATCACGGGGTGCGTCGGTTCTGTCGGCTAGAGCAGTTGGCGCAGCACGTAGGGCAGGATCCCGCCATGCTTGAAATAGGACTCCTCCGCAGGCGTGTCGACCCGGACGCGGGCGGCGAATTCCACGGCCTGATCTCCTTCACCGGCCCGGACGGTGACCTCCTCCGGCAGGTGCTCCTGCCCCTCGATTCCGACGACCGAGTAGACCTCGTCCCCGGTGAGGCCGAGGCTCTCAGCGGACTCGCCCTCCTTGAACTGCAGCGGCAGCACGCCCATGCCGATGAGGTTCGATCGGTGGATCCGCTCGAACGACTCTGCCAGCACGGCCCTCACTCCGAGGAGCGAGGTGCCCTTCGCGGCCCAGTCGCGCGAGGAGCCCGAGCCGTATTCGGCGCCGGCGATCACGAGCAGCGGCACTTCCTCCTCCGCGTAGCGCATCGCCGCGTCGTAGATCGAGGCCTCCTCGCCGCTGGGCCAGTGCTTGGTGAAACCGCCCTCGACTCCCGGGACCAGCTGATTGCGCAGTCGGACGTTGGCGAAGGTGCCCCGGACCATGACCTCGTGGTTGCCCCGGCGGGAACCGTAGGAGTTGAAGTCCGCCGGTTTCACTCCCTGTTCCTGCAGATACTGCCCGGCCGGTGAGCTCGGCTTGATGGTGCCGGCCGGTGAGATGTGGTCGGTGGTCACGGAATCGCCGAGGACTGCGAGCACCCGAGCTCCCGTGATGTCCCTCATCGGTTCCGGGTCCACCGGCATGCCGTTGAAGTAGGGCGGATGCTTCACGTAGGTCGAATCGTCCTGCCAGTCGAACATCTGGCCGGACGGCACGTCCATTCCCCGCCAGTTCTCGTCGCCGGTGAACACGTTGGAGTACCCCTGCGTGAACATCTCGGCCTCGACGTTCTCGTCGACGACGGCCTTGATCTCCTCCGAGCTCGGCCAGATGTCGCGCAGATAGACGGGGTCGCCGTTCGCCCCATCGCCCAGCGGCTCCTCGAGCAGATTGGTGTGGAGGCTTCCGGCCAGGGCGTAGGCCACGACCAGCGGCGGCGAAGCGAGGAAGTTCATCTTGACCTCGGGGTGGATCCGACCCTCGAAGTTGCGATTGCCGGACAGCACGGCGGAGACGTTGAGGTCCTGATCGTTCACCGCTCTGCTGACTTCCGGGATCAGCGGCCCGGAGTTTCCGATGCAGGTCGTGCAGCCGTAGCCCACGAGGTTGAAGCCGAGCTCCTCGAGGTACGGGGTGAGGCCCGAGCGGTCGAAGTAGTCGGTGACGATCCGCGAACCCGGGGCAAGAGTCGTCTTGACCCAGGGTCTGGTCTTCAGTCCGCGTTCGACGGCCTTCTTGGCCAGCAGCGCCGCGCCGACCATCACCGAGGGGTTCGACGTGTTGGTGCAGGAGGTGATGGCCGCGATGACGACATCGCCGTGATCGACGATCGCCTTGGTGTCCCCGATCACGACGTCGACGGGATCGCTCGGCCAGCCCAGCTTCTGGTTCGCGGTGAGCTGCTCCTCGGTCAAGCGCATCGGGGGCTCGTTCTTCTGGGTCGATCCCGGAGCGAACGAGACCGGATCGCTGGCCGGGAAGGAGTCCGCGGAGGCGTCGTCCACACTGCCGGCAGGAACGTCGGAGACCGACTCGTCCTCGGCGAGCAGGCCCAGCACCGTGGCCGGAGCGTGCTCGAGAGGGATCCGGTCCTGCGGCCGCTTCGGCCCGGCGATCGACGGAGTGATGGTCGACAGATCGAGCTGGAGGACCTGGCTGTAGTCAGCGGTGGCGTTCGGGTCGTGCCACAGCCCCTGCTCCTTCGCATACGCCTCGACCAGGGCGATCTGCTCTTCCGTGCGGCCCGTCAGGCGCAGGTAGTCAAGAGTCTCACCATCGATCGGGAAGATCGCACAGGTCGCACCGTACTCGGGACTCATGTTGCCGAGCGTGGCGCGGTTGGCCAGCGGGATGTTCGCCACGCCGGGGCCGAAGAACTCGACGAACTTGCCCACCACGCCCGTCTCCCGAAGCAGCTGGGCGACCCTGAGCACCACGTCGGTGGCCGTAGTGCCCTCCGGCAGCTCGCCGGTCAGCTCCAGCCCGACCACCTGCGGAATGAGCATGCTCATGGGCTGGCCGAGCATCGCCGCCTCGGCCTCGATGCCGCCCACACCCCAGCCGAGGACACCCAGCCCGTTGACCATGGGAGTGTGGGAGTCGGTCCCGACCAGCGTGTCGGGATAGGCGGCCTTGGTGCCGTCCTCGTTCTCGCGGATGAACACGACGCGCGCAAGGTACTCCAGATTGACCTGGTGGCAGATGCCGGTGCCCGGCGGCACGACCAGGAAGTCGTCGAAGGACTGCTGTGCCCAGCGAAGCAGCTGATAGCGCTCCTCATTGCGCTCGAACTCCAGATCCACATTGATGCTGAATGCATCCGCCATGCCGAAGGCGTCCGCGATCACGGAATGGTCGATGACGAGCTCAGCCGGGATGAGCGGGTTGATCCTCGCCGGGTCTCCCCCGAGCTCGGCCATTGCGTCGCGCATCGCCACCAGGTCGACCACGCAGGGCACCCCGGTGAAGTCCTGCATCAGCACTCGGGCCGGGGTGTACTGGATCTCCGGATTGACCTCGGCCTTGGGATCCCAATCGCGCAGCGCCTCGATCTGGGCAGTTGTCACCACCCGGCCGTCCTCGTTGCGCAGCAGGTTCTCCAGAAGGACCTTCAGGCTGTAGGGAAGGCGGTCAGATCCCGGGACCCGATCCAGCCGATGGATTTCGTAGTCGACTCCGTCGACGGTCAGCGTGTCGCGCGTGCTGAAGCTGTTGACGCTCATGTTCGCCCTTTCACCGATGGCGCAGGAGGGCTCAGTGACGCGGCCCGCCGCACCAGTGCTGGTTGTCTTCTCTGAATGGACTTACTGGCTCTGCCGGCGTTCGCCTCGGACGATCCCAGCACGAGTGGATGAGTCGGCCGAGAGTATGACTTCGATCATAGTCCCTGATCGGAGTTCTGTCCGATGGTTCGGTGCGTCCACGCGAATCCCACCCCTGGCCGTCGCGGTCCCTCCCGGCACTTCCGGTCACTGCCTTAGGTAACGAGACGATAACGATGCAGAGGGTGCAATTCGCCGGCACTCCGGAACCGGACGAATCCCAGTGGCCATAGGGGCGAGCGAGGTGTCCGCCGTCTCTCCTCCACTCGTCCCCGAGGCCCTCGAAACGGCCCGAAACCGGTGATGTCAGGTTGAAGACCTGGCTCAGCTCGCTAGGTTGAATGGCGTGACTTCAGCAATCGCAGACCCGCCGACAACAGCGACGATCAGCGCCCACCTGCGCGTGCCGAATGTGGACGACGGACAGCACATGTGGACGTTGGCTCGTGACACCGAAGTTCTCGACCTCAATTCCTCTTACGCCTACCTGCTGTGGTGCCGCGACTTCGCCGCGACCTCGGTGATCGCGGAAGTCGGTGACGAGCCCGCAGGATTCGTCACCGGGTACCTGCGCCCGGAGGCCCCGGACACTCTCATGATCTGGCAGGTGGCGGTGAGCGCGCAGTTCCGGGGGCAGCGCCTCGCCGGAACCATGCTCGACGAGCTCGTGAGGCGCACCGGAGCCACGCGCATGGAGACCACCATCACCGATGACAACGCGGCCTCTCACCGGTTGTTCACCGGCCTGGCCGATCGCCACGGCGCCGACTGGCGGCGCGCCGCGCTGTTCACTCCGGAGCACTACCCCGACGGCCACGACACCGAATACCTCTACGAAATCGCTCCGCTGCGCACCGCCGCGGCCTGACGTTCGACTCCTGTGCAATCGACACCCAGCCCACCCGACTGCGCCCTCCGCCTCCAGCCGCGGCGGACGCACCCAGAACTCGCGTGACCCGGGCACCCGCCCGTCCCACGCCTCGGTTCTCCGGCCGAGAGGCCGACATCCGGCCCCCGGCGGACCGATCCTCAGAAAGGGATGACCTTCATGAATGACGTCTTCGAAACACTGGAATCCGAGGTGCGCGGCTATTCCCGGTCATGGCCGGCCGAGTTCGCCACCGCCTCCGGCGCCGTCCAGACCACGATCGACGGAAGTGAGTACCTCGACTTCTTCTCCGGCGCCGGCGCGCTCAACTACGGTCACAACAACCCGGCGGTGATGGAGCCGCTGATCGACTACCTGCAGTCGGGAGCGGTCCTCCACTCGCTCGACATGAAGACCCCGGCCAAGCGGCGCTTCCTCGAGACCTTCGAGCGCCTCATCCTCAAGCCCCGGGCGCTCGACTACAAGGTGATGTTCCCCGGACCCACGGGCACGAACACGGTCGAGGCGGCCCTCAAGCTCGCCCGGAAGGTCACGGGCCGCCAGCACATCCTGTCCTTCACGAACGCGTTCCACGGGATGACGCTGGGCTCGCTGTCGGTCACCGGGAACTCGATGAAGCGGCAGGGGGCCGGAATCCCCCTGACCAATGCCTCGAAGATCCCCTACGACGACTACTTCGACGGCGAGACGACGGACTTCCTGTGGCTCGAGCGCGTTCTCGCGGACTCCGGTTCGGGGGTCGACCGTCCCGCCGCGATCATCGTCGAGACCGTGCAGGGCGAGGGCGGGCTGCGCGCAGCCCGCGCGGAATGGCTGCGCGGCCTCGCCGAGCTGTGCAAGCGCTACGAGGTGCTGCTCATCGTCGATGATGTGCAGGCCGGATGTGGGCGCACCGGCAGCTTCTTCAGCTTCGAGGAGGCGGGCATCGTTCCCGACATCGTGTGCCTGTCCAAGTCGATCTCCGGCTCGGGCCTGCCGATGGCGCTGACCCTGTTCAAGCCCGAGCTCGATGTGTGGTCCCCCGGGGAGCACAACGGCACCTTCCGCGGCAACAACCCGGCCTTCGTGACCGCCACCGCGGCGCTGGAGACCTTCTGGGCCGACGACTCGTTCCAGAACCGGGTCGCCGACACCAGTGCCGCGCTGCACGCCCGGCTCGGGGAGATCGCCGACAGCGTGGAGGGTGCGAGCGTGCGCGGGCGTGGGATGCTGGCCGGACTCCTGTTCGAGGACCCGGCCCACGCCGAGCGGGTCGCCGGCGAGGCGTATCGGCTCGGACTGCTGGTCGAGACTTCCGGGCCCGAGGATGAGGTCGTCAAGATCATGCCGCCGCTGACGATCTCCTCGGCAGAGCTCCAGCGCGGTCTCGATATCCTGACGACCGCCGTCCGCACAGTTGTCCGCTCCCCCGAACTCGCCACCGCCTGAGCGCCGATCCACGGCTTCCACAACCGACCGCAACCAAGGAGACATCTTGCTCGTCGTCAACCTCAACGACCTGAACGACACCGACCGCGACATCAAGTCGGACACCTGGCGCAGCCGTCGCATGGTGCTGGCGAAGGAGGGCGTCGGGTTCTCGCTGCACGACACCGTCATCTACGCGGGCACCACATCCACGTTCCATTACCAGAACCACATCGAAGCGGTCTACTGCGTCCAGGGCGAGGGAACGCTGACCAACGAGGAGACCGGAGAGGTCCACGAGCTGCGCGACGGCACGATGTACCTGCTCAACGGTCATGAGAAGCACACCGTGCGCGCCGAGACCGAGCTGCGCATGGCATGCGTCTTCAACCCGCCGGTGACCGGACGTGAAGTCCACGACGAGAACGGCGTGTATCCCCTCGTCACCGAAGACGCCGACACCTGAGCCTCCGGTCCGAAGAGCCCGATCAGCCCCGCTGACCGGGCTCTTCCGGGTCTGGGAACCAGAAGAGCACCTAAGCAGTGAAAGGAGCAGGCAGTGACTGTTCACACCAGCACCACAGCTGACCTCTACCCCACCCGGGTTTCCGGCCCGGGCACGGTCTTCGATCGGAAGGATCCGGTCGTGTACGGCAGCGAAGCCGACGGGCCGATGGCCGCGGTCGTCCTCCGAGGGTACGAGGACAAGGGCTATCTCACGATCGATCAGCTGATCACCCCGCAGGAGGTGGCCCAGCTCAAGGAAGAACTGGCCCGGCTCTCCGCCGACCCGAAGATCCGCGAGGACGAGCGGACTGTCATCGAGACGAAGAGCGCCGAGGTGCGCTCGATATTCGAGATTCACAGGGTCAGCGATGTCTTCGCCCGCATCGCGAACGACCCGCGGGTCGTGGACCGGGCCCGCCAGCTGCTGGGGTCCGATGTCTACATCCACCAGTCGCGGGTGAACTTCAAGCCCGGGTTCGAAGGCAAGGAGTTCTCCTGGCACTCCGACTTCGAGACCTGGCACGCCGAGGACGGACTACCGCGGATGAGGACCGTGAGCATCTCGATCTCGCTGACCGACAACTACTCGTACAACGGACCGCTGATGATCATGCCCGGTTCGCACCACAAGTACATCTCCGTCAGCGGTGAGACGCCGGCGGACAACTACCAGAAGTCGCTGGTCATGCAGGGAGCAGGAACACCCGACAAGGCCACCCTGACGAGATTCGCCGATGAGTACGGCATCGACGTGCTCGAAGGCGAGGCCGGCGGTGCGGTGATGTTCGATTGCAACTGCATGCATGCCTCCAATGGCAACGTGACGCCCTATCCGCGCTCGAACGTGTTCATCGTCTTCAACAGCGTCGAGAACACCGCGGTCGAGCCCTTCTCTGCCCCCGGACCGCGCCCGTCCTTCATCGGAGCCCGGGACTTCACCCCTGCAGGCTGACCCTGGGGCTCCCGCACCCGGAAGCTCTCAGAAGCCGCGAACAAGCCGGTTCGGCCCCGCCTCGCAGCACGTGCTGCGAGGCGGGGCCTGTCTTTTCCGGACCGCGCGAGCGGACGCTCCCGCGCGGAAACCCGCAGACTTCGAACAGCGCCGGCTGGATAACCACATGCTTCGGAGCGCACCCCGCACCGCGCCCGATCGTCCTCCTAGACTCGATTTCACCTGCTGAGACCACAAGCGGTCACTGCAGACGCTCCCGGTTCACGCGCTGCCACACCGACGTGCGACACCTGATGGAATCGGGCACGAGACCGATTGCCGGCAGCCGGCAGGTCGGCGATCAAGAAGGGACACGCCACACATGAACGACGTCTTCGAGACCTTGGAATCCGAGGTCCGTGCCTACCCTCGCTCCTGGCCCGCAGAATTCGCGAAGTCGTCCGGAGCGATCCAGACCACGACGGATGGGAAGGAGTACCTCGACTTCTTCTCCGGTGCCGGTGCTCTGAACTACGGCCACAACAACCCGGTCGTGATCGCGCCGCTGATCGAATACCTGCAGTCCGGGGGTGTGCTCCATTCGCTCGACATGAAGACACCCGCGAAGCGGAGGTTCCTGGAGACCTTCGAGCGGCTCATCCTCCGTCCCCGCGGTCTGGACTACAAGGTGATGTTCCCGGGACCGACTGGGACGAACACCGTGGAGGCCGCGCTCAAGCTCGCTCGGAAGGTCACCGGCCGGCATCATATCCTGTCATTCACCAACGGCTTCCACGGCATGACGCTGGGCTCGCTGTCGGTGACGGGCAACTCGATGAAGCGCAGAGGCGCGGGCGTACCCCTGACGAACACCTCGGTCATCCCCTATGACGAGTACCTCGACAGCGCGATGTCCGACCTGGTCTGGCTCGAGCGGGCGCTGCAGGACTCCGGTTCGGGTATCGACACCCCGGCCGCAGTCATCGTCGAGACCGTGCAGGGCGAAGGCGGGCTGCGGGCGGCTCGCGCCGAGTGGCTGCGGCGCCTCGAGCAGCTGTGCCATCGCTACGAGATCCTTCTCATCGTCGACGACGTGCAGGCCGGATGCGGACGGACCGGGACCTTCTTCAGCTTCGAGGACGCCGGAATCGTTCCGGACATCGTGTGCCTGTCGAAGTCGATCTCCGGCTCGGGTCTGCCGATGGCGTTGACGCTGTTCAAACCGGAGCACGATGTGTGGTCCCCCGGGGAGCACAACGGCACCTTCCGCGGCAACAACCCGGCATTCGTCACCGCGACGGCGGCGCTGGAGCACTACTGGGCCGACGACGAGTTCCAGAACGAGCTGCGCGACACCATCGCCGCGCTCCACAGCCGGCTCGAGGAGATCGCCCAGAGCGTGGAGGGCTCATGTGTGCGCGGCCGCGGGCTGCTCGCCGGCCTGCTGTTCGAGGACGCCGAGCACGCCACGCGGATCGCCGCTGAGGCCTATGCTCGGGGCCTGCTGGTCGAGACCTCCGGGCCTTCGGATGAAGTCGTCAAGATCATGCCGCCGCTGACGATCTCCTCGGCAGAGCTCGAGCGTGGTCTCGACATCCTCACCGAAGCGGTGCGGCAGGTCGTCCGGTCCCCGGAGCTGGCGGCCGACGCCTGACAGTGACGCGCGCCGGATTCGCCTCGCAGCGCCGGCGCGCGCTCAGTCCTCCGGGCAGCATTTCGAGGGATCAGCACCGGCTATCCTGGGCCGATGCGCATCTGGTCCCTGCACCCGTCCTACCTCGACCGCCAGGGACTGACGGCCTGCTGGCGCGAATCCCTGCTGGCCCAGGCGGTTCTGCTGGAGCGGACCCGCGGTTACCGCAGTCATCCGCAGCTGACCCGCTTCCGGGCCCTGCCGGACCCGGCCGGCGGCATCGGCGCCTATCTCGCGGGCATTGCCGACGAGGCGCAGCGGCGCGGGTATTCCTTCAATCGGTCCCTCGTCGAGCGATCGGACCCCGCGGCCCGCCTCACCGTCCCCATCGGCCAGGCGGAGTTCGAGTGGGGCCACCTGATGGCGAAGCTGCGTGTCCGCAGCCCGGAGCAGGCCGTGGCTCTCTCCCGGAGAGGCCAGGACGCCGGCCCGCCTCTGCTGCATCCGATGATGCTCGCGGTCGACGGGCCCGTCGCGGACTGGGAGCGGCCGTAGGCGGGGGCGGTCATTCCGGAACGATTCCGGTGGTGCTGAAGCCTGCGGTGGCCGCCAGCGCCTGCGGCAGGTCCGCGTAGCGGAAGCGGTACCCCGCTGCCTGCAACCGCGCCGGCGCAACCCGCAGATCGGCCTGTGCGAGCTCCTCGGCCGCCTGCTTGCCCAGCAGCACGGCAGGTCCGATGTCGGGCACCGACAGGGCGGCGGGCCGATGTGCGAGGCGCCCGAGCACCGCCGCGAACTCCCGCTGCCGCACGGGACCGGGCGCAACAGCGTTCACCGGCCCGGTGAGCTCCGCGTCAACGGCGACCCGGGCGTAGATCCGGGCGATGTCATCCAGCGAGATCCATGACAGCCACTGCCGTCCCGAGCCGAGCGGACCGCCCAGTCCGGCGAGGTACAGCGGCAGCTGCAGCCGGAGGAACCCGGACAGCGACGTGAGGACGACTCCCGTCCGGACCGACACCCAGCGCACCCCGAGGTCGGCGGCGCGAGATGCCTCGCTCTCCCAACGCGCGCACACCTCGGCGAGGAACCCGTCACCCGACTCCGCCTGCTCGGTCAGGGTCTCGTCGCCGCGGCTGCTTCCGTACGCGTTGATCCCGGACGCGCAGATGAAGGCCCGAGGCCTGTCCTGGGGCGGCAGTTCGGCCATGGCGAGGACGAGCAGCCGGGTGCTGTCCACGCGGGAGCTGAGGATCCTGTCCTTCGCGGCCGGGGTGAACCGGGTGGCGATCGGAACACCGCCGAGGTGGATGACCACGTCCGCCCACGCCACCTCGTCCGGCCGGAGGTATCCGCGACCGGGATCCCAGGACACCTCATCCGTGCGCCGGGCGCGCCGTCTCACCAGCCGTCGCACCTCGTGGCCGGCGGTGGACAGCAGCGCGGCGACCTGCCGGCCGATGGTCCCCGACGCGCCGGCGATGAGGATGCTGAGACTTTCGGGTCCGCCGACCTCGCGCAGATGCTGCTGGTAGTCGAGGTCGGCGGCCAGTCGATCGTTGCGCGCCAGGAAGGTGGCCTGAAGGGTGGGCTCCATGAGCGCACGTTCGATCCCGAGCAGGCCGGATGCCGCTGCGGGCAGCAGCCGGTAGTCGATGTCGTCAGTGATCAGGCACGCATTCCCGGAGTCCGATTCCCCTGATCCCTGCCCGGCTGCACCGGCGTCCGGACCCGCTGCGGCGAAGGTGTGCGTGTGCTCCCAGGACCGGAGCGGTCCGCGCACCATCCGGTCGACGAAGGAATGCTCGCTCGGCCCGGCCGCGTGCTCGGATACGAAAGGCACTCGGAGGACGCCGTGACTGCCGGGCAGCGAGGTGCGAAGATGCGCTCGGGCACCCGGCGCCAGCGGCGGGTGGGCCTCAGCGACCACCTCCTGCGCCCACTCGGGGCTCAGCCTGGTCAGAGCTCCGGGCCTCTGGTGCCAGGAGAAGACTTCAGCGAGCGGGTGGGCCACGACTGCCGAGTGCGAGAAATGCGCCATGTGCAGACTCTTCCAGATTCTGGTCCGAGATTCAGCAGTCAATCGCTGAGCGCGGCGATGAGCAGCTCGTCCGATCTCGCCTGCGCCTCGACGTCGAACATGCCTCCTGTGGCCAGCAGCTCATCAGCGCCGGTGAACTCGATCAGCGCCTCCAGTTCGGCGCGGACCTCAGCGGGACTCCCTGCGATGCCGGTCTCCAGGTGGTCCCCGAGCCGCCTGTCCTGGCGGTCGGTCCTCTTCAGCTCGCGTACCTGCTGAGCGCTTTGCAGCGGCGGGAACTCCCCGGTGGAGCGTGATGCGACCAGCGCCCACGCCTCGGGCAGAAGCAGCTCGCGAGCCTCCTGTCGCGAATCCGCCACCGCGATGTTGGCGGCGACCATGACGAACGGTCTTTCGGCGAACGGCGATGGGCGGAACTCCCGACGGTACCGTGCGATCCCCGGATGCTCGTCCCGGTCTGCTCGGCTGAACAGGCTCGGGCCGCCGAGCACGACACCCAGTCCCGCCTGCGCCGCGCGGTCCAGCCCGCGACCCGTGGCGAGCAGGTAGACCGGAGTCGCCGCCCGGTTCTGCGGACGAGCGGAGACAGCGGCCTCACCGCGCAGGTAGCCGAGCAGCTCGCTGAGATCGTCCGGAAACCGCTCGGCGGCATCGGCGTCCTGGCGGAGCGCCGCCCGCACCGCGGCCGTGAAGCCGAGGGAACGACCCAGACCGAGGTCGATCCGACCGGGATGGAGGGCCTCCAATGTCGCCGCCTGCTCCGCGACGACGATCGGCTGGTGGGCCGGGAGCATCACTCCCCCGGATCCCACGCGGATGCTCGTCGTGCGAGCGGCGACTGAGGCCATGAGCACCGTGGGCGCCGAACCGACGATGCCGGGTACCCCGTGGTGCTCGGCGACCCAGAATCGGTGGAAGCCCAGCCTCTCCGCATGCTGGGCGCGGGCGATCACCCGGCGGAGCGCGCGGAATTCCGATTCACCCGTGCGGGAGTTGGCGCGATCGAGGACGGACACGGGGAGCACAGTCATATCAGGGGCAACGGTGCCGCCGGACGCAATATTTCCCTGTTCCAGCCGCCGGTGTTCCGGTCTACGATGGCTGTGTGAGTGATCTGCCTCTCATCAGCACGCTGGGAGAGCTCCGCGCGGCGGGGCACGTCTACCGGGATCTGCGCCACGAGATCCGGGAGAACCTGCTCTCCCTCCTCGCCGCGGGCGAAAATCCCTGGCCGGGCCTGCACGGCTTCGAGACCACGGTCGTGCCGCAGCTGGAGCGCGCGCTGATCGCCGGCCACGACGTGGTGCTGCTCGGTGAGCGAGGACAGGGCAAGAGCCGGCTGCTGCGGACACTGTCCGGTCTGCTCGACGAGTGGACACCGGTGATATCCGGATCGGAGCTCAATGAGCACCCGTTCGCCCCGATCACGGAGGCATCCCGGGATCGGCTGCGTGCCGAGGGCGACGGGCTGCCGATCAGCTGGCGGCACCGCTCCGAGCGCTATGTCGAGAAGCTCGCGACCCCGGATACCTCGGTGGCCGACCTGATCGGCGACGTCGACCCGATCCGGGTGGCCGAGGGGCGACGGCTGTCGGATCCGGAGACGATCCACTACGGCCTGGTCCCGCGCTCCAATCGCGGCATCATCGCAATCAACGAGCTGCCCGACCTCGCCGAGCGGATCCAGGTTGCGATGCTCAACATCATGGAGGAGCGCGACATCCAGATCCGCGGCTACGTGCTGCGGCTGCCCCTCGACGTCCTGGTGGTCGCCACGGCGAACCCTGAGGACTACACCAACCGAGGGCGCATCATCACGCCCCTCAAGGACCGGTTCGGCGCCGAGGTGCGCACCCACTATCCCAGGGAGCTGGCCGCGGAGGTCGCGGTGATCGAGCAGGAGGCCTACCTGGTCGCCGACGTTCCGCCCGTCCTGCTGGAGATCATCGCCCGCTTCACCCGCAGCCTGCGAGAATCCGCCGCCGTCAATCAGAGCTCAGGGGTGTCTGCGCGATTCGCGATCGCCGGTGCGGAGACAGTCGCGGCCTCGGCGCTGCGACGCGCAACGCTGTACGGCGAGGACACACCGGTCGCCCGCCCTGTCGACCTCGACTCCGCTCTCGACGTGCTCGGCGGGAAGGTCGAGTTCGAGCCCGGCGAGGAGGGGCGCGAGCGCGACATCCTCGTCCACCTGCTGCGGCGCGCCACGGCCGAGGCGGTGCGCACCCGTTTCCGGGGCCTGGACTTCGAACCGCTCGTCAGCGCCCTCGACGGGCACACGGTGATCACCACGGGCGCGGAGACTCCCGCGCGAGATCTCCTGGCGGACCTGCCGGAGCTCCCCGTGCGGGTCGGCGAAGGGCTGGTCCACCACGATGATCCGGCCGCCGGGCAGGTGCAGACCCTCTACGACCAGATCTGCGCTCGGCTGAGCGCGGGATCCGAGGGCCGTCGGGCCGGAGCCATCGAGCTCGCCCTCGAAGGCCTGTACCTCGCACGGCGGATCTCCAAGGAGTCCGCCGACGGGGACACCGTCTACGGATAGGAGGCGATGATGCCGCCGCGCCGCCGTTCCACCCGCTACGGGAAGTACATCGGAGGACCGGACCCGCTCGCCCCGCCGGTCGACCTGGGCGAGGCCCTGGACGCCGTCGCCGAGGACGTCATGGCCGGCTACTCTCCCGAGCATGCGCTGCGCGAATACCTCCGCAAAGGCGGGTCCGACCGCGAAGGGCTCGACGACCTGGCCGGGCGCGTGCAGCGGCGCAGGCAGGAGCTGATGTCGCGGCACAGTCTTGACTCGACGCTGGAGGAGATCAGACGTCTTCTGGACACCGCCGTGACCGAGGAGCGCAAGCAGCTGGCACGCGACATCCGGATGGACGACACCGACCGGGCGTTCCGGGAGATGCTGCTGGAGAATCTCCCCGACTCGACGCCGGCCGCGCTGCGCGAGCTGGAGAACTACGACTGGCAGTCCACGACCGCGCGAGAAGCCGCGGAGCGGATCCAGGACCTGCTCGGCCGAGAGATGCTCGACCAGCGCTTCGAGGGGATGAAGGAAGCGCTTGAGAACGCCACCGACGCGGACCGCGCGGCGGCGCAGGAGATGCTCCGTGCGCTCAACGAGCTGCTCGACAAGCACCGGCGCGGGCAGGCCACGCAGGCCGACTTCGAGGAATTCATGGCCGCCTTCGGGCAGTACTTCCCGGGGAACCCGCGCACCATCGACGAGCTCATCGAATCGCTGGCCGAGCGGGCCGCCGCGATGAGCCGGATGCTGAACTCCATGACTCCCGAGCAGCGCGAGGAGCTCATGCAGCTGTCGGCCCAGGCCTTCGGCTCGCCGGAGCTCATGGAGCAGCTCGATCGACTGGACGAGAACCTCCAGGCCCTGCGGCCCGGCGAGGACTGGACCGGTGAGGAGGGCGAGGGAAGCGGACAGGGGCTCGGCCTGGCCGCGCTGTCGGACATCGCCGAACTCGATGCCCTCGCCGAGCAGCTGGCCCAGACGTACAGCGGATCCAGTCTCGACGACATCGACCTGGAGGCCCTCGCGCGGCAGCTGGGCCCCTCGGCCGCGGTCTCGGCGCAGGCGCTGTCGGAGATCGAACAGGCTCTGCGGAGGGACGGATATCTGACCCGAGCCCCGGACGGCGAGCTGCGGCTGTCGCCCCAGGCGATCCGGCGCCTCGGCAAGTCGCTGCTCGAGGACGCCGCCCGGCAGCTGTCCGGCCGGCACGGTCAGCGCGACACCAGGAACATCGGCACCAGCGGCGAAGCCACCGGCGCGACCAGAGAATGGCAGTTCGGTGACCTCGAGCCGTGGGACGTCTCCCGCAGCGTCGCCAACGCGGTCCACCGGACCGTCGCCGAAGGCGGGGACGCGAGCCGGGGAGTGCGGCTCCAGGTGGGCGACATCGAGGTCGTGGAGACCGAGGCGCGCACCCAGGCGGCGGTGGCCCTGCTGGCCGACACCTCGTTCTCGATGGCGGCCGAGGGGCGCTGGCTGCCGATGAAGCGGATGGCGCTCGCGCTCCATCACCTGGTGTCCACCCGGTTCCGCGGCGATGCGCTGGAGCTGATCACCTTCAGTCGGCTGGCGCAGACGGTGGACATCGCCGAGCTGACCGCACTGCCGTCCATTCGCGAGCAGGGCACCAATCTCCACCATGCGCTGATCCTCGCCAACCGCTTCTTCCGCCGCCACCCGACGATGCAGCCGGTGCTGCTGGTGGTCACCGACGGTGAGCCCACGGCCCACCTGCTGCCCGACGGCCAGTCGTGGTTCTGGTACCCGCCGGACGCGGAGACCCTCGAGGCGACTGTCACCGAGCTGGACCGGGTCGCCCGGCGCGGCACGAAGGTCACCTTCTTCCGCCTCGGCGATGAACCCGGCCTGGCACGATTCCTGGATGCGCTGGCGCGGCGGGCGGATGCGCGGGTCGTCGCCCCGGATCCGTCCGACCTCGCGCCTGCCGTCGTCAGCGAGTACTTGGCGGGGCATGGCCGGAAGGGCCGGGCCGGGGCCGGCGAGACGGAGGATCTGCTCTGACCGGTGCCCCCGCATCGAGCTCGGGCCGGGAGCTCACCTCGCCTGCCGGAGCACCCCCGGGTCGGCAGCTGCTCAGATCGGCAGCTACGTCGCCCGAAGGAGCGCGGTCAGGCCGGCGGCGAACGTGTCCTCGGCCGAATCATCGGCGACGTCGAGCAGAGACCGGTTCTGCTCGATCATGAGCTGACCCAGCACGAAGCTCAAGAGCACTGCGAGGCTCTGCGACTCGAGCGCCGTTGCCAGCGCCTCCGGGATCACGGTCTCGGGCTGCAGCGAGTACGCGAGAGTGAAGATCTCTGCACCGTCCCGATACGCCAGCAGCACGTCGCGCAGAGCCAGGCAGGTCACCGCCGGAGTCGGTCGGGCGCTCGCGGGGCAGCGCGCGTCGACCTCCGCGGTGAATCGCTGGGCGATGAGTACGAAGAGCTCCTGCTTGTTCTTCACGTGCCAGTAGAGGGCCGAGGGCTGGACTTGAAGTTCGCGGGCAAGACGGCGCATCGAGAGGTCGCCCATGCCGAACTGCGAGAGCACCTCGAGCGAGGTGTCGACGATCGACTCCGGGGTCAGTGTCAACGGGCTCGTGTCCTCCCCTGCTGTCGGTGCGCGGACCTGCTGTCGGTGTTCGGGAAGCCGCCACCGGAGCTGCTGCTCACTGCTTCCCGACGCTGCGCCCCTCATTCCTATCAGAGCCGCCGACCAGCCGACGGCTTCTGCAACCAGCGCGGGCCCGGATTCGGTGCCTCACCAGGAGGTGATTCCGGTCACGAACAGGCCCCGCAGGACCGGCTCGAATTGGCCCGAGGCACCGGCTGTGGCTATAGTTGTTCTTGCTTCGCAATCGGGATATAGCGCAGCTTGGTAGCGCGCCTCGTTCGGGACGAGGAGGTCGTGGGTTCGAATCCCGCTATCCCGACCAACCCGCAGTCCGTCAGCGGACGGTGAGATCGAACAGAACAGCCCCGCAACCGGATCCGGTTGCGGGGCTGTTGTCGGCGAAGAGCTTCTCGCCTCCGCGAAATCAGCACCGCATCAACCGGATCAGCACCGCATCCGAGAAAATCAGCACCGCGTCAACCGGATCAGCGGCGCATCCGCGGGATCATTCGATCCGGGCGCTGAGCTTCTCAGCAACGGCGGCCAGCGTCTCCTGCTCGGCCATCGGTCCCTTGTTGGCCGGATTGAAGTCGCTGACGGAGTTGGTCGGCCAGACATGGATGTGGACGTGCGGCACTTCGTAGCCCTGGATCAGCAGCCCGATCCGCTGGCAGTCGAACGCCGCCATCTGCGCTGCGCCGATGCGCTTGGCGACCGACAGCAGATGCGCGGCGAGCTCGTCGGTCAGGTCGACCCAGTGGGAGACCTCCTCGCGCGGGACCACGAGCACGTGGCCTTCGGTCATGGGTTCCACATCGAGGAATGCCGCGCAGTAGTCGTCCTGGTAGACGAATGCTCCGGGGATCTCCCCATTGATGATCTTGGTGAAGATGCTTGCCACGTCTTCAGTGCCTTTCTCTCGGTCCGGCAGATCGTGTCTCACGCCGGGAGGAACTCGGTGAAATCGCGGGCTTCCGTCCGCGGATTGACGACGGTGGCCGCCACGGCTCCGTCCTGGGAGATGAGGAATGTGCCCCGCACGGCCATGCCGTTGTCCTCGTTGAACACGCGGTACTCCCGCGCAACCCTGCCGTGCGGCCAGAAGTCCGCGGCCAGCCGGAACGGGATGTCCTTCTGCTCGGACCACGCCTGAAGCGCGTACTTCGAGTCGACGGACACCCCGATCACGCTGATCTCCGCCTCGGCGAAGCGATCATTCAGGCCGATGAGCTGATCCATCTCTCCGCCGCACACCGGGGAGAAGGCGAACGGGTAGAAGACGAGGAGCACCCTCTGCTCCTGCAGCAGTTCGCTGAGCACCAGCTCCTCGCCGTGCTGGGAGGAGAGGGAGAAATCGGGAGCCGGGGCGCCGACCGGAAGACCTGCCATCGAGTCCGCCGCTCAGCTGTAGTTCTTCTTGCCGACCAGGCAGAAGCCCGACCAGTCGGAAGCGACGCTGACGGTCTTGGTGACGTGCATTCCTGCTGTCGGTGCGGCCTCCGAGATGTCGGCCGGCGGGATGTGACCCGGCCGGCTGGCCTTGGGCGTCAGCAGCCACAGCCTGCCGCCTTCGGCCAGGGTGCCCTGGGCATCGACCAGTCCATCGGTCAGGTCCGGATCGTCGGCTCTCCACCACATGATGATGACGTCGAATTCGTCGTCGACGTCCTCATCGGCCATCTCCTCCCCGGTGATCGCCTCGATGGCCTCACGCAGGTCGAAGTCGACGTCCTCGTCGTACCCGATCTCCTGGATGTACTGACCGGCGCGAAGCCCGAGCTTGGTCGCCATGTCACCGGAACCCTGTCCGGATGGGTGCATTGTCCTTTCGGAAGGAGAAGTGCTCATGAGCACATTGTCGGCGCATGTGCGCTGGTGAGCAAATGCCCACGCCCGAATTCTGCGGGTGGTCGTGCTTGGTCCTTCGCATCCTTCGCCACGCAGGCGCAATCTGTCCTAGGCTGGGACCAACCCCTGAGGTCTGTCCCCGCGCGCGGCCGCCCAACGCCGGCACCGAGCGCAGACTGCCTCACCGTCCGCCGACGGCACACCGTCGAACCGAGAGGACTCACGCAGTGGACAAGCAGAACCGCGGACCGATTCTCAACGGTCTCCCCAGCCATGTTCCGGACATCGATCCCGAGGAGACACAGGAATGGCTGGACTCCCTCGACTCGCTCACGTCGACAGGCGGACGGACCCGCGCCCGCTACGTGATGCTGCGCCTCCTGGAGCGTGCTCGGCAGAACGACATCAGCGTCCCGAGCCTCACTGCCACTGACTACGTCAACACGATCGGCCCGGACGCCGAGCCCTGGTTCCCCGGCGATGAAGAGGTCGAGCGGCGCTTCCGGCGGTGGATCCGCTGGAACGCGGCCGTGATGGTCCACCGGGCGCAGCGACCGGGAATCGAGGTCGGCGGGCACATCTCCACCTACGCCTCGGCGGCGACTCTCTACGAGGTGGGGCTCAACCACTTCTTCCGCGGCAAGGACCACCCCGGCGGCGGCGATCACATCTTCTACCAGGGTCACGCCTCGCCGGGCATGTATGCGCGCGGCTACCTCGAGGGACGGCTGACCGCCGACCAGCTCGACGGCTTCCGGCAGCAGGTGTCCCACCACATCGACGGCAAGCCCGACGGGCTGCCGTCCTACCCGCACCCCCGCCAGCTGCCCGGCTTCTGGGAGTTCCCGACCGTCTCGATGGGCATCGGCCCGATGAATGCGATTGCACAGGCGCAGTTCGACAAGTACCTGCACAACCGCGGCATCAAGGACACCTCCCAGCAGCACACCTGGGCTTTCCTCGGCGACGGCGAGATGGACGAACCGGAGAGCCGCGGCATGCTCCAGACCGCGGCCTACGAGGAGCTCGACAACCTCACCTTCGTCATCAACTGCAACCTGCAGCGCCTGGACGGCCCGGTGCGCGGCAACGGCAAGATCATCCAGGAGCTCGAGGCGTTCTTCCGCGGCGCGGGCTGGAACGTCATCAAGGTGATCTGGGGCCGGGAATGGGACGCCCTGCTGGCTCAGGACCGTGACGGCGCTCTGGTCAATCTCATGAACGCCACTCCGGACGGCGACTACCAGACCTACAAGGGCGAGAACGGCGGTTTCGTCCGCGACAACTTCTTCGGTCGTGATCCGCGCACCAAGGCCATGGTCGAGGACTACAGCGACGAGCAGATCTGGCAGCTCAAGCGCGGCGGCCACGACTATCGCAAGGTCTATGCCGCGTACAAGTCGGCGCTCAACCACACCGGACAGCCCACGGTCATCCTCGTCAAGACCGTCAAGGGCTACTCGCTCGGACCGCACTTCGAGGCGCGCAACGCCACGCACCAGATGAAGAAGATGCAGCTCGAGGACCTCAAGATGGCCCGCGACCACTTCTCCATCCCGATCTCCGACAAGGAGCTCGAGGAGAACCCGAAGCTGCCGCCGTACTACCACCCCGGCGAGGACGCGCCCGAGATCAAGTACCTGCTCGACCGGCGCCGCGAGCTCGGCGGGTTCACGCCGGAGCGCCGCTCGAAGTACGTGGACATCACCCTGCCCGACGACAAGGACTACGAGGTCGCCAAGCGCGGCTCCGGCAAGCAGGAGATCGCCACCACGATGGGCTTCGTGCGCATCCTCAAGGACCTGATGCGCAACAAGGAGTTCGGCAAGCGCGTCGTGCCGATCATCCCGGACGAGGCCCGCACCTTCGGCATGGATTCCTTCTTCCCGACCGCGAAGATCTACAACCCGCATGGGCAGAACTACATCTCTGTGGACCGCGACCTGTTTCTCGCGTACAAGGAGGCCACGGACGGCCAGCTGCTGCACATGGGAATCAACGAGGCCGGCTCGACCGCGGCGCTGACCGCGGCCGGCACTTCGTACGCCACGCACGGCGAGCCGATGATCCCGTTCTATATCTTCTACTCGATGTTCGGCTTCCAGCGCTCCGGTGACTTCTTCTGGGCAGCCGGGGACCAGATGGCTCGCGGCTTCATCCTCGGCGCCACTGCCGGCCGCACCACGCTGGTCGCGGAAGGCCTGCAGCACGGCGACGGCCACTCCCACGTCCTGTCCTCGACCTACCCGTCGGTCATCTCCTACGACCCGGCCTACGCCTACGAGATCGGCCACATCATCCGCGACGGCATCGAGCGCATGTACGGACCCGAGGACGGCCGAGACCCGAACGTCATGTACTACATCACGATGTACAACGAACCCATGCACCAGCCGCCGGAGCCGGAGAACCTCGACGTCGAAGGCGTGCTCAAGGGCATCTACAAGCTCAAGGACGGTCCTGAGCTCGACGGACCCAAGGTGCAGCTGCTCGCCTCCGGTGTGGCGCTGCCGTGGATCCTGGAAGCCCAGGAGCTGCTGGAGAAGGACTGGAACGTGAGCGCGGACGTGTGGTCCGTGACGTCGTGGCAGGAGCTGCGCCGCGACGGCCTGGTGTGCGACGACGAGCGCCTCCTCGATCCCGCCGCGGAGAAGCGGATCCCGTACATCACGCGTAAGCTCGCCGAGTCCAGCGGCCCGGTGATCGCCACCAGCGACTACACCCGGACCGTGCCGGACATGATCCGCCAGTACGTGCCGAACCACTTCACGTCGCTGGGCGCCGACGGCTTTGCGATCTCGGACACCCGCCCGGCCGCACGTCGGCACTTCCTCATCGACGGCCCGTCGGTCGTCGTGCAGGCCCTGATCAGCCTTGCCGACCTGGGCCAGCTCGACCCGCAGGTGGCCGCCGAGGCGTCGAAGAAGTATCAGCTCGACGACCCGCGGGCCGGCGCCACCGGATCGACCGAGGGCGCGGGCGCCTGAGCCGGCGGGCTGGGCGCTTCCGGGCGGGACCTGCCATCGGAAGCGGGTGCTGGTGCCGCGAGCACGGCCGGGGCGGCTGCACGTGAGCACCGGGAGCGGGGCGTGGGAATTCCCACGCCCCGTTTTTGTGCCCGAAACACAAATCTTTTGTGGTTTTGGCGCTACAGTGGAGCGCATGCCCTCCCCCGTCGACGCGCACAGCAGTACCGTCTCCGATGCCCGGACGGCCGCCACTCGCGGTCGCCTGGAGACCAGCCGACGCCTCAAGGCCGGCCAGGCCATGCTGTCCAAGCTCACTCTGCAGCGGCTGGAGGCCCAGCTCCCCTGGTTCCGGATGATGAGCTCGGCTGATCGCGGCTGGGTGGTCGTGCTCGCCGATTCGGGGATCTCGTCGTTCATCGACTGGTATCGCGACCCGCAGACGCCGCTGCGCGTTGTCGGCGACATCTTCAAATCGGCACCGCGAGACCTGGTGCGGTCCGTGTCCCTGCAGCAGACGCTCCAGCTGCTGCGCGTCGTCGTGCAGGTCGTCGAGGAGCGCGTCGGCGAACTCGCCCGGCCCGCCGAGCAGCCCGAGCTGCGGGAGGCCGTCCTCATCTACTCCCGGGAGATCGCCTTCGCCGCCGCGGATGTCTATGCGCGCGCCGCCGAGGCGCGAGGCAGCTGGGATGCCCGACTCGAGGCGATGGTCATCGACGCGCTCGTCCGCGGCGACTCCGTCGACGAGCTCGCCAGCCGCACCGCGGCCTTCGGCTGGCGCTCCGAGGGGACGGTCCACGTGCTGGTCGGGCTGGCGCCTCGGCGGAGCGCGCACAAGAGCATCGACGAGATCCGCCGTTCGGCGCAGAAGTGGGCCGAGGATGCGCTGCTCGGAGTGCACGACGACCGGCTGCTCATCGTCCTCGGCGGAGTGCAGGACATCGACCAGGCTGCCGCGGCCCTGTGCCACTACTTCGGTCCCGCCGAGGTGGTGATCGGCCCGCAGGTCAGCTCGCTCGCGGAGGCGGGCACCTCGGCGTCCGCGGCCGTGTGGGCGCTGCGCACAGCAGCCGCCCGGCCGGCGACTCCCCGGCCGGTCCATGCCGGCGACCTGCTGCCGGAGCGGGCGATCGCCGGAGATCGCAGCGCGGTGCGCGAGCTCGTCACCCGGTTCTATGAACCGCTCGGGGCCGGCAGCGGCCAGCTCCTCGACACCGTCGCCGCCTACCTCGAGTTCGGCGGCTCCCTGGAGGCCACCGCCAAGGCCCTGCATGTGCATCCGAACACGGTGCGCTACCGGCTCCGCAAGATCACCGGCCTGATCGGCCTCGATCCGACCGAGGCGCGCGCGGGCTTCGTGGTCCGGATCGCCTTGGTGTACGGGCGACTGTCCGAAGCCGGTCAGTTGTCGGGAGCCGACAAATCCCCTGTTGCCCACCCGCTATTGCCCTAAGTTGGACACGAACGTCGACCGATAGGATCAGAACACCAGTGCTTGTCATCGCCTGCCCGGGTCAGGGCGCTCAGAAATCCGGTTTCCTCGGCTCCTGGCTCGAACTGCCGGGGTTCGCCGCGACGATCGACGAACTCACCGAATCCTCCGGCATCGACCTGCGCCGCCACGGCACGGAATCCGATGACGAGACCATCAAGGACACTGCCGTCGCCCAGCCGCTGCTGGTCGCCAGTGCGATCGCCGCGTTCCGCGAGCTCTTCGCCGACCAGCCGCTTCCTCAGGTGATCGCGGGCCACTCCGTCGGCGAGATCGCCGCCGCACAGCTCGCCGGGATCCTCGATGCCGAGGCGGCGATGGACTTCGTGCGCGTGCGCGCCACCGGGATGGCCGAAGCATCGGCCGCCACCCCCACCGGCATGGCCGCCGTCGTGGGAGGCGAGCCGGAAGCAGTGCTGGCCGCCATCGAGGCCGCCGGCCTGGCACCTGCGAACGTCAACGGGGGCGGCCAGACCGTCGCCGCCGGGTCGCTGGAGGACATCGACAGACTCGTGGCGAATGCACCCGAACGAGCGCGCGTGATCCCGCTCAAGGTCGCCGGAGCCTTCCATACCGAATACATGGCCTCCGCGCAGCAGCCGCTGTCGGAGCTTGCCGCCGGGCTCTCCCCGCACGATCCCGAGATCTCGATCCTGACGAACGCCGACGGCCGCCGGGTCGACTCCGGATCCGAATACCTCGACCTGCTCGTCAATCAGGTCACGAACCCGGTGCGCTGGGATCTGTGCCAGCAGCAGCTGCTCGACATGGGCGTCACCGCGCTCATCGAACTCGTCCCCGGCGGGACGCTCACCGGCCTGGCCAAACGTGCCATGAAGGGTGTCGAGACCCTTGCCCTGAAGTCCGCGGACGACCTCGAGGCCGCTCGCGCATTCGTGCAGTCCCACGCGCAGGCGTGACCAAGGAGGAGATTGAAGCTATGCCAACTCTGCAGACCACCAGCACCGACGCGTTCTCCCGGATCACCGGGATCGGCGGATATCGCGCCGAGCACTCCGTGCCCAACGAAGATCTCGTCGGCCCGATCGACTCCTCGGACGAGTGGATCCGGCAGCGGACGGGAATCATCACCCGCAACCGCGCCGGTGCTGACGTCGGCGTCCTCGACATGTGCGAGGAGGCCGCGACCGAGGCGATCGCCAACGCCGGCCTCAAGCCCTCGGACATCGGCGGCGTCATCATCGCGACGGTGACGTTCCCGTACGCGACCCCGTCCGCCGCCTCAGCGCTCACCGCCCGGCTGGGCACAGGGCCCGTCCCCGCGTGGGACATCTCCGCGGCCTGCGCCGGATACTGCTACGGCATCGCGCAGGCCGATGCGCTGGTCCGCTCCGGCACGATGGACAACATCCTCGTCATCGGGGTGGAGAAGCTCTCGGACTTCATCGACCCGACGGACCGCTCGATCTCCTTCATCCTCGGCGACGGCGCGGGCGCGGTCATCGTCTCGACCTCCGACACGCCGGGCATCGGCACGAGCGTGTGGGGTTCGAAGGGCGAGAACTGGGAGACCATCCGCATGACGAACTCCTTCCTGGAGCTGCGCAACGATCCCCCGGGGCCGTTCCCGACGCTCCGCCAGGACGGACCGAGCGTCTTCCGGTGGGCAGTCTGGGACATGGCGGAGGTCGCGCAGCAGGCACTCGACGCAGCCGGGGTCACTGCCGCCGACCTGGCGGCATTCATCCCCCACCAGGCGAACATGCGCATCATCGACGAGCTCGCCAAGCAGCTCAAGATCCCGGACACGGTCAAGATCGGGCGCGACATCGCCGACAACGGCAACACCTCGGCGGCGTCGATTCCGCTGGCGACCGAGCGGCTGCTGCGCGAGAACCCGGAGCTCCACGGCGGTCTCGCTCTGCAGATCGGCTTCGGTGCCGGGCTCGTCTACGGCGCACAGGTCGTCATCCTGCCCTGAGCTCGATCCGGCCCGCGTCCCCGGATGTCCCTGTGCGGCGCCTCGGGCCCGGATATCGCCGATGACGTAGGATTCTGACGGGACAATCGTCGAATCACGTTCCATGAAAGGTCCGAGAAGGTCACTCCTGCGGACCACCATCAGAAAGAAGGAATAGGAAAATGGCACACACCGAAGCCGAAGTCCTCTCGGGACTGGCAGAGATCGTCAACGAAGAGACCGGACTGGCGACCGACGCCGTCGAGGCGAACAAGTCTTTCACCGACGACCTCGACATCGACTCGATCTCGATGATGACCATCGTGGTGAATGCTGAGAAGAAGTTCGGCGTCAAGATCCCGGACGACGATGTCAAAGACCTGGTCACCGTGCAGGACGCTGTGGACTACATCGTCAAGGCACAGCAGGCCTGACGCTTCCCTGTGCGGGGCGGCCGGCACTGTTCGGCCGCCCCGTGACACCGCTCCAACGATTCGACGAGGTTTCACACCATGACTTCCAAAGTTGTCGTCACCGGAATCGGTGCCGTCACTCCAATCGGTGCGACCGCGGATGCCACCTGGCAGGCCGCGCTCTCCGGCACCTCGGGCGCCCATACCCTGGACAACGACTGGTCTGAGAAGTACGACATTCCCGTCGACTTCGCCGCCACGGTCGATCCCTCGGTCGTCGAGGAGAATCTCAAGCGGGTCGAAGCAAAGCGACTCGATCCGTCGAGCCGCTTCGCGCTGATCTCCGCGAGGGAAGCCTGGCAGGACGCCGGAGCCCCGGAAGTCGAGCCGGAACGCCTCGCAGTGTCGTGGGCCACCGGGATCGGAGGCGTCTGGACCCTCCTCGAGGCATGGGACACCCTGCGCGAGGAGGGATCCCGGCGGGTCATGCCCCTGACGGTGCCCATGCTGATGCCCAATGGACCGGGCGCCGCGGTGGGCATGGAGCTTCAGGCCCGCGCCGCCGTCCACACGGTGGTCTCCGCGTGCGCGTCCTCGACCGAAAGCCTCGGGCTGGCCTTCGACACGCTGCGCTCTGGTCGTGCCGACGTGGTCGTCGCGGGAGGTTCGGAGTCCGCGGTCCACCCGATCACGCTGGCCGCCTTCTCGTCGATGCGCGCCCTGTCACGCCGCACCGACTCGCCGGAGACGGCTTCGCGTCCCTACGATATCGGTCGCGACGGCTTCGTGATGGGCGAGGGCGCCGGCGCCCTGGTGCTCGAGCTCGAGGAGCACGCCAAGGCGCGAGGCGCGAAGATCTATGCGGAGATCGCCGGATGGGGCGTGTCGAACGATGCCTACCACATCACGGCCGGCGAGCCGGAGGGGAAGGGCTCGGCCGCCGCGATGCGCAGAGCTCTCGAGTCCGCCGGACTGCAGCCTGCCGATGTCCGCCATATCAACGCCCATGCGACCTCCACTCCGGTGGGAGACGTGCCGGAGTCGACAGCCATCAACAAGCTGCTCGGGTCCCACACTCAGGACGCAGCGGTGTCTGCGACCAAGTCGATGATGGGACACCTGCTGGGCGGCGCGGGCGCCGTCGAGGCAGTGCTCACGGTCCTCGCGGTGCTGAACCGCACAGCTCCCCCGACCATCAACATCGAGGAGGTCGATCCGCAGATCGAGCTCAACATCGTCCGTGACACGCCGGCCGACCTGCCCCAGGGCGACATCGCCGCGCTCACGAACTCCTTCGGCTTCGGCGGACACAACGTCGTCGCGGCCATCAAGAGCGTGTGACGCGCGATCGCTGAGGCCGGAGAGCCGAAGCACGAGAACGGACGACGCCGGGTTGCTGCGATGAGCAGCAACCCGGCGTTCCGCTGTTCGCGCACACTCCGATGGGCGGAGGCAGATCCGGCGTGTCGATGAACGGGGCGAGGAGCGCGGCGCCTGGCGGAAAGCGGTCAGCCGACCTTGGTGAGCCAGCGGACGGGAGCACCCTCTCCTGCGTGGCGGAACGGTTCGAGCTCGTCGTCCCAGGCCTGGCCCAGTGCCTTGTTCATCTCCTCGGTCATGCGAGTGGCATCACCGGCCGACCGCTCGAGCGCGGAGCGGATGATGTCCTCCGGAACCACGATGTTTCCGAAGACGTCAGTGGTCGCGTGATACAGGCCGAGCGAAGGAGTGTGGCTCCAGCGGGCGCCGTTGACACCCGGAGCGGGCTCCTCCGTGACCTCGTAGCGCACTCCCTCCCACCCCCGCAGGGCGGAGGCAATGCGCGCGCCGGACCCACTGGCCGCCCGCCAGCAGATCTCTGCCCGGAACATGCCGGGCGCTGCCGGCTGCGGGCTCCAGTCGAACTTGGCCTGCGCGCCGATCGCCCCGCCCGCGGCCCATTCGATGTGTGGGCACAGCGCACGAGGTGCTGAGTGGACGAACAATACGCCCTGAGTCATATCCATTTTTCTGCCTCCTGGTCCGGATACGTCTTCCCCTACGATCCGAAGGCGGAGGTCTGGCGTCATTCTACGTTACGGATCTCGCACTTGCCACCAGCCGCGACGAGCCATCAGCTGACCTTGCGAACAGCTCACGAACGCGGACCGGGTTGCTTTGCTAGAGTCTTCTCGACGCAGCGACCCGTCGCCATCCGAATCTCGGCGGGGCGGAGGGTCGACAGAAGGAGTTCGCAGATCATGCGCACGCAGTGTGCATCGCCCCCGGCGGTGCTCGGCAGTCTCGCTTCGGGCTGATCGTCGTGCAACTCAGCAGGCTGTTCGACAGGTTCCTGCCGCCGGATCGCCGGCTCAACCCGGAGGCCCTGGCCTGGGTGGCGGTGTTGCTTGCGGCCATCGCGATGCTCGCCGTCGAGTCCTCGATCGCGGTGCAGGTGTACGGAGCCTCGGTCGCCTCGGCATTCCTCGTCACCCTGGTGCACGCCGGCGCGCTGCCGCTGTCGATGCTGCGCACGAGCCTCGGCGGAGTGTTCTCGGTCCTCGCGTGCGGGGTGCTCCCGCTGCTCGGCACCTACACGCCCGGCGCTCCGTGGCCGTGGATGGTGCCCGTGATGATCACCCAGATCCTGATCATCTTCGTCATCGGGCTGCGGGCCCATTGGAGAACGGCACTGGCCACTCTGATCGCCAGCATCGCCGTCTCGATCGCTGCGGCGCTGTTCGGTCACACCCGCCACCCGGAAAGCAGCCCCGACTCCTCCATCGTCAACATCGTGGTCTTCGCATGCATCGCCGGCGGGGTCTACGTGGCAGCCGTCATCATCCGGCAGTGGCAGGAGATCAGCTCACAGCTCCTGCAGGAGAAGGAGAACACGGCCACGGAGCACTCGAAGCGGATCGTCGTTGAGGAGAAGGCCAGAATCGCGCGCGAGCTGCACGACATCATCGCCCACAGCATGTCGATCATCAACATCCAGGCCTCGAGCGCGCCCTACCGTCATCCGGAGACATCCAGCGAGGTGCAGAAGGAGTTCGCCGACATCTCAGGGTCTGCGCGGCAGGCACTGGGAGAGATGCGGCGGCTGCTCGACGTGCTGCGCAGCGACCGAGAGGATCAGCAGCTCTCGCCGCAGCCCAAGCTGCCCGAGATCGAGAACCTCGTGCATCAGGCGCAGCAGGCCGGGGTGCGGGTGAGGCTCGAGTGGAGTGGCGACCGAATCGATGGGACCCTGCGGGACAGCACCAGCTTGGCCGGCTACCGCATAGTCCAGGAAGCGCTGAGCAATGCCATCCGCCATGCGCGCGATTCCCAGGTGCGGATCGAGGTGCACAACGCCGGAACGGCGATCCGCATCACCGCCGTCAACACCGCCGGACGAGGCCCCGTGGAACCGGTGGAGCAGGGAGTTCGGCGTCACCATGGGCTCATCGGGATGCGGGAGCGCGCCGTCTCGGTCGGCGGCGAGGTCCGGACGGGGAAGACGGTCGACGGCGGCTTCGAGGTTCAGGCAGTGCTGCCCCTGGGCAGTGCAGGGAGTCCACCGGAGCGCAGAGCTGAGCAGCATGCCGCGGAAGACGAGGACCGCCTGTGATCCGCGTGGTGATCGCCGATGACCAGGCGATGGTCAGAGCCGGCTTCGCCGCCCTGCTCGCTGCTCAGCCGGACATCGAGGTGGTCGGTCAGGCGAAGGACGGGGCGGAATGCGTGGCGCAGGTCGCCGAGCTGAACCCCGACATCGTGCTGATGGATGTGCGGATGCCGATCCAGGATGGGATCGAGGCCACCCGGGAGATCCTGTCGACACCGAGATCCCACCCGGCCCAGGGCTCGTCGCTGACCGCCGAGGGGGCAGCGGCCCCGCGGATCATCATGCTGACCACCTTCGACATCGACGATTATGTCTTCGCCGCGATTCGTGCCGGCGCCAGCGGATTCCTGCTCAAGGATGCGCTGCCGACTGAGCTCATCGAAGCGGTGCGGGTCGTGGCCTCCGGCGACGGCCTGCTGGCGCCCAGCGTCACCCGCAAGGTGATCGAGCACTTCGCGGCGGGACCGCGCCAGGCGGATCCGACCGCGCTGCCCGCCCTCACCGAGCGGGAGCGCGAGATCCTGATTCTGGTGGCGCGCGGAGCCGCGAATACCGAGATCGCGGAGACTCTGTTCCTGGCGGTGCAGACGGTCAAGACCCACGTCTCGCGGATCCTGTCGAAGCTCGACGCTCGCGACCGCGCCCAGGCCGTCATCGCCGCCTACGAATCCGGGCTTGTGGTGCCGGGTTCCCCCGCGTGAACGGCGACCCCCTACCCGGGTAGGGGGCCGGAACGGAACTCTGGTGTGACGCGGAGGCACCTGCCGCCGCGATAGCGTGGAGACATGAACCCAACAGAAGTCGAAACTGTGCCGTTGAGCTCGGCGCCCCGCACGGAATCAGTTGCTCAAGTGCTGGAGCGGCGACGAGCAACCCGCGGAACGGCCCAGCAGGAATTCACCAGCGACTTCAGCGAGCTGATGGCCAAGGTCAAGGAGGCCGGCCTGCTGGCACGGCGGCCGGGCTGGTACCTGACCCGCTGCCTCCTCCTGGTGCTGTCCTATGCTGTGGCATTCTCGATGCTCTTCCTCATCGGCGAGAGCTGGTGGCAGATGCTCACCGCAGTGGTGTTCGCGCTCGTCTTCACGCAGACGGCGTATGTCGCCCACGATGCGGCGCACCGCCAGATCTTCACCAACGGCAAGGTCGGCGAGTGGTTCTCCACCATCACCGGCAACCTGCTCGTCGGCCTGAGCTACGGCTGGTGGATGAAGAAGCACAACGCTCTCCACCACGCGAATCCCAACAAGATCGGCAAGGACGGCGATATCGCCCCCGGCGGCATCGTGTTCGTCGCCGAGGACGCGCTCAAGCTCACCGGCTTCGCCAAATGGGTGGCCGCCCGGCAGGGGTGGCTCTTCTTCCCGATCCTGACTCTGGCCGGCGTGCAGCTGCATGTCCATTCAGTGCAGTCGATCATCAAGGGTCAGTCCTCGATCAAGCGTCGCTGGATCGAGGGGATCTTCATCGCCATCCGACTGATCGGATTCCCGATCCTCGCCATCTGGGCGGCGGGACCGCTCATCGGCAGCGTCTTCATCGTTGTTCAGCTTGCCCTGTTCGGCCTCTACATGGGCGGCTCCTTCGCCCCCAACCACAAGGGTCAGCCTCTCGTTCCCAAGGACGTCAACATCGACTTCCTGCGCCGTCAGACCCTGATGTCGCGCAACATCTCGGGCGGTCGCCCGATGGGATTCCTGATGGGCGGTCTGAACTACCAGATCGAGCACCACCTGTTCCCCAGCATGCCCAGCGTCAACCTGCACAAGGTGCAGCCGATCGTGCGCGAGTACTGCCGCGAGAAGGACATCAAGTACACCGAGACGACCCTGCTCGAGTCGTACGGCATCATCGTCCGCTACCTCAATCGGGTCGGAATCGGCAAGGCCGATCCCTTCGACTGCCCGGTCACTGCGCAGTTCCGCTCACGCTGAGGGGCCGGGCGCAGCCCTGCCCCCCGGACGTCCGACGGCGCCTCGCCGCACCGTCCGGCGCCGCGGCCGCTGCCGCCCCGATCCGTGCCACTCGCTCGCCCTCGGGCTGATCAGCAGATTCTCGTCTGATCAGCCCGAGGGCGGCGGTGTCTGCCGGGACCGCCGCCACGACCGGTACGCCATCACAGTCATCGCGATCACGACGATCCAGGAGACTGCCACGACGACAGCCCGGACCGCTGTGGGCTCTCCGACGAACGAGCCGATCGCAACGAGCGACACCTGGCCCGGAACCGTGGCGACCGCGCTGGCAAGCAGGAAGTCGCGCTGGCTGACGCCGAACGCTCCGCTCCCGTAGTTGATGGGCCAGTACGGTATCCCGGGCAGGAGCCGCAGGGTGCAGACGGCCTGGAATCCGGAGCCCTGGAGATGCGCCTCCACCCGGGGGCCGTGGCTGCCCAGCAGCCTGAGGA
Source organism: Brevibacterium daeguense (assembly GCF_021729135.1). Taxonomy (GTDB): domain Bacteria; phylum Actinomycetota; class Actinomycetes; order Actinomycetales; family Brevibacteriaceae; genus Brevibacterium; species Brevibacterium daeguense. The sequence goes on from NZ_JAJTWW010000007.1 coordinate 43,414, forward strand.
CCGTCGTCTTGCCCAGCAGCCGGGCGATCCAGTAAGCGCCCCAGCATCCGATGAGGACTCCGACGACCGAGAGCACGCTTCCGACGACCACGCCGAAGATCAGCCCACCCGCGACGGCCATGATCGTGACGGGGATCGGTGTCAGGGCGACGACGGCGTAGAGCGCGGCGAATCCACCCCAGCTCGCCCAGCCGAGGCTTGAGACCCATCCCTGGATCTTGTCGATGGTGGGCAATCGGACATTGAAGGCGATCCACAGCATCACCAGCAGAGCTGCTGCGAGCAGGCTGTTGCGGACGAACGACTCCCACCGCGGGCCGGGGGCTGGGTCGCTTCCGTCGTCGTTGCTGATTGGTGACACACCATGACTGTACGCAGATCAGCTGGGGTGGAGCGAGAAACCGCGTGCTGTGGGAGGTGCGCGCCCTGTGTGACGGATCACGTACAGTAGGCGCCATGAGAGCAAGCACCGACAGCACCACCGCAGTGCGCACCTTCGCGGAGGCCACGGCCGTCACTGCGACCACGTCATCAGGCGTCGGCGGCTCCGGCCGCTTCACCGCCGATATCGACCCGGACTGGACCATCGGCGGCAAGCCGAACGGAGGGTATCTCGAAGCCATCATGGCCAGGGCCGCCACAGCAGTCGCGGCCCATCCGCAGATCGTCGCCGCGAGCACGCACTTCTTCCGGGCGCCTGATCCCGGTCCCGCCGATCTCGAGGTCGAGTTCGTCACTTCGGGCCGGACGACCTCGCAGGTGCGGGTGCGCCTGAGCCAGCAGGGCAAGCCCAAGGTCGAGGCCATGTTCACCCTCGGGCGGCTGCCGCAATCAGGCCACGCCGAGGACCCCAGCGGCCCCGCGCTCCGGTGGCAGCACCCTGCGGGTCCGGCTATGGGCCGCCCGCTCGACGAGTGCCCCCGGTACTTCCCGCCTGCCTCCGAGTTCGCGGTGCCGATCCTGCACCAGGTCGACCTCCGCCTCGAGCCGGATGCCGCGGCCTTCGCGCGGGGCGAACCGCGCGGAATCGGAGAGCTGCGCGCCTGGTTCGATCTGCCCGGCCAGGATTCGTTCGACACCATCGGCCTGCTGCTGGCCGCCGACATCATGCCACCGGCCACCTTCGACATCGCGCCCAGCGGCTGGGTGCCCACCCTCGAGCTCACGACCTATGTCCGCGCGCTGCCGGCGGCCGGGCCGGTGAATATCCACCTCGTCGCCAACCTTATCCAGGGCGACCGGGTGGACGAGACCTGCACGATCTGGGACAGCCGGGGCACGCTCGTCGCGCGCGCTCACCAGCTGGCGGGCATTCGCCTGCCCTGAGCAGACGAGATGTGCCCCCGGCGGGGCTTGAACCCGCGACCAAAGGATTATGAGTCCTCTGCTCTGACCAGCTGAGCTACAGGGGCGTGCAGTGGAAAGGCTAGCAGATCACCCGCGCTCGACGAGGATGCCGTCTGGATCCGCCCAGACCGTCCGGCCCGGGACGAACTCGACGCCGCCGATCGTGACGGGCACGTCCGCCTCGCCGCTGCCGGTCTTGCCCGACTTGCGCGGATTCGACCCCAGCGCCTTGATGCCCAGCGGCAGCCGCGCCAAGGCCGTGCGATCTCGCACCGCTCCGTAGATGATCACGCCCGCCCAGTCGTTCTCGACCGCCGAGGCGCCGATCAAATCCCCCATCAGCGCCGATTCCAGCGACCCGCCCCCGTCGACGACGAGGACCCCGCCATGTCCCGGGGAACTGAGAATCGCCTTGAGCAGCGCGTTGTCGCGGTGGCACCGAACGGTGCGGATCGGACCTGAGAAGGCGGCTTGCCCGCCGAGGTCCAGGAACTGCACGGACACCGAATCGAGCTCATCGCCGCGCTCATCGTAGAGGTCTGCTGTCGCCGTCATGCCGAAAGTCTACCGGCCGGTCGAGATCACCGGGAGGAACGATCCTCCGGGGACCGGTCGCCGGCCCTCACCCCAGTGGCCGGACTCGTGTCAGCGCACCACGGGCGGCATCGACGCAGGTGTAGCGCTCGGTGGTCACGAAGACGTCGTACTGGATCCGTCCGTCCGGTCCGGGGTCCGAGCGGCGGTCGGCTGCGACCATTCCGGACCAGTCCGGGCCGATCACCATGACGCTGTACTGGCTGCGCAGGGGATCCGATGCGTCGACGGCGCCGGTGCGCACTCCGGGAATCGGCGGCTCCTCGAAGCCGCCTGACAGGAGCGCGGTGAAGCCGGCAGTGTCCCGCAGTGCCGCGAAACTTTCCAGCGCGCCGTCGCTGAGCGTCTGCTCCTCGCCGAACACGCCGATCGCGACAGTCGATTCGCCGCTGGTCAGCGCCCGCCGCAGCAGCGATCCCAGCTCCGCCCGCAAGAGCTCGTCGTCCATGATGAGGGGATCGCGCTTCAGTCCTCGCGCGATCGAGAACGGGGTGCCCTGCACGGCCAGATTTCGCGTGAAGTGATCGCGCAGGGGATCCTCCCATGGATTCGCGACCGGCTCGGGCTCCCGCGAGGACTGGCCGTAGAGCGGACCGGTGATGAAGCGCGCCCCGAGAGCGCGGACGAGCTCCAGGTCGTCCTCGGAGCTCACACCTTCGACCATGATCACGGCACCTGTCCGCTCGGTGTGGGCATGCAGCAGTCGGATCAGCTCCGCCAGGTGCTGCTTGTCGGTGATCTTGAGCACGTCCTCGTGCAGGCCCACCACGGACGGGTTGACGAGTGGCAGGAAGGCCGTGCTGCGCAGGTCGAGCCCGATCGACTTCATGCCGATCCCCCAGCCGAGGGACCGCGCCTGCCTCATGGACCGGAGCACCGCGGCAGGCGAGGCAACGATGCGCTCCGGGTCGAGCTGGAGGATCACGGATCGGTCGGGCTCATCCGTGCGGTCCTCCAAGGTGACGAGCGACTCCGGCTCCGCGGTCAGGAACAGGCGGGTGTGAGTGGGCAGGCCCGCGGCCTGCGCCGCACGCAGTCCGATCGCGCGCAGCGAGGAGTCGAAATCGCCCACCAGCTCCGAGGCGCGAATGGTGCGCCGCAGGGCCGCCGCCTCCTCGTGTCCGGCTCTGCCGTCCTCCCGATTGACGTGCTGGAGCATGTATCCCGCCGGATGCCCGGTCACGAAGTCCAGGACGGGTGAGAAGTAGGTGTCGATGAGTCCGGACCGAACCAGCCTCTCAAGCTCTTGAGTCGGATCGGTAAGGCTGTTGGCCGTCACGGTGACATCCTCTCGTCGCTTGGCAGGGTCGAAGTGAACGGGCCCAACCAGCTTCTCACAGTCCCAGTTCGAGTCCGACGACTTTCGTCATTTTTTGCAGGACTGCAACACCGCGCGGAGCCTTCTCCCAGGCCCCGGCTGGTCACGTGTCCGATTCGTTACACTCTCATCCGGTGGTCGCCCTGCGATGCTCGGACCGCGATCACCCGCGGCATCCACGCCCGGTCACCGGTTGCAACGCGGCACGCCCTCAGCTGTCGAGCGTGAAATGGAGGGTTGCGCCTCCGTCGAGGAAGCGCTGCTCGTCGAAGACCTGGACCTTGATCCGCGAGGTCTCGTGGGACCGCGACATCAGGATGATCTCGTCGTGGTACACGCGGACATCGATGATCTGCCCCTGGAACAGCACGCGAAAGCTCACGGATCCGAGCTGCTTGGGCAGGTGCGGGCGGAACTCGATCCGGTCGAACCGAATCAGCACGCCGGCGAAGGCGCGCACGACCACGTCCAGCGTCCCGGCCATCGCGCCCAGGTGGACCCCCTCCCGGGTCGTGCCCCACTGCGTGTCGTTGATGTCCACGACCGCGGCCTCCTGCCACGCCTGCCAGGACTCCCGCCCGCGGCCGATCGTGGCGAGCACACCCGCGTTGACGACGTTGGACAGGCTGGAGCCGTTGGTCGAGCGGGCGACGTAGTAGTCGATCGTGCGCTCCACCTGATCGTGGGTGAACTCGTAGCCCATCCGGCGGAGCTCCTTGATCACTCCCTCCGGGCCGAGGATGAAGAACAGCATGTTCACGTCGGCCTGCTTGGACAGCTTGTAGCAGTTCGTGGAGTCGTCTTCGGACTCCATGATCAGATCCATGCGGCCGATGTTGCCGTACTTCCTCCGGTACGCCTCCCAGTCGAGCTCCTTGAGGTCGTCGTAGCCGGCGAACTGGCTGATGATCCCGTCGGAGTTGAAGGGAACCGCGAGCCGTGCGGCCAGGCGCCCCCAGTGGGTGATCTCCGCCGGCTGGATATCGAGCCGGAAGATCAGGTCCTCCGCCTCGTGCGAGGACAAGACACGGAAGATCTCCACCGCATGGCGGCACATCCAGGCGGTCATGACGTTCGTGTAGGCGTTGTCGCTGACTCCGGATCCGGGCGTGCCGGGATAGCCGTCATGGAACTCGTCCGGCCCCATCACATGGTGGATGTGGAACCGGTCCTCGGTGGCGTCGTAGGTCGCCATCGAGGCGAACAGCCGGACGATCTCGATGAAGAGCTCGCCGCCCTGCCCTGCCAGCCATCCCGTGTCGGCGGTGGCACGGTAGTGCTGCCAGGTGTTGTACGCGATCGCAAGGCCCACGTGGTACTGCAGGCGCGAATTGTCCGGCATCCACCGCTGGGATCGCGGGTTGTAGAGCTCGATCGGCGTCTCCTCGCGGCCGTCCGAACCCGACTGCCAGGGGAACAGCGCGCCCTTCAGTCCTGCTCGGCGGGCGTTGTGACGCGCGGCGTCCAGGCGCCGCCACCTGTACAGCAGCAGCGCCTTGGAGATCTCCGGCAGGCGCAGGTTCAGCAGCGGCAGGATGAACAGCTCGTCCCAGAAGATGTGACCCCGGTACGCCTCGCCGTGCAGCCCCCGTGCCGGCGTCCCGACGTCGAGCAGCGCCGTATGCGGCGACAGCGACTGGAGCAGGTGGAATGTGTGCAGATGGACGATGAGCTGGGTGTGGGCGTCGGAGTCGACCTCGATGTCGAACCGATCCCACAGCCGCTTGATCGCCGCGGTGTGCCCACGCAGCAGATTGTAGAAGCCCACGTCCGGCAGCCAGTCGAGCTGGTGGACCGCTCCCCCGCGCACCGAGGTGATCGCCGAGTCGCGGGAGTTCACGAAGGCTGTCGTGGTGTCGACGCTCACCGCGTAGCCGCTCTCCACCGGCACGGCGAACTCGCGGTAGATCGCCTGCGTCTCCTCCACCGTGGTCACGGAGTAGGCGTGGGACACCTCGGGAACCTGGGTGGTCACCGCATGCGTGGGCTCCTGGGTCAGCGTGGTGCTCTGGGCCATCGCCACCCGCAGGTGGCTCTGGGTGGTCTCCACCTCGCAGATCAGCGTGCCGTCGGCGGCGACCGTGTTGTACCGGTTGACGATGTGGCGTTTGGCCAGCTGATCGTAGTCCGGGACGTTGTCGTTGAGGACCGAGGTGTCGACCCCGGTGCGCACGAAGATCGTGCCCGAATAGTTCACCGGGGTGATCTCGGTGAGCATCGCGGCCACATGGTGCTTGTCCATCGACACCAGCCGCTGCTGCTTGATGCGCAGCCGCCGGTTCTCGGAGTCGACGAGCACAGCCGTCCGGGTCAGGACGGCGCTGGCGAAGGACAGCGTCCGATTCTCCTCGACGATCCGCAGCCCGCCCTCGGACCACCACTCACCGTCCGCCAGCCGGATGTCGCAGATCGCCCAGCGCGGGAGGTTCACCATCGACTCGTGCTCGAGGTCGCGCTCGTTGACGCGGCTGACCAGCCGATTGAAGATGCCCGCCATGTAGGTGCCCGGGTAGTGGATGCCGTCGGCAGTCGTCTCGGGTGCCGCCCCGCGCACGGAGATGTAGCCGTTGGCCAGGGTCGTCAGCGCTTCGCGGCGGCCTTCGTGCTCGGGCTCGATCCCCTCGAACGACAGCTCCCAGGGGTCGTCGCGAATATCGCCCAGGTCCAGCTCGGTGGCGTCGTTGACGACGACATCCGCACCGGCCGCCTCGAGCTCTGCCCGATTGCCGTCGCGGGCGACGCCGACCACCAGGCCGAACCCGCCGGCCTTGGCCGCCTGCACCCCGGAGACCGCGTCCTCGAGGACGGCAGCGTCCTCCGCATCGACGCCGAGGCGGTGCGACGCCTCGAGGAACGTCGCCGGGTCCGGCTTGCCGGGCAGGCCCAGGTCGCGGGCGACCTGCCCGTCGACGATGACGTCGAACAGCTCGGTGATGTGCGCGTTCTCCAGCAGCAGCGGTGCGTTGCGGCTGGCGGTGACGAGCGCAATCGGGATGCCGCCGCCGCGCAGACGGCGGATCAGCCGGAGGGTGCCCTCGAAGACGCGCACGCCTTCCGTGCGCAGGATGCTGTTGAAGTAGTCGTTCTTCCGCTTGGCCAGGGCCGCCACTGTCAGGGCGGCAGGATCGTCGCTCTCGTCGCCCTCCGGCAGCGTCACGCCCCGGGCATTCAGGAACACCCGGACGCCGTCCTCGCGCTGGCGTCCGTCGACGTGCTTGCGGTAGTCGGCTATCACGTCGAAGGGTGAGCGGTCGATGTCGCCCTCCAGTCGCTCATCCGCCAGGACGTCATCGAAGAGCTGCTGCCATGAGACCGCATGAAGGGATGCGGTGTCAGTGACCACTCCGTCCATGTCGAAGACGACCGCCGACCACGGGGGACTCGCTGCCAGGGGCGACTCCGCGTCTGCGGCGGCGACGGTCTCGGTGGTGCTCATGGTGTGCATACGCTCAGGTTCCGTTCGTCGGCGTCCGCGCTCTCGGACATGGGTGGCGATTCGTCGTCCTCACACCACCATATCGAGGTTTCACGCAGATGAATGGCGGGATCGGCGGCGGCTCTGCACCATCTCCACGACACCGGCCACCCCGGACAGCAGCAGGATGGTGCAGCTCGCTGCGACCGCGGCGAGGGCGGCCGCGATCGGCCCGGAGGCGGCGGCGGCGATCGCGAAGAGCACCGCTGTGATGATCGAGATTCCGACCGCCCTCCCCGCCGGAACCGCGGGGCAAGCACAGCCGCGGTGCTCACCCGTTCAGTCGTCACACCGCGTCTACAGTGGAGCCCATGAGTCAGGACACCCGTGGAGCCGGCCGGTTCGCGCCCAGTCCCAGTGGTGATCTGCACGTCGGCAACATCCGCACCGGGGTCCTCGCCTTCCTGTGCGCGCGGCAGTCCGGGCGGCTCTTCCGCTGGCGGATCGAGGACCTCGACCGAGTCCAGGAGGGGGCCGCGGATCGTCAGCTCGCCGATCTGGAGGGCTGTGGAGTCGTGATCGATCCCCCTGTGCTCGTGCAGTCCACACGGACCGAGGTCTACTCCCGTTATCTCGCCGACCTCGCCCGCGCCGGTCTGACGTACGAGTGCTACTGCTCGCGGAGGGAGATCCAGGCCGCCCCCTCGGCTCCGCACCACCCGCCGGGCGCCTATCCGGGAACGTGCCGCGATCTGCCGGAGTCGGTGCGGGCCGCCGCGCGGGAACGGCTCGCCACCCAGGGGCGCAGCCCGGCCATCCGGTTGCGCTCGGCGCTGTCGGCGGTCACGGTCACCGACGATGTGCTCGGCGAGATCAGCGGGATCGTCGACGACTTCGTCCTCCGCCGAGGCGACGGCGTGTTCGCGTACAACCTCGCCGTGGTCGTCGACGATGGCGAGTCGGGGATCGACCAGGTCGTCCGGGCCGATGATCTTGCCAGTTCGGCGCCTCGGCAGGCCTACCTCGCCCGGCTGCTGGGATTCGAGCCTCCCCGCTACGTCCACGTCCCCCTGGTCCTCTCCCCCTCCGGCTCCCGACTGGCCAAGCGGGACGGCGCGGTGACCCTGTCCGACCTGGCCCCGTTCGGCTTCGATCTCTGGGACTGGCTCGGTCGCTCCTGCGGGTTCGGGCCCTGGACCGGCATGGAGCAGGCGCTCGCGGAGTTCTCGCTGCCGCGGCTGCACCGCGGTCCGGTCGTCTTCACTCCTCCGGACGGGGTGGATTCCGCCTAGCGCAGACGGTTGTGCTCAGCGGTGCTGACGCTCGTGACGGTCAGGCCGCACGCGCGTGGCAGATCACTTCGGCGTAGATGTCCTCGAAGGTGTCGAGGGTCCGGTCCACGTCATGTGAGGCTGCGATCTCCTGAGACGCACGACCGAGCTCCGCCCGCCGCGCCTCGGGCATGGTGCACAGGACGTCGAACGCGTTCGCGAGAGCCGTGACGTTCCGCGGCTCGAAGAGGAACCCGTTGCCACCGTGCCGGCACAGGTGCGGCAGTGCCACCGCATCGGCGAGGACCACCGGAAGGCCCGAAGCCAGCGCCTCCAGGGTGGCGATGCTCTGCAGCTCCGCGGTTCCGGGCAGGCAGAAGAATGTCGCGCGCTGGTAGGCCCGGACGAGTTCGGCGTCGCTGACCTTGCCCAGCAGGGCGACGCGCTCGGCGACGCCCAGCTCCACCGCCAGCTCGCGCAGCGACTCCTCCTGATCGCCGGCACCGACGATCTCCGCGTGGAGATTCAGGCTGGGGTCGCTGGCCGCCAGCGCTCGCACGATGTCGTCGACATGCTTCTCCTTGGACAGCCTGCCCACGAACAGCACCGTCGGCCGGTCCGGGTTGCGGCTTTCGGCTGCCTGCTCCGAGGCGTCCGCTGTGCGGAAGCGCGACAGGTCGATGCCGCACGAAACCGCACGGATCGGCTCCGCGAATCCGTTCTCCGCCAGCAGATCCGAGGCCAGCTGGGTCGGGACCGTGATGCGATCGGCCAGCTGGAACGTGCGGCGCAGATCCCACCACGCAGCGGCGGTGCCCAGCCGGATCAGCCGATCGGGCAGGAACGGCACGTAGGGCCGGACGTTGTCGGGCATGAAATGGTTGGTCGCCACCACCGGGATCCCCCGCTTGCGGGACTCGGAGAAGGCATAGCGTCCGATCACGAAGTGTGCCTGAGTGTGGACGACATCGGGCACGATCTCATCGAGCAGGCGGCCCATCACGGGCTTCGTCTCCCACGGCGTGGAGATCGTCCAGGTCGGATGCGGGTACCAGCGGTGCGACCTGATGCGGTGGACGGTGACATCCTCTTCGGTGGCGGTGCTCGGCACTCCGGTGGGCGAAGGGCTGATGACGTGGACATCGTGACCGCGCGCCGCCAGGCCCACCGCCAGCCGTTCCGTGAATTTCGCGGCCCCGTTGACTTCGGGCGCGTAGGTCTCAGCGGGGATGCAGATGGTCATGGGCTGGTGGGCCATGTCCGAGGGGTGTCCTTCCGGCCGCGGGCAGGGAGCGTGCTGGTCGGGGCGCCTGTGCAAGCGAGTCACTCGCCGGCGTCCGGGGTGCGGATGAGCAGCGCTCGAGCGGATCGGCGCTCGCGCTCGCGCTCGATGACATCCGGGTGATATCGGGACAATACAACGACACCCGAACAGGCGACCAATCCGATCAGCACGAGGATGCTGATCAGCCAGATCGGCGCCCCGGCCGCCTCCCCGAGGACCACTGACCCCAGGAACACGGCGAAGATCGGGTCGACCACGGTGAGCCCGGCGATCACCATCTCGGGCGGACCAGCGGCATAGGCGGCCTGCATGAACCAGGAGCCGACGATCCCCGCAGCTGCCAGCGAGACGACGTTGAGCCACGTGATCGCGCCGAGCCCGGCATGGAGCAGCTGATGACTCACGAGGTGGGTCGAGGTCGCTACGCAGGCGAACAGCAGACCGGCGCCCAGGATCAGGAGCAGCTGCGGCGGGCGACGCCATGCGAGTCCCAGCACCAGGAAGGCTGCGGTGAGCGCGAAGCCGATCCAGGCGAGAGGGTGAGCATCAGCGCCGAGGTGCAGGCTGGTGCGAGCGACGGTCGCTGAGAGAGCGACGAAAGCGCCTACGCTGAGCCCGCACACGATGACTGCCGCGACGATCAGCCGGCTGAGCTTCAGCCCGCGGTACTTCACCGCGAGCAGGACCGAGATCACCAGTGAAATCGCTCCGATGGGCTGCACGACCATCACCGGCGCCAGCGCCAGAGCGATCACGTTGGCGACGGTGCCGGCGCAGAGGAAGCCCAGACCGAGGATCCAGCTTCGGTTCCGGAACAGGGCGAGGAAATGCACGAAGGAGAACCCGGACCGATGTCGCTCATCGGCCACGACACCCGAGTGCTGGAACATCGCGCCGAATGCCAGTGCCACCGCGGATGCGGCGGCAAGAAGGATGGCAATCGCTGTGGTCACGCGGCAAGTCTAGCCGCGGCCCCTGCCTCGGAAGCCGGTCTCGCAGGTTCGCTACGGCTGACCGGAGAATGTCGGAGGAAAACCGCAGCCGTTGACGTGAGGGAAACCTCAGCTTCCCGTTGCGTCCGCGATTTGAAGCCCGCTCCATCACTTGCTAGAGTGAATTCTCGCGTGCTTCACCAAGCACCGGTCCTCCGTAGCTCAGTTGGCAGAGCATTCGACTGTTAATCGAAGGGTCGCTGGTTCGAGCCCAGCCGGAGGAGCAGCGCAGCAGAAGCCCCGTCCATCACGGACGGGGCTTCTGCGCTTCCCCGAAGATGTCCTTGCCGAGGAAACGTCTGCACCGCCTTCTCGTGACAATACCGTTATATCGTGGTAATACTTTTGCAATAAAAGCTCGAGAAGGCCGCGGCAGTCGTGTCCGACTGCTTCTCACGCGTCCCGAGCCCTACCTCCGGGAAGTCCACTCATGAGCATTGCGACTCTGGCGATTCGCTGCGCGGCCGGAATCGCCGCGCTGACCCTGTCCGCACAGCTTGGCGCGACGGCGGCCAGCGCCTCCCCGGAGCTCGGATCGCACGCGACCGACGGCAACTCATCGGCGAATGCGACGCCGCCCGATACCGAATCAGCTCCGTCCGATTCGCGAGACGGCAGCGGGACAGAAGGAGGGTCCTCGCGGCCTTCTTCGGAAGTCGGGGATGAACCTTCGAGCACGCCCGACTCGCCCGATCGGTCGTCGACGGAGCCGACGGAGGACGGTCCGGATGCCGAGGACGAGGAACGGACCTTCGACGCGCATTCGACGACTGCTGATGCCTATGCGGTCACAGGCGCGATCGGGAAGAAGTGGAAAGGCCTCGGGGGCGAGAGCGGACGGCTCGGCGAGCCGACCGCCAACGAGAGGTGCGGGCTGAGCAACGGTGGCTGCTACCAGTCCTTCCGGCACGGCCAGATCCATTGGTCCTACAAGACGGGAGCACACCCGACCCATGGCGGTATCCGCGGCGCGTGGGGCGGACAGGGTTTCGAACGTGGGAAGCTCGGCTACCCGACATCGGGAGAGCGGTGCGGCCTCAAGGGCGGGGGCTGCTACCAGCGCTTTGAGGGCGGTGAGATCCACTGGTCGAAGACGACGGGAGCGCGGTGGACCACCGGCGCGATCAAGAATGCGTGGGCGCGCACTGGTCACGAGTCGGGCAAGCTCGGATATCCCACCACCGATGAGCGATGCGGGCTGAGCGGCGGCGGCTGCTACCAGAGGTTCCAGCACGGACAAGTTCACTGGTCCCCCAAGTCGGGGGCGCATCCCACCTGGGGCGGCATGCAGCAGGAATGGTCCCGGAATGGATGGGAGCGCGGATCGTGGGGCTACCCCACCGGGCCTGAGCAGAAGATCACGGACGGGCGCTGGCAGCAACGGTTCCAAGGTGGACTGAAGACCTACCCGGGTATCGATCCCGCCTGGGACAAGCTCGCGAAATGCGAATCCGGGGGCAACTGGTCGATCAATACCGGCAATGGCCACTACGGCGGTCTGCAGTTCACCGCTCAGACGTGGAAGGCCTTCGGCGGACACAAGTACGCGTCGAACGCCCACCTCGCGACGCGGGAGGAGCAGATCGCGATCGGCGAGAAGACGCAGAAGGCCCAGGGCTGGGGCGCCTGGCCGTCGTGCTCGAAGAAGGTGGGCCTGAGATAGCGGAATCGGCCGTCGGCTGCTCGTCGGATGTGGCTCCGGCGGAGGAGTCTCCTCTGTCCACAACCGGCGAAAGACAGAGGACTGTCGGGATCACCTGGACTAGTGTGTGAGATACCCCATGTTCCACTCCCCTAGGACATCCCGTGGCATCACACCCTGGTCAGAAAGTCCTCGTTCGAATGGCGATGGCCGTCGGTTCCGCGCTGGCTGCCTCTGCACTCCTGATGGGCTGTGCTTCTCAGCCCGAACCTCACGAGCTCAATTCCCCCTCGGCCGATGAAGCGGTCGACGACCCGTCGCCGGAATTGCCCAAGTACACCACGGACCTGCAACTGAGCGAAGAAGAGAAGAAGGCTGTCGATGAAGCTCTCGCGGTTCTCGAGCGGTACATCGAAGTCACCAACGAGGTATTCGGCAACGGCGGCGAAGGCGCCGAGCAGTTCGAGGACGTCGCGAAGGACGCGACACTGATCAGCACCCAATCCGATGCCGCAGATTTAAGAAGCAAGGATGCCGCAATGGTTGGTGAGTTCGGAGTGAACGAGATCAAGATTCACGAACTGGAGTTGGCTCGTTCCGAAGTGCCGGTTCCTTACGTTTCGGTGCACGCGTGTGTTCCAACTCACGAGTACCGCTTTACCGATCACGACGATGATTCGGATTCCGAAGACAGCGATGACGTCGTCACCTTTGAGTTCATCATCGCCAACTATGACGACGGGTGGTTTGTATCAGAGCAATACCTTTGGGCTGAAGAATGCGACGTCTAATCACGACTCTGTTGTTGGTCTTAGTCCTGATGACGACCGGGAGCAATATCCCTGCCCTTGCGTCTTCACCTGAGTGCTCCTTAAGGGGGCAAAAGAGCTCTGGATGCGGCGTCAAGAAAACCCGTCCTGGCAACCCCGGGAAGAGCAACTCGGGGAACTCAGATCCTGGCCGCGACAGCTCATCGGGCGGAAGTGGGCGTTCCCGGGGCTCTGGCGGCGGCGGAGGCAGCTCCGGCGGCGGCGGAAGCGGCTCCGGCGGAAGCGGACAGACCTGCGTGCCCGTGAACGTCCCGTCCGAAGCCACCGTCTCCGATGTCTGCGGTTGGCTGAACCGACCCGGCTCCCCCGGTGGCGGCGGAGGTGCACCGGCGGCTGCTCCGACGCCAGTCGTCACCGAGGAGGACTTCCAGAACTTCGAGATTCCTCCCTCGACTCTCCACTCGTGGCCGGACAGCTGGGCAGTGACCCAGCGCAAGACGGCATTCTGGGCCGATTCCTTGGTGCGGTACATCGATCTGGAACTGCTCGGCACACCGGTTCGCGTCCGAGCCACCCCAGTCGCCTACAGCTGGGACTTCGGTGACGGCGCGGTCAAGCGCACGACTTCTCCCGGCACCCGGCCCCGGTCAGTGCAGGACGCGCAGATCCACCACACGTACTCGACTGCGGGAGACGTGACGGTGACTCTGACGACCTTCTACAGCGGAATGTTCTCGGTCAACGGCGGCGATTGGCTGATCATCCCGGGTCAAGCAGCCGTCAGCAGTCCCCCACTCGACCTCACCGTGTACCGCTATCACAAGTTCCTCGTCGAAGACGACTGCCTGGACAACCCCGACAGCCCTGATTGCACTGAGCCTGCCGGATGAGTCGTCGATCGCTCGCCTGCCCGGTCGGCGCGACCGAACTCACCGCCGCCGGAGTCAATCCGCGGGACTGACCTCAGCAACGAGGTCGGCATACTGTGGAAATCGGCGCAGATACCGCTGCACATAGGAACAGGTGGGCACGATTCGCTGTCCGCGCTCACGCAGCTGATCCAGCACCTTCGTCACCAAAGTGCGCGCGTATCCCTGCCGACCGAACGCCTCGGCGATGATCGTATGGCGGAGCTCGTACACCCCCGGCTCGGGCAGCTGATAGCCGAGGAACCCGACGAAGGTCCGCTCCGGCCCGCTGAGCCACAGCTCAAAGCGCTCGCGCGTCAGGTTGTTCACCACTTCGACCGGCGTAGTCACCAGGACCGGCTCTTTCACGGCGCCTCCTCGGGGGTGGACTGCGATGTCACAGCCAGTCTATCGCCGAGGCGGCCGCCCAGGTTGCGACTCCGGCCCAGGTTCCGAGGCGGCCGCCCGGGTTCCAGCCCCGGCCCAGGTTGCGACTCCGGCCCGGGTTCCGAGGCGGCCGCCCGGGCTCCGACTCGTGCCCGGCTTCCCCCTCCAGACGACTCCGCCGCCTCCACCCAACTCAGGAGCCAGACATTAAGGCGCCGATCATCCGTTCGGTTCTCGGGTAATATCAATAGGGACTTGCCGACGACGCCGAGCAGAAGGAGCTCTCATGGCCAACTTCATTGTTCCCACCTTCGAGCAGGTGGTCGCACTTCCCACCCAGGTCGAAGCAACGGTCCAGCCCGAGTGGATCGACACCAATGGGCACATGAACATCAACCACTACTTCGATCTGGGCGGCGACACCTCCTGGGCAGGATGCAGAGAGCTCGGTCTCGACGAGCTCTATCAGACCGATCCGCCCACCGGCTTCTTCACGACCGAGCACCACTTGACCTACCTGAGTGAGATGCACCTGGGCGAACGGCTGACCGGCCATCTGCGCTTCGTCGACATCGGCCCGAAGTCCATCCATCTCACTTCGATCCTTGTCGACCGGAGCAAGGAGAAGGTTGCGTACATCAACGAACTCGTGATGGTCCACGTCGACATGACCACTCGTCGCGCGGCTCCGATTCAAGACTTCTTCGCCTCCGCATTCACGGCGAAAGTGGAGGAGGACCGAAAGCTCGACTGGCCGGCGCCCGTGAGCGGGGCGATGGGCGTCCGGCGGGCTGTCGGCAGCGCACCAGCCGGCACACGAGCAGGCAGCACAGGAGCCGCCGGCCGCTGAGTGACGGCAGCTACTGGACGATGACCTTCGCCGGGCCGCCCTTGGCGGCGGTCTTCGACAGCAGTCCTTTCGACCGTGGAGTACGACGCGCGCCAGGTTTCGAGATCTTCGCTCCCGCTCCTTCGCGACTCAGAGGTCGTCGAGAGTGAGGACCGGATACGCGTGGTAAGCCGGCTCCTCGTAAGGGTGCGCCTCGAGCATGGCGGTGACCACCGCCCGTGCCAGGTCGCGCCGACACACCACTTCGATGCGGTCCTCCGCTACCGCCTCGGGAGTGCCGACGGCGCCGATCGCCGGCTGAGCACCGGCTTCCGGCGTGAACCGTCCGGTCCCGGTCACGCTCCAGCTGCACCCCGAGTAGTCACCGATGCGTCCTGCCCCTGCGCTCGCAAGAGCGTCCAGCACCGCGGAAGTCGATTCGGTGGGTGAGAACACCACGATGACGACGAAGTCCATGGCACAAGCCTATGCTGGGGCGCAGGTCGCTCCAATGGCTCTGGCTCCTCGACGGCAGTGTCAGCGCGCCGCCGCGAGGTCACGCCGGACCTGCTCGGCGAGGTCGTGGAGCTGCGACTCAGCAGTCTGTGACTCATCCGCACCTTCGATCACCAGCGCGAACACCAGTCCCGCGGTCTCGCCGAGCACCCATCCGCTCCCGGGTGCAGTGAACACCCCCTCCGCCAGGTCCTGCAGTGCGGCCGCCTCCTCGGGCGCGATGCCACCGTCGACAGCCGCGGGTTCACGCTCCCGACCACCGGCTTCGGTGACGAGTTGCGGAACCCGGACTTCCCCGGCGTGCACGGACGCTGCGGCGACCGCCGTGGTGAGGGGGCTGCTGTGCGCGATCTCGTCGGACGCGCTGCCGGCCACCGCCGGAAGCCCGATGTCGACGGCTGCCATCCCGAGATCCCGCACCGCCTGATCGAGGGCGCCTCCTCCCGAGGCGCCCCGCACCTCGGCGAGCGTGCCGGCAAGACCCGTGCCGGGGCCGCCGGTGTAGTCGCCGAGCAGCGCTCGGTCGAACCCGTCGGACCCGGCTCCCCCGCTGCCGACAGCGAACACGTGACCGGTGTCCGAGTCCACGACGACCATGCCGGCTGGGCCGGGACTGTCCGCGACGATCCTGTCGACCGCCTGCTGGACGTCGATGTCGATTGTCGTGCGCACAGGCCGACCAGTGCGGGGGTCGACGGTGAGCACCGGCTCGTCGGAGTCGGTGAGCACCGGCTCGTCGGAGTCCTCGTCGCCGCCCGCCTGCGGCTCAACCCGGAGTTCGTAGCCGTCGATGCCCGCGAGCTCCTGCTCGCAGTGCTCCTGCAGTCCGCCCCGTCCGACGAGCTCGCCGGGGTGGACGCGCGCGGGATCAGCGTGGATCTCCTCGGCAGTGGCCTCCCCGACGCTGCCGAGCAGGACCGGTGCGAAACCCTGCTCGAAGGGAATGGACCGCTCCGACTTGCGGAAGACGGTGCCGGGCAGGAGGCGAATCTGGGCGGCGGCGTCGAGGTAGTCGGATTCCCGCAGCGTGATGACGGGGACGAAGTCGTGCTCAGCGGCACGTTCGACGCGAGCTCGGAGCGCCTCGACGTCGACGTCGAGGTGTCGGGCCAGCTCCACGAGCAGCGCGTCGAGGTCTTCGACGCGGGAGGGCTCGATCCCGACTTCGACGACCACGTCGGTGCTCGTCAGGGCTTCTCCGCTGCCGCTGAGGATCTGGCCGCGCTCCGCCGGCGTCACCGAGACGGCGAATCGTGCACCGGGGGTCAGCCGCGGGTGAACGGCAGAGGGCTCGAAGACCGCCCTCCACGACAGTCGGTGCTTGGTGACCTCCATCTTGGTGGTGTAGGTCCAGTCGGGAGCTCCTGCGGGATTGTCGGGGCTCGTGAGCCACCCCCAGGAGAGCGTGGCGACCGCGCTGCCCGGACCGGTCTCCTCCACCTCGAGGACATCGACGACGCGGGGCGTGCCCAGGCCGGTCGCGCGGAGCGGCAGCCTGAGCTGGCGATAGTCGAGGGCGGCCTTCGCCGGATCGGTCCAGGGACCATGGGCGACCGCTCCGTCCTGCAGGGATTCCGCCGCCCTCCGAGCTGCCGACTCCGGCGTCGAGCCGAGCTCCGGATCGAGGTGGATGAACAGGGCGATCACGAGCGCGAGCACGGCGAGCACGATTCCGGCCAGCATCGCCTGAGGCCGCCCCATCCGCATCCGCCGTCTCCCGCCCGGCGACCGGTTCGCGGCGCCGCCGTCCCCCGCTCAGCCATCGAGTCTCCTGCGCGCCCAGCTTAGCAATCGGGTCGCGGACCGCCCGGGATCGCTGGCATGCACCGACGGGGGATCGGCAGAGGACGCGCACTGAACCGCTCTCAGCAGTCGTGCAGCGGTTCGGCGTCTTGCATAGCGGGAGGATCCGGCACAATGGGGTCGATTGGGACATGATTGCCCCCAAAGTCGTACCAGCATTTCAGAGCTGCTGCCTTGCGGTTCTGCACAAGGAAGTGGAGCGAACAGGACTCATGACGACCGCGAGCGAAACAGCACAGACGGAGAGCGAGACCGTCCCGGAACCGACCTCGGCCGGGCACATGATTGTCAAGACGCTCGAGGCCCACGGGGTCGAGCGAGCCTATGTCGTCCCCGGTGAGAGCTACCTCGATGTCCTCGACGGACTTCATGACTCCTCGATCGAGACCATTGTGTGCCGCCATGAGGGCGGCGCGGCCTACATGGCCGAGGCCGACGGCAAGCTCAAGACGATTCCCGGCATCGCGATGGTCACCCGCGGTCCAGGTGCTGCCAACGCCCATGTCGGCCTGCACACCGCATGGCAGGACTCAACGGCGATGGTGCTCTTCGTCGGATTGATCCCCTTCGAGCACCGCGAGAAGGAAGCGTTCCAGGAATTCGATCCGAAGGCGTGGTTCGACACCGGGGCGAAGCGCGTCATGGTCCTCGACCACCCCGAGCGGGCCTCGGAACTCGTCGCCGAGGCGATGTTCGCCGCTGTCTCCGGTCGTCCGGGCCCCGTGGTGGTGGGCCTGCCCGAGGACATCATCCAGCAGCCTCACGACGGGGTGGTCCATCCGCGGATCCCGATCGCCGAGGGCGGCATGACGGTGACAGACTGGAAGGCGCTCAAGACCGCTCTGCACGATTCGGAGCGGCCGCTGTTCGTGTTCGGCGGCAACGACTGGACCCATGAAGGCGCTCGCACGCTCACCGCATGGCTCGAAGCCCATAACCTGCCGGCTGCAGCGGAGTGGCGCTGCGAGGGAACGGTGCCCTTCGACTCCCCCAGCTATGTCGGACCGCTGGGCTACGGCCGGTCCGCCTACACCCACCGGGTGCTCGAGGAGTCCGACCTGCTGGTCTTCGTCGGCACAGTGCCCGGTGACGTCATCACCGACGGCTTCACCGCCCGGCAGAACTGGGACAAGCAGAACTTCCTCGTCACCATCGACCCCTCGCTGCGCGGCCGGTCCGGCCCCGTCAGCCACCACATCGTGGCCAAGCCGGACGTGTTCGTCCGTGATCTGGTGCGAATGGACCTGCCGGTGCGCGACGAGTGGCGGCAGTGGACGAATGCGCTGCGCGCGGCCCAGGTCGAGTTCTCGACCCCGCCGCCGGCCGAACCGGGTCCGGGCCAGGCGAAGATGGCCACGATGATGGGCAACCTCGTCCAGCGCCTCGATGAGGATGCGATGGTGACCTTCGGAGCCGGCGAGCACACCAACTGGGCCCACCGGTACTTCCCTACCAACGGCTACGCCTCGATGATCTCCGCGCGCAACGGCTCCATGGGGTATTCGGTGCCTTCTGCGGTTGCCGCCTCGCTCAACTATCCGGGCCGCCAGGTGATCTCGATCGCAGGCGATGGCGAGTTCCTCATGAACGGCCAGGAGCTCGCAACTGCCAAGCAGTACGGCGCCACTCCCCTGGTCATCGTCATGGACAACCAGGAGTACGGGACCATCCGCACCCACCAGGAGCGGGACTACCCCAATCGGGTGTCGGGCACACAGCTGCAGAACCCGGACTTCGCGAAGCTGGCAGAGGCGTACGGCGGCGTCGGCATCCGCGTCGAGAGGGATGCCGAGATCCCGGCCGCCCTCGACCAGGCCTTCGCCGCGACCGAGAACGGTGAGTTCGCGCTCATCCACCTGATCGTCGAACAGCGCATCAAGGCGTACTGAATCACGCCGCTTTCGAGTTCTGCCCGCGCTCGGCGGCCGTCACCGCCACCCGAGCGCGGGCGCCACGTGGGTGAGGATCGACTCGATCAGGTGTGCGTTGTAGTCCACGCCGAGCTGGTTCGGCACCGTGAGCAGCAGCATGTCGGCCGCGGCGACGGCCTCGTCGGCACGCAGCTGCTCGACGAGGGCATCGGGCTCGTCGGCGTAGGAGCGACCGAACACGGAGCAGTTGCCCGGTCCGACGCTGCCGAACTGATCGGCGCGTTCGCCGCTGCCGAGGAAATACGTTCTGTCCCTGTCGTCGACGATCGCGAAGATCGACCGCGAGACCGACACTCGCGCTTCGAAGCCGTGGTCGTGCGCTGACCACTCGTCGCGGAAGGCGTCGATCTGCCTGCGCTGCTGGACGTGGAAGGCCTCACCGGACTCGTCGTCCTTGAGCGTCGACGACATCAGGTGCATCCCCTTCTGCGCAGCCCAGCGGGCGGTGGCATCAGATCCTGCACCCCACCAGATCCGCTCGCGCAAGCCCTCCGCATACGGCTCGATCCGCAGCAGACCCGGCGGGTTCGGAAACATCGGCCTCGGGTTGGGCTGCGCGAACCGATGGCCCGCGAGCACCTCGAGTGCCACCTCGGTGTGTCGGCGCGCCATGTCCGCGTCGGACTCGCCCTCGGCGGGTGAGAAGCCGAAGTACCGCCAGCCGTCGATCACCTGTTCGGGAGAGCCGCGCGAGATCCCGAGTTGGAGCCGACCGCCGGCGATGAGATCCGCCGCGCCCGCGTCCTCCGCGAAGGCGAGCGGGTTGGCGTACCTCATGTCGATGACGCCGGTGCCGATCTCAATGCGGCTGGTCCTCGCACCCACCGCGGCCAGCAGCGGGAACGGCGCTCCGAGCTGCTGCGCGAAGTGATGCACCCGGAAGTACGCTCCGTCGGCGCCGAGCTCCTCGGCTGCGACGGCGAGATCGATGCTCTGGAGAAGGGCATCGGCCCCGCTGCGGGTTGCCGACTCGGGGTGCGCGGTCCAGTGTCCGAAAGACAGGAACCCGATGCTCTTGCGGGTGGTCATGCGCGGCTCAGACTTCGTTCCGGCCGACTGCCGCAGTCGCCGCTTCCCTGGCGGCGCTGCGTCCGATGGCCAGGGTGATGAGCAGCGCGATCACTGTGGCGACGGCGAGCAGGAGCAGGCCGACCCGGTACGAGCCGACACTGGCCCAGAGTGCGCCGAGCAGCAGAGGCGGGACGAAGCCTCCCAGGCCGCCGGCGGCGCCGACGAAGCCGGTGATCGAGCCGACCTGACTGGGCTCGCTCGTCTGCGCGATGAGCGCGAACACCGCACCGGAGCCGAGCCCCAGACCGATCGCCATCAACAGGAAGGCGACCGTGCCCAACCCCTCGAGGCTCGGATTCGTCGCGAGCGCGAGAGCGCAGAGGGTGACGATCACATAGCTGAGGACCAGCGTGCGCACCGCACCCACCCGGTCGGACAGGATACCGCCCACCGGTCGCATGATCACTGCCGCGATCACGAAGCCCGCCATCCGCGCCGAGGCGTCCGCGGACTCGAGGCCGTAGGCGGTGGCAAGGTACGTCGGCAGATAGACCGAGAACGCGACGTAGCCGCCGAACGACAGCGCGTAGAGATAGCAGGTCTGCCAGGTCAGCCGAATGCGGGCGACTGTCGCGAGCTGCTCACCGAGATTCTTCTTCGCCGGGGTCCAGCTCGGAAAGTTCTTCATCAGCAGGAAGGCCAGGAGCGCGTAGACGGCAAGTGCGACCGCGGTGACGACGAACGGCAGCGCCTCACCGACGTTGAAGAGCGGCACCGTGGTGAAAGCGGCGATCGCGGTGCCGCCCATGCCCATTCCGTAGATGCCGATCGCGGACCCGCGGCTCTCCTTGGGGAACCAGGAGTTCACGTACGGAACGCCGATGGCGAAGGTCGTGCCCGCCACCCCGAGGAAGAACCCGCCGACCAGCAGGGTCACGTAGTTGTACTGACCGATGAAGCCCAGGAAGAGCACGGGCACGATCGTGATCAGCGAGACGGTGGGCATCATCAGCCGACCGCCGAATCGGTCTGTCAGCGCGCCCACCAGAATGCGCCCGAGCGATCCGACGAGCACCGGGATCGCCACGATCAGCGATGCGTCGGCGGCCAGGCCCTCCTGGACGTAGATCGGACCCAGCGGGCTGAGCAGGGACCAGGCCCAGAAGTTGATGGCGAATCCGGCGGTCGCCATGATCAGTGCGACAGTGCGCTGACCGCCGGTGACCTCGGACGAAGGGGCTGCGGGGGATTTGGCCTGAGACATCGGAACCTCCGTGCATCCGGTGTTGCCTCCCGAAACAGGAGTCGGTTGTGGTTCAGACTAACGCAGACGTGAGGACGACCACAGGACGCGGGCCGCGATTCTTCCTGCGGTCCGCAGTCCGAGACCTCGCCCGGGTGACCCCCCACCCATGGCACGATTGGCACATGAGCGAAACCATCGACGACTTCCCGATCCGCACCTATGACAAGCTGCGGTACTCGGACACCGACAAGCAGGGCCACGTCAACAACGCCGTGTACTCGACCTTCTTCGAATCCGGCCGCGTCGAGTTCATCGACCAGGCGCATCAGGCCGCCGGACACCGGGACTCGGAGTTCGTCATCGCCCAGCTGACCATCAAGTTCCTCCAGGAGACGCACTGGCCGGGCATGGTCGAGGTCGGTTCGCGGGTGCAGCGCGTCGGCAACAGCTCGCTCGTCGTCGAGCAGGCGCTGTTCAATGACGAGCGACTGTGCGCGACGGCCGAATCGGTGATCGTCCAGATCAACACGCAGACGCGCCGCCCGCAGCCCTTCGACGAGGACATGCGGCAGTATTTCAGCGGTCTGCAGCCGCAGAAGCCCTCCGATGTCCTCTGACCTGCCGGGAAGCCCGTCGCCCGAGTGGGCGGCCGGAACAACGCTGCTGACCCACACCATCGGCGAGCTGCGAGGACAGCTGACCCGGCTGATCGCCGAGCGCGGCGCGGAGTCGATCGGCCTGGTGCCCACGATGGGTGCGCTCCACGACGGTCATGCCGCCCTGGTCCGGGCCGCTCGGGCCGAGAACTCAGTGGTGTGCGCCTCGCTGTTCGTCAACCCGCTGCAGTTCGAGTCCCCGCTGGATCTGCGGCGCTACCCGCGCGATCTCGCTGCCGACATGGAGATCTTCCAGCGCGAGGGGGTCGATCTCGTGCTCGCTCCCGACGTCGACGAGATGTATCCCGGCTATCCCGAATCCCCCATCGTCCGCGTCTCCTCCGGTCACATGGGTGCCATCCTGGAGGGCGCCTCGCGGCCGGGGCACTTCGACGGGATGGCGACGGTCGTCGCCAAGCTGTTCAACATCTTCGATCCCCCGGGCCCGGCCCGGCTGCGCGCGTACTTCGGGCAGAAGGACGCCCAGCAGCTCATGATCGTCAAGCGCATGGTGGCGGATCTCGACTTCCCCGTCACCGTCGTCCCGGTGCAGACCCAGCGTGAGCCCGGCGGGCTGGCCCTGTCGAGCCGCAATCAGCTGCTGTCGGAGCGGGGACGGGCCACTGCGACGGTGCTCTCGGAGGTGCTCTTCGATCTGCGCGACAGGGCGGCCAGGGCCGAGGACTGGAACCTCGCGGAGCTCCGCCGGCGCGTCCAGGCCACCGAGAGCGTGATCCTGGACTACTTCGAGGTCGTCGACCCCAATACGCTGCAGCCCACGACCGAGGCGCCCGCTCTCGCTCTCATCGCCGCCTACGTCGACAGCATCCGCCTCATCGACAACCTGCTCATCGACTGACGACCACTGCCGTCGCTCAGCGCAGGAGGAGCCTTCCGGCGCTTACTCCGCGGCCAGCGTGACCGGAGTCTTCCACGGGTCGAGGACCCGCAGCGCAGCGCCGTCGTCCTGGAACTCGATGCGCCGGTCACGCAGCCGCTGGGCGACTGCCTCGACATCGGAGCGCGCCGGCAGGGAGATCCTGACGTCCCCCAGGCCCAGGCTGGCCGCCCGCGGGCCGGCGCCGCGACTGTTCCACACATTCATCGCCATGTGGTGGTGGTATCCGCCTGCCGACACGAACAGCGCACCGGGCAGGGCGGTGGTCTGCTCGAATCCGAGTGCGTCGACGTAGAAGGACCTGGCAGTCTCGACGTCGCCGACCTGCAGGTGCACGTGTCCGACCTCTGCGCCCCGGTCGGCCAGCCCGGTGCCTTCGACGAGCTCGGGCGCCGCACCGGTGAGGTGGGTGCGCAGGTAGCTGTTCGGGTCGAGGAAGACCGTGTCCATCGCAACCTGGCCGTCCGTCCAATCCCATGTCTCCCGGGGGCGGTCCCAGTACAGCTCGATGCCGTTGCCCTCCGGGTCGGTGAAGTAGAAGGCCTCGCTGACGAGGTGGTCGGAGCTGCCGACGAACTGCGACTGCGAATGGCGCGCCGCGTTGAGGACGGTGGCGGCCAGTTCGGCCTGCGAGTCGAACAGGATCGCGGTGTGGAACAGGCCGGCGGCCTGGCGGGGCGCCTCGGGCAGGCCCGGGCGGTGCTCGAGGACGACCAGCGGGGTCGAGCCGCGGCCGAGGACGACGCTGACCGGTCCGCCGTCGGCATGGTGACGGGTGTCCGCGAGTTCGGTGAGGCCGAGGGCGTCGCGGTAGTAGGCGGTCATGCCCTCAAGATTCCCGACGGACAGCGTGACGACATCCATCCGCAGATCATCCGGCAGGAGATCCCCTGCGGTGCGCCGGGACTCGTCCCTCGTGAGGTCGACCGTCTGGCGAGTGGTGGCGTTCATCTGCTGATTCATCCGGTACTCCTGTGTCGTGTGAGTGTGATCGCTACATTTAATTCAACATTCAACCACTCCACCATATTCCCTCGCTCCGATTCTGACCAGTCGGTCCCGAAACAGTGACGATTCCGGCGCAGCAGGGGGTGAGTGACGCAACTCCATGTCACAATGCGGCCATGAGCGCCTACCCGCCCGGTCCCCTCGCAGCCAGAGTCCGCACCCTGAATCTCATCACGGTCGTCGCCTGCCTCCTGGTGGTGGCCCTGGCGATCCTGACCGCAGTGCTCAGCCGACCCGACCATCAGATCTCCCGCGTAGACGTCGTGGACGAGGCCCAAGTGCTCGATCCGACTCTCGTCGAGCAGGAGATCGCGGAGCTGAGAGCCTACGAGCCGACGCGCGTCCTCGTCTACGCGAAATCCGGGGAGGCCGGCGACAACCTCAATGAGGAGACGCTCGCCTTCGCACGGGACAACCCGGAGCTCGATCTGATCTCCGGCGACGGGCAGAAGTGGGCCGACGGCGTCTTCATCGTCGCGCTCTCCGTCGAATCGGACGGGACCGACGGCGGACCGGGCAGCGGCCAGGTGGGCACCTACTTCGGTGAGGACATCAAGATCGAGTCGCTGGACGCCCAGCAGCGCATCCAGTCGCAGGGGTACGACGCCTTCCGCGCCCGCGACTGGTCGCGCGGGGTCATCGAGGTCACCGAGTCGGCCGTCAGCGCGATGGCCAAGCCCTTCTACGCCTCGGGCGTCTTCCTCACCGTCTCGACCGCTGTCGTCGTGCTCCTGCTGCTGGCCCACGCCGGTGTCGTGACGGGCTTCGCCCGGTCGTATCAGCGAAACCGGCGACGGTTCGGGGAGACGACCGAGGGAATCCACGCGCTCATGTCCGAGACCGAGCTCATCCCCGACACGGGATTCGGCTCCCGCGTGAAGTCGACGGCACACGAGCTCCTCAACGACTACACCTATCTGCTCGACGAGAGGCAGCACATCGACGAGCGCCCCCTGCTCGCGCTCTCCGCGTTCAACTTCCCGCTGCTGAAGAAGATGCAGAGCTTCGGCTCAGAGGTCACGGACGTGTCCGAGAGCTCCGCAATGCTCGCGACCGCCGTCACCCTCTACTCCCGCCAGCCCGGCTGGCAGGAGACGTGGAAGGCGGAGATCGGACAGCTGCGCGCCGACGTCGCCGAGGCGGCGTCCTCCCAGGAGATTCGACACCGTCTGTTCGACCGGCGACTGGGCTGGGAGCTCAACGACTTCTGCCAGCGGACGCTGCGTCGGCTCGACGAGCTGGAGGCGTCCGGGCTCACCGGCGATGAGGCCGCACTTGATTCCGGTCTCTCCGAGCTGACTGTCCTGCGACGGCAGCTCGCCGACCTGATGAATCGGGTGCTCGCCGAGGCGACCTCTCACGAGCCGAAGCGGGATGCAGTCCCGTTCATCGAACGAGCCATCCGCAATCACGATGACCCCCACCGACGCCGACGCAGCCTCACCGGCTACTACGACCCGCCCCACTACATGTCACCGATCGCGTTCAGCACCGGCTACGGAATAGGCCTTCAGCAGCATCAGCAGCACCAGACCCAGCAGAGCTCGTCGTCGAGCAGCACAACCGGGTACGGCTCCAGCGGCGGCGGATTCAGCGGTGCAGGAAGCTCCTCGAGCTTCTGAGACCGGCGTTCAATCCACGCGGCGGTTCCGCTGGCCTCTTCGGCCGCGCTCTCTTAAGATCAAGGTGCCTTGATATCGGAGCGACTGCACCTGCTGAAAAGGAGCCGATGATGACGGACAACCGCACAGACCCCGGCAAGAGCGACCCGGCCGCTGCTCCCCATCCGGAGGACGACCGCAAGCCCGACGACCCGACAGAGCTCACCAAGCCGTCGTGGAAATACGTGCTGAGGACCACGATTCGCGAGTTCTCCGCCGACGGCTGCACGGATATCGCCGCCGGACTGACCTACCGGACCGTATTCTCGATGTTCCCCGCGCTCATCGCCCTGGTCTCGATTCTCAGCCTGTTCGGGCAGAGCGGACAGACTGTCACCTCGGTGCTCGACCAGGTTCAGGGGCTGGTTCCGGAGGACACCTGGAACACCCTCCGACCTGCCCTCGAGTCCGTGCTGACAGCGCCGGCCCCCGGCCTCGGTCTGGTCATCGGCCTCGTCGTCGCACTGTGGACCGCCTCGGGCTACGTCAAGGCCTTCGGGCGCGCCATGAACACGATCTACGACGTCCCCGAGGGACGCGGCGGCATCAAGCTCAATCTGCAGATGTACCTGCTGACCGCGTTGATCCTGCTGCTGGGAGCGATCGCCCTGATGATCTTCGTCCTCTCGGGTCCGATCGCGGAGGCAGTCGGAAACGCGATCGGTCTGGGACCGCAGGCCGTCGCCGTCTGGAACATCGCCAAGTGGTTCGTCCTGGCAATCATCGTCGTCGTGGTCATCGCGCTGCTGTACTACGCCACCCCGAATGTGAAGCAGCCGAAGTTCCGCTGGATCAGCCTCGGCGCTCTGATCGCCATCATCGTCTCGGTGCTCGCCACCTTGGGCTTCTTCTTCTACGTGTCGAACTTCGGGAACTACAACGCGACCTACGGTGCGCTGGCCGGCGTCATCATCCTGCTCCTGTGGATCTACATCATCAACGCGATCCTGCTGTTCGGTGCGGAAGTCGACGCGGAGCTCGAACGGGGACGCGAGCTGCAGGCAGGACTCCCCGCAGAGGAGACCCTGCAGCTGCCTGCGCGCGACACCAAGGCGAGCGACAAGAAGGCGAAGAAGTACCAGGAGGACATGAGCCGTGCCCGCAGTCTGCGCCTGACCGGCGGGGCCACCCAGGAGCACCCCGTCACCCACGGCTCGGGAGCCGCCTCGGGCCGCCCGCCCGCGGGCCCCGAGGAGCAGACGCGCCTGCTCCGCTCCAACCGGAATCAGTGAGATCGCCGGGCCGCGCGGCGCAGAGCTGAGGCGCGACAGGCGCGACGAGTCGCCTGGATTGCGGTCAGGACGCGTCGGAGGGATCGCGGTCAGTCGGAGTGCGTGAGCGCGATCGCGCTCTCGACCACGTCAGCCATCTCGCCCCGAACGGCATACGCGCCCCGCTGCCTGGCGGCACCGTTTCCGCTGCGAAGGATATCGGCGACCACGGCCTCGACCACTGCGCGATCGCCGGTCTCATCGAGCACCGGACGCAGGTGGACGAGGAGTCGATCAACCACCTCGGCGGCGGGCCGGGGTCGTCCCGAGGCCGGATCGATCAGCGGACCGCGGATGCCCACCCGGGCAGCCTGCCAGCTCCACGCCTGCAGCAGAGTGGTGCCGAGTCCCATCAGCGGTTCACCGCGCTGATGCTCTCGGACCGCGGTCTCCACGAGCGCGCGGATGGTCGTCGCGATGCCGGCGGCATGCTCCGGCTGCAGACACATGTCTGCGATCCGGATCTCGACGGTCGGATGGTTCTCGCTCAGGCGGGCGTCGAAGTACAGCATGCCCGGGTCGAGTGCGACCCCGCTGTCGAGCAGGGACTGGCGGTGTGCTGCGTAGGCATCAGCAGATCCGTAGAGCTCGGTCGGGCCCGTGGTGGGCCACCGCCCGAACACCTGTCGACGGTAGCTGCTGAACCCCGTGTCCTGTCCGAGCCAGTACGGCGAATTGGCGCTGAGCGCGAGGATCACCGGCAGCCATCTCCGGATCCGGTCGAGGACGACCACTCCCTCATCACGATCCTCGATCCGCACGTGCGTGTGGAGTCCGCAGGTCATCTGCTCGCGGGCCAGCAGCTGGAACGAGCGGACGATCTCCTCCGATCGCGCAGCGGTGTCGGGGTGAGGCGTGGCCGGTACGGGCGAGGTGGAGAGAGCGACGACCCGCCCCCCGAACCTGCTCACCGCCTCATCGGCCATCCGCCTGCCGAGTCTGATCGCTCGCAACTGGCCTTCAAAGGTCTCCTGGGGTGGGCAGATGGTCTCGATCTGCTCCTGCTGCAGCTCGACGGTGAGCTGGTGATCGACCAGAGTCGGAGCGTGGGTGAGCGTGCGATTCCGCTCCTCGACCGCGGCCCGACCGACCGGAATCAGCTGCCGAGTGACCGGATCGACGATCAGGAACTCCTCTTCGACACCGAACGTCCGCATCGGAACCTCCTTCCTGAGTCGCAGCGCTGCGACTGCGGACGCTGAATCACTGCGCGACGCCCGGAACGTCATCATCGCACCGCCGGTGATGAGGCGCAATGACGTGGACGAGCTCCGTGCAGGTCGGCCGTGCACGGCCATCTGGGTGCAGTGAGTCGGCGCCTGGGTGCTGCGCGCTGCCGGCGCAGACCGACGAAGCACACACATGTTCTTTCAAGGCGTCCTATGAGTTACAGCGATGTGAGGTGAGTTGCACCGGTGTGATCACCTTCGCTGCCCGCAGAGCGGCACGGCTGCCTGCCCCGCGTCCACGGTCTCGGATATGTTGGAAGCGTGAATGTCCGCAGTGCCCACTCCGTCCTGGAATCCGTCTTCGGCTACGAGAGCTTCCGCGGCGATCAGGCGGCGATCGTCGAACACGTCGTCGCAGGCGGCGACGCGGTCGTGCTCATGCCCACGGGCGGGGGCAAGTCGCTGTGCTATCAGATCCCGGCGCTGGTCAGGGAAGGCACTGGGATCGTGATCTCCCCGCTCATCGCACTGATGCAGGACCAGGTCGATGCTCTGGCCGCCAACGGCGTGCGCGCCGCATTCCTCAACTCGACGTTGAGCCGTGAGGAAGCCGCGGCAGTGGAGGCGGATCTGCTCGCCGACCGGCTCGATCTGCTCTACATGGCCCCGGAGCGCCTCGTGCAGTCGCGCACGCTCGACCTCCTGTCCCGAGCGCGCCTGTCGCTGTTCGCCATCGACGAGGCCCACTGCGTCTCGCAGTGGGGTCACGACTTCCGCACCGACTATCTGGGGCTGTCGGTGCTGGCGGAGGCCTTTCCGAACGTGCCGCGGGTGGCGCTGACCGCAACAGCGACGCCGGCCACGCACCGCGAACTCACCGAACGCCTGCGACTCGACGGCGCCCGCCACTTCGTGTCGAGCTTCGACAGACCGAACATCCGGTACCGGATCGTGGAGAAGAATCAGCCCCGAGCGCAGCTTCTCGATCTCATCCGCACCGAGCATGCAGGGGAATCGGGGATCGTCTACTGCCTGTCCCGGCGCAGCGTGGACCAGACGGCCGAGGCGCTGCGAGCCCAGGGCATCGATGCGCTGGGCTATCACGCAGGGCTCCCCGAGGAGGAGCGGAGCGCGCACCAGGCCCGGTTCCTGCGCGAGGACGGTGTGGTGATGGTGGCGACGATCGCCTTCGGCATGGGCATCGACAAGCCGGACGTGCGATTCGTCGCCCACCTCGATCTGCCGAAGTCGGTGGAGGGGTACTACCAGGAGACCGGCCGCGCCGGACGCGATGGGCTGCCGGCAACGGCGTGGATGGCCTACGGCCTCAACGATGTCGTGCAGCTGCGGCGGATGATCGACTCCTCCGAGGGCTCGGCCGCGCGCAAGCGGCAGCAGCGCACACACATCGACGCAATGCTGGCGCTGTGCGAGACCCTGACCTGCAGACGCGTGCAGATCCTCCGCTACTTCGGCGAGGACTCCGAGCCCTGCGGGAACTGCGACAACTGCGCGGAGCCGCCCACGGGCTGGGACGCCACGGTCCCGGTCCAGAAGCTGCTGTCGGCGATCATCCGGCTCGATCGCGAACGGGGTCAGCAGTTCGGTGCCGGTCAGATCATCGATGTGCTGCGCGGCAAGGACAACCCGCGCTCCAGCCAATCCGGGCATGCGGAGCTGACGGTCTGGGGAATCGGCGCGGACCTCAGCGAGAACGTCTGGCGCGGAATCGTCCGCCAGCTGCTGGCGCGCAACGTCATCGCAGCGGTCGGTGACTACGGTGTGCTCGTCCTGGCGGACGCGGCCGGTCCGATCCTCAGGGGCGAAGAGACCATCGAGCTGCGCCGGGAACCGGAACGCTCCCAGCGCGCGCGGACTCGCAGCGGAGGGAAAGCCGCGGTGGTCGAGCTCGCTGTCGAGGATCAGCCCCTGTTCGAGGCGCTGCGCAGCTGGCGGGCCGAGCAGGCCCGGGAGCAGGGCGTGCCGGCATACGTGGTGTTCAACGACGCGACCCTGATCGGAGTCGCCGAACGACGGCCTGCCAGCATCGACCAGCTGCGCGGCATCAGCGGAATCGGCCTGAAGAAGCTCGACCGGTACGGCCAGGCTCTGCTCGAGGTCGTCGCCGGCGAATCATCTGGAGGACACCCATGACCGAACTCGCAGTCGCCGCATTCGGATTCGCGGTGATCAAGGGCACTCGCCACCGACCCCGACCGGAGTCTCGTCTGGACACCGTCGGACCAGTGGGAGACCGTCGGTACTGTCTGATCGATCTGAAGTCCGGGAAGGTGCTCAGAACCGTGCAGCACCCGGCACTCGTCACCGTCGACGTCGAGGAGGACGACCGCGGGCTCGTCCTCGAGCTGCCCACGGGCGCCTCGGTGTCGGGGCATCCTGTTCCAAGCGGGCAGACGGTCGAGATCGACTACTGGGGTCGCAAGGTGCCGATGGAGATCGTGACCGGCCCACACGCCGAATTCTTCTCGGATCTGCTCGGCAGGGAAGTCCAGCTGGCCCGCGCACCGCGCGGAGGCGTGGTCTTCGCGGACCCGGTGTCGATCGCCACCACGGGCTCGATCGCGGACCTCGCCCGCCGTGCGAACCATCCCCAGCTTCTCACCGAGGCCGCGCGCTTCCGCGCCACCTTCCTCATCGACGAACCCGAGCCGTTTGCCGAGGAGAGGTGGGTGGGACACGAGGTGACGATCGGCGAACGGCGGCTCCGGATCACCGCGCCGATCGGCCGATGCGGTGTCATCGATGTCAACCCGACCTCCGGCGAGCGCGGCAGCCGGCTTCTCAAGACACTCGCCGGGTACCGTCCGTGCAATGCTGCCGGGGAGCCGCTGTTCGGAGTCTGCGCTGAGGTCATCCCCGAGGAGCCGATCCCGGGTCATTGAGAATGTGAAAGTCCCCGCCGATTGCACTCGGCAGGGACTTTCGATACGAGGGCTGTCTCAATTGTCCTCGAGTGGAGCCGAGGGGAATCGAACCCCTCACATCCTGATTGCTCCGATCCGCGCACGTGTGCATGGCGGCAGCTCTCCATGCTGTGCACGGACGTATCGAGGATACAGCAGCGAGGTTACCGCAGCGAGGGCCGGCTACGGGCACCACCGCAGGGGTGTCCTACCATGAATCAATGCCCAGGCGAGTGAACGACTATCGCGGCCTCACCCAGAAGAGCCGCCTGAAGCTGCTGCACGCGGTGCAGCGCGTCCCGGGACGGCTTGTGCAGGAGCTCGCCGAGGAAGCCGAGATGCCGATCACCACCGCGCGTGACCACCTCCGTGTGCTCGAGGACGAGGGACTGGTCGTGAGCGCGCCGATCGACACCGGCCGGCGCGGCCGCCCGCCGAAGGGGTACTCCCCCGTGCGCCGGGCCGACCACAGCTCTGTCGCGCAGCGGCGCGCAGCCGCAGCGCGACGGCGTGGTGACGTGCTGCGGCGCGTCGAGCCCGAACTGGATCACAGCACCTCGCTCGGAACCGCTGCTGTCCATCAGCTCGACGCTCTGTACGAGCACCTCGACGATGCCGGTCTCGCGCCGGAGATCGACCCGGAAGACCTCACGGTCGGGCTGCTGCCATGTCTCTACGAGGACCTGATCGACGCGGAGCGGCCGCTCGTGTGCTCAGTGCACGCGAAGCTCGTCCGCCATCAGCTCGAGCAGACCTCCGGCCCGCTGGAGCTGCGACAGCTGCATCCGTTCGTGGGCCCGGAGCGCTGTGTGCTCGTGCTGGGTCTGCGGGGTGAGGCTCCCCGCTCCTCGCGCGCCGGTGGGATCGACGGCGACAGCAGTGATGCCGAGTTGGAACAGGGCGCCCGGCGAGCGCTGCGCGAACTGTCCGACCCCAGCTGAGAATCCCGGACGCGGATGCCGCCGGGAAGCTCCGCCCCAGAAGAGGGAGCTTCCCGGCGTCACCGGGCGTCGGCTTCGGACTACTCGGGCTGCTGCGCCCAGAGGTCAGGTCCGAACACCTCGTAGTGGATGTTGTCGCTGGGCACCCCCTGCTCGATCAGCGAACGCCGCGCGCTCTGCATGAACGGCAGCGGACCGCACATGAAGACCTGCGCCTTCTCCGGGAGTTGCACATCGGAGAGATTCATGAATCCCGCGCGTGCCGGATACAGGGTCGGCGCGGTCTCCGCACCCTTCTCGTACCAGTTCTGTGCGCGGGCGTCGGACATCGCGAGCACCTGCCGACGCAGCCCGTCATACAGTGCGTGGTCGGCGTGGGACTTGTCGGCGTGGAAGAGGCGGACGGTGCGATCGGGCTGCCTGCGCGAGAGGTCCTCCATGATCGCCGCCACAGGAGTGATGCCGATGCCCGCGGAGACCAGGACCACCGGGGAGTCCGAATCGTCGAGCACCACGTCGCCCGCGGGCAGCGATACGTCGAGGATCGTACCCGGCTGCGCGTGCTCGTGCAGCCAGCCGGACACCTGTCCGTCGGGATTCCCGTCGACTCCGCGCACGC
The DNA here is from genome assembly GCF_021729135.1 of Brevibacterium daeguense. Classification (GTDB taxonomy): domain Bacteria; phylum Actinomycetota; class Actinomycetes; order Actinomycetales; family Brevibacteriaceae; genus Brevibacterium; species Brevibacterium daeguense. The sequence continues at coordinate 75,826 of NZ_JAJTWW010000007.1, forward strand.
GCTTGATCGTCACCCGCAGGGAGTCACCGCGCGGCCCCGATGAGATCGTGTACTGCCGCGGCTGCCGGAACCCGTCGGGCAGATCGACGGCGATCGCCACGTACTGTCCCGTGCGGTGCGAAGGAACCTGCCCGTCCACCGGGGCGAGCAGCAGGGAGAAAACCTCATCGGATTCCTCGAATCGCTCCACGACCCGGTATTCGCGCCACGGCTGCTCAGGGTCGACCCCGCCTTCGGCGTAGAGCCTGGCCTCCTCGGCGATCAGTGCGGTGGCGAAGAGCCAGTAGACCTCGTCCCATGCTGCTGCCACCTCCGGGGTGACCGCGTCTCCGAGGACCTTCTTGACTGCCCCGAGCAGATAGCGGCCGACGATGAGGTACTCGCGGGCCTTGATGCCCAGGGACACGTGCTTGTGGGCGATCCGCTGCAACACCGGGGTGAAATCAGGGGCATCCGGATCGATGAGGTGGACTGCGAACGCGACGACGGATGCCGCGAGTGCCTTCGGCTGCTCGCCGATCGCCTGGTTTGCGCGGTTGAACACGTTGAGCAGTTCGGGATGCACTTCGAACATGTCGGGGTAGAACACCTTGGTGATCTCCTCCGCATGCTCGGCCACGACGCCGGCGGTCTGCGCGATGGTGGCCTCGGAACCGGGAGACAGTCTCATCAGAGGGGGCCTCTTTCTCAGTGATTGATGGGCGGACGCCCTCAGTCTCTCGGACCGTGCTCGTCCCGGCTCCCGTTTCCACCGTGTTTATTCGGACCCCTCGTTGTCATTCGGAGCCGTCGTGCCCGGCATCGAGAAAGCAGAACTGCCCCGCCGGCGGGCGGGGCAGTTGTTGAGCGCGGACCTGCTGTGGAGCTAAGGGGAATCGAACCCCTGACCTTCTCATTGCGAACGAGACGCTCTACCAACTGAGCTATAGCCCCGAGGTGCGAAGCCGGATGGCTTCGAACAGAAGAACACTGTACTCCTCCGTCCCGGTTTCGCACCAATCGAACCAGCGAACCTAATCCTCCACGTAGTAGAGCCGCTTGTTGACGAACTCGTCCATGCCCAGCGGTCCGAGCTCACGACCGAAACCGGAGCGCTTGACGCCGCCGAATGGCAGCTCGGCGCCTTCCCCTGCGGGTGTGTTGACGTTGGACATTCCGACCTGCAGCTTCTGCGCCACCTTCTCCGCGCGCGACTGGTCCTGGGAGAACACGGCGCCGCCGAGTCCGAAGGGACTGTCGTTGGCCAACCGGAGCGCCTCCTCGTCGCTGCCGACCTTGTACACCACCGCCACCGGGCCGAACAGCTCTTCCCTGTACGCGTCCATCTCCGGGGTGATCCCGGTGAGCACCGCGGGCGAGTAGTACGCGCTCTCGCCATCCCCGAGCTCGCCGCCCGCGTGCAGGGTCGCGCCGTCCGCGACCGCCTTCTGCACCTGTTCGTGCAGGCGTTCCGCTGCTCCTCGGGACGACAGCGGGGAGAAGACCTCCTCATCCTCGTCGGCGGGGTCCCCCGGCTTCATCCGGGACGCCAGGTTCGTCAGCTCCGCGACGAAGTCGTCATAGATGTCCTCCATGACGATCATCCGCTTGTTCGAGTTGCAGGCCTGACCGGTGTTGTACATCCGGGTCTCCCACGCGGTCTGCGCCGCCTCCTTGACGTCGTCGGCATCGAGCACGACGTAGGGGTCCGAACCGCCCAGCTCCAGCACCGCCTTCTTCAGGTGCTGGCCGGCCAGCGCCCCGACCACCGCTCCGGCACGCTCGGAGCCGGTCAGCGACACGCCCTGCACCCGTGGGTCGGCGATGATGTCCGCGATCTGATCATGGGAGGCGAACACCGAATTGTAGACGCCGTCCGGCACTCCGGCATCATCCATGATCTGCTGGATGGCGGTGGCGGAACGGGGACAGATCTCCGCGTGCTTGAGGATGATCGTGTTGCCGAGCACCATGTTCGGCGCCGCGAACCGGGCGACCTGGTAGTACGGGAAGTTCCACGGCATGATCCCCAGCAGTGCACCCACTGGCCGGCGCTGCACATAGGCCTTGCCGCCGGAGAACGATGTGATCTCCTGGTCAGCGGCGAGGTCGGGACCGTTGTCGGCGAAGTAGTTGAAGATGTCGGTGCAGAACTCGGCCTCCTCGACCCCTTCCGGCACCGGCTTGCCCATCTCCTCGGCGATGATCCTCGCCAGCTCGTCCTTGCGCTCGGTGAACAGCTCTGCCACCCGGGAGACCACCTCGGCGCGCTCCTCGATCGTCTTGTCGGACCAGGGCTCGAAGGCACTGTGGGCGCTCTCGAGCACCTGCTGGATCTGCTCGTCATCGGCCGTGTCGAATGTCTCGGTGACCTCTCCGGTCCTCGGGTTCTGCACCCGATAGCCGCCGACTGACATCTGCTTGTCGCTCATTGAAACTCCCGTTTCGTGAGGATTTCGGGCGTCTCCGTCGACCCCCGAGGTGCGCACAGCCTATCTCAGGCTTCCGCTCCAGGGCAGGGCCGGGAAGCGAAGGCGCGGGAAGCCGCAGGGACGGGAGTCCACCGCGCGGAATCGACGCACCGTGGACTCATTCCGCGAACTCGACCGGCGCGAAGTACCGATTCCCCTTGTACTCGATCTCGCTGGCCGGAAAGGTGTCGCCCACGCGGACGAGGTCGGAGACCTTCACGCTGCTCCTGCTCTCGCTGCGACCGGTCACCTCTGCCAGCAGGCGCACGTCGCGCGCCCGGATCAGGCCCCGACGCCCGAGGCTGTCCTCGGCGATGGCATAGCCCGGACCGGTCCGCGTCACGGTCACCTCGAGCAGCTCGCCGACCGGCAGCTCCTCCGCATCGGACTGCTCGTCGCCGCTGGAGGTCTGCTCGATGTCCTGGGCGAGCAGGTCAGCCATGCGATCCACCTCGGAGAGCAGATTCGCCATCGACGCGGCGATCTGGGTGTGGAACTCGTCCGGCGACAGCGGTCCGCCCGGCTTGTAGAGGTCGTCATGCGTCAGCTCGCCCCAGGCATCCTGCAGCCGAGTTCGGACCTGGATCTCGATCCTGATCGGATGGGCGGCCTCCGGGTCCTCGACTCCGACCACGGCGTGGAAGGCCCGGTAGCCGCTCGGCTTGGGATGGAGGTGGTAGTTCTTCGTCGGCTCCGTCAGCGGGAAGCTCGACGACTCCGCCAGCTCGGATTCCAGCAGGACGGCGAAGGCTTCGAGGTCCCGGGACGACTTGCACAGCACCTTGATGCCGAGCAGGTCCGAGATCTGCTCGGCAATCTGCTGAGGGTCGGTCGGCAGATCGTCCCCGTCCGCCCTCTTGAGAACCTTCTCGAGGGTGCGGGTCGGTTCCTTGATGCGGAAACCGTCCACCACCACCCGAGACCGGTCGGTGAATTCCATCCTCGCCGCCAACTCCTCGAGGAACCCGATGACGCGGTGGCACGCGACCTCCCAGCGCTGGGCATCGACCTGGTACAGCCTGTCCACCGCTGTTCGCGCACGGGCTCGCGCAAGGCTGCGCGCGGCCATCTCCGAGTTCGCATTCACGACAACCAGGATAGAGCGCCGGGTGCGCGCGCCGGCGACCGCTCCCGGCACGGAGCGGCTAACGCTCATCACATCGCACCACCCTGACTGAACCGCGCAAGACTATCGCTTCAGATGACCGAATCCCGCACTGGCGCTTGCGAAGCGCTCAGCTCACATGCAGAATCTTCACAAGGCGCGCCCGCGTGGACCTTCGCCTTTCCCTCATCGCCTAGTCAGAGGAGACCGACCGTGGACGTGCAGCTGCTGCTGGCACTGGCGCTCGGCATCGCCGCCATCGTCTTCCTGGTGCTCAGAACGCGCCTGGACGCATTTCTCGCCCTCATCGTCGCCGCGCTCGTCACCGGACTCGTCGCGGGCCAGGACGTCATCGACATCCTGGCCTCGCTCACGGACGGTTTCGGCAGCACGATGGCCAGCATCGGCCTCGTCATCGGCCTCGGCGTCGCCGTCGGCAAGATCCTCGAGGTCTCCGGAGCCGCCGACGCTCTTGCTCGGGCCTTCCTTCGCGCCTTCGGCAAGGGAAAGGAGCCGTGGGCCATGGGCACCGTGGGAGCGCTGGTGTCGATTCCCGTGTTCTGCGATTCTGGCTTCGTCATCATGAACCCGTTGGCGCGGTCGATCGCCCGCGTCAAGAAAGGCGCCTACGTCACGCTGTGCCTCGCCCTCGGCTGCGGGATGACCCTGACCCATCACATGGTGCCGCCCACCCCGGGGCCGCTGGCCGTCACCGGCATCCTCGGCGCCGACCTCGGCGCGGTGATCCTCACCGGCCTGATCTTCACCGTGATCCTGCTGCCGGTCGTCGTCGCCTATGCCAAGTGGATGGGCCCCAAGCTCGAGCCGCACCTCAACGAGAAGGTCGCCGTCGACGTCTACGGCGAGAATCACGACGTCGCCAAGGCCGTTGCCGGCGGCGACGACGCACAGTCGAAGCTCGACACCATCGTGACCTACCGGCCCGAGGACTACTTCGGCGAGATCCCGGAGGGCCGGAAGCGGCCCGGGGTCAATGCCTTCATCGGGTCGCTGCCGCTGTTCATCCCGCTGCTGCTCATCGTCCTCAACACGGTCACCGCGGCGATCGACCAGGCAGGCACCGGCCAGCTCGACGCCGACGAGTATGAGCCGTCCGCCTGGGTCCAGCCCTTCATCTTCCTCGGTGACCCCGTCATCGCCCTCGTCATCGGCGTCGTGCTCGCCGTCTACGTGCTGCTGCCCCGCTGGACTCCCCGCACCCGCGTCCACTCGTGGCTGGCAGAGGCCGCGTCGTCGGCCGGTCTGATCCTGCTGATCACCGGCGCCGGTGGCGGCTTCGGCCAGGTGCTGCGCGACTCGGGAGTCGGCGACGCGCTCGCACAGGCGATCGCCGCCACCGCGCTGCCCGCCTTCCTCGTGCCGTTCTTCATCGCGTCCCTCGTCCGGATCGCTCAGGGCTCGGGCACCGTCGCGATGATCACGGCCGCATCCGTCACCGCTCCCCTGGTCGGCGCGCTGGGCCTGTCGCCCCTCATCGCGACCATGGCCTGCGTCTGCGGATCGATGGTGTTCAGCTACTTCAACGACTCCTACTTCTGGGTCGTCACCAAGTTCACCGGTCTCGACGGCGTCCACGCGCTCAAGGGCTGGTCTGGCATCACCACCGCCGTGTGGCTCGGCAGCCTGCCGCTGCTGTTCCTCGCCAACCTGGTGATCGGCTGAGCCATGTCCGACGTCCTCATCATCGCCGACGACCTTACCGGCGCCAACGGCTGCGCGGCCGGCTTCACCCGCGCCGGGCTGCGCTCGGTCACCGTGCGCTCGTCCGCCTCCGCCGAGGTGATCGAGGAGTGCAGCCGAACCTACGACACGCTCGTCGTCACCACCGACTCCCGGCACTTCGCACCTGCCGACGCCGCCCGCGCCGTCGCCGAGGTGCTGAAGGCCGGGTGGCCGGCGCGCCTCGTCTGCTCGCGGGCCGACTCGACGCTGCGCGGCAACTTCGGAGTGGAGGCCGAGGCGATCATCACCGGAGTGCGCGCCCGCGGCACCCGAGCGGTCGGGCTGTGCATGCCGGCCTACCCGGGCGCCGATCGGCAGACCGTCGACGGTCTGCAGCTGCTGGGCGGCACTCGGATGGAGCACACCGAGCTCGCCCACGAGGTCCGCTCCCCCGTCACCACCTCGTCCATTGCGGAAGTGCTCTCCGTGAATACCGGCCTCCAGAGCGTGCACCTCGGCCTCGGGCTGGTCACCGGACCGTTCGCGGCGCTGGTGGAGCGAATCCGGGAGCTGCTGACCGGGGATCCCGACGTCATCATCGCCGACGCCCTGACTGATGCTCACCTCGACCGGGTCGCCGCGGCGGCGGTCGAGGCGGCTGACGATGTGATGTGGGTCGGCATCGATCCCGGTCCCGGCTCGCTCGCGATCGCGCGGGCGATGGGCCTCAAGGGGCGGACCGGTGCCGCGCCGCTGCTCGCGGTCGCCGGCTCGGCCACCGAGCTCACCCAGCAGCAGCTCCAGCGCCTGATCGCCGACCGCAGCGTCGCTCTCGTCAGCCCGAGCTTCCGCAGCGGCTCGCCGATCCCCGACGTCGATGCGACCGCCGCGGAGGTGGCTGCCGCGCTGCGCCGTGCCGGCACCGGCGACATCGTCCTCCTGGCATCGGTCGTCCACCCCAGCGATGTGCTCTCCCTCGACTCCGAGGAAGCCGACGAGCTCCCGGCAGCCCTCGGACTGATCACGGCGGCCGTCCTCGACACCATGGAGGTCGGCGGCCTCTACACGACCGGCGGCGACATCACCGCCAACGTCCTCGACGCGATCGGCGGCGCGGGCATCGAGGTCGAGGAGGAGGTCGTCCCGCTGGCTGCGGCCGGATCCGTCGTGGGCGGCCGCTTCGCCGGTCTGCCGATCGTCACCAAGGGCGGCCTCGTCGGCGATCCGAGCACCGGCGTCGCCTGCCTCGACCACCTCGCCCGCCTGGCCGCCATCCGCTCCCGCCTGCTCGCCGCAACCTGACCCGCTCCAGGAAAGGACGTCCATGAACACCCCCACCCTCGCAGTCACCGTCGGCGACCCCGTCGGCATCGGCCCGGAGATCACCGCCGCAGTCCTCCGTGAGTTCTCCGGCGAGCCCGGCCAGCACGGCATCGCCGTCGCCGACCTCAGCGTCATGAAGAAGGCCGTCGAGGTACTCGGCCTCGACGCCGAGGTGCGCGCCGTGTCCTCGTGGGACACCCCCTCGGCAGGCGAAGGAGTCATCGACGTCTTCGACATCGGCGTGCTCGGCGACGACATCCCAAACTGGGGGACGATCGACGAGCGGGCCGGCCGAGCCGCAATCACCGCCATCGAGGTGGCAACGCGGGCGGCGATGGACCAGCAGATCGCGGGCATCGTCACCGGCCCCATCCACAAGGAGGCGATCTGGAAGACCGGCTCGCCGCACCTCGGGCACACGGAGATGCTCGGCGAGCTCACCGGTGTGACCAAGCAGGACACGATGTTCGTCGTCGAGAAGAGCCACCAGCCCGGGCACAAGCTGCAGATCTTCTTCGCCACCCGGCACATGTCCCTGCGGAAGGCGCTCGACGCCATCACGGTGGAGACGCAGGTCGACTCGATCAAGCGCGCCCATCGCGCCCTCGAGGTCTACGGAGTCTCGAGCCCGCGGCTGGCCACCGCCGCCATCAACCCGCACGGCGGCGAGAACGGCGCGTTCGGCGACGAGGAGATCAAGATCCTGCGCCCGGCAGTCGAGCAGGTCACCCGCGACGGGCTCGCAGTCGCCGGGCCGATCCCGGCTGATTCCGTGTTCCACCACGGGCTCCAGGGGCGCTACGACGGCATCCTGTCCCAGTACCACGACCAGGGCCACATCGCGGCGAAGACCTTCGACTTCGACGGCACCATCAGCGTCACCGTGGGACTGCCGATCCTGCGCACCTCCGTGGACCACGGCACCGCCTTCGACATCGCCGGCACCGGCAAGGCCGACCCGGGCACCATGCGCTCGGCGTACCGCGCAGCGATCGGGTACGCCCCCTACGTCGAGAGCATCCGCGCCGAGTACCTGCCCGGCTGAGCGGTCCGATGGCAGCCATCCGCAGATCGACGTCCGCCCGCCGCGAGGAGCTGCTTCGGCTGGTCCGGTCGGGGGTCACCCGCGTCGAGGACCTCGCCGACCGGCTCGTGGTCTCCGTGTCCACGGTCCGCCGCGACCTCGGAGTCCTCGAGGACTCCGGCAAGCTCGCCCGCACCTACGGCGGCGCGACCTCGCTGCCTCCGTTCAAGGAGCGGGACCTCGTCGAGCGGATGGCGACCAACACCTCGGCGAAGGCCGAGATCGGCCGGCTCGCGGCCTCCCTGATTCCGGAGGGTGCGACGATCTTCGTCGATGCCGGTTCGACAGCGGCCCACCTCGTCGACCGGATCCATGGCGCGACAGGTCTCACCGTCGTCACCCGCGGATTGGAGACCGCCCTCGCGCTGGCCGAGGAGCCCGGCATCGAGGTGCTGCTCGTCGGGGGTCGGCTGTGGCCGCGCAGCCACGGGACCGCCGGCGCGCTCGCGGCCGAGGCGATCGCCCGGTTCTCCTTCGACGTCGCTTTCCTCGGAGCGGATGCGATCGATCCGGCGGATGGGATCGGTGAGCCCACGGTCGAGGAGGCCTACATCAAGGAGTTGGTCGCCGCCCGCTCGGCGCGGGTGGTCGTGCTCGCGGACTCCTCGAAGCTCGAAGCCGCGCGGGTGCCTGCCTGGGCCCGCCTGCCCCACGGCTGGATGCTCATCAGCGACAGCCGGCGTCCGCAGGCGCTGGCCGAATTCCGGGCGGTCGGCATCATGGTCCTCACCCCGGAAAGCCCGGCGGCCGGCTGAGCTCCTACGATGAGGCCATGACCAGCCCGTACCGGCCGCCCGCCTACTTCGTCCGCACCGGTCCCACGTCCTATCGCGCCACCGCGGCGACGAGTGGCGCCTGGAACACCGAAGAGCAGCACATCGCCCCCGCCATCGGCCTCCTTGTCCACCTCATCGAGGCCGACTTCGCGCAGCGCCGCGGCGATGACCTGGTGATCACTCAGATCTCCTGTGACATCCTCGGCACGATCCCGGTGGCGGAGATGGACTACCAGGTGCGTGTCCTCCGTCCCGGCCGCACGATCGAACTCGTCGAGGCCTGCCTGGCCCATGGCGGGCGGACAGCCGTGCTGCTGCGCGCCTGGCTGCTCAAGCCCGGGGATACCGCAGGGCTCGCCGCCAGCCCGCTGCCGCGCATCCCGCCGCCCGAGCACCATCCGGAGTGGCCGCCTGCCGAGGTGTGGCCGGGCGGATTCATCGCCTCGCTGTCCTGCCGCCGCATCGAGCACGAGCCCGGGCGTGCGTCCTACTGGCTCACCACCGGCACTCCCCTCGTCGACGACGCGCAGGCGAGCGCACTGGCCCGCACCGTGGGCCTGCTCGACGCCGCCAACGGGATGACCGTCCGCGCCGACCCGACGCGGGTCGCGTTCCCCAATGTCGACCTCACCGCGCACCTGTTCCGGCGGCCGTTCCCGGGCTGGATCGGCTTCGACACGGCGGTGAGCTTCGGCGGCGAGGGCACCGGTCTCACCCACTCCACCCTCCACGACGAGGACGGCCCCTTCGGCACGCTGGCCCAGATCCTCACCGTCCGCCCCGCCCGCTGACCTCCCGCTTCCTCTGACCTTCCGGTCAGCACCGGATCGGGATCTCCGGCACTGCAGGGCGAGAGCCGCATTCGCGGGCGCAGCTCCGATCGGCACGGCTTCCAAGGGCCGGCCCGGCGGTCTAGGCTTTCAGCAGAGTCGTCGACGATTCTTCGGAGTCCTTCTGTGCTGGGAGCGAACATGCAGATCACCGTCCTGGGTGCAACGGGAGTGCTCGGCCACCAGCTGGTCGAGAACCTGGTCAATCGCGGTCATGCCGTGGTCGAGGCCCATCGGTCCGGCGGTGTCGACGCCTACCGCGACCACGGCCTGCAGGAAGCGGTCGCGGGCAGCGACTGGGTGGTCGACTGCCTGAATCTTCAGACCCTCTCCCCCGGCAGGGCCGTGGACTTCTTCACCACCACGGCCCACCACATCGCCGAGGCGGCCCGCACCTCGGGCGCACGGGTCGCGGTGGTGTCGATCGTGGGGGCCGCGAACCCGGCCCTCCATCGGTCGCTGGGCTACTACAAGGGCAAGGCGGCTCAGGAATCGGTCTATCACGACGAGGTTCCGCCGGAGCGCCTGCTGATGTTCCGCAGCACTCAGTGGTTCGAACTGGTTGAGACGCTGCTGAACCAGACCTCCCTCGGCCCGATCGCGGCAGTCCCCCACATGCGCGTCCAGCCGTTGGCGGTCGCGGACGCCGCAGGCTTCCTGGCGGACGCGATCGAGCAGAACCACTCCGGTGACCGGGCTGTGGCCGGTCCGGATGTCCGGGACATGGCCGAGCTCGCCGCCCAGGTCGCGGCGGTGCGGGCCAAACGCACGCTGGTCATCCCGATCACCCTGGGCAGGGTGCTGCGGCAGAATCTGCTGCTGCCCGACGACGGAGCTCTGATCGGCACCACCAGCTGGGCGGACTGGCTGGCCGAGTTCCGCGCCGCGCAGTCGCGCTGAGCGCTCAGTACCTCGCCGGGATGCTCCCCGACTGAGCAGCCCAGCCGTGGTCAGGACTGGGGGGAATGCGGCGGGCCGTCTGCGGACTCGAGCTGGGCGAGAATCTCCTCACGCAGCTTGTACTTCTGGATCTTGCCGCTCGGCGTCCGTGGGAACTCCTCGGTGATCTCGAGCAGCTCCGGCCAGTACTGCTTGGCCACGCCCTTGTCCGCCAGGAACTCACGCAGGCCGTCGATATCGAGCTCGGCACCGGGCCGCAGGGTCACCACCGCGCCGGCGATCTCCTGGAGCCGCGGGTGCGGCACCGCCACCAGCGCAGCCGCCTCGATGTCGGGGTGCTCATAGAGCACGTTCTCGACGTAGGCGACCGGGATGTTCTCACCGCCGCGGATGATGATGTCCTTCGAGCGGCCGGACAGCTTGATGTAGCCGTCCTCGTCGATGACCGCCAGATCACCCGTGTCGAACCAGTCCCCGTCGAACTCCTGCCGCGTCGCATCGAGCTCGCCGAGGTAGCCCTGGAACAGGAACGGGCCTCTGACCTGGACGCGCCCCTCGGTCCCGGGCGGGCATGGCTCCCCGGCGAAGTCGACTGTCCGGACCTCCATTCCGCCCAGCGGTCTGCCGTCGGTGCTGACGACTTTCTCCGGCGGATCGTCGGGACTCGTCATCGTGACCAGGCAGCACTCGGTCTGACCCCATCCGCCGAACACGCTGAGCCCTGGGAGCACGGCCTTCGCCTCGGCCATCATCGCCCGCGGGATCGGAGCGCCCATGCAGCAGAAGTGCCGGAGGCTGGAGAGATCGCGCTCTCCCAGACCGGGCGCCCGCAGCAGGTCGTGGAGGAAGGGGGTTGCACCGGATGTGTGATTGATCCGGTATCTCTCCACCCAATCGATGAACTGCGACGCGCTCCATACGTCCTGGAAGACTCCGGTGCCGCCGAGGATCAACGGCAGACATACGCCGTACATGTAGCCGGTCAGGTGCCCGAAGGTCGAGGCCATGTGAATCACGGAGGTGTGGTCCAGACCCAGTCCCCCGTCCCACGGGAACGCGCCGGCCAGCACAGTGTTGTGCGTGTGCATCACTCCCTTGGGCCTGCCCGTGGTGCCCGAGGTGAACAGCACGAGCGACAGCTCGTTGGGGTCCGGCCGAAGCTGGGCCCAGTCCGGGCCCGGCTGATCCCCCGCGGAGGCCAGGAGGTCATCCCACCTCAGGAAGCCGCGGCGTGCCCGGAACGGCTCGGCACCCACGGCATCGAGCACGACGGTGTGCCGCAGGGCGGGCAGCTGCTCACGCAGTCGGTCGACCATGTCCGGGTAGTCGAATCCGCGGAACGAGCTCGCTACGAACAGCACGGATACCTGGGCCTTCCGCGCCATGTAGCCGATCTCCCGGTCGCGGTAGATCGGAATCAGTGCGTTCGTGACGGCGCCGTTGCGCATGACCGCCAGGTGGATGACGACCCACTCGTACCAGTTGGGCAGCTGGATGCCCACGACGTCGGCCGGCCGCAGGCCCAGGCTGTGGAGCGCCAGCGCTGTCCTGTCGACGTCGGCGGCCAGCTGCCGGTAGGTCCGCACGCCGCGGGCGTCGACGACGGCGGTGGCGTCGGGTCGTGCGGCGACGGCTTGGTCGAGGTAGTCGAGGAGGAGCCTGTTCTTCCACCGACCGCTGTCGGTGTGGGTGCGGATGAGCTCATCGGTGAGAAGGGTGTCGAAATGGGTAGGCATAGTCAGCTCCTTTGCCGGTCAGTGCCTCGTGGTGTCGGGACGTGCGCGGTCCGCCGGCCCGGAGTTCCCTGGCAGCGGCGGCCGCGGCTGCCGAGGTGGTGCTCCTCAGGCCATGGTCAGTCCCCCGGAGACGGACAGCGTCTGCCCGGTGATGTAGGACGAGTCCGGTCGGGCGAAGAACGCGACGGCGTTGGCGAGGTCGTCCGGCCGCGCGAGCCGGCGCATCGGGATCGCCCTCTCCAGGGCAGCCCGCAGCTTCGGGTTGTCCTCGGAGATGGAGGCGAACAGCGGGGTGTCGGCCGGTCCCGGGCAGACGCAGTTGGCGGTGATTCCGGAGCGTGCCACCTCGCGCGCCAAGGTCTTCGTGAACGAGATGATCCCGCCCTTGGCGGCCGAGTACACCGCCTCGCCCGAGGAGCCCACGCGTCCGGCGTCGGATCCGATCGAGATGATGGAACCGGCACCGGCCTCGAGCATGTGGCGCAGTGCCGACTGGGTGCAGTGCAGTGTGCCGAACAGATTGATCTGCACGATCCGGTCCCAGGTGTCGGGGGTCGAGTCCATGAACGGCTCGACCTTGTCCCACCCTGCGTTGTTGACGAGGGTGTCGATGCGACCGAACTTCTCCATCACAGCGGCGGTCATCTCATCGACCTGGGAGCGGTCGGTGACGTCGACGGCGAGGCCCACGGCTCTGTCGCCGAGTTCACGGGCGGCGGCCTCGGCGGCCGTGGCGTTGAGGTCGGCGACGACGACAGTGGCTCCGTCGGCGGTCAGGCGCTCGGCGATGCCCTTGCCGATGCCGGAGGCCGCGCCCGTGACGATGATGATGCGGTCGGTGAGTGCTGACATGGTGGCTCCTGTGTGGTCGTGGGTTGTGGATCAGGGGGCGTAGGCACGGCCGGCTGACTGCCGGGAGATGATGAGCTTCATGATCTGGGCGGTGCCGTCGCCGATCTGGAGGCCGAGGACGTCCCGCAGCCGCATCTCGATGTCGAACTTCCTCGTCCACCCGAACTGACCGTGCAGCAGCAGGCACTGGTGGATGGCGTGGTAGGCCTCCAAGGGCGCCCACCACTTGCACATCGCCGCCTGTGAGGTGTGCGGCAGACCCTCGTCCCCCAGCCACAGCGTGTTCAGGCACAGCAGGCGGGCGGCAGCCAGCTTCGTCTCCGCCTCCGCCAGCGGGAACGCGACGCCCTGGAACTTCGACAGCGGCTGGTCGAAGGCCTCGCGGCTCTTCACATAGTCCCAGGTCTCAGCGACGGACTGTTCGGCGGACCCAACGCACTGCAGCCCGATGAGCGCGCGGGAGAAGTCGAATCCCTGCATCACCTGGGTGAAGGCCTCCCCGACCTCGCCGAGAACATTCCCCTGGGGTACCCGAACCTCGTCGAACTCGACGAAGCCCCGCCCGATCGCCGCCGAGCCCATGTCCTCGGCCCGGGTCCGGGTGGCGCCCGGCGCATTGAGGTCGACGACGAAGGCGGTGATGCCCCTGCCGCGGCGCCCGTCCGGATCGGTGCGGGCGAAGATGATCGTCGCCTGCGACGTCAGGCACAGCGACATCGACTTGGTTCCGCTCAGGATCCAGTCGTCGCCGTCGCGGCGGGCCGTCATCGCAGGGTTGCCGGCGTCCGAGCCCGCCCCGGGCTCGGACAGCCCGATGGCCACCGTGCCCTCGCCCGAGGTGATGAGACGGCAGTACTTCTCCCGCGCCTCGGGCTGGGCATTGCGGTCGATGACCTGACCGACGAGTGAGCCGACGACCTGCAGGTAGCCGACGTTGAGGTCGCCCATGCTGACCTGCTCGGTGATGAGTCCCGTCGTGACCTTCGCGCGTCCCTGGCCGCCCACCTCCTGAGGCAGCTCCGGGGCGATGAGTCCCTGGGCGCCGAGCTCCTGTCGCAGCTCGGTCTCGATCTGTCCCGTGGACTCCCGCTCCCTGGCACCTTCGAGCAGCCGAGGGCGGTAGGAGCCGGCGAGGTCGACGAGGGCCTGATCCGCGGGTGAGATTGTGAAGTCCATCAGTGGCGTCCTCAGTGCTGGATGACGTGCTTGGCGAATTCGGGAGCCCGCTTCTCCGCGAAGGCCGCGGCACCCTCCTTGCCCTCGGGCAGCTCGGTGTACAGATCGAGCGCGGACATCGCGAGGTGGGTGAAGCCGGCCTGGTGGTCCGTGTCGGCATTGAACGACTGCTTGAGGAACTTCAGCGCCGTCGGGCTCTTCTCGGCCAGCTCGCGCGCCCGCTCCTTGGCGGTGTCCAGCAGCTGGTCGGCTGGCACGACTTCATTGACTAGCCCCCAGGACTCTGCCTTGTGCGCGTCCAGCTGCTTGCAGAAGTACCAGATCTCACGAGCGCGCTTCTCACCCACGACGCGGGCGAGGAACGCAGTTCCGTAGCCGGCGTCGAAGGACCCGACTCTGGGCCCGGCCTGACCGAACGTGGCGTGTTCGGCGGCAATCGAGAAGTCGCACAGCACGTGGAGGACATGCCCGCCGCCGACCGCGACGCCGTTGACCGCGGCGATCACCGGCTTGGGAATGTCGCGGATGACCTTGTGGAGGGCGGCGACCCGGAACATGCCGTACTCACTCGGCCCGTAGTCGCCGGTCTCGGCCCGCTGCTTGACGTCTCCTCCGGAGGAGAACGCCTTGTCTCCGGCGCCGGTGAGGATCACGGTCTGCACCCGGCGATCGCCCCACGCCCGCGTGAACGCCTCGATGAGCTCGTCCACCGTCTGCGCGCGGAACGCGTTGTAGCGCTCCGGACGATTGATGGTGATGAGAGCGTAGGTCTCCTCCACTGTGTAGAGGATGTCTTCGAAGTCCGACATGATCTGGTCCTTTCTCTGACGCTGTTGAACACGGGGCTGGTAGGAGGGCCGACAGGGGTGCGGGCTGTCAGGCGAACAGATGAGCGTGGGTGCGCCGCGCCTCTGCGGAGAGCGCTGCGCCGATGATGGTCCTGGTCTGCAGAGCGATGTAGTCATCCAGGCCCAAGTCGCGGGACTGGAAGTACCAGTGCTTGAGAGCCCAGCTGTGAGCCAGGATCAGCAGGTCGTACGCGAACAGCTCGGCATCCGCGGGCACCAGCAGCTCGGCGCGGACTGCGTCGTCCACGGCCTGCCGGAGGGGCTGCAAGGTCTCGATCTCGCGACGCTTGATCTCGTCGAGGCCTGCCTGGGAGAGCGCCCGTGATTCGCGATAGGTGAGCACCACCGCGCGGCGCTGGTCGTCCACGGCTTCGCAGAAGGCGCGGAAGGCGGCGATCGTCCTCTCGACCGGGTCCTCGATCCCTCCGATGGCCTGCGGCACCCGGACTGTGAAGTCGTTGAGCACCTGGCTGATCGCAGCCAGCAGGATCTCCTCCTTGTTGGAGAAGTACTTGTAGAGCAGCCCGACGCTGACCCCGGCCTCCGCGGCGATCGACTGCATGGATACCGAAGTGGAGCCGCGAGTCTGCATGAGCGCGGCTGCAGCATTCACGATCTGATGATGCCGCGCGCTGGTGCGTGCAGCTGAGACCACCGCCGCGACGTCCTTACCCTCTGAAGCCACCGTTCCCGGAACCATCCTTGACCATCCTCGTCGCACCCCGATGAATGTGTATTCATTCACAGTGAACACGCATTCACCCTCGGGAGTCAAGGGCTGCGCGCGGAAAAAAGTCGGGAGGGCCGGTATCACGTCGGGACGCAATTCGGGACTCCAGCCGTCGCATTGCGACTCCTGCTGTCATATGACGATTCAATATGACGGCGTCTGACACAGGATGACGTTTCCGGTCGGCCTCGGGCGTCTCTTCCGGTGGAATTGCCGACATGAGTGTTCAGACCGACGTGCGCGCCGCCGACCCTGCCATCGCCGACGCCATCCGCGCCTCCGAGGTGAGATTCACCGGGTTCGGCAAGACCTTCGGCACCGGTGAGGCCGCACACACCGTCCTGGCAGACGTGGACTTCGCCGCCGCACCGGGAGAGATCATCTCCATCCTCGGCGCCTCGGGATGCGGCAAGTCGACTCTGCTGCGGGCGGCCGGCGGTCTGGGACCGGCGACAGCCGGCACCGTGACGATCGACGGCACCCCCGTCACCGGGATCGACGGGCGGGCGGCTGTCGCATTCCAGGAGCCTCGACTGCTGCCCTGGCGCACCGTGCGCCGCAACATCGAGCTCGGCCTGCCGCGGGGCACGCCGAAAGCCGCTGCCCGGGACGCCGTTGACGAGCTCCTCGAGCTCACCGGAATGAGCACCAAGGGAGAGCTGCGGCCCAAGCAGATCTCCGGCGGCATGGCCCAGCGTGTGTCCCTGGCACGGGCACTCGCCCGCAACCCCGGCGTGCTCCTGCTCGACGAGCCGTTCGGCGCGCTCGACGCCCTGACACGGATCAAGATGCAGGATCTGCTGCTGGACATCCACCGGCAGCGGCCCGCCACCGTCCTGCTCGTGACCCACGACGTCGACGAGGCACTGCAGCTGTCGGACCGGATCGTCGTCCTCGGACGGCGACCATCCGAGGACGACGGACCGTCGACGATCACCAGCATCGTGCCGGTGCCCGGCCAGCGTCCGCGTGACCGCGCGGACAGCGGCCTGGGCCACCTGCGCGCAGAGCTGCTGGCCCACCTCGGCGTCGACACCCATGCTGCCGCCGGCGCCCGCTCCGCCTCGGACTGAGCCGCAGGCTCTGCCCGCCCGCCGGGTGCCACCGCGTTCACCCACTCCCTGCCCCACACATCCGTCCTTCCTCTGCTCGCACGCGCCCTGAACCGCGCCGCCGGACAGAGCCCCCGTCTTCGAAAGGCCGCCATGATCTCCCTGCGCCGCATTGCCCCAGCCGTGGGCCTCACCGCCGTCACCGCTCTCGCCCTCACCGGCTGCCTCGCAGGCGAGGATGCTGCGGAAGCCCGGACCGGCGGCACGCTCGCGATCGACTACGCAACGTATAACCCGCTGTCACTGGTCATCAAGGAGAAGGGCTGGCTCGAAGCCGCGGTCGGTCCGGACGTCGATGTCGAGTGGGTGTTCTCCGCCGGCTCCAACAAGGCCAATGAATCGCTGCGCGCCGACGCCGTCGACATCGGCTCGACCGCGGGATCCGCGGCGCTGCTGGCCCGGTCCAACGGCTCCCCGATCAAGGTCATCGACCTCTACTCCCAGCCCGAGTGGTCCGCACTCGTCACCACCGCCGACTCCGACATCGAATCCGTGGCCGACCTCAAGGGCCGGACCGTCGCCGCGACCAAGGGCACCGACCCCTACTTCTTCCTCGTGCAGGCGCTGGCCTCTGAGGGACTCTCGGTCGACGACGTCACCGTGCAGAACATCCAGCACGCCGACGGACGCACCGCCCTGGAGAACGGCCAGGTCGACGCCTGGTCCGGCCTCGACCCGATCATGGCCGCCAGCGAAGGCGCCGGCAACGAGCTGTTCTACCGCAACATCGACTTCAACACCTACGGCTTCCTCAACGCCACCGAATCCTTCATCAGCGAATCGCCAGAACTCGCGCAGACCGCCGTCGACGTCTACGCCCACGCCCGCGACTGGGCGCTGCAGAACCCGGAGGAGACCACCCGCATCCTCGCCGCAGAGGCCGGCATCGACGAGGAGGTGGCCGCCGCTGTCATCGAGCGCACCCACCTCGACATCGATCCTGTCCCCGGCCCGGAGCAGATCGAGGTGCTCGAGCGCATCGCGCCGACGCTCGTGGAGACCGGCGACGTCTCCGACCGGTCGCAGGTCGACGAGGCCATCGACACGATCGTCCACGACGAGTTCGCGGCCGGCGCCGACCCCTCGCGCGCGGCGCAGGCGATCGAGCAGGCGGAGGGCTGATGGCGGCCGACATCGCGCCCCGGTCCGAAGCAGCACAGACCCCCGCCGAGGCGCCCGCCCGCTCCACCGGCAGCCGCCTGTCGCGGATCCCCGGGTGGGGACGCCTCGGGCTCGGGCTCATCCTCCCGGCGCTGATCCTGGCGCTCTGGCAGACGCTGTCGTCGACCGGCGTCTTCACCTTCGTCCAGCTGCCGCCCCCGCTGGCCGTCGTCGACGCCGCCATCGAGCTGATCCAGCGCAATGACCTGTGGATCCACGTCGCCATCTCCGTCCAGCGCGTGCTGCTCGGCTTCGTGCTGGGCGCGGTCCTCGGCCTGCTGCTGGGCTCTCTCGTGGGCCTGTCGAAGCTCGCCGACCTGCTCGTGGCACCGACCATCGGCGCCTTCCGCGCCGTGCCGTCGCTGGCCTGGGTTCCGCTGCTGCTGCTGTGGATCGGGCTGGGCGAGGACTCCAAGGTCACGCTCATCGCGATCGGCGCCTTCTTCCCCGTCTACACCACGCTGGCCGCGTCCCTGCGCCACGTCGACACCAACCTCGTGGAGGCGGCCCGCAGCTTCGGGTACTCGGGACTCCGGCTGCTGCTGACGGTGCAGCTGCCCGCGGTGGTGCCCTCGATCTTCTCGGGGCTGCGACTGGCACTGGCACAGGCGTGGCTGTTCCTCGTCGCCGCCGAGCTGCTCGGCGCCTCGATGGGACTGGGCTTCCTGCTCACCGACTCGCAGAACAACGGCCGCACCGACCGGCTCCTCCTGGCGATCGTGCTGCTGGCGATCTTCGGCAAGATCACCGACGCCCTGCTGGGCTATCTCGAACGAAAGGCGGTTGCCCGATGGGCAGCGTGAACGACACCCACCCCGTGACCGACGCTCGGCTCAGGACTCAGCCCGTGACCGACACTCGGCTCGCGCCGGTCCGCCGCGCGGACCGCAACCCGGCGCTCGAATCCGACGCCGCGCGGGTGGCGTTCTGGGAGTCGCAGGCCGAACGCCTGGACTGGGAGCGGAGGTGGGACACCGCGCACACCTTCGACCGGCCGCGCAGCATCGGCACCCCTGACGACCCGCAGTTCACGATCCCGAGGATCGAGTGGTTCGCCGGCGGCAGGCTCAACGCCGCCGCCAACTGCCTGGACCGCCACGTGAGCGCCGGCCGCGGCGACAAGGTCGCCCTGCACTTCGAGGGCGAGCCCGGCGACCGGCGCGACTACACCTACGCCGAGCTGCTCGCCGAGGTGTCGCGCGCAGCCCACGCGCTCGAGAGCCTGGGAGTGGGGCCGGGTGACCGGGTGGTCGTCTACCTGCCCGTCATCCCGGAGACGATCATCATCACCCTCGCCTGCGCCCGGATCGGCGCGGTGCACTCGCTGGTGTTCGGCGGGTTCTCCGCCGAGGCGCTGAAGTTCCGCGTCGAGGACACCGGCGCCAAGGTGCTGGTCACCAGCGACGGCCAGTTCCGCCGCGGGAAGGCCGTGGCCGTGAAGGCCAACGCCGACACCGCGTGCTCGGGCGACAACGCCATCGAGCACGTGCTGGTCGTGGCCCGCACCTCGGATGGCGCTGGCTCGGCGAACAGCCCAGCCGCCGACTCGGACTCTGCCGAGGACGCCCCCGACATCCCGTGGACCCCGGGCCGGGACATCTGGTGGCACGAGGCGCTCGCCGCCCAGCCCGCCACCCACACCCCGCAGGCCTTCGACGCAGAGCACCCGCTGTTCATCATCTACACCTCCGGCACCACCGGACAGCCCAAAGGCCTCGTCCACACGACTGGCGGCTACCTCGTGCAGACCGCGTACACGCACGCGCTGCTGTTCGACCTCGTCGACGACGAGCTCGCGAACGTCAACGACCCGGAGCGCGTCGAGTCCTGCGTCCACTGGTGCACCGCCGACCTGGCCTGGGTGACCGCCCATACCTACGAGATCTACGGCCCGCTGCTCAACGGCATCACCCAGGTGATCTACGAGGGCACCCCGGCTCACCCGCATCCGGGTCGGCACTTCGAGATCATCGAGCGGTACGGGGTCACGAACTACTACACGGCACCGACACTCATCCGCTCGCACATCGGCAACTTCCCCGACGGCCTGCCCGACACCTGGGACGTGTCCTCGCTGCGCCTGCTGGGCACGGTGGGCGAGTCGATCAACCCCGAGGCGTGGCGTTGGTTCCGCCGCGAGGTCGGCAAGGACGTGCTGCCGATCGTCGACACCTGGTGGCAGTCGGAGACCGGCTCCACCATCATGTCCCCCCGCCCCCACGATGCCGCCTTCGACCCCGCCTCGGCCGAGGCGCCCAAGCCGGGCTGCGCGACCCGCGCCGTTCCCGGGCTGTCCGCCCGGGTCGTCGACGAGGACGGGAACGACTCCCCCACCGACGAGCAGGGCTACGTGGTCGTCGACGGGATCGGGCCGTCCATGGCCCGCACCGTGTGGGGCAACCCGCAGCGCTACCTCGACTCGTACTGGAAGGCCTTCGGCGAGCGCGGCTGGTTCTTCTCCGGGGACGGCGGCAAGCGCGACGCCGACGGCGACATCACGCTGCTCGGCCGGGTCGACGATGTCATCAACGTCTCCGGCCACCGGCTGTCGACGATCGAGATGGAGTCAGCCCTCATCACCCACCCCGACGTCATCGAGGCCGGCGCCGCACCGATCGCGGACCCGCTGACCGGGCAGGCCGCCGTCGCGTTCGTCGTGCTCACCGAGCACGGCCGCGGCAAACCGGCCGCGGTGATCGAGGCCGAGCTGCGCGCCCACGTGGCCCACGAGATCGGACCGATCGCCAGGCCCAAGCGGATCGTCGCGGTGCCGGCGGTGCCCAAGACCCGCTCGGGCAAGATCATGCGCAGGCTGCTCACCCAGCTCAGCGAGGGGACGCCGCTCGGCGACACCACCTCGCTGCAGAACGAGTCGGCCGTCGCGCAGATCGCCCGCATCGTGGGACACCCGGCCGCCACCGCCGAGGCGCACTAGCCTTGAATCCGATAACGCCTGAGCCCGACTCGCCGCGTCCGGAGCACGGACGCAGCGGCGTGACCGCCCGTCGGCGAGCTGATCGCAGGCCCACCACGACCACAATGCGGCAGGCGACTGCCGCAGACGTTCCACCCCAGAGGAGAGGACAGCTCACGTATGTCTGACCATCAGTTCGGGTTCCGCACCCTCGCGCTGCACGCCGGCGGCACCCCCGACGCCATCCACGGCGCCCGGTCCGTGCCGATCTACCAGTCGACGTCCTTCGTGTTCAAGGACGCCGACGACGCCGCGAATCTGTTCGCCCTGCAGAAGTACGGCAACATCTACTCCCGGATCGGCAACCCCACCGTCGCCGCGTTCGAGGAGCGGATCGCCGCCCTCGAAGGCGGGATCGGCGCTGTCGCGACGTCATCCGGCATGGCCGCCGAGTTCATCGTCTTCGCCGCCCTGGCACAGGCAGGCGACCACATCGTCGCCTCGTCCCAGCTCTACGGCGGCACCATCACCCAGCTCGATGTGACGCTGCGCCGGTTCGGCGTCGAGACCACCTTCGTGGAGGGCACGGACCCGGCGGACTACCGGGCGGCTCTCCGCCCGGAGACCAAGGCGGTCTACTGCGAGGTCGTCGCGAACCCCTCCGGCGAGATCGCCGATCTCGAAGGGCTCGCCGAGGTCGCACACTCCGCGGGCATCCCGCTGGTCGTGGACGCCACCCTGACCACGCCGTACCTCAACCGGCCCTTCGACCACGGGGTCGACATCATCATCCACTCGGCGACGAAGTTCCTGGGCGGTCACGGCACCACCCTGGGCGGTGTCGTGGTGGAGTCGGGCCGCTTCGACTGGGGCAACGGCAACTTCCCCGTGATGACCGAGCCCGTGCCCTCGTACAACGGGCTGTCCTGGTGGGACAACTTCGGTGAGTACGGCTTCCTCACGCGCCTGCGCTCCGAGCAGCTGCGGGATATCGGGCCGACGCTGTCCGCACAGGCCGCATGGCAGCTCATCCAGGGCGTGGAGACGCTGGCCCAGCGGATGGACGGCCACCTGGCCAACGCCTCGGCCGTGGCGGAGTGGCTCGACACGGATCCACGGGTCGCCTACGTCAACTACGCAGGACTCCCCGGCCACCCGCATTTCGAGCGCGGCAGGAAGTACCTGCCCAAGGGCGTGGGCTCGGTGTTCGCCTTCGGCGTCAAGGGCACTGAGGAGCTCACCTCCCGCGAGGTGGGAGCCCGGTTCATCGAGAGCACACAGCTGGCCAGCCACCTGGCCAACGTCGGTGATGCCCGCACCCTGGTGCTGCATCCGGCTTCGACCACGCACCAGCAGCTCTCCGCCGAGCAGCTCGCAGCCGGCGGAGTCCACGAGGACCTCATCCGCCTGTCGGTGGGCCTGGAGGACACCGCAGACATCCTGTGGGACTTCGACCAGGCGCTGACGGCCGCGACCGGACTCACCCGCGAGGGCGAATCCGCGCAGGCGGGCACCGGAGCAGGTGCCGCGGCCGGACAGGCAGCGGCGACGAGTGAAGCCGAGAAGGTTTCGGAAGGAGCCACATCATGAGCCAGGAGCGCACCTGGGTGGGACCGAGCGCGACCGAGCGCCTGCAGATCCTGCGGGAGGCGCAGTCGATCGCGATCGTGGGGGCCTCGAACAAGCCGTCGCGGGCGTCGAACTTCGTCGCGACGTACCTGCTGTCGTCCTCGCCCTACCGGATCTACTTCATCAATCCCGTCGTCGACGAGATCCTCGGCCGGCCGGTGTACAAGTCCCTGGCCGACCTCCCCGAGGTGCCCGACATCGTCGACGCGTTCCGCAAGGACGAGGACCTGCCCGGTGTCGCCCGCGAGGCCGTCGAGATCGGCGCCAAGGTGCTGTGGCTGCAGCTGGGCTCGTGGAACGAGGAAGCGGCGGCGATCGCGGAGGCCGGGGGCCTCAAGGTCGTCATGGACCGGTGCGTGAAGATCGAGCACGCGCGCTTCCACGGCGGACTGCACCTGGCCGGCTTCAACACCGGAGTCATCTCCTCGAAGCGGCAGGTCGTGTCGTAGGGGCTTCCGCCCACCCGCAGGATCCGACGCTTCCGTCGGGAATCTCCAACGCTGAAGCCCCGGAATCGCGCGATTCCGGGGCTTCAGCGCTGCTTCCGGCGACTCGGACCGCGCCGGATGACAGCGCCTCAGGGGCTGGGCCACGGGGTCCGCCGACGACTCCCGGGCGGGCGCGGCCTCATCGGCAGCGGCTGGGCCACGGGGATCTCACTGACGTCGAACGATGAATTCGTAGCTCGACTCACGACCTTGATCGTCGGACTTCTCGAGGAGGTCGTCGCCGATGTCGGAGACGTTCTCGTAGGACCGGTTGGAATCGGCACCTGATCGGATCTCGTCGTTCAAGATCGAGACTTGGGAGTTGAACTCAGCCATTTCCAGCTGGCCGTAGCACGGAGATCTCTCCTCAGCGATCGCGTACATCTCCTCGCTGTCCTCTATGAGCATCTCGACGTGTTCCAGCTGGTCCGACGACCCTCTGGCGGTGACCACCTGCTCCCACGTCAGGGTCAGCCCTGTACCCACCTCATCAACCGTGAAGCACGGCTCCACCTCGCCGTTCGCCGGTGTGTCCTGTGCTTGAGCAGCCTGCGCTGCGGCTGCTGACTCCTGAGCCGTGCTGCCGGTCTCGGCTCCTCCTCCGTTCGAGCCGCACGCGGACAGTGCAAGAACCAGCACGACCCCAGCCGCTGCCATCGGGGACTTCAACTCCACAAGATCTCCTCGCTCTTGTTCCTCACCCATAGAAAATACTTGGAATTTCAACATATCTTGCGTCGGAGCAGCGGCTGTCTCCCGTGGGGTCGCGAGAGGCAGCAGCACGGGCCGACCGGCCCCCCGTTGCGGCAGCTCGGCGGTTACGCCACGGCTTCGACCGGCGTCTCGCCCGCGGGAGCGGTCTCGTACGCGGACCTGCCGTCCTCGGTCGCGCCGAGCAGCTGGGCGAGCATCGCCTCGTTCGTCGCGATCTCCGTCTCCAGCTCGGCGGGCAGCTGCCGGAGGAAGTCGTAGCGCTGCTTCGCCACCGGGACCGCCATCATCTCCGCAACCTGGATGGACACCCGCGGGATCCCGAGCTGATCGGTCAGCTCGTCCCCGTGAAGAATCCGCACCTGCGCCTGCGTGCGCTCCCGCAGCGGACCCTCCGGCAGCCCGAGCACGAGCGCCAGCTGGGCCGCGGTGGCATCCACGAGCGCGTCCACCAGAGCTCGCGACCCCTCGTCCGGGGATCCGGCGACCGCGCCGATCGCCCGCACCATGGGCTCGGAGGCCTCATGGTCGTCGAGCCCGGCGAGCAGATCGGCCGGAATGCCGAGCATCCGTCCGACGACCTGCCAGAACCCGTACACATCACGGGTCTGCTCGGGTGTGAGCTCATAGCCCAGCTTCTCCAGGCCGCGGTAGGGGATGTAGGTGAAGTCGAACCAGGTCCGGAGCATGTCGATCGAGTTGATCGGCGCACCCCACTCCGAGGTGTCCGCGCTGCGGTCCAAATGCTGTGCCCGGGAGAACGCGTGCATGGCGCGTACCATCCCGGTGTGCTCGAAGCCGCCGGCGCCCGGAACCAGGGCATCCCTGAAGTAGAGGTGGTACGTCCAGTTGCGCGTGTCGAGCAGGCGCCGCAGTGCGCCCTCCACCAGCCGCCCGGTGGAGACGAGGACCCGGGAGATCGCCGGGCTCGAGTAGGTGTTCACCAGTGAACCGGGACCGAGCGCGACGCTGTGGGTGAGCACGGGGATCGACAGGTACACCCGGCGCCCGCGCTCCAGGCGCTCCCGGTCCGCCCCGTCGAGGGCACCCCGCATGTCCGCGATGAATGCCTGGACCTCGGGAGCGTCGGTCTCCCCGGCTGCACCGGCCTTGAGCGCCGCGCGCAGCTGCCGCATGAGGACCGCGCGATCGGCTCCCGACGCGAACAGCGCGTCGGCAATGGGGTCCCCTTCGAAGAAGGCCCGCTGGAACCGTTCGGCGCGCTCGCTGCCGTGCTCGCGGACGAATTCGGACTGCCCGCCGCGCAGGGTGGGCCACGGATGATCGCTCATGAGGTCTCCTTTGACACTGTTGCGATGATGAGTGACTGAACAGTAACCTACTGCAGATCCGGTCTCAAGACCTCGTCGCTCGAGCGAGTCGCGAGACAGCCTCGGCGCACGCTTGCAAACGGTGTACGCGTGCTAACGTCATGCACACCGTCGACTGCGCGCGAGCGAACAGAGCTGAGGAGATGCTGACATGCCGTCACGTCGTGAGGCGCACTTCACGCTCTTCCTGACTCCCAGCGGCTATCACGAATCGGCATGGCTGGTGCAGGACGACGATCCCTGCGAAGCGATCTCCGTGGAGAGCCTGCACCGGGCTGCGGCGACTGCGGAGCGCGGGAAGCTCGACGCCGTCTTCTTCCCGGATTGGCCGATGCTGTCGCACTTCCGCGCCGAGTACTTCCCTCAGGTCCGCTACGACCCCATCACCCTGATGTCCGCGTTGGGAGCGGCGAACCGCAAGATCGGTTGGATCGCCTCGGCGTCGACGACCTACAACGAGCCCTTCGACCTGGCACGCCGACTGGCCACTGCCGACTTCGTCACCAACGGGCGCGCAGGGTGGAATGTCGTGACCACCTATCACGCCGAGGCGGCGAAGAACTTCGGGCGGACCCATCCCGCGCACGGCGACAGGTATGCTCGCGCAGCCGAATTCGTCGAGGTGACGCGGAGACTGTGGGACAGCTGGGAGGACGACGCCATCGTCGGGGACCGCAGCCGTGGCCGCTGGGCGGATATCGACAGGATCCGGCCCGCGCGGTTCGAGGGTGCGCACTTCTCCGTGGAGGGCGCGCTGCCGGTCCCCCGCGCCCCGCAGGGCCATCCCGTGCTGGCACAGGCCGGTTCGTCCCCGGCCGGGATCGACCTGGCGGGCCGTATCGCCGAGCTGGTCTTCACCCCGCAATCCTCCCCCGACGCCGGCCTCGGCTTCCGTCAGAAGCTCGATGCCGCTGCGCGGCGCTACGGCAGAACGGCGGACGACATCCGGATTCTGCCTGGGCTCGCCTTCGTGCTCGGCAGCACGGAGGAGGAGGCGCAACGGCTGCGCGCGGAGCTCGAGGAGTCCGCGAGCCCGGAGCTCCGGTGGAAGAACCTGGCGCTCAACGCGGGCCTGGACCATCAGCGCATCGATCCGGGGAAGCCGCTGGATCCGCGGCTGGCCGAAGAAGCCGAGAAGACCACATTCGCCCAGCACATCATCTCCGCCGCCCTCTCCTCGGACCGCCCATTCATCGACTTGGCGCAGGAGATCACAGGTCTGCCGGGCGGTCTGGAATTCACCGGGACGCCCGAACAGCTCGCCGATCTCATCGAGGATTGGGTGCTCTCCGGAGCCAGCGACGGCTTCACACTGCAGCCCACGACCATTCCCACTGCGCTCGATGCCTTCGTCGACCACGTCGTGCCCATCCTCCAGCGCCGGGAGCTGTTCCGCACGGAGTACTCCGGCACCACCCTCCGCGAGCATCTGGGCCTGGCGGCGGTCCGCGTCTGATCCCTCGATGATCCGGCCATAGGAGAGACAACCCATGGGAATCGAGTTCCGCCGCGTCACCAAGACCTATCCGGACGGCACCCGGGCTGTCGGCGATTTCAGCCTGGTGGTGCCCTCTCATTCGCTCACGGTGCTCCTGGGGTCGTCGGGATCGGGCAAGACGACACTCCTGCGGATGGTGAACCGGATGGTGGACCCGACGTCCGGGCAGGTCCTGATCGACGACGCCGACGTCGCAGCGGAGGCTCCGGTAGCACTGCGCCGCCGGATCGGCTATGTCATGCAGCATTCCGGTCTGCTTCCCCACCGCAGGGTGATCGACAACGTCGCCACGGTCCCGCGCCTCAACGGTGCGAGCCGGCGCGAGGCGCGGGAGCGCGCCGCTGAGCTGCTCGCTGTCGTCGGGTTGGACCCGAGTCTGGGCAGCCGTTACCCGGGGCAGCTCTCCGGCGGCCAGCAGCAGCGCGTCGGGGTCGCCCGGGCGCTCGCGGGCGATCCCAATATCCTGCTGATGGACGAGCCCTTCGGGTCCGTGGATCCGCTGGTCCGCATCGAGCTCCAGCGGGAGCTCAAGCGCATCCACACCGAGCTGCGGAAGACCATCATCTTCGTCACGCACGACATCGATGAAGCGCTCACGCTGGGTGATCAGATCGTCGTCCTGCGCCCGGGAGGGGAGATCGCCCAGACCGGAGCGCCGCCGGAGATCGTCGAGAATCCTCGGGACGACTTCGTGGCCCAGTTCCTCGGCGTGGCCGGCGGCCGGCGCTCGCTGCGCGCCACCGTGCGCGACGACGGCGGCTTGTCGATCTCGGACAGCACCGGCCGCCCGCTCGGAATCCTCGAAGCGCTGCCCTCGAAGGCGCCCGGCTCCTTACCGGGCGGGTGACGCCGTGGACTGGATCCTGTTGAACCTCCCGCTCATTGCCGACCTCACCTTCGCCCACCTCGCCCTCTGCATCCCGGCGATCCTGCTGGCGGCGGCGGTGTCGCTGCCGGTCGCGGTCGTGGCGAACAGACTGCGGCCGGTGCGCGAGGTCCTCGTCTCCGGGACGGGCCTGCTGTATGCCGTGCCGTCACTGCCGCTGTTCGTCGTGCTGCCGGTCGTCATCGGGACCGGAGTCCGCGACCCGCTCAACGTCGTCGTCGCGCTCGCGATCTACGGGACCGCGCTGATGGTCCGCTCGGCGGCCGACGGGCTGGACGCGGTCTCCGCGGATGCGAGGACGGCGGCCACTGCTCAGGGCTATTCGCGATGGGGGCGCTTCTGGGCGGTCGACCTGCCCCTCGCAGGGCCGGCACTGCTTGCCGGTCTGCGGGTCGTGAGCGTCAGCACCATCAGCCTGGTCTCCGTCAGCGCTGTGATCGGCGTTCAGTCCCTCGGCTCCCTATTCACCGACGGATTCCAGCGCGGGATCGTCCCCTCGATCATGAGCGGTCTCGTGATGACTGCGGTGCTCGCGGTGGGTCTCGACCGGCTGCTGGTGCTCGCCGGCCGCGTCTGCATGCCGTGGTCGGCAGCCCGGGAGGCGCCGGGCAGATGAACCATCTCAGCGAAGCGGTCCGCTGGCTTCTCGACGCCGCCACCTGGTCCGGACCCACCGGCCTGGGCGTGCGCACTGTGGAGCACCTGCAGTACACGCTCGTCGCCGTCCTGCTCTCGGCGGCGATCGCGCTCCCCATCGGCCTCGCAATCGGGCACTTCGGCAGGGGGAAGAACGTGGCCGTGGCCGGAACCGGCGTGGTTCGGGCCCTTCCCACCCTCGGCCTCCTGACTCTCGTGGCGCTCTTCACCGGTCTGGGCCTCACCGCCCCGATGGTCGCGTTCATCACCCTGGCGGTCCCGTCCATCATCGCCGGCGCCTACTCGGGTGTGGAGTCCGTAGATCCCCGGGTCGTGGATGCCGCACGCGCGCAGGGCATGAACGGCTGGCAGACCCTCCTGACAGTGCAGATCCCCTTGGGGCTCCCGCTGATCATCGGTGGAATCCGGCTGGCGGTGCTGCAGG
Organism: Brevibacterium daeguense; assembly: GCF_021729135.1. Classification (GTDB taxonomy): domain Bacteria; phylum Actinomycetota; class Actinomycetes; order Actinomycetales; family Brevibacteriaceae; genus Brevibacterium; species Brevibacterium daeguense. The sequence continues at coordinate 104,130 of NZ_JAJTWW010000007.1, forward strand.
TCGTGGGAACCGCTACGATCGCAGCATATGTCGGCGCCGGCGGGCTCGGCGTTCCCCTCTTCCTGGGGCTGCGCACCAACGACTACCCGCTGCTGCTGGCGGCCTCGCTCGTAGTCATCGCGCTGGCCATCGTGCTCGACGGCGCCTTCGACCTTGCCCAGCGACTGATCCGCAGGCTGCCGGGATTCGCATGAGGCCGCTGTTCACCCGTCCGTCCCTGCTCCACATCGTCCGGAAGGAACCACCACTGTGAAACCTCGGTCTCGCGGTCCACTCGCGGTCGTCGCCGCCGCCCTGCTCCTGACAGCCAGCGGCTGCGCGGGAGGATCGGATCCACTCGCGAATTCTCCCGCCGGCGGGGTCGACGAGGGCACGCTCGTCATCGGCTCGCAGCAGTACTACTCGAACACCATCATCGCCGAGATCTACGCCCAGCTCCTCGAAGCCGCCGGCTACGACGTCGAGCGCGATTTCGAGATCGGCCAGCGCGAGGTGTACGCCTCGGAGCTGACCAACGGGAACATCGACGTCTTCCCGGAGTACACGGGCGCCCTGCTGCAGTACTACGATCCAGCGGCCGGTTCGGGGACGCCGGAGGAGGTCTACGAGGCGCTCACCGAGTCCCTGCCGGAAGGACTGACCGCGTTGGAGCCGGCTGAGGCGACAGATCAGAACGAGTTCGTGGTCACCCCCGAATACGCGCAGGAGCATGACCTGGTCTCGATCGGAGACCTTGCGGGAGTCGACGACGTGGTCATGGCCTCCAGCCCGGAGTTCGAGACCCGCCCCTTCGGTCCGGAAGGCCTCCGGGAGGTCTACGGCGTCGAAGTCGAGCTGCAGGTCATCGACGATTCGGGAGGGCCGCTGACGGTCAATGCCCTGCTCGACGGCGAAGTCGACGTGACCGCGACGATCTACAGCGCGAATCCCGCAATCAGCGAGCACGGCCTCGTGGTGCTGGAGGACCCGAAAGGGCTTCTGCCCTCCGCCCATCTCGTGCCGGTCGTCTCCGACGATGCCGACGACGAGGCACGGGCAATCCTCAACGAGGTCCACTCCCTGCTGAGCCAGGACGAGCTCCTGGCCCTGAACTCGCGCAGCGTCAACGAGCAGGCCGCGGCCGAGGTCGTCGCCCGGGAGTGGATCGAGAAGCACAGCCTTCTCGACTGAGCGGCGGGCGCGCTCGCCTGCCGGGCCCAGCAGGCGAATCGGCGCCAGGCGCCCGGCCGCACAGCCGGCATCATCAGAGGCCTACCCGGCCCTGGACCCCGGTCCCGGGCTGCGCCCGCTCCCGCTTGCGATAGGTGACGATCTGGGCCACGACGACGATCGCGATCGCCAGCAGGAACATGAACGAGCCGATGACGTTGGCCTCCGGCGGGATGCCGCGTGCCGCTGCGATGTAGATGAACTTCGGGAAGGTGATCTCGGCTCCCGAGTTGAAGTTCGTGATGATGAAGTCGTCGAAGCTCAGGGCGAAGCTCAGCAGAGCGGCCGCCAGAATGCCGGGCAGCAGCAGCGGCAGGGTGACCTTGAAGAAGCGCTGCGCGCCGGAGGCATAGAGATCGGCGGCCGCCTCGTCGAGCGCCGGGTCGAGGCTCGCGACCCGGGCGCGCACCGTGACGACCACGAAGGAGATGCAGAAGGCGATGTGGGCCAGGATGATGGTCGGCTTCCCCAGGGTCACCCCGAGGTTGAGGAACTGCGTCAGCAGGGCTGCGCCGAACACCACCTCAGGGGTGGCCATCGGCAGGAACACCAGAATGTTCGCACTCCCGGAGAACCGGAATCGGTAGCGCTCCAGGCCGATCGCGATCAGCGTGCCGAGAACGGTCGCGACCACCGTCGAGGTGAGCCCGATCTGAAGGCTGTTGACGAAGGCGTGACACACCTCGGGCGCACCGCACGGGTTGCGCCAGTTGTCGAGAGTGAAGCCGCGCCAGGTCAGGTTCGTCTTGCCGGCCTGATTGAACGAGAACACGAAGATATAGACGATCGGCACCAGCAGATAGGCGAACGCGAGACCGCCGACGACGGGCACGAACCAGCGAGTAGGGTCGAATCTCCTCACAGCAGCTCCTTCGTGCCGAAGCGGCGCACATACGCCATCACCAGGATCAGGATGGCGACCATGAGCACGAACGCCAGCGCCGCTGCCTGCGGGTAGTCGGCGGCCTGGAAGAACCGGCTCTCGATGATCTGGCCGATCATCGTCGTATTGCGGTTGTTGCCCAGCAGCGATGCATTGATGTAGTCGCCGGCCGCCGGGATGAACGTCAGGAGAGTGCCCGCGAGCACTCCCGGCATCGACAGGGGCAGGGTCACCTTCCGGAACGTCTCCCACGGTGACGCATACAGGTCGGAGCCGGCTTCGATCAGCCGGGCGTCCAACCGCTCGAGGTTGGCGAAGATCGGCAGGGTCATGAACGGCAGGAAGTTGTAGGTCATGCCCGCGACGACCGCGACGGCGGTCGCGGTCAGATGGGCACCCGGTGGCATCAGGCTGAGCGCTTTGAGCGCGCCGACCACCAGACCGTCGTCCGACAGGATGATCTTCCACGCCTGGGTGCGCAGAATGAAGCTCGCGAAGAACGGGGCGATGATCAGCACCAGCAGGAGCCCCTGGGCCAGGCGGTGGCCGCGCAGGCGAACAGCGACCAGATAGGCGATCGGGTACCCGATGAGCAGCGCGGCGACTGTGGTGATCAGCGCGAACGCAAACGATCGCAGCAGCGGCACCCAGTACAGCACGAGCACTTCGGTGTAGTTGGAGAACTCCAGCGCCGGCTGGAACGCGCCGACGCCGCCCCCGGGAACCGGTGCGAACAGCGAGGTCGCCAGCATCACGAGCACCGGCAGCGCGAAGAACAGCGCCAGGAAGGCGAAGCCCGGCAGGACGAACCAATAGCCGAGGCGCCCCTGTCGGGAGTGCTGCCTGCGCTCGGCAGTCGACATCTGCTGCCGTTCCCGGCGACGGTTCCGGCGACGGCTGCGGCCTGATCGGCCCTGCCGGCTCCCCGCCGGGACGGCCTGCTCGGGGCGGACCGCCGCGGGCGCGGGAACCTGCTCATGAGACGGGGTCAGCCCCGTCCCGGCGCTCATCCCGGCTCCACTTCCGCTCCGGCACTGATCGGCTCGTCGCCGGCCAGGCCGAAGGTGTACTTGGCGCGCCACCGCAGGCTGACCCTGTCGCCGATCGCGAGCACGTCCCCGGCCAGGTTCTGGGCGAACACCTCGACGCTGCCGATGCCGGGCACTTCGACCTGGTATTCGGTGGAGACCCCGGTGTAGGTCATCGCTGAGACGACACCCCCGGCGAGCGTGTTCCACACTTCGCCGTCCCGATCGGCGAAGGTGCCGTGCCGGCCCTCGTCGTCGGACCCGACGGGTGCGATCGCGATCTTCTCCGGCCGGATGCCGACGAGCAGCCGGCCTTGGCGGGACACGCACCGGTCGGACAGCAGCCGTGCCTGCGCCGAGCCCGCGGCGATCGTCAGCCACGGCCCGTCCTCGCCCAGCACCTCTGCCTCGATGAGATTGGACTTGCCCAGGAAGTTCGCGACGAACACCGTCTCCGGCTGGTCGTAGAGCTCCTCCGGCGGTCCCAGCTGCTCGATGCGGCCCTCGTTCATCACCGCGACGATGTCGGCCATCGTCATCGCCTCGTCCTGGTCGTGCGTGACGTGGATGAAGGTCAGCCCCACCTCGCGCTGGATCCGGGACAGCTCGAGCTGCATCTGGCGGCGCAGCTTCATGTCGAGTGCACCCAGCGGCTCGTCGAGCAGCAGCACCTCCGGCTCGTTGACGATCGCCCGGGCCAAGGCCACCCGCTGCTGCTGCCCGCCGGAGAGCTGCTGCGGTCGGCGATCGGCGAGATGGGACAGCTCGACGAGCTCGAGCACCTGGCTCGCCTTCGCGCGAGCGTCGTGGACCTTGCGTCGGCGCAGCCCGAACGCCACGTTGTCGATGACGCTCATGTGCGGGAACAGCGCATAGCTCTGGAAGACCGTGTTGACGGGCCGTCGGTGGGGTTTGACGCCGGTGATGTCCTGCCCGCCGAGGAAGATCCGGCCCTCGGTGGGGAACTCCAGTCCCGCGATCATCCGCAGCGCGGTGGTCTTGCCGCACCCGGAAGGTCCCAGCAGCGCGAAGAAGCCGCCCGGAGGGATCTCCAGGTCCACGTGGTCGACGGCGGTGAAGTCGCCGAAGCGCTTGACCAGTCCTCTGAGCTGCAACCCTCCGGAGGTCGGCCGCGTAGCGGGGGTGCCGGTCTCCGGCGGGGCGGGGCTCATGCTGCCGACTGCATTCATCTCTGACCTTTCGAGTCCGCTCGTGCTCACTTGCCGATCGCACGCTGGAACATGTCGATGTACTTCTGCTCCTCCTCGCGCTCCACGGGGCGCATCGCCGACACGTTCTCCAGGAACTCGTCGGTCGGGAAGATCAGCGGGTTGTCGACCAGGCTCGGGTCGAGCTTCTCCATCGCCTCGCGCGCTCCCTGCACCGGGCAGATGTAGTTGACGTAGGCGGCGACCTCTGCCGCAACAGCCGGGTCGTAGTAGTAGTTCATCAGCGCTTCGGCATTGGCCTTGTGGGTGGCCGCCAGCGGCACCAGGAGTTGTCGGACCACAGATCTCCCCCGGCTTCCGGAATGGTGAAGTCCCACTTGTCGCCGTTCTCGGTGTTGAGCTGCGTGATGTCGCCGGACCAGGCGACCACGGCCACCGCGTCGCCGGAGATCAGATCCTCCTTGTAGGAGTTCCCCTTGGCCTGCCGGATCTGGCCGTTCTGGACGTTCTCGGCGATGATGTCGACGGCGTTCGCGTAGTCGTCCTCGGTGAACCGGGTGATGTCGACGCCCTGTTCGAGCATCACCAGCGCGGGTGTCTCGTTCCAGCCGTCGATGATCTCCACTCGTCCCCTGAGGTCGGGGTTCCACAGGTCGGAGACGTTCTTCAGCCCCTGCGGCACCGCCTCCTTGTTCCACGCCAGCCCCGTGAAGCCGGACTGCCAGGTCACCGAGTACTTCCTGCCGGGGTCGTACTGCACGTTCTGCAGCTCGGGAAGCAGGTTGGCGATGTTGGGGATGTTGTCGTGGTTGAGCTCCTGGAGCCATCCGTCGGCGACCATCCGCGAGGCCATCCAGTCGGTCAGGGTGATGATGTCCTGCCCGATCGACTGCCCACGCGACAGCTGCGCCTGGACCTTGCCGTAGTAGCTCTCGTTGCTGTCGATGTCCTCGGAGTAGTTGACGTCGATGCCCGTCTGATCCGTGAACTTCTCGAGCGTCGGATAGGTTCCGGTCTTGTCGTCGTAGTCGAGGTAGAGGGTCCAGTTGGCCCAGCGGAGCATCTTCTCCTGCTCGGAGACGTCTTCGGCCGGCGCCATTCCCTCCTCGGTCGTCATGCCGCCGGTGCCGCAGGCGGCCAGCAGCCCGGCCAGCCCCAGGCCGCCGGCGGCGGCGAGCACTCGGCGTCGATCGACCTGGGCTCGCACCAGGCTGCTGAGCATCGGATCTGCCGGGAGGGGACGAGTGGGTGCCATGGCGACGATCTCCTTCTGCTGGCGACTGGCGCTGTTGAACAGCAACAGACGAATGGCAACAGCGTGCCAGAAAGTGAGCTGGCTCACAATAGTGCCGGAGCCTTCCGAAGAACGGAATGCGGCATCCCACATCCAAGTCACGACTGATGTCGTCTGAATCCGTCGATACTCACGCGGATTCCGCAGTCCTCGCTCTTGAAAGGGTTTCCTCGATCCGCCATAGTTGGAGCACCGAGCGCGGAGGGAAGGACAAGCGTGGTCATCAACGCCCAGCACAGCGGTCAACCGGTGGTCCAGCTCGACGAGAAGTCGAAGGCGATCATCGAGCAGCTCCAGCACGACGGCCGGCAGTCCTACTCGGCGATCGGGCAGGCCGTCGGGCTGTCGGAGGCCGCTGTCCGCCAGCGCGTCTCCCGGCTCCTCGACTCCGGGGTCATGCAGATCGTCGCAGTCACCGATCCGATGCAGCTCGGCTTCGCCCGGCAGGCGCTGATCGGGATCCGGATCGACGGGGACGTCGTCGCCGCGGCCGAGGCGATCGGCGAGTTCGGTGAGGTCGACTATCTGGTCATCACCGCCGGGTCCTTCGACATCATCGCCGAGGTCATCTGCGAATCCGACGCGGACCTCTTCGAGCTCATCAACGACCGGCTGCGGCGCGTGCCCGGGGTCAGCACCACCGAGACATTCATGTATCTGTCTCTGCACAAGCAGAAATACAACTGGGGGACGAGATGACTCAGCAGATCGCAGACACGAGCAGCCGGTACCAGGCCGGCATCCGGGACCACCTATGGATGCACATGACGAATCATCAGGGGCTCTACTCCGGCAGTGCCACGCCGGTGATCACGCGGGGCGAGGGCCACTTCCTCTATGACGACCAGGGCAGGGAATACCTCGACGGGCTGGCCGGCCTCTTCGTCGTCCAGGTCGGACACGGCCGGGAGTCGATCGCGCGCGCCGTCTACGAGCAGACGAAGACCCTCGACTTCATGCCCCTATGGTCGTATGCGCACCCGCCGGCGATCGAGCTCGCCGAACGGCTGGCGCACTACACCCCGGGCGACCTCAACCGGGTGTTCTTCACCTCCGGGGGCGGGGATTCCGTCGAGTCGGCGATGAAGCTGGCGAAGAACTACTTCAAGGTGACGGGCCGGCCCGGCAAGCACAAGGTGATCTCGCGGGCCACCGCCTACCACGGCACTCCGCACGGCGCGCTGTCCGTGACATCGCTGCCGGGCCTGCGCAACCAGTTCGAGCCGCTGGTGCCGGGGGCGCTCAAGGTGCCGAACACCAACTTCTACCGCGCGCCGGAGGCGCTTGCCGACAACGAGAAGGAGTTCGGCCTCTGGGCGGCCGACCGGATCGCGGAGGCGATCGAGTTCGAGGGCGCCGATTCGGTGGCAGCGGTGTTCCTCGAGCCGGTGCAGAACTCCGGCGGCTGCTTCCCGCCCCCTCCCGGCTACTTCGAGCGGGTCCGCGAGATCTGTGACGAGTACGACGTGCTCCTGGTCTCCGACGAGGTCATCTGCGCCTTCGGTCGGATCGGGGACATGTTCGCCTGCAACGACTTCGGCTACGTGCCGGACATCATCACCTGCGCCAAGGGCTTGACCTCCGGGTACGCACCGTTGGGCGCCATGATCGCCTCGGAGCGGCTGTTCGAGCCCTTCGGCCGGGGCGGGGAGACCTTCTACCACGGCTACACGTTCGGCGGTCATCCCGTCGCCTGCGCCGCCGCCATGGCCAACCTCGACATCTTCGAGGAGGAGAAGCTCAACGACCACGTCCACGAGCAGGGGCCGGCCTTCCGCTACACCCTGGAGAAGCTCAAGGACCTGCCGATCGTCGGGGATGTCCGCGGCGAGGGGTTCTTCTACGGGATCGAGCTGGTCAAGGACCGTGACACCAAGGAGTCGTTCACCGATGAGGAGAGCGAGCGGATCCTCAAGGGCTTCGTCTCCCATGCCCTGTTCGACAGGGGTCTCTACTGCCGTGCCGACGACCGCGGGGAGCCGGTTGTCCAGCTGTCCCCGCCGCTGACCATCGGTCAGGCGGAGTTCGACCAGATCGAGCAGATCATCCGCTCGGTGCTCACCGAGGCCTGGTCCCTGCTCTGAGGCACTGCGTCGGACTCCCCTGGCCTCGACCGGCGGCGCGGCGGTGCTTGAACCCTGCTGTGCGCTCTGCCACGATCGACTCACGCACGCAGGGTCGCGTGCCGCCGCCTCCGCGGCAGCCCGCTCGAGAAGGAGCCGCAGCAATGACGCTGAACCACACCGACGTCGAAGCGCTGGATGCACAGCTGGCCGAGTTCGTCGCCAGCGGCCGTCTCCCCCACCTCGCTGCGGCTGTCATCGACAGCTCCGGGGAGCTCCACACCTTCAATCATGGGCACCTGGCGACAGGCGCAGCTGCTCCCTTCACCGTCGACTCGGTGATCTGGCTCGCCTCGACGACGAAGCTCGTCGTGGCTCTGGCCGCGCTGCAGCTGGTGGAGCAGGGCGCCCTCGCTCTCGACGCCCCGCTGAAGAACCTGCTGCCGGAGCTCGGCCAACAGCAGGTCCTCGATCCGGACGGCTCGCTGCGGGAGCCGGACCAGGACATCACCCTGCGCCATCTGCTCTCTCACACCGCGGGGAACGGCTACGCGTTCTTCAACCCGAGCGTCCGGGATTTCCAGGACGCCAACGGCATCCCCCCGATCATCGAATGCAGGACTGCCACCCTGCAGACACCGCTGACCTTCGATCCGGGAAGCCGGTGGGAATACGGGACGAACATCGAATGGGTCGGCCGGGCCATCGAGCGGGCCGGCGGCCAGACGCTGGAGCAGCACCTCAAGGAGAACATCCTCCAGCCCCTGGGCATGGAATCGACCGCCTTCATCCTCGATGAGCACATGAGGGGCAGCCGTGCCGCGATCCACTATCGCGGCGAGGACGGCTCCCTGAGCCCCACGTCGATCCAGATCACGCAGGACCCGGAGTTCTTCATGGGCGGCGGTGGTCTCTACGGGACGGTGCGCGACTACATGAAGCTGCTGCGGATGCTGCTGGGCGAGGGAACCCTGGACGGCACGACGATCATCAGCGCTTCCATGCTCGCCGAGGCTCGCCGCAATCAGATCGGACAGCTCCGGACCCAGCCGGTGCGCACCGCCGACCCGGCCACCACCCGCGATGTCGACTTCCTGCCGGAGTTCGGCGACAAGTGGAGCCTGCTGGGGCTCCGCAACGACAGCACGGAGCCGAACGGCCGATCGCGCGGCAGCCTGTTCTGGTGCGGTCTGGCCAACACCTACTACTGGGTCGACTGGGAGAAGGGGACCGCCGGGTACGTGGCAGCCCAGGTGCTGCCGTTCGCCGATCCGGAGGCCCTCGCCGCGTTCAGCGCAGTCGAATCGGTGGTCAATGGGGAAGGTGGAGCGGATGCAGGGAGCGCCGATGCCCGGATGAAGATCGATCTCGAAGCCGCGGCACGCAGTCCCGGTCGCCCCTCCGAGGACCTGGAGCTCGAACTCGAGTGAGGACAAGGACTGGGTACAGTGGGCGGAGTGAGGTGAGAACCATGACCGCTGCCGACTCCACCCCGGTGCCCACGCCCTCGACGGTGTCCGAATCCTCCACCGCGTCCGCGGCTTCCCCGCCTTCGCCCGTCCTGCTGACCACCCGGTTCGCCGAGGAGCTGCCGGAGCTCGCCATCTCCTGGAGCGCCGCGGAAGCGCCGGACCCGCAGCTGGTCGTGCTCAATGAACCGCTGAGCCACGAGCTCGGCCTCGATCCCTCCTGGCTGCGCAGCCCGGAAGGTCTGCGCCTGCTGACCGGGACGGGGCTTCCCGAGGCAGCGGCCCCGGTGGCACAGGCCTACGCCGGGCATCAGTTCGGCTGGTACTCCCCGCGCCTCGGCGACGGACGTGCGCTGCTGCTCGGTGAGCTGCAGGCGGCAGACGGCAGCCTGCGGGATCTGCACCTCAAGGGTTCGGGTCCGACCCCGTTCGCCCGCGGCGGTGACGGCTTCGCCGCGCTTGCCCCGATGCTGCGCGAGTACGTCGTCAGCGAGGCGATGCATGCCCTGGGAATCCCCACCACCCGGTCGCTCGCTGTCGTGACCACGGGCCGTCAGGTCCGCCGCGACAGCGTCCTCCAAGGAGCTGTCCTCGCCCGGATCGCGAGCAGCCATCTGCGAGTCGGGACCTTCCAGCACGCGAGGGCCAAGGATGACCTCGACCTGCTGCGCCGCCTGGTCGACCACGCCATCGCCCGGCATCACCCGGACGCGGCGTCGGCCGCGAACCCTCCGCTCGCGCTCCTGCGGGGCGTGATCAGCGCCCAGGCCGCGCTGCTCGCCCGGTGGATGCTGGTGGGGTTCATCCATGGGGTGATGAACACCGACAACATGACGATCTCCGGCGAGACGATCGACTACGGACCGTGTGCCTTCATGGAGGCCTTCGACCCCGCGACCGTCTACAGCTCCATCGACCAGACCGGACGGTACTCCTACGGCAATCAGCCGCTGGTGGCCGAGTGGAACCTCGCCCGGTTCGCAGAGACCCTGCTGCCGCTGATCGACGACGATCAGCAGCGGGCGGTCGACGCCGCCGGTGAGGCGCTGCGCTCCTTCAGCCGGGAGTACAGCGCCGCCTGGTCAGCCGGCATGAGGCTCAAGCTCGGCCTGCGCAGCGGGCAACCCGAGGACTCGGCGCCGCTCGTCGCCGACCTGTTCCCGCTGCTGCAGGACAGCGCGGTCGACTACACCTCGTTCTTCCGCCGCCTCGGCGCGGCCGCGCGCGGCGACCTCGGCCCGGTCCGCAGCCTGTTCGCCGACGGTGCGAGCCTCGATCAGTGGCTGCGCCGGTGGCTGGACCGAGGGCCTGACCCGGAGGTGCTCGACGATGCGAATCCGGTCTACATCCCCCGCAACCACCTGGTCGAGGAAGCACTGGACGCCGCCGTCGGCGGAGATCTCGCCCCGCTGCATCGGCTGCTGGCGGCAGTGACGTCCCCCTATCGGGAACGCCCCGGCCTGGAACGCTGGGCGGATGCCGCCCCCGACGACTTCGGCCCCTACCGGACCTTCTGCGGCACCTGAACAGCAGCGGCAGGGGCCGCAGTGTTCATCGGCGACCGGCCTCGTACAGGAGGAGATTCCGCCACGGAGCCTGCCCCAGCACCCGCCAGCCGGACGGGCAGCTGCCGCGGAGCTCGCCCGGTGTGTAGCTGCGTCGGATGGAGATCAACCCGTCGGCGCGGATGAAGGAGCGGTGGAAGAACGGCAGGGTGCCGGCCGAGAACAGGAGATAGGCGATCGGGCTGCGGCGGATGTCGCTGTGCACGGCCCGGATCCGGGCGAGCTGCTCCGAATCGGACAGCAGCGCGCTCAGCCCGCTCGCGTCGAGGTGGTGGAGCAGGTGGTTGGAGATCACGAGGTCGAAGCCGCGTCCCTCGGCGACGAGCTCGGCGCTCAGCGCCTGCCGGTACTCGACGCCCGGAACCGGTGGCCGGCCGGTCGCCCATGCGTGGGCGCGCTCGTCCGGGTCGACCGCGGTGATGTGCACGCGGAACCCGTCCCGGCGAGCCCAGCCGGCGAGGGCCCGTGCGAGGTCTCCCCCTCCGGACCCGATATCGAGGACCGTGGTGAGCTCGCCTCGGCGGAGGGCCGGGCGCAGGTGCGAGCGGTAGGTCTGCCGCCAGCCCGCGACGAGTCGGTTGACGATGCGGAACTGGGAGTAGGTGCGGTCGAGGGTCGAGCGATCGCACTCGGGGCCGTCCATCCACTCGAGGACGGACGTGCTGCGCTCCCGCAGGTCGGGCAGGATCACTGATGTGAGCCGACGGTGGTGAACAGAGCGCTCTCCACCGTCAGCCCGGGCCCGAAGGCCATTCCGCAGACCCGCTCCCCGGCTTCGGACTCCGGCCGGTCGAAGATCTCCTTGAGCACGAACAGCACCGTCGCGCTGCTCATGTTCCCGTAGTCGCGCAGCACCCCGCGCGAGGGCTCCAGCTGTTCGGCATCGAGGTCCAGCCTGCGTTCGACCTTGTCGAGGATGCTGCGACCGCCGGGATGGATCGCCCAGTGATCGATGTCCCGGAATTGGCGGTCCTCCAGTGAGCGATCCTTGGCGAACAGCGGGGCCAGCGCCCCGGCGATGTGCTGATCGACGATCCTGGGCACGTAGGATCCGAGAATCATGTCGAAGCCGTGGTCGCCGACCGTCCACGCCATCGCCTCCTCGCCGACGGGAGTGAGCACGGTCTCGAAATGGTCGAGCTGGAGTCCGCGCCCGGGACCGAGATCACGTCCGGTGATGATCGCCGCCGCCGCCCCATCGGCGAACAGCGAGGCGCCGAGGATGGAGTCCGGGTTGTCGGCGACGCGCACATGGATGCTGCACAGCTCACCGCTGACGATCAGGACGACCGAATCCGGTTCGGCGTCGCAGATCGCTTTGGCCTGGCGCATCGCCGGGAAGGCGGCGTAGCAGCCCATGAAGCCGAGGTGGTAGCGCTGCACCGAGGGATTCAGCCCCACGTCGCGCACGACCCGATAGTCGGGGCCGGGAGCGCAGAAGCCGGTGCACGACACCGTGATCACATGGGTGACGTCCGAGCGATCGATCCCCTCGCACTCCTTGATCGCCGCCGCCGCCGCTTCGACGAACAGCTTGGGCGCCTCGCTCACGTAGACGTCGTTGCGGGTGCCGGTCGTGGGATTGAGGATCCGGCGGGAGTCCGGATCGAAGAAGTCGGGATCTTCGACGGCTGCGGTGAAGCTCATCTCCCGCACTGCGCTGAAGCGGCGTTCGATGCCGGATGAGTTGAACGCCGCTCCGATCAGGCGGATCGCCAGAGCGCTGAGCCCGGGTTGCGCGGCGAAGACGTCGCGGACCTCCCCCTGGATCAGGACGGTGTCGGGAACAGCGACCTGGAGGGACCTCAGCGTGACGGGCATGTCTCATTCTCTCGATCTCGCCGAGAAGGAGCAAGAGATCTTCGGAGTTCGGATCAAGTTCCCGGTTCGACCAATCCTGATTCGTAGCCGATGATCACCAGCTGCGACCTGTCGCGCGCGCCGAGCCTGCCGAGCAGCCTCGACACGTAGGTGCGCGCCGTCGCCGGTGAGATGAACAGGTGCTGGGCGATCTCGTCGTTCGACATCCCGAGCGCGACGTGCTGCAGCACCTCCCGCTCCCGGAGGTTGAGCCCCTCCAGGGGCGCCGTGTTCAGCTGTCGGTCGGGACGGGCGGCGATGGCGCTGAGCACCTTGCGGGTGACGGACGGCGACAGGAGGGAGTCGCCCGCGGCAACCGCTCGGATCGCCTGCCGCAGATCTGGTGCGGAGATGTCCTTGAGCAGGTAGCCCGCCGCGCCCGAGCGGATCGCCTCGATGATGTTCTCGTCCTCATCGAACGTTGTGAGCATGACGACTCGGGAGTCGCGCAGCCGAGGGTCCGCGACGATGGCGCGCGTCGCCTCGAGCCCGTCCATCTCCGGCATCCGGATGTCCATGAGGACGACATCGGGTCTGAGCTCCCGGACTCGGCTCAGGCCGGAGCGTCCGGTACCGGCCTCGCCCACGACAGCGATATCCCCGTCGTGCTCGGCGAGATCTCTGAGCCCGGTTCTCAGCAGCTCCTGATCGTCGACGACGACCACCGTGATGGGTGAGTCGTCGCTCACGCCGGTCTCGCTGCCCGAGGCGCCCTGCCCAGTCATGCCGGAAGACTCCGGGGCAGCGTCGCGGTCACGGCGAATCCGCCCTCGGGGACGGGTCCGGCCGCGAATTCGCCGCCGAGCAGGCGCACGCGTTCGGCCATCCCCTCGATGCCCCGGCCGCTGACCGTCCCGGCCCCCTGCCCGTCTCCATCCCGGGCGTCGGCGCCGGACCGGAGCGGCACCCGCGCCTTCGCCGGCCCTGCATCACGCACCTCCAGCCACAGCTGCTCGGGGTGCGAGTCCGCGCCGGTGCGGGGATGGGTTCGCACGTCGCGGGCGCAGCACTCGACAGTCACGGAGACGGTCGGCGCGGCCGAATGGCGGATCACGTTCGTCAGCGACTCCTGCACGATCCGGTACACGGCCGCTTCGATTGCGGAGTCGACGGCGCCGGGCTCGATCCCCACGGCCGCCTCGACATGCACGCCCGCACTCTCCGCCTGCTCGAACAGCCGGGCGAGACCTGCGATGCCGACCGTCGACCGCTCCGGCTGCTCGTCGGGCCCCGCTCGCAGCACCTTCACCGTCGTCCGGAGCTCGCGCATCGTCGCCGAGGCGGCCTGCCGGATCTGCTCCACCGCCGCGGCGGCTGCCGCATCGCTGCGGCCGATCGCCTCGGCGGCGACGTTGCTGTGCACGGCGATGACCGACATCGTGTGTCCGATGACGTCGTGGAGATCCCGGGCGATGCTGAACCGCTCGGTCTGCAGCAGGCGCTCGGCCTCACGCTGCTGATCCAGCACGGCGCGCTTGCGCTCCCGCTCCTCATGGGCTCGGATCTCCCGCCGCGACCGGACGCTCACCCCGAGCGCGATCGCCGCGGCGGCCAGGGCGATGTTGGTCAGCAGGTCGTAGCTGTACAGGTATTCCGGGGGAAGACCCTCGTGCAGCCGGGCGAAGGCCGCCACACCGACCAGCACGACGCCGGCGACGGTCGCCCAGCGAGTCCACCCCGCCTCCGCGGCGGAGAACAGCGCGGCGGCGGCCGGCAGCGCGATGCCGATGGGCGGCAGCTCGAAGATGTAGTAGACGAACACGAACAGCACCGTGACGAGGAGCACCCACCGAGGCGCCTGGCGGCGGACCAGCAGCATCGCACCGAACAGGACCGCATACAGGTACGCGAACGGACCGGCTCGACCGGTGTTCTCGAGGTCCGCGGTGATGACGACCGCCAGCACGAGCGTCAGCGCGAGCGCCAGCAGGGCGTCGACCAGTCGCGGATGCACATCAGCCGCGATCCGCTCCGGTCCGGTCCCAGCTCCCGTGGCAGCCATGGTTCCAGGGTACTGACAGCATGAGGGGACCGGAATCCGCAGAAGGCGACGCTCCGTGTCGCCTTTCAGCGTCAGCGACCGTTCCCAAGCGAACGCACCGCCTGCCGAATGAGTCGATTCCGGGCGAACCAGGTGTCGCCTTCAGCCCGATGTTCCGGAGGCGTGCCGGAAATAGCCTCGTTGCATGAATTCGACACGAAGTACTCAGACCACCCGCAGACCCCCGCTCAACTGGCTGCTGATCCTGGGACTCGGAGCGCTGCCGCTGGCAGTCGGGCTCGGACGCCACCTGGATCTGCCGGCCCTGGCGCTCGTCGGTCTCGTGACCCTCGCCTGGGTCCTGATTGCGGGCCTGGCTCGCATCGGCCGGCCAGTCATGACGCTGGCTCTGGCCGGCCTCACCGCCGGCGCCTACGCAATCGTGCTCAGCGCGCTCATCACGCCGATGACCAGCGGGCGATTGCAGGGTCCGGTCGCAGAGCCTTTCGCGATCATCCCGGTGCTGGTGGTGCCCACCATCTGGGGCCTCGGAGCCGGATTCATCGCGCTGGCGCTGCAGCGCCTGCTCACTCCCCCGTCCGATCACCATGCGAGGAGGCTCCCATGAGCACCGCAACCAGCCAGCAATCACCCGTCCGACGGTTGCTCGACCGCATCACCTTCCCCGTCGCTGTCGCCTACCTGTGGGTCATCATGATCCTCTTCGGCGCCATCATCCTGGAGACGGTGATGTTCTATCCCAATATCTTCGCCGATCCCCCGGCGTCGCTGGAACTGAGCATGGACTTCCTCACCGTGACCGGTCCGAACGACGTCTTCCCGCCGTTCGGAATGGCCTGCTGGGGGTTCGGAGCGGCTGCGCTGCTCCTCACGCTGCGCACCCGCAACGTGAGGTGGTGGATCGCGCTCAGCCTCGCAGCGCTGGTGGCCGAGGGCGTCGTCTCGATCCTGTTCTTCTGGCCCCGCAACGACATCATGTTCACCGAAGGACTCGCCGTCCACTCCGCCGAATACCTGCAGCAGGTGGCCCACGAATTCCAGACCTGGCACTGGCGCTCCCGCATGCTGTTCAACGGAATCGCGGCGGTGTCCGTCTTCATCGGCTTCCTCAACCTGCACCGGAACCGCGTGCTCGCGCTCTGCCGTGACCGGTGAATTCGGCCTGTTGCCGACGGCCGGCCCCGACGGCCCGCCCCGGCGCCGGTCGCGGCGGACCGGCCGAACGACCACTCACCACAACTCCCCGAAGGAGTGACCGACCATGACATCGACCGTGACGGCGACATGGGCAGCGCCGACCGCGCTCGTCGCAGCCCTCGCCCTGGTGCTCAGCGCCTGCACCGACGGCTCGCCGACCACTCTCCGGACCATCGCCCCGGTGTCCTTCGACACCCCGCTGGCCATCCCGCCGGAGGCGGAATCGCGTGTCGATGCCTCCGGAACCCGGGTCTTCGAGCTGACAGCACAGGAGGGAAGCACGGAGCTCCTGCCCGGTACGACGACCACCACCTGGGGATACAACGGCAGCCACCTCGGCCCCACCCTGCGGGCCGAGCGCGGCGAACGCGTCACCGCAGAAGTCACCAACCACCTCGGCGAGATGACGACCGTGCACTGGCACGGCATGCACCTGCCGGCCCGGATGGACGGTGGCCCCCACCAGCCGATCAGTCCCGGGGAGACGTGGCGGCCGACCTGGGAGGTCGACCAGCCGGCCGCAACCCTCTGGTACCACCCCCATCCGCACGGGGAGACCGAGCGGCACGTGTACCTGGGCCTGGCCGGGATGTTCCTCATCGACGACCCCGAGGCGGCTCCGGCCCTGCCCTCGGAGTACGGCGTCGACGATGTGCCCGTCATCGTCCAGGACAAGCAGTTCTCGCAGGACGGCCAGTTCAGCCGCGAGTCGGTCCAGGAGCCGGGCATCCTCGGAGACACCGTGCTGGCCAACGGAACCTTCGGCGCCTTCCATGAGGTGACGACGGAGCTCGTCCGGCTGCGTGTGCTCAACGGCTCGACCGCGCGCACCTACGCCTTCGGCTTCGACGACGACCGCGAGTTCCAGCTCGTCGGCTCCGACGGGGGTCTGCTCGCGGCGCCGCTGCCGCTCACCCGGATCCGCCTGTCCCCCGGCGAGCGCGCGGAGATCGTCGTCGCCCTCGACCCCGGCGAGGACACGGTGCTGAAGTCGTATCCGCCCGAGCTCGGAGACGTCGCGTCGGAACTGGCCTTCGGCGGCGAGGACACCATCGAGGTCCTGCAGCTGCGCGCCGCCGAGGAGCTGCAGGACTCCGAACCCGTGCCGGTGGAGCTCGCCGAGATCGAGCCGCTGGCCGAGGAGGAGGCGACGGTGACCCGAGAGTTCACCCTCGCCTCCCGGCTCATCAACGGCAGGTCGATGGACGTCGACCGGGTCGACGAGGTGGTGGAGGTCGGCTCCACCGAGATCTGGGAGGTCAGCACCGACGATCCCCTGATGCACAACTTCCACGTCCACGACGTCCAGTTCCAGGTCCTCGACATCGACGGCGAGGCGCCTCCGCCCGAGCTTCGGGGACTCAAGGACACCGTGTACCTGGAACCGGGACGCCGGTACCGGCTGATCATGCGGTTCGAGGACTATGCCGACCCCAGCGCGGCGTACATGTACCACTGCCATCTGCTCCGGCACGAGGACGAGGGCCTCATGGGCCAGTTCGTCGTGGTCGAGCCCGGACAGACCCCGCAGCTTGCTCAGGCGCCGCCGGATCAGCATCAGCACCAGCCGTGACGTCCTGCCGGTCATTCGCCGCGATAGGTGCCGAGCGACCAGAGGTTCCCGTCGCGGTCCCGGAAGCCGAACTGGTGGGACCCGTAGTCGGTGTCGCCCAGCGGCTCCAGCACCTCGAGGTCCGCTTCGGCCTGCACTCGCTCCCAGACCGCATCCACGGTCGCCGGTTCCGCCGCGACGATGTAGACGCCCTGCGCCTCCAGCCGGCCCCAGTCACCGGGCTTTCCGCGGGTGCCGAACATCACGCCGCCACCGTCGGGCCAGCGGGCCTCTGCGTGCTGAACGACTCCGTCGTCGTCACGATGGATCACCGTGACGACGAACCCGAGCACGTCGCTGAGCAGCCGGACTCCCTGCTCGGCATCGGTGAAGCTCAGGCTCGGCCACACGGAGGGGACGGCCGGCGGAAGATTCTGCTGACGATTCTGCTGAGTATCCATGCACCCAATGTGACCCTGCACACGTGCCTGAGTATTGAAGAAAAGGAAGATCCGATGGCGGGACCCGGACACGCCCTTCGACCCGGTCCTGCGATGACAGAATGCAGTCGTCGGCTCACCCAAGGAGATCATGTGCAGGAACCCGGAGTCCGTCCCACCATTCCTGATATCACCGAACGGCTGGCCGCTGCTTCGGATGACGAGGTGGTCGCGGACCTCATCCGCATGGCGCGCGCGGAACGAGCAGTGGCGTTCCGCCTGCTGCCCAAGGACCGCGCCGCCCGGATCTTCGATGCGCTGGGCTCGAGCATCGCCTCGGAGCTGGTCGTCGACCTCTCGGACCGACATGTGCGAGAGATCTTCGAGGAGCTCGCCCCGGACGATCAGACGATGATCATCGACGAGATGCCCGCCGGCGTCGCGAATCGGGTGCTTCGCGATCTTCCCGAGGACCGCAGGGCCGACACGATGAAGCTGCTCGGCTACTCCAAGGAGTCGGCCGGACGCCGTATGAGTCCGGTCTACTCCTCTCTCGGGCCCGATCTCACCGCCGCTCAGGCGCTGACCGAACTCCAGGGTCAGGCCTCCAGAGGCGTGCCCATCGCCGATGCACCTGTGGTCGACAGCACTCGCGGGCTGCTGGGAGTCGTGCGGCTGGCCACGCTCATCGCCGCCGACCCGAAGCAGCGCGTGGGCGAGCTTCCGCTGGGCGGGGCCCGGGTCACCACCGACGTGGATCAGGAGCTCGCAGCGCAGACCCTGCTCAGATCCGGTGTTGACGTCCTGCCGGTGGTCGACGCCGAGAATCGACTGGTCGGCGTGATCACCGAGGATGACGCCCTGCACATCGACGATCTCGAATCCGATGAGGACGCCGCGCTGGCGGGCGGTTCGACACCCCTGCGCAGGCCCTACCTGGCAAGCTCGGTGTTCTCGCTCGCGTCCAAGCGCGTCATCTGGCTGCTGGTGCTGCTGGTGGCCGCCTCGCTGACCGTCGGAGTACTCGATGCTTTCGAGTCCGCACTGGAGAGCATGGTCGTGCTGTCGCTGTTCATTCCGCTCCTCATCGGCACCGGCGGCAATACCGGCGCGCAGTCGGTCACCACGGTGGTGCGAGCGCTGTCGACCGGCGAGGTGAGATTCCGCGACTTCTTCCGAGTCGCGTTCACCGAGTTCCGCACCGGGGCGCTGCTGGGCGTGGTCCTGGGCGCGGCGGTCTTCGTGCCCGTCACGCTGTTCGCCGGGTGGCAGGTCGCTGCGGTGCTGTCGCTGTCACTGGTGGGGATCTGCATGCTCGCCACGACCGCAGGTGCGGTGATCCCGCTGCTGGCCAGCCGGGTGGGTGTGGACCCGGCGGTGGTCAGCTCACCGTTCATCTCCACCATCGTCGATGCCGTCGGCCTCATCCTGTACTTCCTCATCGCCAAGGCGATCCTGGGCATCTGAATCGACCGGGGCGAGCCATCCGCCGGCCCGGCGGATGGCTCAGCTCAGGCGGCCGAGGAGCGTGACGGCCGCATTGCGCACCGGCAGCAGGCGCGAGGCGGTGCTCGTGCGGTTGAGCAGGCGAGCGGCACGGACGATCCGGGTCGTTCGCGGCCTGCGGACCCGGTCATACCGTTCGAGTGCTTCGCTCACGCTCCGGGCGGAGCGCAGGGCTTCGACGAGGACTGCCGAGTCGACGAGCGCTTCACAGGCGCCGCGGCCCAGATTGGGCGCCATGGCATGAGCGGCGTCTCCGAGCAGCGCCGTCCTGCCGTGGACATAGGACGGAAGCGGGGGCAGATCCAGCAGGGTGCGTTGATCGATCGCCTCCCCGGTCAAGGAGTCGAGCACCCGGGCGACGGCCGGATGCCACGTGCGGTAGCGGTTTCGCAGGAGCTGCGCCGCATTTCCGCCATCGCCGGCCGCGGCCAGCGCCTGCACGCGGATGCTGGCGAACCAGTTGGTCCTCTGTGAGTCGTGCGGCGTGATCCCGAACAGCTGCGACCGCCCCCAGCTCTCTGACACCTCACTCACCGGTCCGGCCACCGTCCCCCGGAATGCCACCGTGCCCAGCGGGCGCGGTCCGAGGCCGAAGGCGGCTTCCCGGAGGGGACTGTGGATCCCATCGGCGGCGATCACCACCTCGGCGTCCGGCAGGTCCGAGACTGCGGACACCGGGTGCTGCCGGCTGATGTGCTCATCCGGAACGTTCGCCGCGAGGGCGGCGAGCAGCTGCGGGCGGGGCACCAGCATGGGCATCTGCCTGGCACTCAGGTCGACGAGCTGAGTGCCGTCGCTGCGCAGGATCCGTGCCCGTCTCGGTTCGATGGCGTCGGCCCGGACCTGTCCACCCGCCCCGAGGAAGTCGAGAGCGCGCATCGCCTCCGGCCACATTCCCAGCGCAGTCCCGCTGCGCGGCAGGCCTGCGGCCCGATCGAGCACATGCACCTGCCACCCGGCGCCGAGCAGTCCTCGAGCTGTGGCCAGCCCTGCGATTCCCGCTCCCACAACGACAGCTGTCCCCCGCATCAGCACTCCCGTCCGCAGGATTCCGGCACCGGCTGGCCGCCCCCGCTGTGAGCGGGGACTCAGCCGGAGTCCCCGGCGCTTCGCCCTGCTGTGACCATTGTGATCTCAGCACCCGCGACCGACAATGTGTGCATGCGACGTCTCATCTACTGGGTCGGCATGTCGATCGACGGGCGGATCGCTGGGCCGCGCGATGAGGTCGACTTCTTCCCGCAGTCCGAGGAGTACACGCGCTGGATGTGCGAGGAGTACCCGGAGACTCTGCCGACGCACGTCCGCCAGCACCTCGGCATCGACAGCTCCCCGAGTCGCCACTTCGACACGGTGGTGATGGGATGGCGGACCTACGAACCGGCCCTGAGGATAGGGATCACCAGCCCGTATTCCCATCTGCGCCAGTACGTGGTGTCCAGCAGGCAGCAGCAGCGCGACCCGGATGTCGCGGTCGTGTCCGGAGACCCGGCAGGTCTCATCCGAGAACTCAAATCGGAGGACTCCGAATCGGACATCTACCTCGCCGGCGGCGCTGCCTTGGCGGGCTCGCTGCTTCCCGAGATCGACGGGCTGATCATCAAGCTCTATCCGGTCGTCGCCGGCACTGGTCATCCGCTGTTCCGGGCCGCGTTCTCCCCCACGCTCTTCTCACTCGCCGATGTTCGGAAATTCGAAGGCGGCAACGCAGTGCTCACCTACCAGCGCCGGCAGGCCGACGCGATGCAGTCGACAATGCCGTCGGCACCACCGGCAGAGCGGGCACAGGCGTCAGCGAAGACAGAGAAGACCGAGAGAACAGGTGCGACACCGGAGAGGTCGGAGGACGTCACATGAACACCCACCGGCAGTCCGACGCGATCGAGGTGCGGCAACTGGAGCGCACCGAACTCCCCGCCGCGATCTCCGTGATCGCGCGCGGGATGAGGGACAACCCGTTGCATATCGCCGCCTACGGACCGTACCCCCAGCGCCGACTGAAGTGCCACTCCCGGCTCATCCGGGCCCGCTTCAATGCGACGCCGGACATGCCGATCTTCGGGGCATTCGACGGCGACCAACTCCTCGCCGTGGCGGCCGAGGCGCCCGTCGGCACCTGCCGGCTGTCGCCTCGGCAGTTCGCGCGGGAAGCGCCTCGACTGGTGGGACTCGGTCCGCGAACCGCACTCCGGGTCGGCCGATGGGTCAGCACCTGGGCCGACTTCGATCCCCCCGAGCCCCACGTCCACCTGGGCCCTGTCGCCGTCGACGCTCGGCTGCAGGGGCGAGGCCTGGGAACGACCATCGTGCAGCACCACTGCCGGCGCCTCGACGAGTCGGGCCGGATGGGCTACCTGGAGACGGACAAGGAAGTCAACGTGCGGTTCTACGAGCGTTTCGGCTATCAGGTCGTTCGGGAGGCCGCGGTGCTCGGGGTGCCCACCTGGTTCATGGAGCGCTCCCGCCGCTGAACCCCCTCGGAACATCCCTCGAACGCAGAACTGCCCCGCCGGCCGGCGAGGCAGCTGTGCTGCAGTGTGTGGAGGTAAGGGGATTCGAACCCCTGACCTTCTCCATGCCATGGAGACGCGCTACCAACTGCGCCATACCCCCAAATGTGCCTCCCGGTCTCCCGGGCGACTTGAACAATAGTACTCAGCTCGACTGCAAAATCAAAATCGAGCTCCCCGGCGGCGAAGCATGCCCGCAGGCGTACGATGGTCCGACCACCTGATCCGGTTCGGTCTCCCGATCCCGCCGGAACACAGCCGACACGATAGGGGACTTCCCGTGGCCGACTCCAGTTCACGCGACGCGGACCTGGACCGCGACGTGGCCGTCCAGCGGGACACCCGGTTCTTCGGGCACCCGCTGCCCCTCATGCACCTGTTCGGCCTGGAGATGTGGGAGCGCTTCTCCTACTACGGCATGACGGGCATCCTGGCGATCTACCTGTACTTCTCCGTGTCGGAGGGCGGCGTCGGACTCCCCCAGCCGACTGCTCTGGCGATCGTCGGCGCCTACGGCGGAGCGGTCTTCCTGGCCACGATCCTGGGCGGCTGGCTGGCCGACCGCCTCCTCGGCGCGGAGAAGGTCCTGTTCTGGTCCAGCATCGTCATCGTCTGCGGCCATGTCGCGCTCGCCCTGCTGCCGGGACTGTCCGGCGTTGCTGTCGGCCTCGTGCTGGTCGCACTCGGGTCCGGAGGCCTCAAGGCCAACGCCACAGCCGTGGTCGGCACCCTGTACGCCGAGCAGGACCCGCGCCGCGAAGCCGGCTTCTCGATCTTCTACATGGGGATCAACATCGGCGCCTTCTTCGGTCCGCTGCTGACCGGCATCCTGCAGAAGGAGATCGGCTTCCACATCGCCTTCGGAGCGGCGGCAGTCGGGATGGCGATCGGTCTGAGCATCTACGCGACCGCCCGCGGCAGGCTCCCGGATTCGGTCCACCACGTCGCCGATCCGATTCCGCGTTCCCGGCTCTGGCTGCCCGCCCTCGCGACGGTGGCGGTGATCGTCGCGATCGCCGTCCTCTGGACGACCGGCCTGATGAACGGCGGCAACCTCGCGACATGGATCGCCGGTGCCTCAGCACTGGCCGCCGCCCTCTACTTCACCGCGATCCTGAGCAGCCCCCACGTCACCGCGATCGAGCGCTCGCGCACGGTGTCCTTCATCCCGTTCTTCATCGCCTCCGTCGCGTTCTGGTCGCTGTACCAGCAGATCTTCAACGTGATGACTGCGTATTCGGACACCCAGCTCAACCGCACGATCTTCGGCTGGGAGATGCCGATCAACTGGATCCAGCTGATCCCGCCGGTCTTCGTCATCCTGCTGGCACCGGTGTTCTCGGCACTGTGGATGCGCCTCGGCGACCGTCAGCCGAGCACCCCCGTGAAGGCGGGGCTGGCACTGCTCATCATCGGCGGTGCATTCCTCCTCTTCCTGCCCTTCGCCGACGGCGCCGCCAACTCGACTCCCCTGCTGTGGGTCGTGCTCATCATGGCCCTGTTCGTGTGCGCGGAGCTGCTGATCTCCCCTATCGGCCTGGCGCTGACAACCCGGCTGGCTCCTCGCGCTTTCCGCTCCCAGATGGTCGCCCTGTTCTTCCTGTCCTCGGGAGTGGGCACGGCGCTGTCCGGCGTCTTCTCCAAGTACTACGACGCCGCGAACCAGGTGCCCTACTGGACCACCCTCGGCCTGTCCGCCGCAGTCCTCGGTCTCATCGTGCTCGCCACCGCACGTCCGGTCGTGACCCTGATGCGAGGGGTGCGGTAGCCGGAGCCGGTCCGCGGCGGCGGGCCGCTTTCCTGGAGCACCGCTAGGCTCACCTCATGAGCTGGATCGATTCGACCCGGACCGACCTCGAGGTGCCCTTCGGGACCGGCACGCACCGCACCGCCGTCTGGATCTACCCACCGCGCGCCGCCTCGACAGGGCGGCCGCTGCTGCTGGTCCATGGGTTCCGCGGCGACCATCACGGGATGGACCTCATCGGCCATCATTCGCGGCGCCATCCGGTGATCGTTCCCGATCTGCCCGGTTTCGGCGCCACGCCGCCGCTGCCCGGCGGCCTCGGCCTGAGCAGCTATGTCGAGTTCGTCGCCGGGCTTCTCGCGGTTCTCACCGAACAGTGGGAAGAGCAGCCTCTGCTGGTCGGCCACTCCTTCGGATCGATCCTGACCGCGCACCTCGCCGCGCAGTGCAGCGCGGATTCGGCCGACCTGGATATCGACGCGCTCGTCCTCATCAATCCGATCACCGCCCCGGCTCTGGAAGGACCGTCACGGCTTGCGACCGGGCTGGCCCGCCTGTACTACGCGATCTCCGCCCGGCTCCCCGAGCGCGCGGGCAATGCGGTGCTCGGCCATCCGCTGATCGTGCGCGTGATGAGCGAAGTCATGGCGACCACCCGGGATCCGGGATTGCGCCGCTACATCCACGATCAGCACGACCGCTACTTCTCCTCCTACTCCGACCGGGAGTCGCTGGCCGAGGCGTTCGACGTGTCGGTCGGACACACCGTGACAGAGGTGGCCGAGCAGCTCACCATGCCCGTGCTGGTGATCGCCGGCGACTCGGATGCGATCGCACCACGGGCTGCCACTCAGCGGTTCATCGATCTGCTTTCGTGCGCCCGTGCGGAATGGTTCTCCGGTGTCGGGCACCTGGTCCACTATGAGCGCCCGGAGGAGACCGCGCAGCTGATCGCCCAGTTCGCTCAGCAGCTCAGGCACCAGGAAGGCGAGCGAGCAGGCGTCCGCTGAGTCACCTGCGACGGAGGCGCGACAGTGAGCTAGTCCAGGTCGGTGATGTCGAAGTCGCCCCAGGTCTCCCGCTCGGTCAGGCCCGCGTCCTCGTCGTCTCGCGCCTCGGCAAGCCGGTTGGGCGAGGTGCGGCGCCAGACCGGGGCACCGGCCACGAACACCGACCGCGAGAGCACGTTCGACGCGACCGAGGACACGATGATCAGCGACAGGAACCCCACTAGCGCCATGAACAGGCGCATGAGGCCGAACCCGTCCTGCCACAGCGTGTAGACGTAGGCGGCGACCAGGATCAGCGGCATGCCCAGGCCGGTGGCCGGGGAGAACACGTTGATCCGCGACAGAGCGTCGTTGGAGCGGAACATCGCAATGGCCGACAGCACCATGAGCAGGCTGCCGGTGATCCCGAACAGCGCGACGAGCACGATGGCGATGATGTCTGCCATCAGCGGTGTCCTCTCGTCTGGATCCGAGCCAGCGCGACCGTGGCCAGCACGCCGAGCATCGACGCCAGGAAGATCACGTCGAGGACGATCGAGAGGTCGACGAGCATCGCGATGAAGGTCAGGATCCCCACCGCGGAGAAGTACACCAGGTCACCCACGATCGCGCGTGAGCCCATGTCCTTCGCAGTGAGCACACGCAGCAGGCCGATGAGGATCGCCACCGCCAGCAATCCGATGCAGATCGACAGCACGATGGTCACGATGCAGCTCCTTCCGCCGGTGAACCCGGTGCCGCGGGCCATCCGATCTCCGCGGGCGCCTCGCCTCGCGTCATGGTGAGCAGGCGGGACTCCATGTCGTAGAGACCTTCGAGCACGTCGTCCTCGGAGTCCCCGAACAGCGCGTGGACGAACAGGGTCGGTGGGGTGTCGTCATCACCAGCGGCGGTTGCGACGACCAGGGTGCCGGGAGTGATGGTGATGGACGAGGCCATGAGGGTGATCTCCACGTCCGTCCGGCACCGCAGCGGCAGCTGGACGATCATCGGGTTCCCGTACTCCCCCGGCTTGAAGATCCCGCTGACGACGTCGAGGGATCCGGAGACGATCTCCTTGCCGATCCACGCGCAGTAGCCGATCAGGCGCAGCGGATTGATCATCGGGTGAGCACCGCCTCGATGTAGGGAACCGTGTCGAGCAGGGAGTTCGCCGTCCGGTCGGTGATCTGCAGCAGCAGTTCGGGGGCGAAGAACAGGGCCACTGACGTCCCGATCATCACCGTCGCCGGCATCAGCAGCGCCGGCTTGATCCGGACCTCGTCGGTCAGCTGGGCCTGGGGCGCTCGACCGGTGCTCAGCGAATCGGGATGGTAGTGCGTCATCGGGGCTCCCCAGAAGGTGTTGGACCACATGCGCTGCAGCGCCAGCATGCTGATGAGCGAGCCGACGACGATCGTCACGATGAGGATCGTGCCGGTGGTGCTCTCGGCCGCGGCCGAGGCGCGCACGAGTGAGACCTTGCCCCAGACTCCCGACGTGGTCGGCAGGCCGACGAGGGAGAACAGGCCGAGCACCATGAGCGTCGCCGCCCATTTCTCGCGGCCGGCCAGTCCCGACAGCTTCTTGAAGGATCCCGTCCCGTAGGTCTGCTCGACCGCACCCATGATCAGCAGGAGGCCCGCCATCGTGATGATGTGGTGCACGAGGTAGAAGAGACCGGCGGACAGCGCGGCGGCGGTGAGCAGGGCGACGCCGATCACGATGTGCCCGACGCCCGAGGTCATCTGGAAGACGAGCACGTTGCGGATCCGGCCCTCGCCGAACGCGGAGATCACCGCCAGCAGAATCGTGATCACCGCGATCGCTGCGAGCACCCACGCCCAGGCCGGCGGCTGGCCGAACACCGCCGTGTAGACGCGGTAGACGCCGTAGAGGCCGACCTTCGTGTGCAGCGCGGAGAACAGCGCCATCA
Source organism: Brevibacterium daeguense (assembly GCF_021729135.1). Lineage (GTDB taxonomy): Bacteria > Actinomycetota > Actinomycetes > Actinomycetales > Brevibacteriaceae > Brevibacterium > Brevibacterium daeguense. The sequence goes on from NZ_JAJTWW010000007.1 coordinate 130,549, forward strand.
TGCCGCCGGAGGTGAACGGGTAGCTGCGCACCAGCCAGCCGTGGACCGGGACCGCACCTGCCTTGACGAAGAAGGCCATGAGCACGATGCCGATCGCGAGCTGAGCCGGCGGGTTGATCTCGTCGAGCTGGGCGATGACCGCGATGTTGACGCTGCCCAGGGTGCCGTAGACGAAGCCGACGCCGACGAGCAGGATCGTCGAGGTCAGCAGATTGACCATGACGAACATCCGGCCCACGCCCAGCCGTCGCCACGTGCCGGTCACCGCGATCAGGGCGTACGACGGCAGCACCATGACCTCGACGAACACGAACAGGTTGAACATGTCACCGGTCAGCACCGCACCGTAGACGCCGGTGAGCATCATCAGGATGAGTGCGGGCACGAACCGGTACTGGTCCTCGCCGGTGAGGACGAGGAACCAGCAGCACACGAGCGCGGCGAAGGAGGTGACGGTGAGCAGGAGCGCTGCGAGCGTGTCCGACACGAACGGGATCGCCAGCCCGTCGACGTACCCGCCGACCGAGTGGGCGATCACCGGCACCTCGGTGTGGTAGCCGAGCAGGTAGATCCCGGTGCCCATCACCGTGGCCGGGATCGCGAGCAGGAGGATGCGGTCGAGGGTGCGCGACCGGAACAGGGTGCTCAGCGCGGCGCCGCCCAGGGGCAGCGCGACGATGACCAGCAGCAGAGCAGGATTCACTGGGAGCGCTCCTCACCGGTGTTGGGAACGGTGTGCTGGTCGTCGTCGTGGCCGAGCACCGCCATGGCCAGCATGAAGATCGTGATCGCCAGGGTGATCACGATCGCGGTGAGCACGAACGCCTGCGGCAGCGGATCAGCGGCGAAGGCCGGATCGGTGCGTCCCTCCAGCGGCTCGCCCCGCCAGGCGGAGACACCCGAGGCCAGCAGCGAGAAGTTCGCGGCGTGCGAGATCAGGGTGAGACCGAACACCGCGCGCACCATAGAACGCTGCAGCAGCAGGTAGACGCCGCCGGCGGTGAGGACTCCGATGGTGACTGCGAGGATCATTCGCCGCGCTCCTGATGCTGTTCTCCGGTCAGAATGTGGGTGCTGTTCAACGCCAGCTTTCTCCCGGGCACGGTGGCGGCCGGGCGGCCTCCGGTGGGGCCCTCGCCGCGGGTGCTGTTGAGCGGGCCGTCGAGCTCGCCGTAGGAGATCTCGTCGACCCTCTCGCGCGTGCTCTCGAACGGAGCCGAGTCGACGTCCCGGCGCATCCGGCCCTCGGTGAGGACATCGTCGCCCGCCGGCGTGAATGCGCTGTCGGAGGTGCCCAGCAGGTTGAAGGACGCGAGGATGAGCCCGAGCACCGCCAGGTACACTCCGACGTCGAACAGCATCGACGTGGTGAAGTGCTGGCCGAGGATGTAGCCGTGGATGGGCTCGAGGAACGAGCCTGCGACCACGAGGCCGAGCACTCCGGTCAGCACCGCGACCAGCACTCCCCCGCCGATCAGGTACAGCGGCGCGCGCGGCGGGCCGATCGCCCGGTCCTTGGACGTCGCCATGTACATCAGTCCGATGATCGCCGAGCCGACCAGGGCGGCGATGAATCCGCCGCCCGGTTCGTTGTGGCCGCGCCAGAAGATCAGGACCGAGGCGACTGCGAGGATCGGGCCGAGGACCCGCACCATCAGCTGCATCGGGATGACGTTGGGCCAGGCCTCCATGATCGCCCGGTGGGCGACCGAGCCGCGGGGGCGCAGACCCAGCCACGGGGTGCGCGGCACCTCGGGGATCTCCGAGGCGGGAGGATCGATGAACTTGTCGCGCACAGAGGACAGGACCGCGATGATCGCGATGCCGGCCATGCCGAGCACGGTGAGCTCGCCGAGCGTGTCCAGTGCGCGGAATTCGACGAGGATCGTGTTGACGATGTTGGCGCCGCCGCTGATCTCCGGGGCCTCGTTGAGGTAGTACAGCGCGATGTCCGACCGTTCCCGACGGCCGGTCATCACCCACACCGCCAGGCCGACGGCGATGCCGACGACCACGGCGAAGATGCCTCGCCGGATCTGCGTGCTCCGCTTGTAGCGCCAGAACGTGCGCGGCAGCTTCTGCAGCACGAGCATGATGACGATGATCGTCATGGCTTCGACGAGCAGCTGGGTCAGCGTGACGTCGGGTGCGCCGAGGGCCATGATCTGGACGACTGCCAGGATGCCGACGGCCGACAGCGCGACCGTGGCGCTGATGCGTGATCGGGAGAAGCACACCACCAGGACCGAGGCGGTGATGAGCAGCAGCAGCACCCCGTCGATCGGCCGCGAGAGGTTGGGCTGGACGGGCGGCAGTCCGGGACCGGCCCAGATCGCGATCGACCCGCCGAGGATCAGCAGGCTGAGCAGGGCGAGGATGGAGCGGGCGTGGGGTGCCGCCCGCACGGGCGCGACCGCTCCGCCGGCCCAGCTGCCGAGCTTCTCCAGCCCGCGGCAGAGCGCGTTGATGACGTCGGCACCGTCGAACGGCAGGGTCGCCCGCACGAAGAAGCGCCACACCTTCCGGCGCACGAGGATGATGAGGACGCCCGCCGCGATGATCAGGATCGAGGCGAGGAGCTCCGGGGTCGGACCGTGCCACAGGGCCAGGTGCGGATGCGGGTCGGAGCCCGGCAGCGCCGCGCCGGTGGCCGCCACGACCAGGATCTCCAGCTGCGGGAGCATGAACGCCAGCGGCACCGAGACGAGGATCGGCAGGGCGGCGAAGGCGACCATGACCGGGTTCTCGCGCCCGAGCTGGGCCCGGTCCGGCTCCGCGCCGTCGATGAACGCGCCGAACACCACCTTGGCGCAGTAGGCGAAGGTGAGCACCGATGCGGCCGCCGCCGCGATCAGCGCCGCCCAGCCGGCCCATTCCGCGCCGGGAGCCTCGCCGAGCGCCATGAAGATGGTCTCCTTGGAGGCGAAGCCGAGCAGCGGCGGGATGCCCGCCATCGACGCCGCGCCGATCACGGTGACGACGAACGACACCGGAGCGACCTGATACAGCCGCGGGATCTGTCCGAAGATGCGGGTGTGGGCGACGTGGTCGACGACTCCGACCATCATGAACAGCCCGGATTTGAAGAGCGCGTGCGCGATGATGTGGAGCACTGCGGCGGCCAGGGCGAGCTCGGTGCCGACGCCGATCGCGGCGACGATGAGCCCCAGCTGGCTGACAGTCGAATACGCCATGAGCTTCTTGAGGTCCGGCTGGTTGAGCGCGAACCAGCCGCCGAGCGCCGTCGTGAGCAGTCCGGCGACGATGAGCAGCGTGTTCCACACCGGTGTGGTGTGGAAGGCGGGGCTGAACCGGATGAGCAGGAAGATGCCCGCCTTGACCACGGCGGCCGCATGCAGATACGCGCTCACCGGAGTCGCGGCGGCCATCGCGTCCGGCAGCCACGAGTGGAACGGGAACTGGGCCGACTTGGTCATCGCCGCGATCGCGACGAGCACCGCCGCTGCCGCGGTGAAGCCCGGATCGGTGGTCCACACCTCGGCGGCGAGGGCCGTGGGGATATCGGTGGTCCCGGTGCGGGCGATGATGAACCCGACGGCGACCAGCAGGCTCAGACCACCGATGAAGGTGATGAACAGGGTGCGCAGGGACGGGGCGTGGGCCGCCTCACCCGAGCGGGCGATGAGCATGAAGGAGGCCAGCGACGTCAGCTCCCAGCACACGAACAGCACCAGGAGATCGCTGGTGAGCACGAGCGCGACCATGGAGAAGGTGAACGTCGCCATCAGCCAGTAGAAGCTCAGATTGCGGCCGGGCGACAGGTAGCCGGTGGAGTAGAAGAGGACCGCCGCGCCGATCAGCAGTGCGATGAGAGTGAAGACGACCCCGATGCCGTCGACCTGGAATGCCAGCTCGACGTCCAGGCTCGGGATCCACGGGACCGACCATTTCGGCGCACCGCCGGCGAGCACCTCGGCGGTGGGCGACAGGAATGCCGCGGTCGCGGCCAGGTAGCCGGCGCCCAGCGGCCAGCCGGACTGTCGGCCGAACGCGGAAGTGATGGCAGGGGTCAGGACGACCAGCGCGGCCAGGATCCCGAGGGTCAGAACGATCATCATGATGAGGTGCCGGTCCTCTCCCGGCGTGAGAGCGCCCACAGTTTCAGGGAGATGGCGGCCGGTGATGTCATGGGAATTGATCCTAACCAACTGTGTGATCCACGCCAAAACGATGAGGCTAGGCTGGACGACCATGAGGTTCTTCTTCGACGCGCGCTTCACCCGCACCGAGCGGCATGACGGAATCTCCCGCTACGGATCGGAGCTGCTGGCAGCGCTCCTGCGGCTCACCCGCGGAACCGATGTCGAAGTCGTCGCCATCATCCACGACGAGGCCCAGCTCGCACTGCTGCCCGACACGGAGTATGTGGTGCTGGGCGACCCGGTGTCACCCGCGGAGTTCGGAATCGCCCGGAGGCTCAATGCGCTGGGCGCCGATGTGGTGTTCTCAACGATGCAGGTGATGGGCTCCTGCGGGCGCGACTATGCGCTGATCCTCACCCTGCATGACCTCATCTACTACTCGCATCCACAGCCGCCCCGCGACCTTCCGGCCCTCGTACGCGGGGCATGGCGGCTGTACCACAGGGCATACTGGCCGCAGCGTGTGCTGCTCGACCGGGCCGATGCGGTCGCCGTCGTCAGCCGCACCACCGCAGAACTCGTCGACCGGCACCGGCTCACCGACCGTCCGGTCCATGTGGTGTCCAACGCCGGCTCCCCGCCGGATCCGATGCCGCAGCGCGGCAGCGGCCATGACGCGCGGTCCCTGGTCTACATGGGAGCGTTCCTGCCGTACAAGAACGTCGAGGCGCTCGTTCGGGCTCTGGCCCACCTGCCGGGATGGACGCTCCACCTGACCAGCGCCATCGAGCCGGCCCGCGAGCGTGCGCTCCGGGCGCTCGTCCCCGACCGTGCCCGCGTGGTGTTCCACCACGGAGTCAGCGATGCGGAATACCACGAGCTGCTGGACTCGGCCACCGCGCTCGTCACGGCCTCGCTCGACGAGGGATTCGGGCTTCCGGTCATCGAGGCGATGAGCCGTGGCGTCCCGGTCGCCGTCAGCGACCTGCCGATCTTCCGCGAGCTCGCCGAAGGAGTCGCCGAGTTCTTCGATCCCCGCAATCCGGCGGACATCGCTCGGGCCGTGTCCAAGCTGGCGGATCCCGAGGCGTGGGCTGCGCGGGCCGCCGCGGCCCCCGTCCGTGCCGGAGAGTTCTCCTGGGACCGCTCGGCGCAGGAGCTGTTGGAGCTGGCTAGGCGATTGTGGCGGGATCGTAGCTGATCCCCCACGCGCGCAGCACCCACGAGCTGCGGCGGGGAGTGAGAACTCCGTAGCCGCAGTTGGCCATCACGCCCAGATAGCCGGCGTCGTCGCCATCGAGCCCGAGCAGCACCTCGGCGGAGCCGCGCAGCACGGCTCCGTGGGCGACGATCGCCAGGGTCTCGTCCTCGCCTGCTGATGCCACGATCTCGCGAATGGCCGCAGTCACCCGAGCCGCGGACTCGCTGCGGCTCTCGCCGCCGGGCGGCCGCATGTCGACTCCTGCGAACCAGGCCGCGAGCTGGTCGGGCCAGAGCGCGGCGATCTCCTCGCGGGTCCGCCCCTGCCATTCGCCCACGGAGATCTCGCGCAGCAGGGAGTTCTTCTCGACGGGAACCCCGATGCGCTCGGACAGGATCTCCGCCGTCTCATGGGCCCGAGCCAGGTCCGAGGAGATGATGTGGTCGATGCCGAAGCCGGCCAGCACGGAGGCTGCCGCATGGGCCTGCGCTCGTCCGGTGTCGTTGAGCGGGATGTCGGCATGCCCCTGGAAGCGCCCTTCGGCGTTGTAATCGGTCTGGCCGTGGCGCCACAGCACGATCTTCGCCACCATGGGTCCCCGCTCAGCCTTCGGCGGCGGGGAGCTCGAGATCGACGACCGGGCAGTCGCTCCACAGTCGCTCGAGTGCGTAGAACTCGCGATCGTCCTGATGGAAGACGTGGACGACGATGTCGCTGAAGTCCAGCAGCACCCACCGGCCCTCCCGGTGGCCCTCTCGCCGGATCGTCTTCGCGCCGTGCTCCAGGAGCAGAGTCTCCTCCACTGCGTCGACGATCGCCCCGACCTGGCGTTCGCTGGCTGCCGAGGCGATCACGAAGATGTCGGTCAGGGCGAGCTGGTGGCTCACATCCAGGCCGATGATGTCGGTGCCCAGTTTGTCGGCCGCCGCACGGGCGGCGGAGCGGGCGAGTGCGGTGGCGTCTGGAGTGGCCGGCACGGAGGTCCTTTCGGTCAGGATGACTTCAGAAGAGCATGACGAGGCCGATGATGACAAGGGCCAGTGCGAGGGCGCCGGCGACGCCGAGGAGGATGTAGGGCAGCGCGGAGGGCCGATCGCCGACCAGGATCTCTCCGTCCTGCTCGGTGACGTCGCGGGCGCTGAGCGGCGGCGCGGGCGGCTCGGCCGAATCCTCGCCGGAGCCGGGCAGCTCCCAGACCTCTTCGGTGAGCGCGGCGTCGTCATCGGAATCGGCGTCGAGCGAGACGGAGTCGATCGGCTGAGTGGGCGGATGTGCCGCGCTCATGCGCAGGCGCTGGTCGTCATCGCCGGCGAACTCGCCTGCAGGCTGCGAATCGGCTCTCGCAGCCGCCGCCCCGCCGGAGGTGCCGGTCTCACGCTGTTCGGCTGCCGCTGCGCCCGTGCCTGCGTGGCCCCTCTGTCCCGACTGCTCGGCCTCGTCCGCCAGCCGGGCGGCGTCCATCGCGGCCTGCGTGCGTGCCAGCGAGGACGCTCCCGTGACCACGCGGATGCCTGCGGTGTTGGGCGGCGGCACCACCGGGGCGCGCCGGCCGCGGCCGGCGGTGCGATCGGTGCGTGCCGCTGTGCTTGCCTCCAGTCCGGCAGGGTCGGCATCTGCCGCTCCTGCGGAGGCGGAGACCCGTGTCGAAGTCCCTGCCGGGTTCGCGGAGCCTGCGGACTGCCGTCGGGCGGTGAGATCGGCAGGATGCACGACCGCCGGAGAGGATTTCGGCTCGCTCGCGCTGGGCGCCGGCGCGGTGCCGGCTGCTGGCCCTCTGCTCCCAGCGGACTTCGGGCGCTGCTTATCCGCCGGAGACGGCTGTGCGGGCGCGACCGCAGCGGGCCGCTGGGCGGGCTTCTCGGCGGAGGTTCGTCCCGCCGCCTTCCCAGTGGTTCCCCGGCCGGGCGCGGCGGCAGGCGATGCAGGGCCGTCGGAGGCGGGGCCGTCCGAAGCAGGGCCGTCCGAGGCAGGACCGTTGGAGGCAGGGCCGTCCGAGGCTGGCCCGTTGGAGGCAGGGCCGTCCGAGGCTGGCCCGTTGGAGGCAGGGCCGTCCGAGGCTGGCCCGTTGGAGGCAGGGCCGTCCGAGGCTGGCCCGTTGGAGGCAGGGCCGTCCGAGGCAGGACCGTTGGAGGCAGGGCCGTCCGAGGCGGTGTCGTCGGCGGCAGTCTCCGGTCCCTCATCGGCGTCGGAGGGCGCGGGCAGCAGGCCGTGCTCGCGCAGGTAGCGCTTGCGCTCGGCGCGGCTCGAGAAGTGCGGCAGTCCGTCCTTTCCGGGCCGCAGACTGACGGCGTCCGCGGCGTCGATGGGGTCCGCCTCCCGCTGCGGGTGGTCGGAGGCCAGTGGACCGCGCTCATGCCGGACGGGTTCGACGGGGGCCGCATTCACCGTCGGCGCTGCGCTCGAGCCGGCTCCGCGCGCAGCGGCGTTCGCGTTCGGAGTGCTCGCCTGCTGGACCGAATTCGCTTGACCCGCGGGGCGCTTCTGCTCGGGCTGAGAAGGAGCACCCTGCTTCGGCCGACCCGCTCCCGGCGTCGGAGCCGTCGGCTTCTGCCCTGACCCGACCGCAGCCGGCGGGATCGCGACCGGCGGCACCACAGACGACGCATCCGGAGCAGTCTGTGCCGAAGCCGACTGTGCTGGTGCCGACTGTGCTGGTGCCGACTGTGCTGGTGCCGACTGTGCTGGTGCCGACTGTGCTGGTGCCGACTGTGCTGGTGCCGACTGTGCCGGTGCCGACTGTGCTGGTGCCGACTGTGCTGGTGCCGACTGTGCTGGTGCCGACTGTGCTGGTGCCGACTGTGCTGGTGCCGACTGTGCTGGTGCCGACTGTGCCGGTGCCGACTGTGCTGGTGCCGACTGTGCTGGTGCCGACTGTGCTGGTGCCGACTGTGCTGGTGCCGACTGTGCTGGTGCCGACTGTGCTGGTGCCGACTGTGCCGGTGCCGACTGTGCTGGTGCCGACTGTGCTGGTGCCGACTGTGCTGGTGCCGACTGTGCTGGTGCCGACTGTGCTGGTGCCGACTGTGCTGGTGCCGACTGTGCCGGTGCCGACTGTGCTGGTGCCGACTGTGCTGGTGCCGACTGTGCTGGTGCCGACTGTGCTGGTGCCGACTGTGCTGGTGCCGACTGTGCTGGTGCCGACTGTGCCGGTGCCGACTGTGCTGGTGCCGACTGTGCTGGTGCCGACTGTGCTGGTGCCGACTGTGCTGGTGCCGACTGTGCTGGTGCCGACTGTGCTGGTGCCGACTGTGCCGGTGCCGACTGTGCTGGTGCCGACTGTGCTGGTGCCGACTGTGCTGGTGCCGACTGTGCTGGTGCCGACTGTGCTGGTGCCGACTGTGCTGGTGCCGACTGTGCCGGTGCCGACTGTGCTGGTGCCGACTGTGCTGGTGCCGACTGTGCTGGTGCCGACTGTGCTGGTGCCGACTGTGCCGGAGCAGCACCGGGACGGGGCTGCTCCGACTGCGGCGCCTCGGCGGAGACCACGTCCTGCTGGCCGGCAGCCGCGGCGGCCGCTGCTGCGCGCTGCTCCGCCTCTCGGCGCTCTCTGCGCGTCATGAACTGCTCAGCCATGTTCACTCCTGTACAACTCGTGTTTTGCGATGTACTGCACCACACCGTCGGGCACCAGGTACCACACGGGCAGATCGTCTTCCACGCGCTCCCGGCAGTCCGTCGAGGAGATCGCCAGCGCGGGGATCTGCAGCAGGCTCAGACCGGCTGTCGGAATGCCGGCGCCCGACAGCTCGTGGCCGGGCCGGGTGACGCCGACGAAGTGCGCCAGCGAGAACAGCTCATCCACGTCCTTCCACGTGATGATCTGGGCCAGCGCATCGGCTCCGGTGATGAAGAACAGCTCGGTTCCCTCACCGTACACCTCGCGCAGATCACGCAGCGTGTCGATGGTGTATGTCTCCCCCGGCCGGTCGATGTCGACGCGAGACACCGTGAAGCGGGGATTCGAGGCGGTGGCGATCACCGTCATCAGGTAGCGATGCTCCGGATGGGTGACCTCACGCGCGTGCTTCTGCCATGGGCGCCCAGTGGGGACGAACACGACCTCGTCAAGCGCGAACTTGGCCGCAACCTCGCTGGCTGCGACCAGGTGGCCGTGATGGATGGGGTCGAAGGTGCCGCCCATGACACCGACCCGTCGGGAGGCGAAGCTCATATCAGTGGCGGTGCGAGATGCCCTTCCACGACATCGTCACGAACATCAGGAACAGGAAGACCGCGAGCGTGATCACGCCGTACCAGATCGGATCCATCGGGATCTCCACGACGGTGTGATGGGCTTCTTCGGCCTGTGCCAGCAAGATCGAGGTCTTCACTCAGTGCTCCTTGTCTGACGACCCGCATGGGTCGATCCGCTATTTCCTGAACAGTTTCTCATGAACTCCACGGCGCGCCTGCTTCGGACATGCCGAGGCGCCCCGTGCGGGGTGGATCTACGCTCGCGTCTGCCCGCTGCCGCGCATGATCCATTTCGTGGTGGTGAGCTGCGACAGGCCCATCGGGCCGCGCGCGTGCAGCTTCTGGGTCGAGATCCCGACCTCGGCGCCGAGCCCGAACTCACCGCCGTCGGTGAACCGCGTCGACACGTTCACGCCCACGGCGGCCGCGTCGATCGCGGAGACGAACTTCTCCGCCTTGTCGAGCTCGTTGGTGACGATGACCTCGGTATGGCCTGAGGAGTAGGCGCGGATGTGCTCGATCGCCTCGTCGATCCCGGGCACGATCTTCACCGCGAGCTCCAGCCCGAGGTACTCCCTCGCCCAGTCCCGGCGGGTCACCCGCCGGATCTTCACGTCGTCCGGCGCCAGCGCGGCGACGTCGGAATCGGCGTGGATGATCACGCCGGCCTCGTCCAGCCGGCCGAGGATCTTCGGCAGCACCCGCTTGGCGGCCTTCTCGTGGACGAGCAGGGTCTCCAGCGCATTGCACACGCTGGGCCGGTGAGTCTTCGAATTGAGCACGAGCTCGCTGGCCATGCCCAGCGGTGCGGAGGCGTCGAGGAACATGTGGACGATTCCGACCCCCGTCTCGATCACCGGCACGATGGACTCGTGGACCACGGTCGAGATCAGCTCGGCCCCTCCGCGCGGGATCAGCAGGTCGACGTAGTCCCGCGCCTGCATGAGCACCTTGGCGCCGTCCCGGCCGAACTCGTCGATGCCCGCGACCGAGTCGGCGGGAAGCCCCGCCGACGCGACAGCCTGGCGCAGCAGCGCGATCAGCACGGTGTTCGAGGACCGCGCCGCGGAGCCGCCGCGCAGCACCACGGCATTGCCGCTCTTGAGCGCCAGCGACGCGATGTCGACGGTGACATTGGGCCGTGCCTCGTAGATGGCGCCGACCACGCCCATCGGCACCCGCTCCTGGCGGAGCACGATCCCATTGGGCAGCGTGCGGCCGAGCAGCACTTCACCGACCGGGTCGGCCAGGCCGACGACCTCGCGGACCGACGAGGCGATCGCGCCGATCCGGTCCTCCGTCAGCGTCAGCCGGTCGACCATCGCCTCCGGGGTGCCCTTGATGCGGGCGGTCTCGATGTCCTCGGCGTTCGCCGCCATGATGTCGGCGGTGTTCTCCTCCAGGGCCCGGGCGATCGCCTCGAGCGCTGCGTTCTTGATCGCGGTGGAGGCGGTGGCCAGTTCTGCTGATGCCGCCTTCGAGGCGCGCACGATGCGGGTCACGCCGCGCACTGTCTTCTGGTCGATCTCGGCGATCAGGGTGGAGCTGTCCGTCATATCGTGCTTTCTCAGAACACCGCGCCCGTCAGGACGAGGTCATTTCGATGGATGACTTCTTTACGGTAGTCGCTGCCGTAGCTGTCTCCAAGTTCGTCGGTCGACTTGCCGAACATCTTGGGCAGCTCGGAGGCGGCGAAGTTCGCCATCCCCCGGGCGATCAGATTCCCGCTCGGGCCCACCACGTCGACCGGATCCCCGGATTCGAACTCACCGCTGACGGCGTACACGCCTGCGGCCAGCAGCGAGGTGCCCTTCCGCACCAGCGCGCGCTCGGCCCCGGCATCGACGTGGACGGTGCCCTGGGTCTGCGCAAGGTGCGCCAGCCACAGCAGCCGCGTCTGGCGGCGCCGGTGGGTGACCGCGAAATACGTTCCCAGCGGCGCGCCGCGCAGCGCACCGGCGACGAGCGGAGTGGAGGTCAGAACTGTGGGAATGCCGGAATCGGCGGCCATGGTCGCCGCCTGCACCTTCGTGAGCATTCCGCCGGTGCCGACACCCGCGGCCCCGACGCCGCCGATGCCCACCTCGGCCAGCTCCTCCGGACCGGAGACGAAGGACACCTTGCGGGCCCCGGGATTGCCGGGCGGTGCGGTGTAGAGCGCCTCGACATCCGACAGCAGCACCAGCGCGTCGGCGTGGGCCAGGTGGGCGACGAGCGCGGCCAGACGATCATTGTCGCCGAACCGGATTTCGTGGGTGGCGACGGTGTCGTTCTCGTTGACGATGGGCATGATCCCGAGCGCAAGCAGCCGGTCGATCGCCCGCTGCGCATTCCGGTAGTGGCTGCGCCGGATCAGGTCGTCGGCGCTGAGCAGCACCTGGGCGGGCACCACGCCGTGAGCCGCCAGCACCTGCGTGTACGCGGCCATCAGCAGGCTCTGCCCGACTCCGGCGGCGGCCTGCTGGGTGGGCAGATCCCTGGGTCGCCTGGGCAGACCCATCGGCTCCAGTCCGGCCGAGATCGCACCCGAGGACACGAGGATGACTTCGTGTCCGGCCCCGCGGTGAGCGGCGAGGACGTCCGTCAGCGCGCGCAGGTTGTCCTCGTGGAGTCCGCCCGCGACCGAGGTCAGCGAGGAGGAGCCCACCTTGACGACGACGCGCTTCGCCCCTGCCACAGCAGCCCGTGTCGCCTCGAGCCCGGCCCGATCCGTGCCGACGTCGGCGCTCATCGACCGGTCTCCCGGGCCCGCCGCTCGGCGAGCCGTTCGGCCTCGAGCTCAGCGCGCGCCTCGGCCTTGGCATCCATCCGATCATGGAAAGCGGCCTTGCGCTCCTTGCGGGTCTCGCGGCCGGACTCGTCCAGGCGCAGGTCGCTGCCGCGGGAGCCCAGCAGCTCGGCACCGCCGACCATGGTCGGATCCCAATCGAACACCACGCCGTCGTCGGGGCCGATCACGACGGTGGCGCCGGGGACGGCGCCCGCCTTGAACAGCTCTTTCTCGACGCCGAGGCGCTCCAGGCGATCACCGAGGTAGCCCACCGCCTCGTCGTTGGAGAAGTCGGTCTGCCGCACCCAGCGCTCAGGCTTGTCGCCGAGCACTCGGAAGATCGGGCCTTCTGGAGTGTTCTCCTCGACGATGCGGAAGCCGGCGTCGTCGACGGCGCGCGGGCGGATCACGATCCGCTCGCGCTCGACCGGCCGGGTGTCCCTGCGGTGACGCTCGGCCGACACGATCTCGGCCATCGCGAAGGACAGCTCGCGCAGGCCCTCCCGGCTGACTGCGGAGACCTCGAACACGCGATACCCGGCCTCCTCGAGATCCTGGCGGACGATGTCGGCCAGGTCCTTCCCGTCCGGGATGTCGATCTTGTTGAGCGCCACCAGCGTCGGGCGCTCCGTCAGCGGCAGCAGGTCGCCGCCGTGGGCCACATCGACCTCATAGCTCGCGAGCTCCTGCTCGATGGTTCTGAGGTCGGAGACCGGGTCGCGGCCGGGATCCCAGGTGGCCATGTCGACGACGTGGACCAGCGCGGCGCAGCGCTCGACGTGGCGCAGGAACTCCAGGCCCAGGCCGCGGCCTTCGGAGGCGCCGGGGATCAGGCCGGGGACGTCGGCGACGGTGAAGCGGACGTCACCGGCCTCCACAACGCCCAGGTTGGGCACCAGGGTCGTGAACGGGTAGTCGGCGATCTTGGGCCGGGCGGCCGACAGCGCAGCGATCAGGCTGGACTTCCCTGCGGAGGGGAAGCCGATGAGCGCGACATCGGCCACCGTCTTGAGCTCGAGGATGAGATCGCGGGTCTCTCCGGGCTCGCCGAGCAGCGCGAAACCCGGCGCCTTCCGCTTGGCGGAGGCCAGCGCCGCATTGCCGAGGCCGCCGCGCCCGCCGGCGGCGGCGACGAACCGAGTTCCGGGCTCCACGAGGTCCGCGAGGATCTGCCCGTCGCGGGACTTGACGACTGTGCCGACCGGCACCGGCAGGATGAGGTCCTCGCCCTCGGCGCCGTGGCGCAGATCGCCCCTGCCGATCCCTCCGTTCGGAGCCGAGCGATGCGGGCTGCGGTGATAGGGCAGCAGCGTGGTCGTCTGGTCGTCGACGAGCAGGATGACATCACCGCCGTCGCCGCCGTCCGCGCCGTCGGGACCACCCAGCGGCTTGAACTTCTCACGGCGGATGGAGACGCATCCATTGCCTCCGTTACCCGCTGAGACATGCAGGGTGACGCGATCGATGAACTCTGTGGCCATGGCCGTCCTCAGTGTGGAAGGGAACTGGTGGAATGCCCCACCGGAGCCGGGGGTGGAGACGGGAATGGGGCGAGCCCGGAAGGCCCACCCCATTCTCGTGGTATCACCTCGCTGCGAGGTGAGGAAGCTGAGTCAGCCGGCGACGATGTTGACGACCTTGCGGCCTCGCTTCGCGCCGAACTCGACAGTGCCCGCAGCCAGTGCGAACAGGGTGTCGTCGTTGCCGCGGCCCACGTTGGCGCCCGGGTGGAACTTGGTGCCGCGCTGGCGGACCAGGATCTCACCGGCATTCACGACCTGCCCGCCGAATCGCTTCACGCCGAGGCGCTTGGGGTTGGAATCACGACCGTTGCGAGTGGAGCTCGCGCCCTTTTTGGTTGCCATAGTTCAATCTCCTGCGAAAGTCCGGGGTGCTTACTTGATCTCGGTGATCTTGAGGCGGGTGAGATCCTGACGGTGACCCATCCGCTTCTTGTAACCGGTCTTGTTCTTGTACTTCTGGATCACGATCTTCGGCCCGCGAAGCTCGTCGACGACCTCAGCAGAGACCTTCACCTTGGCAAGCTTGTCGGCTTCGTGGGTGACGGTGTCGCCGTCCACGTGCAGCACAGCGGCGAGTTCGACGGTGTCGCCGGCCTCGGCCTTCATTCGGTTGACGGTGATGATGTCGCCGACGCTGACCTTTTCCTGATGGCCGCCGGCACGGACGATGGCATACGCCATGTGCGAACCCCTTTTCCTGTTCTGCGCGTGCAGCTGAGGCGCTGCTCCGACTCGGAACGGCGACTCAACCTTGGCCTGCAGCGACGAGAGGAGACCCCCGGTCGCGGCGAACCCATTGCGAGGATGAATCTGCCGTGGCGCTTATGCACCGACCTGCTATCTTACCCTGGGCAGGAGCACGCCGCAAAATCAGCGCCGAGCGCGTTTGACCTGCGCCCGCCGGGAATCGGCGGGGCGGCAGGCGGTACGCGGCGGCCGCGCGGTCCACGCCCTCAGTGCTGGTCCCGGTGCTCCTCCGCGATCCGCTCGTGATGGCGGATCACCTCGGCGACGATGAACGCGAGGAACTTCTCGGCGAACTCCGGATCCAGGTTGCTCTCCGCGGCAAGAGAGCGCAGCCGGTCGACCTGACGGGATTCGCGGGCGGGGTCAGCGGCGGGGAGATCGCAGCGGGCCTTGAGCTCGCCGACGCGCTCGGTGAGCTTGAAGCGCTCGGCGAGGATGTGGACGAGCGCGGCGTCGATGTTGTCGATGCTGCCGCGCAGCCGGGCGAGTTCTTCAGGGATCTCAGCGCTCATGGGCGTCCTCGTCGAGTTCGTCAGCGGTCCGGTCCGGCATCCTGCCGGCGGGCCGGGCACCACGCCCGGAACCGCCGCCCATCCTATCCGCGGGCTCAGCGTCGCCGAACACGGGATCGGCCGCGTCAGCACCGGGCCTCGCACCGGTGACCTCCCCGTCCGCGTCGAAGATCGGCTCCGCGGCCCCGTCGCCGTTCATGATCTGAGCGATCGCCGTGAGCCGCTCGTCGCCGTCGAGGTCCTCGAGCACCACGGGGCGTCCTGCCAGATCGGCCAGCGGCACGGTCCAGTTCGGGTACTCGTCCGAGGTGCCGGGCTTGTTCTGGGTCCGCGTCTCCCCCACCACGTCGGTCAGTGCCACACCCACCAGCTGCGCCGAGGTGCCCGCCAAGTAGCCGTGCAGGCCCAGGACCACCGGCCACAGCTCCTCCAGGGTGCCGACCATGGTGTCGGTCGGGTGGAGATGGCCGGCTTCGGCGATGGTCTTGAGGATGTTCTGGCGGTTGGTCCGCTCAGCCGCGTAGACGTCGTGAGGATCGTCGTCGAGCAGTCCGAGCTCCTCGGACAGCTCGATGTCCTCGAGGTTGAGGTAGCCGGCCGTCGGATGCATGTCGTGCGTGTTGAGAGTCGCGAAGCTCAGCTCGCGATAGTCGCGCGGATCGGTCAGCCCGTCCTCCGTCTGCTCGAACCACATCACCGAGGTGCCCAGCACCCCGAGCTCGGCCAAGCGCTCCCGAACGCCCGGGGCGACTGTTCCCAGATCCTCCCCGATGACGATCACCCCTGCGCGGTGAGCCTCGAGCGCGAGCACTGCCAGAATCGCCTCGGAATCGTAGCCCACGTAGGCGCCGTCGCGCGGCAGGTTGCCCTGGGGCACCCACCACAGCCGGAACAGGCCCATGATGTGGTCGATCCGGATGCCCCCGGCGCCGGTGAACGCGGTGCGGAACAGATCGCGCAGCGGCCGGTAGCCGGCTTCGGCCAGCCGGACAGGGTGCCACGGCGGCTGCGACCAGTCCTGGCCCTGCTGGTTGTAGTAGTCGGCCGGGGCGCCGACCGTGACATCCTTCGCCAGGTAGTCGGCCAGTGCCCAGGAGTCGGCCCCGCCGCCGGCGACCCCGACTGCCAGATCCGTGACGAGGCCGATGCGCATGCCCAGCTCCCGCGCGGTGCGCTGGGCAGCGTTGAGCTGCTCGGCCGCGATGAACTGGGTCCACATCCAGAAGTCGATCTCGGCGGAGTGCTCTGCAGCGAACTCCCGCACCGCCTCCGCCGCGGGACCGGTCATCTCCGGCGGCCATGCAGCACCCGACGGCAGGATGCGCACCGCCTCCCCTTCCGCGCGCTGCAGTGACTTGGCAGCCCGGCGTGCTTTCGCGCCGCCCTTGGCGGCCTCTCGGCAGATCGCGTTGAAGATCGCCCAGCTGCGCATCCCCTCGCCGGCGGCGGCGCTGAAGGCCGCCAGCTGCTTGCGGCGAGCCGGGCCCAGCGGCACCTCGTGCATCACCTCGAGCGCGGCCAGCTTGTCCTCGAGCACGCCGTCGCGGTCGATCTGATCGGTAGACACGTTCGGCTTGCCCCACCTCCGGGCCAGCGCTTGGATCGCCAGGCGCTGGTCGCCGTCGAGCTGTCCGGCCTCCGGGATGTCCTCGACCCGGATGTAGATCGGATCGATCGCCTGCCGGCTCGAGGGGAGGTAGGGAGAGTTCTCGACCGGCGGCACCGGGGCCTGGGCATGGATCGGGTTGATCAGGACGAAGTCCGCGCCCTGCTCTGCTCCGATCGCCATCAGATCCCGCAGATCGCCGAAGTCCCCGATGCCCCAGGAGCTGCGGGAGCGCACCGAGTACAGCTGAACGGTCAGGCCCCAGGGGCGCCGCGGCGCCAGTCCGGGAGCCGTGCCGGCAGCGGTCACCTCATCGACGGTCGGCACCTGCCGCGGAGCGACGATGAACGGCATGGTGTCGACGGTGTGTCCGCTGGTCAGCGTCAGCAGATGCTCGCCGAGCGGCAGGTCCGCGGGCATCCTGACTCTGCGCACCTGACGCAGCTGGGGACGGGAGTCGGCCATCACCGTCCGGGTCGCAGTCACACCGCTGACATCCTGCAGCTGAACCCGGAGTCCGTTCTCCGTCGTCAGGGTCAATCCGAAGCGCTCACCCTCCGGCAGCGTGAAGTCCACGGCCGCGGAGTCGCCGGAGAACTGGTGGCCGAAGGGCGGCAGCGCGCGGTCGAAGCGCTGATCGGCGAGCGCGCGCAGACTGTCCTCGACCTCCGAGCGGGTGGTGCACCTCATGCCCAGGGCAGCGAGCACCTTCGACAGGGTGTCGTCGGAGATCTGGACGGCTTCCCCCTCGGCAGAGGTGTACTCGGCCTGCACGCCGCAGGCCTTCGCAAGACGTCGGAGCGGACCGGTCATATCGGTGATGACGGCGGGTGATTGGGAGGCTGTGGACTTCGGCACCATGAGCATCACAATAGTCGTGCCGGAGCCCGGAATCGGGCAGTCACGACCGGATCGCGCCTCAGCGGCGATCTGAGGTGTTCGACCGGCGCATGAGACAGCGGCAGAGGCCGGAACCCCGGGTCCCGGCCTCTGCCGCTGCTCTTCGCGCGGAACTGCTGCGCGTTCATGCGGTCACAGGTTGCCCTGCTCCGTGCGGATGCGGTGCAGGTCGGCTTCGTCATCGGCGCCGAGCTCGTGGAGCGTGCCCGCCTTGCGGTCCGCCAGGTACTTCTTCATCTCCTTCTTGACCACCGGCATCAGGATGTAGAGGCCGAGGATGTTGATGAAGGCGCACATGAACAGCGCTGCGTCGGCGAAGTTGATGACCTGGCCGAAGGTCGCCACACAGCCGACGATGATGAACATCATCAGGATGAGTCGGAAGACGATGTCCGTGCTGCTGCGCCGACCGAACAGGTAATGCCAGGCCTTCTCCCCGTAGTACGCCCAGGTGATGAGGGTGGAGAAGGCGAACAGGGCCACCGCGACCGCCAGCAGGATCGGCCACCAGCCGGTGATTGTGGAGAAGGCGTCGGAGACCAGCGTCACCCCGTCGGGCGACAGCCCCGTCTCCACGTACTCCGCCTGCGCCTCGCCGAAGGAGGGCTGGTTGGCGATGATGATCGTGAGTGCGGTCATGGTGCAGATCACCACGGTGTCGATGAAGGGCTCCAGCAGCGCGACGAAGCCCTCCGACACCGGCCGCCGGGTCTTCACCGCGGCGTGGGCGATCGGAGCCGAGCCGATGCCCGCCTCATTCGAGAACGCCGCCCGCTGGAAGCCGACGATCATCACGCCGAGGATGCCGCCGAGGATGCCCTGCGGGTTGAAGGCACCCTGGATGATCGCGCCGAACGCGGGGATGATGTTCCCGGCGTTGGCGATGAGCACGATCAGGCAGGACAGAACGTAGAAGATCGCCATGCCGGGGACCAGCTTGTCGGTCACGGAAGCGATCGACTTGATGCCGCCGATGATCACGAGGCCGACGAGGAGTGCGATGATGACGCCGACGATCAGCCCTGCCCACGGTCCGCCGAGCAGCCCGTCCGCACCGCCGGTGACATTCTTGGCCTGTGCGAAGGTCTGATTGGCCTGGAACATGCCGCCGCCGGCCACGCCGAAGAGGAGGATGGCGATCGCGAACAGCCCGGTGAGGACTGTCGCGACGGGCTTGGAGAAGCGGCGGAAGGCCACGGGCAGGTACTTGAAGGGGCCACCGTGGACGATGCCGTCCTCGTCGATCGCGCGGTACTTCACCCCGAGGGTGCATTCGGTGAACTTCGTCGCCATGCCGAGCAGTCCGGCGACGATCATCCAGAAGGTGGCGCCGGGCCCGCCCATTGCCATTGCGGCACCGACGCCGGCGATGTTGCCCAGCCCCACGGTGCCCGACAGCGCGGACGCCAGAGCCTGGAAGTGGGTCACCTCACCGGGGTCGTCCTTCGAGGAGTACTTTCCGCGCACCACCTCAAGCGCAACCTTGAAGCCCCGGAACTGGACGAAGCCGAAATAGAAGGTGAAGACGAGCGCGCCGATGATCAGCCACGCGACCACGATCGGGAAGCTGAAGTCTCCGACTGCGACAGGGAAGAAGATGATGTTGGAGAACGCGGTGACGAAAGGGGCCAGAAAGCTGTCGACGGCTTCCTCGACGCCTGACAGCCCGGAAGCAACGAGGTCGACCTGTTCGGTTTGTGAGTTCATGGTCACTTAAACTTCCGCAGAATGTGAGCTGGATCAAGCTCCAGCGCTGCCCTGGGGAGAACAGTGACGCAAATGTTACCCGCATCACATATGAATGCGTAACCGCCACGACGAGTATCAATCGCGTGCAGCAGGTCTGTGCGGTGTTCCGCAGGCCGCTGACCGGGGCAGACGGTCGGTCTGCCCCGGTCAGCGGATGGACTGTGCCCGACCGGCGAGTGGCTTGTGCCCCCGCCGGCGGGTGGACTGCGAGGCGCTGCGGAGTGGTCAGGCGCTCCGCAGCCCGGCCGGACTCAGGTCAGCTGTCCATGCCGAGCATCAGGATCGGCGGAGCCGGTTCGCGCGGCTTCTCCTCGGTCACCGGTCGGGTGTCATCCGAAGCCGCGTCGTCCGACGCCGGCTCCTCGGATCCGGTCGACCGGTCCGCAGCCGAGGCGGGTTCCGAGTCCGCGTGATCCGGCTCGGCCACGGCCGGCTCCTCCGTCGGGGCCACGACCTGGACCTTGGTCTCGGAATCGGCGCCGATGATCAGCGGCGCAGGACCACTGGGCTCGGGTGGAGCGGACGGAGCAGGACGCGCGGTCGCAGGCTCAGCGATCTCCGCCTTCGAATCGCTCCGATCGACCTCGGCACGCTCAGCCGCCTCGGGCGCGGTGATCGCCGCCTTCGATTCGCGCTCAGGAGCGTCGGTGGAATCAGTCGCGTCGGTCGGACCGGCAGTCGCGGCTGCCTGGGCCCGCTCGGAGCGGCGGCCCCGCGAGCCGCGCCGGGACCTGCCGGTCCGGCCCTGACCGTCGCGCTTCTGCTGCTCTGCGGAATCCGCCGCATCGTCCGACGGCTGCTGATCCGTGGACTGAGCCGACTCCGGAGCAGTGCCCTGCTCCGCAGCGGAGTCCTCCGGCGGCGCGGGCGTCTGCGGCTCGTCCTTCTTCAGCGTCGCCTTGGCGATCGCCGCGACAGCGGAGCGCGAGACGTCCTGCTTGTCATCGTCGACGGCGGGCCTCCTGCGATTGTCCTGCTGGCGCCTGCGCCCGCGACCGGAGCGCGAGCCGCCCTGGCCGCTCTGATCGGGCTCCGTGCCCGGCAGCAGGAGTCCGCGCCCGGACAGGTCCTCCCCTGCCTGCACGAGCGATTCGGCCAGCCCGGTGCCGATCCGCTTGCGGGTCATCTGGACGAGCCCCAGTGAGGTGACCTCCGCGACCTGGTGCTTGGTGCGATCGCGTCCGAGGCACTCGATCAGGCGGCGCAGCACCAGATCGCGATTCGATTCGAGCACCATGTCGATGAAGTCGACGACGATGATGCCGCCGATGTCGCGCAGCCGCAGCTGGCGGATGACCTCCTCTGCCGCCTCAAGGTTGTTCTTGGTGACGGTCTCCTCGAGGTTGCCGCCGGAGCCGGTGAACTTGCCGGTATTGACGTCGATGACGGTCATCGCCTCGGTCCGGTCGATGACGAGCGAACCGCCGGAGGGCAGCGCGACCTGGCGGTCGAGTGCCTTCTCGATCTGCTCGCTCACTCGGTACTCGTCGAACAGGTCCGCGTCGGAGTCGTGCCTGCGGACCCTGTCAAGCAGGTCCGGCGCCACCGCCTCGACGTACTCGTGGATGGTGTCCCAGGCCGAATCACCGTCGACGACGAGCGCGCTGAAGTCCTCGTTGAAGACATCGCGGATGATCCGCACCGTCATGTCCGGCTCGCTGTAGAGGAGCTGCGGGGCCTGCACCTTGGTCGAGGTCGACTTCTTCTCGATCGACTCCCAGCGCTTCGAGAGCCGTTCCACGTCGCGCTCGAGCTCGGTCTCCGAGGCGCCCTCGGCCGCTGTGCGCACGATCACGCCCGCCGAATCCGGCACCAGGGTGCGCAGCACCTTCTTGAGCCGTTGGCGCTCGTTCTCGGGCAGCTTGCGGGAGATGCCGGTCATCGACGCGCCGGGAACGTAGACGAGGAAGCGGCCCGGCAGGGAGACCTGCGCGGTCAGCCGTGCGCCCTTGTGTCCGACCGGATCCTTCGTGACCTGGACGAGCACGGGATCACCGGCGTTGAGCGCAAGCTCGATCCGGCGCGGCTTGCCCTCCATGCCCAGCGCGTCCCAGTTGACCTCGCCGGCGTAGAGGACCGCATTGCGCCCCTTGCCGATGTCGACGAACGCGGCCTCCATGCTCGGCAGCACGTTCTGCACCCTGCCGAGGTAGACGTTGCCGATCAGCGAGGCGTGCGCCTTCGCCTCGCTCAGGTAGTGCTCGACGGCGATGCCGTCCTCGAGGACCACCAGCTGGGTGCGACCGTCCTGTTCGCGGACCAGCATGGTCCGCTCCACAGATTCGCGACGGGCCAGGAACTCGGCCTCGGTGATGATCGGGCGGCGTCGTCCGGCCTCTCGGCCCTCCCGGCGGCGCTGGCGCTTGGCTTCGAGCCGGGTCGACCCCTTGACTCCGGTGACCTGATTGTCGTCGGACCCGGCGCTCTGCTGCGCACCCGCTGCAGACTGCGCGCCCGCTGAGGACTGCGAGCCATTCGACCCGCGGCTGCGGCGCCGACGCCGGCGCCTGCTGGAACCGGAGTCGTCGGAGTCGGAGGAGTCCTCCGCTGAACCCTGAGCGGAATCGCTGTCGTCCGACTCACGCGCCCCGTGCTGGTCGCTGCTCTTCGGACCTCCGCTGCGGCGGTCGTCGTTCGAGGCCTCGGCGCCAGTCTCCCGGTGTGCTTCCCGACCGGACCCCGTGTCACCCTGCTCGTCGTCTCCGGAGGAGCTGTCCCGCTGATCGCGGCTGCGCGAGCGCCGTCCCCGACCCCCACGGCGCCGCCTGCGCGGCTGCGCCTCTGCGTCGCCGTCCTGCGCGGAATCCTCGGAGCCGAGTCCGCTCTCGGATCCTGTTCCCTCCGCGGCATCGGACTCGTCTGACTGCGAGTCGGACTCGCCGTAGCCGGAGTCATCGCCATCCGCGGAGAAGTAGTCCTCTTCGTCGTCGTAATCGTCCTCCGCGCTCCAGTCCGGGTCGACCTGCTCGGCGAGCTCGGCCTGGGGCGGCTGGAACAGCAGGCCGCCGCCCGCGGGGATCGCGGCCGGGGCGAAGGCCACCGGCTCCTCCTCCGCGGACCGGAAGCGATTGAAGGCGAAGGGGTTACGCGGGTCGACCTGAGGCGACGGCGCCTCGTGTCGGGCAGCCATCGGCTGGGAGTCGTCCCGCGAGTCCTCAGCGGCTCCCGCTTCCCTGTCGCGAGTCGAGCGGGAGATCGCGGATTCGAAGATCAGGCCGCGGTTGGCCACTGCTGAGCGAGCCGCCCGCGGCTCGGGCGCGTCCACTTCCTGCCCCGCTTCCGCGGATCGGCTCTCAGGGCTTTCCTGCTGGGACTCGGCGGGTTCGCGCAGGGACTCTGCCGCCTGCGCGATGGAGTCGAGCTGCGCCCTGACGTCCTCGTCGACTGCGCGTTCGGCCTGCTGGCGCTCGCGGGAGGCGCGCAGACTCTCGAGATCGGCCAGGATCGCCGCTGTGGGATCCTGAGGATCGTCCGGTGTATTCGTCATCTTCTGAGTGCTCCTAGTCCCGCGCGACGGGTGGCACACCTACTCATCCGCGCAACGGGTCCGACGGTGTCCGAGTTCCCACTCGGAGCGAAAAGCCTGTAATCGCATGCTGCGGCTCGCGCGATGAGCACCGGCGCGGTGGCCTGCTGCATGCCGCTTCGTCTTGCTACCTGCCAGAGGTCGCACTCGGCTCGGTGGAAGCGGGAGACCTGTCGGGTGTGTACGACTGGTCGCCATGGCCATTATGTCACAGGCTGGCTGTCAGACCGCTGATCCGACGATGGGAAGCCGCTCGGAGACAGTGCTCGGAGGACCTGCCCACTGTTTGTGCCCGCGGCGGAATCGGTGCATGCTGATTCGGTGAGCACCCGCGAATCGCTGCCCCTGACCGAAGACCGCGCCGAGGGCACGGAGGAGGCGACGATCGCGCCCCGACCCTGGTTCATGGGCGAGGTGAGCCTCGGCGTGTTCCTCGTCGTCGCCTCGGTCATCGGCTTTCTGGCGTCATTCGAGCTCTCGATCGACAAGGTCAGGAAGCTCGAGGATCCCTCCGCGCAGCTGTCCTGCGATTTCAACCCGTTCTTCTCCTGCGGTTCGGTGATGGCGTACCCGCAGTCGCAGCTGTTCGGCTTTCCCAATCAGTTCCTGGGAATCGCCGCATTCATCTTCCCGCTTCTGCTGGGCGTGCTGCTCATCTCCCGCACGCGGATCCCCGGCTGGGTGATGCTCGGCCTGAATTCGGGCCTCCTGCTGGGCACCGTCCTGGTGATGTACCTCTTCTACACGTCGATCTACCGGATCGGGATCGGCTGCCCGTGGTGCATGGTGGTGTGGGCCGTGACGATTCCGATGTTCTGCGTGGTCACCGGCTACAACGCCCTGGCGGGGAATTTCGGCGCCCGCGTGCGCGACAACGCCTTCATCCGCGTGTTCGCGGCGAACTCGCTGCTGATCTCCCTGCTGTGGCTGTTTGTGATCTTCGCCTGCGTGGTGATCCAGTTCTGGACGTTCTTCGGATCCCTGCTTCGTTGAGACCGAGTCGCGGCTCCCCTGACCGTCCCCCCGGTACTCTGACCGTCCCCCGGTCCCCTGACCGTCCCGCGGTCTCCAGAGCGTCCCGCGGTCCCTGACCGACCCGCGATCCCTTGACCGGCCGGCGGGTCTGCCCCGCGATCTCCGGGGACGAGCGCGGCCCCCGTCGGGAGACTCCGCGCGCTGGGCGGCACGAAGTCCCGGCGGGGGCCGGAGCTGCAGGCGGCAGATCAGGACTCGGGGAACCAGATCGCGATCTCGCGGGCGGCCGACTCCGGGGAATCGGAGCCGTGGACGAGGTTCTTCTGCACCTTGGTGCCCCAGTCGCGGGCCAGATCGCCGCGGATGGTGCCGGGTGCCGCCGCTGTCGGATCGGTGGCTCCGGCCAGAGAGCGGAACCCGGCGATGACGCCCTCGCCGGAGGCGATGATCGCAACCAGCGGACCCGAGCACATGAAGTCGATGAGCGGAGGGTAGAACGGCTTGCCCTCGTGCTCGGCGTAGTGCGCCGCGAGCTGATCGTTGCGCGCCTTCAGCAGCTCCAGCCGCTCGATCGCGTAGCCCTTGGCCTCGATCCGGGACACGATCTCACCGATCAGGCCGCGCTCGACGCCGTCGGGCTTGACAAGCACAAGAGTGCGTTCGCTCACTGGTTCTCCTCGATGTGTAGGCGATGCGATCTGGCGCCGGAGCCGGTTGGGGAGGGTTCTGGCGGCCAGTCCGCGGTGCAGTCCGGAGCCGACGCGAATTCCGGTCGGCCGTGGAGTCCGGGGGACAGTCTAAGGCATGCGCTCAGCCGCCCCACTCGGTCAGCTCGCGGTCCATCCGTCGTCCCAGGTAGACGGCCACGCCCCACAGCACCGCGAACACCGCGCCGACGAAGAACATCGACGGCATGATGAATCCGCCGGCGGTGATGAGCACCTGGGCGATCCAGCCGAGCAGGATTCCCGGCCGGTTCTGCCCGCGTCGCCGCGGCAGCAGGGCAGCCGCGACGAGGCACAGCAGAGCCAGCACCGAGGCGCCCGCCAGCAGCCAGCCCAGCGAAACCGGGCGCAGGCCATAACCGGTCAGCGCAGCGAAGTAGATCACGAGGACCTCGGAGATCAGCACTGTTCCGCACAGGAGCGGGATCTTCGACTTGCCGGCGTCGGCGGGAGCGCTCATTGCTCGTCCTTCCTGCCCAGCAGAGTGCGGGCCTCGGCCACCGTCAGCAGGGATCCGGTCACGACGATCCCCACCCCCGGCTCCCCGTCCTCGAGCGCCAGGTCGACGGCGCGCATGAGTGCGGAGTTCATGTCGGCCTCGACCAGCACGTCGTCGGGGTCGAACCACTCCGCCGCCGCCGCTGCCAGCTCCTGCCGGTCCAGGGCGCGCTCGGACAGCGTCTCCGTGACCACTACGCGGTCGGCGAAGCGGCTGACATGCTCGAGCACCCCATGCGGGTCCTTGTCGGCGAACATCGCCAGCACAGCGACGACCTCGCGGAAGTCGAAGGCCTCCGCGACCGTCTCCGCGAGCACTGCCGCACTCGCCGGGTTGTGGGCGCCGTCGACGAGCACCGTCGGCTCCGAGCGCAGGATCTCCGCTCGGCCCGGGGAGTCCATCTGGGAGAAGCCCTCCGCCACGGTTCCGGCGTCGAGCGCCTGCTCGCCGTCGGAGAGGAACAGCTCGCAGATCGCCAGCGCCTGCGCGGAGTTGCGCGCCTGGTGGGCCCCGTGGAGGGGCAGGAACAGGTCGGAGTAGAGGCCGCGGACGCCCCGGATGGTCAGCAGCTGACCGTCGACGGCCTTCGTCCGCTCGACGACGGCGTAGTCCTCCCCCGCCCATGCGGACGTGAGGTTGCGGACGGCGATCTGCGAACGCAGCTCGGCCGCCGCCTCCGGCTCCTGCTCGGCGATCACCGCGACCGGGTGCGGGGCCGGACTGGGCTGGACATTCCGATCGAGGATGCCCGCCTTCGTGGCCGCGATCGTGCTGAGATCCGGTCCCAGGTGGACCATGTGGTCGAGCCCGATCGGGGTGAAGGCGCAGATCTGGGCGTCGGCGACGTTCGTGGAGTCCCATTCGCCGCCCATCCCGACCTCGAGCACCATGACGTCGACCGGCGCATCGGCGAACACCGCGAAGGCCAGCACCGTGAGTGCCTCGAAGAACGTGAGCCTTGCCCGGCCGGCGGCTTCGAGCTCGCCGTCGACCATGGCCAGGACCGGGGCGATCTCGTCGTGGATCCGCACGAAGACGGCTTCGTCGATCTCCGCGCCGTCCACGGAGATCCGCTCCGTCACCCGATGGAGGTGCGGGCTGGTGAACCGGCCCACCCGCAGGCCGTGAGCGGTCAGGAGCGCGTCCACCATGCGGGCGGTCGAAGTCTTGCCGTTGGTGCCGGTGATCGTCACCGCCGGCGCCGAGGCGTGGATGTCTCCCAGCAGCTCGCAGGCCCTTCGGGTCGCGTCGAGTCGGGGCTCGATCTTCGTCTCGCCCTGGCGGGCGAGCAGCGCGGCATAGACCCGGGCGAGCTCCGGCGTGCCGCGGGGGGCCGCCGGAAGCGGCTCCGGCTCCTCGGAGCCGGCGTCCGCGATCTCGGCGGCATCGGGGTCGTCGGGCAGGAGCGGGGCGAGCGGGCTGGGCTCGGCAGGGGCGCCGGCCGCGCGGTCCGTGCCGCTGTAGTCGGGGTCCACAGCGCCGTCGCCGGTCGGGCGGGTGTCCTCGCTCATGCCCGGGCCACCTGCAGGACGGCGTCCTCGTGCACCTCGGTCGCGGGGAAGACTGATTCGCTGCCGGCGACCGGTTCGGAGGTGAGGACGAGGTCGACCGTCAGCGTCTCCCCCTTGACCAGGTCCGTGTGCGCCTGCAGCGCCTCGAGCGCCGCGGCCGGGGCGGAGATCGTCACCGCGATCCGGTCCGACACATTGAGGTCGAGCTGCTTGCGGGCGTTCTGGATGGCGCGCACGGTGTCGCGGGCGACGCCCTCGGATTCGAGTTCCGGCGTCACCGTCGTGTCCAGGGCGACGAACCCGGAGTCCATCACGGCCAGCGCGGCGTTGGTGTCGCCTGCGTCTGCGATCTCCTCCAGGGTGTACTCCCCCTCCTGCAGCTCGATGCCGCCGGCGGTCACGACGCCGTCGGTCGCCGACCAGTCGCCGGTCTTCGAGCCCTTGATCGCCTGCTGCACGTCCCTGCCCAGGCGGGGGCCTGCGGCACGGGCGTTGACGGTGAGCTTCTGCTCAAGAGTGAAGCCGGCGGCCTTGGCCTGGTCGAGCGGCAGGACGGTCACCGACCGGACGTTGAGCTCATCGGCGATGATCGACGTGAACTCCTCGCCGAGCGCCGTGTCGGTGGCCACCGTCAGTCCGGACAGCGGCAGGCGGACCCGGAGGTGGTTGGCCTTGCGCAGGCTGGAGCCCGTCGAGCACACGTCCCGGGTGCGGTCCATCGCCGCAACCAGCTCCGGAGCGGCGGTGAACAGGGAGGCGTCCGGGTAGTCCTGCAGATGCACCGAGCGCTCACCGGTCAGTCCGCGGTAGATCTCCTCGATGGTGAACGGGATCAGCGGGGCCGCCGCCCGGAGGAACGCCTCGAAGCAGGTGAAGTAGACGTCGAAGGATTCGCGGGTCGCCGCGGAGCCGTCCCAGAACCGGCGCCGCGAGCGGCGGACGTACCAGTTTGTGAACATGTCGAGGTGTTCGCGGGCGAGCTCACAGGCGCCCCAGATGTCGTAGCCGTCCATGCGGCGGGCGAACTCCACGATGAAGTCGTGGGTCTTGGCCAGCAGGTACCGGTCGAGGACCTGGCCGGACTCGTAGCGCGGCTGCGCGGAGTAGCCGGTCGTGTCGCCCGTGTCGGAATCGGCGCTGTTGGAGTAGGTGGCGAAGAAGTGCCAGGCGTTCCACAGCGGCAGGATGACCTGGCGGACGCCGTCCCGGATGCCCTGCTCGGTGACGACGAGGTTGCCGCCGCGCAGGATCGGGCTCGACATGAGGAACCAGCGCATCGCATCGGAGCCGTCGCGGTCGAGCACCTCGTTGACGTCCGGGTAGTTGCGGAGGCTCTTGGACATCTTCTGACCGTCGGAGCCGAGCACGATGCCGTGGGACAGGCTGGTGAGGAAGCTCGGCCTGTCGAACACCGCGGTGGCCAGCACATGGAGCGTGTAGAACCAGCCGCGGGTCTGGCCGATGTACTCGACGATGAAGTCGCCCGGGTAGTGGTTGTCGAACCACTCGCGGTTCTCGAACGGGTAGTGGACCTGGGCGTAGGGCATCGAGCCGGAGTCGAACCACACGTCCAGGACATCGGGCACGCGGCGCATGGTCGAGTTCCCCGTCGGATCGTCCGGGTTGGGGCGGGTCAGCTCATCGATGAAGGGCCGGTGGAGGTCCGGCTCGCCCTTCTCGTTGAGCGGCAGCCTGCCGAAGTCGGCCTCGAGCTCGGCCAGCGAGCCGTAGACATCGACGCGGGGGTGGTCCGGATCATCGGAGACCCACACGGGAATCGGGGAGCCCCAGAACCGGTTGCGCGAGATCGACCAGTCGCGGGCGTTCTCCAGCCACTTGCCGAACTGTCCGTGCTTGACGTTCTCCGGGACCCAGGTGATCTGCTCATTGAGCTCGACCATGCGGTCCTTGAACTGGGTGACCTTGACGAACCAGCTCGACACGGCCCGGTAGATCAGCGGTGTCCGGCAGCGCCAGCAGTGCGGATAGGAGTGCTCGTAGGTCTCGTGCCGCAGCAGCAGGGCGCTGCGCCCGGCCAGCGGCCCGGTGTGGTGCTTGAAGTCGGCGATGATCTGCTTGTTGGCCTCGAACACCTGCACGCCGGCGTAGTCGTCGACCGGCTGCTCGAAGCGGCCGCTGTCGTCGACCGGACGGACCGCCCTGATGTCGTACGTGTCGGTGAGCGCCTTGTCCTCCTCACCGAAGGCCGGCGACTGGTGGACGATTCCGGTGCCGTCGTCCGTGGTGACGAAGTCGGCGGCGAGGATCGTGTGCATGTTCTGCCCGAGTTCGTCCTGCTTCCCCTCGAAGTACGGGAACGGGGGCTCGTAGGCCGCGCCGAGCAGCTCGGTGCCCTTGAACTCGCGCAGCACCTGCGGGTGCTCGCCCAGCTCACGGCTGTAGGCCGACAGGCGGGCCTTGGCGAGGATGAAGGTCTTGCCGGCGAACGCCTCGGCGGCGGTCTCCTGCTCGGGAACGACGGCGACGTAGTCGACGTCCGGATTCACGGCCACGGCCTGGTTCGAGGGCACGGTCCACGGCGTGGTGGTCCAGATCAGCACCCACTCGTCGGCGTCGCGCAGCTTGTAGCCCAGGGTCACGGCGGGGTCCTGGCGCATCTTGTAGACGTCATCGTCCATCCGCAGCTCGTGGTTGGACAGCGGCGTCTGGTCGCGCCAGCAGTACGGCAGCACGCGGTAGCCGTCGTAGACCAGGCCTTTGTCCCACAGCTGCTTGAACGCCCAGATGACGCTCTCCATGTACTCGACGTTGAGCGTCTTGTAGTCGTTCTCGAAGTCGACCCAGCGGCCCTGGCGGGTGACGTACTCCTGCCACTCATCCGTGTATTTCAGGACCGAGGCGCGGCAGGCGGCGTTGAACTCCGCGATGCCCATGTCGGTGATCTGGGACTTGTCGGTGATGCCGAGCTGGCGCTCGGCCTCCAGCTCTGCGGGCAGGCCGTGCGTGTCCCAGCCGAACCTGCGCTCGACCCGCATGCCCTGCATGGTCTTGTAGCGCGGCACGACGTCCTTGACGTAGCCGGTCAGGAGGTGGCCGTAGTGCGGCAGTCCGTTGGCGAAGGGCGGGCCGTCGTAGAAGACGAACTCGTTCTCGCCGTTCGTCCCGGCCTCACGGTTGTCGATCGAAGCCTGGAAGGTCCCGTCCTGCTGCCAGAAGTCCAGCACGTCGACTTCGATGGCAGGGAAGTCGGGCGAGGAGGTGAGGCCGAAGGCGGAGGTGCTCCGCTTGGGGTAGATCTGATCCGTCATGAGCGTCCCTTGCGTGGTGATCGGGTTGGAGTCCGTGCGAGGACGACAGGACTGCCGCGGTACCACCCCGCTTATCCGCGGGCTGCCGGGACTTCCCGACGCCGCGGATCGCTCATTCGACGGGCTGTGACGGACCCACCCGTCCGGTTCTACTGGGCACCTGCTGCTGGACGGAATGGCGCCCGCAGCAGCTGCTGTTCTTCCGGATGCTCCCCGGTGATGGCCGGATCGTCGCAATCACCCAGTCTAGCGCATCCGCGAAAGCTGCTCGGACAGGGCGGAGGCCATGAGCACCAGCCCGCAGGCGCCGAGCACCACGGGCACCGCCGTCATCCAGATGACGGCGACCGGATCAGCCTGCAGGCCTCCGTGCTCCAGCTCTCGCGAGTGCTGCGCGTAGCGGCGCCGCTGCGGCAGGTAGATCGCGAGCGCCGCGACGGCCGCGAGCATCGTCGGCACCAGACTGAGCAGTCCGTAGTGCGGCAGCCAGCGCAGGAAGATGGCGCTGGTGACCAGAAACGCGACCGTCGTCCTGGCCCACGACAGCGCGGTGCGCTCCGGCTGCAGCCCGGGATCGCTGTGGAGGCGGGTCATCTGCCCGCTCACTCGACGAGGAAGAGGACGATGGTGATGAACGATGCGACGGTCGCTCCCGCTCCGAGCAGCGGCACGATCGCCGGCAGCGGCAGGGGGCCGCCGATCCTCATCGCCCGCTCGATCCGCAGCCAGTGGAACGCCGCCCCGGCGGCGATGAGCAGCCCGATGCAGACGACCGCGATGGCGAGCCAGGTGCGGATCGGGGATGGAAAGACGTCCACTGCGAACGCCTCCAGGGCGATTCCGCCGGCCAGGAAGGCCAGCGCTGTTCGGATCCATGCGAGGAAGGTGCGCTCGTTGGCCAGCGTCATGCGGGGGTCGGGATCCTCCCCGTCCGGCAGCAGCCGTCTGCTCAGCCAGCCTCGGTCCGGGTCCTCGGCCGCGCCGCCACGGTTCGCTCCCTGGGCTCCGGCGTTCTCGGGCGGATCGTCCGGTGATCCGACGCTGCGCGCCTCGGTCTCGTGTGTCATCGCCTGGCATCCCCCACTGTCCGTTCCGGATCGGATCCCACGAGGGCCGATTGTCTCTCACGAGGATCGACATCCGACATGCTACCGCGACCGGCAGGGACCGTTCCCGTACCGCAGCACGGCCGAGGACGGCTGGACCGGAACATCTCCGGTCGGCAGCTTTCCCGCGAACGGCTGCCATCTGGTCGACCTGATCGGCAACGTCTGGGAGTGGACCGCCGACCGGTGGGCTGCCCAGCACCCCGCGGCGGCGGCATCGCCCTGCTGCGTGCCCGTCGACCCGCGTTCGCCGAACCGCGGCGTGGAACGGGCGCAGGACGCCCTCGTCGTCAAGGGCGGCTCGCACCTGTGCGCGCCCGAATACTGCCTGCGCTACCGGCCGGCCGCCCGACAGCCCCAGGACCGCGACACCGCTGCGACCCATATCGGTTTCCGGTGCGCCGCGGACGTCGGCTGACCTGCGCCCACAGCGTCGGCGCCGGCTGAGCGGAGTCCAGTCAGAGACCCGAGTTGCGGGCGACCTTGTGCTGAGCGGCCTGCGCGATGGGGCGGATCACCATGAGATCGACGTTGAAGTGGTGGGGGCGGGTCAGCGTGTAGACGACGGCGTCGGCCACGTCGTCGGCGGTCAGCGGGTTCTTCACGCCTTCGTAGACCTTGTCGGCCTTCTCCTTCGAGCCCAGGCGCTTGAGCGAGAACTCGTCGGTGGCGACCATGCCCGGGGCGATCTCGATGACACGGACGGGCCGGCCGGCCAGCTCCAGGCGCAGGGTGGCCGCGATGCTGTGGGAGCCGTGCTTGGCGGCGACGTATCCCCCGCCGCCCTCATAGGCCTGATGCCCGGCGGTCGAGGACATCACGACGATGTCGCCGCGGCCGGATTCGATCAGCGCGGGCAGGAGCGCCTGGACCGAGCGCACCACGCCGAGCACGTTGACGTCGAACATCTGCTGCCAGTCGCCGATATCGGATTCGGCGACGGTGTCGGTGCCCAGCGCGAAGCCAGCATTCGCCACGAGCGAATGCACCGGTCCGCCCGCCAGCACCTGCTCGGCCATGGCCGCGACGTCCTCGTCCTTGGTCACGTCGGCGACGACCACCTCGGCACCGGTCTCCTCCGCAAGTGCGCGGAGGTTCTCCTCCCGCCGAGCCACCGCGACGACGTCCCAGCCCTCAGCGCGCAGGCGCCGCACTGTCGCGGCGCCGATTCCCGAACTGGCTCCTGTTACGACTGCTCGCAGAGTCGTCATGTTCCCTCCATCGGTCGGATCGGCCATCGTCACTGGCATAGCTCGCGGCTGTCACCGGCACTGCTCGCGGCCGGCCCTGGCGCTGCTGACGTCGCTGGTGCGTGATCACCGGCCTGCGACTCCGGCCGCCGGCTTCCGCGATCGCTCGGCTTCCGCGATCGCCTCCCACCTTAGTGGTGTCGATCATCCCGGACCAGCACCGATGCTCATCGCTCGCCGTCGGGCCGGTCCGCCGCCGACCGGCCGTCGCGCTGTCCTCCCCGTCGCCCGAGCCCGCGCGACGGTGCACCTGCGCCGAACGCCGCGCGCACGACCGGGATCTTCAGGGCCGCTGCCGTGATCGCGGCGCATACGAGTGTGTACACCAGGGGCATCACCAGGCCCTGCAGGGCGACGTCGCCCAGGCTCGACGGACCGCCGATCACCTCGCGCATCGGGAAGAGCAGCAGCGGGTGGAGCAGGAATACGCCGAAGGAGTAGGGATACAGTCGGTGCAGCCATGTGAACCCGGAGCGCATGTGGTGGTGCAGCAGCAGGTATGCGGCCAGCGACATCGGCACCACCGACGGCGACAGGTACGCGTAGGAGAACTTCCACGGCTTCTCCCCCAGGCCGAACCCGGCCCACAGGAATGTCGCCAGCAGCCCGGCCGCGAAGACGACCCAGGTGAGCACCGCCTCGCGCCTCGTCAGGAGCCAGTCGCGCATCACCCAGCCCAGGACGTAGTAGCCCATCATCGGCAGGAAGCGGGTGGCCGCGTTGAGCTCCCCGATGCCGAAGACGGCGGTGAAGACCTCGTCGGCCATGCCGATGCCGAGCAGGATCAGTGCGGTCGCCCACTGCAGGCGGCGCGACCCGTGGGTGGACAGCAGCCGCATGAACGGGGTCAGCAGCGTCAGTCCGGCCAGCACGTAGAGGAAGTACAGCTGGACGAACGGGGACCCCGACACGATCGCCGCGATCGGGTCCCAGTCGGTGTTCCGTCCGCCCATGTAGTACAGACGGAACAGGACGTAGACGACGGTCCACACCACCAGCGGGACGCCGATGCGGTAGGCCCGCTTGACGAAGAACGTCCGGGGCCGGACCCCGCGAGCGGGATCCAGCGCGAGGGCGCCGGCGATCATCAGGAACACCGGCACCGACCAGCGCGCTGCGGAGTCGATGGCGTTGGCCAGCCACCACACGCTCGTCCCGAAGTCGGTGTAGCGCGTCTCCACGGTGTCGCCGATCGCGTGGATCGCGACCACCGCGATGATGGCGAGCGAGCGTGCGGGGTTCATCCACCCCGTGGCCGTGGGAGGAGGGTTGTGGTCCCCGACCTGCCCGAACAGTCGCGCAAGGAGTCGCATGCCCCAATCTTGGCACGGCCCTCTCACCGGTGGTCGCTCGTTCCGCGTCCGAGGCGGGTGAGGCCGGGCATGACGGGCCGACGACAGCGGGCGACAGGTTTGGTTTGTACGCACCCGGGTGCGAAAATCGACTACTATGACTCAACCTGCCTCACGCACACACGACACGGTGCACCTTCCCGACAGACCCGCCCTCGAAGGGCTTCAGGAGAAATGGGACCGGAAGTGGGGTGAGAGCGACGTCTACGCCTTCGATCGGAGCACCGACCGCGGCGCGGTCTACTCGATCGACACTCCCCCGCCGACCGCTTCGGGTTCGCTGCACGTGGGGCACGTCTTCTCCTACACCCAGACCGACATCATCGCCCGCTACCAGCGGATGACCGGCATGAACGTGTTCTACCCGCTGGGCTGGGACGACAACGGCCTGCCCACCGAACGGCGCGTCCAGAACTACTACGGAGTGCGCTGCGAACCCTCGCTGGCCTACGAACCGGACTTCCGGCCGCCGGCCAAGGCACCGCGCAACGCGCGCGACTTCGTGCCGGTCTCTCGCCAGAACTTCATCGAGCTGTGCGAGCAGCTCTCCGCCGAGGACGAGAAGGTCTTCGAGGACCTGTTCCGCAACGTGGGACTGTCGGTGGACTGGAAGTACACCTACCGGACCATCGACGACACCTCGCGGGCGGTCTCCCAGCGCGCCTTCCTCGCCGATCTGGCCGGCGGCCACGCCTATTCGGCGGATGCGCCGACCATGTGGGATGTCACCTTCGGCACCGCGGTCGCCCAGGCCGAGCTCGAGGACCGGGAGCGCGAGGGCGCCTACCACAAGGTGACGTTCTTCCCCGCCGCTGCCGACGGCACCGCCGACACCTCCGTCGAGCCGATCGTCATCGTGACCTCCCGACCGGAGCTCATCCCGGCGGTCGTCGCCCTGGTGGCTCATCCGGATGACGAGCGCTACCAGCCCTACTTCGGCACGCGCGTGGTCTCGCCGCTGTTCGGCGTCTCGATCGAGGTCAGAGCGCACGAACTGGCGAAGTCGGACAAGGGCACCGGCATCGCGATGGTGTGCACCTTCGGCGACCTCACCGACGTCACGTGGTGGCGCGAGCTCGAGCTGCCCACCCGCGCCGTCGTCACCCGGGACGGCCGCCTGAGCCGGGAGACCCCGGAGTGGGTCGCGAACTCCCCCAAACCCGACGCCGCCGAGCTCTACCAGCAGCTGGCGGGCAAGACGACCTTCACCGCGCGCAAGGACATCGCCGAGCTGCTGAGCGAATCCGGTGATCTGCTCGGAGAGCCGGAGCCCATCACGCACCCGGTCCCGTTCTACGAGAAGGGCGACAAGCCACTCGAGGTCGTGACCTCCCGCCAGTGGTACATCCGCAACGGCGGCCGCTCCCGCGAGCTCCGCGACCAGCTCATCGCGCGCGGCCGGGAGCTGACCTGGTACCCGGCGTTCATGCGCTCCCGCTACGAGAACTGGGTCGAGGGGCTCAACGGGGACTGGCTGGTCTCCCGGCAGCGCTACTTCGGCGTGCCGATCCCGCTGTGGTACCGCCTCGATGCGGATGGCAATCCGGACTACGAGGACCCCCTCGTGCCGGATGACTCCCTGCTGCCGATCGATCCGCAGGCGCAGACTCCCGCCGGATTCTCGCCCGAGCAGCGTGACCGGCCGGACGGCTTCACGGGAGACCCCGACGTGTTCGACACCTGGGCGACCTCCTCGCTGACACCGCAGATCGTGGGCGGCTGGTCGCGCGACGAGGACCTCTTCGCGCGGGTGTTCCCGTTCGACCTCCGTCCGCAGGGACACGACATCATCCGCACCTGGCTGTTCTCCACGGTGGTGCGCGCGAACTCCCTGAACGACTCGGTGCCGTGGACGGCCGCGGCGCTGTCGGGCTGGATCCTCGACCCGGACCGGAAGAAGATGTCGAAGTCGAAGGGCAATGTCGTCGTGCCCAGCGATATCCTCGCCGAGTCCAAGCCGGGGTTCGGGCCGGACGCAGTCCGCTACTGGGCCGCAAGCGCCAAATTCGGCGCCGACACCGCCTACGACGTCTCCCAGATGCAGATCGGGCGGCGGCTGGCGATGAAGCTGCTGAACGCCTCGAAGTTCGCGCTCGCGCAGGGCGTGCACGCCGAGCTCGCGGGCAGGCTCGACCAGGTGAGCGCTCCGCTCGACCGGGCGCTGCTGGCTTCGCTGCAGTCGACCGTGTCCGCGTGCGAGCAGTACATGGCCGACTACGACTACGCCCACACGCTGCGCACGGCCGAGACCTTCTTCTGGGAGTTCACCGACGACTACGTCGAGCTCGTCAAGGACCGGTCCTACGGCGCGCAGGGCCAGGAGGCTCAGCTGTCGGCCCACGTGACCCTGGCGACCGCCCTCGAGGTGCTGCTGCGCCTCTTCGCCCCCATCATGCCCTTCGTCACCGAAGAGGTGTGGTCCTGGTGGCAGTCCGGGTCAGTGCACCGGGCCGCCTGGCCCACAGCAGAGGCCACTCCCGCTCCCGAGGCGCCCGCCGACATGCTCGCCGACGTCGCCTCGGTGCTGGGAGAGGTGCGCCGGTCGAAGACGGAGGCGAAGATCTCGCAGAAGACGGAGATCGCCTCGGCGGTGCTGACGGCTCCCGGGCGCGTCATCGCAGCTGTTCGGGAGGCCGAGGGTGACCTGCGCGCTGCCGGCCGTGTACGGGATTGGGAGCTGCGCACCGGCGGGGACGAGGACGGGATCGTCCTGTCGGCGGTGGAGTTCGCGACGGCCGAGCAGAATCAGTAATGGCCTGAGCAGGACCGACGCCGCGGCTGACATCGGGCGCGCCGTGGCGCGCCGGTGATCTAATGTGGGGAGTGTGAGCAGGCCTCACACTCCCCTCCGTCGTTTCTACCCCGAGGAGTCCCATGCGGAGCGAACTGTTTGCCAAGCGCAATGCCGAGCAGGAGATCAACCAGCGATGGACGATGCAGTCGTCCAAGATGCTGCGCACACTCATCACCCCCGACGCACCCATGGTGGCCACCAAGGGAGCCATGGTCGCCTACCAGGGCAACGTCGAGTTCAGTCATCAGGGCTCGACCTCCGTGGGGCAATTCCTCAAGAAGGCTGTCACCAGCGAGGACACCCCGATGATGAAGGTCGAGGGCCACGGCGAGGTCTTCTTCGCACGCCAAGCCTCGAACATCTTCCTCATGCAGCTCGAGGGACCGCACGACGCGCTGACCGTGAATTCCTCGAGCCTCCTCGCCTTCGACGCGAACCTCGACTGGGACATCAAGAGGGTCCGCGGAATGGGCGCGATGGCCTCCGGTGCAGGCCTGTTCAACCTGGAGCTGTCCGGGCAGGGCACAGCTGCGATCTGCTGCCAGGGCGATCCGATGATCCTCGACTGCTCCCGGACCCCGACCTTCGTCGACCCGCAGGCCGCCGTGTGCTGGTCGGCGAACCTCGCGCCCGGCGTCAAGGCGGCTGTCGGGCTCGGGGCGTTCATCGGCCGCGGATCCGGCGAGAGCTTCCAACTCGCCTTCCACGGCCCGGGCTTCGTCGTGGTGCAGCCGGCCGAAACGGTCTGAGGAACACGGTTCGACGTCAGACGGCCCCCGGGAGCCTATGCTCCCGGGGGCCGTTTCGCTGGCAGGCCGCTGCTCCTCCGAGTGGTGGTCAGCCGACTTTGGACTGTCGTCAGGCCGACATGCTCCGCCGTCAGGCCGACGTTCGCGGCAGTCAGGCCGACTTGGGCCGGCGCTGCGGCTCGTTGGAGCGCTTGGGGACGATGGTCGGGGCGGCGTTGCTCTCAACGACCTCCTTGGTCACGACCACGGAGTCGATGTCATCGCGGCTCGGGATGTCGAACATCACCGGCTGCAGCACTTCCTCCATGATGGACCGCAGGCCGCGAGCTCCGGTCCCCCGCAGCAGTGCCAGATCCGCGATCGCCTCCAGCGCGTCCTGTTCGAACTCCAGCTTCACGTTGTCGAACTCGAACATCCGCTGGTACTGCTTGACGAGCGCATTCTTGGGAGTGGTCAGGATCGCCATCAGGGCATCCCGGTCCAGGTTCGACACCGTCGCGAGCACGGGCAGGCGGCCGATGAACTCCGGGATCAGCCCGAACTTCAGGAGGTCCTCCGGCATCAGATCCGAGAAGAGGTCCTCCTCGTCCTGCTTGGACTGCAGCAGGGCCCCGAAGCCGATGCCGTGCTTGCCCTTGCGCGAGGCGATGATCTCCTCCAGCCCGGCGAAGGCTCCGGCCACGATGAAGAGCACGTTCGTGGTGTCGATCTGGATGAAGTCCTGGTGGGGGTGCTTCCGACCGCCCTGCGGCGGCACCGAGGCCTGAGTGCCTTCGAGGATCTTGAGCAGCGCCTGCTGCACGCCCTCGCCGGACACGTCGCGGGTGATCGAGGGATTCTCCGACTTGCGGGCGATCTTGTCGATCTCATCGATGTAGATGATGCCCTTCTGAGCCCGCTCGATGTCGAAGTCTGCCGCCTGGATGAGCTTGAGAAGGATGTTCTCCACGTCTTCGCCCACATAGCCGGCTTCGGTCAGCGCGGTCGCGTCCGCGACCGCGAAGGGCACATTGAGCTTCTTGGCCAGCGTCTGCGCCAGGTAGGTCTTGCCTGAACCGGTGGGTCCGACGAGCAGGATGTTCGACTTGGCGATCTCGATGTCCCCGCCGTCGCCGTCTGCGGATTCGCCGAGCGCCCGGATCCGCTTGTAGTGGTTGTAGACGGCCACTGCCAAGGCGGTCTTCGCCGACTCCTGGCCGACGACGTACTCCTGAAGGAAGTCGAAGATCTCCCGGGGCTTGGGCAGCTCGCTGGGCTCGATCTCCGAGGTGGACTGGTTGAGCTCTTCCTCGATGATCTCGTTGCACAGCCCGATGCACTCATCGCAGATGTAGACGCCGGGTCCTGCGATGAGCTTCCGGACTTGCTTCTGGGACTTGCCGCAGAAGTTGCACTTGAGCAGATCTGCGCCCTCGGTTCCGCGAGCCACTGTCACAACCTTTCGGAGGGGCACTTGACCCCAAGAGTATCCCCAGTCAATTGCTTACCTCAACAGCATTCCACATCCCACTGACACGGGTGCGCAGGGGGCGGATGGTGTGTCGAGCTGAGACGACCGGGTGCGGGGACTTCAGCGAGCCCCCGCACCCGGTCATGCGCTGCACGCTCAGGCGGGGATCGCCTTGCGCGAGGTGAGCACCTGGTCGACCAGGCCGTAGTCCTTCGCCTGCTCGGCCGTCAGGAAGAGATCCCGCTCGATGTCGTTCGACACCTGCTCGGGCGTCTTGTTCGAGTGCGCCGACAGCGTCTGCTCGAGCCAGGTGCGCATCCGGAGCACCTCGGCCGCCTGGATCTCGATGTCCGACGCCTGCCCTTGGCCCTGCCCCTGCATGGCCGGCTGGTGGATGAGCACACGGGCGTTGGGCAGCGCGAGGCGCTTGCCGGGCGCGCCGGCGGCCAGCAGCACCGCGGCCGCGGATGCGGCCTGACCCAGGCACACCGTCTGGATCTGCGGCTTGACGTACTGCATGGTGTCGTAGATCGCGGTCAGGGCGGTGAAGGAACCACCCGGCGAGTTGATGTAGAGGGTGATGTCCCGGTCGGGGTCCTGCGATTCGAGGACGAGCAGCTGGGCCATCACGTCATCGGCGGAGGTGTCGTCGACCTGCACTCCGAGGAAGATGACACGGTCCTCGAACAGCTTTGTGTAGGGATCCTGGCGCTTGAACCCGTACGGTGTGCGCTCTTCGAACTGGGGCATCACGTAGCGGGAGGTCGGCATCGAGCCGGCCGCGCCCCAGGGTGAAAGATTCGTCATTCGTCTGACTCCTTGTGTCTCAGTTGAGCGGGCTGTCGCCGGACATGTCCTCGGAACCGCTGATGACCTTGTCGATGAAGCCGTAGTCGAGGGCCTCGTCAGCGGTGAACCAGTGGTCCCGGTCGTTGTCCTTGAGGATCTGCTCCAGCGACTTGCCGGTCTGCTCGGCGGTGAGCTCTGCCATCTGAGTCTTCATGTGCAGAATGAGCTCGGCCTGGATCTTGATGTCCGTGGCGGTGCCGCCGATGCCGCCGAGCGGCTGGTGCATGAGGATCCGCGCATGAGGGGTCGCGTAGCGCTTGCCCTTGGTGCCGGAGGACAGCAGGAACTGCCCCATCGACGCGGCCATGCCCATCGCGACAGTCGCGACGTCGGGCTTGACGTGCTGCATGGTGTCGTAGATCGCCATGCCGGCAGTCACCGAGCCGCCGGGCGAGTTGATGTAGAGCCAGATGTCCTTGTCTGGATCCTCGGCCGCCAGCAGCATCATCTGCGCGCAGATCATGTTGGCGTTCTCGTCCCGAACCTCCGACCCCAGCCAGATGATCCGCTCGCGGAGCAG
Organism: Brevibacterium daeguense; assembly: GCF_021729135.1. Lineage (GTDB taxonomy): Bacteria > Actinomycetota > Actinomycetes > Actinomycetales > Brevibacteriaceae > Brevibacterium > Brevibacterium daeguense. Next base: position 170,429 of record NZ_JAJTWW010000007.1, read on the forward strand.
GCGGTTGTAGATGTGGTCATCGAGGCCCAGCCCACCGGTTCCATTAGCGGAGACCGGGGAGGCGAACTCGTGTGTGCTCACGTTTCACTCCTTGTATGGATCGGTGTTGTATTGGACTCTAACCGGTGCGCCTCGGGATTTAGTCCCCGACCGGGCCGGTGTTCGCCCTCAGCGTGATCCGTCCGCGGAGCGGTCCGGAAAGCACGACGGGCACGGTGTGAACCGCGCCCGTCTGCGAACCAGGGGTCAGGACTTCGCGGAGTCCTTGTCCTTCTTCGACTTCTCCGCGGACTTCGGGTCCGACTGGGAGTCCTCGGAACCGTGCTCGTCGGCTTCGTCCGCTCCCGCCTCGGGGTCCTCGGACGCGGTTTCCGCGACCTGCGGATCCTCAGAGGATGCGCCTTCGCCGCCCGCGTCAGCGGATGCGCCTTCGCCGGCGGACTCCTCTGCGTCGGTGCCGTCGGCGGAATCCGCCGCGTCGTCCTCGGCCTCGTCGTCCTCACCGGGAGGAGTGGTGAACGCGGTCATATCGACGGCGTTGCCCTCGGAATCGACGACCTTGGCCTCGGCGAGCACCTCGGCCAGTGCCTTGCGGCGCGCCACCTCGGACACGATCGCAGACACCTGGTTGTTCGAGTCGAGGGCCTGCGCGAACTCGTTCGGGTTCATGCCGTACTGCTGAGACGCGGAGATGATGTATTCGATGAGCTCCGGCTGGGAGACGTCGACGTTCTCCGCCTCGACCACTGCATCGAGCACGAACTGGGTGCGCAGCATCCGCTCGGTCTCCTCGGTGACCTCGGCCCGGTGCTCGTCGTCCTCGAGGCGGTTCTCGGCCTCAAGGTGGCGGTGCACCTCGTCCTCGACGAGCTTGGCCGGCACGGGCACGTCCAGCTTCTCCAGCAGCACTTCCAGAACCTTCTCGCGAGCCTGGACGCCCTGCTCGGTCTCCTTCTGCTTGGCAGCCTGCTCGCGCAGGTCCTCGCGGAGCTCCTCGATCGTGTCGAACTCGCTGGCCAGCTGCGCGAAGTCGTCGTCGGCCTCCGGCAGCTCACGCTCCTTGACGGCCTTGAGGACGATCGTGACCACGCCGGTCTCACCCGCGTGGTCGCCGCCTGCGAGGACGCTCTCGAAGGTGGTCTCCTCGCCGGCCGACAGACCGTCGAGCGCCTCGTCCATGCCATCGAGCATCGTGCCGGCTCCGACCTGATAGGAGATGTCGGTGGCGGAGTCGACTTCCTCATCGTCCACGGTCGCGGTCAGGTCGAGGGTGACGAAGTCGTCCTGCTGCGCGGGACGCTCCACCGACTTCAGGGTTCCGAACCGGCTGCGGAGCGCGTCGAGCTCTTCCTCGACGTCCTCGTCGGTGACCTCGAAGGTGTCGACCTCGACCTCGAGGCTGTCGTAGGACGGAAGCTCGACCGCGGGCCGGACGTCGACCTCGATCGTCAGGCTGAGGTCGCCCTCTTCCTTGCCGTCGAGGCCTGGGATCTCAGTGACCTCGACCTCGGGCGAACCCAGCGGGCGGAGGTCATGCTCGTCGATCGCCTTGCGGTAGAAGTCGTCGAGGCTGTTATTCACTGCCTCCTGCAGAACCGCCGGTCGCCCGATCCGCTGGTCGATGATGCGCGGCGGCACCTTCCCGCGGCGGAACCCGGGCACCGAGACCTGCTTCGCGATCTCCTTGTAGGCCTCGTCGATGCTCGGCTTGAGTTCGGCGTAGGGCGCTTCAATGCTGAGCTTGACCCGGGTCGGGTCGATGTTCTCGACGGAGCTCTTCACAATTTACCTCTCGTTGGGACAAGGATTCGGGACACAGATCTTGGAATTCGGTCGGGTGACCTGAATAGAAGCCGTCCGACAGCCTATCTCAGTCGCCCGAGGGAGAGAAAATCTCAGTCCTCGGGCTCGACAGCCGGATCGATCTCACACTCCGCCCGACGCTTTCAGCGACGAGGAGGGCGATGCCCGCCTCATCGCCTCATGAGCGGCGGCCTGTCCGTTCTCCTGATCGAGGATGCCGCCGAGGTCTCGCTTTCCTGCTGCCGGCCTCACAATGGAGCTATGACGACACGACGACGCGTGCTGATCACCGGCGCAACAGGCGGCATCGGGCAGCTGCTGGCGGACGAGCTGGACGGAGACTACGACGTCGTCCGGCACGGGCGCAGCCCGCACGACGACCAGCAGACGCAGACGGTGCGCTTGGCCGACATCGCCGAGTACGACGAGGTCCGGCGGCTGATGGATGGGATCGACACTGTCGTGCACCTGGCCGGCGCCTCGAGCCCGGACTCGTCGTGGGACGCCGTGCTCGAGGCGAACATCATCGGCACTCGAAATGTGCTGGAGGCGGCCCGGAGCGCGGGCGTGCGCCGCGTGGTCTTCGCCTCCTCGAACCATGCGCTCGGCATGTATGACCGCCACGAGGAGTGGCCGGTGTACGCGCATCAGCTGCCGCGCGGAGATTCGCTGTACGGGGTCTCGAAGATCTTCGGTGAGGCCCTGGGCAGGTTCTACCACGACGAGCACGGCCTGGACTTCATCGCGCTGCGCATCGGCTGGATGTCCGAGGACCCCGAGGACGCCGACGAGGATGTGCTGCACGCGATGTGGCTGAGCCCGGGCGACTGCGTCCACGCCTTCCAGCGGGCGATCGAGGCGGAGACGACCTTCGGGCTCTACTACGCGATCTCGGACAACCCGAACCGACGGTGGGACATCACGAACACCATGCTGGAGCTGGGCTACCGCCCGCAGGACTCGTGGACCGAGCGGGTGCCGGGCGAGGAGACCGTGATCGAAGGCGGGGCCGAGGTGCGCGACGACTGGCCGCGGGGATCGTGACCTTCAGACCCGCTCCTTGAGCTCCCCGGGCGCGCAGCGGAATCCTGAGCCTCACGTGGCTCTCCGACTGCGGGAGGCCGTCCATCGGGGATCTCGTCCTGCCAGTCCCAGCACCCGGTCGAGTCGAGACGCATCCGCATCGACGGCGACCACCGGACCGAAGAGCCCGGCCCGGGCGTCCGGGTCGTCCGGAACCGCGCTCACGAACTGCTCGACAGCGTCCAGTGCCGCCGGTTCCACGGCATACGGCCGGCTGGTCGCGACTGCGAGGTCCCAGCCGTGCAGCACCAGTTCATCGAGTGCGACCAGCCCTGCATCACCAGCAGGCATGGTCAGCCCGCCGGCCTGAGTGGTTCCCTGCCACGCTGCCTGGTTGTCCCACGCATCGGCGAGTTCCGTGAGCCGGAGGGGGATCTGCTCACGCCAGTCGTCGGGAAGCGCCAATCCTGCAGGGTCGGGCGGCGTCGACGTCGTGGGTCCGTCGATCTTCTGTGCTGCATCGCGAAACGCAACCGCCAGGCCGAGGATGTGAGCCACGAGGAGCCGGACCGGCATCGCCTCGCACGGGGTGGGGTCGCCGAGCCGGTCGTCTGAGATTCCGAGGATCAACTCCGACACCAGAGTCGCCTGCGGGGTGAGATCGATCATCGTGTGCCTCTTTCGCTGAAGTCACCACCAGCGTAGGGAGCGCTCGGCGTTCAGCACGTCTCCAATCCTGCTGCTGCAGTACAGCCGAAGGCCCCGGAAATGACTCCGAGGCCTTCGTGATCACAGGGCCGGGCCAGGCCGGTGTGCAGGGCCGGGTCAGGCCAGTTCGGCGTTCAAGGTGATCTCCACACCACTGAGCGCCTTCGACACCGGGCAGCCGTCCTTGGCTTCGCCGGCGATCCGCTGGAAATCCCCGTCCTCGATGCCGTCGATGGTGGAGGAATTGACGAGTTCGATGCCGGTGATTCCGCCCTCGCCGATGTTGAAGGTCACGTTGGCGGTGGTCTCGATCGTGGTCGGCGGGGTGCCGTTCTCGGCGAGCATGTTCGAGAACTGCATCGAGAAGCAGGTCGCGAGCGCCGCACCGATCAGCTCCTCGGGAGAGGTGGTGCCGCGTTCGGACTCCTCGGAACGGGCCTTCCAGTTGGTCGGGAAGCTGCCGAGCTGCGAGGTTTCGAGAGTAGTCGTGCCGTTGCCGGACTTGAGATCGCCGTTCCAGACGGCGCTGCCGGTGTTGGTGACGGGACGGGGCATGGGTCCTCCTCTGTGCGAATGTCACGGTCACGTTCTGTGACCGCGCTTCCTCATCACCGTATCGTCGAACCGGATGTCCGCAACAGACCCGAACCAGGTCCAGTCCCTCTCAGCGGAACTCCGCTGCGTCGATCTCGGCGACCGGCCGGGACTCCATCGCGGTGATGAAGCTCCACGAATCCGGGCGGGAACCGTCGACATCGGTCAGCCCGTAGTGCTCCGCCAGCTGGAACGAGCTCAGCGAGGTGGTGTTCCACCGCGACCTGTCGGGATCAGCTGCCATGGCGACGATTCCTCGGGCCAGCATCGCCGGCGTCTCGGAGATGACGAACTCGTACGGCGGCACGGCGTCCGTCTTCCCGCGGTTCGCCTCGGCCGCCTGTCGCCACGTGTCCTCGGAGACGTTGAAATGGTCCAGCATCATCTCCGATCGCAGCCAGCCCGGAGTCACCGAGACAGCCGTCGCTCCGTGCGGCGCCAGCTCATGGCCTTCTGCGAAGGCGAGGCGGTCGACCGCAGTCTTGGTGATGTCGAGGAATACGGTCGAGCGGTAGTGCGTCGAATTGTAGGCGCGGGTGCCGTCGGTGACTTCGACAACCAGCCCTCCGGGCCTGCTGGTCAGCAGCCCCAAGGCGCAATGACTCGTGATGAGGTGGGTGGTGAAGCCGGTGTCGAAGAGCTTCATCCCCTTGTCGAAGTCGAACTCCCACAGCGGAATGTCGAACTCGACGTAAGCCTCTCCCCCGATGTCGTTGACCAGGATGTCGAGCCTGCCCTGGTCCTGGTCGATGCGTTCGATCAGCGAGCGGACCTCGCCGAGTCTGCGGTGATCGACGACGGCAGGGTGGGCGGTGCCGCCCTCTGCCCGGATGAGCTCGACCGTCTCCTCGATCGTCTCCTTCCGCCCATAGTCGGACGGTCCCTGTGCGGTCGATCGGCCGCTGCAGTAGACCACCGCCCCGGCGCGCGCCAGTTCTCGAGCAATCGCCCGGCCGGCTCCTCGGGTGGCGCCTGCGACGAGCGCGACTCGGCCTGCGAGCTTCGGTGCTGCCCCTTGCATTGCTGCTCTCCTGTTCCTTGCGTCTTCTCCTGCCTGAACTGCTGAACTGCTGAACAGAGCCTCTCAGCAGATGGCGACATCCGCTGTCGCCATTGCGTACGCTGATCAAGTGAAGTCCTCGCGGCTGCTGGCGATCATCATGGAGCTCGCTCGAGTATCGAGCACTACCGTCGGTGATCTCGCGGCCAAGCACGAGGTCTCCCCGCGGACGATTCAGCGCGATATCGCCGCAATCCACGCGATGGGAGTCCCTGTCTGGACGCGTCCTGGTCCGACTGGCGGAGTGGGGATGGTCGAGGGCTGGTCCTCACCGGTTTCGGGGATGACGGGCGCTGAGATCCGCGCCCTGCTGATCGGTGAGACGGCCTCCAACGGGCTCGGTCTGATCGCCGAGTTCCGGTCCGCCCGGGCGAAGCTGACTGCTGCTGCAGACTCCGCGGCGCTGGCCGCGGAAACGGTGGGGCAGCGGTTTCTCGTCGACGCGACGCAGTGGTTCAGCGCTCCGGAGCAGCCCCGCGAGCTCCCCGCCATCTCACGCGCGGTGTGGACCGGGCGCAGAATCACCGTCGTCTACCGAGCGCACGGCCGGGAGCCCGTCAGCCGCCGTCTCGACCCGCTCGGCCTCGTGCTCAAGACCGATCTCTGGTACCTCGTCGCGGCTCACCGGAAGCAGCCTCGCACCTACCGGGTCTCCCGGATGGAGAGGGTGAAGGTCCACGATGAAGGGGCGGTGCGACCCGCCGAGTTCTCACTGTCGGACTACTGGGCGGCGGCGCGTGCGGAGTTCGACTCGGCAATCCGCACCACCCGTGTCCGACTGTCGATCCCGACCGCCGGGATCAGCGACCTGCGGCGGGCGGTTCCCGGCCCGGCGACCGAGACTGCCATCGCGTCAGGAACGATCGCAGATGGTCGCATGGAACTCGAGCTGGGGATGGAAACCGCCGAAATCGCTGCCTCCCAGCTGGTCACCGTCCCGGGTGTCGAAATCCGCGCGCCTGCGGACCTGCGGCGGCGACTGTGGGCTCACGGGCAGGAGCTGGTGGCGTACAACAGCGATAGCTGAACTCACGACGATTGGTGGACCCAGGACCGTCTCGATGTCGGGGGTGGGCGACAGAGATCGACCGACAGGTCGACCCCGCCTCTCCGGTGCGAGCCTTATCGTCCGCGACGAGTACCCGGACGCGGCGTCCTTCGATCTCTCCGAGGAAGCCGAGGGCAACAAGCTCTACTACCTGCTGCATGGGCGGGATCGACGACGAGTCCACCTGGCAGACCAGGAGCACCGTCAGCAGGATCGTCATCAGGAAAACGGCTGAAACCGGCAGCCGGGGGGCTCCAACGCCTTCGTAGTCGAGTGGCGGCGAGTCAGATCTGGGACGCGTCGGGCAACGCCTGGTGAGTGGCGACGGCCAGTCGGTTCCAGACGTTGATGGTTGCGATGGCCATCAGCAGGGCGACGAGGTCGTCGTCGGTGAAGTGGGACGCTGCCTCATTCCACACTGTGTCGGGCACACCATCATCGCCGATCAGTGTTACCGCTTCTGTCAGCTCCAGCGCCGCTTGTTCAGAATCCGTGAAGAAGCTGCGGGCTTCCCGCCAGCCGGCGAGAATATCCAACCGCCGCTGGTCTTCGCCATTGCTACGGGCATCGCGGGAATGCATGTCGAGACAGAAAGCACACCCGTTCAGCTGGGACGCGCGAATCTTGACCAGTTCGTACAAACCCGTGTCCAGGCCGCTGTTGTGTACGTAGGTCTCCATCCCCATCACGGCCCGCCCAGCAGCCGGGTCAACAGAGAGATAGTTCAACCGTTCGCCTGTATTTGCCATACGGTGTCACCCATTTCCGTTGTCCGTGTGGGGCTTGATGTCATTCAGCGCGTGCAGCGCCAGCGCCGAATGGGCGTAGGCCCCACCTGCGCGCATCTCGGCTGCGACCCAAATCGCTTCCATCACTTCTTCACTGCTGGCGCCCTTGCGGTCGGCAAGTTTGGTGTGTCCGCGGATGCAGTAGGGGCATTGGGTGACGTGGGCGACGGCAACAGCGATCAGCTGTTTGGTCTTCTCGTCCAGTGCACCAGCTTTGAAGACTTCTCTGCTGAACCGGTCGAATGCATCTTCGATGTCCGGGGCCAGCTCCTTGCGGCGTTCGCCCAACTCTGGCGTCGCTGCTGGGTAGAGGTCGTCGACCATTGTCTGACTCCTTCTTCTCCGTTCGAAACTCATCACCGTAGCCGGGACCAGCCGCACGGCTGAGTGGACACCGGCATCTGCTCTTTCGTGATTGCGCGGTAGACGGCGGTCATCGCACGTGAACCCGCCGGGAGTCATCATGAGCCATGAGAACCTCATTGAACTGTTGACTCGTGCGGCACGGGTGATCTCCATGTCCACTGTAGAAGTGGGATACACCACATAGCAACAGGCAGGACTGGGCTCATGAAAAGTACCCGCGAAGACCCCCGGTGCCGCAAATGATTCAACAAGGTCACGCTTCCTGAAATCACTGACCAATCCGCCAAGCCGATTCGATGCACCCGGCTGGTCAACACGCTCGCCGCCGACGAAAGCTGCGCCGGCGCAGCGCCTGGCCCTATTCAAGGAGGCCCTTCAATGACGCAGCAGGTGGACTTCCGCCCTCGTGCTGGGATCCCGTGAGTCCGCTATAACCGTCGAGAGACTGAGCTGTCCTGCCGTTCCGCCCGCGGGGCGACCGAATCAGCCCGTGCAGGGCATGGTGCCGCGGTGTAAACTCGCGGTACAGCACACATTCAAGGGTGCTTTCTCGTCGTGCGCACTGCGCTACTCCACGTCGGACGGCCTCAAGGACGAGGCTCTACCGTGAGGGTGCCCCACCGGGCGGAGGAGGCCAATCATGGGAGAAGCCAACCAGAATATCGACTCACTCATGGCCGAGGAGCGTCAGTTGCGTCGACCGGCACGTGGAGAACGGCCGGGGCAACACGGTCGCCTATTGCTGGGAAGGCGAGCCTGCGGACCAACGGCTCACGATCACCTATGCCGACCTGCGGAGCAGAGTCGTGAAGGCTGCCAACGCGTTCGGGTCACTGGGAATCGGCAAGTGGACGGAGGTCGCTGTGTACATGGGTATGATCCCCGAGTCACCGGTGACCACGCTGGCTCTGGCGCGGCCGGTACCCCGTTCACCTTTGTCTTCGGTGGCTTCAGCGCGCACGCCCTGGGGAACCGAATGGCGGAGATGGAATGCGAATTCCCGCCAGTATGCCCGCGGCGTCCGGCGGGGCCTTGACGAGACCTCGACGCAGGTGTGACCTGAGTGATGACTGCGACTGAACTGGAGGATGCATGAGGACGATCCGCACGTGTCTTCAGATTGGCCCGATGCCCCAACGCCTCACGTGCCGCCCATGATCGGTGCTACCAGCACACTGGGTCGCTCCGCTGTTGCCCCTGAGCGCAACGCCGGCCATGAGGTCCGGTGGAGCTCGCGGCCACAGGGCGTCGATATCTGGACCGGCGAGGGCTCGACTACGCGTTGCACGGAGTAGACGTCATCGACTGTTCGAAGCCTCCGACGCCCGACGGTGATGAAGCAGTCAAGTGGTAGGCCACGGCGTTGCGACATCTCAACGCCGCAGCGAGGTCGCGGAGGTGGCACGCATGGCTGACGTAATGGCTGACAAGGAGATGGCGATGGATGATTTCGAGATCGTGGAACAGCAGGACGGCGAGTACCTCTTCCGCATCGGGGCCGGCGACGAGACCGCATCGGTCACGCTCTCCCTGACGCTCGACGGAGCCGAGGCCGCCAGCGACGGCCAGCTGGCCGACAACGAAGCAACAGCTCGTGCCACCGTCCGCTACCTCCTCGAACACCAGGATGCCGACGATCTCCCCGAACAGGTCGCGCTCCCGGACGTGCTCGTCGCCTACCCGGGTGCCATCGATCGGATCGTGCGCCTGCGGGACTGAGCAGAGCGAACCGAGAACACGAGTGAGCACGGGGAAGCGATCATCGGCGTGTCGGATTCGGCAACCGTTCGCCACGAGTCATGAGGGTCACCGGATGCTCGGGCCATGAGCCATTGCCCGGCCCTTGCTTCTTGGTACGTCCGATGCAGACTTTGCGGCAACGAGCCTTTCCTCAGCTGCTGTGACCATAGTGGAGTCCCTTCTCCCATGGGCTCTCGCAGTCAGTCCAGGTTGCGTCCCCCGTCGGCGTATTGCAAGACATCTGAGGAAGAATCGTCGGCCGCGCTTCTGCACTGTCGCGCGCTGGTACAAGGCATGCCTGTCCGGCGGCCAATGCACGCGGTACAGTGAATGCCCCAACGGTGCCGAGAATGCAGGTACAGGAATGAACATTGTGGTGAAGCACGTATATGACGGGCCCGGACACGACGATGGGACGCGGGTTCTCGTGGACCGGATATGGCCGCGGGGCTTGCGTAAGTCGGACGCGCACCTGGATTACTGGCTGAAAGATGTTGCACCGTCAACGGAGCTTCGGAAGTGGTACGGCCACGATCCGGAGAAGTTCAGAGAGTTCGCCGACCGATACAGACACGAACTGAACACCACCGAAGGACAGGATGCCCTGCAACAGCTGAGAGACGCAGCCACCGGTAAGAAGATGACACTGTTGACCGCAACGAAGGATATCGATCACAGCCAAGCCGCCGTTCTCGCCGAACTGTTGGGGGATTAGACGTACGAGATCGACGGAGGCGACGAGGACATTTCCTTCCTGGAGATGCTCGACGTCCTCAATGAGCGGCTCACCGCCGAGGGCGAGGATTCCGTCGCGTTCGACCAACGACTGCCGCGAGGGCATCTGTGGAATGTGCAGCCCGATGATCGACGGGATCGCCCACGGGCAACGAGCGAGGACCGTGGTGGGCCACCTGCACAGGCGCAGCTTCGCCGACGGCGACTCCAGCGACGTGGAGCCGTGGCGCTCCGACAGCTTCCCGATCGTCAAGATATGGTCGTCGACTGCAGCGCCTCGATCGCATCGTTCGGTCCGGCAGGACACGATCTCGCGCCTGAACGCGGACGTGATCGGATCGCTCGTCCGGCGGGAGGCTGACAGCTGGATTCGGTGGTGAAGCTGATGGTGCAACCGGGACTCCATGGACGCCGTCTGCTTCCCCTGCCTACATTGGGAGAGTGGACAGTCAACGGCTCGGAGCGACGCGGGCCGACCGTGCCTCCACCGGCACTCGCCGCGGCGGCACTGCGGTGAGTCGTCTCGCGTTACTGCTCCCTGCAGGCATCTGCCTGCTGCTGGGACTCAACGCGGGCTTGCTGCTGCTCGGCGGGCCCGCACCTCTGAACAGTACCCGGCTGGGCGAGGCGCACGGACTGCTCATGACGCTCGGCTTCGTGGGCGCCCTGATCGCACTCGAACGCGCCGTGGCGCACAAGGCGTGGTGGGCCTTCGGCGCCCCCGCCTGTCTGGCCGGCGGAGCGATTCTGGCGGTGCTGCCGATCCCTGGGTGGCCCGGCAGGACAGCCCTGGCCCTCGGAACAGTGGTGGCGCTGCTGACCTACCGCCGGCTGTGGCGGCGCTCCTACGATCCCGCCGTCGCGGTCCAGTCCCTGGGTGCGGCGCTGGCGGTCGGAGCGGCGCTGCAGTGGGCAGGCGGGGTCCCCATTCCGGCGCTGGTTCCATGGCTGACGGGATTCCTCGTCCTCACGATCACCGGCGAGCGCATGGAGCTCGCCCGAGTGCCGCTGGATACCGCCGACGGCCGCACCCACGACACCGAGGCGGTGACCACCTGCGTTGTGCTCGCCTCCGCCGTCGTGATCGGCACTCCGTGGCCTGCGGTCGGGCAGATCGCCTTCGGCCTGGCGCTGGTCCTGCTTGCCGTCCGGTTCGCCGCCCGGGACGTCGCCTGGCACACGGTGCGCGCCACCGGCCTGCCGCGCTTCGCGGCCGCCTGCATGCTCGCCGGCTACGCCTGGCTGGCCGTATCAGGTGTCCTGTGGATGGTTCCCGACACCGGCGGCATGCTCTACGACGCCGCGGTGCATGCCATCTTCCTCGGTTTCGTCATGTCGATGATCCTCGCCCACGCCCCGGTCATCCTGCCGGCCGTGCTGCGTCGCCAGCTGCCCTACACCCCCGGATTCTGGGTGGTGGCCGCACTGCTGCACGGTTCGCTGCTCATCCGCATCGCCGCCGATCTGGCAGGCCTCGAGGTCTTCCGAACCCTGGGCGGCCGCCTCGGGGTGATCGCGCTGCTGGCCCTGGTTGTGACGGCGTTCTGGATGTCGGTGACAGCGAGCCGGGGCACACCGAACCGGGGCACAGCGAAAGAAGTCGTCGGGAATGAAGCCGCGGGGAAAGCGGGCGGGCAGAACCCATGACCGTCTCCCCCAAACCGCTGACAAACCGCCGCCGCTGGCATCTGCGCGCCGGCCTCCCGATCCTGCTGTGGGCACTGGCGGCGGTGATCGCCGTGATCGTCCATCGGTTCGTCCCGCAGCCTCGGTGGCTGATGGTCCACACTCTTGCGCTCGGGATGGCGCCCAACGCGATCATCGTATGGAGCTCGTACTTCGCGGATGCCCTGCTGCGCACCCGTCGCACGGCTCACCGGCGCGAGGCCCTCACCCTGATCGTCCTCAACCTCGGCATCGTCGCAGTCTTCGCCGGAATGCTCACTGACCTCACCCCGCTGACCGTGACCGGCGGCCTGCTCGTTGCCGCGGCCGCACTCATCCATGGTGTCGGACTGTGGCTCCAGGCCCGAGGCGCACTGGCCTCCCGCTTCGCCGTCACGGTGCGCTACTACATCACGGCAGCGCTGTGCCTGCCTGCCGGCGGCTGGCTCGGAGTCGAAATGGCCCGGGCAGACGAGGCGAACACCGAGCGACTGCTGCTGGCTCATCTGGCGCTGAACCTGCTCGGCTTCGTCGGGCTGACAGTGGCCGGCACCCTGGTCTCGCTGTGGCCGACGATGCTGCGCACGAAGATCGTCCCCGGCGCCGAACGCGCCGCCGCCCAGGCCTGGTGGCTGCTGGTCATCGGTGTCCTGCTCAGCGCCGCAGCCGCAGCGTTCGGCTTCACGTGGCTGGTGGCGGCAGGCGTGCTGCTGTACCTGGCCGGCCTGAGCGTCCTATCCGCGGCCCTGGTCCGCGAGGCACGGGTCCGGCCGCCAGAGCACTTCGCATCCTGGTCGGTGGGGTTCGGCATGCTGTGGTGGATCGGCTGCCTGGTGGCCCTGGTGCTCATCCTCGTCTCGACCGAGTCGATGCCGGAAGCCGTGACCGGAGTCAGGAATCTGACCACCCCCTTCATCGTCGGCTTTCTCGCCCAGGTGCTCATCGGCGCGCTCTCCTACCTGATCCCGGTGGTGCTCGGCGGCGGACCGAATGTCAGCCGCCGCACGTCCGCGGTGCTCGACTCCGGCCGGTGGGTCCGCCTGGTGCTGGTCAACGGGGGCGGGGTTCTCTACCTCCTCCCCGGCCCGAGCCTGGTGGAGGTCGCCACCTCGCTGGCGGCAGCCGCTGGGCTCGCGGCATTCCTGGTGCTGGCCGTCCGCGCGATCATCGCTGCCACGCGGGGTGAAACAGCCGAACAGCCGGACGACATGGAACGGGCAGCGGCAGTGCGGAAGGCGCGCGGCGGAATACTGACCGGCCTGGGCATCATGGCGATAGTGGTCGCCGTCGCCGCCGCCCTCGACCCGGTCGCCGTCACCGGGCGCAATTCGGTGACGACATCCGGAGGCACCGGTGAGACGACCACCGTCGAGGTGAGCATGACCGGTATGGCCTTCTCCCCGAACGTCATCGACGTTCCCGCCGGAGACCGACTCATCATCGAGATCAGCAACGACGACACCACCGGGCAGGTCCACGACCTGACGCTGGCCAACGGAGCGGCCTCCGAGCGGCTCGCGCCTGGCGAGTCGGCGACACTCGACGCCGGAATCATCACCGAGACCACCGAGGGCTGGTGCACGGTGACCGGCCACCGACAGATGGGCATGACGCTCACGTTCCGGGTCAGTGGGCTGGCTCCCGAGGCACCCACCGGAGCCGAGGCGCCCGCCGAGGACGGCTCCAATGCCGGACCGGCCGACGATGATCACCGCTCCGGCGAAACGGAGGACGCCGCCGGCTACGATCCGAATGCCGGGCCCGGCCCGGAGTGGGAGGCCAGGGATCCGCGCGCGCCCGTCGAGGAGACCGGCACCGTTCACCAACACGCATTCACCGTCACCGAAAGCGAAGAGGAGGTCGCGCCCGGGGTCCGCCAGGAGCTCTGGACCTACAACGGCACCGCCCCCGGTCCGACCCTGCGCGGACAGGTCGGTGACGTCTTCGAGATCACCTTCGCCAACGATGGGCAGATCGGCCACGGCATCGACTTCCACGCCAGCGCGCTCGCCCCCGACCGGCCGATGCGGGTGATCGAGCCGGGCGAGGAGCTGACCTACCGATTCACCGCCACGAAGGCCGGGATGTTCATGTATCACTGCTCGGCGTTGCCGATGTCGGTGCACATCGCCAACGGCATGTTCGGCGCTGTGATCATCGAACCGCCGGGCGGCCTCCCCGAGGTCGACCACGAGTTCGTCATGATCCAGTCGGAGATGTACTTCGGGGCTGCCGGCGAACCCGGCAACCCGGACGAGCTGCAGGCGGAGGAGCCCGACGCGGTGGTGTTCAATGGCTACCCGGACCAGTACAGCCACGAGCCCATACAGGTGCCAGTCGGAGAACGGGTCCGGGTCTGGCTGCTGCCGGTCGGTCCCCAGCGGGGCATGTCGTTCCACATTGTGGGCGGCCAGTTCGACACCGACTGGTCCGAGGGAACCTACGACCTCAAGTGTGGCTATGAACCGTGGTCCGATGCCGCCGACGAATGCTCGACGATCGGCCCATTGGGCAGCCAGACCTTGGCGCTCGGCGTCGCGCAAGGCGGTTTCGTCGAGTTGGAATTCCCCGAGGCCGGCCATTACCCGTTCGTCAATCACCAGATGGTCGACGCCGAGCGCGGTGCCTCAGGCGTGTTCGAGGTGCTCCCGGCGGAGCCGCTGAGATAGCAGGCAGGTCGCCTGGGCGTGCGGCTCGGCTTGCGGATGCGAAGCCACCAGTTCGGTGTCGACCCCGAGCGGGCTCAGATGGGCGGCACCACCCGGTGAGCCCAACGGGGCCTGGCGCCCGGGAAGGGTGTCGAAGAAGAGCAGGGAGTTGTCGCGGAGGTACGTTTCCGGGACTCCAGTCTTCATGAGCCCTATTGCGAGAACAAGGGCAGTCAGACCCGCTCCGCAAAGGAGAAGCCGTTTCACGCTCCTCCGCTCACCAGCACCGAAGACGGACTCGCAGCGTCATGCCCCAGTGCTTCACCTGGTCAGATCCGGTGCTTCTATGTCGGGGTGACAGGATTTGAACCTGCGACCCTCTGCTCCCAAAGCAGATGCGCTACCAAGCTGCGCTACACCCCGCGACGAACAAGGACTCATCCTAGTCGGCTTCCGCACTGAATCGCCAATCACGCGCCGGCCCCCGGTCCCCTTCCACGAGGGAGCTGAGCGGAGCTTCCGATTTTGCAAACCCCGCTCAGGTGCTCTAAAGTCGGGTGAGCACTCGGGGATGTAGCTCAATGGTAGAGCCTCAGTCTTCCAAACTGATGGTGCGGGTTCGATTCCCGTCATCCCCTCCGAACAGAAAGCCGCTGGTGACAGCGGCTTTCTTCATTCCAGGCCCCAAGACCTGCGACACTGGTGGAGTGAGCGTTCCGCCTTCCCCAGAGCCCATCCACACCGGCAGTTCGAGCGAGCCCGGGCAGCCTCCCCCTGCCGGCAGATCTTCGAGCGGCCATGCGACCATCTCCCTCGGGTCTTTCGCGACCCTCCTGATCTCGATCGCGGCGGTCCTGCTGTTCGGCCTCCAGAGCGACTGGGGCTACCTCCCGCTCGTCAGCGGGGTCGTGCTGGGCTTCGTCGCCGGCCGCACGCTGGGCAGGGATCTCCTCCTCATCGCCCTGGCGCTCGGTCTGATCAGCACCATCTCCGTGGAGGCCGACATCTCCTGGGGCAACATCGCCCTCATGGGAGTCGTGCTCGGCGGCGCCGTCGTCGTCCCCTATGTCATCAGTCGCTGGGTCTACGGCGACGACGTCATCAAGTTCCCGAGGCGCCAGGGCCGCCCGTGGTCGAAGCTCGAGTGGGGATGGCTGGTGGTCGTCGTGTTCCTCGGCTGGCTCATCCTGCCCCGCTACTTCATCGGGTCCGGTGCGTATCAGAACTGGCCCGCGGTGGAGACGCCGAGCGAGATCATCCGGCTCTTCCTCGGCGTCAACGCAGTCGGCATCTGGGACGAGCTCTTCTTCATCTGCACGGTCTTCACGCTGCTCTACCGCCACTTCCCCTTCTGGACGGCGAACGTCCTGACCTCGATCATCTTCGTGTCGTTCCTGTGGGAGCTCGGCTATCAGGCCTGGGGGCCGCTGCTGACGATCCCCTTCGCGCTGGTCCAGGCGGTGATCTTCACCCGCACCAAGTCCCTGCCCTACACGATCTGCGTCCACCTCCTGTTCGACCTCATGGTGTTCCTGGCGATCGTCCACGCGCACCACCCGGCGTGGATCGACATCTTCTGGTACTGAGGCGTCGCCAGACGCAGAACGGGGCGGGACCGCCTGCAGGTCCCGCCCCGTTGTCAGCACTCCGATCAGACTGCGCCGGTGTCCTCGAACTTGCGCATGATGTCGATCCTGCGCTTGTGCCGCTCGTCGCCGGAGAACGGCTCGGCGAGGAAGGCGTCGACGATGGCGAGCGCCTCGGCCTCGTCGTGCTGGCGAGCGCCGACGCTGACGAGCCATGCGTCGTTGTGCTCCCGCGCGAGCTTCGCGATCTCGGTGTTCCAGGCCAGCGCCGTGCGCGCGCCTCGGACCTTGTTCGCAGCCATCTGCTCACCGTTGCCGGAGCCGCCGATGACGACTCCCAGCGAATCCTGCCCGGCGTCGCGGTCGGCGACGACGGCCTGCGCGGCGGCGATGCAGAACGCCGGGTAGTCATCGAGCGCGTCGTATTCGAGCGCGCCGTGGTCGACGACCTCGAATCCGCGCTCGCTCAGATGCCTCTTGAGCGTCTCCTTGAATTCGAAGCCCGCGTGGTCGGTTCCCAGATGAACTCTCATGTCCTGCCTCATGTGTGCTGTGCCGGATGGCGTGTACCGGGTCTGCCCGCGACCGGCAGACGCCGGCGCGGATGGCTGATCAGTCGAAGATGGGGCCCTCGGTGCGTGTGCGCTTGAGCTCGTAGAAGCCCGGGGTCGACGCCACCGCGAGCAGTCCGTCGTACAGCTTACCGGCGTCTTCGCCCTTCGGCGCCGGGGTCACGACAGGCCCGAAGAAGGCCACCTCGCCGACCGCCACCACCGGGGTTCCGACGTCCTCGCCCACCTTGCTGATGCCTTCGGAGTGCGAGGCGCGCAGCTTCTCGTCGTATTCGTCCGACTTCGCGTACTCGGCGAGTTCGGCGGGCAGGCCGACCTCGGCGAGGGATTCGGTGATGACCGCTGTCAGATCCTTGTTCTGCCCCGGGTGGATCCGGGTGCCCATCGCGGTGTACAGGTCGGCGATGACCTCCTCCCCGTGCTGGTCGGCCGCCGCGATGACCACGCGCACCGGACCCCACGCCTGCTTCATCGACTCCTTGTACTCCTCGGGCAGCTCGTCGCGTCCTTCGTTGAGGACGGCCAGGCTCATGACGTGGAACTTCACCTCCACGTCACGGACCTTCTCCACTTCGAGTGCCCACCTGGAGGCCATCCAGGCCCAGGGGCAGGTCGGGTCGAACCAGAAATCCAGGGTCTTGGTCGTCATTGCACATCCACTTCCTGTCGAATCGAGCACCGACGCGTTCGCGCACTGGCGCGCGAACGTCGCGGCGGAACTGTCCAGTGCAACGCCGGAGAACCGGGTCGCATTCCGCCTCAGGCGCCATTCTCGCCCACCTGCGGGCCCGGTGCCGGCACCGTGGGAGAATGAACCCATCGCCCATTCTTCCGCCGTCCCCCGGAGGCCAGCACATGCCACAGCACAATCTCACGCGAGAGGAAGCAGCCGCGCGCGCCGCTCTCGTCTCGGTCCTGTCGTACGAGGTCACTCTCGTCCTCGACGGCGCGGGTGAGGACTTCCGCTCGAAGACCACCATCCGGTTCAGCGCTGCGGAGGGCGAGTCCACTTTCATCGACGCGATCGCCTCCCGCATCGACGCGATCACGCTCAACGGCGAGCCGCTCGATCCGGCCTCCCATGTCGTTCCGGGACGCATCTCGCTGCCGAATCTCGCTCGGGACAACGAGCTGACCGTCGACGGCCGATTCCGATACATGAACACCGGTGAGGGCCTTCACCGCTTCATCGACCCCGTCGACGACGAGATCTATCTCTACACGCAGTTCGAGGTGCCCGATTCCCGACGCGTCTTCGCAGTCTTCGAGCAGCCGGACCTCAAGGCGCCGTTCTCCTTCACCGTGGTGGCCCCCGAGCACTGGACCGTGGTCTCCAACTCGCCCACCCCGCACCCGGCCGACGCCGCCGAGGCGTGCTCCGAGCTCGGCGTGGACCCGACCGGTCTGCGCGTCTGGCAGTTCGCCCCCACTCCTCCGATCTCCAGCTACATCACCGCCATCGTCGCCGGGCCCTACAGGTCGGTGCATGCCTCCCTGCGCAGCTCCGACGGCGAGGACGTGCCGCTGGGCGTGTACTGCCGAGCCTCCCTCTTCGAGCACCTGGACGCCGGCAACATCTTCGCGGTCACGCGGGCCGGGTTCGAGTTCTTCGAGAAGCACTTCGACACCCCCTACCCATTCGAGAAGTACGATCAGCTCTTCGTCCCCGAATTCAATGCTGGCGCGATGGAGAATGCGGGCGCCGTGACGATCCTGGAGAACTACGTCTTCCGCTCCCGGCCCACCGAGGCGATGGTCGAACGCCGCGCCGTGACCATCCTCCACGAGCTCGCTCACATGTGGTTCGGCGACCTGGTGACCATGCGATGGTGGAACGACCTGTGGCTCAATGAGTCCTTCGCGGAGTTCATGTCGACGCTGGCGGCGGCCGAGGCGACGGAATTCACGGAAGCCTGGACCACCTTCGCGACGCTGGAGAAGTCCTGGGCCTACCGCCAGGACCAGCTGCCCAGCACCCACCCGATCGTCGCACCGATCGCGGACCTGGCCGACGTCGAGGTGAATTTCGACGGCATCACCTACGCAAAGGGCGCATCCGTGCTCAAGCAGCTCGTGGCATGGGTGGGGCGCGATGAGTTCTTCGCCGGTCTCAAGCAGTACTTCGATCGCCATGCCTGGTCGAACACCGAACTCGACGATCTCCTCGACCGGCTGGAGGCCACCTCGGGCCGAGACCTCGCCGAATGGTCACGGCTATGGCTCGAGGAATCCGGAGTCACGGTGATCCGTCCGCGCCTGGAGCTCGAGCCCGACGGCACGCTGACCGCCCTGCACCTCGAGCAGTCCCCCTTCGAGATCGCGGGCCAGCCGGTGCCGTCCCTGCGGCCGCACCGGATCGGCGTCGGCCTCTATGCGCGCACGACCGACGGCACCTTCGAACGCACCGAGTTCCACGAGGTCGACATCTCCGACGCCGTCGCCGCGGTGCCGGTGACCCCAGGACTGTCGCGTCCCGATGTCATCGTCCTCAACGACGCCGACCTCGCGTACACCAAGGTCCGCTTCGACGAGGAGAGCCTGCAGGCCGCGATCGCCGGACTCAGCGGCTTCACCGACTCGCTCACTCAGCTCATGGTGCTGTCGACCGTCTGGGACATGGTGCGAGACGGCGAGCTGCCCGCGCGCACCTACATCGACATGCTCTGCGAACACCTGCCCGCCGTCGTGCAGTCGACCGGACTCCTCGTGCAGCTCCGCCAGCTGGACACCGCCGTCAACGCCTACCTGCCGCCGCAGGATCGCCCGGAAGCCCGCCGTCGGGTCGCGACGGCCCTGCGGGCGATGTTCGCCGAGGCGCCCCACGGCTCGGATCAGCAGCTCCAGTTCTTCCAGGCTTTCGTCCACCACGCCGCAGCCGAGGATCATCTCGACGAGCTCGCCGCGCTGCTCGGATCCGGGAGCGAGCCTGCCCCCGGTCTGCACATCGACACCGACCTGCGGTGGACCATCATCATCAGCCTGGCCCGGGCCGAGCGAATCGTAGACGCCGAGCTCGACCGCTGGCTCGCAGCCGATGACACTGCGGCCGGGCGGCGCAGCGCCCAGACCGCGCGATCCGCTCCCGCGAACTCGCAGGCCAAGACCCGGGCCTTCTCTCAGCTCATGAACGATCGCGAGCTTCCCAACGCCATGGTCGCGGCCACCAGCCGCGGCTTCCGGCTCGGCCTGGAGACGGACAGCGGAGAGCTCATCACCCCTGAGGGCGAGTTCGACTCCTTCGCGGAGGAGTACTTCGCACGAGTGGCGGGCTGGTGGGAGACCCGCACGCTCGAGATCGCCCAGCTGCTGACCCTGGATCTGTACCCGCCCGCCTCCGCGGCGACCGTGGACGCAACCGAAGCCTGGCTGCGGAGCCACCCCCAGGCTCCCAAGGGGCTGCTGCGGCTGATGCGGGAGAACCTCGACACCGCTCGGCGCACGCTGCGCTGCCAACAGGTCACCCGCAGCGCAATCGTGGCATGAGATAGCTCACTTCGCGCTCCTCGGCAGCCGATCGTCGCTCCAGGTCACCACTGCGACGGGCAGGCCGCCGACCAGCTTGCGTGCAGACGTCGTCGACGGTGGTTCTCTCTCGTCCGTCGCATCCTCTATCGTGGTGTGACGTTATGCAGACTCCATCCAGCCAGGTCCGGGAAGCAGTCACCGACACCGTGGAGAAGACCGCGCAGTTCGACTACTGGGCATTCATCCTCGGCACTCCCCTTCGGGTCACCGTCATCGTCGTCGCCGCGTTCATCATCAACGCGGTCGCGCGCCGGCTGATCCGCCGCTTCTCCCACTCGATCGCCGACGGATCGACCGCACGGCCGAACAAGACCAAGAAGTTCTCCGCAGCCGAGCGAGTCGTCGACCCCCAGGGTCAGGACCCGGTCGTGCAGGCCCGTCGCGCGCAGCGCGCTCGCACCGTCGGATCGATGCTGTCGTCGGTCGCGACCATCATCATCAGCACTCTCGCGATCCTCATGGTGCTCACGGAGCTCGGGTTCAACCTCGGACCGGTGCTCGCCTCGGCCGGCATCGCCGGAGTTGCGATCGGCTTCGGCGCTCAGGCCCTCGTCAAGGACTATCTGTCGGGACTGTTCATCGTCGTCGAGGACCAGTACGGGATCGGCGACACCGTGGATCTCGGCGAGGCGATCGGGGAGGTCGAGGAAGTCGGTCTCCGCACCACCCGGGTGCGCGGCATCGACGGCACCCTGTGGCACGTGCGCAACGGCGAGATCCTCCGCGTGGGCAACATGTCGCAGGGCTGGGCACGCGCCGTGATGGACATCCCGGTTCCCTACAACACCGACCGGCAGAGCATCGACTCGGCGATCCAGGACACTGTGACGGTGATCCGCAGGCGGCCCGAGATCGCCAAGGCCATTCTCGAGGAGCCGGAGATCTGGGGAGTGCAGGACATGACGGGCGAGGCCGTGACGATCCGAGCTGTCGTCAAGACCGAGCCCAACCAGCAGTGGGCAGTGGCCCGGGCCTTCCGAGCAGCGCTCAAGCACCAGCTCGACAAGCGGGGCATCTTCCTGCCGCCGACGCAGCAGGCCGTGCTGCGCACCTCGCCGGACCCGGTGCAGAGGACGAAGACGACCGAATCGGACAGAGTCGATGCCGAGTCCGAGGAGGCCGCGGAATCGGTCGGCAGCGGCACCCGGAGCGGCGGCTGATAGGCTGATTCCTCGGCTTCGAGACGAAGGGCGCAGGATGATTGACCATGTGTCGCTCAAGCGACCGGACAGCTTCTTCGAGATGATCGGCGGTCATGAGACTTTCGGCCGACTGGTGGACGCATTCTACCGGGAAGTCGCTGCTGATGAATACCTCATCGCCATGTATCCGGAGGGCAAGGAGCTCAGCGGCGCAAAGCACCGGCTGCAGACTTTTCTGGAACAGTATTTCGGCGGGCCGACGACCTATTCCCAGGAGCGGGGACACCCCCGGCTGCGCATGCGGCACAACCCCTATCCAGTCACGCCGACCGCGCGCGAGCACTGGCTGCGCCACATGCGCACGGCGATGGACGAAGTCGCACTCCCCCCGATGTACGACTCGATGATGTGGGACTACTTCCAGCGAGCCGCCACCGCCATGGTCAACACTCCGGAGCCCGCCCGCCGGGTCTGAACCCGCAGCAGTCGAACCCGCCGGATCCGAACCCGTCGCGGTCGGCCGCGCTGCCGTCGACTGAATTCCCCCGGAACGAGCCGCAGTCAGCGGGTGGATCGGGTCAGCACATGACCTGCCGCGGTGGACATGCGCAGCCACTGATCGGAACGGCGGACTTCGACCCGGTCCGCTGAGGCGAGGAAGCCCAATCCGTGCAGGGCGAACGACGCACCCGCGTTCGGAGCCGGGCTCACCGCATCGAACACCGAGCCGAACTCCATCGGGCGCGACCACACCCGCCGGCGGAGCGCTGCGACCGCTGCGGACCCCGCCCCGGATGGCGTTCCGGCGGCGACCTCGGCGATTCCCGCCTCGGCTGTGCGCGTGAAATCGGCCGCCGGAAGCGAGCCCAGCAGCTCCCAGGGCCCCCGCGGCGGCGCGACTCCCGCCCACGCGGCGCGGACCTCCTGCGGTGGCAGGGGCATGGTCAGCGTTCCGAGCGCCTCGGCCCGTGCGAACCGGTCGGCGATCGCGGCCAGCGGCACCACCGCATCGAGCCCGTCGTGCTCGGACTGCGGCAGCGCCAGCATCCTCATTCCCAGCTCCAGGGGCGTCTCGTCGCCGATCCCATGGGGGTGAAGCGGTGAGACGGTCAGCACCAGAACGGTGCCGAACACCGACACGCGCATCGCGCCGTCCGGATCGAGCCGAGCCGCGCGGTTCGTGAGGACCCGCCAATCGGCGAAGGCGTGTGCGTCGTCGAGGACGATGTCGGTCATCGTCACCGCCTGCGCAGAGGCACGGGGTCGGCGACGACTGCTGTGAGAGCGGCCGATTCGGCTGCGGTGAGTCGCCGGGCACGCCCGGTCTCCGAGTCAACGAACACGATGACGCTCTCAGCCACCGTATAGGCGCAGGATCCGTCCGGCTCCGCGATCACGTACCCCACATCGACTGTTGCGGGGCCGACCGAGGAGATCACGGTGTCGATCGCGATCGGGCCGGTCCGGTAGGGGATCGGCTCACGATACTCGATCCGGTGGGAGAACACGAGGATGTCGGATCCGTCCGACGCAGCCCCGAAGACCGCGGGAATCTGCTGCCCTTGCAGCACCTCAGCAACACCGTGCATGCCGGGGCTCGCCGGTGCATCGCGCGTCGCCGTCGGAGAGCCGAAGGCACGCACCCGGGCCTCCTCGAGCAGGCGGAACTGAGCCACGTTGTTGATGTGGCCGTAGGCGTCCATGTCGCCCCAGCGCAGTTCGAGCAGCACGCGGGTGAACGGTCCCGACAGCAGGGGGTTGATCAGGTTCGCATCCATGCCCTCCATCTTGCCACTCGAGCGATCGTTCAGTGGCACCGGCGGGAGCGGGCGGCAGATCCGGGAGGGATAGAATCTGGTGCGGTGCGCGGACGACGCGCCCACGGAAGACGAATCGGGAGCGAGTAGATGAATCATGCCGAGAACGTGGCAGAGCTGTACAGCATCCTGCAGCTGACGCCCACGGATCCGATCCATGTCAGCCAGGAATCGGAGTTCTTCCTCGGGCGGAGTCAGTTCAAGCCGGACGGCCGCGTCTTCGGTGGCCAGGTGCTGGCCCAGTGCGTGATGGCTGCCGGCGCCACCGTCGATCCCGGCAGGCCGATTCACTCCCTGCACGGCTACTTCCTGCGCAGTGGGGATGTGCATGAGCCGATCGTCTTCGGCGTGGAGAACCTGCGCGACGGCAGGTCGTTCTCGGCCCGCCGCGTCCACGCCTATCAGAAGAATGCGCCGATCATGTCGGTGATGGCGTCCTTCCAGCTGGAGCAGGACGGCTTCGAGCATCACGATGTGATGCCGGAGGGCATGCCCGACCCCGAGGACTGCCCGGAGATCAAGGACGTCGTCTCCGGTCTGGATCTGCCGCATGTGCAGGAATGGCTCGTGAAGCGTCCCTTCGACGTGCGGCCGGTCGAGCCGCCGATCTACCTCGATCACAGCGGGCAGAACGCTTCGCAGCAGCATGTGTGGATCCGCGTCTCAGCAGAGTTCCCCACCGATCCGCTTCTCAACGCGGCTGCGCTGGCCTACGCCAGCGACTTCAACCTGCTGGAACCTGCAATGCGCCGGCACGGCCTGGCCTGGCAGCGGCCGGGGCTGCGGCTGGCCAGTCTCGACCACGCGATGTGGTGGCACCGGCGTGTGCAGGCCGACGAGTGGATGCTCTACGCACAGAACTCACCGTCCACCGAGGGCGGCCGGGCATTGGGAGTCGGTCGCGTCTTCTCCCGCCGCGGCGAACTGCTCGCCACCGTCGCTCAACAGGGCATGATGCGCCTCAAGGAGTGACCGGTGAGCACGACACAGCGGAGCCGCGCCCGAAAGGGGGGTGCGGCTCCGCTGCTGTGACCGGACCTCAGTCGCGGGTGAGGCGCCGGTGCGTCACCCGGTGCGGGCGTGCCGCTTCCTCACCGAGGCGGTCGACCTTGTTCTGCTCGTAGGCTTCGAAGTTGCCCTCGAACCAGTACCAATTGGCCGGGTTCTCCTCGGTGCCCTCCCACGCCAGGATGTGGGTGGCGACGCGGTCGAGGAACCACCGGTCGTGGGAGACGACCACGGCGCAGCCCGGGAACTCGAGCAGCGCATTCTCCAGGGAGCCGAGCGTTTCGACGTCGAGGTCGTTGGTCGGCTCATCGAGCAGGAGCAGGTTGCCGCCCTGCTTGAGAGTGAGCGCCAGATTGAGACGGTTGCGCTCACCACCGGAGAGCACCCCTGCCTTCTTCTGCTGATCGGGCCCCTTGAAGCCGAACGCGGAGACGTAGGCCCGCGAGGGCATCTCTACGGCTCCGACCTGGATGAAGTCGAGCCCGTCGGACACAACATCCCACAGGGACTTCTCCGGATCGATTCCCCCGCGGGACTGGTCGACATAGGAGATCTTGACGGTGTCCCCCACCTTCAGTTCACCCCCGTCGAGCTCCTCCAGGCCCACGATCGTCTTGAACAGCGTCGTCTTGCCCACGCCGTTGGGGCCGATCACGCCGACGATCCCGTTCCGGGGCAGCGAGAACGAGAGTCCGTCGATGAGCTGACGCCCGTCGAAGCCCTTCTGCAGGTTCCGGGCCTCGATGACGATGTCACCCAGGCGCGGTCCCGGCGGGATCTGGATCTCTTCGAAGTCGAGCTTGCGAGTCTTCTCGGCCTCGGCGGCCATCTCCTCGTACCGAGCGAGACGAGCCTTGGACTTGGTCTGGCGGGCCTTGGCGTTGGACCGGACCCACTCGAGCTCGTCCCTGAGCCGCTTCTGGAGCTTCTGGTCCTTCTTGCCCTGGACCTTGAGGCGATCGGCCTTCTTCTCCAGGTACGTCGAGTAGTTGCCCTCGTAGGGGTAGAGGTGACCGCGGTCGACCTCCGCGATCCACTCGGCGACATGGTCGAGGAAGTACCGATCGTGGGTCACGGCGATGACGGCGCCGGGGTAGCTCGCGAGGTGCTGCTCGAGCCACAGCACCGACTCCGCGTCGAGGTGGTTGGTCGGCTCGTCGAGGAGCAGCAGATCCGGCTTCTCCAGCAGCAGCTTGCACAGTGCCACGCGTCGCCGCTCTCCGCCGGAGAGCAGCTTGACGTCGGCATCCGGCGGCGGGCACTGCAGCGCGTCCATCGCCTGCTCCAGCTGCGAATCGAGGTCCCAGGCGTCTGCAGCGTCGATCGCCTCCTGCAGCTTGCCCATCTCCTCCATGAGCGCGTCGAAGTCCGCGTCCGGCTCCGCCATCTGCGCGGAGATCTCGTTGAAGCGGTCGAGCTTGCCCTTGATCTCGGCGACGCCTTCCTCGACGTTGCCGAGCACGGTCTTGTCCTCGTTCAGGGGCGGCTCCTGCAGCAGGATCCCCACCGAGTAGCCGGGGCTGAGTCGTGCTTCGCCGTTGGAGGGCTGTTCCAGGCCGGCCATGATCTTGAGGATGGTGGACTTGCCCGCTCCGTTGGGGCCCACCATGCCGATCTTCGCTCCTGGATAGAACGACATCGACACATCATCGAGGATTACTTTGTCACCGTGCGCTTTGCGCGCCTTGTGCATGGTGTAAATGAATTCGGCCATAGTAGGCCAAGGCTATCGGCTCCGAGCCCTGGGCGGCGAATCCCGGCAGCGCGCGGACGGCGGCTGCAGAATGCGGATCAGCTGCCGCCGAGCGCGGGAGGCGGTCCCGCGGGCTCCTCCGCGGGCGCGTCGTCGGCACCACCGGAGCCGCCAGTTCCGGAACCACCGGAATCCGGTGCTCCTCCCCCCGCCGAGCCGTCGTCCGGCTCCTCGGGTTCGGGCGACTGCGTCCGGGGGCGGTTGATGTCCTCACCGGGGATGTGGCCCGCTCCGTTGTCGGAGCCGTCCTCGTCTCGGGACTCACCGCTGGGCTCCGGGGCTCCCTCCGGTCGTTCGACGCGCCCCATCAGGCAGCTCCCGGTCGACTCGCCGGGCGGCATGAGCTCCGCGGTGGCGTCGCCGGCACGGATCTCTCCGACGACGCACCCCTCCTCGACACGAACGCCGAACATCTTGGCGGGCACCTCATTGCCGAGTGGGGACTCATCGATCGTGGTCTCGAGGGCCGCAGCCTCGTAGCCGGCATCGATCAGCGTCGTGAAGAGCTCGTCGGTGGTGGGCAGGGATTCCTGCTGGGTCAACGGCTCCAGCGCAGAGAGCACCTCGTCGACGACGGCGGGCTCCTCGGCGGGCGCCCGGGAGGGTTCCACCGGGGAGGGCGACAGCAACGAGCATCCGGTGAGCGTCAGTCCGGAGGCGAGGACGGCGCCGGCGACGACTCGCCTGCCGAAGCTCGTGGGATTACTGAGGATGCGCTGACTCACCCCCCTACTGTAACCGCAAGGCGCGGGCGAGCCAGCGCAAGGCGCGGGCGGGTCAGCGCAAGGCGCGGGCGAGCCAGCGCAAGGCGCGTGCCGGTCAACGCAAGGCGCGGGCGCCGGGCACCACGAAGGGAGGCAGTCGGTGGACTGCCTCCCCCTGCTGACCGAGTCGTCGGGCCGGCCTCCTGATCGCTGCGTCAGAAGGGTGCCTCCCCCGCCCCAGCAGTCGCGAGGTGCTGGTCCTCGGTCGTCTCGTCTGTCGCACCGGCGCTGTGGTGCGCTCCGCTCTCGGTGTCGCCAGGGTGCGAGCCGGGCACACCTGCCGTGAAGCCGACCTCCACCTCGCCGGACGAGGCCGAGGACCCATCACCCCAGGAGAACGGCTCTCCGTTCGGCCCCTCTCCGCCTGCGCTCTCCTCCTCTGCGGAGCGGCGCTTGCCGTACCGCTTGAAAGATGCCGTGCCGAACCGCAGATTGTGGCCGACCGCGTCGGCGATGATCTCCGCCGAGGTGCCGGCCTTGCCCTGAGCTTCCCAATCGCGGACCCGAAGCCGACCCATGACGATGACCGGGTCGCCCTTGGCGATCGAGCAGCTGACACTCTGCGCCATGGATCCGTAGACGGACACGTCGAACCAGCTGGTGTCTCCTTCCTGGTACCTGCCGGATTCGGGATTGTAGAACTCATGGTTGACGGCCATCCGGAAGCCCGCGAACGGCCGTCCGTCGTCCAGCGTTCCGGTGCGCGGGTCGCTGCCGACGGTGCCGACGAGGTGATTGACGAGTTTCATGGTGCAGTCCTTCCCTGTAGTGGTGATCCCACTCTGGGAAGGCCGGCCGCCGCCGCGACAGAGACGAGTCCGGCCTGTGGACGATTCCGAATCGTCCACAGGCCGGAAGACCGCGACGGTCAGGCGTCGTCCACAGTCACCGCAAGCCGTCGTAGACCGATCGATGCTCGCGCAGGATCGCGGTGATCGGCTCCAGATACGAGCCGGCCGCAGCCTGCTGCACTGCATCTCTGAGCCGTTCGTCGACTTCGGCTCCGGCCTCGCGTGCTCCGCGGGCGCGGGCGGAGGCGGCGACGGCCGAGGTGATCGCAGAGCCGACGATCCCGCCGACCAGCAGCACGGCCGGGATGGTCCACAGCAGGGCGGAACCGCCGATGAGCACGCCGGAGAACACCAGCACAAGCTGCAGGAGGAGCCACAGCGCCCCGACGACCGTGGCGAGGAAGAACAGCACCTGGAAGAAGCCGGCGACGTTCCACCAGCTGGGCTTGCGTCGTTCGATCTCGACGGCGGTGACGGCGCGGTCGAGTGTGTGGGTGAGCTCCGCGGTGCTCTGCTTCTCCGCCCTGGCGACGTCGTGCTGCCATTGCAGGGGCAGTGCCCGCACCGCCTCGGAGACCAGTTCGTGGGCAGCCAGATTGACCCGGGCGCTCTGGGTGCGGGTGGTCTCCGGGACGGCTGCTCGGATCAGCTCCTCGCGGGCACCCCCGTGGCGAGCGCCCAGGGGGTCGGCCTGCCCGCGCTGGGCCCAGGCCAACGGCGGGTAGCCGGTCTTCTTGTAGGCCCGCCTGCGGTAGTCGTCCTCGACGGTCTGGACTACCGCTGTGACACCTGCGGCGTCGATCATCGCATCGACCAGCCGGTCAGCACCTGGCAGGCTCGTCGGATCGTCCAGCGGCTCGCCGAGCTCGGCGCGGATCTCGCCGGCCAGCGAACGCATGTCGGCGAGCAGCCGTTCCGCGGCGGCCTCCTTGGCCGCGACTGTCTCGACGAGGACGTCGCGGATCGCGGGCACCCCCTCGCGGGTCAGCGCCGAAGCCAGCTGGATCCGCGCCGATCCCAGGCCGTCCTGCACCAGCAGCTGCTGCAGGTGATCATGGCAGGCGTTTCGCTCCTCCGCGGTGAGCGTGTCGATCTGGTTGAGCACCACCACCATGTTCGTCGAGTGCTCGGCGAACTTCGACAGATAGTGCGAATGGAGCGAGAAGTCCGCGTACTTCTGTGGGTCGACGACCCAGAACACGACGTCGACGAGGCCGACGAGCCGGTCCGACTCCAGCCGGTGCTCCGGTGCCGTCGAGTCGTGGTCGGGCAGGTCCAGCAGGATCAGTCCGTGCAGCGGCTCCTGGTCGGCGCCGTCCAGAGCGCTCTCGCGCCACGTCCGGTTGTCCGGCGGCACGCCCAGCCATGACAGGATCTCCTCGCCGCCGTCGCCCCAGACGCAGGCCGTCGGGCGCGAGGTCGTCGGCCGGCGCACTCCGACGCGGGCGATCTCCAGTCCTGCGACTGCATTGAACAGCGAGGACTTGCCCGAGCCGGTCGAACCGGCGAAGGCGACCACGGTGAAATCCTCCCCGAGCCGAATGCGTGCGTCCGTCTTCTCCAGCAGGTTCCGGGCTCGCGCTTCCGTCTCCGCAGGAAGGCGCCCGGGCTCCAGCTCGAGCGCACGCCGGATTCCACCGGCCATCCGTTCGATCTCCTCATGGGTCCTCTGGCTCACAGCGCCTCCTGCAGTCGATCTCCTGCACCGCGGAGCACTCCGGCTTGGCGCGGCGGTACGTCGGTCGCGGCGAGGGCGCGGTCGAACGGCGCCCGGTAGTCGTTGAGCAGAGCAGTGGCCCTTTCGATGAGTTGAGTGCGCGCGCCTTCGGCCAGGTCGCGGGTGACCTGATCGCCGAAGATCGTGTCGAGAAGCTTGCCGGCGACGACTGCGGTGCCACCGGCGATCCCGGCTTCCGCTCCCGTCAGTCCCCCGGTGCCGGCGAACACGACGAGCATCAGGACGGCGCCGACGCCGTTGACGCCGAAGGACAGGACACGAGCTTTGGAGCGCTTGCTCTGCCCCACTTCCCGCACGAGGTCGTTGACCCCGGCAGACCAGTCGGCGACCATGCGGCCCACCTGGGCATCGAACTGTGCAGGCAGGACCGAGATCTGCGGATCGGCGTCGACCAGCGCCTTGCCCTCCGGCGTCGACTGCCAGCGAACAGCCGTCTCCGAGACGGCTTTGACCGTCTGCTCCCGAATGATGAGCGCCACACTGTTCTCGATCGCCTGCTCGAGCGGCTCAGCGGTGTCGCGCTTGCCGGTCACCGCGGCGGTGATCCGGTCGCGCACCCGTGCCACCGTGGGCTCCAGCCCTCGGAAGAACTGGCCCGTGCCCACGAAGTCCTGCCAGCGCGCCAGCACTTCGCCGCGCAGCACTCGGCCGTCCACCAGCGAACGGGCCAATTCCTGCGCGCACTCGCCGAATTCCTCGTCAACTGCGTCACTGAGTCGCTGGTGCGCCTCCTCCTGGACACCGACGTCCGCCGCCAGCATGTCGACCTTCGCCGGCACCGAGGCGAGCGCCCCGGTCAGCGTGCGGGCGATCACTCGATCTCTGGCCTGGGGATTCCGCCCCAGATTGAGGATCCAGGACTTGACGGGGAAGGCGGCGGCTGCGGGCAGCCTCCCGTCGACCAGCTGCAGTTCGGGAATGGTGAAGATCGGGGCCGAACCCAGACCCGCCTCGGACAGCAGACCGGACAGGTGGTGGCGGACCTCCCTGTTGGCCTGCGGCGGGACTCGGTCGAGCACCATCGCGATGGTCGTGCCGCGCTCGGTCGCCTGCTTGAGAAGTTCCCATGGCACGGCATCGGCGTAGCGGGCGGCCGTCGTGACGAACAGCCACAGGTCGGCAGCGGCCAGCAGCTGCCGAGCGATTCTCCGGTTCTCGTCCCTCACGGAGTCGATGTCGGGCGAGTCGAGGAGCGCCAGTCCCTGCGGAACGCTGTCGTCGGACACCAGCCGCAGCTGCGGCTCGTCGAGATCCGTCTCAGCACGGACCACTCGTTTGAGGGACGGCAGGATCCGGTCGGAGGCGAAGTACTCCCGGTCAGCCGGGTGGTGGACGAGGACCGGCCAGCGCGTCGTCGGCCGGAGGACGCCCGGTTCGGAGACCTGCGCCCCGACCACGGAGTTGACCAGTGTGGACTTGCCGGCTCCGGTCGATCCGCCGACGACGACGAGCAGCGGGGCCGAGGTGTCGGCCACCCTCGGCATCAGGTAGTCGGTGAGCTGCTCGTCCAGGCTGCGCTGCCGTCTCCGCCCGGCGTCGACATCCGAGGTCTGCAGCGGGAAGCGAGCCTCGCGGACGCGCCTGAGCAGATCGCTGAGCGCAGGTGCCACCTCCGGCGACAGAGCGTAGTCGTTCGTTCCATTCGTCACGGCTCCACTGTGTCAGTTTTCAGCAGTCTCCCACCACTCACCACGCCGCCCGTGATCGGATTGGACTCGCTCACAAGGGCGGTGTAGTACCCTGAGTCCGGTCGGCCCCCATAGCTCAATGGATAGAGCAACGGCCTTCTAATCCGTAGGTTGCAGGTTCGAATCCTGCTGGGGGCACACTCGGCGTCGGTCCGCTCTGCGATCCGGTGGGTGATCTGAAGAGTGAAGGGCGAGAATCCGACCCCGCGGTCGAAGATGACAGGCTCAGGCGAGGTAGATGCTGCCCGGCTTGCCGCAGCGGCTCACCCGCTCTGACGACACGATCCCGGCACCGGTCAGCACCGACAGCAGCGCGACCGCCTGCACGAAGAATGCGATTTCGACGAAGATGAAGCCGAAGGCGCCGAACAGCACCAGGAACAGCGCCAGGAAGGACAATCCGGCAGCAACCGAGAAGAACCGCGAACCCGTCATCGGGAATCAACCCCTTTTCATAGGCAGACATCAGCGTCTGATGTCAGAACAGTACGCCTGTCGAGGGTGCTTGCCTAGGGGTCGAATCGTGGCAATTCTCCTAGAGCGACCAGGACTTCAGCTGCCTGAGCATGTCTCGCTTCTTGTCCGTGTGCCCGCCCATCCGGGTCAGGATGTCCGACAGCGCGGCGATCGCCTCCTCGATGAACGGTCCCTTGTTGAGCATCACGCATTCGGCACGCTGCGCCATCGCTGCATCGGTGATCTCCGCGCGGGAGGGCAGACCGGACTTGGCCAGGCTCTCGAGCACCTGCGTCGCCCAGATCACCGGCACATGGCCGGCCTCGCACAACCACAGGATCTCCTCCTGCAGCTCGGCCATCCGCTCGAAGCCGGCCTCGACCGCGAGGTCGCCGCGCGCGATCATCACACCGACGTCCTCCCAGCGCATCGCCTCGAGAAGCATCCGCGGCAGCGCCTCGAACGCCGCCACGGTCTCGATCTTCAGGGTGATGTCGACATTGTGCGCGTCCTCGGCCTCGAGTGCGTCGATGAGCGCTGCGACGTCGTCCGCCGCGCGGACGAAGGACATGTTGACCATGTCGGCATGCTCGGCCACGAACGGCACGTGCGAGAGGTCCTCGGGAGTCAGCGCGGGCACCGAGATGTCGGTGTCGGGGAAGTTGATGCCCTTCTCCGCCTTGAGCTTGGTGCCACTGGGTCCGGCGCTCTCGACCCGCAGGCTGATCTCGTCATGGCTCACTGCCTCGACGCGAGTGGCGATCTTGCCGTCGTCGATCGAGACCTCGTCGCCGACCGCGACGTCGTCGAAGACCTGGGGCAGCGAGCAGCCGATGACGAACGGCGGCTCTGTCACCGCGGGCCGCGGCTCCATCGAACGGCTGAGCACGATCTCGTCGCCGACGTGGACCCGCATGCTCTGCTCGATGCCGGGGATCTCCCCGATGGTCAGCACACCTCGGTCGCTGCACACCTCGGTCCCGGTCTGCCAGTACACCGTCTTGTCGGCCGACACCAGCAGACCGGCCTTCCCTCGCGCCTCGACCCAGAGGCTCCGGTCCGAGCCGCGGGCGTCGGTCAAGCGCAGCTCATCGCCTTCATTCAGAGCGGAGATGACATCGCCGCTGCCGTCGCCCAACGGGAGCACCTCCGCCGAGAGCGCACCTTCGATACCCTTCGCCGCGTCCTCGTCGAGCTCGCCCAGCCAGACCAGCGAGCGCGCGGTGACGACACCGCTGGCGTCGCGCTGCGGTCGGATCTTGAGCACCTGCGGTCCCGGCAGGAGAGGACCCGTCCGCAGCTTCGGCCCCGCCAGGTCCATCGCCACCAGCGGGGGTCTGCGCCCTTCGACCCGGTGCGCCCGGATCGAGGTGATCATGGCGTGCCACGCCTCTCGGTCGTCATGAGCGCAGTTGATGCGGGCCAGGTCCATGCCGGCGTCGACCATCGCGGCGACCAGTCCGTCGTCATGAGCGGCCTGGCTGGGCATCGTGACCATGATGCGAGTCATTCGGTCGGCGCGGGAATCGCCCAGCAGCCTGGAGGTGTTGCGAGACAGGATCTCCCGTCCGGCAGAGGGAGTGAGCGGCACCGCCGGCACGGCGTCACCCGAGCCACCGCCCGCCTCGGCTCCCCCGGCCTCGCCGGCAGGGTTCCCGGAGCCGGGCACCGAGACCGGCACGGGATCCGCAAGCTGCGCTCGCAACGCGCGCAGCACGACTTCGAGGTGTCCGAGGACGCCGGACTCCATGCGTCCGAGGGAAGAGATCCCGACGGCGCTCAGCCTGTCCTGCAGCTCGCGGAGGTCGTGGGAGCGCAGCGCTACGTAGTGGACCAGGTTCAGCGCCGACGCCCGGTGCCGGTCGCGCACCCGCGCCAGCACGTCGACGTTCCGCTGCTCGGCCTCCCGGACGCTCGTCCGCAGCGCCTCGACCTCACGGATCAGTGACTCGATCTTCATAAACCCTCCTTGACAGCTGGTGCGAGCCTATTGAGGAAAGGTCAACGCGGGGTGAATGCGAACGGGACGGGAGCCGATGTTCGGCCCCCGTCCCCGTCTCGCCTCGGCTACTCGGTGTCGGCGAGCGCCTGTTCCAGACGTTCGACCTTGGCGGTCAGCTCGCCGGTGCGGCCGGGCCGGATGTCGGCCTTGAGCACGAGCGACACCCGCGGTCCGAACTTTCCGACCGCCTCGGTCGCCTGCTTGACGACAGCGAAGACCTCGTCCCACTCGCCCTCGATCGTCGTGAACATCGCGTCGGTCTGATGCGGCAGACCGGACTCGCGCACCACCTTGACAGCGGCGGCCACGGCGTCATGGACTGAGCCGCTCGGGTCTCCTCCCCCGGTCGGCGCGACAGAGAATGCAACCAACATGCCTTACTCCTTCGGAACCGAGATGACGAGTGCATCGCCCTGGCCGCCGCCGCCGCACAGCGCAGCCACGCCCTGACCGCCGCCGCGCCTCTTGAGCTCGCCCGCCAGCTGCAGGACGACGCGAGCGCCCGAGGCGCCGATCGGGTGTCCGAGCGCGACCGCCCCGCCGTTGACGTTGACCTTGGAATCGTCGATGCCGAGGTCCTTCATGCTCGCCAGCGCGACTGCCGCGAAGGCTTCGTTGATCTCGTAGAGGTCGAAGCCGGCCGCGTCCACGCCTTCGCGCTCGGCCGCGGCCCTGATGGCCTGCGAGGGCTGATGCTGGAGAGTCGAGTCGGGCCCGGCGGTCCAGGCGTGCGAGCGGATCTCGGCGAGCACCGGCAGGCCGAGCTCCTCGGCCTTGTCCCTCGACATCACCACGACGGCGCAGGCGCCATCGGAGATCTGGGAGGCGGAACCGGCGGTGATCGTTCCGTCCTTGCGGAAGGCCGGGCGCAGCCGGCTCAGGGACTCGACGGTGGTGTCGGGCCTGATGCCCTCGTCCTCGGAGACGGTGGTCTCCCCCTTCCGGGTCCTGATGGTCACCGGGGTGACCTCGTCGGAGAACCTGCCGTCGTTCCAGGCCGCCGCAGCACGCTGATGCGACTGCGCGGCGTAGGCGTCCTGCTCGGCGCGGGAGAACTCCCGATCTCCGTTGTTCGCCGCTTCGGTCAGACCGCCCATCGCCTCGTCGGTGAAGGCGTCCCACAGGCCGTCGTAGTCCATGTGATCGCGCACCTGGACGGTGCCGTACTTGTAGCCGGCCCGCGAGTTCTCGAGCAGGTGCGGCGCGTTGGTCATCGACTCCTGGCCGCCGGCCACGACGACGTCATACTCTCCGGCGCGCACCAGCATCGCCGCCTCGGTGATCGCGCTGATGCCCGACAGGCAGAGCTTATTGACGGTGATCGCGGGCACCGTCATCGGGATGCCCGCCTTGACAGCGGCCTGTCGAGCCGGGCCCTGGCCGCAGCCGGCTTGGAGGACCTGACCCATGATCACGTACTCGACAGCCTCGGGAGACACGCCGGCACGGTTCAGGGCGCCCTTGATCGCCTCGGCGCCCAGGTCGACTGCGCTCAGCGATCCCAAGGCCCCTGACATCCGTCCCAGTGGTGTGCGCGAACCGGCAACGATCACGGCTTCGGTCATATTCTCCTCCTCGGGTGTGCGGCGGCTGCTCGGCTCGAGCGCGCGCCCGGATGCAGGTCACAGCCTGCCGGGGCGGGCCAGAATCCTACCTGGAATGCTGCCTTCCAGCGTAGACCAGCCGGTGACGATCAGCACAACCGGGGGCAGGCTTTCGATGGGGTCCCCGGCCCTCGGCCGCATCCTCGTCGTCCCCCCTGCTCTGAGCCCTTTGCCATGAATCGGACGTAGGGTTGGGACGAAACCAATTCGAGCACAGGCCAAGAAGGAACGGAGTCGAAACAGTGACGCCTCCAGAGGAGTTCCGTACCGCGATGCGCGGTTACGAGAAGAGCGAAGTCGATGCCCGGACGGGGCAGCTGAAGTCCGAAATCGAATCGCTGCGCAAGGCGCTTTCGGACGCCCGCAGCCAGGTGATCACCGCCGACCGCGCCAAGCTCCAGATCGAAGGTGAGCTCTCGGAGGTCAGGCAGCAGCTCAAGAAGAGCGCCAATGACAAGGCCGAGGCAGCGGGCCCTCCCGGCTCCCGGATCGACCACCTCCTCAAGATCGCCGAGTCGCAGGCTCGCGAGACCCTCGCGCAGGCCACTGCCGATGCGGAGACGATCCGCAACAAGGCTCGCGCGGACGCCGCAAGCCAGCGTGCGCGCATGCACACCGAGAGCAACGACGTTCTCAACAAGGCCCGCTCCGAGGCGGAGGGCATCACCGCCTCGGCAGAACTCCGCGCCGAAGAGGCGATCAAAGCAGCGACGTCGCGCGCCGAGGAGCTGCGAACCACGGCGGAGCGCGAGGCCGCGCTGACGGTCGACTCTGCTCAGGCCGAGGCGGCGGAGGTACGGGAAACCCTCAAGCGCGAGATCTCCGCCCTCAGGGCGGATGCCGAGAAGCAGGCGGCCGACATCCGTGCCGCGGCGAAGGCCGAATCGGAGAAGATCCTGGCGGAGGCGCGGAAGAAGCAGGAGGAGATCCGCAAGGCGGCCGATGCGCTCGAGGTCGAACTCGCCACGAAGCGCCAGGAAGCCGAGAAGGCGCAGAAGGAACGCCACGACACAGTCGTCGCCGAGAACCGCCGGCTCATCGACGAGGCCCAGGCACGGGCGAAGAAGGCGGAAGAGCAAGCCAAGCTGGCCTCCGAGCGCGCCGATACGACGGCGAAGGATGCCGTCGAGAAGGCGGATCGGATCATCGCCGACGGCAAGAAGCGCGCTCAGGAGCTCATCGCGGAATCTCGGGCTACCGCGGAGGCCACGATCGAGGAGTCGGCAGCCGAGGCCAAGCGCAACATCGCCGTCGCCCAGTCCCAGGTGGATCTGCTGACCAAGCAGCGCCGGACCATCACCGCCCAGCTCCAGCAGCTGCGCTCGATGTTCACCGATCCCGGCCTGTTCGAGGGCATCGACCTCAGCGACGACAAGTCCGACCAGGTCGCCGCGGCCGCTGTGCCGACCGAGAAGATCGCGTCCGAGGACGAACTCACCGCCCTCGCCGCTGAGGCGAAGAGCCAGGCGGACACGAGCGGGACGGGTCCGTCGCCGAAGGGCGGACCCGGCGTCGGCGGCGAAGCCCCCGGGCCGAAGAGCGGAACCGGATCCGGATCTGGAACCGGATCCGGCGCGAGGAGCACTCCGCAGCGCCCCGGGCAGACTTCGGGAGCGCCTTCGACGAACGAGACGGCCAGGGCCGACGCCGGCACCGCGTCGACGAAGCCCACTGCCGACGGCGAGTCGAGGACCGGGCGGTCCGCAGCGGGCCAGGCAGGCCAGAAGCCAGCAGGTCAGGCGGGCCAGAAGCCGCCCGGTCAGGCAGCCCAGAAGCCGGCCGGTCAGGCAGGCGGGAAGACTGG
Source organism: Brevibacterium daeguense (assembly GCF_021729135.1). Taxonomy (GTDB): domain Bacteria; phylum Actinomycetota; class Actinomycetes; order Actinomycetales; family Brevibacteriaceae; genus Brevibacterium; species Brevibacterium daeguense. Next base: position 206,857 of record NZ_JAJTWW010000007.1, read on the forward strand.
CCAGAAGCCCGGCGCAGCGGGCAACCCGGCGGACTCTCAGACCAAGCGCGGACCGCAGGCGCGAGAATTCAACCGCCTGCGCTGAGCGGACCGTGGCGCCGCCATGCGCCGGTCTCGCATGAGCAGGTGCGCACCGCGGCGTGGGGGGGGGGGGGGG
>NZ_JAJTWW010000008.1 GCF_021729135.1 Brevibacterium daeguense
CCGTGGCGCCGCCATGCGCCGGTCTCGCATGAGCAGGTGCGCACCGCGGCGTGCGGAAGGGCCACGAGCACGAAGCTCGTGGCCCTTCCGCCGCCGCTGCTCAGCGGCTCTGCCGTCGGTGCTCAGCGACGCCGATGTCGGGCGTTGAAGCACGAGGTGTGCCAGTGGCGGCGGTGCTCCACCCCGGCTCCGATTGCGAACTCCTGATCGGAGCGCCATGCCACCGTGTGGGCAGTGGTCGCGGGGAGTTCCCGGTGACACCCGGGGCAGATGTAGACCTTGCCCGATCGGCTGCCCCGCACCTGCTGAACGACCCACGTGCCGTCGGGCTCCTCCTGGACACGCCGCAGATCAGCGATCGACGGGCTCAGCTCGCGCCGCTCACGAGCCCATTTGTTGGATCGACGAGACGATGAGGAACGTGGCATGGCCCCATGGTCTCACGTACAGTTGCTCAGGTGCGTGTGGTGATAGCGAAGTGCAGTGTCGACTATGCGGGACGGCTGACGGCTCATCTGCCGCTGGCAGCCCGCCTGCTCATGATCAAGGCCGACGGCAGCGTCCTGGTCCATTCGGACGGGGGCTCGTACAAGCCGCTGAACTGGATGTCTCCCCCATGCACGCTGCAGGTGCTCGATCCCGACGAGGACCAGTGCGCCGCCGGATTCACCGAGATCTGGACCGTCACCCAGGCGAAGACCGGTGACCGGCTCGTCATCTCGATCGCCGAGGTGATCTCCGATTCCAGCCACGACCTCGGCGTCGATCCCGGCCTGGTCAAGGACGGTGTCGAGGCGCATCTCCAGGAGCTGCTGGCCGAGCACATCGAGACACTCGGGGACGGATACTCGACCGTGCGCCGCGAGTTCATGACTGCAGTGGGGCCGGTCGACATTCTCGCCAAGGACTCCGAAGGAGTCTCCGTCGCCGTTGAGATCAAGCGTCGAGGCGGCATCGACGGCGTCGAACAGCTCACCCGCTACCTCGAGCTCATGAACCGGGACCCGCTTCTGGCACCCGTGAACGGTGTGTTCGCCGCGCAGGAGATCAAGCCCCAGGCCCGCGCGCTCGCGCAGGATCGCGGGATCCGCTGCGTGGTGCTCGATTACGATGCCCTGCGCGGGATGGATGACCCGGCCTCGCGCCTGTTCTGAGATCCGCGATCGCGCTCCCATGCCCGCTTCCGAGGAAGAGCAACTAGGCTGGGTGCATGGTTGCCGACGCTGACACCCCATTCCTCGACAAGTCCGATCCGTCCTCCTGGAAGGCTCTCAACGGGCTTTCGCTTGCGGTGGGGCGCGCCGCAGAATCCGCGGGCATCGAGCGCGAGACGCTCGAGCTCATGTACGTGCTCATCTCCCAGCTGAACAGGTGCGCCTACTGCCTGGACATGCACACGCGCAGAGCCCTGGAGTCCGGTGCCGACCCGCTCAAGCTCGCGCAGCTGCCCGCCTGGCACGAGTCAGCGGTCTTCACTGAGGTCGAGTGCGCAGCCCTTGCCATCGGAGAGGTCACCACGACCCTGCCCGCCGTCGAGGACCGGCAGGCAGCCCTGGCGATCGCCCGCGCCACCCTCGGGGATCAGGCCTTCACCGCGCTCGAATGGGCGGCTCTGACGATGAACGCCTACAATCGGGTGTCAATCCTCTCCGAGCATCCGGTCCGCCTTCGGAAGCAGCCATGACCAACCCCGAGATCGACCCAGCAGAGTACGAGTGCTCGCAAGTCACCTGCGCGCACGCAGTCGACATCATCACCGCCCGCGACGTGCCGCTGGGAGGTCCACGTGCGATGACCGTGCGGCGAACCCTTCCACAGCGCAAGCGCTCGCTGATCGGACCCTGGTGCTTCCTCGACCACTACGGCCCGGACGACGTGACCGCGACCGGAGGGATGCAGGTGCCGCGGCATCCGCACACCGGACTGGCGACGGTGACGCTGCTGTTCGAGGGGCGGGTCGAGCACATCGACTCCACGGGCTTCGCGAACATCGTGCGACCTTCGGAAGTCAATCTCATGATCGCCGGCTCGGGAATCTCCCATTCCGAGTTCTCGACCGCAGACACCGATAGCCTTCATGGCGTCCAGCTGTGGTACGTGCTTCCGGAGGATCGGCGCAATGGGGCGCCGGGATCGCAGCACCATGTCGCGCGGCCCACTGCCGTACCGGGTGGCACCGTGCTGACATACCTCGGTCAGCTGGCCGGCACCGCCTCACCGGTGGACACGCGGGTGGAGGCGATGGCGGGGCAGCTGATCGTCGACCCCGGACAGACGATGCTCCTCGATGTCGACCCGCGGTTCGAGCACGGCGCGCTCCTCGACAGCGGAACGCTCACGGTGCACGTCGACGGCCATGAGCAGTCAGTGGGCAAGGACGAACTCGCCTACCTCCCGCCCGGCCCCTCGCGCATCGGGTTCCAGGCCGGCAACGCGCCCACCCGGGTCGTCTTCTTCGGAGGAGCCCCGTTCGAGGAGCGGGTGGTGATGTGGTGGAACTTCGTCGGCCGCTCGCACGACGAGATCGTCGCCTATCGCGCCGCCTGGCAGGCGGAGATCGGCGCCGAGGCGCCCGCCGGCCCCGCTGATCAGCTCGCCGGCCCAGCCGGTGCCTCCCCAGCTGGGACTTCCGGAGCAGGAGAACCTGCCGGTGCGCCGTCGGCTGCCCGCGCCGCCGATGCCGGCGTGTACTTCGACGGTGTGCGGGCACCACGCTTCGGGGACTTCCCGGTCAACCAGCCCGCGCCGCTGCCGGCGCCCCGTCTGCCCAATGTCCGCATCAAACCGAGGATGAACCCATGAGTGATGAGATCACAGTGTCCGACAATCCCGACGAGAGCCGTTACGACATCTTCGTCGATGGGACGCACGCAGGCTTCTCCGCCTATCGGGACACCGATGTCGCGGACGCGCCGCAGCGGATCCTCCACCATACGGAGATCGACGATGAGTTCGGGGGGCGCGGGCTCGCCTCGACCCTTACCAGGAAGGCGATCTCCTCTGCTGTCGCAGACGGTCGCCGCGTGGTGCCCGTGTGTCCCTACGTCAAGAGCTGGGTCGAGAAGCACGACGACTTCGCCGACGACATCGACCCGGTGACGTCCGGACACCTCGCGCTGTTCAGCTGATCGCGCGCAGAGCGGCCGTCAGGACTCGTCACCGCCGTCAGGACTTCGCACCGCCGCGCGGCCTCGTCGCCCAGCACTCGTCACCGCCGCGATGCCTCGTCGACGTCAGGACTCGTCGAAGGTGAGCGTCTCGGGTTTCTCGCGTCGCTCGATCTCCGCGCCCAGCGCCCGGAGCTTGTCCTCGAAGTTCTCGTAGCCGCGATCGATGTGGTCCACGCCGTACACCTCGGTGGTGCCGTGCGCGACGAGTCCGGCGATCACCAGACCGGCTCCGGCGCGGATATCGGAGGCCTCGACCTCCGCTCCCGACAGCCGCTCGACTCCGGTGACGAGCGCGTGATTGCCGTCGATGGAGACCTCTGCGCCGAGCCGAACCAGCTCATTGACGAAGCGCCACCGAGCCTCGAACAGATTCTCAGTCAGCAGGCCCACTCCGTCAGCGACGGCGTTGAGCGCGATCACGAAAGGCTGCAGATCGGTGGGGAAGCCGGGGAACGGCAGAGTCGACACTCGAATGCTGCGGGGACGCTTGGGGCCGATCACCCGGAAGCCTCCCCCGTTCGATTCTGCGCCTCCCCCGGCGGACGTTCCCACTGTGCCTGCGGCGTCCGTTCGGGATCGCGGGTCCAGCTCTTCGACCTGGGCGCCCGCTGCCGTGAGCTTGTCGACCACGTTGGGCAGCAGATCCAGTGACACCCCGCGGACGGTGACGTCACCTCCGGTGATCACAGCTGCGAAGGCCCAGGTCCCGGCCACGATCCTGTCCCCCACGCAGCGGTGCTCGACAGCCCGGAGCGCACCCACGCCATCGATCGTGAGCGTGGTGGTGCCGATGCCGGAGATCCGGGCTCCCATCGCGACGAGCATCGTGCAGATGTCGACGATCTCCGGCTCACGCGCGGCGTTCTCGATCACAGTCCTGCCCGAGGCCAGCACCGCGGCCATGACGAGGTTCTCCGTGGCGCCGACCGAGGGGAACGCGAGGTGGATGTCGGCGCCCGTCAGCCCGTTCGGCGCCTCGGCGATGAAATACCCGTGATCGAGGTGAACGGTGGCCCCGAGTTCCTCGAGGCCGGCCTTGTGCAGGTCGAGACCGCGCGAGCCGATCGCGTCGCCGCCGGGCATCGCCACGTGTGCCGCGCGCATCCGGCCGGTCAGCGGTCCGAGGACGGAGATCGACGCCCGCATCGCCCGAACCAGCTCGTAGTCGGCTTGGATGCCCGGCTCCTCCGGAACGTCGATGCTGACTCTCCCCGCATCCGCGTCGTAGTCGATTCCGCATCCGAGGCGGCGCAGGAGCTCGCACATGATGGTGACGTCGAGGATGGCGGGGACATTGGTGATCACCGAACGCCCCGGAGCCAGCAGCGTCGCCGCCATCAGCTTGAGGACGCTGTTCTTCGCACCGCGGACCTCCACCTCCCCGCGGAGCACCGTGGGTCCCAGTACGGACAGAACCTCCATCAGGTGAACCGTCCCATCGTCAGGTTGTAGCCGGGCGGCGCGGATTCGAGCCACGACGAGAAGGCGGCCAGCGCCTCGGCGTCGAGCGCAAGCAGGATCGTCTTCCCCTCCGCCCGGTGGAAGTCGTAGCGGCAGGTGATGATCTGCGCCTGCGGCAGCACGGCATACTGCTCGGAGTCGTCCGGGTCGTGCCGGGCCGCGATCTCCACGTCCGAGCGCGGCAGCGCATAGGCCGGACGCCGCCCCAGACTGAATAGCGGATACCACTCGAGTGCGGTCACGGTGAAGACCGCGACCCCCAGACGCCAGCGTGGGCGACGGGATTCGTCGCCCACGCGGGTGGAACAGTCGAACGCGCCCGACAGCCTGGAGATCGACCGTCGCCGCACAGTGAACAGCACGACGATGATGACCGCCAGCCCTACCAACGAGAGCAGAATGATCAGCAGGGTCGAAGGGTTCACGTCAGACAGTGTAGCTAAGCGTCGACAAGCTCGGCCTGATCTGCAACGACCATCACGCGGTCGTTCTCCACAGACAGGAACCCGCCGTCGGCGCGTGCGGTGAGGTGCTCGCCGTCCGCCGTCACGATCCGAACCTCGCCGCCGGCCACGATGGCCAGCACCGGCTCGTGCCCCGGCAGGATTCCCATCTCGCCCTCGGTGGTCCTGGCGATCACGCGCCTGGCCTCGCCGGACCAGACCCCGCGATCAGCTGCCACCACGGTCACGTTGAGCGCCATTGCGGTCAGCTGCCCTTCTGGAGCTTGTCGTAGTTGCGCAGCACGTCCTCGATCGGTCCCACGTTGAAGAAGGCCTGCTCGGGGATGTGGTCGAACTCGCCGTCGCAGATGCCGCGGAAGCCCTCGATGGTGTCCTGGATGGACACGGTCGAACCCTCGACACCGGTGAACTGCAGAGCGGTGTAGGTGTTCTGCGACAGGAACTGCTCGAGGCGGCGGGCACGGTGCACGGTGAGCTTGTCCTCCTCGCCGAGCTCGTCGACGCCCAGGATCGCGATGATGTCCTGCAGCTCCTTGTTCTTCTGCAGGATCTGCTTCACCCGCGTGGCGACGTCGTAGTGATCCTGGCCCACGTAGAGCGGATCGAGGATGCGCGAGGACGACGCCAGCGGATCCACAGCCGGGTACAGACCGCGCGAAGCGATGTCACGGCTGAGCTCGGTGGTCGCGTCGAGGTGGGCGAAGGTCGTAGCCGGAGCCGGGTCGGTGTAGTCGTCGGCCGGAACGTAGATCGCCTGCATCGAGGTGATCGAGTTGCCGCGGGTCGAGGTGATCCGCTCCTGCAGCACGCCCATCTCGTCGGCCAGGGTCGGCTGGTAGCCCACCGCGGAGGGCATCCGGCCCAGCAGGGTCGACACCTCGGAGCCGGCCTGGGTGAAGCGGAAGATGTTGTCGATGAACAGCAGCACGTCCTGGTTCTGGACATCGCGGAAGTACTCCGCCATGGTCAGTCCGGTCAGCGCGACGCGCAGCCGGGTGCCCGGCGGCTCGTCCATCTGGCCGAAGACCAGCGCGGTCTTGTCGAGCACGCCGGACTCGTCCATCTCCATGATGAGGTCGTTGCCCTCACGGGTGCGCTCGCCGACCCCGGCGAACACCGACACACCGCCGTGGTCCTGGGCGACACGGGTGATCATCTCCTGGATGAGCACGGTCTTGCCCACGCCGGCGCCGCCGAACAGGCCGATCTTGCCGCCGAGCACGTACGGCGTCAGCAGGTCGATGACCTTGATGCCGGTCTCGAACATCTGGGTCTTCGACTCAAGCTGATCGAAGTTCGGCGCGGGCCGGTGGATGGGCCAGCGCTCAGTGATCTCGTAGGGCTCGTCGATCATCGCGTCGTTGAGCACATCACCGGTGACGTTGAAGACCTTGCCCTTGGTGACATCGCCGACCGGAACCGTGATCGGCGACCCGGAGTCGATGACTTCCTGGCCGCGGACGAGTCCGTCGGTGGGCTGCAGCGAGATGGCGCGGACGATGCCGTTGCCGAGCTGCAGCTCGACCTCCAGGGTCACCTTGCGGGTGCCTTCGGACAGCGTCACCTCGGTGGTGAGGGCGTTGTAAATGGCGGGCACGGAGTCGAGCGGGAACTCGACGTCCACGACGGGGCCGATGACGCGGGAGATCCGGCCAACGGTCCCCTGTGCCTGCGGGGTTTCCGTAACTGTGGCAGTCATGGTCTACTTTCTTCTCTGCTCTCGTTGGTGGCCGCGGTCAGTCACCGGCGCCGCTCGCCGCAAGGGCGTCAGCACCGCCGACGATCTCAGTGATCTCCTGAGTGATCTCGGCCTGGCGAGCCGTGTTGGCCAGCCGGGTGTAGGTCTTGATGAGCTCGTCGGCATTGTCCACCGCAGTATTCATCGCCTGCTGACGCGCGGACTGCTCGGCTGCCGATGCGTTGAGCAGCGCGGCGAGGATCCGCGAGTCGATGTAGCGGGGCAGGAGCGCGTCGAGCACTTCCGCCGCACCCGGCTCGAACTCGTACAGCGGAAACACCTGGTCCACATCGAAGCTCGGCTGCCGCAGCTCGGTCCGGGGCTGGGGGATGCTGGACCCGTCCTCGGCCTCGACGACCTCGAGCGGGATCAGACGCCGGTACTCGGGCTCACGGGACACCGCGGACTTGTAGCGGGTGTAGGCGAGGTAGATCTCGTCGACGCCGCCGTCCTCGTAGTCCCGGGAGAACGCCTCGAGCAGGGTCTCCCCGATCTCGCGGGCGTTCTCGATCGACGGCGCCTCCGAGAACCCGGTCCACGACCTCTCGATCTTGCGATCGCGGAAGGTGTAGTAGCTCTCCGCCTTGCCGCCGACGGTGTACAGCGCGACGTCCTTGCCGCTGTCGCGCAGCAGGCCCACCAGCTCTTCGGCCTCACGGATCACGTTGGCTGCATATGCTCCGGCGAACCCACGGTCCGGACCGAGCACGACCACGGCCGATCGGCGGATCTGCTCCGGCTCGGTGGTCAGCGTGTGCTCGACGTTGGACTGCGTCGCCACTGCGGAGACCGCTCGGGTCAGCGCAGTGGCGTACGGGCTCGCAGCCTTCACCCGGCTGACAGCCTTCTGGATCCGGGATGCCGCGATGAGCTCCATGGCCTTGAAGATCTTCCGCAAGGACTTCGTGGAGTTGATCTTCGCCTTGAAGACCCTCTGCTGGGCTCCCATCAGTACTTCCTTTCGCTAGCGGGCGTCATCGGGCAATCAGGCGTTCGCGGTCGAACCGCGTGACTGCTTGACGATCCGCTCCTGCTGCACCTCGTCCTCCGATGCCGAGTCGAACTCCTCGGTTCCGGGGTGGACGCCGTGTCCTTCGGACGTCTGGAAGCCTGCCTTGAAGTCGGTGACCGCAGCTTCGAGCTCGCTGATCATCTCCTTCGACAGCTTGTCGGTGTGGCCTGCGATCCGAGCGAGCAGATCGGACTTCCGCTCCAGGTGGTCGTGGAACTCGGCCTCGAACCTGAGCACGTCCTCGACCGGAACATCGTCCAGGTAGCCTTCCGAGCCGGCCCAGATCGAGACCGTCTGCTTCTCCGATGACATCGGCGAGAACTGACCCTGCTTGAGCAGCTCGGTCAGGCGGGCGCCGCGGTCGAGCTGCTGGCGGGTGGCCGGGTCGAGGTCCGAGGCGAACATCGCGAAGGCCTCGAGCGAGCGGTACTGCGCGAGCGAGATCTTCAGCGTGCCGGACACACCGCGCAGCGGCTTGGGCTGAGCCGAACCGCCGACGCGGGACACCGAGATGCCGACGTCCACCGCGGGCCGCTGGTTGGCGTTGAAGAGATCCGACTGCAGGAAGATCTGACCGTCGGTGATCGAGATCACGTTGGTCGGAATGAACGCACCCACGTCGTTGGCCTTGGTCTCGATGATCGGCAGGCCGGTCATCGAGCCGCCGCCCAGCTCGTCGGAGAGCTTGGCGCAGCGCTCGAGCAGGCGGGAGTGCAGGTAGAACACATCGCCCGGGTAGGCCTCGCGGCCCGGCGGGCGACGCAGCAGCAGGGAGATGGCGCGGTAGGCGTCGGCCTGCTTGGTCAGGTCGTCGAACACGATCAGGACGTGCTTGCCCTCGTACATCCAGTGCTGCCCGATGGCCGAACCGGAGAACGGCGCGAGGTACTTGAAGCCCGCGGGGTCCGAGGCCGGTGCGGCGACGATGGTGGTGTACTCGAGAGCGCCGAACTCTTCGAGGCTGCGGCGCACCGCGGCGATCGTCGAGCCCTTCTGGCCGCAGGCGACGTAGATGCAGCGGACCTGCTTCTTGGGGTCGCCGGACTCCCAGTTGGCCTTCTGGTTGATGATCGCGTCGAGCGCGATCGCGGTCTTGCCCGTCTTGCGGTCGCCGATGATGAGCTGCCGCTGGCCGCGGCCGATCGGGATCATCGCGTCGATCGCCTTGAGCCCGGTCTGCAGCGGCTCCTTGACCTCCTTGCGGTCCATCACGCTGGCCGCCTGGAGCTCGAGCTCGCGCCGGCCGACCGTTGCGATGTCGCCGAGGCCGTCGACGGGGTTGCCGAGCGGATCCACAACCCGCCCGAGGTAACCGTCGCCGACCGGGATCGAGAGCACCTCGCCGGTCCGGTAGACGTTCTGCTCCTCGGCGATGCCCTGGAAGTCTCCGAGCACCACGGCGCCGATCTCGCGCTCGTCGAGGTTCTGCGCGAGGCCGAGCGTGCCGTCCTCGAACCGGAGAAGCTCGTTCGCCATCACGTTGGGCAGACCCGAGACTGATGCAATTCCGTCACCTGCGGTGACGACCTTGCCGACCTCGGTCTTCTCTCCACCCTGCGGGTTGTACGATTCAACGAACTTCCCCAGGGCGTCCCGAATCTCATCCGGGCGAATTGTCAGTTCCGCCATCTGGTTTCCCTGCTTCCTTCAATCATTCTGGAGAGCGGACCCGAGGTCCTCGGGTGGACCGCTCAATAACGTGTAGTGTGCCGTGGTGCGCGGGCGCTGTCAGCCCGCCAGCTGTCGGCGGGCGTCAGCCAGCCGCTCCGCGATCGTCGAGTTGATGACCTCGTCGCCGACCTGCACGCGCACACCGCCGATCACGTCGGGGTCCACCTGCACGTTGAGTACGAGCTCCCTGCCGTACGAAGCCGAGAGCGCCCGAGCAAGACGCTCCTGCTGCTGCGGAGTCAGCGGCTGGGCGACCACCACATCGGCGACCGAACGCTGCTGACGCGCTGCGAGCACGGAGGAGTAGTTGTCGAGGGTCTCGGTGACCCGCAGTCCGCGGGGGTGTGCGGCTGCCTGCTGTGCCAGCTTCATGGTGAAGGCAGTGACCCTGCCGCCGAGCAGATCCGACACCAGCGAGCGCCTCGACTCGGGCCCGGCCACGGACCCGAAGGCCCACCCGAGCTCGTGGTCGGCCTCGATGAGGCGGGTGAACCGGAAAAGCTCCTCCTCGACCTGTCCGAGCTGACCGGCCGACTGCGCGTCAGCGGCCACAGCCGTCACGCCGGCCACCTCGATGGCGGTGACGAAGTCCTGGGCACGGGCCCAATGACGACCGGCGGCGCCGATGGTGATCTCCAGCGCGGCCGCGTCGACCCGACCCGACAGCAGAGCGGTCAGCAGACCCCTCTTCTGCTCATGGCTGGTCGCCGCGTCGGCTGCCACGCGGCGCAGCTGCGCGTTGTCGGCCAGCACTGAGACGATCCCCAGCAGGCTGTCGCCGATGGTCGACGCCTGGCCGGCGTCGATCGCCTCATTGACGTCCCGCAGGGTCTGCCCCAGCGAATTCCTGCTCGACTGAAGCATCAGGACTCCTTGATCGCGGGAGCCGGCGTCTGGGCCTCAAGGTCGGCGATGAACCGGTCGACGACGCCAGCCGCTCGGTGCTCGTCCCGCAGGCTCTCGCCGACGATCCGAGAAGCCAGGTCGGTGGCCAGGCCGCCGACCTCGCCGCGCAGCTCCAGCATCGCGCTCTGGCGCTCGGCCTCGATCTGCGCCTTGGCCTGGCTGATGATGCGCTCGGCCTCCTCATTGGCGCGCTGCTTCATGTCCGCGACGATCTGCGCGCCCTCTTCCTGAGCCTCGGCACGCAGTCGCGCGGCCTCGGCACGGCCGTCGGCCAGCTGCTTCTGGTACTCGGCAAGAGCCTTGTCGGCTTCGGCCTGGACCTTCTCAGCCTTCTCGATACCGCCTTCGATGGCCTGTGCACGCTCGTCGAGGATCTCCCTGAACTTGGGCAGCACGAGCTTCCAGAAGGCGAAGAAGATGATGACGAAGCAGACCGCCGACCAGACGATGTCATAGGTTGCCGGCAGCAGAGGGTTGGGTGTCTCTGCCGCAAGCACTGTAATCGGGGTCATGAGTTTGCTCGTTTCCTATCAGACGAAGATGAAGTGGGCAGCCACTCCGAGGAATGCCAGGAGCTCGACGAACGCGATGCCGAGGAACATGGTGGTGCGCAGCTGGCCGGAGACCTCCGGCTGACGGGCCATGCCCTCGACGGTCTTGCCGACGAGAATGCCGATGCCGATGCCCGGGCCGATTGCCGAGAGGCCGTAGCCGACAGTCGAGATGTTTCCGGAGACTTCGGCGAGAATGGTGGTGTCCACGTGGATATTCCTTCCGGTTGCTGGTCCGACCTGGTGATCGGTCCGTTCCTAGCCTTGAGTTGACAGGTCAGTGGTGGTGCGAGGCGCAGCCTCTCAGTGGTCCTGAGCGACGCTGAGCTGAATGTAGGCGGCGGTGAGCAGGGCGAAGACATACGCCTGAAGCACTGCCACCAGGATCTCGAAGAGAGTGAAGGCGAATCCGCCGACGAGGGTGAGTCCGCCGAAGACCGCGAGCGCGCCGCCGGCCTCGAAGAAGAAGAATTGGGTCGCAGCGAAGCACAGCACGAGCAGCAGGTGGCCGACGAGCATGTTGAACGTGAGACGAAGTGCGAGGCTGAGCGGCCGGGCGATGAAGGTGGAGATGAACTCGATCGGCGTGACGAGGATGTACATCGCGCCCGGGACTCCGGAGGGGAAGAGCTGGCTCTTGACGTACTGCCAGCCCCCCTGCGCCTGGATGCCGGCGCCGATCATCACGACGTAGGAGACCACCGCCATGAACAGCGGCATGCCGATGTTCGCGTTCGGGGAGATGTTGAGGAAGGGGATGATGCCGGTGATGTTCATCGCGAACACAGTCAGGAAGATGACGGCGATGAGCGGGAAGAACCGGTCCCCGTCCTTCTTGCCCAGCATGTCGTGCGCGATGCCCTTGCGGATGAACTCCAGGATCATCTCACCGACGGACTGCGCGCGGCTCGGCACGAGCTTGGGATTGCGCATCAGGAACATGAAGACGGCCACGAGCACGACCGCTACGAGGATCCGGATGAGCATGATCCGGTTGAGCTCGAAAGGTGTGCCCTCGAACAGAACTGCCGGTGGGTAGAACTCCTCGAGGCCAGGGGCGTGGAAGCCTCCCTCGGCTGCAAGAAGCATTGTCGGTGACAAGGCAGCTGGAGTGAACAGGGCTGTCTCCTGACGGCTCGGCGGGGCTGGCCGGAACTCGGCCCACCACCGTTGGCGAATACTGACGGGTGCGCGCACACCCCGGGCAGGGCCCGGAAAGTGGTCGGATTGCGCTTGAGAAACCACATCGCCGTGTGCTCACACACTACTCAGCGATTCCCCAGATACTCTACCAACCGTAGAGAGTCCCACCAAACCGGAGCGTGCGCATCCCCGCCCTGGCACTGTGATGTGCGGCTCATTCCGTCACTTCTCGTCGATGATCGGCAGCCGGGCCCGCTGCACGGTGAAGACGTCGACGATGAGCGACGCGAATGCAGCAACGGCGAGGGTGACGAACAGCACCCACGGATTGTAGAAGTCGAGGTTGCGCAGCCCGGCGGTGAGGGCGATGAGTCCGGCGACCTTGACGAGGAAGCCGCCGAGCACCGCTCCCGCCATGACGGTCGGCGAGGAGTCGGCCGTGAAGTACATCAGCACCGCGGTGATGGCGAAGAACACGAATGCGGTGGCAGCGCCGATGAGCGCTCCCCAGACACCGGCCATTCCGGCGGCGAAGACGCCGATGATCGACGCGACCACGGCGATCGCGGCCGTGATGAGCAGACCGCGCAGCACGATGCCCCGCATGATCGAGCGCACTGAGTCGTTGGCAGTCACATTTCCTCCTTGGCCCGGAGCCGGGCCCGCAGCGGGTAGAACGTCAGGACAAGAGTCAACGCCACGGCGATCGCGACGATGGTCAGCACCGGCCCCGGCCGGAAGATCAGCAGGCAGACAGTGCCGAACGCGAAGATCGCCGTCCACAAGTACATGATGAGCACGGCGCGGGCATGCGAGTGGCCGAGGCGCAGCATCCGGTGGTGCAGGTGCTTCGCGTCGGCCGAGAACGGCGACTTGCCGGCGAGCATTCGCCGGATCACGGCCAGCAGGAGGTCGAGCAGCGGCAGGAACATCACTGCGACCGGCAGAATGATCGGGAGGTAGGCGGCCAGCGCACGCTCGTTGCTCACCAGCGCCGGGTCGACCTGGCCTGTGACCCTGATCGTGGATGCCGCCAGCAGCAGCCCGATGAGCATCGAACCGGAATCGCCCATGAAGATCCGCGCGGGATTGAAGTTGTGAGGCAGGAAGCCGATGCAGGCACCCACCAGGACCGAGATGATCAGCGACGCGAGATTGGCGTAGCTGTCAGGGCTGGTGTCGACCGCAAGCTGATACGAGTAGACGAAGAACGCGACGCCTCCGATGGCGACCACACCGGCCGCCAGACCGTCGAGGCCGTCGACGAAGTTCACGGCGTTGATCGTCACGAGCACGACCAGGACGGTGAGCACCACCGACATGCGCGGAGACCCGACGATCACACCGTTGAAGGGGATGGTCAGCAGGGACACGCCGCTGAGCGCCATGAACCCGGCTGCGAAGGTCTGACCGGCGAGCTTCGACATCCAGTGGAGGTCCCAGATGTCGTCGATCACTCCCAGCAGGCACAGCATCGCCGCTGCTCCCGCAATCCCGATCACCGAACCCGGCTGGTAGAACAGCTCCTCCAGGAACGGCGTCTGGGAGGCGAAGACCAGCCCTATCATGACGCCGGCGAAGATCGCGACGCCGCCGAGCCGGGGAGTCGGCACGGAGTGGACGTCCCGCTCCCGCAGCGGCGAGAAGATCAGTCCCCGCTCAGCGATGCGGCGCACCATCGGCGTGACCAGGTAGGCGGTCAGCGCGGAGATGACGAGGATGAAGAGATAGGCGCGCACTCAGCCGACCGCATCCACCAGATCATCGACGACGGCGACGAGCTCGGCGTACCCGATCGGGCCCGAGCGCACGATCCGCGGGGGCACAGCCGTCATGTCGACGATCGTCGAGGCGCTGCCCCCGAGCGCCGGACCGCCGTCGAGGTAGATCTCGACCGCCTCGCCGAGCATCTCGCGGGCCTCGCCGACGGTCTGCGCCGCTGGTGCTCCGGAGGTATTGGCACTGGAGACCGCGAGCGGCCCCGTTCGCTCCAGCAGGGCGAGCGCATGTTCGTCGGCGGGCATCCGCACTGCAACGGTGCCGTGGGTGTCCCCGAGGTCCCAGTCGAGGAAGGGCTGGGCGCTGCAGATGATCGTCAGCGGTCCCGGCCAGAAGCGCTTCGTCAGGGTCAGAATCTGCTCGCTGACGGCATCGGCGATGCCGAGCAGTGTCTCCGGCCTGCCGACGAGCACCGGTGGCGGCATGTCACGCCCCCGCCCCTTCGCTGCGAGCAGCTTCTGCACACCCTGCTTCGAGAAGGCGTCGGCGGCGATCCCGTAGACGGTGTCGGTGGGGATCACGAGCAGACCTCCGCCACCGATGACGCGAGCGCATTCATCGAGGACCAGGTCACGGACTTCCTCATTGCGGACATCGAAGGTGCGTGGCATCAGGTGTCTTCAGCTTCCAGTTCGGCGGAGGTGAAACGATCCCTGCCAGTGTAATCGGCGTGTGTCACCGCACCGCCGAAGCCGCTTGCGGCCATGACCTGCCGGACCGGCTCCCCCTGCGACTCGGCATGCTCGATCACGACGAAGCCGCCATGGCGCAGCAGCCGTGCGGCCTGCCCGATCACGACGGAGGGCATCTCCATGCCGTCCTCTCCCCCGCCGTAGAGCGCGTCCGCGGGGTCGTACCCGGTGACCTCGGGGATGTCGGGCTGGGATGCGACCGGAACGTAGGGCGGGTTCGACACGACGATGTCGAAGACGCCGAGGTCGGGGAGGTCGCGCACGTCGGCGCTGACGAATTCGCAGGTGCTGCGCTCGGCCGCGATCGAGGGCTGCAGCGTCGCGAGATTGCGCTCGGCGTAGTCCAGAGCCGCCCGGGAGCGCTCGACGCCCACCACCGAACTGTGCTCGACCTCGGTGGCCAGGGACAGGGCAAGCGCCCCGGTGCCGGTGCACAGGTCGAGGATCCGAGGGCTGGGCACGCGCGTCCGGCGGAGCCACTCGAGCACGCAGCCGACGAGGAGTTCGGTCTCCGGCCGGGGGATGAACACGCCCGGGCCGACGGCGAGTTCGAGATAGCGGAACGGCGCGTGCCCGGTGATGTGCTGCAGCGGCTCCCGCCTCACGCGGCGAGCGACGAGCCGAGAGAACCGCTCGGACACCCCAGACGGCACCCTGGTCCCCCGCAGCGCGTGCAGCGCAACGTCGCTGAGCTGGCAGTCCCAGACGTGGGCCAGCAGCAGCCGCGCGTCGGTATTGGGCGCGGGCACCCCGGCCGCGCGGAGCCTGTCTGCGGCCGCGCGCAGCAGGACGTCGGTCTCCTCGGCGCTCACGGGCTACTGGATCTCGGCCAGCCGCTGTGCTCGATCGGCCGCTCGACAGGATTCGATGACGTCGTCGAGCGCACCGTCCAGGACCTGGTCGAGATTGTGCGACTTGAATCCGGTGCGGTGGTCGGCGATCCGGTTCTCCGGGTAGTTGTAGGTCCGGATGCGCTCCGAGCGGTCGACAGTGCGCACCTGAGACCGCCGGAGGTCGTTCGCCTCGGCGGCGGCCTGCTCGGCCTGGGCCGCGAGCAGGCGTGCCCGCAGCATCCTCATCGCCGCCTCGCGGTTCTGCAGCTGGGACTTCTCGTTCTGGCAGCTGGCCACGATGCCGGTCGGCAGGTGGGTGATGCGGACGGCCGAGTCGGTGGTGTTGACCGACTGGCCACCCGGACCGGATGAGCGGTACACGTCGATCCGGATGTCGGAGTCCGGGATCTCGAGTTCGCCGGGTTCGTCGACCTCGGGAAACACCAGGACACCGGCGGCCGAGGTGTGGATGCGGCCCTGCGACTCAGTGACCGGGACGCGCTGGACGCGGTGCACACCGCCCTCGAACTTGAGCCAGCCGTAGACGCCGCCGCTGCCGGCCTTGACGGCCATCGTGACGTTCTTGAAGCCGCCGAGGTCCGAGGCGGTCGAGTCCAGGATCTCAGTGGACCAGCCGCGGTTGTCGGCCCAGCGCTGATACATCCGGAGCAGATCACCGGCGAACAGAGCGGATTCCTCGCCGCCTTCGCCGGCCTTGATCTCGATGATCGCGTCGCGCGCGTCATCGGGATCCTTGGGGACGAGCAGGTCACGCAACCGCGCTGCCAGCAGCGAGCGGCGCTCGGCCAGCTCGACAGCCTCAGCTGCGAACGCCTCGTCCTCTTCACCCAGCTCCGAGGCGGTGGCGAGGTCCTCGTCCACCGCCCCGAGCTCGTTCCAGCACTGGACGATCAGGTCGAGCTCGGAATAGCGCCGAGTCAGCTTCCTGGCCTGCCCAGGATTCCCGTGCACCGCAGGATCCGCCAGCTCCTGCTCCAGCCGCGCGTGCTCATCGAGCAGCATGTGGACGGTCTGGCGGATCGACTCGATATCGGCTGCTGAGTTCCCTGTGCTCATGACGCGCGCCGTGCCCCGCTCACTCGTCGGAGGCGGATTTCGGCAGCGGGGTCGTCTTCTGCACCTGCATGAGGAACTCCGCGTTCGAGCCGGTCTCCTTGAGCTTCGACAGGAGGAGCTCCAGCGCCTGCTGCTGCTCGAGTCCGGACAGCACGCGGCGCAGCTTCCACATCACCTTCCGCTCCTCGGGGTGCATGAGGTTCTCCTCACGACGGGTTCCCGAGGCGTTGACATCGACGGCCGGGTAGATGCGCTTGTCCGCGAGGTGGCGGCTCAGGCGCAGCTCCATGTTGCCGGTGCCCTTGAACTCCTCGAAGATCACTTCGTCCATCTTGGACCCGGTCTCCACGAGCGCGGTGGCGAGGATGGTCAGCGAGCCGCCGCCCTCGATGTTGCGCGCCGCGCCGAAGAACCTCTTGGGCGGGTAGAGCGCATTGGCGTCGACGCCGCCGGACAGGATCCGTCCGGAGGCCGGCTGGGCGAGGTTGTAGGCCCGTCCCAGACGGGTGATGCTGTCGAGCAGCAGGACCACGTCCGTACCCAGTTCGACCAGACGCTTGGCACGCTCGATGGCGAGCTCGGCGATCGTGGTGTGGTCTTCGGCCGGCCGGTCGAAGGTCGAATGGATGACCTCGCCCTGGACAGCGCGCTGCATCTCGGTGACTTCCTCGGGGCGCTCGTCGACCAGCACCACCATGAGGTGGACCTCGGGATTGTTGGCCGTGATCGCATTCGAGATCTGCTGCATGATCGAGGTCTTGCCGGCCTTGGCCGGGGACACGATCAGGCCGCGCTGGCCCTTGCCGATCGGTGCCACGAGGTCGATGATGCGGGTCGAGATCTGCTTCGAGGTGGTCTCCATCCGCAGGCGCTCCTGCGGGTACAGCGGAGTGAGCTTGGAGAACTCGACACGGCGCTTGGCGTCTTCCACGGACAGGCCGCTGACGGAGTCGAGGCGCACCAGGGCATCGAACTTCTCCCGCTTGCTCGTGCGCTGCTCGCCGTCGCGGGACTGCCGGATGGCGCCGACGATCGCGTCGCCCTTGCGCAGTCCGTGCTTCTTGACCATGTTTGCCGAGACGTAGACATCGTCCGGGCCGGGCAGATAGCCGGAGGTGCGGAGGAACGCGTAGTTGTCGTGCACGTCGAGGATTCCGCCGACGGGAATCAGCACGTCATCCGGACGCAGCTCCGGCTCGTCGAACTCGCCCCGGCCGCGGCGCTTGCGGTCGCGACCGCGATTACGGCTGCGACGGTCGTTGTCCCGGCCACCGGCGCGGTTGTCGAATTGCCGGTTGTCGCCCTGCCGATTGTCGGCCTGCCGATTGTCGCCCTGGCGGTTGTCGGCCTGGCGGTTGTCGCCACCCCGATTCTGTCGGGTGTCACCCTGACGGCTGTCACCGCCGCGATCCTGACGATTGTCACCCTGACGGCTGTCACCGCCGCGTCCCTGTCGGTCGTCACGGCCGTTGCTGCTGTCTCGCGTGTCGCCTCCTCGGCCTTCGGCGCCGCGGGAGTCGCCACCGCGGGCTTCACCCTGCTGGCGCGCTGGCTGCCCGTCGGCCTGTGCCGGCGGGGTGGCAGCACCCGATGCGTCGTCGGACTGGGCGTCGTTGCCGCCGCGACGACGTGTCACCTGGCGCTGGCCGTCCGCCGAGGTGCGGGCGGCTGCCTGTGCGCCGGAATCGGCACCCTGGCCCTGGTCAGGGGCAGGAGCGGCGGTGCTGGGCGCAGAATCTGAGCCTGCCGGAGCGGAGGCAGCAGGAGCAGAGGCAGAGGCAACGCCTGCGGATCCGGCGGATGCCGAAGCACCGTCGGTCTGCGACGACCGGGCTTCCTCGGTGGGCTGGCCCGAGGCTGTGCGGCGGCTTCTGGTGCGAGGCTGCGCCGGAGCATCAGCGGTCGGGGCAATGCCGCCGCCCGTCCGGGCGGTCTGAATGGCGTCGATGAGCTCGCTCTTGCGAAGACGGCGGTATCCCTTGATACCCAGACCCGCTGCCATTTCCTGAAGCTGGGGCAGCCGCAGGGCGCTGAGGCTTCCCGAGCGGGCAGCGGAGTCATGTGTCGTGGTCTCGGTCACGAAGGTTCCTTCTCCCTCGTTTGGCTGCAGCGAAGAGAACGTGGATTCTGCAGCGATGGACTGCACGCCTGAAAATCACGTGCTTTCTCAAATGAAGTACCTGAACAGCCCACGATGTGGGGTGCGGTACGAAGAATGCTCCCGGCGAATCCGCGTCGAGCAGAGGGATCGAACCCGAGGATTCGAATACACCCGACTTCTCGGAGGGAACGCCTCAAGCCTACATCCCTCGCGGCTCAGACGCTAATCGAATGACCCGGAGTGTTCGAACGGACTCAGTTCGAACCGATCGGGCTCTCAGGCCATTTCGGTGACGGTGGTGGTGACTCCGGCGTCCGCGATCACGGTGTCGATGATCCGGACGTCATCGTCTCCGAGCACGGTCCTCACCCGCCGGACCAGGTCCGCTCCGGTCCCCAGCACCGCTATGGTCGGGCCGGCCCCGGAGACGACCGCGGCGAGGCCTGCCGCCCGAAGAGCGTCGACGCGCTCCAGCGAGTCGACCATCGCCGGTCGCCGGTAGTTCTGATGCAGGCGGTCCACGGTCGCCTCGAGCAGCAGACTGGGATCATGCGAGATCGCGTGGACGAAGAGGCCGGCGACCGCGGAGTTGGCTGCCGCCTCGGCGTGCGGGATAGTGTCCGGCAGCAGAGCCCGGGCAACTGCGGTGTCGAGGCGCGTTTCGGGCACGGCGAGGACCACTCGCAGCTCTGGGGCGACGGGCACGGACACGGACTGTGCCGCTCCCCCGATGTTGGTGAAGCTGATCGTCACGCCGCCGAACAGGGCCGGCGCGGCATTGTCCGGATGGCCCTCGTAGCGCGTAGCCCAGGCGAGCTTCGTGCCGGCACTGGCCTCGGGCATTCCGGCAGCGCAGCTGAGGGCGTCCGCGATCGCGATGCCCGCGACCACCGCCGACGCGGACGACCCCATTCCTCGCGACTGGGGGATCACATTTGTGCACGCCAGAGTCATCCGCCTGCCCACGTCGAGCCCGCGGGAGACGAGGATCTCCCGGGCGACCCGGTGGATCAGGTGGTCCGCTCCGGAGGGCAGTGCGTCGGCGCCCTCGCCAGTCACGGTCACGCAGGCCTCGGGGTCGACCGGTTCGGCGGAGATCCGCGCGTGCACCGAGTCGCGGAAGTCGAGCGCCATTCCGAAGCTGTCGTACCCTGCGCCCAGATTCGCCGAGGTGGCAGGCACCTCCACCTCGACCTCGAGGCCGGCGAGCATCACCCCTCCTCGAGCCCGAGCGCCCGGGCGGCGGAGACGGCATCGACGGACACGCGTGTCGGCTGCAGAGCCGAACCGTCGGCGGATTTGATCGCCCACTCGGGATCCTTGAGCCCGTGACCGGTGACGGTGCAGACGACGGTGGCACCGGCCGGGATCTTCCCGGCGCGGGCCTGCTTGAGCAGTCCCGCGATCGAAGCGGCCGAGCCGGGTTCGACGAAGATCCCCTCGGTCGACGACAGGAGACGGTGGGCTTCGAGGATCTGATCGTCGGTGACGGAGTCGATCAGACCGCCCGACTCGTCGCGGGCCGCGATGGCCTGGTTCCACGAAGCGGGGTTGCCGATGCGGATCGCGGTGGCGATGGTCTCCGGGCTGTCCACGGGATGACCGAGCACGAGCGGTGCAGCGCCGGCGGCCTGGAAACCCCACATCTGCGGTGTCGATTCCGCCAGACCCTGCTCCCGGTACTCCCGGTAGCCCTTCCAGTAGGCGGTGATGTTGCCGGCGTTGCCCACCGGCAGCACATGGATGTCCGGCGCCTTGCCGAGCGCGTCGACGACCTCGAAGGACGCCGTCTTCTGCCCCTCGATCCGGTCGGGATTGACGGAGTTGACCAGGTGCACCGGGTAGGCCTCGGCGAGCTTGCGGGACAGCGTCAGGCAGTCGTCGAAGTTGCCGTCGACCTCGAGGAGCTCGGCGCCGTGGGCGATGGCCTGGCTCATCTTCCCCACGGCGATCTTGCCCGCGGGCACCAGCACCGCGCAGGTCAGTCCGGCCTTGGTCGCGTATGCGGCAGCAGACGCGGACGTGTTGCCGGTGGAGGCGCAGATCACCGCTTCGGCTCCGTATTGCACCGCCTTGCTGATGGCCATCGTCATCCCCCGGTCCTTGAAGGAGCCGGTGGGGTTCATGCCCTCGTACTTGACCCATACCTCGGCGCCGGTCCGCTCGGACAGGCCCGCGGCGTGGATCAGGGGTGTTCCGCCCTCACCCAGGGTCACGGCCCTGGCGTCCGGGGCGATGTCGAGCAGGCTGCGGTACTCCTCGATGACTCCCTGCCACTGATGGCGGTGCTGTGCGGTCATGAAGTAGTCCTTTCTCAGTGGCCCTCGATGCGCAGCACCGAGCTCAGGGCGTTGACGGCTTCCAACTCAGCCAGCCGGTCGACGGTGCGGCGCAGTGCCGCATCGATACCGGCATGGGTGGCGATGACGAGCTTGGCCCGCTGCGGAGTCCCGGCCGGCTCGTCCTCGATCTGCGTCTGCTGGACGAGTTCGATCGACACTCCCTCCTCGGCGAACACCTCTGCGATCCGTGAGAGCACGCCGGGGCGGTCGAACACGTCGAGAGTGATCTGGTAGCGGGTGGTGATCGCCGAGATCGGCAGCACGGGCAGGCGCGTCGTCAGTCTGCGCTCGTACTGGCCGCGCCCTCCGAGCACCTTGCGCCGGGCCACGGAGACGACGTCACCGAGCACTGCCGAGGAGGTCGGAGCACCGCCGGCACCCTGCCCGTAGAACATCAGCTCGCCGGCGGCCTCCGCCTCGATGAAGACCGCGTTGAACGCGCCGCCAACGCTGGCGAGCACGTGCTCACGCGGCAGCAGCGCCGGGTACACCCGCGCGGACACACCGGGGCCCTCGGGTGAGTCGGAGAGCTCCTCGCAGATCGCGAGCAGTTTGATCGTGAAGCCCTGCGCCCTCGCCGTCTCCACCATGTCGGCGCTGACTTCGGTGATGCCCTCGACGGAGACGTCGTCGATCGTCACGGGCGTGTGGAAGGCGATCGAGGCGAGGATCGCCGCCTTGGCAGCCGCGTCGTGGCCCCCGAGATCGGCAGTCGGGTCCGCCTCGGCGTAGCCCAGCTCCTGCGCCGTGCGCAGCGCGGTGTCGAAGTCCCAACCCTCGCTGTCCATCTGGTCCAGGATGTAGTTCGTGGTGCCGTTGACGATACCCATGACCCGGGTGATCCGGTCGCCGGCGAGCGAATTGCCCACCGGGCGGATGATCGGGATGGCACCGGCGACAGCGGCCTCGTGCTCGAGCCTCACCTCGGCTGCGTCAGCGGCCTTCATCAGCTCGCCGTAATGCGACGCCAGCAGCGCCTTGTTCGCGGTCACCACGGAGGCGCCCGAGCGCAGCGCACTGAGGATGAGCTCCCGCGCCGGCTCGATGCCGCCGATCAGCTCGATGACGATGTCCGCTCCTTCGATCGCGGCGGCGGCATCGGTCGTCAGCAGCTCGGAGGGGACTCCGGGTCGGGCCTTGGAGGCGTCGCGGACCGCCACAGCGGCCAGCTCCAGCGGTGCTCCGATGCGCGCCGCCAGTTCCTCGCCGTGACCGAGGATCCGCGCTGCGACTTCGCTGCCGACGACGCCGCAGCCCAGCATGGCGACTCTCAGGGACTTCATTCGACGCTCATTCTCCGTTCCGATTGCCGGGAGCGAAGCCCGGATCCGATGCGAACATGTCCTGATAGCTCTCCGGGCGGATCACCCAGCGGACGTCCTCACCCTCGACGGCAAGCACCCCGGGCCGGGGGACGTGATTGTAGTTCGAGGCCAGCGGGCGGCAGTAGGCGCCGGTGCCGGGCACCGCGATGAGATCGCCGGCGCTCACGTCACCGGGAAGGTACTCGTCACGGACGACGATGTCACCGCTCTCGCAGTGCTTGCCGACCACGCGGACCACAGTCGGCTCGACCGAGGACTGCCGGTTGGCCAGGGTGCACGAGTAGTCGGCGTCATAGAGGGCGGTGCGCACATTGTCGCTCATGCCCCCGTCGACGCTGACGTAGCAGCGGTGACCGCTGCCGGTGTCGACCTGCTTGATGGTGCCGGCGCGATAGAGGGTGAACATCGCAGGGCCGGCGATCGCCCGGCCGGGTTCGAACGACACGAAGGGCACGGAGGTGTCGTGATCGGCACAGGTCCGGGCGACCACATCGGCGAGCAGCTCAGCGATCCGCTCGAACGACTTCGGGGTGTCCTGCGAGGTGTAGCGAATGCCGAAGCCGCCGCCGAGGTCGACCTCCGGCACGCTCACGCCGTGGTCGCGCTCGATCTCCGCGCGGAGCCCGATGATGCGCCCTGCCGCCACCTCGAACCCGTCCTTCTCGAAGATCTGGGACCCGATGTGGCTGTGCAGGCCGATCAGCTCGAGGTGGTCCGAGGCGAGGATCTGGTCCGCGGCACGGCGGGCATCGCCGGACTGAAGGGAGAGTCCGAACTTCTGGTCCTCGTGGGCAGTGGCGATGAAGTCGTGAGTATGCGCCTCGACGCCGACGGTGACGCGGATCATCACTCGAGCCCGGACCCCGCGCTCGGCAGCAGCCGCCGCCACCCGGGGGATCTCTGCCAGCGAGTCGACGACGAGGCGTCCGATCCCCCAGTCGAGGGCGAACGCGATCTCCTCGTCGGACTTGTTGTTGCCGTGCAGCCCCACCAGGCGCGGATCCAGGCCGGCCTGCCTGGCGACCATGAGCTCCCCCAGGGTGCAGGCATCGAGGCCGAGTCCCGCCTCGGCGACCCAGCCGGCGGCTGCGGTGCACAGGAATGCCTTGCCCGCGTAGTACGAGCGGGAACCGGGTCCGACCCGGTCGAACGCCCGGGAGAACGCCTCGGCGAACGACCGCGCACGATGCTTGAAGTCATCGACGTCGAGGACGAAGGTCGGAGTGCCGTATTCGTCGGCGAGGTCGGTGACCGAGTGGCCGGCGACCTGCAGCACGCCGTCATCGTCCTTGCGGACATTGCGCGCCCACAGGCTCGGCATGAGCGCGTTGACATCGTCGGGGTAGGGCAGCCAGACGGGAGACGGGATGGCGTGGAGGACGCCGGAGATATGGGCGGGCATCGTCACATCCTCTCAGGGGCGCTGACGCCGAGCATGTCCAGCCCGTTGGCGAGCACGATCGAGGTGGCCCGGACCAGCATCAGGCGCGAGGCGTGGGTCGGGGTGATCTCCTCGTCGGTCCGAGGGGTGACACGGCAGGCGTCGTACCACTTGTGGAACAGTCCCGCCATCCCCTCGAGGTACCGTGCGATCCGGTGCGGCTCGCGCAGCTCGGCAGCCTGGGCCACCACTCGCGGGAAGTCTGCCAGCGCCGCCAGCAGCACGGTCTCGGTCTCGTGGTCGAGAGTGCTCGGATCGAACTCGACCTCCTCGACTCCGGCGGCGACGGCGTTGCGCTCCACGCCCTTGGTGCGAGCGTGAGCGTACTGGACGTAGTACACGGGGTTGTCGTTGCTCGCCGAACGCAGCACCTCGGGATCCAGGGTGAGCGGCGAATCGGCGGGAGTGCGCGCCAGCGAGTAGCGCACTGCGTCCGTGCCGAGCCAGTCGATGAGATCGCGCAGCTCGATGATGTTCCCGGCGCGCTTCGACAGCTTGGCACCGTTGACCTTGATGAGCTGCCCGATCAGGATCTCGATGTTGTGCTCGGGATCGTCGCCGGCAGCCGCGGCGATGGCTTTGAGCCGGCCGACATAGCCGTGGTGATCAGCACCGAGCAGATAGATCTTCTCGGTGAATCCGCGGTCCTTCTTGTCCAGGTAGTACGCGGCATCGGCGGCGAAGTACGTCGGCTGGCCGTCGGCGCGGATGAGCACGCGATCCTTGTCGTCGCCGAAGTCCGTGGTCCGCAGCCAGACCGCGCCGTCCTTGTCATAGACATGGCCCTGCTCTCGCAGCCGATCGACGGCCTGCTCGATGGCACCGCTGGCGTGCAGCGTCGTCTCCGAGAACCAGACGTCGAAGTGGACCCCGAAGTCGTCGAGCGTGCTGCGGATGTCGGCCATCTGGAGCTCGTAGGCGCGGTGCCTGACCTCGTCCCTGACGGCATCCTCGCAGGCGTCGGCGAGCGCCGGCTGCCCCGCGCGGATCTCCTCGGCGATGTCTGCGATGTACTGGCCGGGATATCCGCCTTCGGGCACCTCCCGCTCATGCATGCGAGCGAGCACCGAGTCGGCGAAGGTGTCCATCTGGGAACCGGCGTCGTTGATGTAGTACTCGCTCGTCACCTCGGCCCCGGCTGCGCGCAGCACGCGCGCGATCGCGTCACCGAGGGCGGCCCAGCGCGTGTGTCCGAGGTGCAGCGGGCCGGTGGGGTTCGCCGAGACGAACTCCATGTTGACTGTGTGCCCGACAAGCGAGGTGCTGGTGCCGTAGGCCGCGCCCTGCTCGACGACGTCCGCGGCGAGCTTGCCCGCGGCGTCGGCGTCCAGGGTGATGTTGAGGAATCCAGGACCCGCGACATCGACCTCGGCGACGCCGTCCTGCGCTCGCAGGCCCTCGCCGATGCGCTCGGCCAGCTCACGCGGCTTGAGACCGGCCTGCTTGGCGGTCTGCAGCGCGATATTGGACGCCCAGTCGCCGTGCTCGCGGTTCTTCGGCCGTTCCACCACGATGGTTTCGGGGATCTCGATGGAGAGATCCTGCGAGTTGAGTTGGTCGATGGCAGCACGGATGGCCGTCTTGAGCTGTTCGGGAGTCACCGTACAAGATTATTACCCCGGGTGCTCGCTTAGCGACTCGGGGCCGCGAAGAAGGCCGCAGATGTGACTGGTGCGACATCCACGACCTCCTCCGGGCCGCCCTCGCGGGCCGGTCGGCTTCAGCACCACTCAGGACAGGGCGATCTCCACCGGGGAGCTGAACAGTCCGCCGGAGAACTCGAGGACCTGCGGCTCGATGCCCTCCGGAATGTCGAAGGCGATGATCCCCTCGACGGTGTTGCCGGGGTTGATCTCCTCGAGGAAGGCGTTCGAGTCCTCGATGTACATGGAGGCGGCGCCGTCAGCGCTGTGCTGCCTGCCCTCGGCGTCAAGCAGCGTGACGTCGCTGCTGGTGAACATGACAGCTGAATCGCCCGTGTTCGTGATGGTCATGCTCACGAGCACGAACTGGCCCTGCGGCTCCTCGTTGAGGAACTCGTCCCCGACCCGGGACACACCCGCCTCGACCTCGGTCACCGACACCTCGAAGTCGCCGGCGCTGACGGTGTCGCCGACTCCTGCCTGCTCGACCGCCTCCTCGGCTTCCGGTGCGGGCTCCTCGTCCGCACCGGCTTCCTGTGCCGCCTCGTCGGCGGGCTGCGCGCTGCCGGAGTCCGAGTCGGACTCTGTCCCCGACCCGCCGGCGCCGGCGCAGCTGCCGACGATGATCGCGAAGACGACGATCGCGACCCAGAACCACCAGCGCTTGTACACGGGCTTCTTCTTCTGCGCCGGCGGGGTCGGTGGGAATCCTCCCTGCGGATACCCGCCATTCGGGGTGCCGTACGGACCGGGCTGATCAGCAGGAGGAGTCTGGTGTCCGTACGGGGCGGGCGGCGGAGCCGACTGCCCGAGGGGGAACTGACCGGGGCTCTGGGGATTCGGGGGCTGCTGGGACATGCGGTTCCTTCGCTGGGGGCGGCGGCGTGATCGGGCCGGTCGCCGAGGGTTCTGACATTCCTCATGCTCCCGGCACCCGGGCCGTCCGACATCAGCCGATCGGCTCGATCCTGCGAGCCGATCGGCTGATGAGGCGCGTCCGTGCCCGGACATACCCTTCTCGTGTGAACACCTCGGCAATCGCCCCGACCACCCAGAGCCTCCCCGGCGGCAACTCCTCGCCGGCGCATCCGGAGCGCTCACCTGCGCTCAGAGCCCTCCGCTGCGCTCTGCGGACGCTGTGGGACATCGTCCTGTTCGTCCTCGGCAGCCTGTTCAGCATGCTCTGCGTCACGGGTGTGCCGGGGGCGGCGGATGAGACTCTGATGATCACGGACCTCGGGGTCGTGATGGTCCTGCTGAGCACCGCGCTCTGGCTGACGGTCTTCGTTCGGCGTCGGCTTCCGGCGCTGCCCCTGGCCGCCGGTGCGCTCATCACGCTCTTGGGCATGGACTACTGGCTGCTGCTCATCGGCGCCCACCACGCTCTCGTCCGGCTGCCCCGCAGGCCGGCGCTCATCCTCGCCGGCATCGCCGGCGCGCTGGTGGTCTGGGCGGTCGTCCGCGACATCGCGCTCGCCGATCGATCGGTTGCTGCCGCCTTCTTCGGCATCGCAGGCAGCCCCGATCTGCCGGGCAGCCACATCGCGGCCGCCCTCGTCATCGTCGTCGTGGCCCTGATCGCGCTCACGGCAGCAGGCGGCCTGGCGGCCCTGGCCCGCAGCAGGGCGGAGAACTCCCGGAGCCGCCGTCACATCGCCGCGGAGCAGAGGCGCAGCGACAGCCTCAGCGAAGAGCTCGCCCGGCAGACCGAACGCGATCGCCTCGCACGGGAGATCCATGACGCACTGGCGCACCGGCTATCGGTGATCTCCCTGCAGTCGGGCGCACTGGAGATGGCGGCCGGCTCCGAGCA
Source organism: Brevibacterium daeguense (assembly GCF_021729135.1). Taxonomy (GTDB): domain Bacteria; phylum Actinomycetota; class Actinomycetes; order Actinomycetales; family Brevibacteriaceae; genus Brevibacterium; species Brevibacterium daeguense. Next base: position 27,163 of record NZ_JAJTWW010000008.1, read on the forward strand.
GCCGGATGTCGCCCGTGCCGCCCAGATCCTGCGCGGGCAGGCGCACGCCTCCCTCGAAGACCTGCGCGGTCTGCTCGGCGAGCTGCGCACCGGAAGCCCACGGGCGGCCTCGGACGCAGGCGTTCCGCCATCGCAGGCCTCGCTCAGAGCGCTGCCGCAGCTGGTGCGCTCCGTCAGGGAAGGCGGCACGGCTGTTGACGCCGTCATTCTCATCGAGGGAGCAGACCATGCCCCGACCGTGTTGGACCGGAGTGTCTATCGGATCGTCCAGGAAGCGCTGACGAACGCGCTCAAGCACTCTCCGGGCGCACTGGTGTCACTGTACGTCGAGGGCTCAGCCGACACGGGCGTCCGAATCCGCGTGATGAATCCTCTCACCGCAACCGGGACCCCGGAGCTCGGAACCATCGGAACGCACTCGGGGCTTGCCGGAATCCGGGAGCGCGCGCGACTGCTCGGCGGTGACTCGTGGATCGGACCGCACGAGGGCAGCTTCCTGGTCGATGTCGCACTCCCCTGGTCCGCAGCACAGCGATGACGGGGCAGCTGATCCGCGTCCTGCTCGTCGACGACGACGCGATGGTCCGCACCGGACTCCGGGCGATCCTCGCCGCCGACCCCGGAATCGAGGTCGTCGCGGAGGCGGCCCACGGTGCCGAAGCCCTGGAGCGCGCCGCCGCCCACTTCCCGGACGCAGTGCTGATGGACATCCGGATGCCCGGCATGACCGGCATCGAGGCGACTCGGATCCTCGTCAACGGCGTGCGACCCCCCAAGGTGATAGCGCTGACGAGCTTCGACTCCGAGGACTACGTCTTCCGCGCCCTCGAAGCCGGTGCAGTCGGCTTCCTGCTCAAGGACACCTCTCCCCAGGAGCTCATCGCTGCACTCCACACCGTGATGAGCGGAAGCGCGATCATATCTCCCCGGAGCACGCTCCACCTCATCGCGCGCTTCGGACTGCGGGGAGAGCACACGCGCCGCCACGAGGCCCTGCAGCTGATCGAGACGCTCACCGAACGCGAGAGGGAGATCGCCGTGCTGGTCGCCGCCGGCGCGTCCAACCGGAACATCGCCGAGCAGCTGTTCGTCTCCGAGGCGACTGCCAAAGCGCACCTGGCCAAGGTGATGATCAAGCTCGGCGCCGACTCGCGCGTGGGAGTAGCCATCACGGTGGAGAGAGCGGGCCTGACGCACGCGAACCGCTCCGCCGCGGATTGAGCCCGGCGCGACCGGACAGCTGCCACAGACAGGTGGCGGGTCAGCACTGACAGCGCGGCAGGCCCCGCCTCGGCACCGGGTCCGAAAACCTGCGCCCCAACGACGAAGTCCCGGAACCGTGAACGGTTCCGGGACTTCGTGATGTCGTGCCCGCGACAGGATTCGAACCTACGACCTTCTGCTCCGGAGGCAGACGCTCTATCCACTGAGCTACGCGGGCTGGCAACTCGACAATCCTACCACCGATTCTGTGGGCGTCCTGCCGAAGTGCTCAGGATCACATCGGGATCAGTAGCCCCGGATGGACTCGCGCGCTGGGACGTACTCCCAGTGCCACGGCTCGTACTTGCTCGTCTTCGCCCACTCGGGATTCTCCCAGCCGTACTTGTGAGCGTTCTTCACCAGCCACTCGTACTGCTCCCCCGTGGCCGTCGCAGCTCCGCCGCCGAAGTCGATGGCGACCCCCCAGCCGTGGAGCGAGGTGCCGGGACGCGCTGCGAGCCCGGGCTTGCGGCCGGCCACCGAGATCTGGGACTCGAGTGAGCGGTAGGTGTCCGTGATGGCCATGTCCTTGCCGGTATCGGCCTTGAAGTCCGCATTCATCTCTGCGAAGGAGACAGCGGCGTCGGCGCGGAGCTTGTGCCCGCCGATTCCGATCTCACACAGCCAGCCCTCGGGCAACTGGCCATTCGAGGCCTGCCCACCCGGCGCCTCGCCGTCACATCCGGGCAGCACGGTGCGGGTCACCGACCGGGAGGCCGCCTCGGCCTGCCGGTCCTTGGTGCTGGGCACTCCGCCGGCGTAGTTGTCCGCAGTGCCTGCGGACTTGTCGCCCTGGCCGGCGGGGATCTGCGCGTCGACCGCTTCCGCGTCAACCGCCTTCACCGCGGCTGCATCGATCTGCTGCGACGCGGCGACCTGTGTGCTTCCGGTGTTCGCGCTGAGCAGGACGGCCGCGATCGCAGTCCCGGCGACGGAGACCGAGGCCATTGCTGAGACCGTGGTGACCCGGCGACGCTTGAGCGCCCTGAGCGCGCTCCCGTCCGAACCGCGGACCGCTACTGACCCAGCACCCACTGCGCCGTTGGCCCTGCGGTCGATCCGATGGTCCGACCGTGCCGCGACGACCGCGGCGGCCGGGCCCAGCAGGGCGCGCTTCCTCTCGGCGCGCCGTGCGGCCTCTTCCTGCCGACGCAGGTCGCGGCGGCGGACGGGCACCGGTGCGGTGGTGGCTTCTTGGCCCACTCCAATACTCCAAACTCAAGACTGCAGCGGCTCTCTGACGGCAGGGAGGAAGATCCATCCGGGAGCACGCATTGGTATGTCACAACACCATAACGGCAGAATCACAATTGACACAATTCTGTCACGTGAAAGTGAGACTCAGTTCACACCGATCGCAGCCTGAGCACGGAAACACGGGTCTGGTAACCGCTCTGTCACAATCTGCGATGCGCAGAGGGGCGGGAATGGGGCGTCCGCTGCATCGCGTCGTGGACTTCGCCGACGAGCTCTTCCAGGACGTCCTCGAGGAACAGAATACCGGCCGTCCGATTTTCGGCGTCCAGCACCCTGCCGACGTGATTCCCGGCTGCCTGCATGGCATCGAGCGATTCCTCGATCTCATCCGAGTCCCGCAGTGTGACCAGCGGTCGAAAGCGCTTTCCGGGGATCTCCGACTCGTGGTCCTCCGGCGCGTCGGCGAACAGCACGTCTTTGATGTGGATGTAGCTGACGGGGTCGCCCTCCGTGTCGAGCACCACGTAGCGCGAGAACCCGGTCCTGGCCACGAGTCGCTGGACGTCCGCGGGAGTCGCATGGGCTTGCAGCGAGACGACGCGGTCCATCGGCACCATGACATCGCCGACGGTCTTGTCCGAGAACTCGAGAGCGCCCTTGAGCAGCCCGGTGTCGTCGTTGAGCAGTCCTTCGCGCTGCGACTCAGCGACGATCGACTGGACCTCCTCCACCGTGTAGGCGGCGTTCACCTCCGCCTTGGGCTCGATCCCCATGATTCGCAGAATCCCATTGGCCAACCCGTTGAGCGGTCGGATGACGAAGCCGAAGACCTTGGCGAGGAACACCAGCGGCGGAGCCAGGAGCATCGCGGCCTGCTGGGAGGCCGACAGCGCGATGTTCTTGGGGATCATCTCGCCCACGACCACATGCAGGTAGGTCACCACAGCCAGAGCGAGGATGAAGGCGATCACGTCGGACAGCGCGCCGGGAATGCCGATGAACGCCATCGGACCGACCAGGAGATGATGGATCGCCGGCTCTGCGACGTTTCCGATGAGCAGAGAGCACACGGTGATTCCCAGCTGGCAGATCGCCAGCATCAGAGAGACGTGCTCCATCGCATAAAGCGTGGTCCGGGCTGCCTTCGACCCGCCTTCGGCGAGCGGCTCGATCTGGGAGCGCTTGGCGGAGACCACGCCGAACTCGGCGGCGACGAAGAACGCGTTCGCCAGCAGCAGGACGACCAGCCAGACCAATCCCATCCAGTCGCTCATGACGCCGCCTCCGGTCGGGAGGCGAGGTAGTCGGGGATGAGTCGCAGCCGTTCGATCCGCCGACCGTTCATCCGCTCGACGACGAGGCGGGCATCCGGCAGGCGCACGCTGTCACCGACCTCGGGAATCCGACCGAGCGACAGCAGCACGAAGCCGGCGACGGTCTCGTAGTCGGGATCTTCGGGGATGCCGATGCCGATCACAGATCCCACCTCATCGGGCCGCAGACGGCCCGGGATCAGCCAGGTGCCGTCGCGGGCGGGACGCACGCTGACGCGCAGGCGGTCGTGCTCGTCGGCCACCTCTCCCACCAGCTCTTCGACGACGTCCTCGAGGGTGACGACGCCGGCAGTGCCGCCGTACTCGTCGATCACGACGGCCATCTGGGTCCCTCGCAGGCGCAGCTCCATGAGCAGCGGATCGAGCGGCATCGTCTCCGGGATCTCGGCGACCTCCGTCATCAGACCTGCGGCGTAGGCGTCGTGCCGGTTGTCCAGCGGCACAGCGACCGCCTGCTTCACGTGGACCACGCCCGAGATGTCGTCGCGCGAGTCGGCAACGACCGGAAAGCGGGAGTACCCGGTGGATCGGGCCAGTTCGATGACGTCCGCCGCAGTGGCATCCCGCTTCACGGTGACCATGCTGGTGCGGGGCGTCATCACGTCCTCAGCGGTGCGCTTGGAGAAGCTCAGGGTGCGGGTGACCAGATCCGCGGTCTGCTCGGCCATCGTGCCCTCCTGCGCCGAATGCCGCACCAGCGCCGTGAGCTCGTCGGCCGACCGTCCTGCCGAGCCCTCCTCCTGCGGTTCGATCCCCATCGCCAGCAGCGCCTTGTTGGCAGTGCCGTTGAGGACTGCGATCACAGGCTTGAAGACGACGGCGAAGGCATACTGCAGCGGCACTGAGAGCTTGCCCGTGAGCAGCGGCGACGAGATCGCCATGTTCTTGGGCACGAGCTCGCCGATCACCATCGACAGCACTGTCGAGATCACCAGCGCGACCACCAGCGCGGCGGAGCCGGAGATCGATTCGCTGAGGCCCATCGACTCGAACACCGGAGACAGCAGCGCGCCCAGCGACGGCTCCATGAGATAGCCGGTCAGCAGAGTGGTGAGAGTGATGCCGACCTGCGCGGCCGACAGCTGCGTGGAGAGGTGGGTGATTCCGCGTCGGAGGAAGGAGGCGCCGCGCTCGCCGCGTTCGACGGCCTGGTCGACGGTGTGCTTGTCGAGCGTGAGCAGCGAGAACTCGGCGGCGACGAACACCCCGGTCCCGAGGATGAGCAGCAGTGCGAGGGCAAGAAGCAGCCACTCCATATCAGTGACGGTCCCCCTCGAAGGGCGGCGAATCGATCAGCTTCGAGTCGGTGGTGACGGAGACGATGTGTGCGGGGCAGCCGGCGCGAGGCCGGCCGGGACTGTCACTGGTCATGCTCGGAATGATATCCGGCGGGGCACGGACACACCAAGAGCGGGGGTCCCGAGGATCCCCGCTGCCGGTGCGGCTGACGATCACCAGCTCTTGTGCAGCGGCCTGCCCTCCTCGTATCCGGCGGCCGACTGCACTCCCACCCGGGCGCGAGCGAAGAACTCGGTCAGATCGCGAGCTCCTGCGTAGGTGCATGACGATCGCACTCCGGAGGTGATCTCGTCGAGCAGATCCTCGACGCCGGGACGTTCCGGATCGACGAACATCCGGCCGCTGGAGATTCCCTCTTCGAACAGCCCCTTGCGTGCCCGCTCGAACGCTGACTCCGTTCGGGTCCGCGCAGCCACCGCCCGGGCCGAGGCCATTCCGAAGCTCTCCTTGTACGGACGCCCCTCGGAGTCGATGAGCAGGTCACCGGGGCTCTCGTAGGTTCCCGCGAACCAGGAGCCGATCATCACCTGCGCGGCACCGGCCGCCAGTGCAAGGGCGACGTCACGCGGGTACCGGACTCCGCCGTCTGCCCAGACATGGGCCCCGAGCTCCTGGGCGGCCGCTGCGCACTCCGCGACCGCGGAGAACTGGGGCCGACCGACCGCGGTCATCATCCGCGTCGTGCACATCGCACCCGGACCGACGCCGACCTTGACGATGTCGGCGCCCGCGGCGACCAAGTCCTCGACGCCGGCGGCGGTCACGACATTGCCTGCGACGATCGGCACGCCGAGCTCGAGCGAGCGCACTGTCCGCAGAGCTTCGATCATCTTCTCCTGGTGCCCGTGCGCTGTGTCGATGACCAGCACGTTCGCACCGGCCGCGACCAGCGCCTGGGCATGCTCGCCCACTGCCGCGTTGACGCCGATCGCGGCAGCCACCCGCAGCCGGCCGCTGGGATCGAGCGCGGGGGTGTAGATCGAGGAGCGCAGCACCGACTCAGCAGTCACCGCGCCGACGAGCACTCCCCCGTCAACCACAGGCACGAAGTCCCGTCGCGCCTCGGTGATCCGCTCGTACACCTCGGCCAACCCCGAGCGTCCGACGTCGTCGAGCAGTCGGGACTCGACTGGCTCAAAGGTCTCGTCCATGATCGTGCCGACCGATGTGAACCGGTCGACCCCCTCCAGGGAGGCACGCGAGACCGTCCCGATCGCATTATTCCGGTCGTCGACGACCACCGCGTGGCCGTGGGCCCGCTTCGGAACGAGGTGCAGCGCGGACAGGACGGTGTCGTCCGGAGACACTCTCACCGGTGTCTCGTAGACGGGATGACGTTCCTTGATCCAGGCGATCGTGTCCGCCGCCACCTGCAGCGGCGTGTCCTGCGGCAGCACCGCGAGGCCTCCCCTGCGGGCCATCGTCTCCGCCATGCGACGGCCGGACACCGCGGTCATGTTGGCGGCGACCACGGGAATCGTGCTTCCCGTGCCGTCGGGGGCGCTGAGATCCACGTCGAATCGGGAGGACACCTCGGAGCGGCTCGGCACGAGGAACACGTCGGAGTACGTCAGGTCATGAGAAGGGCGCTCGGTGATGAAATGCATGCGCCCATTCTCCCACCCGTGCCCCCGGGCATTCGCGCGACATCTGCTCGGCCGCGCGACGCGCGAATCGGCGCGCGAGCCGCTAGGCTATGTTGACGACGTGTAACAGTCCAAGATGAGGAAGAGGGCGATTCTCGCCGTGTCCGTTAACACTCCCAACCGCAGCGTCGAGGACTTCGGGTCCAACGAGTGGCTGGTCGAGGAATTGTACGAGCAGTACAAGTCAGACAGGAACTCTGTCGACAAGTCCTGGTGGCCGTTCTTCGAGAAGTACGAGAAGAACTCTGCCGGAGGCGCTCAGACCTCGCAGCAGAAATCGACGAAGCCCGCGGACTCTCCCTCGAAGCCCTCCCAAGCAGAGACACGGACGAAGGCGACGGCCCCTGCCCGGAACGATCAGCCGGCGTCGAAGTCGGCCGGGGCCAGGGCCACCAGCGCAGAATCCGCAAAGGGCATCACGCCCCCTGTGCACGAGTCGGAGACCCCGAAGGCGGAGTCGAAGTCGCTCGACTCGAAGCGGCAGTCGAGCAGCGCTGCCGCCAAGTCCGCGCCCAAGGAGGACATCGAGGACGTCGTCACCAAACTGCGCGGACCCGCCAAGCTGATCGCAGCGAATATGGACGAGTCCCTGACGGTCCCCACCGCCACCTCGGTTCGCTCCCTGCCGGCCAAGGCGCTCATCGACAACCGCATCGTCATCAACTCCCACCTCAAGCGCAGCCGTGGCGGCAAGGTGTCCTTCACCCACATCATCGGCTTCGCAGTGGTCCGCGCGCTCAAGTCCGTCCCGAGCCAGAACGTCTACTACGACGTCCAGGATGACAAGCCGGTCATGGTCCAGCCAGGCCACGTCAACTTCGGGCTCGCGATCGACGTGCCGAAGAAGGACGGCTCCCGCACCCTCCTGGTGCCCAACATCAAGAAGGCCGAGACGCTGAGCTTCCGGGAGTTCGTGGACGCCTACGACGACCTCGTCGAGCGCGCTCGGATCGGCAAGCTCACGGCTGACGACTTCGCCGGCACCACCGTCTCGCTGACCAACCCGGGCGGCATCGGAACGGTGCACTCGGTTCCCCGGCTGACCAAGGGCCAGGGCTGCATCGTCGGAGTCGGCGCCCTCACCTACCCCGCGGAGTACCAGGGCGCCAGCCAGGAGACCATCAACCGGCTCGCGATCTCCAAGATCCTCCACCTGACCTCGACCTATGATCACCGCGTGATCCAGGGCGCCGGCTCCGGCGAGTTCCTGCGGCTGATCCACGAGTATCTGATCGGCGAGGACGGCTTCTACGACGAGATCTTCGAGTCCCTGCGCCTGCCCTACACCCCGGTGCGCTGGGTCCCCGACGTCGACACCGGCGATCAGACCGACGTCAACAAGACCGCCCGGGTCATCGAGCTCATCGAGGCGTACCGCAATCGCGGTCACCTCATGGCCAACATCGATCCGCTGGTCTACCGCCAGCGCAGCCACCCCGACCTCGACATCAACACTCACGGGCTGACCCTCTGGGATCTCGAACGGGAGTTCCCCACCGGTGGGTTCGGCAACGCTCCGCTGCTGCCGCTGCGCAAGATCCTCGGCATCCTGCGGGACTCGTACTGCCGCACGACCGGCATCGAGTACATGCACATCGCCGACCCCGAACAGCGGCGCTGGTTCCAGCGCAGGCTCGAGGTACCGCATGTCGAGCTCACGCGCGCCGAGCAGGGCCACGTGCTCGGCCGGCTCAATGCGGCCGAGGCGTTCGAGACCTTCCTGCAGACCAAGTACATCGGGCAGAAGCGGTTCAGCCTCGAGGGCGGAGAATCCGCCATCGTGTTCCTCGACGAAGTCCTCAACCAGGCCGCGGACTCCGGGATGGACGAGGTCACCATCGGCATGGCGCACCGCGGCCGGCTCAACGTGCTCACCAACATCGCAGGCAAGAGCTATGGGCAGGTGTTCAGCGAGTTCGAGGGCACTCAGGCTCCCGACAGCTTCCAGGGCTCCGGCGACGTCAAGTATCACCTCGGTCAGCAGGGGTCGTTCACCTCGCCCGACGGCAACACCACCAAGGTCTACGTCGCCGCAAACCCGAGCCACCTGGAGACGGTCGACCCGGTCCTCGAGGGCATTGCCCGCGCCAAGCAGGATGCCATCGATGCCGGCAGCGCCGGCTTCTCGGTGCTGCCTGTGCTGGTCCACGGTGACGCCGCGTTCGCGGGCCAGGGCGTCGTCGCGGAGACTCTCAACCTCTCGGAGCTTCGGGGATATCGCACCGGCGGCACCGTTCACCTGATCATCAACAATCAGGTCGGCTTCACCACCCCGCCGGCCGCAGCGCGGTCCTCGTACTACTGCACGGACATCGCCAAGACGATCAGCGCCCCGATCCTGCACGTCAACGGCGATGACCCGGAGGCGGTCTTCCGCGCCGCCCAGCTCGCCTTCGAGTACCGCCAGGAGTTCAACCGCGATATCGTCGTCGACCTGGTCTGCTACCGTCGTCGCGGTCACAACGAAGGCGACGACCCGTCGATGACTCAGCCGGTGATGTACTCCCTCATCGAGTCCAAGGGCTCGGTGCGCAAGCTGTACACGGAATCCCTCGTCGGGCGCAAGTGCATCACCGAGGACGAGGCGAAGGAGGCGCTCAAGGACTACCAGTCGCGCCTCGAAGCCGCGTTCGCGGAGACGAAGGAGGCGGAGAAGGCCGCTCAGCAGAAGGCTGAGCTGCCCAAGCGTCCCGAGCTGCCCGCGGATCTGGAGGCCGACGACCACGCGGAGACCGCGGTCTCCGGTAAGGTCATCGAGCGGATCGGCGATTCGCACGTTGACATTCCGGAGGGCTTCGCGGTGCACAAGAAGCTCCGGAGTCTGCTGGAGAAGCGGCAGGAGATGTCGCGCTCCGGTGGGATCGACTGGGGATTCGCCGAACTCCTGGCCTTCGGCTCGATCCTGATGGACGGGTATCCCATCAGGCTGGCCGGCCAGGACTCCCGTCGGGGCACCTTCACTCAGCGCCACTCTGTGCTCATCGATCACGAGAACGGCAACGAGTGGACCCCCCTGGCGAACCTCACGGAGGACCAGGCCAAGTTCTGGGTCTACGATTCCCTGCTGAGCGAGTACGCAGCGGTGGGCTTCGAGTACGGGTACTCGGTCGGCCGGAAGGATGCCCTCGTCCTCTGGGAGGCGCAGTTCGGTGACTTCGCGCAGGGTGCTCAGTCGATCATCGACGAGTTCATCTCCTCCTCGGAGCAGAAGTGGAATCAGACCTCCGGTGTCGTTCTGCTGCTCCCCCACGGCTACGAAGGTCAGGGACCGGATCACTCCTCGGCGCGCATCGAGCGCTTCCTCCAGCTCTGCGCCGAGGGCAACATGACGGTGGCCTATCCGTCCGACGGCGCCTCGCACTTCCACCTGCTGCGCCGGCACGCGCTCACGAAGAAGAAGCGTCCGCTGATCGTGTTCACCCCGAAGTCGATGCTTCGGCTCAAGGCCGCCGCGACCTCGGTCGAGCAGTTCACCTCCGGGAGGTTCGAGCCGGTGATCGCGGATCCGGCGATCGATGCCGGTCAGGTCGACCGAGTGGTGCTGGTCTCCGGCAAGCTCTACTGGGACCTCAAGGCCAAGCGCGAGAAGCTCGGAGACGAGAAGACCGCGCTGGTCCGTGTCGAACAGCTCTACCCGCTCGACGAGACCGCGATCGCTGACGTCCTCGGCTCCTACGGGGAGGACGTGGAGGTCGTGTGGGCCCAGGAGGAGCCCGAGAACCAGGGTGCCTGGCCGTTCATGGCCCTCAACCTGCCGCAGATGCTCGGCGGTCGAGAGCTGCGGGTGGTCTCGCGCACCGCCTCCGCCTCCCCGGCCACGGGGCTCAAGAAGGTCCATGACCTCGAGCAGGCCGATCTCGTCGAACGCGTCTTCGCCCGGTGAGTCACCACAGGCAGACGGTGATAGCCGTGCTCGGCGACGAACTCGTCGCCGGGCACGGTGACGCGCGGTGTCTGGGGTGGGTGGGGCGGGTTGCCGCCCGCACCCTTCCCACCGTCGCCGCGGCCCGCTTCTACCCGCTGGGCGTTCCGCAGGAGGACAGTGCTGCACTGGCGCGCCGAAGCATGACGGAGGCGGATCTGCGGTTCGTCCCCGAGGCGGACAATCGACTGGTGCTCGCGCCCGGCTCCTTCGACGTCGATGCCGGAATCTCCACGGCGCGATCGCGACTCAATCTTGCCAATGTGCTCGATGCCGCGCTCGCCGCCGAGGTCGCGACCTTCGTGGTCGGGCCTCCCCCGAGCCTGAACGCTGACCGCAATCGTCGCATCGGGGAGCTGAACGCGGGCTTCTCGGATGTCGCTCTGCGCCGCGGAATCGGGTATGTCGACACCTTCGCCCCGCTGCAGAATCACGCGGGCTGGATGCGAGATCTGGCTTCGTCAGCTGACGGCCTGCCAGGTCAGGAGGGCTATGGACTGCTCGCCTGGCTGGTTCTGCATCGAGGCTGGTTCGACTGGCTCGGCGTGCCCGCACCCGCCACCTCCGACAGCGTCTGAGCTGCCTGAGCCGCAGGCTCTAACGCGGCAGCCCGCACCCTCTGGACCCACGGCGGCTTTGCCCTCCCGTCCCCGCTGTGGAAAGATGATGAGGTTCCGACAAGAAGGAGTGACGATGAGCAAGCGAGGCCGCAAGCGCCGCGATCGCCGCAAGAAGGCCGCCAATCACGGCAAGCGCCCCAACGCCTGAGGCGCGGATCGCGAAGGGCGGGGGTCAAGGATTCGATCCTGACCCCCGCCCTTCTGTTGTCTGCGCTCAGAGCGTACGCTGTTGTCTGCGCTCAGAGCGTGCGGCGGAACGTGATGCTCGTCTGCTCCATCACGATGCGGGCGCGAATGCGCTCCTTGAGGCCCTCGGGTGCTGTGTCCTTGCCGCACGACCGACGGACGAGCTCCTTGAGAAGGGCCTCCACGGCGTACTCCTCGCGACAGTCACTACACGTCTCCAAGTGCTCGCGGATGATCTCGATCTCCGCGGCCGAGAGCTCGCCGTCCAGATAGTGATAGATCCGGTTGAGGCGATCCTGACGGCCGCCAGCGCAATCGGATTCCGTGGGTGCTCCGGTGCTCCGAGGCTGGAACTGCGGTTCGCTCATCGGGTTGCCTCCTCTCCGGTTCCGAAGCCGCGCTCGGCGGCGTAGTCGGACAGCATCTCCCGCAGCTGTCTGCGGCCGCGGTGCAGGCGCGACATCACTGTGCCGATCGGAGTGTCCATCACCTCGGCGATCTCCTTGTATGGGAGACCCTCGACGTCCGCGTAGTAGACGACCATCCGGAAGTCCTCGGGCAGCCGCCCGAGTGCCTCCTTCACATCGCTGTCGGGAAGCCGATCGAGCGCCTCGAGCTCGGCCGACCGTCCGCCGGACGACGAGTGCGAGGCAGCGCGGTGAATCTGCCAGTCCTGGATGTCCTCGTCGCTGGACTCCAGCGGCTGGCGCTGCTTCTTCCGGTAGTTGTTGATGAAGGTGTTCGTCAGGATCCGGTACAGCCAGGCCTTGAGATTGGTGCCGGGGGTGTACTGATGGAAGGCCGCATACGCCTTCGTGTACGCCTCCTGCACGAGGTCCTCGGCGTCCGCCGGGTTGCGCGTCATGCGCAGCGCGGCCGCATAGAGCTGATTGACGAATTCGAGGGCATCGCGCTCGAACCGCTCGGAGCGCTCGTCGGCGGTCTCCGCGATCTCTGGGGTAGTGGAATCAGACATTGCCCCCAATGATACTGCGGTCGGCTCGGCATTGGCAGTCACCGTCATCCGCATCACGTCCTCACCGTGTCGTTGTGCTGCTTCGTTACGGGGCCAACGCCGGGGCGGAGAATGTTATTCCACATCACGAGCGAGCGACTATGCTCGGAGGGACGAGTACGCCCCCTACGGAAGGAAGCCCCTGTGTCCCTGGTCCGGCTCATCGCCCGCCCCATGCTCGCATCCGCATACATCGGAAACGGCCTCGCCCGGGTCCGCGATCCTCGCGCCGCGGCCGGCTCGGTGGCACCACTGCTGAACGCCGTCAAGAAGAAGGTCGATCTGCCCGTCGATGCCGAAACCGTCGCTCGCGCCACTGGCGCCGCACAGATCGCGGCCGGTTCGCTGCTGGCGATCGGCAAGCTGCCCCGACTGTCGTCCGCCGTCCTCGTGTGCACCTACCTGATCGACGCAGTGGGCGAGCAGATGTCGAAGGAGGCCTCCGGCTCCCGGACGTCGCTGCTGACCAAGACCTCCCTGCTCGGCGGCGCACTGCTCGCCAGCGTGGACACCGCCGGCAAGCCTGGGCTCGCGTGGCGCGCCCAGCATGCGGCGGAGGACCTCTGGCGCAACGTGGAGCGCACCTCGGCGAAGGCGCTCGACACGGTCAGCCTGCCGTCCAAGTAAGGGCACCATTGACACACACCGATCAGCGGCCGTGGCCTGCTCCGAGCAGTGAGCACCCCGTGGACGCCACCGTCACCGTCCCCGGCTCCAAATCCCTGACCAACCGATTCCTCGTGCTCGCCGCGCTCGCCTCGGAGCCCTCGGTGATCACGAATTCACTGCTCAGTCGCGACACCAGGCTGATGATCCAGGCGCTCGAAGCGCTCGGCGCCCAGTTCTCGGCGGGCGACACCGGCACCCTGCGCGTGATTCCGATGCCTGCTGCACGCGCATCCGACCAGGCGGAGGTCCACTGCGGTCTGGCAGGGACGGTCATGCGCTTCGTTCCACCCGTCGCCGCCGCCATCGGAAGACCCGTCCGATTCGATGGGGATCCGCAGTCGTACTCACGCCCGATGGCACCTCTGCTGGGAGCGCTCCGAGCTCTCGGTGTCGAGGTCACCACCGAAGGCGGCGCCGACAGCCTGCCGTTCACCGTCCACGCACCGGATGGCATCACGGGCGGCCACCTCACGGTCGATGCCTCGGCGTCGAGCCAGTTCGTCTCCGGCCTGCTGCTTGCGGGTGCGCTGTTCGATCTCGGCCTCGAGCTCGAACATGTCGGGGAGCGCCTGCCGTCCCGTCCCCACATCGACATGACGGTGGAGACGATGGCCGACGCGGGAATCATCGTCAGCCAGCCGGAGCCGAACCGATGGGTGGTCGAGCCCGGCAGGCCGCGCGGACTCGAGGTCACGGTGGAACCGGACCTCTCGAATGCTGCGACCTTCATCGGAGCGGCCCTCGTCACCGGCGGGACGGTCAGGATTCCCCACTGGCCCGCCCATACGACGCAGGCGGGCGACGCCATCCGCGGCATCGCCGAGCAGTTCGGGGGCACGGTCCGGCGCGACCGCCGCACCCTCGAAGTGACCGGTCCCGAACAGCTCTCGCCCGTCGATCTCGACCTCGGCCAGGTCGGTGAGCTCACCCCGGTCGTCGCCGCGATCGCCGCCTGCGCCCCCGGGGGCTCCCGGCTTCGCAACATCGGGCATCTGCGCGGGCACGAGACGGATCGGCTCGCTGCCCTGGCAGCCGAGCTCAGCCGGATCGGAGCCGGGGTCACCGAGGACGCCGATGCCCTGACGATCACGGCACCGGCCACTCGCGCCGCACTCTGGCACTCCTACCATGACCATCGGATGGTGATGGCCGGAGCGATTCTCGGGCTGCGGGTTCCCGGTCTGGAGATCGAGAATGCGGCCACCGTCGGAAAGACCATGCCGGAGTTCACGGAGCTCTGGGAATCCATGCTCGGTTGACCGATGGACAGCCGCTACAGCGACTACACCGAGGATGACTACCGCCCGCGCCCGAGCCGACGCGGTTCGCGCCCCCGCACGAAGAGGCGACCGGACCACAGCGATGCTCCGATCGGGATGGTCGTCGGGGTGGACCGCGGGCGCTATCGTGTCGAGATGGGCGAACCCGCCGAGGCGGCCGCCGGTGAGCGCGCAATCGTCACCTGCGTGCGCGCCTCGGCGCTGCGCCGGACGGCGATCGTGCCCGGTGACCGGGTACGAGTCATCGGCGACACCTCCGGCGGCGAGGGAACGCTGGCTCGCCTGGTCGAGGTGCTCGAGCGGACCACTGTGCTGCGGCGCAGCGCCGATGACACCGATCCGTCCGAGAGGGTCATCGTGGCCAACGCAGATCAGCTCGTCGTCGTCACCGCGACAGCCGATCCCGAGCCGTCCTGGGGGCTCATCGATCGAGCGCTGACCGCAGCCATCGATGCCGGGATCACTCCCCTGCTCGCCGTGACGAAACTCGACCTGGCACCGCTCGACGACATCGCTGACAGGTTCTCCGCGACCGGAGTGGAGATCATTCCATGCGGCTTCGATGACACAGGAGCGCCGAGAGTCAGTGCTCTCAGCTCCGCAGTCGCCGGTCGGCTCAGCGTGCTTGTCGGGCCTTCCGGGGTCGGCAAATCGACGCTGATGAACGCCCTTGTGCCCGACGCCGCGCGGGCGATCGGCTCCGTCAACGAAACCACCGGTCAGGGTCGGCACACCTCGTCCTCCGCGGTCTGCCTGCCGCTGCCCGGTGGCGGGTGGATCATCGACACCCCGGGAGTGCGCAGCTTCGGCCTGGCTCATGTCGACCCGCAGAATGTCCTCGCCGCCTTTGCGGAGCTCGTCCCCGCAACAGCCGACTGCCCGCGCGGCTGCCGGCACCTGGCCGACTCTCCCGGCTGCGCGCTGGACGGCTGGGTCGCATCGGGACGGGCGGGCGACTCCGGACCGGCCCGGCTGGCTTCGCTGCGCCGCCTCCTGAGCAACCTCGCCTCCTGAGTCGGCCGACTCGCTAGAGTTGCACCATGGACGACTTGAACCTCGCTCTCGACCTGGCCGACAGGGCCGACGCCATCACTCTCCCCCGCTTCCGCGCCAGTGACTTCTCCGTCGCCACGAAACCGGATCTGACCCCGGTGACGGAGGTCGATCGGGCGGTCGAGGCGATGATCTCGGAGGTGCTCGCCGCGCATCGTCCGGACGACGCGATGGTCGGAGAGGAGTACGGCAGCAGGGGCTCAGCGAGTCGGCGCTGGATCGTCGACCCGATCGACGGCACCAAGAGCTTTGTGCGCGGCGTTCCGGTCTTCGCCACCCTCATCGCGCTCTACGACGGCGAGAGCCCACTGGTGGGCGTGGTCAGCGCTCCCGCGCTCGGCCGCCGCTGGTACGCGGCCAGCGGCCAGGGAGCCTGGCGGAGAGCCGGCGGCGAGCCGGAGCGCATCCGGGTGTCGGGCGTCGACACACTGTCGAATGCATCGCTGTCCTACGCGTCGCTGAGCGGCTGGCTGCAGCGCGGGACGCGCGATCGCTTCCTGGAGCTCTGTGACGCGGTCTGGCGGACCCGCGGGTACGGCGACTTCTGGTCGTACATGCTCGTCGCCGAAGGTGCGGTCGACATCGCATGCGAACCCGAGCTCGAGCTCTACGACATGGCTGCGCTCGCTCCAATTGTCACCGAGGCCGGCGGCCGCTTCACCGACCTGACGGGAGTCGACGGTCCGTTCGGACCGAACGCCCTCGTCACCAACGGCAGGCTGCACGACGCCGTCAGGGAGTACATGTGATGCCCGACCTGCAGCGTGCACCACTCTGGCATCACATGGCTGAAGCGGCCGGCCTGGTCCGCGCCGACGGCACGATCGGGGAGACGATCTTCGGTCAGATGACCCAGCTGGCGCTCCAGCACGGAGCGGTCAATCTGGGTCAGGGTGCTCCAGGCACTCCGGCGCCGGACTTCCTGCTCGAAGCAGCCGACGCGGCGATGCGCGCCGGCTTCAATCAGTACGCGCCCGGGCAGGGGTTCCCCGAGCTCATCGCAGCCGTCGCCGAGCAGCGCGAACGTGAGCACGGGCATCAGGTGGAGCCGGAGAACGTCCTGATCACAGTGGGAGCCACCGAGGCGCTCACCGCGGCGATCATGGCGCTGGTTCCGGCCGGCTCCGAGGTCATCGTCCTCGAGCCCTTCTACGATTCCTATGCTGCGGCGATCGCCGCAGCCGGTGCCCGAATGGTCACCGTCCCGCTCCTGCCGAACGACGCGGGGTCATTCGCTCCCGACTGGCAGGCTTTCGAGGCCGCGGTCTCACCCTCGACCACGGCGATCCTGGTGAACACGCCGCACAATCCCACGGGAGCCGTGCTGCCTCTCGAGCACCTGCAGCGGATCTTCACGGCAGCGCAGCGAGCGGACGCCTGGCTGATCACTGACGAGGTCTACGAATACCTCGTCTACGGAGCGTCCCATGAGTCGATCGCCGCACACGTCGACGAGCCGGAGCGGGTCGTGACGATCTCCTCCGCCGGCAAGACCTTCAACGTGACCGGATGGAAGATCGGATGGGCAGTCGCGGCACCGGCAGTGCGGGAGGCGATCCAGAGCGTCAAGCAGTTCCTGACGTTCACTGCCGGTTCGCCGTTCCAACCGGCGGTCGCCCAGGCGCTCAGAAGCCGACTCGACTTTCCGGTGGCGAACCGGGACTCGCTCGCAGATCGCCGCGACACCCTGCTCGCCGCGCTGCGACAGGTGCCGGGGCTGACGGTGCGAGAGCCGGCCGCCGGGTACTTCGCTCTCGTCGACTTCGCATCAATCACCTCGGAGGATGCCCTGACCCTGAACGAGCGGATCACCCGCGACTTCGGGTTCACGGGCATTCCGGTCGCGAGCCTGTGCCGCGCGGGCTCGGTGACCGCGGAGTACTACCGATCGACCATCCGCTATTCCTTCTGCAAGGCCCCCGCCGAAATCGAGGCAGCCGCGGAGCGGATCGCGAGTCTCGGGACTGCGATCGCTGCCGGAACCTTCACCCCGGAGCATCACCGACCCAAGCACTGAGCCCTCGCTCCTCGGGGCGGGACCGCAGAGGTCCTGGGGGCGACGCACCGCCGCTGGCGGTGAGGGCGCCGGCATCCGCAGTGGATGCCGGCGCCCTGTCCGGATGAGAACCATGAATGACGAAAGGCTCGGAACCAGACTGGTTCCGAGCCTTTCAGCAGTGGCGGGGGAGGGATTTGAACCCTCGACCTCCGGGTTATGAGCCCGGCGAGCTACCGAACTGCTCCACCCCGCGGCGACAGATATAACTATACGTGAACACTGGGTTGCGGCCAAATCGCCGGTGAGTGACCTTGCTAACACCGCCGGCGCTCCCCCGCCGGCCGCTGCCCGCGACCGCCCGCCCGACTGCTTCGAGCCCGCTTGCCCCGTCCCCGTCTGCCCCGTCCCCTTCGAACAGCGAAGAAGCACGATCCCGAGGTGGTGCCCCGCCTCGGGATCGTGCTTCTCGGACTGCTTCAGCGGTCAGCGGGCTGTTCGGATCACGGCTGCTGCTCCTCCGCGGGCTGCTCCTCGGCCGGCTGCTGACCTTCAGCGGGCGCTTCCGTCTCTGCCGGGGCCGCCCCACCGTCGGCGCCCTCGGCGCTCATCGCGTCCTCCAACGCCTGACGAAGCCTCTCCTGGGCCTCACCGTAAGCCGCGAAGTCCCCGTCGCGCAGTGCCTGATCGGCGTCCTCCATGGCTTGGCGAGCGGCGTCGAGCGCCTGCTGCAGGTCGCCGTCGGCAGTCGCCTCACCGTCTTCGCGTCTTCGGTGCTTCCAACGGCCCCCTCTTCGTCTGCCGGGCCGGCCTGCCCGGCATCTCCGGCCTCCACTCCGGAGTCTCCCCCGAAGACCTGGTCGAGCGCCTCGTCGAGGGTCGGTGCGAACCCGATGTCCTCGCCGAATGCGACGAGCACACGCTGGAGGACCGGGTAGGAGGTCTCTCCGGCAGACCGGACGTAGACCGGCTGCACGTACAGCAGGCCGCCGGCCACCGGCAGAGTCAGCAGGTTGCCGTTCTGCACCTCGGACTCGCCCTGACGCAGCAGGTTGAGGCTGGTCTGGATCTCCGGCTCGGTGTTGAAGTTGTTCTGCGCCTGACCCGGACCGGGGAAGGTCGTGTTTCGCGGCAGCTGCAGCAGCCGGAGCTTGCCGTACTCCTCGCTCGGCCCGCCTTCCTCTGATCCGGCATCGGCCGAAGCTGCCAGGAAGCCGGTGAGGTTGTTCCGCGTCTGCCCGTTCGTCGGCCGCGGAATGAAGGAGGAGGTCAGCGAGAACGAAGACTGCTCCTGCGTGGGCATCCTCAGCGTCAGGTAGTAGGGCGGCTGCGTCAGGTTGCGCTCGGAGCTGACGGTCGGATCCAGCGGCAGCGTCCAGAAGTCCTGGCCGGTGTAGAACGCGTTGGCGTCGCTGACGTGGTACTGGGTCAGCAGCGAGCGCTGCACCTTGAACAGATCCTCCGGGTACCGCACGTGGCTCATGAGATCGGCGCTCATGTTCTCCACGGGCTGGATGAGCCCCGGGAAGACCTTCATCCAGGTCTGGAGGACAGGGTCGTTCTGGTCCCACTCGTAGAGGTCGACGGAGCCGTCGAAGGCATCAACGGTCACCTTGACGGAGTTGCGGATGTAGTTGACCTGCTGGGGCGGCAGCGCCTGAGTGGTTCCGCCGAGCTCCGTATTCGAATCCTGGGTCGCCTCCTGGAGCACCTGCGGAGTCGAGTACGGGTACTCCGCGGAAGTGGTGTAGGCGTCGATGATCCACTTGATCTTGCCGTCGACGACGGCCGGGTAGGGATCGCCGTCGACCTCGAGGAACGGCGCGACCTTCTGCACACGATCGCGGGGGTTGCGATCGTAGAGGATCTGGGACTGCTCGTTGAGGGCGTCCGAGAGCACGATCTGCTCGTCCTGGAACTTGATCGCGAACAGCAGGCGGTTGAAGAAGCTGCCTACCGAAGGGCCGCCGTCACCCGCGAAGGTGTTGTACACCTGAGCGGAACCGTCCTCGCCGTCGGCGGGATAGTCGATCTCCCGGGGAGTCGAGCCCTCCGGGGCTCCGACGATCGAGTAGCGCGGCGACTGCTCTCCGAAGTAGATCCGAGGCTCGTACTCGCCCAGCTCGCCGGTCGGCGGGATGTTGGCCTCGAGGAACGCGGGCTGCCCGTCCGCGCCCTGCCGATTGCCGTACGCGGCCACCACTCCGAAGCCGTGGGTGTAGACGACAGCCTGGTTGATCCACGACGAATCCGCCTGCGAGCCGGGATTGAGCTCGCGCAGGGCGATCACGGTGTCCTCGACCTGACCGTCGATCGCGTAGCGGTCGACGTCCAGCTGCTCGGGGAAGCCGTAGAATGCACGCTGCTGCTGCAGCTGCCTGAAGGTATCGGAGACGAGAAGAGGATCGAGCAGACGGATGGACGCCGCCGTCTCCGCATCCTCTCGCAGCGCACCCGGTTCGCCCTCGGTAGACGGCTGATAGGGAATGATCTCGACGTCGTCGATCCCGTACGCCCGCTGCGTCCCGTCGATATTGCGCTGGATGTACTCGTTCTCCAGGTTCTGCTCGGACGGCTGCACCTGGAACTGCTGAACGGCGGCCGGCAGCCCGATGATCGAGATGGCGCCGAGGACGACGAGCATGATCACGGACACCACCGACAGCCGCCAGATGTCGACGAAGGCGTTGGCAGCGAACAGCACCGCCACGGCGACAGCGGCGAGCGAGACGACGAGCATCGCAGGCAATGTGATGTTCGCGCTGGTGTAGGTCGCGCCCGTGACGATTCCGCCGCTGTTGGTGAGGTTCTCGTAGCGGAGGATGAACAGCCGTGCGGCCTGGATCAGCAGCAGCACCGCCGCGGTGACGGCCAGCTGGATCTGCGCAGTGCGCGTCAGGTGGATTCCGCGCTCCTCACCGGGACGGATGCCGCCGAACAGGTAGTGCCCGACCAACGAGCCGAGGAAGGCCAGCAGCGACACCATGCCGAGGAAGTCCAGCGCGATGCGCAGCACCGGCAGGGTGAAGACGAAGAAGGAGACGTCGAACCCGAAGTGCGGATCGGTGACCCCGAACTGCGTGGAGTTGAAGAACTTGAGCACTTCCTGCCACGCCGCCGACAGCGCGATGCCGCCGAGCAGGCCGAGGACAGCCGGAAGCGCGATCGTGATCACCCGACGCAGCGGTTCGACCGCCTCGCGGTAACGGTCGAGATTCTCCTGCCGAGGAGTCACCGGAACGTAGATCGGCCGGTTCCTGTGCGCCAGCCACAGACAGAGCCAGACCGGCACTGCCATGACGAGGAATCCGATGACGAAGAGGACCGCCTTCGAGATCCATTCGGTTGTGAACACCGGCAGCATGCCCAGCTGATCGAACCACAGCAGCTCCGTGAAGACCTGCGCGAAGAGGACGAAGAGCACTAGAAGCACTGCGACCGCGATGATCGTCAGCACGAGGGGCGAGGGTTTCTTCGACTTCGGTTCTGTCGAGTGCCCTCCGGTAGAGGCCGCGAACGTCACACGTTTCCTTTCCTGGCGCCAGTGGTCATCGCTGCTCGTCCCCGCCTGTGCAGGAAGGCAGCTCATCGGTCCTGTCCGCGGCGATGTCCTGCACCGCGGCATGTGCGTCTGAGAGAGTGTCGATGCTCACGACGGTGAGCTCCGAGGAACCTTGGGCCTCGAGCACCTCTGCGCAGTTCCCCGCCGGGGACAGGAAGTACTCGGAGTCCGCGTCTGCGGCGGCGACGACCTTCTGCCGGGCACCGCCGATCGGCATCACTGCGCCTTCAGGGGTGATTGCGCCGGTGCCGGAGATCGCCTTGCCGCCGGTGAGGTTGCCGGGAGTCAGCTCGTCGATGATCGCCAAGGCGAAGATGGTGCCTGCCGACGGACCGCCGATTCCGTCGACGTTGAAGGTGACTTCGAAGGGGAAGTCGTAAGCCTGCGACATCGTCACACCGATCATCTGCTGCCCGTGGATATCCGCCGGCTCCAGCTCGACCTCCAGGTGCTCACCCTCCCGCTGGAGACCGAGGATCACGGTATCGGCACCGCGGACGGTGTCGGCCACTGTCTGCGCGGCGGCTTCGTCGCCCCCGATCGGCTCACCGTTCACGCTCACGATGTGATCGCGGGCCTGCACCTGTCCGTCCGCCGGAGAGCCGGCGACCACCTCGGACACGGCGATCACCGAGTCGTACTCGATGCCGAGCTCGCCGAGAGCGGCCGCGGTGGCGGTGGCCTGCGATGAGGCCATCTCGGCGGAGTTCTGGCCGGTGACGTCATCGCGGGTCGTAGTCAGCGGGTAATAGGCTTCCGTCGGCACGACGGTGTCGCTCGGCGCAACGACCGAGCGCAGCACCTGAGAGGCGTTGAGGCTGCGTTCGGGCCCTCCGGCCACGGCAACCGTGAGCAGGTTGAGTTCGCCGTCGGCCTCGTAGGTCTCCGTGCCGCTGATCGTGATGAGCTCTGTGCCGTCCACCTCGTCGAGGGTGTTCACGACCGGCCCCGGCATCTGGATGAGGTAGGGAACCGGGATGAGGGCGGCGACGATCACGAGAGCGTAGGTCAGGATTCCGGACACGACCGCACCGTCGTGCCGCCTCCGAGGCCTCTTCCCGGAGATCTCGGGACGGGACCCGGCAGACTCGCTCACGTGGTTCCTTTCGATTTGACTCTTTAGAAGTGTAGTCCACCCGTTTCCTCCCCCGCGAATTGCCGCCGATCGCGCCTCCGACCGGACGGGTGGCCGTGTGAGCCGGGCCCGATTCAGCCGACAGCGGATACCCGGATCACCGTGGCCCGTTCGGAAGGTTTGGACAGCTTGACTCGTTACGCTTCTGACAAAGCATCGATCGACTGAGGACTTGGCATGACCGATAAGAACCGCGATCCAAACCAGCCGGACGACAACAACGACCCGCTGGGCAACCTCTTCGGGATGTTCTTCGGCCCCGGAGGCCAGTTCGGCGGATCGTTCGGAGGAGGCTCCGGCTCCTCGGGCGGCGCGCAGGGCCTGCCGTTCGATCCCGCCATGCTCGGGGGGATCATGCAGCAGCTGCAGGGCATGCTGACCGGAGGATCACAGACCGGTGCGCTCCGAGCTGCCGAGCATCGTATTCCGAGTCCGGACCCGGCAGTCACCGATGACGTGTCGCGGGCCTCCGCCGACGCGTTCCGGCTGGCCGAGCTGTGGCTCGAGAACGTCACGGACCCGGCGGTCGGAATCGGGGAGGCGCAGGCCCTGACCCGCAGGCAGTGGGTCGAGCAGACCTATCCCGGATGGCGGCGCCTGCTGAGCCCCATCCAGTCGAATATGTCGAACGCGCTCTCCTCGAGCATCGCCGAGCAGGCCCCCGAGGAGCTCAAGCCGATGCTGTCCGGAGCCGGCCAGATGTTCACTGCGATGAGCGATTCGATGTTCAGCATGCAGCTGGGAGAGGCGCTCGGGACCCTCTCGGGAACGGTGCTCACCGGAACCGAGTTCGGATTGCCCCTGTTGGAGGACTTCCGACCCACACTCGTCGAGGCGAACATCAGCGGTGCCGCCGCCGAGTTCGGCGTCGAGCCGACGGAGCTGCGCATTTACCTGGCAGTCCGCGAGCTGGCACTCCTGTGGCTGTTCAAGCGCGCCCCGTGGCTGGTCGGTCATCTGGAGACGGCGCTGTCGAAGTACGCCGCCGGCATCGAACTCGACCTCGAGCGGATCCAGGGCCTGGCCGGATCGATCGATCCGAGCAACCTCGAGCAGCTCAGTGAGGACATCCGCCAGGGAATGTTCAATCCGCAGCCCACGGAGGCTCAGCGGCAGGCGCTCGAGAGCGTCCAGAACCTGCTGTCGGTGATCGCGGGCTGGGCCGATGTCATCTCCTATCAGGCATGCGCGCCCCTCGACGGCCGCGACACGATTCGCGAGGCGCTGCGCAGCCGCCAGGTGACGGAGGGGGCCGCAGATCGGACGTTCTCCGAGCTCGTCGGCCTGCAGCTCACCCCGGCCCGCATGCGGGATGCCGCATCCCTCTTCTCATTCCTCGAACAGTCGGAAGGCCCTGAAGCGCGGGATGCGGTGTTCACCCATCCGGATCTCCTGCCGACGACCCAGGATCTCGACGATCCGCTCGGCTACCGCGAACGCCGCCGGCAGGAGTGGAGCGCCGATTCCTCGATGGATGCAGCGCTCGCGCGCCTGCTGGCAGAGTCGGCTGAACAGGACGACGCCGCGGGCGATCCGGATGCCGCCGTCGACGAGACCGGCGAGCCGGGCGAGACCGGCGGGGACTCCGATTCCGACAATGATGACGACGCGGGGTCCGGGAGCGGCACCGACCCGTCCGCATGAGCAGGCTGGAAGCGTTCAGCGCCGATATCGCCGCTTGGCCCGCCCCCGGCGCTGATGGCATCGCGCTGCAGGCCGCCTCAGCCGGCTTTCTGGAGCGTAGCGGCCAAGCGGTTCTGAGCAGGGACGGAGGTCCCGAGCATTTCACCGCGAGCTGTGTGGTGTTCGATCCGGATTCCCGCCACGTGCTGCTCCATCATCATCGGAAGGCCGATGCGTGGGGACAGTTCGGCGGGCACGTCGAGGACCGGGATGCGTCGTTCCGCGACGCCGCCCACCGGGAGTGCCTGGAGGAGTCGGGTCTGAGCTCCCTCCTCTGGCTCTCCCCTGTCCCGGTCGACATCCATGTGCACGAATTGGCGGGGGCGTTCGGCAGCTGCGCGATTCACCGTGACGTCGTCTTCGCAGGCTTCGCATCGAGGACCGCGGCGACCGCGGCGTCGGCCGAATCTCACGAGGTTCGGTGGTTCCCGATGCACGCTCTGCCCGCGGAGGTCATGCCGGACCTGCCGGGGCGGCTCCCGTTCCTCCTGACTGCAGCCGTTGCCCGGCGAGAGCAGCGGCCTCCCCGTACCCGAAGCCGCTGAGGAAGTCCTCTGCTCGTGCGGCCTGCGGGTGCCGCTGAGCCAGGGCGTGGAACGCCCGCGAATGGTCCGGCACCCGCAGATGGGCCAGTTCATGGACCAACACCGTCTCGAGCACCCAGCGGGGAACTTCGCGGAGCCGGTCCGAGACCCGGATCATGCCGGTCACCGAGGTTGCCGAGGCGAAGCGCTGGTTCTGGTTCGACACCCACGTGACGGACGACGGGGCGATCCCGTCGTCGAAATATCGCTCATTGAGCTCAGCCGCGAGCGCCTCGAGCTCTGCGTCGCCGCGTGGCGCCATGTCCGCGCGCCGCTGCAGCCGCGCGATGAGGGCTCCGATATCCGCGGCGTTGCGGGTGACGTCGAACCGGGCGGGTACGGCGACGACGTATCCGCCATGGCTTCGGCTGACGGATATGGTCTTCTTCCTGCGCGCCGAATGCTTGACGGCGATCGTGCCGGCGGACACCGCGGCCAGGACCTGTTCGGAATTCATGTCTGAGAGCCTAGCGCCGAGCACGGACACGGACTTTCTGCCGGTATTTTTTCTGCCGGGCATTTCCACACACCGTTCGTGCGCCCCGCACCGATCTGACCGGGTCCGATCCTCATGCAGGGCTCCGAGCGCGCCGCCAGGTTGCACAGCTTCATCCACAGCCCCTTGCCCGTGGTTCGCCGACTTATCCACACTTCATCCACAGCATGGTCCGGGAAGCATGTTGACGGGCTCGGTCGCAGCCGCATAACTTGAGGAGTCAGACCCCCGGAAAACCCGGGTTTCATGGGCAAGGGGAAGGCCCATGAGACTCCGCGCGCGGCTGGGGGCGACGCACCGGGCGGGACCCGAGCGGGCGACGGATCGATCCATCGCCGATCGCTCGCGCTCCTGCCCGGTGTGTGTCTCCACAGCGTTTTCCACAGGACTGGATCGGCGCTGTCCTTCCCCTGGGCCCGACGGTAGCGTCCGGACCAGGAGGTGGATGGCAGATGTACCAGATCTTTCATTCCGTGCCCGTGGTGTGGCGCAGCGACCGCTGTGTGCAGTTCGGGGTGGACGAGCCCATCCTCATCGACGGATTGACGCCGCAGGATGCTGAGCTGATCTCCGTCCTGCGCATGGGAATCGGCATCGAGGATTTCTTCGATCGCGCAGAGCATCTGGGTGTTTCGGCCTCCCGCGCGTCCTCGCTCCTGGCGCTTCTCGACGAGGCGGGCGCACTCGTGCCGGTCAGCACCTCCTCCGCCGCCCGCCGTCCGACCGCCCATGTCGATGCCTTCGCCGCCGACCGCGGTGCTGCACCGGCTGTCATCGCCGAGAGCCTCGCCACCACCAGCGTGCTGACTGCCGGGCCCCTGGCCAGGGCGCTGCTCCCCCACCTTTCAGCGACAGGCTTCGAGGCGACGTCGATCGAACGGGCGGAAGACGCGCTGACCTTCGCCGCGCCTCTGGTGATGCTCACCGGCGTCTGGGTCGAAGACGCGGTCACGGCGGGCTTCCTCGTCGAACACGGACTGCCGCATCTGCAGCTTGTCGTCGGGCAGTCCCAGGCGTCGATCTCCCACGTCGTGGTTCCCGGGCTGACTCCGTGCACCAAGTGTGCGATCATCCACCGCACCGACGAGGACGCCGACTGGCTGCTGGCATGGAGGACACTGTGGCGCCAGGCGCCGGCCCCTGCCCGCACCGACCCGGTGCTCGGCAGCCTGGCCCTGGCACTGGCGACAGCGGTCGTGCGCAACCATGTGCTCGGCGTGCAGCCGGAGCCCATGGGCGTCACAGTGACGCTGCCGAGCGGAGCGGTCAGCGAATCAGCTGCGGAGTTCCACCCGGAATGCGATTGCAGGATCCCAGTGCCGGGAGAGCTTCACGCCTCAGCGTGAGTCTCGGTCAGCGGTGCGGCCGCCCGCATTCTGCCCGCTCCCGTCCCGCGTGCTCGGATCGGAGACCGCGCCGCGTGCCCGTGTCCTCACGAGCTCCACGATCTCGGCACCGAACTGCTCGAGCTTGACCGAGCCGATGCCAGGCACGCGCTGCAGCTGCTCGGCTGTCCGCGGGACCACCTCGGCGACTGCGTTGACGGTGGCAGTGGTGAGGACCATGTAGGGCGGCACGCTGAGCGCCTGCGCACGCTCCCGCCGCCACTCAAGCAGTGCGGTCAGCACCTGCTCATCGGCCTGACCGGGGCAGTCCCCGCAGCGTCGCAGCCGCAGCTCCGCCTCCTGCACCAGCACTCGACCGCAGCGCTCGCACCTGGGTGACTCCGCCGACCGTCGGGCGGCTCGCATCGGGGAAGTGACCCGCCTCGGGGCGGCACCGCGCATCTCGCTGACGAAGCGCGAGGGCGAACGCCGCGACTGCCGACCCTCCTGCCGGGCAGTCGACCAACTCAGCGAGAGCTCCGTCCGAGCGCGTGTGATGGCAACGTAGAACAGCCGCCGCTCCTCCGCGACTCCCGCCGGAGTGCGCGCATAGCTGATGGGGAACAGGCCCTCGGTCAGTCCCACAAGGTGGACGCTCTCCCATTCGAGGCCCTTGGCCGCGTGGACGGAGGCCAGAGTGACACCGTTGACCGGGGGCGCGAACTGGTGCTCCTGCCGGTCAGCCAACTCCGACAGGAAATCGGCCAGCGGCACCGGCAGCTCGGATCCCTCCTGCAGAGCGCGGGCCAGGTCGACGATCGCGTTGAGGGATTCCCACCGCTCGCGCACCGCGCCGGTTCCGGCGGGCGGCACCGGCGCCCACCCGATCGCGTCGAGGACGTCTCCGACGATCTCGTGCAGCGGCCCCACTCCCCTCGACGCCCCGGACGCCCGCAGCAGTGCGATCGCCTCCTTCACCTCGCGTCGGGCGAAGAATCGCTCACCGCCGCGGAGCACGTAGCTGATGCCGCGTCGTGCCAGCGCATTCTCGAACGCCTGGCTCTGACCGTTCGTGCGGAACAGCACGGCGATGTCAGCGGCCCGTCTGCCGGCAGAGATCTCCGCGGCGATCGCGGCGGCGACGGCCTCCGCTTCGGCCTGGTCGTCGACGTACTCGGTGCAGCGCGGCTCAGGCCCACTGCGTCCCGTGCTGCGGAGCACGAGCGGGTTGCGCCCGGTGTGGTTCAACACACTGTTGGCAGCGTCCACGATCTGCTCGGTCGACCGGTAGTTGCGCACCAGGGCGATGCGGGACGCGCCGGGCAGCCGCGACCCCAGTCGCAGGAGAAAGGAGTCGGTGGCTCCGGCGAAGGTGTAGATGGTCTGCGCCGGATCACCGACCACGCAGAGCGAATCGCGCCGGCCGAGCCACCGCATGAGCAGGTCGTACTGCAGCGGAGAGACATCCTGGAACTCGTCGACGACGAAGTGGCGGTACTGCTCGTGCACACGGGCCGCGATGTCCTCTCGGGTGGCGAGCGCTCCGGCGAGCACGAGGAGGATGTCCTCGAAGTCGAGCAGGCGCCTTCGCGTCTTGATATCGCCGTATGCCCTCATCACGCGGACCATGCCCTCGGCGTCGATGCCCTCCGGCAGCTCCCGTCCGACCGCCTGCCGGCCGTAATCGTCGATGCCCAGGAGCGACACCGCGGCGTACTCGATCTCGGCTGACACGTCACGGACCGTCTCGCGTTCGACGTCGTAGCCGACCTCTGCCATCGCCTGGGAGACCGCGCCTGCCTTGTGGCTGAGCAGTTCCGGGAACGGTCCCTCTGCGAACGAGCTCCAGAAATAGCGCAGCTGGCGGAGCGCAGCGGAGTGAAAGGTGCGTGCCTGCACCCCGGGCACCCCCAGCGTGCGCAGCCGTGATCGCATTTCGCCTGCGGCTTTGGAGGTGAAGGTCAGTGCCAGCACGTGGTTGACAGAGAAGGCGCCCGTCGCGACTCCGTAGGCGATGCGGTGAGTGAGAGCGCGGGTCTTGCCAGTGCCGGCGCCGGCCAGTACCACCAGCGGACCGGAGACGTGCTCGGCCACCTGCCGCTGCTCCGGGTCGAGCGACTCCAGCAGAGCGGTGGCCGACGCGGATTCAGCTGTCATGAACCGGCGGTCAGCCAGCTCGAGAGGATCTGCCCGGCGATCGAGACTTCACCGGGAACTGCGACCGACCCGGCCTCAATTTCCGCGAGCAGCTCCTGGCGGGTGAACCAGCGCGCGGCGAACAGCTCTGCGCCATCGGGGCGGAGGTCCAGAGAGGTTGCCTCCGCTGTGAACCCGAGCATCAGCGAGGACGGGAACGGCCACGGCTGCGAACCCATATAAGCGGGCGACTCGCACAGTACGCCGGCCTCTTCCCAGACCTCCCGGATCACCGCTGCCTCCAGGGTCTCCCCCGGCTCCACGAACCCGGCGAGCAGCGAGTACCGGCCTTCCGGCCACTGCGCATTGTTGCCGAGCAGGATTCGCTCCGTGCCGTCCGGGGACGTGTGCACGACTGCCATGATCACGGCCGGATCCGTGCGGGGGAAATGCTCGCTTCCCGTGCCCGGATCGCGTCGGACCCAGCCGCCGTTGACCACCTCGGTGGGTGAGCCGTTCCGAGGCGAGTGAGTGTGGGTCCGGTGCCAGTTGCCCACTGCGACGAGGGCGCAGGCCAAGCCCGCATCGACATCATTGAGCTCGGTGGCGATCTGCCGGAGGCCGAGCCACGTGGGTTCGGTGACATGGATGCCGGAGGGCGAGTCGAGGAAGTCCTCGGCATCACGGTCCCTGTCACGGGCAAGGCGCTGATCAACCGCGGTTCGGCCCTCGTCGTCGAGGTCGATGCCGATGTAGTCCCGGCCCTCGGGGTCGATGCCCAGGTAGATCTGGGTTCCGCCGGGCGGCACGTCTGCAGGACTCACGGTGAACAGGCGACCGGCGGCCACCAGCAGGTAGCCCCGGTGGGAGAGCACGCCGACGGTTCCGCTGCGAGCCCAGACGTCGGACAGATCGCCGTCAGTGCCCCGTGACAGATGGTTGCGCCGCACGGCGCTGCGGCTGAGGCTCGCGGGCGGCAGGAGTGGTAGAGGGATCATGCGTCCACGATAGCCAACCGGGCTGACACGGACCTGGCACCGGATTCAGCCCATCCGTTCCGTGTTCGTCCCCCATCCGACCCGTGAGTGCGGGTAGGTTGGAGCCGTGGAGACGCTGGACTTGAAGATCGTTGCCGCCACCGCCGGACTCGTCGAGGGCTTCGAACCCGCGTCATGGGTCCCGTTGCCGGGTCCCCGGGGTCGCTGTGTCCTGGTCTCCGACGGCGAGAGGTCGGTGATCGCAGCGCTGCTGACCGGACCGGCGATTGCCGAGGCAGAGTCGGAGAACCTCGGAGCCGCGGTGCTGCGCAGCCTGCTCCCGCAGTCACCGGTGTCGTTTCCCCATGTCATCGCCTCCTCGGCGGTGCCCGCAGAGCCGTTCGACCTCGACTCTGCCGGGCAGGTGCGCGTGACCCAGCTGCTCCCCGGCGCGCCCGTCTCAGGCGCGGCCTTCGCCGCGTCCGAGCGCCTGGTCGAATCGCTTGCACTGTTCATGGCTGAACTCCACGGCGCCGATCCCGAGGTGCTCGCCGATTCCGGGCTCCCGGTGCGGGACGTGGACGGGCTGCGCGAGAGCCTGCTCGCCGATCTCGATCGAGGCGCAGCCACCGGACGGGTTCCGGCGGTGCTGCTCCAGCGCTGGGAGTCCGCGCTGGAGAACGTGGCCATGTGGCGCTTCCTGCCCTGTCCGGTCCATGGTGCCCTCAGCGAGGACGCGATCCGCACCGATGGCGAGTCGATCAGCGCGATCTCCGAGCTCGGGCAGCTGCACGTAGGCGACCCGGCGGTCGACCTGGCTGCGATATCTGTCCTGCTGGACCCAGCTGTCTTCGAACAGCTCTTCAGCGAATACCAGGGCCGACGGGCCGCCGCTGACCCCGGTCTGCGCACCAGGACCGAGGTGCTGGCCGAGCTCTCGGCTCTCGACTGGCTGCTCGAAGCTCACCGCTCCGGTGACGAGGCAGAGCTCGCAGACGCCGCTGCTCTGCTGGAATCCCTTGCCGAGCTCGCCGGGGAGGACGTCTCGCCGCACCGCGGCGGTCCCTACCAGTCCGCGACGGCGGAGGATTCCGCCGCACAGTCCGAGGACTCTGCCAAGGAGCAGGACGCAGACGATCTCGGGACCGATCCGAGCGGGGCGGACATCGGCACCGTGCGAGCCCTCGCCGGGCCGGACACGGCCCGCGACGCCGACCGCTCGGACTTTCGTCCTGCAGCGCCGCTCATCGACGAGGAGGCAGCGGCCGCCGTTCCGACCGAGCGGATCGAGCGGCGACGGTTTCTCCCCGATGCGGACAGCGCGGATGCGCCGGACGAGCATGACCCGGGAGCCGTGTCCACGGCGGGCGAGGATCGTGCCGCGACCCACCGCGACTCCGAGTGATCAGCGCCCGCTGCTGAGTGCACCTGCTGTCGAATCAAGCCTCTCGAGCAGCTCGGGGGCAGACAGCAGGCGCGGCGGTCTCACGGTTGTATCGCTTCCCAGGAAATAGAACTCTGCGTCGAAAGTGCGTGCCGCGGCGAACCGTGACATTCGCGACAGTGCGAGGGCATACACCGAAAGCTGCAGCGACATGGTCTCGAGCTCTTCCTGCGCGGGCACCGAGCCGGTCTTCCAGTCAACGACTCTGATCCCGGATACGGTCCTGAAAACCGCATCCACCTTGCCGGGCACGTGCAGCTGGGTGCCATCGCGCCGAGCGAGCACGAGTTCGAAGGGAAGCTCGATGGCCAGCGGGTCGAGTCTTGCGAACTCGGATCTCTCGAAGGTCAAGCGAAGCTTCTCGAAGCGCTCTCGCGCGGGCGCCGACAAGGCGGATGCCGTTTCCGCGAGGTCGATGTCACCGAGGGTCGCCTGACCGAAGTAGTTCTCGATCCACGTGTGGAACGCTGTTCCCAGTCCGGCCGCTTCATCGGGCGGATACGGCATCGGCCGAAGGGTGCGGTCGGCGAACGACTGCGGATCCTTGACGAAGGACACGATGCCGGTGGTCGACAGCCGGTCGGGCAACGCGAAATCGTCGTTCCGGTCGGTCTCCGCGAGCAGATCGAGGATCCGCTCGGCGACCGCTCTGACTTCAGGGTCGCGGGCTTCGGAGGCGAGAGCGCGGAGATCGACCGGTGCCGCTGCCCTGGCGCGCAGATTCTGGATGATCGCCTGTCGGGCTTTCAGCAGCGAAAGATCCTGCACCGGCCACGGCACTTCTGCAAGGTTGACACCGTCAGCTTCCGGGATCTCGTCGTCCTGGGGCAGCGAGTCCTCGGGGACGCCCAGGACCGCCATCGCCTCCCGCAGAAAGGGAGAGAACTCATTGGCCTTGATGCGGGTCGTGCGCAGGGCAGCACCGAGCCACAGGAAGCTGCGTGCCCGGGTCACCGCAACGTAGGCCAGCCGTCTCTCCTCGGTCTCATGATGGGCTTCGAGCTCGGGCCGGACGACGTCGTCGAGATGCGAGTTGAGCTCCTTGCAGGTGCTGCAGCCGATCTGCCGGAAGTCCAGGGCGGGCAGCTTCGCGTGGTCGCCGCGCAGCGGGTAGGGCAGCTGCCCCACGCTGAGCCATCCGTGCTTGTCGCGCACAGTGCTGGGCAGGTCGCCGATCACGAGGTTCGGCACGGCGACGGCGTCGAACTCCAGACCTTTGGAGGCATGGATCGTCATCACGGTCACTGCCGTGGGATCCGGCTGCGGTTCGGGCGCCTCGAGCCCTTCCTTCCTCTCCAGCACCGAGAGCCAGTCCAGAAAGCTGCGTATCCCCGCTTGTGGGTGGTTCGCGGTGAACTCCAATGTCGTGGAGAGGAATGCGTCGACCGCATCACGGCGTGCGCGCGATGCGGCGTCCGACAGCGCGGCGATCTCGGTGTCGATGTCGAGTTCGCGGATGACATCGCGAACCAGTGCGGGAACGGTGGTGACGCCCCGTCGAAGGCTCCGGAGCCGTCGGGCGAGCCGCACGATGCGTCTGACGGCTTCGCCGCTCAGCCCCGACTCCGCCACGTCACGCGACACCGCCGAGGCGCCGGCCGGTCGGCCGGCACCTGGCCGGCTGCCGGTCGGGGCAGCCTGCTGCGAACCCGGCAGACCGAGCAGATCGTCGATGCCCTCCACCAGGCCGACTTCACCCAGACCGTCCGCGGCCTCGGGTGCGGCGGCAGGGCTCTGGTCGCGCTGCTGCTCGGCGACCGCGCGGAGCCGTCGCGTTCTGGCCCTGGTGAAGCGGTGCAGCGCGGCGATGTCGGAAGCCCCGAGCCCGCAGGTCGTACCGCTCAGCAGACGCATGAGGTGATCACCTGCGCCCGGGTCGATCAGCACGTGGAGCACGGAGTGGATGTCTGCGACGAATGGATCGTCGAGCACTCCGGACGAGCCGGCGATGTGCACTTTCAGTCCCGCGGCCGCCAGAGCAGCTGCCGCGGGAGCGAAATTCGCGCGCTTGCGGCACAGCACCGCCATGGTCGACTCCGGCGACCGGATCGACACCGATTGCATCCAGCGCGCAAGATCCGCCCACTGCTCCGTGCCGAACTGCTCGTCCGGTGCCCCGGGAGTCGTGGACACCGTGACCGATCCCTCCCCTGCTCCGGGGCGCGGCGACAGCTCCGTCCCCGGATCCGTGTCCGGCAGGGGCCGGGCCAGACGGTTGGCGACGGACAGGATCGCCTCGTCATTCCGCCAACTGGTGCTCAGACGTCGGGTCCGCGCTGGACTGCCGTCCGGGGACCGGAAATGCAGCGGGAACTCCCCGATATTGCGCGCGCTGGCTCCGCGCCAACCGTAGATCGACTGCCGCGGATCACCGACGGCCGTCACCGGCTTCCCCGCGAAGATCGTCTTGAGCAGCCGGAATTGGGAGTCGGACGTGTCCTGGTATTCGTCGAGCATGATGACACGCCAGCGTGCGCTCTCGATCTCACGGACTGCAGAGTCCGATGTCACGATGCGATGTGCGAACGCCACCTGGTCGGCGAACTCCATCGCGGAGCGCTGCCGCTTGAGCTGCAGGTAGCGGTCGACGAGCACCGCCACCTGACGCTTGTGGACCAGTTTTCCGAAGGCGGGCTTCGCAAGATCCCACTCGGCGAGCAGCGCGACCAGCTCCTGCCTGGCTGCACGATCCCGGGTGCGAGTGGGCACCTCGCCGAGCCCGGCCGCCGCGGCGAGAGTCGTGATCTGCTCGCACAGGTGGTCCTTCGCGGCGGCGTCGATCCGCTTGCGGCGGACGCTCGCGAGGATGTCGGCGAACAGCTCTCCGGTGAGGAAGATGTCGAGGGCAGCATCCACCTCTTCGATCACCTTCGCGGGGCTCTGCAGGTGTTCATTGATCTGAGAGCCGAGCGTCAGGATCTGATCGATGAGCGCGGAACGCGAGACGTTGAGCGGCACCTCGTGATTGCGGGCGGTATCGGTGACCTCACCCGCGAGCGCGGTGGCATCCGCGATGTCCAGCACCCTCGTGTCGGGTTCGATGCCGAGACTGATCCCGTGATCCGTGACGATCGAGGCGGCGTAGGAGTTGTAAGTCGACACGGTGGGCACGTCGAGGCCCCGCAGCTCGGAATCAGATGTGTGGGAGTCCGTCCTGGCGCGGAATCTGGCCAGCAGCGTGCGGATGCGGGAGTTCAGCTCGCCGACTGCCTTCCGTGTGAATGTGAGCCCGAGAATCGACTGCGCCGGCACGATGTCGTTCGCGACCAGGTAGACCACCCGCTGTGCGATCACGGTGGTCTTGCCGGAGCCCGCGCCAGCGATCACGACGGCGGTCTCCAGGTCACTCTCGATGATCTCCCGCTGTTCGGGGGTCGGCTGCGGGATCTCGAGGATGTCGGCGAGCTGCGTCGCCGAGTATCTGATTCGGGTGACTTCGGTGATCGTCATACGTCTTCTCCTGAGTTCGGGGCGGCCGCGAATGCCGGGCATGAGCTCCTGACCGGGCAGCTTCTGCACACGTCCGGGCTGGGGGTCGCGGCGAAGGTCGCACTTCGCATTCCGTCCGCGATCGCCCCGACAAGGCGGTCCGCCCACTGCACCTGGTCCGAGGGCTCGAGCGCGGGTTGGACGCGCAGGGACGGCTTCGCCTTCCGCAGGTAGACCAGCTCGCCTCCTCCCGGCCTGCCGGAGAGCCGCCTTCCGTCGCTGAGCACCGCGCCTCGCGCGCCCAGCGCGACCTGGTAGACGCCGAGCTGCGGATGCTCCAGCACTGCGTCGCGGGAGACCACCTGCCGGCCGGTCTTGAAGTCGACGACTCGGAGCTGCACCTGGGGAGCACCGTCCGCAGCTGAGCGCTCGTAGATCTCGAGACGGTCCACACGACCCGAGATCCGCCACGGAGCACCGGGACTGTCGGGTCTGCTCTCGGCGTCGATTCGAGCCTCGACAGCCACTTCGCTCAGGCCGTCGCGCGTGCGCGCATCCTTCAGATAGTCGTTGAGCACGGTCACCATGTGCCGGCCGAGCTCCCGGTCGCGTGCACGCTCCCAGTCCGCCGCGTACTCGATGTCGCCGAAGCCCTCTTCGAAGACCGCGAGCATCGCGGCCAGGCCCCCGTCCGGGCAGGTTTCCGCCACCTGGTGGACGAGTGTCCCCAGGCTTTGAGCCCGGGAGCTCGTCGAACGCCCTCCGTGGTGTGTCAGGAACCAGCGGAGCCGGCAGGCGGCGAAGGTCTCCGCTTCCGAAGGCGAGACCCGCGCCACGTCACCAGCATCGAGGAGGGGGACGGATGTCGTGACCCGCTGCCACGAGCTCCAGTTCTCCGGCCGGGCTTCCCGGACTCCGAGGCCGGCCAGGGCATTGAGGAGGTCGGCCCATTCGCCGCTGTCGGCCGCCGTCTCCGTCCCGGCCGCCGTCTCCGTTGCGCTGGTTGCGACGAGGCGGTTTCGGGCGAGCGCGGCGGCGCTGCGCAGGCTGACCGGCAGCGATGCAGCGGCACAGCCGGTCGGACGGTGCTGCTCCGGATCAGCCGCTTCGAGGATTCCGGTGACGGCGGGGTGGGCGGCGACAGTGTCGTAGAAGACGCTCGGGGATGTGTCCCCGTCGTCGAGCGCCATCACCACGAGGTGTCCACGTGCTCTCGAAGCGGCGCTCAGGAACAGCCGCGCCTCATCCACGAGGGTTGCACGTCGCCGCTGGGCGTAGGCCTGCGCGGGTTCCGCGGCGAGTTCAGCGCCGGTGAGAGCCAGCAGAAGATCGGTGGTGCGGAACAGGGAACCACGGACCTTCGGGTTGGGCCATGTGCCCTCGTCGAGATCCACCACGATGACTCGGGCGAAGCTGACGTGTGCCAGCGCGGTCGGTGAGTCCACTGCCACCAGGTCGAGGCTGCGCTGAGCAGCCAGCGAATCCTGGGCGAAGTCCTGCTCGAGCACCAGCGCGGCGAAGGACCGGGCGTCCAACGACTCCCGCTCGGCGAGCTTTTCGGCCATCGTGATGAGACGCAGCACCGCGTCCAGGCGATCATTGGCCGGGTCCGTCGCCCGATTGAGGCTGCGCCGGCGCCACGTCTGCGCGACTCCGAGAGTCTGCCAGAGCTGCCAGACGGCCGCGTGGGGATCCCGGTGCCGCGCCGCGGCTGCGGTCTCCACGAGCTGTGCCACAGTCCTCAGCGGCTCCGGGAGCTCGCCGGCGTCCAGGAGTGTGACGGCCCTCGACAGCGGCGTCGAACCGTCCGAGGCGCCTGGAACCCGACCGCCGACTTCTCGCTCCAGCCCGCGCAGCGAGATGGCGTCGACTTCGAAATACGGCCCCGCCAGCAGCTGGTGAACGAAGCCGGCGAACTCCTGAGGCGAGTCCGGCCCGACCGTCAGCGCCTGCAGCAGTGGGGCGGTGGCGGGATCAGAGCCCAGCGGCAGGCGGTCGGAGTCCACCGGGATCCCGAGGTAGCGCAGCTCCTGGCGCAGCGCCGCCGCGGTGCCGGAGGTCCTGCCGATCACCGCGCATTCGCTCCACGGTATCCCCTCGTCGTGATGCCATGCGCGCAGCAGACCTGCGATGGCGCGGGACTGCTCCGCGGACGAGACATGCACCGCTGTGCTGACCCTCGAGTCCCCGACCGGCGCATGCTCCGCGCTCCGGGGCACGTGACCCAGGACCAGGTCCGGCGAGACCCGGCGAGCGAAATCCTGGACGACCGCGGCGATGGCCCCCGCACCGCGCACCTCGGCCGTGGCCGGGTCGAGCGTGATGCGTCGGTGACCTGCCGGACCTGCCAGCGCAGGAGCGGAGTGGACCACAGCGGCGCTGACGACCGCGCCCGCGCCGCCGCGGAAGCCCTGGACAGCAGTGTCCGGGGAAGCGAACACCGCGATCCGCGATCCCAGATCGCGGAGTCGGGACAGCACCCCGAGAGCGGCATCGGGCAGATCCTGCGCAGCATCGACCAGCAGGTACCGGGGAACGGTCTCCGTCGAGAAGGTCCAGGATCCGCCCGCGACTGTTCCGGCGTCGAACTCGTCGTGCAGGACGTATCCCGCCTCTGCCAGGACTGCCGAGGTGTCGACACCGCCGAATACCGGAACCGCGAGCTGATCCTCATAGTCCTGGAGCACCTCCGCGACCGCGCTCCACTCGGGACGGCCTTGCGCACGGGCGGCCCGCTGGACATCCGCTGGGGTGAACCCCAGCTCCATCACCCGGTTGAGGACTTCGCGGAGCTGGTTCCGGAATCCGGCAGTGGACCGGACTTCCCGGTTCATCCGCTCCGGCCAGCGGGGTGGGCTGGCCCTGCCGGTCTCGTAGCCATCGAGCATCTCCGCCAGCAGCGCATCCTGGTCCGCTCCGGACACGAACTTCGTGCCGGCCCCGTCCCGCTGAGCGGCCTGGGCCGAGACCAGCCCGAAGGCCAGGGAGTGCAGACTTCGCGCGGCAGGTGAGGAGCGCACCTGTTCGCTGCTCTGCTCCAGGCGGTCACGCAGCGCGGTCGCCGATTCCCTGGAAGGCGTCAGCACCAGCACTTCGTCCGGTCCCACCGACGGATCCGTGACGAGGTGCCGATGGAGCTCCATGAGCAGCGCGGTCTTGCCGGTTCCAGGACCGCCGATGACCGTCAGAGCAGCTCCCGAACGCATGTCCCGGGCCAGCGATCCAGCAGAGAATTCCATAGCCGCCATTGGATCACGCGTCACGGACACGGCTCGAAGCACCGGTCCGCATGCGCCTGTCCGCGCCGCACCGGCGGGTCCCAGGACCTCCCTCGAACTCGTGCCTTCGAGTGGATTCGGCACTGTCACCGGCTAGAATGGGCAGATGAGCAGAGCGCAGCGCCTGCCGCAGGCACAACGTCGTAGCCAACTCGTGGCGGTGGCAACCGAGGTCTTTGCGGAGTCGGGATACCGCACCGCATCGATGGACGATGTCGCTGAGGCGGCAGGTGTGTCGAAGCCAGTCCTCTACCAGCACTTCGACTCCAAGCAGGCCCTGTACCTGGCGGTGATCGACGCAGCTGCAGAGGTCTTCGACGGGATCCTGACCCAAGCACTGCATTCGACGGAGGACAACGAGGAGCGCGTCGCAGCGACCTTCAGCGCGTACTTCTCCTTCGTCATCGAGCACCGCCCGCAATTCACCGTCGTGTTCCGCTCGGATTCCTACGAGCCCGCAGCGGAGCAGAAGGTCAACCAGGTGCGCAGGCTCAGTGCCGAACGGATTGCGCAGGTGATCTCGGAGAACACGATGACCACGCCGGCGGAGGCGTCACTGCTGGGCCAGTCGATCATCGGCATGGCCGAGCGCTCCGCGCTGCAGTTCGTCAGCGGCCCCGAACTCGACGCAGCCTCCACCGCACGCCTGATGACCTACTTCCTGTGGCGGGGAATCTCCTCCTTCCCGACCTCCGAGGATGAGTCGGAGCGCCATGGAGGAAGCACTCGGCCGTGGGAACTAGAGTAGAGCTCAGCACTGCAGGCCGCCTCCGCCGCGGCAGACATCAAGAAGGAGAATCGATGGAAATCAAGATCGGCGTCCGGCAGGCACCCCGTGAACTCGTGATCGAGACCGACGAGACCACGGCAGAGGTGAGCGCGAAGGTCACCGAGGCGCTGACAGCCGACGGCATCCTCACGCTGACGGACACCAAGGGCCGCCAGGTGATCGTGCCCGCATCCGCGGTCGCGTATGTCGAGACCGGAGACGAGCGCCAGCATCCCGTGGGCTTCGGAGTGGTGTGATCCCTCTCCGGCCTCGGAGCCGCTCGGGCCCCGCCGCGATTCTCGCGGTGGGGCCCGTTCGCGTTCTCAGGCCACGAGGCCGAGTGCAGACATCCGCAGCGAGTGGTTCGACATCACCTTCTGCGAAAGCGCTCCGATCGCGCCGTCGTCGCCTGCGAGATCGAATCTGCCGATGAGTCGCCGAGCGCGGTCGACTGCCTCAGCGACCAGGCGGCGACCCCAGAGCGCCAGCCGCGAAGCGAGGTCGGCCTCATCCGCGATCCCCGAGGCCAGACGAGCGCGCAGATACTCGGTCTGCCGTGTATCATCGAGTACGGCAGTGGCTACCCGCTCACTCGTCTCATCGAGGTTGACCAGGGCTGCGCGATAGAAGTCTCTGAGGATTCCATCGAAGACGTAGCCCTTCATCAGGCTCTCGTACCAGTCCCGCGGTCGCGTTCGTTCGCCGAAGGCCGTGAATTCCGGTGCGATGTCCTGCATGAGCTCCACGACGTCCCCGCCGAGCGCTTCGATGCGCTCGACAAGGGCCTGGTAGTGGTTCAGCGCGTGACCGGCGACGTCGACGAGGCCGACCTTGTCCCGCACCGACGGAGCGAACTGTGCATCCGTCGCTGTGCGCTCGAAGGTTGTCAGTTCGCCGAAGGCCATGATGACCAGGGTAGTCACCTGGGCGTCGGCAGGACGTGCAGCATCAGACATGCTGCAAGCCTACCGTCTGCCTCCATGGAACAGCGTGCTCCTCGGGAGCACCGTGAGGAGTAGAACGTGACCGAAACCGACAAGACCTTCGCCGACTTCGGAGTGGCAGAGCCGATCGTGGCCGCCCTCGCCGACGCCGGCATCACCATCCCATTCCCCATCCAGTCGATGACGCTGCCGGTCGCACTCCGCGGTGCCGACATCATCGGCCAGGCGAAGACCGGCACCGGCAAGACGCTGGGCTTCGGCATCCCCCTGCTGCAGCACATCATCGGCGCAGACGGCAGCTCGGCCGACACCAGTGAAGGGCGATCGCCGCAGGCCCTCGTCGTGGTGCCCACCCGAGAGCTGGCCCAGCAGGTCGCCGAGGACCTGCGCACCGCCTCCGCGAAGTCCGATCTGAAGATCATCACCATCTACGGCGGCAAGGACTTCCAGCCGCAGATCGATGCGCTGAAGGCCGGCGTCGACGTCGTGGTCGGCACGCCCGGGCGGCTGCTCGACCTGCACGGCCGCCGGGTGCTGCGCTTCGACTCGGTCCGCACCGCAGTCTTCGATGAGGCCGACGAGATGCTCGACCTCGGCTTCCTGCCCGACGTCGAGCGGATCGTGGCCGCCCTGCCCGCCCAGCGGCAGACCATGCTCTTCTCGGCCACCATGCCCGGTGCTGTGGTGTCCCTGGCTCGGCGCTATATGAACCGGCCGACCCATATCCGATCGCAGGATCCCGACGACACCACGAAGACGGCGAAGAACACCACGCAGTTCGTCTACCGCACCCATGCGATGGACAAGTCGGAGATGCTCGCCCGCCTGCTCCAGGCGGAGGGGCGCGGTCGCACTATCGTCTTCGCTCGCACCAAGCGCACCGCGGACCGCTTGGCCGAAGAGCTGAGCGACCGCGGGTTCATCGCGAAGCCGCTGCACGGCGACCTCAACCAGCAGATGCGCGAGCGGGCGCTCCGTTCGTTCCGTGAGGGAAAAGTGGACGTGCTGGTGGCCACCGATGTGGCTGCACGCGGCATCGACATCGACGACGTCACCCACGTGGTGAACTACCAGTGCCCCGAGGACGAGAAGACCTATGTCCACCGGATCGGCCGCACCGGCAGGGCCGGCCATTCGGGCATCGCCGTGACCTTCGTGGAGTGGGACGAGATTCCCCGCTGGAAGCTCATCAATCGAGCCCTCGAACTCGACTTCGACGACCCGCGGGAGACGTACTCCACGTCCGAGCACTTCTACGCCGATCTCGGCATTCCGAAGGGGACGAAGGGCCGGCTCAAGCGGCGGAAGCCCACTGCGGGCGAGGACGCCGAGGACGGGCCCACCCAGCGGCCGCCTCGGCAGCGCCGGCGACCGAGCTCGTCGGACCAGGGGCAGTCGTCCGGCCCCGCCTCCGAACGCGGTGCGGCGGACTCGGACGGTGCTGCCGGCCCGCGTCGCAGACGTCGCAGCCGGACGCGGGGCGGGAAGCCGGTGGGCCGCGCTTCCCGCGCGGAGACCGGCCACGAGGGCTGAGTCCGAGCACGAGGACTGAGACCGGCCACACCGGCTGAGTCCGAGCACGAGGCCGACTTCGCAGCCCGCACGACCGCCCCACCATCAGCGCGGCGGTCGTGCTCCAGCCGGTGACCGCCGCCCGATCTCAGAATCCGATGCGGTCGAAGCCGAGACATTCGATTCCCGAGGCGCGATCGAGCAGCCGTTCGAACACGTCCAGGGACGTCGAATGCTCGCCGAGCCGATTGGGCTTGCCCGTTCCGTGGTAGTCGCTCGAGCCGGTGACGAGCAGCCCGTGGTCGAGCGCCGTCCGACGCAGCTCCGCACGGTCGGGCAGCGGATTGTCCCTGTGGTCGACCTCGATCCCGTCGAGTCCGGCCGCGATCATCGCCTGCAGCCCGGAATCGGGAACCACTCGGCCCCGGGACGCCGCCCGCGGGTGGGCGAACACCGCCACCCCGCCCGCCTCGTGGATCAGTCTGATCGCACGCAGGGGCGAGATCGTCGGCAGCGAGACGTAGTACCTCGATCCGACTGACAGCAGGCTCTCGAAAGCCGCGCCGCGGTGCTCGACGATTCCGAGCGTCACCAGGGCGTCGGCGATGTGCGGACGGCCGATCGTGGCGTCCTCGCCGGTGCAGCTGAGCACGAAGTCCCAGGTGATGGGATAGTCCTCGGCGAGCCGCTCGACGATCGCGCGGGTGCGCACCATGCGGCCGTCGCGCGCGTCGGCCACGACGTCGGTGAGCTCGGCGCCGCGCGGGTCGTGCAGGTAGCTCAGGAGATGGACGCTGATGCCTTCGAACCGGCACGACACCTCCATCCCCCGCACCAGGCCGATTCCCGCATCGTGGGCCGCCTCGCCGGCCTCGTCCCATCCCGAGGTGGTGTCGTGGTCGGTCAGCCCGATCACCGCGATGCCGCGCGCCGCCGCCTCGGCGATGAGTTCCGCGGGACTCTGCGTTCCGTCGGAGAACCGCGAATGCGTATGCAGGTCGATGATC
Organism: Brevibacterium daeguense; assembly: GCF_021729135.1. Lineage (GTDB taxonomy): Bacteria > Actinomycetota > Actinomycetes > Actinomycetales > Brevibacteriaceae > Brevibacterium > Brevibacterium daeguense. The sequence continues at coordinate 68,924 of NZ_JAJTWW010000008.1, forward strand.
ATGGCTCGATTCTAGGCGCCGGCATTCCGGGACGGGCGGACGCGTCCGCGCCTCAGCCTAGGATGGGGGCATGACGACTCAGGACTCAGCAGCCTCCGATCCGCAGAGCGACCAGCCGCTGGCCGAGCGCGTGAACAATCGGTCCCGCCGTCCGCAGTCGGCGGCCTTCCGTGAGTTCATCGCCTCCGGCTGGGACCGGACGAGTGCCGGCGAGGTGCAGCCGCTGGAATCAGCGGCGTGGACTCCCGCTCGCCGCGCCGCTCTGTCCGAGCGGTTCCCCGGCGAGCGGCTGGTGATCCCGGCCGGCAACCTCAAGGTGCGCACGAACGACACGGACTACGTGTTCCGAGCGCATTCGGCGTTCATCCATCTGACAGGCCTGGAGACGGACTCGGAGCCGGATTCCGTGCTGGTGCTCGAACCCACCGAGGACGGCCATGAGCAGACCTTCTATTTCCGTCCGCGTGCCGGGGCGGACACCGAGGAGTTCTTCTCCGATTCCCGCTACGGCGAGTACTGGGTGGGCCCGCGCGAGGATCTGAACACGATGGAGACCCGGACCGGGATCCGCTGCGCGAACATCGCCACGGCCGAGGACGCGATCACCAAGGATCTCGGCTCGGTGTCGGTGCGTCTGCTGCGCGGCGCGGACGTCGTCATCGAACAGCAGGTCGATACCGCGCGCGCCCAGGTGGCCGCCGACCTCGAGATCTCGCGCGCCGGCGACGATGAGCTCGCCCAGTTCCTCTCCGAGCTGCGACTGATCAAGGACGGCTACGAGATCGGGCAGATCCGGCGCGCGATCGACATCACCCGCGCCGGCTTCGACAACGTGGTCGCCAGCCTCCCGCAGGCAGTCGCGCACCAGCGCGGCGAGCGGGTCCTGGAGACCGCCTTCGCGCAGGCCGCCCGCTCGGACGGCAACGGCGTCGGCTACGACACCATCGCCGCTGCCGGGAACCACGCATGCACTCTGCACTGGATCAAGAACACCGGCACGGTCAACGAGGGCGAGCTCGTGCTCGTCGACGCCGGGGCGGAGGCCGATTCGCTCTACACCGCCGACATCACCCGCACGCTGCCGGTCAGCGGCACATTCTCCGACGTCCAGGCAAGAATCTACGACGCGGTTCTCGAGGCCGCCGACGCCGCATTCGCAGCCGCGGCCGAACATGTGAATCGCCCGGTGCGGTTCGGCGAGGTGCACGACGCCGCGATGCACGTCATCGCCCACCGCCTCGAAGAGTTCGGACTGCTGCCGGTGAGCGCTGCCGAATCCCTCTCCCCCACCGGGCAGCAGCACCGGCGCTGGATGGTCCACGGCACCAGTCACCACCTCGGCCTCGACGTGCACGACTGTGCGCAGGCCCGGGCGGAGATGTATCTCGGCGCGCGGCTGGAGCCCGGCATGGTGTTCACGATCGAGCCGGGACTGTACTTCAAGGCCGAGGATCTGCTCGTTCCCGAGGAATTCCGAGGCATCGGAATCCGCATCGAGGACGACGTGCTGGTCACTGAGACGGGAGTCGAGAACCTGTCGGCGGGATTCCCCCGGACTCGAGCGGAGGTCGAGGCGTGGGTCCAGGGGGCGCGATGACCACCCGGCCCTCGGCTCCGCGCCCCGTCCGGCAGCCGCTCGGAGTGCTGCGGCGCGGCAGGGGCGTCCTGGAGGTTCCGGGAGTGGCCGTGGGCCATTCCGATCGCACGGACGGCGGGAGTCTGACGGGAACCACTGTCGTCGTCCCCCCTGCCGGGACAATGGCCGGCGTCGATGTGCGCGGCGGCGGGCCTGCCGGGCATGAGACAGCCATCCTCGAACCGGGGACTCTCAACTACGGAGCCGACGCCATCGTCCTCACCGGCGGCAGCGCACTCGGACTGGTGAGCGCTCACGGCGTCAAGCAGGGCTTGCTGTCGGATGGCCGCGGTTTCCCCGCGCCGGGTCTGCCCGGCGTCACGGTGCCCATCGTGCCGGCGGCCGGGATCTTCGATCTGGGCCGCGGAGGTGAGCCTGCGGCCCCGCCGACGGCGGACGACGGACTGCGCGCCTACCGCGACGCCGACGTCGACCAGGCGCGGATGCGCGGCTCGGTGGGTGCGGGACAGGGCGCGTGGACGGGCCGCGGGCTGATCCGCGGTGGCCTCGGCTCGGCGGTCATCACCACCCCCTCCGGCTTCACGGTCGCGGCCATCGTCGTCGCCAATCCGATGGGAAGCGTGCTCGACCACGAAGGAAGCCTGTACAGCGATTCGGTGCTGGCCGGCTACGGCATCTTGCTGCCGAAGGCCGCGGCCATCGCCGGTCGGTGGGCGGACTCCGACCCCGACGGGGCGGACGGGCCGGTCCACGGCGGATCGGGAACCGCCGGTGAATCGGGAACGGCTGGTGAATCGGGAACGGCTGGTGAATCGGGAACCGCCGGCGCAGGTCAGCGCAACACGACCATCGCCTGCGTCGTCACGGACGCGCAGCTCGACTCCGCAATGACCACGCGCTTGGCGCAGTCTGCTCATGCGGGTCTGGCCAGGGCCGTCTACCCCTCCCACACGATGTTCGACGGCGACACGGTCTTCGCCCTGGCGACCGCCGACCGCCCGCTCGGCACAGACGTCGGCGCGCAGCTGGTCGAGCTCAACGTCGCTGCCTCCGACGTTCTCTCCGCCGCGATCGTCGACGCCGTCCTGACAGCGGAGCAGTATGACGATCCGAACCGGCTGACGTCCGGGGAGCAGCCGGTGCCGCCGCCGCTGTCGGCCATCGCCCCGGAGCTGACGTCCGCGTGGCGGGCGCACGGCTGAACGGCCCTGCGCCGGCCGCGGGACGATCTCCGGTTCTTCCCCCGTCCGCCCTGCGGCAGGCTGGGAACCGGGACTGCTGTGTCGAGTAGGCTTGTGGGGTGAGGGGTTCAGCTGATCGAGTCTTCGTCGCCCGTCTGGCGACCACGGCGGTCTTCGACCCACTGGGCGATCAGGTGGGGCGCGTCCGCGACGTCGTCGTCGTGTACCGTGCCACCATCCGCCAGCAGCCGAAGGCGATCGGTCTCGTCGTCGAGGTGCCCGGGCGGCGTCGGGTCTTCGTGCCGATGGGTCGGGTCACCAGCATCGCTCCGGGGGCGGTGATCACGACGGGCCTGGTGAACATGCGCCGCTTCAAGCAGCGCACGGCGGAGACCCTGGTGATGAATGATCTGCTCGACCGGAAGGTCCGCCTGCGGTCGGACGGCTCGACCGTGAAGATCGAGGATGTCGCCATCGAGCAGCAGCGCAACCGGGAGTGGGAGGTCACCCGGCTCTTCGTCCGACGGGCTGCCGAGAAGACCGGTGCGTTCGGCTTCCGCCGGCGCGGCGAGTCGATGCAGGTCGACTGGACTGACGTCGACCATCCGGTCGATTCAACGGTGGACCAGGAGGCCACGCAGCTGATCGCCGCGTACCAGGACACGAAGCCTGCAGACCTCGCCGATGTGCTCGTCGACATGACTCCCAAGCGGCGCAGTGAGGTCGCCCGCGAGCTCGACAACGACCGGCTGGCCGATGTGCTGCAGGAGCTCCCGACGGACATCAGCATCGAGATCATGTCCGCAATGCAGATGGACCGCGCCGTCGACGTGCTCGAGGAGATGGACCCCGATGACGCCGCAGACCTGCTCGGTGAGCTCTCCGACGAGCAGGCCGAGGTGCTGCTTGCGGCGATGGAGCCGGACGAGGCCAAGGACGTCCGCACCCTGCTGTCCTACGACGAGGACACCGCGGGCGGCCTGATGACGACCGAGCCGGTGATCCTGTCGCCGGAATCGACGGTGGCCGAGGCGCTGGCCCACGTCCGCCGCGAGGAGATCGACCCGGCGCTGGCGGCGGCGGTGTTCGTCTGCCGCCAACCGCTCGAACCGCCGACCGGCAAGTACCTGGGTCTGGTCCACCTGCAGGCGCTGCTGCGCGAACCGCCGCACGCTCCCGTGGGGGCAATCATCGACGACGAGGTCGAACCGCTGTCGCCGGACACCCCCTTGGGTGAGGTGACGAAGATCTTGGCGGCGTACAATCTTGTGTCGATCCCGATCACCGACGAGAACGACCACCTGGTCGGTGTGGTGACGGTTGACGACGTGCTCGACGAGCTGCTGCCGGACGACTGGCGCAGACCGTCGGACGACGAATTGCTCAAGGGCGACGAACTGCTGAAGGAGGGACCGCGTGGCTAAGGCCGACATCGATTCGCTCGACACTCCGCGCGCCCAACGACGTCGGCTGCCCACTCTGGGCATGTCCCCCGAGGCGTTCGGCAAGGCATCCGAAGCCTTCGCCCGGTTCATGGGGACACCGCAGTTCCTGCTGGGCATGACTGTGTTCTGCATCGCGTGGCTGGCGTGGAACACCCTCATGCCGGAGAGCCTGCAGTTCGACCCGAAAGCGCTGAACTTCACGCTGCTGACGCTCATCCTGTCGCTGCAGGCCTCCTACGCCGCTCCCCTGATCCTGCTGGCGGAGAACCGCAGCGCCGATCGGGACCGGGTCGAATTCGAGAACGACCGGCAGCGGGCCGAGCGGAACCTCGCCGACACCGAGTTCCTCACCCGCGAGGTCGCCAGCCTGCGGATCGCGATGCGCGAGATGGCCACCCGCGACTTCATCCGCTCCGAACTGCGCAACCTGCTCGAGGAGATGGATGAAACCCGCGAGGCCGGACGTCGCAGCGAACAGCGAGAAGACTTCAAGGCGATGCAGAGGGTCGCCGTCAAGAAGGCAGTGAAGAAGGCCGAGCGGACCGCACAGGCGGCCGTTGAACAGGCCGCACGCGACGCCGTGCATCACCCGCCGACAGAGAACAGAGAGGACGCGTAGAGCTTCATGCCTGCACCCACCCGTGAGGAGATCCGCTCCGCCCTGGAGACGGTGCTCGACCCGGAGATCCGCCGCAACATCGTCGAACTCGACATGGTCGACGAGGTCGACATCGACCCGTCCGGCCATGTCGCCGTGACGGTCCTCCTGACTGTCGCAGGCTGTCCTCTCAAGGACACCATCACCCGGGACACCGAGGCGGCGCTCGGCAAGGTCGCCGGCGTCACCGGGGTGAGCGTCAGGCTCGGCGTCATGACACCCGAGCAGCGCCAGGCCATGCGCGAGAAGCTCCAGGGAGCGGGCACCTCCCGGGAGATCCCATTCAACGCGCCCAGCTCACTCACTCGGATCTATGCGATCGCCTCAGGCAAGGGCGGGGTCGGCAAGTCCTCGATCGCCGCGAACCTGGCCGTGTCGCTGGCGGCCAACGGGCTGCGCGTCGGAGTCGTCGATGCCGACATCTACGGCTTCTCGATCCCGGGCATGCTCGGCATCAGCGGCAACCCGACCCGCGTCGACGACATGATCATCCCGCAGGTCGCACATAACGTGAAGGTGATGAGCATCGGGATGTTCGTCCCGCCGAGCCAGCCCGTCGTGTGGCGCGGGCCGATGCTCCACCGCGCGCTCCAGCAGTTCCTCACCGACGTGTTCTGGGGCGACCTCGACGTGCTCCTGCTCGACCTTCCGCCGGGCACCGGCGACATCGCGATCTCGGTCGCGCAGCTGCTTCCGGGCTCCGAGCTGCTGGTGGTCACCACCCCGCAGCAGGCTGCCGCGCAGGTGGCGGAGCGGGCCGGCTCCATTGCGGTGCAGACCAGGCAGCGCGTGGCAGGTGTGATCGAGAACATGTCCTGGCTGGAGCTGCCGGACGGCTCCCGGATGGATGTGTTCGGCAGCGGCGGCGGGGACACGGTCGCGGCGAACCTGAGCCGGACCGTCGGCGCGAAGGTCCCGCTCCTCGGACGGATCCCACTCGACACGGAAGTCCGCTCCGGTGCCGACGTGGGCGCCCCCGCCGTGCTGTCCGCCCCGGACTCCCCCGCCTCGGTGGCGCTGCGGTCGATCGCCTCGCAGCTGGGAACCCGCTCACGAGGACTCGCAGGCCGCTCACTGGGACTCTCACCCGCCTGAGGCGACCCGCACCTCCACGGCACGACCTGCAGACGTTCAGGGCCGGCTCGACATCGTCGAGCCGGCCCTGAACCGCTCACGCGCCCGGGTGTGTCCGCTCAGGTCGCCTCCGGATCGAAGGGCGCCGGCGCCGAGGCGTCACGCAGCTGCGCCTGCGTCCGGTAGCGCTCAAGCGGGCCGAGTGGCGGTGCCGCCGCGTCAGCGGCCGGAGGGCCCGCGGCGGCTTCGGAGGCGCTGACAGCCGACGGTCCTGCGCTCGGCGCACCCGTGGCGACTGCGGCCGCGCCTCCTGCTGCGGCTCCGCCGGCCGCACGACCGGGCCGGGACGCGTGCTCTTCCTCCATCAGCGCCTCGCGCACGATCCGACGCGGGTCGTACTGCCGGGGGTCGAGCTTGCGCCAGTCCACGTCGGCGAAGTCGTCGCCGAAATCGCGCTGCACCTCGGCCTTGGCCTCGTCGGCCTTCCGCTTGAGGGACCGGACCAGATCTCGCAGCTGCTGCGCGTACTCCGGCAGCCGCGTGGGACCGATGACGAGCAGAGCAACGACGATGAGAATGATCATCTCGGTGCCGTTGATGCCAAACATGGCCCCGATTCTACCAGCGCGGCTGTGGCACAATCCCAGCATGGACGAGCGACGAGTGGAGCTGGTGCTGCGCGCCGCCGAGTGCATCCCGCCCGGCTCCGTCGCTCCCTATTCGATGCTGGCTCGGATCACCGGCACCACAGCCCGCTACGTGGGGAAGGTGATGGCCGAGCACGGATCGTTCGTGCCGTGGTGGCGAGTGACCAATGTGCGCGGAGAGCTGCCTGCGGCGATCCGGTCCCGGGCAGCGGAGCACTGGCATGACGAGGGCATACCCCACCGCGACGGCCGTGTCGATCTCCCATCCGCAGCGGCCGACGAGCACGAGCTCCGCAGGTGCTGGCTGAAACGCAGTGCCGACCTCTGGGAACAGGGCGAACCGGGATAGACTGACCAGCGCCGCCGGCGTGCACCGTCGCTGCCGATCGGGAACTCGATGCGAGGAGGAGGGCATGTCACGCGACTGGGCGATCAACGCCCACTACGCTGATCGTTTCAACTCCTCGGATCCGGTTTCCGACGCCGCGCGCACGATCGCAGCCGAGTACTCCACGGTCCCGATCTCGACGACGACGGCGGGTACCCTGACGCTGCTGGCGCGCCTGGTCAATCCGGTCAGCGCGATCGAGGTCGGCACCGGCACCGGGGTGTCGACCCTGGCCCTCCTGCGGGGGATGCCCGCGTCGGGTGTGCTGACCAGCATCGACCTCGACGCGGACAAGCAGGCGGTGGCGCGGGAGCTGGTCGGAGTCGCACGCATCAAGGCTCATCGGGTCAGGATGATCCACGGCCGAGGCGAGGACGTGCTCGCGCGGCTCGCCGCCCGCAGCTACGAACTCGTCTTCCTCGACTCGGAACCGCTGTCGTACGACAGGCTCGTTCCGCTGGCGCTCGAGCGGGTCATGCGCGGTGGGCTGCTCGTGATCAATCACGCGCTGCTCGGCGGAGCCGTCGCCAAGCCGGCGAATCGGGCGCCGCGCACCCAGGTCGTCCGGCAGGTGCTGAGCGAGCTGGAGACCCGCGACGACGTCGCGCGGCTCATGCTCCCGATCGACGACGGACTCCTGGTGCTCACACGGCTGTAGTCCCCGGGCCGGGGATGCGCCAAGGGGAGGACCGCTCCTCCGAGCGGTCCTCCCCTTGGCTGTGACAGCGCCGAGCTCAGCTCACTTGGTGAGCGTCTCCGCCAGCGTGTCCCGGAGATTGGTGGCCTCTTCCTGGCTCACCTCGATGACGAGCCGACCGCCGCCTTCGACAGGGAGACGCACGACGTAGCCCCGACCTTCCTTGGTCACTTCGAGAGGGCCATCACCGGTGCGCGGTTTCTGAGCTGCCATGAAGAGTTCTTCCTTCCGATAGTTGCGTGTTCTGTGTCAATTATCCACCATTTCCCGCGGGAGCGTAAAACATTCCCCGATTTTCGGTTACGCTTCGCCGCGGCCCGCCGTCAACCGGTGCCGCCGGTCGTCGTTGACCGTGCCGCCGGCCCCTCCGATCGACCCGGGCCGTGGACCACCGATCACACCGTGCCGACCGGCCGTACACTGCTGTGCTGCGAACCTGCCCTCGATCACGGAGGGAGATCCGAGGGCGGCGTGAAATGCCACAGATAGGCGACCCAGATGACCTGGAACAGCGTGAACGCGGCCAGGAGCACCACCCGGTAGGCCCACGAACGGCTGAAGGCCAGCGCCAGGGCGATCGGGAACATCGGCAGCAGCAGTCGGAGGGTGGAGGTCTGCGGGTTGAAGAAGAGCAGGATGTAGATGCCGTACGCCAGGCAGAAGTGCTGCAGTGTCCGCCCCATCTGCCGTCCGGCCGGCGAGTAGATGAGTGCGAGCACGAGGGCGATGGTCCCGAACAGGAGCAGCGGCCCGAAGGGCCCGACCAGGTCCTCGGCGCGGGCGAACCACTGCACGATGATGCGCGTGTGTCCCCCGCTCCAGGCCGCCTCGGTGTCGGTGTAGGCCGTCAGAGTCCCGGTCCTGATCCAGGCCAGCAGCGGGTGCACGAGTGCGGCTGCACAGGACAGCACGCCCAGCGCCCAGGAACGGACGACCTCGCCGGCCGGGTAGGGAATCGTGCGGCGGCGCAGGAACCGGTCGATGAGGTGGATCAGCATGAAGAACGAGAACGCGACCCCGATCGGCCGCGACAGATCCATCAGGAAGACCACTGGGATCGCCAGCAGGTAGCGGCGCTCGATGACCAGCAGCAGCGCGAGGGCCTGCAGCAGCAGCGTCAGCGACTCCGCGTACCCGGTGCTGAAGATGGCCGAAGCGGGGAAGAAGAAGAGCACAGCCAGCCCGAACAGCGCCCTGCCCGGGGTGGTGTGGCGCCGGAACAGCACCAGCACGACGACTGCGGCCGCAGCCCCGCACAGGGTGGCGAAGATGGGTGAGATCACCTGGTAGTCGATGCCGGTGAGGTCGGAGATGTCCCGGACGATCCAGGGGTGCAGCGGATAGAACGCCCACTGGTTCTGCAGCACCTCGCCTTCGACCCCCCGCGGCAGCTCGGAGGGGTATCCCTCGTCCGCGATGCGCTGATACCAGGCGGCGTCCCAGAAATTGAGGAAGTCGTTGAGAGACGTCCGGGCGCCGGTGGTCCAGGGCGAGAGCTCCTGTCTGCGCACGACTGCGGCCATGATTCCGACGCTGACGAGCCGCGACACCAGGTACACGGCCAGGGCCTGCAGCCAGACGGGCAGGAACAGCAGCTCACGAAGCCACCGCCGCCAGCGCGCGGAGTCGAAGATCCCCGGCGCCGCCCGTGGGGCGAGATCGTACTCGGGCAGCAGCTCCGGGACGGTCTGCTGGGATCCGGAGCTCATGTCAGTGCTCACCCTCGGCCGCTCCTGTGGAACTGGTCGGGAATTCGAGCTCGCGAATTCGCGTCTCCTGCCTCCGGATGCGTTCGTCCTGCTCTCGGATGCGCTCCGACATCTCTGCGATCACCGCGTCGACCTCGTCCATCCGGTAGCCGCGCAGCGCGGGGCTGAGGGCGATCTCGTCGAGGTCGGCGACGTCGAAGCCCGGGGCCAGCAGCCGCCGGGGCCGGTGGTCGCGGCCTGCGGGCATGCCGCCGTCGAACAGATTGAATGAGCCGGCGATCGCCACGGCCATGACGAAGACCGCAGCACAGACTCCCAGCACGATCCATACAGGCATGGGCACATGCTCTCACATGCCGCCGGAGGGCTTCGCTCCCACCGCCTGCTCCCGCGGGCCGCCGATCGGACCGCTCAGACCTCGCCGGCAGCCTGCGTCGGCTCGAGGAAGCGCAGCAGGCTGCGGGTGGCCGACACCACCTGGCCGCACTCGACGTGCTCGTCGGCCCGGTGGGCGAACATCGCGTCGCCGGGGCCGAAGTTGACGGCGGGAATGCCCAGCTGCGAGAACCGTGACACGTCCGTCCAGCCCAGCTTGGCCTGAGGGGTGCCGCCGATCGCACGGACGAATTCCTGCGCCGCCGGCCGGTCCAGCCCGGGACGGGCGCCCTCGGCGCCATCGGTGACCCGGATCGGATGGGGAGCGAAGAACTCACGGAGGAACGCCTCGGCGGCGGCGAGCGACGTGCTCGGGGCGAAGCGGTAGTTGACCGTGACCACGCACTCATCGGGAATCACATTCCCGGCCACTCCCCCGCGGATGCCGACCGCCGACAGCGACTCCCGGTAGTCGAGGCCGTCGACGCGCACGGTCTCGGTGCGGTGGTCGGCCAGCCGATTCAGGATGTCGGCGGCTCTGTGGATCGCATTGACGCCCTTGAATGCGCGGGCGGAATGGGCGCGCACCCCGCTGGTGGTGACCTCGACCCGGATGGTGCCGTTGCAGCCGCCTTCGATCCCGGCCAGGCTCGGCTCGCCGAGGATCGCGAAATCCCCGGAGAGCCAGTCCGGATGGCGGCGGGCGACCCGGCCGAGCCCGTTGAGCGCGGCCTCGACCTCCTCGTGATCGTAGAAGATCCACGTCACGTCCCGGGAGGGCTCCCGGAGCGCGTGCGCGCAGCTCAGCTGCATGGCGACACCAGCCTTCATGTCGCAGGCGCCTCGGCCCCAGATGACCTCACGACCGTCGAGCACCCGCCGCTCGCTGGGCAGGTTCTCCTCGATCGGGACCGTGTCGAGGTGCCCGGCGACGATGACCCGCTCGCCGCGCCCGAGGCGGGTGCCGGCGACGATCGTGTCGCCGTCTCGGCGGACGTCGAGCTCGGGGCCGGGTCCCGCCGAGATGTGATGCAGCACCGCTTCGACCGCATCGGCCAGCCGGGTCTCGGAGCCGGACACCGAGGGGATGTCGCACAGCCGGGCCGTGAGCTCGACTGGATCGGACAGCGCTGCGATGAGGGCGGCGGGGTCGCGCGGATCACTGCTCATGAATCCCACCCTAGCGGCGCGGCACAGTAGGCTTGGGCGCATGACTCAACGATTCGCCTCTGCAAAGGGAGTGGCCACTCTTCACGGTGAGGACGTCCTCAGCGTGTGGTACCCCGCTCCCGCCGTGTACTCCGACCGGGACTTCGCCGACCAGCAGGCGGAGGACTCGATTGCCGACGACGTGCTGGCGCCTCTCACCGGCTCGGACGAGGCCCGCGGCACGCGCACCGAGATCGTCTCGGTGACGATCGACCTCGACGAGGCGCCCGGCTCGGCCGCCGATGGCTACCTGCGGCTGCACGCACTGTCCCACCGGCTGGTGGCCCCCAACGAGCTCAACCTCGAAGGGCTCTTCGGCCAGCTCACCAACGTCGTCTGGACCTCGCAGGGCGCGTGTGCGGTCGACGGCTTCGAGCTCACCCGCGCCAAGCTCGCCGCGCGCGGGCAGCTGAGCGTCTACGGGGTCGACAAGTTCCCGCGCATGACCGATTTCGTCGTGCCCAGCGGGGTCCGCATCGCCGACGCCGACCGCGTCCGCCTGGGTGCGCACCTCGCGGAAGGCACCGTCGTCATGCACGAGGGCTTCGTCAACTTCAATGCCGGCACGCTCGGGCAGGCGATGATCGAGGGCCGGATCTCCCAGGGCGTCGTGATCGGCGCCGGCTCGGACATCGGCGGCGGCGCCTCGACGATGGGGACCCTCTCCGGTGGCAACGAGCACCGGATCTCCGTGGGCTCCGGATCGCTGCTCGGGGCCAACTCCGGCATCGGCATCTCGATCGGCGATGACTGCGTCGTGGAGGCCGGGCTCTACCTCACCGCCGGCGCGCTGGTGACCCTGGTCGACGAGGGCGGTCGCGTCGTGAAGGCGCGCGAGCTCGACGGAGCCGACAACGTGCTGTTCCGACGCAACTCCAAGTCCGGTGCGGTCGAAGCGCTGGCGCGCACCGACAGGGGAATCGTCCTCAACCCCGACCTGCACTGAGGCGACCCGGACCTGCACTGAGAACCTCTCGCTGAGCCCGGCGCACCGAGCCGGGGTGCACCGGGCTCGCTGGTCCCAGGCGCCTCCCCGCTGCCCCCGAACACGACAGAACCCCCGCGGTGATCAAACCGCGGGGGTCCTGCTGCTCTTCGGCCGTCGATCAGGGTGCTGCGCGGCGAGCCGAGTCGCTCGCCCTGCTCAGCGCTCGTTCATCGGCGTGTAGCTGCGCGCGCTCTCACCGGTGTAGATCTGGCGCGGGCGGCCGATGCGGGTCTCCGGGTCCTTGATCATCTCGCGCCATTGGGCGATCCAGCCGGGCAGGCGCCCGACCGCGAACAGCACGGTGAACATGTTCGTCGGGAAGCCCATGGCCTTGTAGATCAGACCGGTGTAGAAGTCGACGTTGGGGTAGAGCCGACGTTCGACGAAGTAGTCGTCGGCGAGAGCGATCTCCTCGAGGCTCATCGCCAGGTCGAGCATCTCGTCGTTGCCGCCGAGCTTGTCGATGATGTCGTGCGCGGTCTGCTTGATGATCGCCGCGCGGGGATCGTAGTTCTTGTAGACACGGTGTCCGAAGCCCATGAGCCGGACACCCTCCTCCTTGTTCTTCACCCGGTCCATGAACTTCTGCGGACCGTCATCGGAGGCGGCGATCTCCTCGAGCATGTCGAGGACGGCCGAGTTCGCGCCGCCGTGCAAGGGCCCGGCCAGGGCGTTGATCCCCGCCGAGATCGACTGGAAGATGTTCGCCTGGGACGAGCCGACCAGCCGGACGGTCGAGGTCGAGCAGTTCTGCTCGTGGTCGGCGTGGAGGATGAACAGCTGGTCCATCGCCTTGGCGACCAGCGGGTCGACCTCGTAGGGCTCGGACGGGAATCCGAAGTTCACCCGCAGGAAGTTCTCCACCAGGTTGAGCGAGTTGTCCGGATGCACCACGGGCAGGCCGACCACCTTGCGGTGGGCCAGGGCTGCGATCGTCGGCATCTTGGCCAGCATCCGCACCGTCGACAGGTCGATCTGGTCGTCGTCGAACACCGACAGGTTGTCCTGGTAGAACGTCGACATCGCGTTGATCGCCGAGGCGACCATCGGCATCGGATGAGCATCGTACGGGAATGCCTGGAAGAAGCGGCGCAGGTCCTCGTGCACGATGGTGTGCCGGCGCAGCCGCTGATCGAAGGCGTCGAGCTGCTCCTGAGTCGGCAGCTCGCCGTAGATCAGGAGGTAGCTGACCTCGACGAAGGTCGACTTCTCCGTGAGCTCCTCGATCGAGTACCCGCGGTACCGGAGAACGCCCTCGTCACCGTCGATGAAGGTCACGGCCGAGGTGGTCGATGCAGTGTTCGCGAAGCCGGGGTCGTAGGTGACCCGCCCGGTCTCCTTCAGCAGCGAGCCGATCCGCAGGCCTTCCGTACCGTCAGCTGCAGCCACCGAGGGGAGGGAAAGTTCCTTGTCATCGACGCGCAGAACTGCATCCTCTGCCATAGCTTCTCCTCTGTTCGAACCTCAAGAGCATCCTGAGCGTTGTTTCACAGTCTCGTCAGAGACTACCGATTTGCCGGGCCAATCGAAAATCGCATCGGAGCACCCGGCTGACCGTCGCCGAGGCGCCCGGAACCTGGGAATTCAGCCGCCTCACGCGGCGGCGAGGAGGCGCTCGGCGGCCGCCCCGATCCGTTCGTCCGGCGCGGTGAGCGCGATCCGGACATGGCGGCGCGCCGCGTCACCGTAGAAGGCTCCGGGGCCGGCGACGATGCCGAGGTCGGCCAGCGCGCCGATGGTGGTCCAGCAGTCCTCGTCCCGGGTGGCCCAGAGGTACAGGCCCGCCGTCGAATGGTCGATCCGCAGTCCGAAGGCCGCGACGGCAGGCATCAGAACCTCGCGCCGTCGGCGGTACACCTCCTTCTGCGCGCGCACGTGCTCGACGTCGTGCAGGCCCGCGACCATCGCCGTCTGCACCGGGCCGGGCACGATCATCCCAGCGTGCTTGCGCGAATTCGTCAGACTGCCGATCAGCGCCGGGTCTCCGGCGGTGAATGCGGCCCGGTACCCGGCGAGGTTCGACTGCTTCGACATCGAGTACACCGCGAGCACACCGGAGTGGTCGCCGCCGGTGACCGCGGGGTCGAGGACCGACGGCGCCGGCGCATCAGCGGCCCAGTTGAGCAGTCCGTAGCACTCGTCGGAGGCCACCACGACCCCGGCTGCGCGGGCTCGCTCGACGACTTCGGCCACAGCTTCGCGGGGCAGCACCTCGCCGGTCGGGTTGCTGGGCGAGTTCAGCCACAGCAGTCCGATCCCCTCCAGCGAAGCGCCCGCGAGCACCTGGCCGGCGTCCAGTCGCACGCAGTCGACGCCCGCCAGTGTCGCGCCCATCTCATAGGTGGGATAGGCCGCTGCCGGGCAGGCCACGGACAATCCCGCCTGGCGGAGGCCGAGCAGCGTGGGCAGCCAGGCGACGAGCTCTTTGGAGCCGATCGTCGGCAGCACCTGAGTGGCGGGATCGAGCTCGATGCCGTGCCAGTGGGAGTACCAGAAGGCGATCGCCTCGCGCAGCTGGGGCGTGCCGGCGGTGGTCGGATACCCGTGCGAGTCGGCGCCGGCGGCCAAAGCCTCGCGGATGACGGACGGCGTCGGGTCGACCGGCGTGCCGATCGACAGGTCGCAGACGCCGCCGGCGTGATCCGCGGCGCGCAGGCGGTAGGGGGTCAGCGTGTCCCAGGGGTAGTCGGGAAGGGCCAGGCCGAGCATCACTGCTGCGGTGGCAGGGCTGCGACGATCGGATGGTCCGTGCCGATGTTGCCGAGCTTTGCGGCGCCGGCCGGCGAGCCGATGTCGTCGAAGAACTCGACATTGGCCTTGTAGTACTCCGCCCACTGCTCCGGCACGTCGTCCTCGTAGTAGATGGCCTCGACCGGGCAGACGGGCTCGCAGGCTCCGCAGTCCACGCACTCGTCGGGGTGGATGTACAGCATCCGCTCGCCCTCGTAGATGCAATCCACGGGACACTCGTCGATGCAGGCCTTGTCCTTGAGGTCCACGCAGGGCTGGGCGATGACGTAAGTCACTGGCTTCTCTCCTCGTGTGCGGGCATTGTTGCGCTCCCACAACCCTACTCCCTTATAGGGTGGGAGCCGATTGCCGAACTCCGTCGAAAAGGTCACACATGCTCACACCGCGTCCGGGAATGCGGGTCGTCATCCGCTTTCGTGTCGGCTCCGACGCCTCCGATGCGCTGGGCACCGTCCTCGAGGCCGGAGCGGATTCCGTGACCGTCGACACCAAGCGGGGCCCGGTCACCATCGATACCGAGGACATCATCCTGGTCCATGAGATCCCGCCCGCCCCGCAGCGCTCGGGCAGGCTCCATGAGATCGTCTCCGCCGCCGACGTCCGCAGGATCGCGGCCAATGTCTGGCTGCCGTCAGACGTGACGTGGCTCAACTCGGACAACCTGCGCGGAGAGCAGCAGGAGGACGCGGCCTTCGTGCAGACCGGGTGGCTGCTGCGCAGCGCGCGGGGGGCGTCGCTGCGAGCCGATTCCGTGCTGCCGCTGGCCGACCCCGGAATCAGTCCCCTGGATGCGCTGGGGCTGGCGGAGAAGTGGTACGCACAGCGCTCGCAGCCGACGGTGGTGCAGATCTACTCCGAGGCCGGAAGCACCGAGCTGGCGCCCATCTGCAGCGAGCTGGCATCGCATTTCCGGGCACAGGGCTACACGCCCAGCCGTCCCACCCTGGCGCTCACCGCCGCCACGCGCGAGGTGGCCGCCGGCCTGGCCCGTCCTGCCCAGGCGGGTCTGCCCGGGCTCGTGATCGTCGAATCGGAGGACGTCCACGACATCCACTTCGAGGCATGGGGACGCCCTTCCGACCATCCTCAGCACTCCGAGTTCGCCCAGCTGATCCGCAGCGCTCCGCAGCTGCGCTTCTTCTCCGCCGTCGCGGAGCACCCCGACGGTTCGCGCAGCCTGGTCGGGGCTGTCCGGCTGGCGGTGTCGAACAAGTGGGCAGTGATCTCCGAGCTCGTCGTCGCGCCGAGTGTCAGGCGCCGAGGCGCCGGCCGGGCTCTCGTGAGGGCTGCCGCCACGGCTGCCGCCGAGCGCGGCATCCGGAGCATGCTCGCCGAGGTCGAGGCCGACAACGAGCCGGCCCGGGAGCTCTTGACCTCGCTCGGGGCGACCGAGCACCACCGCTGCTGGTTCGCAGTCCGCAGCTAGCTGCAGACCACCCGATTGACCGGGCGGTAGACCGTGGTGAACTGGTCCCGATCGATGACTTCGCCCGTGTCGTGATCCTTGATCGTCCGGAAGATGGTGATCGACCATCCTTCCCGCGGAGACTGCGGCGAGCACCTGGGACCCGACTCCCGAATGGTGCTCGGCGAGGTGAACGCGAAGCGCTCCGAGGAGGAGGATTCGACGTCGACGGTCCTTTCGCCGAAGACGCGGGCATGGACTTCGCCGCCGGCCAGGTACATGTCGAGGACCACCGGGGTGTCGGTGCTGTTGGTGAAGCGCATATCGATCGACTGCCAGTCGAGGGTGGCCTCACGGCCTTCCGGGTAGCGGGAGATATAGCGGGAATGCGCCTGGTGCTCGTTGAGTTCGAAGCCGGCGAAGTAGGCGGCATTGAACAGTGTCGTGGAGACCTGGGAGACGCCGCCTCCGTAGTCCTCGGTCATCTGCCCCTCGTTGATCACCCCGGCCGGTCGGTAGCCGTTGGCAGCGGTGCGCCGGCCGATCGTCTCGTTGAGGCTGAACTCCTCACCGGGCAGCAGCACGGTTCCGGAGACACGCTCGGAGGCGACCCGGAGGTTGGTGTCGCGATTCGGCTCCGAGCTGTAGGCGGTCGAGAAGTCGGAGATCACCTCGTCGACGTCCGCGGCTTCGGCCTCTTCGGTGGTGAATTCCGGCTCGGCCTCCACGAGGGCGACCGTCGCGGTGCGCTCCTCGGCGGTCAGCGCCGGCAGCACCGCCTCGGCGAGCTCCTCGGAATCGACGGAGACTCCGGACTCGGCGGGCACCACCTCCGGTGTTCCGTCGACGATCCGGTAGCTTGCATCCTTGGCCTCGGAGCCGACCTCCGGGTTCGCGTCGAGAGTCGCGCTCTTGAGCTTCTTGGCGTCGAACACCGGCTTCAGCTCGCCGTCGCGCGGCTCGAAGGTCAGGGACCCGGCGATGATCTCCGGGGTGATGGTCAGCTCCGAGGACTCCCCCGTCGGCTTCCCCTCCTCGGTCTCCTCCGCGGCTTCGACGACAATGTCCTCGCTCACGGCCGGGTCGGCGATCTCCGTCTGCGCGGCGCGCGCCTCCTCGGTCGTGATGTCGGGCTCCGTCTCCGCCACCTCGACTGCGAGCGGGTTGTCGCTGCGGAGCCAGTGGTCCCGGATGGTCTGTCGGATCGCGTCCTGCTCGACCACAGTGCCGGGAATGCCCTCGGTGACCACGGAGTCCGCTCCCTCGAAGGTCAGAGCGGCGTCCTCCGGGGGCAGGGAGAAGTCCTCCGCCAGCCGATCCACGACCGGACCGAACTTCTCCTCGTCGATCGCGATCACCGGAGCGTATTCGTGGGTGCCGAACAGTCGATCCCACACCACGCGCGGGTCGAGTGAGAAGTCGACCGCTCGGGCCACGGTCGCCTGCGTGTCCACCGTGAGCCCGACATCCGCCGGTTCCAGCTCAGCCTGTTCACGCTTGGCGCTGAGCACGATGACCTCACTGGCACGGGGACGAAGTTCCGCGTCGAGCTTCGCGACCGCATCCTCCTCGCTCATCCCTCCGATGTCGACTCCGGCCGCCGAGGCCTCAGCGGGCAGCGCCCGCGCGGTGAGGACGGCGGTCAGAACGTAGAGGATGCCGAGCACCAGCACGACACCGATCGTCACCAGTGCGATGGTGCGGTGGCGGTGAGATGCGGCAGCGGATCGATCGGCCATGGGCGCTCACAGACAGGGAATGCGGACATGGATCCGCGCGGTCGGACAACGAGTTCTGGTCAATGTACTACAGGCCCCGGGATCACCCGGGTTGTGTTCGGTTGCGGTCAGCGGCCGGAGCCGCCGGAGTTCGCTCCGTCGGCCGAGCGCGGGGCACCGGCCGAGGAGTCATCCGTGCCGGGTGCCGGACGCTTGAGGGCGGGCAGCGTGAAGGCCATGATCGCGGCCATGATCATCGGTCCGAACAGCCATGCAAGACTGCGCAGCGACCCCGTCACGACGAGATCCGAACCGGGCAGGATCCCGGGCTGGCCGAGCATGAAGCCGATGAGCGAGATGACGACAGCAGTCAGGACCATAAGCCTTGTCGAGCGGTACAGGGTCGCGATGTGCCACAGTCCGGCCAGTGTCAGGGCCAGGGAGATGGTCGCGCCCCACGGCAGCACCACATCCTGTCCGGCGAGGTCGACCGCCGTGGCGTTGAGGTGCTGGAAGGAGCCGAGCGCGCCGATCAGAAGGCCCAGGAGCACCGCGTGGATGACCGCGCCGATCCCGCCTCGCCCGCCGGCTCGCCCCGGCCGTGCCCCCGCCCGCGAGGCGACCCCTGCCGGCGAGGCTGCAGGTGCGTCGGCGGCCGCCTCGCCGGGGCGCGGAACGACGTCGAGCACGTTCCCGTGGGGTGTGCCGGCAGCGAGCTCGGAGCCACTGTGCTGCAGGTCGGGATCGGAGTAGTACTCGACGTCAGCGATGTGCTGGCCGATTCCGTTGGACAGCGTGAAGAACTCGCCGGCGACGGTGACCTGAGTGTGGTGGGCGGCCATCGCCATCGCCTTGGCCCCGTAGACCTCGGTGACGTCCTGGGCGACGGCGATGGGCGCCTCGGCCGCGATCGTCGGGATCTGCTCGGCAGGTGCGAAGCCGGTGAGTTCGAATCCGGGCCGCTGCGGGTCGAAGGCGGCGGCAGCGGCCTCGGCCGGGGTGTCGGCGAACAGCAGCTTCGGTCGCTGCGGCTGCGGGACTGACTCGACCGCGAGGACGGTTGCCCGGTGGACGTGCCGGTGGTCCGGGTGTCCGTATCCGCCGCCGTCTGCATAGGTGATGACCAGCTGCGGTCGGACGTCGGCGATCACCGAGGCGACGTAGGCCGCCACCTCGGAGGCAGGCACCCGGCACAGCGCGGCGGCCGGCATGTCTGCCGGTTCGGTCGCGTGGCCGTCGGGCCCCCACTCCATGCCGGAGTCCTCGAAGCGCCGACTGGGCCGGCCGTCGGCTGCCCCACCGGCGGGCCCGTCCCCGAGGAATCGGAAGTCGGCGACCCCGAGCACCGCCATCGCCGCAGCCAGCTCGGTCTCCCGGTGCGCGGCCAGTGAGGCGCGGTCGCCTGCCAGGTGCGCGTACTCGGCTCCGATCACCTCGCCGCCCTCGCCGCGGGTGGCCGTCAGCAGGACCACCTGCGCCCCGGCGGCGACAAGCGACGCCATGGTGCCGCCGGTGAGGATCGACTCGTCATCGGGGTGGGCGTGAACGAAGAGGACACGCGCCTCGGCGGCGGGAATGCTCTGCGGGCCGGGCTGAGGAGCTGGGGCGAGCGGGGGCTGGGTCATGCGTTCTGTCGGCGCCGGGCGTTGAACAGCTTGTGTCGCTCCTTCTGGTCGAGCACGACCTTGCGGATGCGGACCGCGGAGGGGGTGACCTCCACGCATTCGTCGTCGTTCGCGAACTCGAGGCTCTCCTCGAGGGTCAGGCGGCGCGGCGGTGTCAGGTTCTCGAAGGAGTCCGCGGTCGCCGAGCGCATGTTGGTGAGCTTCTTCTCCTTGGTGATGTTGACGTCCATGTCGTCGGCGCGCGAGTTCTCGCCCACGATCTGGCCCTCGTACACCTCGGAGGTGGGCTCGACGAAGAAGGTGCCGCGCTCCTGCAGGTTGATCATCGCGAACGGGGTCACGGTGCCGGGGCGGTCGGCGACCAGCGAGCCGTTGGTGCGGAACTCGATGGCGCCCGCCCACGGCGTGTAGCCCGCCGAGATCGAGTTGGCGATGCCGGTGCCGCGGGTCTCGGTGAGGAAGCGCGTGCGGAAGCCGATGAGTCCGCGTGCGGGAACCTTGAACTCCATCCGGACCCAGCCGCTGCCGTGGTTCGACATCGTCTCCATCGTGCCCTTCCGGGCGGCCATGAGCTGCGTGATCGCGCCGAGGTGCTCCTCCGGCACGTCGATCGTCATGTGCTCCAGCGGCTCGTGCACGACGCCGTCGATCGTCTTGGTCACCACCTGCGGCTTGCCGACCGTGAGCTCGAAGCCCTCGCGGCGCATCTGCTCGACCAGGATGGCCAGGGCGAGCTCGCCGCGACCCTGCACCTCCCAGGAGTCCGGCCGCTCGGTGGGCAGCACGTTGAGGGACACGTTGCCGACGAGCTCGGCGTCGAGGCGGTCCTTGACCATCCGAGCCGTGACCTTCGTGCCCTTCTCCCGACCGGCGAGCGGCGAGGTGTTGATGCCGATCGTCATCGAGATCGCGGGGTCGTCGATCGTGATCGGCGGCATCGGGCGCGGGTCGTCGGGATCGGTGATGGTGTCGCCGATCATGATGTCGCTGACGCCGGCGATCGCGACGATGTCACCGGCCGACGCGGATTCGGCGGGAACGCGCTTGAGGCCCTGGGTCTCCAGGAGCTCGGTGATCTTCATGGTCTTCAACGCGCCGTCGCCGGTGATCCAGGCGACCTGCTGTCCCTTGTGGAGGGTGCCGCCGTAGATTCGCAGCAGCGCCAGGCGGCCGAGGAACGGCGACGCGTCGAGGTTGGTGACGTGCGCCTGCAGGACGCCGTCATCGTTGTACGCGGGAGCCGGGATGTGCTCGAGGATGGCGGCGAACAGCGGCTCGAGGTCCGGGTTGTCCGGCAGCTCGCCGTCGGCGGGCTGATGCGTCGATGCGCGACCCGCCTTGCCGGAGGTGTAGACGGTGGGGACGTCGAGCAGCGCGTCGACGTCGATGTCGGGCACCTCGTCGACCAGATCGCTGGCCAGGCCGAGCAGCAGGTCCTGGGACTCCTCGACCACCGCGTCGATGCGGGCGTCCGGGCGGTCGGTCTTGTTGATCGCGAGGATCACGGGCTTCTTGGCGGCCAGCGCCTTGCGCAGCACGAACCGGGTCTGGGGCAACGGCCCCTCAGAGGCGTCGACGAGCAGCACGACACCGTCGACCATGGACAGGCCGCGCTCGACCTCGCCGCCGAAGTCGGCGTGACCGGGGGTGTCGATGACGTTGATGACGACGCGTTCGCCGCCGGCGGCAGGGCCGCTGTAGCTGACGGAGGTGTTCTTCGCCAGGATGGTGATGCCCTTCTCACGCTCCAGGTCACCGGAGTCCATGACGCGGTCCTGCACCTCACCATGGTCGCCGAAGGCTCCGGCGTGTCTGAGCATGGCGTCGACGAGCGTCGTCTTGCCGTGGTCGACGTGCGCCACGATCGCGACATTGCGGCGGTCGGCCCGGCGTGAGGTGTGTTCGGTCATCGAGTCCCTTTGCGAAGTATTGCGGAAGTCCAACACTCCATTGTACGGTCTCGCGCGCCGAACCCCTGCACTCAGCACAGGGCGGGGAGAACCACCCAGGGCAGGCCGCCGGGCCGCTGAGGAAGGGCGAGGCGGACGCGGCGGCAGCACTCACCGGTGAAGCTCCTGGTCAGCGACCGTTCGACAGTTGTTCATCCGACGTCTGCTCAGATTTCTCTCATAATCCACCCATACTTTCGGCCTATGACGCCGACCCGACTGCTGACCGCTCCAAACCGGCACCTCGGCGCCACGGCTCGGGTGTGGTGGGCCGCGCTGGTAGTCTGCGCCGCCGTCCTGGTCGTGGTTCTCGTCGTCGATGCCCTGAATCGGCTGGCGGGGACCCGCGGGATCTTCCCGGCATTCGCGCACCCAGTGTTCGACAGCGATCGCGATCGGGGGCTCGCCGAGACGGTCGGCTACCTGCAGCTGCTGGTCGCGGCCGGAGCTCTCGTCTACACGGCGCTGAGCATGGGCCGGGCGTCGATCCACTACGTCTTCGCGGCTGCCTTCGTGGTCGTCATCGCCGACGACGGCCTCGAGCTGCACGAGAACTGGGGCGGGGCGGTGTCCGACACGCTTGGATTCCGGTCCGCGATCGGATTGCGGGGGCAGGACTTCGGCGAGCTCGTGGTGTGGGGGCTCCTCAGCCTCCCGATCGTCGTCGCCCTCCTCATCACCTGGTTCCGCAGCTCGATCCGAGCCCGGCGCCAGGCGGTGGTGATCACCGGCGGGATCGTGCTCCTGGTCTTCTTCGCGGCGGTGCTCGACGGCCTTGGCCCGGCTTCCGGTCTCCTCGGCTGGTCGGATCGCGCCCGCTACCTGGTCAAGCTCGTCGAATCCGCGGGCGAGCTGGGCTCGATGAGCGTGATCATGCTCAGCGCCCTGTTCTTCGCCCTGCGGCAGCGCCTTCGATCCGCTCACCCCGAACACGCAGCCGGCGAAGCGCTCGACGGAGAGCAGTTCAGCGGCGAGCGGGGCGATCCGGCGTAGTCAGCAGCAATCCGCGGATGTCGCCGCACTGCGTGAGCGGACTCAACCGCCGGACCGGGCCACCCGGACCAACGGACTGCGGACCAACCGACGGCGGAGGATCACCAGCCCGGGCATCACCAGCCGCGGGCCGACCACTCCGGGATCTGGGGGCGCTCCGCGCCCAGCGTGGTCGACGCGCCGTGGCCGGGCAGCACCAGCGTCTCATCCCCGAACTCGTCGAAGACTCGCTCCTGCAGATCCGACATCAGCGACTGGAAGTCCTCCGAGCTCCAGGTCTTGCCGGGGCCACCCGGGAACAGACTGTCGCCGGAGAAGATCACCGTGGTGCCGGAGGCATCGCGCAGCACGTAGGCGATGGAGCCGGGGGTGTGTCCGCGCAGGTGGACGCACTCGAGCACGAAGCCGTCGAAGTAGAGGAAGTCGCCGTGCTCGACCGGACGGGTGATCGGGGCCCCGCCCTCCTGCTCGGGAATCGCGGGCGCGTCGATGCTCCCCGCCACCGTTGCAGCCGCGTGACGGCCCGACACCTCAGCCAGCGCGCGCACATGATCCCAGTGCTGGTGCGTGGTCAGCACGTGGGTGAGCTTCGTCGGGGCATCCGTGTCGGCCGCGCCCGCGCGAAGGAGCTCCTCGATCGCCGCGGCGTCATCGGCGGCATCGATGAGAACCTGGTCGCCCGAGGTCCGGGACGTCAGCAGATAGACGTTGTTCGCCATCTCGGACACGCTGATCGAACGGACGACGACGGTGTCGAGGACAAGCGGTTCCATGTGTCTCCCCTGCAGATCGGTGCGCGGCACCGGCGTGGTCCGGCGCCCGGGCCTCCAGCCTAACGCCGAAGCGGCCCTGGGCTGAAGGCCGACGACGCCGGGCGATGCGGACCGACCGGCTTCACCACTTGCCCCGGGTGTACTGCGGTGGATAGGGCGCCTCGCGCCAGTCGAGACCGAGTTCGTGCGCGGCCCGCAGCGGCCAGTTCGGCTCCCGCAGCGCGGCCCGGGCCAGCAGCACGACGTCGGCGTCGCCGGTCGCGAGGATTCCCTCGGCCTGCGCCGGCTCCGTGATCAGACCGACGGCACCCGTGGTCACCCCGGCTCCGGCGATCTCCCCGGCGAGCGGGACCTGATAGGACGGCCCGATCGGAATGTCGGCGAGGACGTTCCCGCCGCTGGAGACATCGATGAGATCGACGCCGGCGTGCTGCAGCTGCACGGCCACCTCGGTGGCCTCCGCGATGTCGAAGCCTCCCTCGGTCCACTCCGAGGCGGACATCCGGACGAGCACCGGCTTCGATTCGGAGAAGTTGGCGCGCACCGCCTCGTACACCTCGAACAGCAGGCGAGCACGGTTCTCCAGTGTGCCGCCGTAGGCGTCTGTTCGAGTGTTCGACAGCGGTGACAGGAATTCGTGGATGAGGTAGCCGTGAGCAGCGTGGATCTCGACGACATCGATCCCAGCGGCGTCGGCCCGGGCCGCTGCAGCTCCGAAGGCGGCGACCACCTCGGCGATCTCCTGCTGCGACAGCCCGCGCGGAGCGGCCAGACCGGGGAAGGCCAGATCGGACGGACCCACGGAGGCCCAGCCTCCCTCGTCGACCGGAACAGAGCCCTTGGGCTCACCGACGAACGGGCGGAACGTGCTGGCCTTCCTGCCGGCATGGGCCAGCTGGACGCCGAAGGCAGCGTGCTGGGAATGGACGAACTCGGCCACCTGCGCCCACGCGTGCGCTTGGTCGTCGTTCCAGATGCCGGCATCCTGCGGCGAGATCCTGCCCTCGGGGACGACCGCGGCCGCCTCGGACATCACGAGGCCGAATCCGCCCTGCGCCCGCGCGCCCAGGTGAACGAGGTGCCAGGCCCCCGGCACCCCGTCACGGTTCTCGCAGGAGTACTGGCACATCGGGGCCAGCCAGATCCGGTTGCGGACGGTGAGCTCGCGCAGGGTGATCGGTTCGAAGAGTCGGGGCAAGGTTCGGTCTCCTGAATGGTTGCGGTTGGCCGGACCGGGGCGGTCCGCTGGGTTCACTGAGGTGATGAGTGGGTCATGGTGGGTGCTTCGGGTGCGAAGAGCCGGGCTCTCAGACGCTCGACTATCAGTTGACGATGCCACTATCAGTAGACGATGCCGAACACCCAGGTGGCCAGGGTCATGGTGGTCAGGGTGATGAGGACCAACCCGGCCAGGTTGAGCCACACGCCACCCTTCACCATCTGACCGATGGTGACATAGCCCGAGCCATAGGCCACCGCGTTCGGCGGAGTCGCCACCGGAAGCATGAAGGCGCAGGTGGCGGCCAGGGCCACAGGGATCGTCAGCAGCAGCGGATCCACGTCGAGCCCGAGCGCGATTCCGCCGACGACGGGCAGGAAGGTGGCGGCGGTCGCCGTGTTCGAGGTGATCTCCGTCAGCGCGAGGATGCCGCCGGCGGTGACCATCACCAGGAGCAGAACGGGCAGTCCCTGCAGAGCCTGGGCGCTCCGGCCGATCCACTCGGTCAGCCCCGAGGAGGAGAACTGTCCGGACAATGCCAGACCGCCGCCGAAGAGCAGCAGCACTCCCCACGGGAGCTGGACGGCGGTGTCCCAGTCGAGCAGGCGGACGCCGCGCTGCGCACCGGCAGGGATCAGGAAGAGCAGCAGCCCGGCGACCATGGCGATGCCGGCGTCGGAGATCGGCGGGTTCTCGAAGACGGTCGGGATGATGATCCAGGCCAGTGCCGCGCTGATGAAGACGCACAGCACAAGGATCTCCCCGGTCGACATCCTCCCGAGCTTGGCCATCTCTGACCTGATGAGCTCGCGGCCGCCCGGAATGCGCTCGGTCTCCGGCTTGAACAGCACCTTGACGAGCAGGAACCACGCGATGACCATCATCACGACAGCCAGCGGCACGCCGACGAGCATCCACTGGCCGAAGCCGATCGTGATGTCGTGATTCTCCTTGAGGTAGCCGACGAGCAGGGTGTTCGGCGGGGTTCCGATGATGGTTCCCAGCGACCCGATCGACGCGGAATAGGCGATGCCGAGCATGAGCGCGGTGCCGAACTTCGACTTGAGCACCGCCGACTTCGTCGACTGCTCTGCAGCGTCGCCGTCCTCGCCGTCCGAGGTGCCGTCCGCGTCGCCCGCCGAGGCGCGAGCGACAGCCGAGCTGCCCGATCCGGTTGCATGATCCCGACCGGCCAATCCCATGGTGCTGGGGTCCTTCTCCATCGCCTCGTTGACGAGGAGCAGGACCGATAGCCCGATCGGCAGCATGAGGACGGCAGTCGCGGTGTTGGACACCCACATCGACAGGAAGCCGGTGGCGATCATGAAGCCGCCGATCATCGCGCCGGTGCGCTCGCCCATGAGCGAGAGCACGACGAGCGCGATCCGCCTGTGCAGGTTCCAGCGCTGCATGGCCAGGGCGATGAGGAAGCCGCCCATGAAGAGGAAGATCGTGTCCGCCCCGTAGCTCGCACCGATCGTGCTGACGGTGACCGGCTCGTCCTCGGTGCCGCCGAAGATCGGGAAGATGATGAGCGGCAGGAGCGCGGTGGCCGGGATCGGGATCGCCTCGGTCATCCACCACACCGCCATGAGGCCTGCGGTCGCGGCCGTCAGCCGAGCCGGCTGCGGCACGTCCTCGGGCATGATCACCCACAGCAGGACGGCGAGGAACAGACCGCCGAGAATGCCGGCCCAGCGCAGGCGATTGGAGCCGATCGTCAGCCCGGGGGCGCGCAACCCCGGGGCGATGATCTGCTTGGAGGCGGGCCGTGTCGCACGCTGGTGCGCAGCGCTGCCCTGCTCCTCGGCGGGTCGTGGTGAAGACATCGGATTGCGTCCTCTCGGTGGTGCGGTGACGCCGGTGGCTCCGCGGTGGGCGCAACTCGCCGCGGTCAGCCGGCTGAGGGTTCGGTGACCAGCTGCTCTTCGAAGAAGCTGGTGAGTCGGTCGGCGACGAGTTCGGGGTGCTCAGCCACCGGCAGGTGTCCGGAGTCCGGGATCACCGCGAACTCCGAGCCCTCGACGCGCTCGTGGAGCGCGCGCATGGCCTCCGGCGGATTGGACGGGTCCTGAGCTCCGGCCAGGAACATCGCAGGGACGCTGATCGCCTCGACCGAGCCGTCGATATCGAACCGCTCGAGCGCGCGACAGCAGTCGATGTAGCTCTCGTCGTCGGTGCCCGCGAGCATCTCCAGGACGATCGGGCCCGCGGCATTGTCCTCGTCGAGGAATCCCGCGGCGAACCAGCGGTCGGCGGTGTCCGGGATCAGGCTGCGAGTGCCACCTGCTCGGACTCTGGCAATGCGCTGCTCCCACGTGCTGCTGTCACCGAATTTCGGCCCGCAGCACAGAGCGCCGATCGCGCGCACGCGCTCGGGGGCCTTGAGCGCGAGCGCCAGGGCCAGTCCACCCGAGATCGAGATGCCGGCGTAGCCGAACGTCGCGGCGTTGAGCTCGTCGGCGATCTCCAGCACGCAGTCGGCGATGCGGTCGATCGTGACCTCAGGGATCCGGGGACTCCGGCCGTGACCGGGGAGATCGAACGCCACCACCCGGAAGTCGTCGGCCAGGCGGTAGGCCACTCCCGCCCACAGTGCCTGGGTGGTGCCGAGCGAAGGTCCGAGGATGAGCACTGGGGCTGCGGGATCCGCATCGTTGATGATCGAGTAGGCGAGCTTCGACATGGGCAGGCACCTTCCGACAGGGGCTGATGTGCGGACCAACCGCAGCGATTCACTCGCTGCGCTGCTCCAGCCGCGGTGGTTCTGCATTCACTGTATCGGAGGGCGGGGACGCGGAGGCAGCTGACGAGGCGGACCGAGGGAGCACCTTGGCGATCACTCCACGACGTCGGCGAGTACGCCCTGAGACTCCTGGAGATAGCAGTGAGCGCACAGGGATTCGTAGGCCACCTCTCCCCCGTCGATGGCGACCTGGTCTCCGTCGAACACGAAGCGGTCGTCGACCTGGCGCCCGTTGAACAGCGCCTTGCGGCCGCAGCGGCAGATCGTCTTGAGCTCTTCCAGGGTGTGCGCGATCTCCAGCAGCCGGGCCGAGCCGGGGAAGGCACGGGTGCGGAAGTCGGTGCGAATGCCGTAGGCCATCACCGGCACCTCGTGCCCGGCCGCGATCCGCAGCAGCCCGTCGACCTGAGCGGCGGACAGGAACTGCGCCTCGTCGATGAGCAGACAGGCCACCGGCGCGACCGGCATGTCGAGGGTGGTGAGCAGCGCCTCAGGATCCACATACCCGGCGACGTCCGCGAACAGCGCCTCCACATCGTCGCCGGCGCCGATCAGGAAGTCGACCTTGCGGGTCACCCCGAGCCGCGAGACGATCTCGTCATCGCCTTTGGTGTCGAGGCTGGGCTTGGCCAGCAGCACCCGCTGTCCGCGCTCCTCGTAGTTGAATGCCGCCTGCAGCAGCGCCGTTGACTTCCCGGAATTCATCGCCCCGTACCGGAAGTAGAGCTTGGCCACCTGATGCACTCCCGTCCCATGCGCTGATCGCTGCCTGTCCGCCGCTGCGGCACCTCAAGCATCGTACCGACCACAGCGCTCCCTCCGTCATCAGTAGACTTGACCCCGAAAACCCCCTACACGATCTGGAGTGGTCCATCACTATGGCGAAGATCATCTACACCCGCACCGACGAAGCGCCTCTCCTGGCGACCTATTCGCTCAAGCCCATCGTGGAGGCGTTCGCGACGACCGCCGGCGTGGAGGTCGAGACCCGGGACATCTCCCTGGCCGGTCGCATCATCGCGCTGTTCAGCGACTACCTCACCGACGAGCAGAAGCAGGACGATGCCCTCGCCGAACTCGGCGCGATGACCAAGCAGCCCGACGCCAACATCATCAAGCTGCCGAACATCTCCGCCTCGGTCCCACAGCTCAAGGCGGCGGTGAAGGAACTCCAGTCCCAGGGCTATGCGCTGCCGGACTACCCCGAGGAGCCGTCCACCGACGAGGAGAAGGACGTCCGCGCCCGCTACGACAAGGTCAAGGGCTCGGCCGTCAACCCGGTGCTGCGCGAGGGCAATTCCGATCGCCGCGCGCCGAAGGCAGTGAAGAACTTCGCCAAGGCCCACCCCCACTCGATGGGCGAATGGTCGTCCGACTCCAGGACCGAGGTCGCGACCATGGACGCCGACGACTTCCGCTCCAATGAGCAGTCGGTCGTCTTCCCCGCCGATGACACCGCCACCATCCGCCTGCGCACGGCTGACGGCACCACTGATCTCAAGTCCTTCGACGTCCTCGCCGGCGAGATCGTCGACGGCACGTTCATGAAGGCCTCCGCGCTCGACGCCTTCCTGCGCGAGCAGGTCAAGCGCGCCAAGGAGAACGGTGTCCTGTTCTCCGTCCACCTCAAGGCCACCATGATGAAGGTCTCCGACCCGATCATCTTCGGCCACGCCATCGAGGCGTTCTTCCCCGAGGTCTTCGAACAGTACGGCGAGCAGCTCGCCGAGGCGGGGCTGACTCCCGACAACGGTCTCGGCGCGATCCTCGACGGATTGGATGCGCTTCCGTCCGACGTCGCCGAGGGAGTCCGCGCCGGCGTCGACAAGGGCCTTGCCGAGGGCCCGGAGATGGCGATGGTCAACTCCGACAAGGGCATCACCAACCTGCATGTGCCCAGCGACGTCATCGTCGACGCATCGATGCCGGCGATGATCCGCATCGGCGGCAAGATGTGGGGTCCGGACGACGACACCCATGACGCTCTGGCCGTCATCCCGGACTCGTCCTATGCCGGGGTCTACCAGACCGTGATCGACGACTGCAAGGCCAACGGCGCCTACGATCCGGCGACCATGGGCTCGGTGGCCAACGTCGGGCTGATGGCGCAGAAGGCCGAGGAGTACGGCAGCCACGACAAGACCTTCGAGATCTCCCAGGCCGGCACCGTCGAGGTCGTCAACGCCGCCGGTGAGGTTCTCATGAGCCACGACGTGGAGCCCGGTGACATCTGGCGCGCCTGCCAGACCAAGGATGTGCCACTCCGCGACTGGGTCAAGCTGGCCGTGACCCGTGCCCGCCTGTCGGAGACTCCCGCGGTGTTCTGGCTGGACGACGGCCGCGCCCACGACCGCAACCTCATCGCCAAGGTCGAGGAATACCTGGGGGAGCACGACACGTCCGGGCTGGACATCCGAATCATGTCGCCGGATGAGGCCACGCAGTTCTCGCTCGACCGGATCCGCAAGGGTGAGGACACCATCTCCGTGACCGGCAACGTGCTGCGCGACTACAACACCGACCTCTTCCCGATCCTCGAGCTGGGGACCTCGGCGAAGATGCTGTCGGTGGTGCCGCTGATCGCGGGCGGCGGCCTCTTCGAGACCGGCGCCGGCGGTTCGGCGCCCAAGCACGTCCAGCAGCTCGTCGAGGAGAACCACCTGCGCTGGGACTCGCTCGGTGAGTTCTTCGCGATCGCCGAGAGCTTCCGCCACCTGTTCAACTCGGAGGACAACGCCCGTGCCGGCGCGCTCGCCGAGACCCTCGACAACGCCACCGAGACCTTCCTCCACGAGAACAGGTCGCCCTCGCGCAAGGCGGGCGAACTCGACAACCGCGGCAGCCACTTCTACCTGGCGCTGTACTGGGCCGAGGAGCTGGCGAAGCAGACCTCCGATTCCGAGCTCGCGGCGGCGTTCGCCCAGGTCGCGAAGGACCTGCGGGAGAACGAGGCGAAGATCACCGAGGAGCTGCTCGCCGTGCAGGGCTCGTCGGTCGACCTCGGCGGCTACTACAACCCTGACGAGGAGAAGACCGCCGCCGTGATGCGGCCGTCGCAGACCTTCAACGACATCATCTCCTCCCTGGAGAAGAAGCTGGTCTGATCCCACTTCCCACCCGAGGGCTCCGCACGCGACCGGCGTGCGGAGCCCTCGCTCGTTCTCCCTGCGGGACCGATGCCTGGGCGAGCTCGTCCGAGCCGACTCAGCGGGACGCCTCGGCGGGCGAGGCGCTAGTGTTCAGACTGTCGGCTGCCGCACCCCTGCCGGCTGCCCCGATCGCGTGAAGGAGAGCACATGTACTTCATCGTTGTGAAGTTTTCCGTCAAGGACGAGTACGTGGACCAGTGGCCCGAGCTGTCACGGGAGTTCACCGAGACCACCCGCCAGGAGCCGGGCAACCTCTGGTTCGACTGGTCCAAGAGCCTGGAGGTCCCGAACGAGTACGTGCTCGTCGAGGCATTCGCCGACGACGAGGCCGCCGGTGCTCATGTCAACAGCGACCACTTCAAGAAGATGCAGCAGGAATTCCCGCAGTACCTCGTCTCGACCCCGAAGATCATCTCCCGCAAGGTCGAGGGCAGCGGCTGGGACGAGATGGGCGAGATCAGCGTCGGCTGACGTTCTCGACCCGTGAGTTGATCTGCACGGGTGTCGCGTGCTCCACCGTGCGCGACACCGTGCAGTGCTTGTCGTGCGAGAGCTGCACGAGGCGCTCGACCATCCCGGCTGCGGCCCGCCCCGCCTCGTCATCGGGGAACGCGAGATCGAAGTCAAGGGAGATGTCCGTGAGCCGGGTGGCGCCGTCCTCACTGATGAGGTTCGATGAGGCGCCCACCGAGAATCGCTCGGGCTCGGTGCGTCGCGAGGTGACGGTGTCGACGTCGATCGCCGAGCAGCCCGCCAGCGCCGCCAGCAGCAGCTCCACGGGAGTCAGCAACCCCTCGCCGCGGCCGAATTCCAGAGTGGCGCCGTTGGCGCCGACCGCGCGGTAGTGGTTCTCCCCCACTCGGGTGATCTCGATGCTGCGCTCGGTGTCCGGCGCTGCCGGGTTGACCGACTCCGGACCGTGGTCCGCCTGTGATGCGCTGTCGTCATTCATCACATCATCCTTCCACAGCAGGGTGCTCCACCACACGCCTATTCTAGCTCAGCCCGTTCCGCGATCCGTCGGTCAGACGGATCGCAGACCCGCCGCGACTGCGTCGAGGGTCTCGCGCAGCTGCTCAGGAGTCGCGTTCGCGTAGGCGATGACAAGACCGTGCCGCCGAGCCCGGCCGTGCCATCCCGAGGCCAGGTCGCCCACCAGCGTCCCGCGGCTCTCCAGCCGCCGCCGGATCTCCTCCGAGGCGCCCGCCGACATCTCGATGACCAGGCTGGGGCCGCTGTGGACCAGACCGGGGAGGTCCCGGTAGTCCTCGACGACCGCCTCGGCGGCCCGCATCCTCCTGCGGCCGCGAGTGATCCGGCTGCGCAGC
Source organism: Brevibacterium daeguense (assembly GCF_021729135.1). Classification (GTDB taxonomy): domain Bacteria; phylum Actinomycetota; class Actinomycetes; order Actinomycetales; family Brevibacteriaceae; genus Brevibacterium; species Brevibacterium daeguense. Next base: position 100,548 of record NZ_JAJTWW010000008.1, read on the forward strand.
CCGCCGGTGCTCAGATACTCTGCGATCGCGTGCTGCAGCAGCGGTGAGACGGCCGGCCCGAGTCGCTCCCGGGCAGCGCGGACCTGCGCTCCCACTGCTCCGGTGGCCACCACGTACCCTGTGCCGACCGTGCGTGTGAGCACGGTCGAGAAGGTGCCGATGTGGACCGCGGTGCCCACCGGAGCGCTGTCGTAGAGCGGCGGGATCGCCGGCCGGAGGTAGCGCGCCTCGCTGTCGTAGTCGTCCTCCAGCAGGAGCACCTCGCTCCCCGCCGCCCAGGCGGTGAGCTCTGCGCGGCGCTTCACCGGCATCGCAGTGCCGTAGGGGAACTGATGATTGGGGGTGACGAGGACGGCGCCGGGCCGTGGCGGGGCATTCGGCGGCGTCTCTCCCGTCGACCCGCCGAGGAGGGCGGCCAGCCCGGCCACCGAGATGCCGTGCTCGTCGACCTCCACGGGCAGCGCGGCCACCGAGCCGAGCGCCCGGCGAAGTCCCGGAAACCCTGGATCCTCCACTGCTATCGCAGCAGCGCCGGTCGCTGCCAGCACAGTCCGCAGACCGTCCCGTGAACCGCCGGTCACGATGATGTCGGCCGGGTCGACGACCATTCCCCGCATGATGCGCAGATGCTCGGCCACTGCTGTGCGCAGGCGCTCCTGCCCAAGGGGGTCTTCGCGGTCGACCGCGATGTCGAGGGCTCGGCGCCAGGCGGCGCGGAACTGTGGCTCCTGCTGAGGCGAGGCGCCCCCCTGGCCGGGCCGGAGGTCGATCCTCACCCTCCCGCGGTGCTGTCTGTGCGGCACGTGGACGGCCGCCGGTCCGGGCCTGAGTGCGGCAGCCGGCAGCTCCGGATCGATGAAGGTTCCGCTGCGGGGCCTCAGCGTCACGTATCCCTCCGCAGCAAGCTGCTCGTACGCAAGGTCCACTGTCCCGCGAGAGACGCCCAGGGACCGGGCGAGCGTCCGGGCCGAGGGCAGCCGATCCCCGGGGACCAGGCTGCCGAGCACGACTCTGCGGCGGATCTCGCGGACGATCTGCTCCGGCAGAGCCACTTCCGACGCGCGATCGAGGTCGAGGTAGAGCTGGCGTTCCACTGTCATGGAACCATGGAATCACATCTGGCCTATCAAACTCACCTTATTCTGGCTCTTCTTCCGGTCCAGATTGCTTTGTAGCGTAAGTTCCACACTTTCCGTTCCGATCACAGGGAGTTCTTGACGTGACTGAAACCCAGCCTCTGCTCAACGCCGGCCTCGCGCAGATGTTGAAGGGCGGCGTCATCATGGACGTCGTGACGCCGGACCAGGCGAGGATCGCCGAGCAGGCGGGCGCGGTGGCGGTGATGGCGCTCGAGCGGGTGCCGGCCGACATCCGCGCGCAGGGCGGCGTGGCCCGGATGAGCGACCCGGATCTCATCGACGGGATCATCGAGGCGGTGTCGATTCCCGTGATGGCGAAGGCTCGGATCGGCCACTTCGTCGAGGCGCAGGTGCTGCAGTCGCTGGGTGTCGACTACATCGACGAGTCCGAGGTGCTCTCGCCGGCCGACTTCGTCAACCACATCGACAAGACAGGATTCGACGTGCCGTTCGTCTGCGGCGCCACGAACCTGGGCGAAGCGCTGCGTCGGATCACCGAGGGCGCTTCCATGATCCGCTCCAAGGGCGAGGCGGGAACCGGCGACGTGTCCGAGGCGATGCGTCACATCAGGCAGATCCTCGGAGAGATCCGCGCGCTCGGCGCAAAGTCGCACGATGAGCTCTTCGTCGCGGCCAAGGAGCTGCAGGCGCCGCACGATCTTGTCGAGAAGGTCGCGCGCGAGGGCCGCCTGCCGGTCACCCTGTTCGTCGCCGGCGGCATCGCCACCCCCGCGGACGCGGCGATGATGATGCAGCTGGGAGCCGACGGAGTGTTCGTCGGCTCGGGGATCTTCAAGTCGGGGAACCCGGAGCAGCGCGCCCGCGCTATCGTCCAGGCGACGACCCACTACGACGACCCCGACACGATCGCCCGCGTCTCCCGCGGCCTCGGTGATGCGATGGTCGGCATCAGCGTCGCGGATCTGCCGGCCCCGCACCGTCTCGCCGAGCGCGGATGGTGACGCTCCGATGATGCTCGGCGGTTCGGGCGTCGCCGCGCCTCTGATCGGCGTCGTCGCACTGCAGGGAGGCGTGCGCGAGCACCGGGAGGCGCTCGAATCCCTCGGCGCCCGCACCCGGCGAGTCACACTGCCCTCCCATCTGGACGGGCTCGACGGTGTCGTGCTGCCGGGCGGCGAAAGCACGTCGATGGTCCGCCTGGCGGCCGCTTCGGGCCTGTTCCCGGCGCTCGAGCAGCGGATCCGGGACGGCCTGCCGGTGTTCGGCACATGCGCCGGACTCATCCTCCTGACGCGCACGGTGCTCGATGCCGAGGCGCTCGCGGAGCACCCTCGGGTGCCCGTTCTCGACATGGCGGTGCGGCGCAACGCCTACGGCGGCCAGCTTGCGTCCTTCGTCGCTCCGATCGTGGTGACGGGTGAGAGCACCCCCGTCGAGGCGGTGTTCATCCGCGCCCCACAGGTCGAACAGGTCGGGCACGCTGTCGAGGTGCTCGCCGAGCACGGCGGCAGGCCGGTGCTGATCCGTCAGGGCATTGTGATGGCGGCAACCTTCCACCCCGAGCTCACGCCCGACACCCGGGTGCACGCGATGTTCCTCGCCCTGGTCGGGCTGAGAGACGACGGGCTGAGAGACGTCGGGCTGACCAACGCAGTCGAGCCCGGACGCGAGGCGAGGCGGGCCGGGAGCCCCGGCTGATCGTCCAGGGCTCAGGGCCCTGCGGTCGCCGAGGCACCTCGGCCGGTCAACCGGAGACCTCGGCCCTGGGCGCGGATTCGGGTCCGGCGAGATACTGGCGGACGGCCTCCGGGTCCAGCGCCGCTGCTGCCACCGGGTCCGGCAGGGACTCCTTCGCGCGTTCTTCGACGGGCGCAGCTGCTTGCGGCGCACCACCATCCCGCGCACCATCTTCCCGCGCACCGTCATGCGCCTGACCCTCGGGCGGAGTGTTCCGCTCCAGGAACCGGAGCAGCTCGACCGGGAACGGGAGCACCAGCGTTGAGTTCTTCTCGGCGGCGACCGCGGTCACGGTCTGCAGCAGCCGGAGCTGCAGGGCGGCTGGGGTCTCCGCCATGATCCCCGCGGCCCGGGACAGCTTGTCGGCCGCCCTCAGCTCGGCGTCGGCGTTGATGATTCGAGCCCGACGCTCACGCTCGGCTTCGGCCTGACGGGACATCGAGCGCTTCATCGACTCCGGGAGAGCAACGTCCTTGATCTCGACCCGGTCGATGTGCACCCCCCAGTCGACTGCCGGGCTGTCGATCATGACCTCCAGCCCTTCATTCAGCCGCTCGCGGTTGGTGAGCAGGTCGTCCAGCTCGCTCTTGCCGATGATGGAGCGCAGCGACGTCTGCGCCACCTGGCCGACGGCCAGGGTGTAGTCCTCGACATCGACCGCCGCCTTGAACGGGTCGACGACCTTGAAGTAGATGACCGCGTCGACGCGAACGGTCACGTTGTCGCGGGTGATGCCTTCCTGAGCAGGAATGGGCATTGTGATGATCTGCAGGTTGACCTTCTGCATCCTGTCGATGAACGGGATGATGAATGCCAGGCCTGGGCGGCGAGGCGGGCTGTTCACGCGCCCGAATCGGAATACGATTCCGCGCTCGTACTGTTTGATGATTCGCACGCTGTTGCCGAGCAGAATCGAAGCCAGAATCAGCACTCCGAGCCCGGCGTAGAGGATGAACATCACGGCCTCCCTGACCCTGGGACTTGCGAACCGAGGGCCTACATGATATCACCCAGCGCGGGAAAAGGGCATGGCAGGAGGAATACTGCGGGGGTGCGGTCGGAGGAGTGCTGCGGTCGGAGGAGTGCTGCGACTGCCGTTGCAGGAGTTGTAGTGCGACGGCATTGCAGGAGGACAGTGCGGCGGCCGCGGCAGCGCGCTTCCGGGACCCGGCGGCGCACGTGATTCAGTCGCGCGCCGGCGCAGTTCGCGATGAAGCCGAAGTCTGCTTCTACGGCCCAGCCAACCTCTGTTTCCTGTGTTCGGTTTGTTATCGAACAGTGATCTTTTAACGTCGCTTTCACCCCTGTTTGGGGTGGGGTCGTGTCCGTGGCTCCTCGTAGGGTGGGTGCAACGGGTCAAGGGGGACCCCGGTTCCCGCCCGGCCTGGAGGACCACACGGTCCGGCCCGCCAGCCGAGCTGACGGTGCCGGGGTTGACTGCGATGAGGCAGGAACGGGGGTGAACGCAGGTGACGGGCACGGACGAGCGGACCCGCCATGGGAGGTCGGATAACGGGCCCGCGGTGACTGCGTTGCAGGCGTTCATGCCGGGGCATGATGTGGTGGCGGTGCAGCGGCTGCGGTTCCTGGCCGAGGCGGTGATCGAGGAATGCTTCGCCCGCCACTTCGACGACCTCACCCCACCCAAAGACGAAGCGCTCTCCGACTGGGTGGCCGAACGGTTGGACGGCACCCACGTCACCGTGATCGCAGCCGTCCTCGACACCACGATCGTGAAAGCCTACGGACACGCCCGGGTGGCGACCGTTGCCTGCTACGGCCTGCCGAAACTCTTCGCCGCGGCGCTGAAGGGCGAGATCACGTATGTCCGGTTGGAGTACGCGGCCCGGCGGGCGCTGCATCTGACGGCGAAGCAGCTCAAGGAGCTCGACGACGTCCTGGTGAAGCTGCGGGCGGGGATGCAGTGGCAGGGATTCTGCCGCAAGGTCAACGACACCATCCGCCTCCTCGACCCACCCACCGTCCGGGAAGCCGAAACGCACAAGCGGCGGCGGGTGGAGGTGTGGGCCACCGACGACTGCGAGGGCCGACTCCTGCTCACCGGGCCCCTGCTGCCGCTCAAGGCGCTGCACGCCCGGCTGGAGGCCACCGCCCGCGCCATCCGAACACACCAGACGTCGACCTTCGGAGAGCAACTGGAACCGGGTGATGAGATCGTCGACGAGCGGACCATGGACCAGCTGATGTTCGACATGCTCACCACCATGACCCCGACCACCCGAATCAGAATCCAGCGCGGCACCGGAACCGGAGACGCCGCGGGCGGGGCCGGCGGGGCGGGCGTTGCTGCCGGCGGCCCGAGCTGGGCCACTGCGGGAGCCGACGGCGCCGGCGCTTCAGATCCGGCCGACGCTGCTGCCGGTGGTGAGTGGGTGGAGGTGGCCTGTCCCAGCAACGGCGAATGGCTCCGCAAACAAGCAAGCGTCGTCGTCACCGTGCCCGCGCTCACCCTGACAAGGCATGCCGACCTGCCCGGGCTGTTCGCCGACGGGTCGCCGATCCCAGCGGAGATGGCCCGGGAGTTCGTCTCCCATACCAACGTCATGTACCGGGTGCTCACCGACCCGGCCGGCGGACGGATCGTCGACGAGGTCGCCCGCTCCTACACCATCCCCAACGCCCTGAGAATGACGCTGGTGCAGAAGCGACCCTGGTGCCCCGCACCCGGCTGCACCCGCCGGGCAGCCACCTGCGACCAGGACCACGCCATCCCCTACCCCCACCACAACCCGAAAGCCGGTGGTCGGACCGATCTGCACAACCTCCATCCGCTGTGCAAACGGCATCACCAGCTCAAGACGCGCGGGAAGCTGCGGCTGGAACACGGACCCGACGGAATCATCCGCTGGCTCCTACCCCACGGCATCATCCACGACGACCATCCGCCCGACCGGCCCATTGATCAGGCGCACGCAGACTACTTCACCGGAAAGCGACCCCACGGCGTACCGCCGGACCGCGGATCACCACCTGACGGTCGACGACCCGACGGCGGACCACCGGATAATTCCGGGCCGCCGAGCCCTGCCGAACCTCCTGATGACGGCGAACCTCCCGATGATGCCGTGCCTTCCGAACGTGGAGCATCATCCGGAAGTACCAGGCCTCCGGACAATACCGGGCCTCCCGGAACGCAATCCCCGGGCTTGCCCAGCTGGGTGTCCTCAGGTGTTGGCTGGGGTTCCCCCGTGAACCCGGACGGGGACGACCTTCCGAATCGGGCAGATGCCGACAGTCGACCGGCAGGCTCACGATCGGCAGGTTGGAAGCCGGAATCGACGTACGAGGAGTCACCCGATGTCGAGCTGCCCTTCGAAGAACCCGGACCCTTCGGCACGGACGACCGGCGACTCCGGCCCGACCACGGCCAACCGCCGCCCTTCTGAACCAGCGACGGGCCGAGGTCAGCTCGACATGCCGACCTCAGATTGATTCACTGGACACCCAAGATCGACGACCCAAGACCCATGAACCTTGCGAAGACTCCGCTCCGCTCCTCCCTCGAGGCGAAGCAGAATGAGAAGCCTGCCGGAAACACCAGAAAGATCAGAACTGGAATGAGCTGAAGAGCAACAGTGCCAGGCCGAGACCTGCGAGAAGGTTGACTCCTGTCGCCGCCGCGAAGACGGCTACGGGCTTCCAGCCGGCTTCCTTGATCGATCCGACCTTGAATTCGAGGCCGATCGACACGAACGCCAGGATCAGCGCCCAGGTCTGCAGCTCCTTGGCGGCGTCGAGGCGAGGCTCGAGCACCGCTGGATCCATCGTCGAGCCCAGAATCGTCGCCACGATCGAGGCGAGCAGGAAGCCGAGCACGAACTTCGGGAAGCGGTCCCAGATCATCTTCCATGCCTTCGGCTTGCTTCCGTCCGGCTGCACCTCGCCCGCGGGCTTCTCGATCTTGAGGGTGAAGTACATCGTCAACAGCACAGCGACGAAGCCGAGCAAGGCGTTCTGCGTGACCTTGACGATCGAGGCGATCTGCAGCGGCTGCTCTCCAGCCACAGCACCGGCGGCCGTGACCGCGGCAGTCGTGTCGATGTTGCCGCCGATCCACGCACCGGTCACAGCAGCGGGCAGGCCCATCAGATTCGCCAGCCATGGCAACAGGAAGATCGACGGCACCGCGAACACGACGACGAGCGTCGCAGTGTAGGCGAGCTGCTCCTTCTTCGCTCGCACAGCGCCCGCCGCCGCCACAGCGGCACTGACGCCGCAGATCGACAGTGCGGATGCGAGCAGCGCACGCAGCCGATCGTCGAGGCCGAGCTTCCCTGCGAACCACCAGGTGAAGAGGAAGACGATCGCGATCAGGCAGAGGGCCTGGATGATTGCCGGACCGGCGGCCTTGACGAAGATCGCGAAGTTGATGGTCGCTCCGAGCAGCACCAAACCGATCTTGATGAACAGTTCGGTGCGGAAGGCCGCGTACATGCGGTCACGCACATGAAGCAGCGACAGCACTGCGTTGGCGAGGAAACCCAGCGCAATAGCGTAGATCGGGTACTCGATCGACTTCGCGATACCGCCGAACCATGTTCCATCGGTCGCCTCCGGAACGAAGTCGGTGAGGAAGCGCACCAGGTACGCCAACCCGACGACGACGATGACCCCGGCGAGAGTCCACAGCACATGGCGGGTCCGTGTCGCCTCGGCGACGGCTTCCTCCGGGGCGACGGAAGCACCCGAGCCGGAGGGGCGCGTGCTCAGCTTCTTGTCGAGATCGGGGCGATTCACGGAATGATCTCCGGGTTCACCAGGCCGAGCAGGCAGACGGTCAGAAGGATGAGGCCGATCCCGGTCGCAATCCAGTCCTCGCTCAGGGAGAACTTGCCGTGGTCATCCGGTGATCCCTTGTCCTCGTTCACGATGGGTCCTCTCGATCTCAGCTGCGTCTGAACGTCCTTCATCCTAGAAGCGAAGGACTCCGAACAGATGCCGGTACCGCTTCACTGGGGCGGAAGTCACTGCAGAATTCATCGCTGGGCCACCCCGCGGTCTCCCGACATTCCCTCACGGCCGCCTCTCGAACTCCCTCCCGGCATTCCCTCACGGCCGCGCGCGGTCCGCCCGGCATGCCCTCCCCTCCGCCACCCCGCCGCTCTGCCGCAATTCGGTGTTCGGACCGGTGATACTTGCTCACCTGCGCACATGAGGAGTTGTGGACGCAGTCGGCTGTTGACTAGAACTTGAATGGGACCGGAACTGAGCAGGAGGGCAGCACGTGGAGAGCATTCTCATCGCGTTCTCCTTCACAGTCCTGGCCGGTCTTGCGACTGGAGTCGGCGGACTGCTGGCGATCTTCGGCGGCACCTCGCGCCAGGTGCTCTCGGCGGCACTCGGGTTCTCGGCCGGGGTGATGGTCTACGTCTCGATGATCGAGATCCTGCCCAAGGCGGTGGGTTCCCTCCTCGAGGAGCGCAGCGAGTCCACATCCCACTGGCTCGCCGCTGCCGGGTTCTTCGCCGGAATCGCCCTCATCGCGATCATCGATCGATTCGTTCCCGAGTCCGTGAATCCGCACGAGCCCACCAGCACCGTCGACGAGGAGAAGCGCCGCGAGCACGCTCTGCTGCGAATGGGGACATTCACTGCGCTGGCGCTGGCCCTGCACAACTTCCCGGAGGGGTTCGCGACCTTCCTCGCCGCCCTCGACGACCCGCGGGTGGCGATCCCCATCGTGGTGGCCATCGCGATCCACAACGTCCCGGAGGGCATCGCCGTCGCCGTTCCGGTCTACCATGCGACCGGCTCACGGATGAAAGCCCTCGGCTACTCGACCCTCTCCGGCCTGGCCGAACCGGCCGGCGCGCTCATCGGCTTCGCCATCCTGCAGCCCTTCATCACCCCGACCCTGTTCGGAATCGTCTTCGCCGCGGTCGCCGGAATCATGGTGTTCATCTCCTTCGACGAGCTGCTGCCGACGGCGGAGAAGTACGGCTACCACCACCATTCGGTCTACGGTCTCGTCGCGGGCATGGCGGTGATGGCCGTCAGCCTCCTCATCATGATGTGATCTCACCCAGCCCACGACCAGGGAGAAGCAGATGGACACCGACGTCCTCGTCATCGGAACCGGACTCTCCGGCCTCGTCACCGCCACCGAGGCGGCCGACGCCGGCGCCCGAGTACTCCTCCTCGACCAGGAGGGAGAGCAGGACCTCGGCGGGCAGGCGTACTGGTCCTTCGGCGGCCTCTTCCTCATCGACTCCCCCGAACAGCGCCGGATGGGTGTGCGCGACTCGTTCGAACTCGCACGTGCCGACTGGTTCGGCTCGGCCGCATTCGAGGAGCACGACGTGTGGCCCCGCCGTTGGGCCGAGGCGTACCTCCGGTTCGCGCACGAGGAGAAGCGGGCGTGGCTGCGCTCGCTGGGCCACCGCTTCTTCCCGGTCGTCGGGTGGGCCGAGCGCGGCGACGGCACCGCGACCGGCCACGGCAACTCCGTGCCCCGCTTCCACATCACCTGGGGCACGGGACCCGGCGTCGTCGCCCCGTTCGTCGGCCGTCTGCGCCGCCTCATCGACGCCGGCAGGATCCGGGTGCTCTTCCGGCACCGCGTCGACGAGTTCCTCACTCTCGGCGATGCGGTCGTCGGAGCCCGAGGCGCACGCCTGGCTCCCGACAGCAGTCCGCGTGGCGCCGCCTCGACTCGCGAGGTGGTCGGCGAGTTCGAGTTCCGCGCGAGCACCGTGGTCATCGCCAGCGGCGGGATCGGCGCCGACCACGACAAGGTTCGAGCCAATTGGCCGGCGGACCTCGGCAGTCCCCCGCAGTCGATGGTCTCCGGGGTCCCCGAGTACGTCGACGGCCGGCTGCTTCCGATCGCCGAGTCGGTCGGAGGTCGGCTGATCAACACGACCCGGATGTGGCACTACACCGAGGGCATCCGCAACTGGGATCCGGTCTGGCGCGGCCACGGCATCCGGATCCTGCCGGGACCGTCGTCCCTGTGGCTGGACGCCAACGGAAACCGGCTGCCGGTGCCGCTGTTCCCGGGCTTCGACACGCGGGCCACGCTCAAGCATCTGCGATCGACCGGCGCGGACCACTCCTGGTTCATCCTCAACCAGCGGATCATCGAGAAGGAGTTCGCGCTGTCCGGATCGGAGCAGAATCCCGACCTCACCGGCAGGAGCATCAGGGCCACGCTCGGCCGCGTGCGAAAGGGTGCGACCGCCCCGGTCGAGGCGTTCAAGACGCACGGCGAGGACTTCGTCGTCGCCGACTCCCTCGAGGATCTCGTCGCCGGCATGAACTCCCTGACCGACACGCCTCGACTGTCGCCGGCGGCAGTGCGCGATCTGATCGAGGCGCGTGACGCTCAAGTGGCCAACGAGTTCGGGAAGGACGCGCAGCTGCACGCGATCCGGCAGGCGCGGAATTTCCTCGGCGACAAGCTCATCCGGGTGGCCCCTGTCCACCCGATCCTCGAACCGGCGGCCGGGCCGCTCATCGCGGTGCGGCTGCATATCCTCACCCGCAAGACGCTCGGCGGACTCCACACGGACCTCGACGCCCGAGTGCTCGATTCTGCAGGGCAGCCGGTGCCGGGTCTCTATGCGGCAGGAGAGGCGGCCGGTTTCGGCGGGGGCGGTATGCACGGCTTCAACTCGCTCGAAGGCACGTTTCTGGGCGGCTGTCTGTTCTCCGGCCGAGTGGCCGGCCGCGCCGCCGCAGCGGCAGCGCGGTGAGAGGAACGGCAGCGCGATGGGACGACAGCCTCAGACGACCACCGACAGCGCGTGCGGCAGGAGGGTGACCTCCATCCGGACGACATCCGGGATCACGTCACCGTCGAGCTGAACGGGAGCGGGCGCCTCGGGCTCGATCACAACCGCTTCGACCTGCCGGTAGGCCAGTGGTGCCGGGTCCCTGCGCAGCATTCCGAATCCCCGCAGTCCGACCTGCACCCAGTCCAGCGGAGTGCGTGCCGTGCAGATGAGCAGCTCCAGGTCACCCGAGGTCAGGTGGGCGCGGCGGAATACGCGGATCCCGGCCGGGATGCGGCCGGCGTTGCCGACGAGCGCGCTCCACACCCGGCCGTCGAACCGCCCGCTTGCCGCGGCGTCCCGAGGCGCCCCCGCCTGGTCCTGCTGCTCCTCGCCGACGGAAGTCGGCCGTCCCGTCCACGAGGCGCTCAGTCGATTCCCGGAGCTGCCGAGGCGGGGAATCCCGGCCACGGGGTACGACAGCCAGCCGGCCACGCGCTTGAGGCGGGGTGACATGGCCATCGCCGTGCGCGCGTCCTCCCCCATCCCGGCTGCGATCAGGAAGACGTCGTCGATGACGTGGCCGCGACGGTTCGTGAGCCGGACCCGGCCGACGTCGACTGCGCGGGTCGTGGATGCCAGGAGGCGGCGAGCACTCACAGATCCGGGCTGCAGCCCGAGATTGAGCGCCAACAGGTTCGCCGTCCCCGCCGGGACGACGACCACGGGAACCGGCCGAACCCCGGCCAGCAGCCCGGCGGCGACCGCGCGGACAGTGCCGTCCCCGCCGATCACGACGAGGCGGGCCGCCCCGCCCGCCGATGCCCCCGCCGCCTGCGGACCGCCTTCGCGGACAGCGGTGGTGGGCTGGAGCGACCAGGCGACTCCCGCGCGCTCGAGGACAGCGGTCACCTCGGCGACGCGCAGCGCCGAATCCCGATGGACGGGATTGACGATGATCACCCAGTGCTCCACCGCGCCTCCCGGCTCAGAGGTAACGCTGCGCCCCGGCGAACTGCTTGCCGCGGTCCCACTTCTTCCAGTCGACGATCTCGACGGACTTCGAGGCGTTGGGCGCGTGGATCATCTTCCCGTGTCCGATGTACATGCCTACGTGGTGGACCGTGCCCCGGCCGCCGGTGCCCGCGAAGAAGATCAGGTCGCCGACCGCAAGGTCCTCGGCCGCGACAGACGCGCCGCCCTGCGACTGCGGGCCGGAATCCCGCGGGATCTCGATGCCGTGGGCGCGGAACACGGTGTAGGTGAAGCCCGAGCAGTCGAAGCCGTAGGCGGAGGTGCCGGCCCACAGGTATCGCAGATCGAGGAACTGCTCGGCAGTGGCGACGAGCTGGGAGGGTTTGGGAGCAGCGGGACCTTCGCCGGGTGCGTGGACGGCGACGTCCTCGGCGACTGCCCACGCCTTGGAGCCGTCGGGCAGAGCCACCCGAACCTCGTCACCGGCCTCCGCGAGCATCGGCAGCTCGGTGTTCATCGTCACCTGCTCGACCGCCTCGCCGCCGGGGTGGGCAGACAGCTCGGTGGTCTTCGCGGTCACGACGGCCGTTGGGCGCGAGTCCCTCGCCGTGTCGAAGCCCGGGTTCTCGACGAGCTGACGCGTGGGCACCCAGCCCGGGTAGCCGTGCTTCTCTCCCGGTGCGGACTGGCCGGCGACCGCGACCCGCGCCCAGTCGCCGTCGACGTCGAGAATGCGCACTTCGTCGGCGAAGAGCGCCTGGGTCTGCGTCTTCCCGGTGAGGCCGCGGCGCACCTCGGTGCCGGCCAGGTTCGAGTTCCACGAGCCGAGGTGGACCGGGTTCCCGAGAGCAGGTTCGTCGACCGACCGCGGCGAACTCGGCTTCGTCCACAGCGTCGCGACGGCGACGTCGACGAAAGCGGTGTCGCCTGCCTCCAGCCCTTCGCCGGGCTTGGCGGTGGGGATCGCTGTGGGTGTCCTGTCGGCCGCTCCCCCGGTGAGCCCCGGGACCGCGTGGGCCGACACGGAGGCTCCGGCGAGCAGTCCGACGCCGAGAACGGCCGATGAGATGCCGCGGAGAATGGGCGTGCGTGCAGACATATCTTGTCCTTCCAGTGACCTGGTGGGAAGTGGGACAACAGGACACAGTGTAGCCGCGGAAGGACAGTGCAGCCGCCGGAAGGACTGTGCAGCAGTGGAAGGACAGCGCAGCCGCGGACGCGACGCGGGGTGAGAAGGTGGCCCCGTGCAGAATGGACGTCATGACGTCAACCGCGAAGACCGAGGCTCCCGTCCAGCGCGTGACCGACACCGCTCTGATCTTCGAGGGCGGCGGCATGCGCGCTTCCCTGACCTCCGCAGTCGTGGTGGCCCTGCTCAAGGCGGGCATCCACTTCGACTACGTCGTCGGGATCTCGGCCGGCGCCTCGAACCTCGCCAACTACCTCTCGTGCGACCCGGTTCGGGCCCAGCGTTCCTTCGTGCACTTCGCCGCAGACCCGAAGTTCGGTGACATGCGCACCTTCCTCCGCGGGGACGGACTGTTCAATGCGCGCTACATCTATCAGGAGACCGGGCTGCCCGATCAGGCGCTTCCCTTCGACTGGGAGACGTTCCGCGCGAATCCGGCGGAGTTCCGGATCGGCGCGTTCGCGGCAGAAACGGGTCGCGAGGTGTTCTTCAGCCGCGAGGACGTCCCGGAGATGGCCGATCTGATGATCCGGGTGCGCGCCTCGTCGACGATGCCCGTGCTGATGCCGCCCGTGCGGATCGGCGACGAGACCTTCGTCGACGGGGCGCTCGGGGCGGACGGCGGAATCGCACTCTCGCAGGCTGAAAAGGACGGCTGCGAGAAGTTCTTCGTCGTGCTGAGCCAGGAGCGCTCTTACATCAAGCAGCCGCAGCGCTTCCCCGGGTTCTACCGGCAGTACTTCCGCAGGCATCCCGCCATCGCCGACGCTCTCACCACTCGGTGGAAGCGCTACAACGACACCCGTGAACGGCTGTTCGAACTCGAGCGCGCAGGACGCGCCCACCTGTTCGTCCCGGAGGTCATGCCGGTGGGCAACGGCGAGCGGAGCCTGTCCAGGCTCGCGGCCAGTCACCGGCTGGGCCTGTCGCAGTCCCGCCGGGAGCTGCCCGCCTGGCGCGAGTTCCTCGGGCTGGCCTGAGCCGGGCTCAGTCGTCCGCGGCTTCGAGGTACATCCAGCGTCCCGCCCGGCGGACGAAGACCGACCGCTCGCTGAGCCGGCCCGTTCCCGAGGCGTCCCGCCAGTCGGCCGTGAATGTCACGGTCCCCTCGGTGTCGTCCGGCCCTCCCCCGGAGGCGTCCTCGACGGTGAGGCCCAGCCATCTCGTCGTCGGATCCGACAGCCTCCCGCGCGGCCGGGTCCGCGGATGCCAGGTGCGGAACAGATGGTCGTCGTGGTGCAGGACGAAGGCGGTGTATCGGGAGCGCATGAGCGCCTCGGCCGTCTCCGGCCAGACAGTGCCGTCCAGCGCAGGTCCGCAGCAGTCGGCGAGGACGGCACCGGCGGGCAGCCCGCCGCAGGGACACGTGCCCGAGTGATCGGCGATCATCGTCCTCCTCGTTTCGGTCGTCTACGCTGACCCTATGTCGACAACGCTCCGCAGCACGACCTGTCCCGAACCTCTCGGCACCCCTGCCGCTGGAGCCGTCCGATGAGCGGCGGTCTGGTCGCTCTGCTCGACGACGTCGCCGCCCTGGCACGGTTGGCGGCGGCGAGTGCGGATGATGTCGCAGCCGGCGCCGCCAAGGCCAGCGCGAAGGCAGCCGGAGTGGTGATCGACGATGCCGCGGTGACTCCGCAGTACGTCCAGGGGGTCACTCCCAACCGGGAGCTGCCGATCATCAAGCGGATCGCGTTCGGCTCGGCGCGCAACAAACTCCTCATCATCCTGCCGGTGCTGCTGATCCTCAGCCAGTTCGTGCCCTGGATCCTGACGCCGATCCTGATGCTCGGCGGCACCTACCTGTGCTTCGAGGGCGCGGAGAAGGTCTGGGAGAAGCTGCGCGGCCATCACGCCGAGAAGGGCGAACCGGCTGTCGTCCGGGGCAAGACGGCCGAGGACGCGGTGGTCAAGGGCGCGATCACCACCGACTTCATCCTCAGCTGCGAGATCATGGTGATCTCCCTCAACGAGGTCGCCGACCAGGCGCTGCTCAGCCGCGCGATCATCCTCGTGGTGGTGGCGATCGGCATCACGGTGCTCGTCTACGGCGCAGTCGCCCTCATCGTGAAGATGGACGACATCGGCCTGGGCCTGACCCAGAAGGAATCAGCCGGGAAGCAGCGGTTCGGCAGACTCCTCGTCGCCGGCATGCCGCGGGTGCTCGACTTCATCTCGATCGTCGGCACCTTCGCCATGCTGTGGGTGGGCGGGCACATCATCCTCGTCGGCCTCGACGAGCTCGGCTTCACCGTCTTCTACGACTTCGTCCATCTGCTGGAGGTGCCGGCAGCGGCGGTGCCGGTGGTCGGCGGTCTCCTCGGCTGGTTGGTCAACACCTTCTTCTCGCTGATCCTCGGCTTCATCTGGGGAAGCATCATCGTGGCGGTCCTCCATGTGCTCCCCTTCGGCCGGAAGCACGAGCGCAGTGAGTCCGACACGGGCAGCGTGGCTGCCGGCAGTGGCGAGGCCGGCCCCGGGAGCACCGGATCCGGCAGGACCGGCGGGAGCACCGGGCGGCCGGACCACGCAGGCTGACCCGAGCCGGATTCCATCCAGCGTTCTCAGCTCGAGGTCGCGCGAGCGCTGGCCCGCTGCAGGGCCTCGACCAGCTCCTCCTTGTTCATCTTCGATCGTCCCGCGATGTCGAGCTTCTTCGCCAGCCCGTAGAGATGCTCCTTCGACGCGTTGGCGTCGACGCCTCCGTAGGTGGGCGCATCGTTGCGCCCGCCCTTCTCCGCACTCGGATCCGACGGGCCGGACTCGGATTTCTGCTCCCAGTGATCGCCGACCTTCTCATGAGTGTGCTTGACCGCCGCCCAAGCGGTGGCCGCGACCCGCGAAGGGTCGTCATACTGCTCCTCCGCGGAGTCGTAGGCCTTGGCGAAGGTGTCCTGCGCCTTCCGATCGGACTTCTTCAGAGTGTCGGGCAGCTCGCTCTGCTTCGCCCTGCCCGACTTGTTCGTCTTCGGCATCACAGCTCTCCTTCTGCTCGTCCTGCAATCGTAGGAATCACCGACTGCGGTGTACAGAGGCTCCTGACCAGGCACTGCAGCTCCTTCGTCCCAGACGAGCCGGCCGTCATCGCCGCGCCGCGCGCCCTCGCTGCCGGTGTGCGCAGTCAGCGCGCCGGTGTGCATGAGGTGGAGCACCTCGACGCCGGATTCCAGCAGGACGACGTCGGAGATCATGCGTCGATGGCAGCGCCACCACACGGCTTCCGAGCACATCACGGCCGTTCTGGTGCGGTGGACATCGGCGAGCAGGTCGGGCAGCGCGGCTCGGAAGTCCTCGGATCGGGTCCACGCGGCATAGCCGCGGAACGCCTTGACCCGCCACCAGGTGTCGGGCGACGCCTCGTCCTCGGCCTTGGTCAGGTTTCGCCGGCCGCCGAGGCGCTGGTCCCATCGGTATCCGACGCCGAGTCTTTCGAGCAGATCCGGGATGGCGCCTCTGGCCGCGGCCTCGTTGGCCCGGCTGCCGGGAAAGCGCCGGACGTCGACGACGAGTTCGATGTCCGCACCGCGGACCAGTTCGCCGAGCTCGTCAGCGTCGAGGCGGCCATGACCGAAAGTCAGCAGCGGTGCCGGCACGGTGGCATCCCCCTCCTCGCACTGTCCCGCCTGGGCCCCTCCTCACCGGGGCCGGGCCCTTGGCAGGGTTGTCCGTCGAACGTAGCATGAGCGGCAGACCCGGTGCGGTGCACGCAGGCAGGAGGGCAGGACGGTGAACTCGGACGAGACGTCGGGCTCGGACCACCCGCGCGGCCCGGTGAGCCGGCGGGCAGCGAAGCCGGCCACCGTCCCGAAGATTCGGCAGGTGATGAGCGAGCTCGGCCGGGTTCCGTTCCTGCCCGAATCGCAGCACCGGTTCGCGGATGCCGATGTGCCGCTGCCGATCGGCTACGGCCAGACCAACTCGCAGCCGTCGACGGTGGCCGCGATGATCGAACTCCTCGAGGTCGTGCCCGGCACCAGAATCCTTGACATCGGCTGCGGCTCCGGGTGGACCACCGCGATCCTCGCGCGGCTGACGGGCGAATCCGGCGAGGTGATCGGAGTGGAGCGGATTCCGGAGATCACCCGTCGCGCTCGCGCTGCCGTCGCTGCCCAGGGCATGGGCTGGGCCGAGGTGCGCCAGGCTGTTCCAGGAGTCTTCGGGCTGCCGGAAGATGAGCCGTTCGATCGGATCCTGGTGTCTGCGGCGGCCGACACGCTGCCGACCGAGCTGCTCGATCAGCTGGCGCCCGGGGGAATCCTCGTGATCCCCGTGGGTACTCACATGCGCCGCCTGCGCAAGCGTCCCGATGGTCAGGTCGAGGACACCAGGCACGGTCTCTACACCTTCGTCCCGCTGATCCGGGACGAGGCGAAGGACCGCGGACGGGACCCTATTTGAGCAGGCGGTCCATTCGGCGGTCGGACAGCCTCTTGCCGCCGGTCTGGCAACCGGGACAGTACTGCATCGACCTCTCCGAGAAGGACACCTCGGCGATCGACGTGCCGCAGACGGGGCACGGCTCACCCGTGCGGCCGTGGACCTGCAGACCCTTCTGCTTGGCGGCCTTGATCCTGCCCGGCGGCAGGCCGATCAGAGCCTCGCGCGCTGCGCCGAGGAGCCGGCGCAGCGCGTCGTGGACCGGCTCCGGTTCGACAGTGTTCGCCGCCGCGTAGGGGGAGACTCGGGCGAAGTGGAGAATCTCATCCGAGTAGGCGTTGCCGATCCCGGCGATCAGGTGCTGGTCCTGCAGGACCGTCTTGATGCGCGCTCGGGAGCCGGCGAGCACCGCGGCGAACTGGTCGAGGCTGATCGTCAGAGCGTCCGGACCCAGCGCTGCGATCGCGGGAACCTCCGCCCGGTCCTGAACGACGTAGGCGGCCGCGTTCTTCTTGCTGCCTTCCTCGCGCAGGTCGAATGCGGCGCCGGAGGCGAGGTGCACGCGCATGCCCAGAGGCCCGCGTCCCATCTTCACCCGGCTGCTCGGCGCCTGCTGGTGCCAGACGATCCAGCCTCCGCGGGCGAAGCCGAAGACGAGCTCGAGTCCGTCGAACTCCAGCACCAGGCGCTTGCCGGCCCTGCTGACGCCCGTGAGCTCCAATCCGTGCAGCGCTTCGAGCGGAGGCTCGAACGTCTTGAGCAGGCTGAGCTCCGCGACCTCGGTCGCGGCGATGAAGTCGCCGACGGCTTCTGCGGTGAAGAAGGCGGCCAGCGCATCGATTTCGGGAAGCTCCGGCATGGCACCATTATGCGCGACGCTCGCAGCTGCCGGGTAGATCCTTGCGGGTGTCAGCAGGTGGTGATCGTACAGGACAAGTTGAGAAGCCCGCCCAACCCGAAGCGTCGCTTCGCCGCGCCAGTCTCCCTGCGGCGTCGGCTCCCGGTCGCCGGCCCCGGGGTGACTCCATGAGCCGTGAATCCCGTTCCTCTGTTGCGGTGTCTGCCGCTCGGGCTACCGTGGATCCATGATGAACAGCGACTCGCACGGGCAGACTCGCGGATGAAGGCTGTCAGCGTCGTCGTGACGGGGAACGTGCAGGGCGTGTACTTCCGCGACACCTGCCGACAGGTCGCCCGCCGCCACTCGGTGCGGGGCTGGGTGCGCAATCGGGAGGACGGATCGGTCGAGGCCGTCTTCGCAGGCTCCGACGACGCCGTCGATGCGCTCGTCGACTGGAGCCGGATCGGTCCTGATGCCGCTGTCGTCGAATCAGTCGTCACCGAGCCTCTCGTCCAGTTCGACCAGTCCGACCTTCCGGCCGAGTTCGAGGTCCGCTGAGACTTTCGAGTGCGCTGATCACCTCTGTCGTGCCGGCAGCTGTCAGGTCATACTGTCTCCATGGCTGACGAGGTCTTCCACGCTGATCCCGAGCATTCGGGGGTGATCGGGCAGATGCTGCACGACTTCAACGCCGAGTTCGGCGCCCCCGGCCCCGGCGCCGAGGAATTCGCCCACCGGTTCAGTCACCTTCTCACTCGCGATGACGTCATCGTGCTGCTCTCCGGTCGTGTCGATCGACCCACAGGTCTGGCTTTCCTGACGCTGCGACCGAGCCCCTACTTCGACGGTCCCCTGGCCCAGCTCGAGGAGCTCTACGTCGTGCCCGAGCTGCGAGATCACGGGATCGGCACCGCCCTGCTCCGCGCTGCCGTCGCGACGGTCCGCGAACGCAATGCCGGCGAACTGCACATCAACGTCGACGAGGTCGACGTCGACACCCGCCGCTTCTACGAACGCCACGGCTTCACGAACATCGAGCCGGGCCAGGATCACCGCATGCTCTTCTACATCCGGGAACTGTGAAGCCACAGCCAGACGGGTCCGAAGGTGACACAATGATTGGCATGCCGCACGAACTTCACCTGTCCGGCGACCGCGACGCCGATGCGCTGCTCGCCCGCAATCCCTTCGCCCTGCTCATCGGCATGCTGCTCGACCAGCAGGTCACCATGGAATCCGCCTTCGCGGGACCCGCCAAGCTGGAACAGCGGCTGGGACGGCTGGATCCGGAGATCATCGCCGGTCACGACCCGGAGGGGCTTGTCGAGGTGTTCGCGCAGTCCCCTGCCGTGCACCGGTTCCCCAAATCGATGGCCGGCCGCGTGCAGAACCTCGCGCAGGTGATCGTCGACGACTACGGCGGCCGCGCAGAGGCGCTGTGGACCGACGGCGCGCCCGACGGTCGGGAGATCCTCAAGCGACTCAAGGCCCTGCCCGGATTCGGCGCCCAGAAATCGCAGATCTTCCTGGCCCTGCTCGGCAAGCAGTTCGCTCTCGAGGCCGACGGCTGGCGCGAGGCAGCCGGCGACTACGGGGACCCGGAGGCCCGGCGATCCATCGCCGACGTCACCGACGAGCAGTCGCTGGCGGAAGTGCGCGCGTTCAAGAAGCAGATGAAAGCGCAGGCGAAGGCCGCGAAGAAGTCGTGAGCACGGACGAGCCCTCCGGAGCCGCGAGCCTGCCGGATCCGGAGCACCTGTTCGACGTCGTCGTCATCGGTGCCGGCCAAGCGGGGCTGGCAGGTGCTCACGGCCTGGTGCGGGCGGGCCTGCGCGCCGGTTCCGACTTCCTCGTCCTCGACGGCAACGAAGGACCGGGTGGGGCGTGGCGCCATCGCTGGGACTCGCTCACGCTCGGCCGCGCACACGGCATCGCCGACCTGCCCGGGTCTGAGCTGGGCGAGCCGGATCCGGAGGTTCCCGCCTCCCGGGTGGTGGCCGACTACTACGGTCGCTACGAGCACGACTTCAGCCTTGCTGTCGTGCGCCCCGCACGCGTGAATGCAGTCGTCTCCGACACCGCGGAGGAGCGCAGCGGACCTCTGCGCATCGAGTTCGATCTGCGCGGTGAGCCCACGTCGGTGCGAACACGCTATGTCCTCAACGCCACCGGCACCTGGACCCGCCCGTTCGTCCCCTATATCCGCGGAATCGATTCCTTCGAGGGCCGGCAGCTGCACACGGTCGGCTATCGGCGTGCCGAGGATTTCGCCGGCCGGCGCACGCTCGTCGTGGGCGGCGGGCTCTCCGCGGTGCAGTTCCTCCTGGAGCTCGGTCCTGTCACCGAGACGCTGTGGACGACGCGCCGGCCGCCGAACTTCAGCCCGGTGGCCTTCAACACCCAATGGGGGCGCGACGTCGAGGCTGCCGTCCGCGAGCGCACGGAAGCCGGGCAGAATCCTGCCAGTGTCGTCCGCACCACCGGCATCCCCCAGCTGCCCGAGTACATGAGAGCGGTTGAGGACAGAATTCTCGTCAGCCGAGGCATGATCGATGAGATCCATCCCTCCGGCGTGCACTTCCCCGGAGCAGCAGAGGCCCAGGCACAGGCCGCCGCTCTTCCCGGAGGGGCCGGCGGACTCGGTCCCTCGGCCGCGCGCGAGCTGCAGGTGCCGGAATCGTGGCAGCCCTTCCCACAGCCTCGGTTCGAGGAGGTCGACGTGATCTTCTGGAACACCGGGTTCAGGGCGGCGCTCGACCACCTCGCTCCCCTGGAGCTGCGCGAGCCCGGCGGCGGGATCACAGTCCGCAACGAGGTCGAGGTCGTCGTCGACTCCCGCGTGCTGCTCGTCGGCTGCGGCTCCAGCGCCTCGACGATCGGCGCCACCCGGGCCGGGAGGCGCGCGTCGCGGGTGGCCCTGAAGCGCCTCGGGCTCAGATAGCGCGACCGCGCTCGGGAGCGGTCCCACCCGAGGACCTCGTGCGCTGGGCTGCCAGATACGAGGCCGGGCTCTGCCCGATGCTGCCGGTGAAGTCACGCGTCAGATGCGCCTGGTCGGCGTAGCCGAGGCGGGCGGCCAGCTCCGCCCAGTCGATGTGGTGGCCGTCCCGTGCGGCTTCGGCGGCGTCGAGCAGTCGGTACCGTCGGATCACCCGGGTCGGGGACACACCGGCGTATCGCAGGAACGTCCGCTGCAGGGTCCGCGGAGACACTCCGGCCAGAGCCGCCAGCTCTTCGACCCGGACCAGCTCGCGGTCGTATTCGGCTGCCGCGGCGACGCGGGCGACTTCTCGTGCGGTGCTGATCGTGTCGCCGGATCGAGTCGCCAGCCGGTCGATCATCCACCCGGTGAGGAGCATCCGCGCCTCCTCGATGCCCGCTTCGGCGATCCTGTCCACGAGTGGTGAGACATCGGCGTCGAAGAGCTCTTCCGCCGGGACCTCGACGTCATTGATCGAGGCGACATCGTCCCACCATGCACCGAATCCGCCGACGGTCGTGCGAACCGCCAGATTCCAGCCGCTGCCGCTGAGCACCCGGGTCGTCAGTCCGGTCGTGACCCCGCTGACGTACATCCGCAGCGGATACGGCCCCGGCGGTGGGTCCGGGCCGGCGGGCGGGGCAGGGCCGACGCTGATGTTGACCGCGGTGTGGGCGAGCACATCCTGCCGGTGCTCCTCCCCGGGCGGCAGGTCCCAGGCGACGAACCACACGTGGGCGGCGAGTCCTGCGAGCTCCGACGGCGCGGCGGAGCGCTGGAAGTCGACGCGGCGCAGCATCGCGCGCGGGGACATGATGCCCCGCGTATCGTCAGGCGGGACCTGCTCGATCACGCTCACACGGTAGCAGGCCGCCTGGGCACCCGCCGATCAGTCATCCTGCTGCGATCGAACCCGATACCCGACACCCCGGTGGTCCTCGGCGAGATGCGGCCCCGCCCCCATGATCTGCTCGCGCACGGTGGCTCCGATCCGCGGCTCCTGCAGCAGTCCGCGCCGACGCAGCTCGGGCGAGACGAAGCGGCCGAACCGCTCCAGGTCTGCAGGGCGGACGGCGGCCGAGATGTTGAAGCCGTCGATTCCGGCCTCGTCCATCCACCGTTCGAGTTCGTCTGCCACCGTTGCGGGAGATCCGGTGATCACCGGACCGCGCCCGCCGATGGCCACGAACTCTGCCAGGTCCCGGACCGTCCAGGTGCGGTCGCCGGCCAGTGTGGTGAAGGATGCGAGCGCGGACTGGTTCGCATCGGTGGCCACGTGTTCCAGGGGCGAGTCGGGCTCGGCACCGGAGAGGTCCACGCCGGTCCAGCCGCCGAACAGCGCAAGTGCCGACTCCGTGTCCACGTACTCCGTGTACTCTGCCAGCCGTTCCTGGGCCGCCTCGTCCGTCTCGTCGACGATGACGGTGGCGAGCGTGAACATCTTCACCGCGTCCCGGGATCTGCCCCGCATCTGAAGACCGTCGCGCACGCCGTCCGCCCACCCGCGCACGAGCTGCGGGGTCCCGCCGGAGAAGAAGATCGCCTCGGCATGGTCGACGGCGAACTGCTGGCCGCGCTTGGAGGCTCCGGCCTGGAACAGCAGCGGGGTGCGCTGCGGACCCGGCGCGGCCAATGCCTGCCCGGGCACCGAGAAGTAGCTGCCTGCGTGGCCGATCGGGTGGACCTTCGCCGGATCGACGAACACGTTGGCTGCGGCGTCGGCCGCGACGGCACCCGGCTCGAAGGAGCCTTCGAAGAGCTTGTACATCACCTCCATGTACTCATCGGCCCGGTCGTAGCGCTCATCGTGCGGGATCTGCCCTTCCATACCGAGGTTCCTGGCGGCCGAGTCCTGGTAGCTGGTGACGATGTTCCAGGCCACCCGCCCGTTCGTGAAGTGGTCCAGCGTGCTCAGCGTGCGCGCCAGCAGATACGGCTGCTCGTAGGTCACGGAGGCGGTGACGCCGAAGCCCAGGCTCTGTGTGACGGCCGCCATCGCCGGCACCGCCACGAGCGGGTCGAGCAACGGGAACTGCACTCCCCCACGCGCGGCGGCATCGGCGCTTCCGCCGTACACGTCGTAGACCCCGGGGATGTCAGCCAGGAACAGGGAGCTGAAGCCGGCGCTGTCGAGTGTGCGGGCGAGGTCCGTCCAGTACGACAGCGAGGTGTAGTCGGCCACCCGGGCGCCGGGATGGCGCCACAGTCCGGGTGACTGGTGGACCGGGACCATCATGTCGAAGGCGTTGAGCAGGATCGGGCGGGGTGATGTGCTCATGCCTTCTCCTTCCCGCTCGCGTCGCCGATCGCGCTGAGGCCTTCCGGCAGGGTGCCGTTGATCCAGTAGTCGCCCAGTGCCCGTGCTCGGAAGGCGATCGGGTTGTGGGTGGCGACGGTCTGCGCGTTGCGCCAGTGACGGTCGAGCGCCTTCCCGGTCGACGTCGCCGAGGCGCCCACAGTCAGGAACAGGTCCTGCGCCGCTCCCAGCGCAAGCTCCGGCACAGTGACCTGCGCATGCTCGACGGCGATCTCCGACCAGTGCAGCGCCTCGGGCACGGCGCCCTGGTAGTCGGGGCGATCCGCACCCGCTGCGATGGCCGCGTCGATCCCGGCATCCAGTGCGCGTGCGGCGTGGAGCACGGTCGCCTCGGCGGAGAACGCCTTGGCCGCGATCCGCCCGGTCGCCTCCTGGATCAGTGGATCCTCGCGGAACGGCAGCCCTGAGCCGGTGTTGAAGGTGCGTCTGCGGGAGGCGATGGTGGTGGCGGCGTCATGCCGGGCGGCGTGCGCGATGCCGGCGAGCACGGCCAGCAGCACCAGTTGGAAGAATGCGGCCTCGTGGACCGCCTCGGGCGTGCCCGCCACCCGGTCGAGGATCGCGTCCTCGGCCACCGGAACGCCGGCGAAGGTGGTGGTCCCCGTGCCGGTGAGCCGCTGCCCGAAGCCGTCCCAGTCATCGTCGATCGTCACTCCCGGCGCGTCGGTGGCGACCACGGCGAACTGCCGTCCGTCGCGGCCCTCGACTGCGGCAGAGACTCGGGTGTAGTCGGAGAAGATGGTGCCGGTCGAATAGAACTTCTGGCCGGACAGCACCGCTCCGGCATCCGTGTGCTCCAGCACGGTGTTGAGGCTGCCGAGCGCATTGCCCCCCTTCTCGGTGGAGGCATTGCCGACGGTCAGGCCGGCGAGCACTCGCGGGTACCAGACCTGCTGTATCCGCGGGGGCTGGAACCGCAGCGACTCGAGGAAGCCGAAGTGAGACCGGTAGAGGTGGGCGATATTCGAATCGGACCGGGCGAGGTCGATGAGCAGCCGGGTGCAGGTCTCGATGCTCGCACCGGGACCGCCGTGCTCGGCGGGAACCCTGAGTGTGCCGAACCCTGCTTCGTCGAGCCGCCGCACCTCGGCGAAGGGCAGCTCACGATTGCGCTCCCGGCGCAGAGCGCCCCGGGCGATCTCATCGAACAGGGGGTGGAGGATCTCCGCGAGCGCGTCGTAATCCGCCGGAAGGACCGCAGAGGGGGCCGATTTCGGAGTCCTCGTCCGCGAGGTCCCCTGGGAGGAGGTGACCTGCTGTGCGATGTCGGCTGTCATGAGCGAATCCCTTTCGTCGAGGCAAGAACGCGCAGCAGCGCGTGTGCATACCTCGTGGAATCTAGCCAGCGGCAACGGCTCCGGGTGTAGTCGTCGTCACAGTTCGTCACCTCGGTGAGTGATATGACACGCCCGAATGTGAGCCGGTCAACAGCGCTGGCGCCGCCAGTCTGAGATGGTGGACGGGATGTCCGAAAGTCTTGTCTGGTATGTCAGCTATGGATCCAACATGTCCCGGGGTCGCCTGGGCTGCTACATCGGGGGCGGCTGCCCACCGGGAGCAGCGGTGACCTATCTGGGAGCCCGCGACTCCACTCCGCCGCGCGCCGAGGCCGGCGTCGCATTGCCCGGCCGGCTCTACTTCGCCGGCGATTCCCACGTCTGGGGCGGCGGTGTGGCCTTCTACGACCACGATGTGCCGGGTCCCACTCCCGCCAAGGCGTATCTCGTCACCACCGAGCAGTTCTCGGATATCGCCGCGCAGGAGATGCATCGGCTCCCCGACCCCGACGACCCTCTCGAAGAGGTCCTCATGGGCATTCCGGAGGGCGGCCGCCATCGTGCCGGGCCGGGTCACTATGAGACGCTCATCGATGTCGGCCGGCGGGACGGGCTTCCGATGCTGACCTTCACGTCGCCGCATGGAGCCGGCGCTGTCGAGCACACCGAGCCAAGCGAGGCCTACCTGGCGATGATCGCCAACGGGCTCCAGGAGGCTCACGGCTGGCACGAGGCCGAGGTGACGGAGCACCTGCGATCCCTCGTCGCCGCCTGAGCCGTTTCGGCGCTTGAGCCGGTCCCGCCGAGGAGCCGGTTCCCGCGGTGAGCCCGCCTCGAAGCCCCTGCAAATCCGTCAGTCCCTGGAATCCGTCAGTCCTCGAGCACGGGTCGCTCTCGCCCATCCTCCACGATGTAGGTTCCCTGCCGCAGCTCCCCGGGAGTGGCCTCGATGTAGAGGCCGCCGGCTGCGGTCGTCCGCGTCGTGATGGGCCGGAAGCTTCGCGGCGGCCCGTCCTCGGCGAACAGCCGTTTCCCCGCGCCCACGGTGACCGGGAAGATCACCAGCCGGTACTCGTCGATCAGACCGGCATTGTGCAGCGACCGGGCCAGCTGCCAGCTCCCGTGCACCTGCAGCTCTCCTGTCCCGGACTCCTTGAGGGCGCGGATGGCGGGCAGCGGATCCGAGCCGGAGATCAGGTGCGAGCTCTCCCAGCCGGGTTCGAAGCCGTCATGGGCGACCACGTACTTGGGGCTGTGGTTGAGCACGCGGGCCACCGGGTCGGTGTCGTCGACGTGCGGCCAGAACTCGCGGAACATCTCGAACGTGGTCCGGCCCAGCAGCACGGCGCTGGTCTTCGCGAACCAGGAGTCGACGATCTCGCCGAAGCCCTCGTCCGTATAGGGGACCGTCCAGCCGCCGGCAGAGAACCCGCCGGAAGTATCCTCATCCTTCCCGCCGGGCCCCTGCATCACGCCGTCGAGTGTCATGAATGTGTGCAATGTCAGCAGCATCGGTCCACCTCAGCCTTCGGGCATCTGGGAGGACATCCAGAGGATCTCCCACTGATGTCCATCCGGGTCGAGAAATGTCCGTCCGTACATCAGGCCGGCGTCGATCATCTCCTGCGCGGGGTCGGGATCGGACGGCGGCACCTCGGTGCCGCCGGCTGAGAGCGCGGCGCCGACGAACTCGTCAACCGCTTCCAGGGAGTCGGCATCGAGGCAGATCAGACAGCCGCTGCTCACCGAGGTGTCGGCGATGTCCCTGCCCGACGGGAGGAACTCCCGGTAGAAGTCGCGCTGCAGCAGCATCGCCACCACATGTTTGCTGAACGCCAGGGCGACCGCGTTCTCATCCGAGTAGGCCTCCGAGATGCGGACTCCGACGTCTGACCAGAATCTGCGAGCCGCGGCAGCGTTGCGGATGGGGAGATTGAGGTACATGGCCGTGCCGATGGTCTGAGTCAAACCTGATCCAGTCATGCATTGACAGTACGAATCCGAAGCGCCGCTGCACGACTCCTATTCTGCTCATCGCCAGGGCTGACGACTCACTCTGCGGCGTCGAGGACTGCCGGCAGTGCGGTGAGCAGCGGAGGAGCCCCCTGCTGGGCGAAATCGAGCACGAGGTCACGGTGCTCACCGTCCCGAACGGCCGGCCCGGACGCGGCCACCACCTGGATCGCGGGAGTGAGGTGCTCGTGCGGTCCTGCATCGCGGGGGAAGGCGGCGGCCAGCAGCCAGCGGCCGGCCGCGGGAATCCGCAGCGTGAACCCGCCGTCTCCGAAGCGCAGCACGCCGGTCAGCGGACGCCGGGCGGGGCGCGGCGATGCGAACAGTCCGACCCAGATCTGGGGCAGCGGGCCGAGCACGGTCCGCGCCCGCTCGGTGAGGGCGACGGTGCCCGTCATCGTGCCGACGACGTCGGGGGCGTCGAGCGTGTACGCGTGCAGCGTCCGGTCGGCGATGCTCTCGGAGAGCCTGCGGATCCCCCCGGGTGAAACCCCCACCTCCAAGGTGAAGCGCCTGGTGAAGGTGCCCAGCGAGGAGAACCCGACCGCACAGCAGATATCGCTCACCGTGTGGTCGGATCCGACCAGCAGCTCCTTGGCGCGCTGGAAGCGCTGCGCCGCCAGGTACTGCACCGGCGAGCACCCGAAGGCCCGCGCGAACAGGCGCGTGAAATGGAACTCGCTGTAGCCCACGTGGTCGGCGATGTCTGCCACCGACAGGGGTTCGGCGAGGTTGTCGCGCACGAAGAGCGCCGCCGCATGGGCGGCGTCGGCGTGCTGCAGCGTGCTGGGCATTGCGCCTCCTCATCGAAGCAGCCCGATCAGCGAACGAACATGCCTTCCCAGTGTGCCACTCGATCCCGGCGGAGAACAGCACCAGCCGGCGCTATCTGCTACCCAGGGGTTGCATAACGAACGAGTCAGTGCAACTATGGAGTTGCGGTCAAAGAAGACGATGCAGTGCCAGAGGAGGCAGACATGGCAATCGCAGATCGGATCGAGCGTCGCACGGAGATCTCGGCTCCGGCCCGAACGGTGTGGGAGCTGATATCCGAACCGGGATGGTTCATCAACGACGGCGCTCTCGTCGAGCACCGACTCGACGACCGCGGGGACGGTGTGACTGCGGTCCACGATCCCGTGCACGGCGAGTTCCTCATCAGGACGGAGACCCTGGACCCGCCCCGGTACGCGGCATTCAGATGGATCGCGGAGCCGCCTGACCCGGACCACGACCCGGCCGGCTCAGGCGCGGACGGAGCCGACCGCGGCGCCCCCGGTCAGTCGGCTCCCCCGCCCTCGACCCTCGTCGAGTTCTGGATCGAGGAGGCCGGGGATGCGACATGCACCCTGCGCGTCGTCGAGAGCGGATTCTCGTCCCTGCCCGGGAGCGAGGCCGAGCGTCGCAGGCAGGTCGAGGAGAACACGCAGGGCTGGGAGGAGGAGCTCGCACTCGCTCGCGCGCACGCGGAGCGTGCCTCGCAGCAGGAGGAGGTGCGCTGATGAGCCGGCTGTCGCCCGTCGAGCTGTCCGAGGCATTCGCCGCCCTCGGCGATCCGACGCGGTGGACCGTCCTGGTGAGGCTGTCGCAGGAGCCGCGCTCCGCCTCGGCGCTGGCCCGGGACCTGCCGATCAGCCGACAGGCGATCGCCAAACACCTCGCGGTGCTGCGGGAGTCGGGTCTGATCGCGACCGAGCGCCGAGGACGCGAAATCGTCTATCTGCCGCTGGGCTCGCGACTCAGCGCCCTCGGCGACGACCTCATCCGCCTCGGCGAGACCTGGGATCGCCGATTGGCGGCCATCAAGCGGGCAGCTGAGTCTTCTCCCTGATCTGCCGCTGGATCCGCGCCAGCATGCCGCTGAGCCCGCGCAGGCGCAGCGGGCTCACCGAGTTCTCCAACGACAGCCGCAGGGGCAGCTCGGCCGGGACGGACAGCACGGTCGCAGCCGGCCGGCCGTCGAGGCCCTCGTGGAGGATGCCCGCGAATCCGCGGGTGGTGGGAGCCTCGGCGGGAGCGCTGAAGTGCAGCCGCACCGTCGACTCCGGGTCGTCGGCGACCTCGGTGACGAGGAAGATCGGCGACTGGCACTCCGGGACGGGCTCCAGCAGCTCGGGATGCTCGGAGTAGCGCGCCGGCAGGTCCGGCAGCTCGTTGCTGAACTCCAACAGCAGCTGCAGCCGGTCCGGCTCCGCCATCGCGGCGAAGTCGTCGGCGATCTCCTGCAGTCCGCCGGGCAGGGGTGACGTGTCGGTGCTCATCGTGACGGCGCCTCCCCGCGCTCCTGACCCTGCGTGATCGGCACGGCCACCGCGTTGCCCCACTCGGTCCACGAGCCGTCGTAGTTGCGGACCTTCTCGAACCCCAGCAGATGCCGGAGCACGAACCAGGTGTGGCTGGAGCGCTCGCCGATCCGGCAGTAGGCGATGACGTCGTCATCGGTCTTGAGCCCGAGGTCATCCTGGTAGATCGCGCGCAGCTCGTCGGCGCTCTTGAAGGTGCCGTCCTCATTGGCCGCCTTCGCCCAGGGCACCGAGTGCGCGGTCGGGATGTGACCACCGCGCAGGGCCCCCTCCTCGGGGTAGGCGGGCATGTGGGTCCGCTGACCGGTGTACTCCTCCGGGCTGCGAACGTCGATGAGCGGCTTCCCGAGGTGGTCGAGGACCTCCGGCAGGAACGCGCGGATCTCCTCGTCGCGGCGTTCGACGACCGGGTATTCGGACCGGTCCCGCTCAGGTGCCTCGGTGGTGGTCTCCCGGCCCTCCTCGATCCACTTGGCACGGCCGCCGTCCATCAGGCGCACGTCCTCGTGACCGAACAGGGTGAACACCCACAGCGCGTAGGCCGCCCACCAGTTGGACTTGTCGCCGTAGATCACCACGGTGTCCTCGCGCCGGATGCCCTTGGCGCCCATGAGCTCGGCGAAGCCCGCACCGTCGACGTAGTCACGGGTGACGGGATCGTTGAGCTCGGTGTGCCAGTCGATCTTCACCGCGCCGGGGATGTGACCGGTCTCGTACAGCAGCACGTCCTCATCGGTCTCGACGATCACGACGCCGTCGGTGCCGAGATTGTCCGCCACCCACTGGGTGCTCACCAGCCGCTCCGGATCTGCGTAGGATGCGAACTTCGCGGTGCTGGTGTCGGTCGGTGCTGTCACTGTTCCTCCGTGTGAGTCGGTTCTGCTCCGTCAACGATGTGTCGCCCCCACCCTATTCCCTGCGTCCGGGTCGTGATTCCCGGCGGCCGGATGAACCTAGTCGCCCCGGGTGAGGAACCAGCGCACGGTCGAGATGAATTCCTCGGGCCGCTCGGAGTGCACCCAGTGCCCGGCACCCTTGATGGAGATGCGGGTGGTGCGGGGGAAGAGCTCGCGCATGCTGTCGGCGTCCTCGTCGCGGACATAGTCCGAGTCGCCGCCGGCCACCCACAGCACCGGTCCCTCGTACTGGGCGCCGCCCGGGTCCGGGAAGCCGCCGATCTGCGGCAGCGCCCGGTACAGCATGTGCAGGTTCGGCTGCCAGGCGAACGACGACCGGCCGCTGTCCGCATCCTTCACACGGCGCAGATTCTGCAGCAGGAAGCCCCGCACCCGCGCATCGCCGATCGGCTCGGACAGCGCCTCGTCGGCATCGGTGCGGCTGTCGAGCGCCGCTAGATCGAGCGCGGAGAGGGTGCCGAGGAGGTGCTCGAACTCGCCTTCGCCGTCGTCGCGGGGAACGGGCGAGATGTCGACGACGACCAGCGCGGAGACCAGCTCGGGATGCCGCAGCGCAAGCACCATCGCGACCTTGCCGCCGAGCGAGTGGCCCACCACGGCGACGGGACCGTCGGCGGCGAAGCCGGCGCGCAGCTGCGCCGCCACGATATCGGCCGTCTCCGCGTAGTCGAAGTCCTCGGTCCATCCGGAGTCGCCGTGGTTGGGCAGGTCGACGAGGAGTGATCGGAAGTCGTCGGCGAGTGCCTTGGCGATGCTCGTGAAGTTCTTTCCGCGCCCCATCAGGCCGTGGAGGAACACCACCCTGCGGCTTCCCGCCCCGACCTCCGATGTGCTCAGACGGACGTCTTCGGCGCTATGGGACACGGATTCGCTGCTCACTCTGCCAGCGTAGCCCGAAGACTACTCGGGCGCAGTGCGCGGCCGGTCGCGGTAGGGCGAGGTCCACGACGAGCGGGCGGCGACTGGGAAGCGGCGCCCGGTGATCGAGGCCGCCTCGACGCGCACGAACGTGCCCTTCCGCCCCGCCTGCCACGGGAACAGAGGCAGGTCGAAGGAGTCGTTGAGCTCGTCGACGTCCCGCATCTGCTGCGCTCGCCCTTTGAGCACCACGCTCCAGGCCTTGCCCGACTGCTGCTCATAGCCGTCGACCTCGAAGGCGACCGGCCCTGCGAGCGCAGCCGTGAGCTTGGTGCCCGGCGCCGAGCGGAACACGACCGTTCCGCTGTCGACCACGTAGTTCACAGGGAAGATGTCGGGATGATCGTCGACGATCACTGCGAGCCGGGCGACATCCCCCGAGCGCAGCAGTTCCCAGCACTGGTCGGCGCTCAGCTCGGTGACTGCGCTGCCGGGATCATGGTGATCGGCCATTGTTCGCCTCCTGGACAAGGGGTGCGTTCCGGTCGCTGCTGCCCGTGCTGACGAGTGTAGTGCCTCGACCGTGACGATCCGGAGCGGAGAGCGGTCCGGCTCCGTGCCCTGAGAACCGGTTCCGGCAGCGGTGCCGAGGCGTCCCAGCGCCCCGGCACCGTGTGACCTTGCGAATCCCAGCCCGGTCAGAGGGCCGCGTCGAGGCCTCGCACCGCCAGCCGCTCCCGCTGGTTCGGGTTCGCCGACTCGCGGAAGGGCATCGCCACCACCTCGGCTTCGACCGGTTGCCCCGGCGCCTCCGCGTAGCGGTCCGGCAGGTGGACCCACAGCTGGGTGCCGATGTCCGCGGCCGTCACGGGAACGAAGCCCATCGCGATGTTCCCGCCGAGCTCCGGGGAGAACCACGGTGAGGTGACGTAGCCGACCGGTTCCCCGTCCCGCTCGGCGCTGATGAGCCAGAAGTCCGGGGCATAGTCGTCGATCGGCTTTCCGCCCAGCCGCATCCCCACGAGCTGCTGGGTGAACGGCGGATTCCCGGCCTCGATCGCCTCCCGTGCGGACTCGAGCGCGGCCTTGCCGATGTAGTCCGCCGCCTTCTTCCGTGGGACCTGGTAGCCCAGGTTGACCTGGAAGGGCAGGGTCTCAGCGTCCATGTCCTGTCCCCAGGACAGGATCCCGGCCGCGATCCGGCGGTGATGGGCCGGCGCGATCACCGCGAGCTGGTGGGCGACTCCCGCCTCGAGCACGGCTTTCCACAGCGCCTCGGCGTGCACCGTCGCGTCCTTGAGGTAGATCTCGTAGCCCTTCTCCCCCGAGAACCCGGTCTGCGACACGATGACCTCGCAGCCGGCGATCTGCCCGGCCAGCAGTCCGTAGGACGGCAGCTCGCGCACCTCGTCGCCCACGAGATCTGCCATCAGCGCTGTCGACTTGGGCCCCTGGATCTGGACCGGGGCGACGTCGATCTCGTTGATCTCGACGTCGAACCGGCGTCCGACGTTGACGCCCTGCAGCCAGAACATCAGGTCCGAGTCCGAGAGGCTGAACCAGAACTCGTCGTCGGCCACGCGCAGGAGCACCGGATCGTTGAGCACTCCCCCTGCCTCGTTGCACAGGATCACGTAGCGGGCGCGCATGGGCGGGATCTTCGTGGCGTCCCGCGTGATGACGAAATCGACGAACTGGGCCGCCTCCGGCCCCTTGACCTGGATCTGACGCTCGACTGCCACGTTCCACAGCGTCACGTGGTTGACCAGCGCGTCGTACTCCACCATCGCGCCGCCGTCCTCGGGCCGGACGTAGCCGCGCGGGTGATACATGCGGTTGTAGACGGAGGCCCTCCAGCACCCTGCCGCCATCGACAGGTGCCAGTAGGGCGACTTCCGGACGCGGGTGTCGATGAGCATCTCCACCGGGGTCGGGCCGGACTGGCGCAGATTGATCGGAACTCGACGGTCGGACTGGTCGACGGACGGGATGTTGGCGGTCCCGGCCGACACGGTGAAGTTGGCGGATGGGTCGTTGGCCTTCATCTGGCTCTCCTGCTGTTGTACGGGTCCCCATTGACCTGCAGGTGTGTTGCGTATTAAGAAACACGTTTCGTAATACGCTCGGGTGTGCCCAGAATAGCCCCTCGACGGCCCCACGGGGAAGGGGTGCTGGGACTGCTCAGGACAGCTGGGCCAGCAGGTCCCGGCGCCAGCTCTCGGTGCCGGCGAATTCGTTGAAGGTGAACACGTGCAGCCCGCTGATCCGGGTCGCAGAGCCGGGCAGCGCCCGCGCGAGGCCGACGACCAGGCGAGTCGGGTCGTACCCGGACGGCGTGAAGAATCGCCACAGCATGCTCCGCTGCTTGCGCAGGAAGTTCGCCGACTGCCCGAGGCCCAGGCCGGCAGAGATCCGCACCAGCTTCTGCCTGCTCGCCGGGGCGGGAATGCCGACGTGGATCGGCAGCTCGATGCCGTCGTCGGCCACGTCGGCGGCCCACCGCACGACGGTGTCGGCGTCGAAGCAGATCTGGGTGAGCAGCGCAGTGGCCAGCGGCGCCTTGTTCCGCAGCGCCGCGGCCATGACGTCCGCGGCGACGAACGCATGCCCTTCGGGATAGCCGGCGATCCCCAGCGTCGAGAAGGCATGGCCGCGCTCCCGCATCGCCGTCAGCAGGCTGAGCGCGTCGGGGAACTCTCCGGCCTGCTCGTCCACGTCCCCGCCGATGACGAACAGCCGGTCGATGCCCGCGTCCTCCAAGCGGCTGAGGATCTCGTCGAGCTCCAGCGCGTCGTGCACCATGCGGGCCGGGAGGTGCGGGGCGATCGCGTAGCCCTGGCCTGCGAGCGCGGTTGCCAGGCGGATCGTCGGCTCCACGCCCTTGCCCCCGGTGACCGTGGCGGTCAGGGGAATGTCGGTGGGCACGTGGGCGAGCACCTGCTCCTCGGCCGAGCGGAACGGCATCACCTCATAGCTCACGTTGCCGAGCAGGCCCGCGAGCGCCTCCTTGTGCTCGTCGCCCAGGACGCGAACACTCAGCGCCCGCCGCGGACTCATGTCCGCATCCTCGTGCCGGCCGGGTCGAAGAGCGGCTCCTCGCACACCGTCGCGGGGTAGCGCTGGTCGAAGTAGGCGATGTCCACGCGCCGGCCGGGTGCGGCGAGCTCAGCCGGCAGCCAGGCGTAGGCAATGGACAGCCCGGTGCTGAAGCCCTGGTCGGCGCTCGTCACGTACCCGATGGGTTCTGCAGCCCCGGCACCGGAAGCAGCCCCGGCACCGGAAGCAGGGCCGGCATCGGGAGCAGCCACGGCATCATCGGCAGCCCCGGAGGACGTCGCGGCGCGGGTGGGAGTCGCGAGCGGGTACACGGGCTCGGAACCCATGAGCACCTCGGCCGGATCGTCGACGACCAGGCAGCACAGCCGCCGAGGCGCCCCTCGGCCTCGGTCGACCGGCCGGGCTGCCGGCCGCTCGGCGGCCGGCCCGCGGACAGCGAAGTCCAGGCCCGCCTCGGCCGGGGTGTGCTCGCGGGTGACGTCCGTGCCCCACAGCCGGTACCCCTTCTCCAGCCGCATCGACTCGAAGGCCCGCCGACCGACCGGCACGATCCCGTGCTCCCGCCCCGCGGAGAAGACCGCGTCCCACAGGTGCCTGCCGAATTCGGCGGGGGTGTACAGCTCCCACCCGAGCTCACCGACGTAGCTCAGCCGCAGCGCCAGCGTCGGGGCGCCTGCCACCCGCAGGCGCCGGCACCGGTAGAACCCGAACGCCTCGCGGGAGATGTCGTCCTCCACGAGTGCGGAGAGCACCTCGCGCGCCTTGGGCCCCCACAGGCCCAGTCCGCAGTGGCCGGCGCCCGTGTCGCTCAGGTGCAGGTGGACTCCGCGGCGGCGCATCTGCAGTCGCAGCCAGGCGGCGTCGAGATTCCCGTTGGCCCCCAGGTGGTACTCCTCCTCGCCGAGGCGGGCGACGGTGATGTCCGACAGCACGCCGCCCGTCTCATCGAGCAGCAGGGCGTACACGATGCTGCCCACCGACTTCCCGACCGGCCGGCTGAGCACGCTGTCGAGGAATTCCGTCGCGCCCTCACCGGTGAGCATCAGGCGCGGCAGCGAGGACATGTCCACCACCCCGACACCATCGCGCAGCGCACGCGCCTCGACTGCTGCGGTCGGGCTCCAGTGCCTGCTCGACCAGCGATCCCGCGGCGGCAGCGGTCGATTCCCGAGCATCGGGCGGCCCGCCTCGGCGTTCGCTTCGTACCACAATGGCCGCTCCCACCCGTTCGCCGAGCCGAAGACCGCCCCGAGCGCCTGCTGCCGCTCGTGGAAGGGTGAGGTGCGCAGGCCGCGCAGACGCAGCGTGTCGGCCCGCGGGTGGATGATGTCGTAGACCTCGTCGTAGGATTCCTCCCCCAGCTGGCGGGACCAGGTCCGGGACACGACCGCCGGATCGAAGCGGCTGAGGTCCAGTCCGTGGGTGTCGATTCCCGGATCCCCCGTCGTCAGCCAGTCGGCGATCACCTGGCCGACCCCGCCGGACTGGGTGATCCACACCGCCTGGGCCAGCCACAGGCCCTCGATGTCGGGCACCGGCCCGAGCAGGGGTCCGCCATCGGGGGTGAAGGAGAAGATGCCGTTGAACGCGCGGGCCGTGTCGAGGGAGGAGCTCTGCAGCTCCGGCAACAGGCGTCGGGCCTCTTCCCACGTCGGAAGGTAGTCCTCCGAGGTGAAGGGGTGGATCGCCGGCTGCACTCCCGAGGCCGCCGCCTCCTCCGCGCTGCTGATCTGCTCCGGCTCGACGGGGATCGGGCGGTGCTCGTACGCCCCGATGGCGATCCGATCGCCCCACTCGCGCAGGTACATCGCATGATCCTGATGCCGCAGGATGGGCCGGACCACCTCGGTCGCCTCATCGATGTGGCGCAGGCCGGCCAGCGGCTCGCTGAGCCCGAACCCGTGTTCGACCGGCAGCATGGGGATCTCCAGCCCCACCAGGTCCCGCAGCAGGCCCGGCCCCCAGAGTCCCGTGCAGGAGATCACGATGTCGGCGTCGATGGTCTGCCCCGGGGCCTCCGGTGAGCCTCCGACCGGGCGGACGTCGACGCCGGTGACCTTGCCGCGGTGCGTGCGGATCGCGGTGACCCGGGTCCGGTCCAGGATGCGAGCGCCGGCGGCCTGCGCACGGCGGGCCTGGAACTCGACCGCGCGCACGCTCTTGACCACGGCGTCCGTGGGCGTGTGGAGCCCGCCGTGCACGACGGAGACATCCAGGCCCGGCCACACCTCGGCCGTCTCCCCCGGATCGAGGAGCCGCGAGGGCACCCCGAAGGACTCCGCAAGATTGTGGCGCCGGTGCAGCTCGGCGAGGCGTTCGGGGGTGGTGGCGATCTCCAGCCCACCGACCCGCTTGGCGACCCAGCCGTCCGTGACGGTGATCCCGTCGAACTTGTCGAGGGTCCGCTGGGCGAGCTCGCTCATCGCCTTGACCGGCGAGATCTGGTAGACGAACCCCGGGGCGTGCGAGCTCGAGCCGCCGGTGGCGAACAGCGGACCCTGCTCGACGATCGTCAGCCGCTGCCATCCGCGCTGGGCCAGCTCATCCGCGACGGCTGCCCCGACGACCCCCAGACCGATGATGAGGACTGCCGGTCCCCGGGCTGCCACGGCCGAGGCGTGAGGACCTTCCGACATGTGCGCCACCCCCGTTGCTGAGCGCGAAGTGCAAGGTGGGACCAGCCTACGCACGGCGCTGCGGCGCCGACAAGACTTCTCTGCCGCTGCCGCTACCGCTGACCGCGGCCGTAGCCGAGGCGGGCCTCCAGGGAGGCGGCCCCCGTGCGCAGCTGCGCGGCGAGCGCGGCGAACTCGGACTCGGGCATCCGAAACTCCGGGGCGGTCAGCGACACCGCGGCGGCGACGGACCCGGAGGCATCGCGGACGGGCACGGCCAGCGCGTTGGTGCCGTCCTCCCACTCCGCGACCGCCGCGGCCCATCCGCGTTCGCGGATCGACGTGAGATCAGCGGCGAGCGCCTCGGGATCGGTGATGGTGAGGTCGGTGAACGATTCGAGCCCGCGCTCCAGCAGCCCGTCCCACTCCGCCTCGCCGGCGTGCGCCAGCAGCAGCTTCCCGGTCGAGGTGGCGTGCAGCGGGGCGGGCTGCCCCACGTACTGCCGGGCCGCGCCGATCACCCGGTCTCCCACGCTCTGGGTGATCGTCACCGCATATCCCCCGTCGAGGACTGCCAGGTTGACCGTCTCGTTGAGTTGGGCGGCCAGGACGTCGCACACCAGCTGGCCCTCGCGGGCGAGATCGGTCCGAGCGATGACGGAGTGCGCCATCCGCAGCAGCCCGAAGCCCAGCCGGTAGGAGCCGCGTTCGGCGACCTGCTCGACCAGATCGTGGGCCTCCAGGGTGGCCAGCAGGCGGAACGCGGTCGAGCGGTGGACACCGAGGCGGCGGGAGAGCTCGGAGACGCCGAGCACGGGTTCGGCGGTGAGCAGCTGGAGGATCTGCACCGCGCGATCGACCGACTGCACCGCCGGGGCCGGGAGTGCGCCGTCGGTCCCGCCGCGGCTGTCCGTGCCTGGATCCATGAGTGCGCACCTTCTCTGCTCAACTGTGTGCATAGTACCCGTGACCGGGAAAGCTTCGGCACCGCGCAGGAGCGGGCCGACTCTGAGAGGATGCGTGCACCGCATCATCTCAGGAAGGAGATCCGAACGTGATCATCGCCAATGCAGCGCTTCGGGGACGCGAGGGGTTATGGGACGTCGAAATCGACCAGGGAGTATTCCGGTCGATCACTCCCAGCCGCGGCCTGGCGGCCGGTCAGGACCTGCCGGCCGGTCAGGACCTGCCGGCCGGTCAGGACCTGCCGGCCGGCCACGACCTGGCCGGCCGTCAGGACTCAGCCCTCGGTCCGAGCCGAGGAGGAGGCGATGGCTTCGACGCGGGTGGAAGACTCCTGGTCGAGCCGTTCGTCGACGCCCATGTGCACCTCGACTATGCCAACACTGTCGGGCGGCCGCGGCTCAATCAGTCGGGCACGCTCTTCGAGGCGATCGACATCTGGGCTGAACGCAAGGAGCAGGGCCTCAACAGCTTCGACGAGATCTACCGCAACGCACTGGCCGCGGTGCGCTCGGAGGCCTCCCACGGCACCGGCTTCATCCGCTCCCAGGTCGACATCACCGACCCGGAGCTCACCGCGCTGCGCGCGATCCTGCAGCTGCGCGAGGACGTGCGCGACTGGATGGAGATCCAGATCGTGGCCTTCCCGCAGAACATGATCCTGTCGTTCCCGAACGGGCCGGCGCTGCTGGAGCGCGCGCTGGAGATGGGAGCCGATGTGGTCGGCGGCATCCCCCACAACGAGGCGACCCGGGAGGACGGCGTCGAGTCGCTGCGCATCGTCTTCGACCTCGCCGACAAGTACGGAGTGCCGGTCGACGTCCACTGCGACGAGATCGATGACGAGCAGTCCCGGTTCGTCGAGGAGATGGCGGCTTTCGCGGCCCGGTCCGAGCTGAGCGCTCCGGTGACTGCCAGCCACTCCGTCGCGATGGCGTACTACAGCTCCTCCTACCTGGCCAAGCTCACCTCGAAGCTGGTCGCGGCCGACCTCCATTTCGCTGTGTGTCCCACGGAGAACCTCCAGCTGCAGGGCTGGGGCATGACGCCGATGCCCCGCGGCGTGGCACCGATCAAGCACCTCACCGAGGCGGGTCTCACCGTGGCCTTCGGGCAGGACTCCATCGCCGATCCCTTCTACCCGGTCGGCGAGGGCAATCTGCTGCGGATCCTCGACTTCGGCCTCCACGTCGGGCACATGCTGTCGGCCGAGCATCTGGATCGGGCGCTGGACTTCATCACGGTCCACGGAGCGAAGAACCTGGGCATCACCGACCGATACGGGATCGAGGAGGGCAAGCCTGCGCACTGCATCGTGCTCGACTGCAGCAGCGATCAGGCGGCGGTCCAACATCAGGCCGCGGTGCTGTTCTCGATCCACGACGGCCGCACCGTCTTCACCCGCCGACCGGCCTCATACGAGCACACCAGTGCGGGATTCGCCGCGGACTGAGGCGCGTGCACCCGGCCGCCGACCGACGCGCGTGCGCCGCGCTGCGAGCGCGGTTGCCTCGACGTGCCGCTCGAACCTTCAGCGGCCCGCGGTGAAGTGGCGGCGGCAGCGGGCCTGGTATGTCTCGCTGCCGCCCACGTGCTCGGCCTCGGGCGTCAGCGAGCTCTCGCCCGCGCTGCCGGTCGGCCGGGCGTCCGTCCGCTGGTGGTAGGCGGCATCCTCGCCGCAGACCGAGCACACAGCGGTGAGCTTGACCACCTCTTCCGCCAGGGCCATGAGCGAGGGCAGCGGCTCGAACGGCAGCCCGTCGAAGGTGACGCACAGGCCGGAGACCGCCACGGTGACACCGGCGAGGACGAGCTCGTCCACCACCGGGATCAGCTCGGCGCCGAAGAACTGGGCCTCGTCGATCGCCAGCAGATCGAGTCGGCGGCCGGTGACGAGCTGCCGCAGACCGGTTGCATCGGGCACCGCCCGGGACGCGAGTCGCAGCCCGGTGTGAGCGGCGATGTCACCGGTTCCACGGCCCGCGTCGAGTTCGTGGTTGACCGCCTCGACGCTGAGCCCGGCCAGCTGCGCGCGCCGCACCCGCCGCATCAGCTCCTCCGACTTGCCCGCGAACATCGGTCCGCTGATCACCTGCAGCCGTCCCGGCCCCATTCGATGCATGTTCGGGACTGTACCCCCGCCGACGGGCTCCGCACAGCCTGCAGCCGTCAGCGCCGGATGCGCAGCGCGCGGTGCGTCGCGTAGAACCCGGCCGCCAGCAGCGAGTCCCGCAGGGCGGTGACCACTGGATGCCGATCGGTGGCGGGCAGCCCGCTGATGCGCTCGATCGACAGCGCGTCGACCCCGCCCCCGCGGACGAACCGCGCAAGAGCATCTCCCAGCTGCGCGACCCGGCTCGCCTCGTCGGTGAAGAGCAGCGCAGTCCGCCCTCCCCGCTCCACGTAGAGCATCGGATGACCGCCGACGATCACCACCAGCGCGCCGGCGCGCCGGGACGGTCGCCCGCCGCCCGGCTGCGCGGCGAGCTCCGTGACCTCCGGCCAGGGCAGGGCTGCCCCGTAGGGGTTGGCGGGGTCCGCGGCGCCGATGACGAGCACCGGGTGCTCCTGCTGCTCGGCGAGCGCCCGCAGCCGATCCACGGCCCCGGTCCGGCCGAACTGAGCGCCGCCGAGCCCGTCGACGAAATACCCGCGCAGCGCATGACCGGTGTCCTCGATCGCGGTGAGCACGGGGTAGAGCCCGCCGAATCCGCCGCGCGTCCCCTCTGCGGCGACGGCTCCCCGGGTGAGCACACCGTGGCGGTCGAGGAGCACCTCGGCGCGGACCGCGGCGCGCTCGGTGTCCTCGATCTCCTGGGGCTCGACCAGCGACCAGCGCCCCGGGATGCCGGAGGCGTCGATCGTCGCCGCGGCCGTCGTGCGGCGCGGCGCGCCGGCCGGTGGCAGGTCGCGGTAGCGGCCTCTGCGCGGTCGGCGCGCGCTCGACCGGCGAGCGCGGCCGGTCCTGCTCGCGCTCGCGATGCGGCCCGCCGGCCGAGCGCGCATCGGAGCGAAGGTGTCGGCGGTGATGAGACCCGCGTCGACGAGCTTCCACAGAGCCGAGCCGAAGCTCTCCCCCTCGCCGTCGGCGTCGACCGACAGCTCGTCCGGCAGCCTCTCGGCGAGCTGGCGGGCGAAGTAGGCACCGCCGTCGGCGAGCAGCTCGAGAACGGCGCCGGCGGTGCCGCTGCTCCTCCTCCCCACCGCCTCCTCCCGCTCGGCGGCACTCGGCAGGGTCGCAGCCGCGTCCTCCGCCGGATGCAGCAGGATCCAGCTGTCGTCCCCGGACAGCGCCCCGCCACCCGTCCACAGCACCTCGCCCGCGGCGAGGAGCTCATCGAGGAGGGCGGGCCGGTAGTCGACGACCCGTGCGGGCAGCACCTGGGTCTCCAGGATCGAGGCCGGGATCGGCACCCCGGCGAGCTGTTCGATCACCGTGAACAGCCCGTCGATGCCTGCCAGCGGCTCTCTGACGTGCTGCCAATCGGTGAGGAATCGGGCGTAGGCGGCGTGGCCGACGGGGGCGATCCTGGCGCGGGCGGCGGCGAGGGAGCGGCGGCGGAGTCGGGTGAGCACCTCGGTGCCGCAGAACTCCCTGCCGCTGCGTCCGGGGGTGAACTCCCCGGCGACGATGCGTCCCGCAGCGACCAGCTCGGC
Source organism: Brevibacterium daeguense (assembly GCF_021729135.1). Classification (GTDB taxonomy): domain Bacteria; phylum Actinomycetota; class Actinomycetes; order Actinomycetales; family Brevibacteriaceae; genus Brevibacterium; species Brevibacterium daeguense. Next base: position 141,457 of record NZ_JAJTWW010000008.1, read on the forward strand.
CAGTGCGCGGTCGGCCACCGCTGGGGCAAGACCGAGTTCCGTGCTGAGATCGGGCGCGCGGAACGGTCCGTGGGTGCGGGCGAATCGGCTGACAAGATCACCGAGGGGATCCGCGACCGGTGCCAGGAGGTCCGGCGGAATCCCGGGCGGCAGCGCGGTGCCCAGCCCATCGCGCAGGCGTGCCGCGTCCTCGACGACTGCGAACCGCTTCTCCCCTGCGACCGTCACCGGGATCGCCCGGCCGCTGTCCACCAGTGCGCTGGTGATCGCCGCGGCGTCCTCCACCGTCGCCGATCCGCGGGAGCCTGCAGCACCGCCATCCGCCTCTGCGGGCGGGGGCTCGGTGCTCTCCCGGTCCTGCGCCGATTCGAGGCGGGCGGCGAGACCGGCACCGGAGAGCGGCCCGAGCTGCCGCAGCAGATCCGCCGCCCCTTCGATCCCGCGGCGTCGCCGGTCGGGGGCCAGGCACTGGAGTTCGGCGCCGACCCGGGCCACCACCTCGGCGTCGAGCAGCTCCCGCAGCGCGGGGGCGCCGAGCAGATCCTGCAGCAGGTCCTGGTCGAGCGACAGGTAGGCGGCCCGGCGCTCGGCCTTCGGCTGGTCCGGGTCGTAGATGAACTGGCCGACGTAGCTGAACAGCAGAGTCCGCGCGAAGGGCGACGGCGCCTCGGCCACGGTGTCGAGCAGGCGGATCCGGCCGCTGCCGATGTCGCGCTGCACGTCGAGCAGGCCGTCGAGGTCGTACACGTCCTGCAGGCATTCGCGCACGGCCTCCACGATGATCGGGAAGTCGGGGTAGGACGCGGCCACGTCGAGCAGCTGTCCGGCTCGGTGGCGCTGCTGCCACAGCGGCGCCCGGCGACCCGGCCCCGCGGTGGGCAGCAGCAGGGCGCGCGTGGCGGCCTCCCGGAAGCGGGCGGCGAAGATCGCCGAGCCGGAGACCTCTCGGCGGACCAGGGCGGACAGCTCCTCGGGTTCGAAGGCGAACAGCTCCGCTCCCGGCGGGGTGAGGTCGGTCGCCGGGAACCGCAGCACGATGCCGTCGTCGGAGGACTGCACGGAGCCGTCGATCCCGTAGCGCTCCGTCAGCCGCGCGCCGACGGCGAGTGCCCAGGGCGCGTGGACCTGGTTCCCGAAGGGCGAGTGCAGGACGACGCGCCAGTCGTCGAGCTCATCCCTGAACCTTTCGACCACCAGGGTGCGGTCGGTGGGCACTTCGCCCATCGCGGCGCGCTGCTCGGCGAGGTAGCCGACGAGGTTGTCGACGGCGTACTCGTCGAGCCCCGCGTTCCCGAGGCGCCTGCCCAGCTCCGCCGTGACCCGCACCTCGGCCTCGGAAGGGTCATCAGCTCCCGAGGTGCTGCCGGCAGCCCCCGAGGCAGTGCCGGCCCCCGACGCAGTGCCGGCAGCTGCCGAGGTGATCCCGGCGGCGGCCTCCCGGGTGAAGCTGCCGATGGCCCTGCCGAGCTGGATCGGTCTGCCGGGCCCCTCGCCGTGCCAGAACGGCAGTCGGCCCTGTCGCCCGGGTGCGGGGGTGACGGTGACATGCCCGGTGGTGATCTCGTCGATGCGCCAGCTGGTGGCTCCCAGCGCGATCACGTCCCCGACCCGCGACTCGTAGACCATCTCCTCGTCGAGCTCGCCGACCCGCTTGGGTCCGCGCTGGGCACCGGTTCCCGGCTCGTCGCCGGTGCCGGCGATGTAGACCGGATAGAGCCCCCGATCGGGGATCGTCCCGCCGGAGATCACCGCGAGCCGCTGCGCGCCGGGCCTGCCGGTCAGGGTGCCCGCGGACCGGTCGTGGACGACCCGGGGGCGCAGCGCGGCGAACTCGTCGGAGGGGTAGCGGCCCGAGATCATGTCCAGCACGGCCTGGAACGCCGACTGCGGAAGGCCGGCGAAGGGCGCGGCGCGCCGGACCGTGGCCAGCCAGTCGGCGACGTCGATGCTCTCCATCGCGGCCGCGGCGATGGTGTGCTGGGCGAGCACGTCGAGCGGATTGGCGGTGATCCGCAGGGGTTCGATGCGACCCGTGCGCATCTGCTCGACCACGACCGCCGAATGGAGGACATCGGCCCGATGCTTGGGGAAGAACACCCCGACCGACACCTCGCCGACCTGGTGGCCCGCCCGGCCGACTCGTTGCAGGCCCGAGGCGGCCGACGGCGGAGCCTCGATCTGGATCACCTGGTCGACATGTCCCATGTCGATGCCCAGCTCCAGCGAGCTGGTGGCGATCACGCAGCGCAAGCGCCCGGCCTTGAGGTCGTCCTCGATCGCCGCCCGCTGCTCCTTGGCCACCGAACCGTGGTGGGCCCGGGCGAGCAGGCCGTCGTCATCGCAGTCGGGGGACGCTGCCGTGCGTTCGGCGTGGATCTCGTTGACCCGCGCCGTCAGCTTCTCCGCCAGGCCGCGCGAGTTGGCGAACACCAGGGTCGAGGTGGTCGCCAGCACGAGGTCGACGATCCGCTCCTCGATGCGCGGCCACAGCGATCCGGGCTCGTCGCTGCCGGCCGGCGCCTCGACCCGGCTCATGTCCGCGACCGGGACCGTGACGGTGAGCTCCCAGCGCTTCTGCGATTCGGGCCTGACCACGGTGACGGGCCGGGCACCGCCGAGGAAGCGGGCGACCTCCGCGACGGGTTCGACGGTGGCGGACAGCCCGATGCGCTGTGCGGGAGTCCACAGCTGCTCGTCGAGTCGCTCCAGGGACAGCGCGAGGTGAGCACCGCGCTTGCTGCCGGCGACCGCGTGGATCTCGTCGACGATGACGGTGTGGACGTCGCCGAGCGTGGATCGCGCCCGGGACGTCAGCATCAGGTACAGCGACTCCGGAGTGGTGATGAGGATGTCGGGCGGGTGCGCGACCAGCGTCCGGCGCTCGGATGCCGGGGTGTCTCCGGTCCGGACCCCCACGGTCGGTGACGGGACGTCGAGACCCTGTGCCGCGGCCTCGGCCCGGATGCCCGACAGCGGCAGGCGCAGGTTGCGCTCGATGTCGACTCCCAGCGCTTTGAGCGGAGAGATGTACAGCACCGAGGTGGTCCGCTGGGCGGGGGCGGCGGGCAGGTCGCCGATGAGCCGGTCGAGCGCGGAGAGGAAGGCCGCCAGGGTCTTGCCCGAACCGGTGGGAGCGACGACCAACGCGTTCTCGCCCGCGCCGATGGCCCGCCAGGCGCCGTCCTGGGCGGCGGTCGGGTTCCCGAACTGCGAGGTGAACCAGGTGCGGGTGGCGGGGCCGAATGCGGTCAGGGCTGTCATGCTGCCGCCGCCGCTCAGAGCACTCCGGCGATGCGTGCCACTTCACCGTAGGCGGCGGCCAGATCGTCCAGGCTCGAGTGCGCGTTGAGACCGCTCGGGTTCGGGGCGACGAACAGCTGCGTGCCCGGCCACGGCGACTCCTGGCGACCGACCGCGGCCTTGGGCGCCTCGAAGGCGGTCCGATAGGCGGTCACGCCCAGGACGGCGACGACGCTCGGCTTCCGTTCGGAGACGAGCTGCCCCAGCCGCACTGCTCCGGTCCGCAGCTCCTCGCGGGAGAGTTCGTCGGCCCGGGCCGTCGCCCGCCGCACGATGTTGCTGATCCCAATGCCGCGCTCGACCATCTGCGCGAGGTCGGAGTCCCGGTAGCCGTCCGAGGCGTCGATCAGGGTGTCGGTGATCCCGGCACGGTGCAGCGCCGGATAGAAGCGGTTGCCGCGCCGGGCGAAGTGCGCGCCGGCCGCGGCGGTCCACAGCCCGGGATTGATGCCGACGAACAGCAGCTTCAGCGGTTCCGGCAGCAGATCCGGGATCGTGGCGTCGCGGTAGCTCTCCAGCTCTGCGCGGATGAAGCCCATCGGCTCACGCGTCCAGTGCCGCGCGGAAGGCCTGCTCCGCAGCGTCGTCGAAGGGCACGAAGATCACGCGGTCGATGTCATCGCCGACCTCACCGACCAGGCTCCTGACCGTTTCCACCGCGATGCGGGCCGCGTCGGCCATCGGCCAGCCGTAGATCCCGGCGGAGATGGCGGGGAACGCGACGCTGCGGGCGCCCAGCCGGACAGCGACGCGCAGGCTCTCGCGATAGCAGGAGGCGAGGGTCTCCGATTTCTGCCGGTACTTCTCCGGCGTCTTGGCGTAGGTCGGCCCCACCGTGTGGATCACCCAGCGGGCGGGCAGCCGCCCGGCCGTGGTGGCCGCTGCCCGGCCGGCGGGCAGGCCGTCGGGATAGTCCGTACGGCGCAGCTCGCGGCATTCCGCCAGGATCTCCGGGCCGCCGCGCCGGTGGATCGCGCCGTCCACTCCGCCGCCGCCCAGCAGCGTGGAATTGGCTGCGTTGACGACGGCATCGGCGGCTGTCCGCGTGATGTCACCGGGTTGGACTTGCAGTTCCATGGCTCCAGACTAGCGAAACCAGCCGGCACCCGAGCCGGGCAATCAGCTCAGAACCGACCTGCCGGGGGCACCGCCGGGCCGAACCAGCAGGAGTGACAGCGCGACGAGCAGAGCCGCGCCGGAAGCCGCGGCCGCGAACCACAGCACGGTCACCAGCGCATCGCCGCTGGGGTAGGGAACCCCGGCGACCACGACCGTGCTCGCCGCGCCCACCGCGGCGAGGGTGGCGCTCGAGGTCGACGTCCCGAGCGCCCGAAGAAGTGTATTGAGGCCGTTGGCCGACGCGGTCTCGGTGATCGGCGCCATCGCCATGATCAGGACCGGCATCGCCGCGAACGCCAGCGAGGTGCCCGCGCTCACGACGATCGATCCCGCCACGACCTCGAACAGGGTGCTGTCGAAGAACGTCCGGAGCGCATAGGCGGCGCACATCGTCCCTCCGCCGACCGCAAGCGTCAGCTCCGCGCCCAGTCGCCTGATCATCGCGGCGGCGACCGGTGCCATGAAGCCGAACACCAGCGCACCGGGAGCCAGCCACAGCCCAGATTCGAGTGTCGTCAGGCCCAGTCCGTCGGCGGTGGGCAGCTGCAGGCGCTGGGTGGTGATGAGCATGTTGGCGAACATCCCGAAGCCGGTGAGCACGGCACAGAAGTTGACGAGTGCGACGGCGGGCCGGGACGCGGCGCGGAGGTCGATGAGGGGGTGGGCAGCGCGCAGCGTCATCGGCACCCACAGCGCGAGGAGCGCTGCCCCGCCCGCAGCTGTGCCGAGGGTGACCGGCGCGGTCCATCCCCACTGCCCGCCCTTCGAGACCGAGAGCAGGGCGAGGCAGAGTCCGGCCGAGAGGACGACGGCACCCGGGAGGTCGAACCGGCCGCCGGTGGCCAGCGGCGATTCCGGCAGGATGCGCACCGCACCGACGAGCAGCGCCGCTCCGACGAGCGCGGTGGCCCAGAAGATCGAGTACCACGCGAACCTGTCGACGAGCAGTCCCGCCAGGGGCAGGCCGGCGCCGGCGCCGATCGCCAGGGTCCCGCTCATCAGGGAGACTCCCAGGGGCACGCGCTCGGCAGGCAGGACATCGCGCATCATCGCCATGCCGACGGGCACGAGCGCCATCCCGACGCCCTGCAGGACGCGGGCGAGGATCACCGCTGCGAAGTGCTCGTGCGCCAGGGCGCCCAGGACGGAGCCGGTGACCATCACGGCAAGCGCCACCACGATCATGCGGCGCTTGCCGTACATGTCCGCCAGGCGTGAGACGACCGGAGTGGACACCGCACCGGTCAGCAGGGTGGCGGTGACCAGCCAGGAGGCGTCGTCGACCGAGATGCCGAGGAGTGTCGGGAACTCCGGCAGCAGCGGGACCACCATGGTCTGCTGGAGCGAGACGATCACCCCGCACAGCGCGAGCATCGCCATGACGGTGTTCGCGCGGCCGTTCGATCCGGCCGCGGGCCGCCGTTCAGCCATGCTGCTCCGCGGCGGCGAGGAATGCGTCGACCTCACCGCGGGCGGCGGCGGTCGCCGGTCCCCGTCGGGTGACCTTGATCGCCGCGGCCGCGTTGGCGCGGCGGGCGGCGGTGGTCCAGTCCGTCCCCAGGGTGCGCTCCGCGAGCAGCACTCCGGTGTGGGCGTCGCCGGCACCGTTGGTGTCGACGGCCTCCTGCGGGAACCCGGGGACGGCGACGGTCGAACCCTCGGCATGGAGATAGCAGCCCGCTGCCCCGTCGCGAACGACGACGACTCCCCCGGTCGGCAGCAGACGGGCGACCGCCCCAGCGGATTCGGCGGGGTCGGCGATGCCGGTCAGCGCCTCCGCCTCGGCGGCGTTCGAGGTGAACACGCCCACGCGGGAGAGCACGGCACCGCGCAGCCCGGCGTCGAAGTCGGCGAACGGCTCCCCGGGGTCGAGGACGACGCGGACCCCCTCCGGCAGGGAGGCCAGATACTGCAGCAGCGGCTCGCGGGTGGGTTCGAACAGGGTGTAGCCGGTGATGCACACGATGTCGCCGGCCTCCGCTCCAGCAGCGCCCAGCGAAGCGCAGGTGATCATCCGCTCGGCACCGTACGTGGTCACGAAGGTCCGCTGGCCATCCGGTTCGACGAGCACGACGCAGACCGCGGTGTCGGCGTCGGTGACCGGCGGATTGGCCAGTTCGATGCCCTCGGCCGCAGCCAGCGATCGCAGCAGGTCGCCGTTGGGACCATCGCCGACCGCGCCGGCGTGCACGGTGCGCGCTCCCGCCCGCGCCGCGGCGGTGAGGATGTTCAGCGCTCCGCCCGGGCAGTGGAAGTGCGCCTCGGCGTTGACGTTCCTGCCGCTGGCCGGCAGCGCGGGCACCTGGACGACGAGGTCGACCAGCGCCTGTCCGCTGTGGATGACGCGCGGCATGGAACCTCCTGGTCCGTTGGGATGGCGTACGTGTGCTCAATTCTAAGCGAGCGGACGTTCGCTTCTCCTCAAGGCGCTCACACAGCCTGGTACCTGCGGCGGCACGGCGTAGGGTGAGCGGCAGACGAAAGGAGCAGCTCATGGCAGCACAGCACAGTGAGACCGTCGATCTTCTCGTGATCGGCTGGGGCAAGGCCGGCAAGACCCTCGCGGGGACAGCCGCCCGCGCCGGGAGGCGGGTCGCCCTCGTCGAGCAGTCCGCCGACATGGTCGGCGGATCGTGCATCAACATCGCCTGCGTGCCCACCAAGATCCTCATCCACGACGCCCAGGGGCGCACAGCCGAGGACGACCCCGAGGACTGGTTCGCCGCCGCGGTGGCGCGCCGTGATTCCCTCACGGCTGCGATGCGGAAGAAGAACTTCGAGCTGCTCGATGACCTCGATTCGGTGCTGCTGGTCTCCGGGCGGGCACGGTTCACCGGCGAGCGCGAGGTACTCGTCACCGACGGACCCGACACCCTGACGCTCACGGCGGACGCCGTGGTGATCAACACAGGATCGGTTCCTGCCGTGCCGCCGATCCCGGGCGCGCGGATCGGCGGGCGGATCCACAGCTCGGAGACGCTGCAGCACGTCGACCCGCTTCCGCGCTCGCTCATCGTGGTCGGCGGCGGCTACGTCGGCCTCGAGTTCGCCTCGATGTTCGCCCACTTCGGTGCCGAGGTCACCGTCCTCGACCGGGGTGAGCGGCCGCTCGCCGACGAGGATCCGGACGTCGCGGAAACGGTCGCCGAGGCGCTGCGCGGCGATGGCGCGGCCATCACCTCGGGCGCCACCGTCACCGAGGTCCGCGACGGGGCCGACAGCGCCGAGGTCGTGTACGAGGTCGCCGGCGTCGAGCAGCGGGCAGCGGCAGACGCGGTGCTGCTGGCACTGGGCCGCTCTCCCGCCACCGCCGGTCTGGGTCTGGACGTCGCCGGCGTCGACACCGACGACAGCGGGTACGTGATCGTCGACGAGCGCCTGCGGACCAGCGCCGCCGGAGTCTACGCCGCCGGTGATGTCAACGGCGGTCCCCAGTTCACCTACGTGTCACTCGACGACAGCCGGATCCTGACCGACCAGCTGCTGGGCGAAGGTGCTCGGTCGACGGCCGACCGGCGGGCACTCCAGTACACGATGTTCCTGACGCCCCCGCTGTCGCGGGCGGGCCTGACCGAGGCGCAGGCCCGCGAGCAGGGGTACGACGTGCGGGTCGGCGTCAAGCCGGTCGCCGATGTCGCCGCCGCGCCGCGGGCGAAGATCGAGGGCGATCCGCGCGGCATCATCAAGGTCGTCGTCGACGGGGCCACCGACCAGGTGCTGGGCGCGGCGCTCATGCACGTGCATTCTCAGGAGGTCATCAACCTGGTCGCCCTGGCGATGCGCCACGGCATCACCGCCTCCCAGCTGCGCGATGAGATCTACACGCACCCGTCTGCGACCGAGGCGCTCAACGAGGTGCTCGGCACGCTGCACAGCTGAGCCGCGGCCGCCTCGTCGAGGAACACCTCGGCGGCCGGATGGCGCTGCAGGGCGCTGGCCGGCACTGCAGCGGTGACCGGACCGTCGATCATGGCGGCGGTCGCCTCGGCCTTGGCACTGCCGAACGCGAGCAGGACGGCCCGCCGGGACCGGAGGATGGTGCCCACTCCCTGGGTGATCGCCTTCGTGGGCACATCGGCCGCGGACGGGAAGAACCGGGCGTTCGCCTCGACGGTGCTGTCGCTGAGCGACACGACCCGGACTCCGGACTCCAGTGCCGATCCGGGTTCGTTGAAGGCGATGTGGCCGTTGGGGCCGATCCCCAGGATCTGCAGGTCGACTCCGCCGAGGCGCTGGAGGCCGCGGTCGAAGTCGGCGGCCGCCTGCTGCGGTTCGGCGGCCCCGTCGGGCACGACGATATTGCCGGGATCGATGCCCAGCGGCTCGATGACGTGCCGCTGCACGAAGTGCCGATAGCTCTGCGGGTGATCGGCGCCCAGCCCGACGTACTCGTCGAGGGACGCGATCCGCAGCCGGCTGAAATCGAGTCCGGCGGCAGCGCGCGCGGCGAGCTCCGCGTAGAGGGGCTCGGGGGTCGACCCGGTGGCGATTCCCAGGACGGCGTCCGGCCGGGTGCGCACGAGCGCTTCGATCAGGTCGGCCGCTCGGGCGACCAGCCGCGTGATGTCGGAGTCGACGTCGATTCTCATGGGGTACGACGGTATCGCATCCGTCACCGCCCGCGCGCCTCGCACGGCTGTTTGTGACCGATACCATCGTGAGCAGGCACGAAGCACCCACGCTTCAGCGAACCTCAGGAGGAGCACATGCGCATCGGGAATCTGGCAGGCCGACTGGTCGTGGTGTCCGGCGATCGGGCACTGGACGTCGAGCGGGCGAGCGGCGGGCAGTTCGATTCGCAGCCGCAGGCGATCTTCGATCGCTGGGCGGAGTTCACCGAATGGGCCGCGGGGCAGGACGCGGCCAGCGGCGACCCCTTTGATCCGCAGCAGCTCGAAGCGCCGGTTCCCCGACCGCCCCAGGTCTTCGGGATCGGCTTGAATTATCGCGACCACGCCGCCGAGGCGAACCTCGACATCCCGTCCGAGCCCATGGTCTTCACCAAGTTCCCGACCTCGGTCACGGGCCCCCACGCCGAGGTGGCGCTGTCCAGCGATCGGGTGGACTGGGAGGTCGAACTCGTCGTCGTGATCGGGCGGACCGGGCACCGGATTCCGCAGGAGCAGGCGTGGGATCACGTGGCGGGGCTGACCATCGGCCAGGACATCAGCGACCGGCGGGTGCAGTTCCGGGAGAAGCCCCCGCAGTTCTCCCTGGGCAAGTCCTACCCCGGCTACTCCCCCATCGGCCCGATCGTCGTCACCGCGGATGAGCTGCCCGACAGGGATCGGCTGGCGATCGGGTGCCGGCTGGGCGAGGAGTCCGTGCAGGACGGGACGACGGCCGACCTGATCTTCCCCGTGGCCGAGATCATCGCCAAGCTCTCCGAGGTCGTCACACTGCTTCCCGGCGACATCATCTTCACCGGTACCCCGGCCGGCGTCGGCTCGACCCGCGAGCCCCGCCGGTACCTGCAGCCGGGCGAGGTCCTCACGAGCACGATCGAAGGCATCGGCCAGATGCGCACGAGCTTCGTGTGAGTCCTCAGCGCACGACTGTCCGGTGACCGGCGTCCAGTCGCCGGGTCCACCCGCGGGCATCGAGGTGCTCGAGGAGCGGGATCGCGACCCGACGGCTGGTGCCCAGCGCCTGCCTGGCCTGGCTGGTGGTGAACGGCTGCGGCAGGCGCGCCAGCTCTCTCATCGCCCGTGCCGGGGCGTCCGGCAGCAGTACGAGCCCTTCACCGATCCGCAGCAGGCGGCCCGCCCGCTCCGCGGCGGCGAGCTCCCGGGCACCGAGCCCGAGCCGGCGCAGGTCGTGGGCTTCCGGAGCGGTGAAGGGGTCGGCGGTCAGTCGCCGCTCGATCTCGCAGATCCCGGGCTCCGCTGCCCCGAGGTCCGGACGCCGCCCCGGCAGCCCGATGACGCCGCGGTCCGATTCGAGCCGGGCTTCGCGGACGACGACGTCGAGGAGTGCGTCGTCGGCGGGAGCCAGCAGATCGCGCGCGGCTTTGCGGGTGAGTCCGGCCGACAGCGGTTCGCGCACTGCGAGCTCCTCGACTGCTGAGCGCAGTCGGTCCCGCCAGGCGCCGAGCACCGGAGCGTGCACCCACCAGTCCCCGATCACCCGCACCGTCCCAGGCACCTGTGAAGGCGCCCGCAGGCCGAGCTTCTCCAGGTCCGCCAGGCGCACCGCCGCCCGCCGCTGCACCTCGGTGAGCACGTCGCCTTCGGGGACCATCCCGGCCAGCTGGGCCGCGCGCCGGGCGCTGTCACCGCGGCGGGTCAGTGCGGGCGGGTCGAGGTCGAGGAGCTGGGCGCCGGCCAGCACGGAGCGGCTCCCCGGTCCGCGCAGCACCAGGCGGTCCCCCAGCTGGAGGGGCAGACCGTGGTCGAGGCTCAGGCGGGCATGCTCGCCGTCGAACGGGCGCAGTCGACCGGGGACGGCCGCGGTGCCGACATGGACCTGCACCTGCAAGGGGGCAGCGCTCAGGAGCGCACCGGTCGTGCGCCGCACATCGATGCCGGACACCACCGGCCAGCGTTCAGGGGTGACCAGCACGTCACCGCGCTGGACCTCGTCGGCGGCGATGCCGCGCAGGTTGACCGCGACGCGGCTGCTCGGGCCGATCGCGGACTGTGCCGTATTGCGGCTGTGGAGTGCCCGGACCGTGACCATCCGCTGCTCGCCCCGCGCGTGCAGCTGCAGGCTGTCGCCGGTGCGCAGGGTTCCGGCGGTCAGCGTGCCGGTGACGACGGTTCCCGCCCCGGTGATCGTGAATGAGCGGTCGACCCACAGCCGGACCCGCGCGGTCGGGTCCGGGGCGGGCAGAGTGCGCAGCACCTCGTCGAGGGTGCGGGTGAGCTCCGGCAGACCTCCTCCGGTCACCGCGGACACGGCAACCACCGGCGCATCGCGCAACCCGGTTGCGGCCAGTTCGGCGCGCACCTGGGCTCGCACCTCGTCGGCGCGGCCCGGGGCGCGGTCGCTGCGGGTGAGGACCACCAGGCCGTGCTCGATTCCGAGGGCGGCGACGGCGTCACGGTGGTCGCTCGACTGCGCCTGCCAGCCCTCGTCGGCGGCCACGACGAAGCAGACTGCGGGAGCCGGGCCCAGCCCGGCGAGCATGTTGCCGAGGAAGCGCTCGTGCCCGGGAACGTCGACGAATGCGACATCCCGACCCGAAGGCAGCCGCGTCCACGCGAAGCCGAGGTCGATGGTGAGTCCCCGGCGTCGCTCCTCCTCCCAGCGGTCGGGCTCCATGCCGGTCATGGCGCGCACCAGTGTGCTCTTGCCGTGGTCGACGTGGCCGGCGGTGGCGACGACGAACATCAGCCGGTGCCGTCTGCGGTGTTGGGTGAGCCGGCCAGGCGAGTCGCCGCGATCGCGCTGTGCAGCGCGGTGAGCAGCCGCTCGTCCTCGCCTTCCGGGATGCATCTGAGGTCGAGCAGGCACGCCCCGCCGTGGACGCGCGGGAGGACAGCAGGGTCCCCGACGCGCAGCGGACGGGCGACCGCCGCGGGCAGCCGGACGGCCCAGCCGGGCAGCGGCACCTCGGGCGCTCCCCCGCCGCCGACCCGCCCGTCGTGCTGGACCAGTTCCCCGCCGACGGCTGCGGCAAGGCGCTCCGCCCGCTCCCGGAGGCGGTCGGGGTCGGCGTGCAGCGCTTCCGCAACGGGTGTCGGCCCACCGGCGAGGGTGGCCTCCAATGCCGCGAGGGTGAGCTTGTCGGCGCGCACTGCTCGGGCCAGCGGGTGGCGGGCCAGCCGGGCGATCACCTCGGCGCGTCCCAGCAGCAGTCCCGCCTGGGGGCCGCCGAGGAGTTTGTCGCCGCTCGCGATGACGACGTCCGCCCCGGCGCTGAGCGCACCGGACAGGTCGGGCTCGTCGGGGAGCAGGAGGTCGCGGTTCGGCAGTCCGCTGCCGAGGTCGACGACGAGCGGCACGCCGTGCTCTGCTGCCAGACCGCGCAGCCGACCGATGTCGACGCCCGAGGTGAAGCCGCTGATCCGGAAGTTGCTCGGGTGCACCTTGAGCAGGCAGCCGGTGTCCGGGCCGAGCGCGTCGGCGTAGTCGTTCAGGTGGGTCCGGTTCGTGGTGCCGACCTCGCGCAGCCGCGATCCGGTGGACGCGATGAGGTCCGGCAACCGGAAGCCCGCGCCGATCTCGATGAGCTCCCCGCGGCTGATGACCACTTCACCGGTGCCGGCCAGCGCAGTCGTGGCGAGCACCAGCGCGGCGGCGCCGTTGTTGACGATGAGGGCGTCCTCCGCTCCCGGGCACACCGCCAGCAGTGCCTCGCGGGCAGCTGCGCCGCGCCGGGACCGCTGACCGGTCGCCAGGTCCAGCTCCACGTCGACGTAGCCGGCGGCGGCGAGCAGCGCCGCGCGCGCGGCATCCGAGAGCGGCGCACGGCCGAGGTTCGTGTGGACGACGACGCCGGTGGCATTGAGCACGGGGCGCAGCGACGCGGCATCGGTGACGCTGATCGTGTTGATGACTGCTTCGGCGACGTCCTCGGGCGCGAGTTCACCGCGCCGGGCCTGTTCCTGTGCCTCCTGCACGATCCTGCGGATGCGGCCCTCGCTGAGCCGGCCGTGCTCCCGCTGCACGTCGGGCTGGGCCAGCAGCTGGTCGGTGCGCGGAATCCGTCGCCGCGGCTCGTCGCGGGTCACAGTCCCACCCCTCCTCGCTCTGCCGGTGAGCGCGGTGTCGGCGACCGCACAGCCGGCGCTCGCCCGGCCGTGTGCCGGCTCTTAAGTCCGTTGGCGGAGGCGGACGGGAATCGAACCCGCCAGACCGAGATGCTCGGTCTCGCCGGTTTTGAAGACCGGGGGGCCCACCAGGACCCGGACGCCTCCACGTGCACAGTAGCACCGGCCGCGGACGGGTGTGTCGCAGACGACACCGGGCTATGGTGGGCGCATGAATGCCACCAGCGCTTCCCGAGGACAGGCGTCCGCAGCCGCACGCCTGCCTTCCACGGTCCGCCTCACCGGCTACGCGCACGGCGGGGGCTGCGCCTGCAAGATCCCGCCCGGTGAGCTGGAGGACGTCGTCAGGGGTCTCACCGGGCAGGCGAGCGAGAATGTGCTCGTCGGGCTCGACGACGGCGACGATGCCGCGGCCGTGCGGATCCGGGATGACCTGGCAGTGCTGTCGACCGCGGACTTCTTCACTCCGGTCGTCGACGACGCCTACGACTGGGGCCGGATCGCCGCGGCGAACGCGCTGTCGGACGTCTACGCGATGGGTGGGCGCCCCGTCACCGCGGTCAACCTGGTCGGGTGGCCGCGGGACGTGCTGCCGATGGAGCTGCTCAGCGAGGTGCTGCGCGGCGGCCTGGACGTGGCTTCTGAGGCCGGGTGCCCCGTTGCCGGCGGGCATTCCGTCGACGACCCGGAGCCCAAGTACGGAATGGCGGTCACCGGCATCGCGCATCCGGACCGGCTGCTGCGCAACGACGCCGCCGTGCCCGGGCTGCCGCTGACGCTGACCAAGCCGATCGGACTGGGGCTGCTCAACAACCGTCACAAGCAGACCGGTGAGGTGTTCGCCGATGCGGTGGCCACCATGACTCGTCTGAACCGGGATGCCGCCGAGGCGGCCGTCGCTGCCGGCATCCGTGCCGCCACCGACATCACCGGCTTCGGTCTGCTCGGCCATCTCCACAAGCTGTGCCGCGCCTCGGGTGTGGGTGCGGTCATCGATCGCAGCGCGGTTCCCCTCATCGACGGCGCGGCCGAGGCGCTGCGCGACGGCTTCATCTCCGGGGGCACCCGCCGCAACCTCGACTGGGTCCGCCCGCACCTGCGTCCCGGGCCGGGAATCGCCGAGGACGACCTGCTGGTGCTCGCGGATGCGCAGACCTCCGGGGGACTGCTGGTCGTCGGCGAACTGCCCGGACATCCGGTGATCGGCCACACCGTGGCCGGGTCCGGCATCGAGATCCGCTGACTCGCCAGGGCCGCCGCTGGCGTCAGTCGGCGGTCGTGTCAGCCGGCGGTCGTGATCGAGTCGTGGGTGATGCCCGCGCGGCGGCGCGCGGCCAGCCGCCTCTTCTGCGGTTCGATCGTGTAGCGGGGGTCGGCGGCGGAGTTCAGTCCCGCGTGCAGGACTCCGAAGCGGGTCAGCGCCGACCCCGCGAGCAGAGCGGCCCCCGAGGCGGCAGCCACGATCCGATTGCCCCCGCCGAGCAGCGCGCCGAGACCGCCGACGGCCACGAGCCGCCGGCTCCAGCGGAGCGTCTGCCCGGGACCTCCCTCGTGCAGCGGCTCCGCGGCCACCGGGTCCATTCGTCGCTCCATCACCTGCGTGGCGACGAGATCCCCGGCTGCGCCGAGCACCGCGAGCGCCCGGGCTGGACGCGCCTGGGACACCGAGGTGGTGATGATGCCCAGCCCGCCTGAGGCCAGCGCGGCCGAGCTCACGAAGACGAACGGCAGGTCCTCCCTGGCGGCGTTCCACGTGGGGACGGCGGTGTCGGACAGGAGTACGGCCGTGTAGGCGGCCAGCGGAGCGGCGAACACCGCCGCCACCACGCCGGCCGGGTGCTCCGCCGCACGCAGCACCTTCCGCAGCGGACCCAGCGGCGCCCGGCAGTCGGTCATCCGGTCGACTTCCGAGACCGCGGCGACCCCGGCGCCGGTGCTGAACGCAGCCAGGATCCAGGAGCCCAGGCTCATCGGCGAGGTGAGCTTGATGGTGCGCAGCATGTTGAGGAAGCGTTCGGGCCGGCCCAGATCGGTGACCAGCGCGATCGCACCGACGCCGGCGGCCGCCACCGCCGAGATCCGGCTGTTGCGCCGCAGCTCCGGCAGGTCCGCGAGCTGGGCACCCAGGGCGAGAAGCGACGAGCCGCCGGCGACCCCGCCGAGGACGAAGTAGACGGCGATCGGATTCTCCCAGGGCGGCGCCTTGACCACCGGCCGGCCGTAGTACGAGGTGAATTCCGGCTCCGGCACCATCGGCATCTCGCGGGAGCCGTCTGCCCCACCCGCGCCGCGGCGGCGCCCCTTCCCCCCGCGCCGGCGCTTCCGGGGCGGTTCGGGAGGACGGTAGCTGTCGAATTCGGTGACGGTCACCGGCGCCCTCCTGCGACGAACGCCACCGCTGTCGCTGCCAGCATCCCCGCAGCGGCGATCCCGGCGCGCTTGAACATCTGCGGCAGGTCCGCTGTCGGCACCCGAGGATCCGGCGGCAGTCCGTAGACCTCGGGCTCGTCGAGCAGCAGGAACACCGAACCGGTGCCGCCGACGCCGTCGAAGTCGTTGGCACCGTAGAGGCGCGCCTCCGACATGCCCTGCGTCTGGAGTTCCGCCACCCGCTGCCGGGCGGTGGCGACCATCTCCTCGCGGTCGCCGTACTTGATCGACGTCGTGGGGCAGGCCTGGGCGCACGCCGGGGTCTGGTCGTCGACCATCCGGTCGTAGCACAGGGTGCACTTCTGGGCGACGCCGACGTTGCGGGTGGCTGCCTGCTCCCCCGGCGTGAAGTCACGCTCGGTCTTCGGGGCGACGATGCCGTCGCTGCGCCGCTCGATGACACCGAACGGACAGCCCGCCACACAGGTTCCGCAGCCGTTGCACACGTCGTCCTGCACCACCACCGTCCCGAACTCCGTGCGGAACAGCGCACCGGTCGGGCACACGTCCAGACAGCCGGCGTTCGTGCAGTGCTTGCACACATCCGAGGACATCAGCCAGCGGAACTCGGGCGTGTCCGGCGGCGTGGTGTCGGAGGAAGCGGTGTCGGATGGCACGATGCCGGGTGCGGCGGAGCTCGGTCGGGAGGCGGGGGGTCCGATGCCGGGCATGCCGAGGCTGACGAGGGCGCGGCCGGATTCGCGGGCCTGCTCGATCTGCTGTCCGCTCTGCTCGACGAAGGCGACGTGGCGCCAGGTGTCGGCGCCGAGTGAGCCGGTGTTGTCGTAGGAGGATTCGAGCAGCTCGAAGGCGGAGTCGTGCGGGTTGCGATTCCATTCCTTGCAAGCGACCTCACAGGCCTTGCAGCCGATGCAGATCGAGGTGTCGGTGAAGAACCCCTTGCGCGGATGCTCGTGATGCGCGATGTGGTCGGGAGCCTCGGTGAGCTGTCGCATCTAGCCCTCCCTCTCGGTCTCGGTGCCCGGTGTGTCCGGTGCGGCAGGTGTGCCCGGTATCCCGGCTGCGTTCGCTGTCCCCGGTGCGGCAGGTCCCCCGACTGCGCCCGATGTGCCGGGGTCGGTGACGCGCTCGTTGCTGGTCTCCGGTGTCAGGCCGGCGCGGGTCTGGTAGTCGGCGATCAGCGCGAGCAGCTCTGCGCCGTGCGGGCGGCGCCCGGGCCTGATGTCGCAGGAGCCGACCTTCGACTCCTGGATCTGCACGTTCGGGTCCAGGGTGATGCCCAGCAGATCGTTGGCCGCGTCGCCGGTCACGAAGGCCTCGCCGCCGACGCCCCAGTGGTAGGGCAGCCCGACCTGGTGCACCGGCCGGCCGCCCACGGTCAGCGTCCTCATCCGCTCGGTGACGAGCACCTTCGCCTCGATGGCCGCGCGCGGGGAGATGATCGTCGCCCAGCCGTAGGGTTCGAGGCCGCGCTCCGCGGCCAGCTCCGGCGAGACCTCGCAGAACATCTCCGGCTGCAGCTCGGACAGGTAGGGCAGCCACCGGCTCATGCCCCCGGCCGTGTGGTGCTCGGTCAGCCGGTAGGTCGTGAAGATGCAGGGGTAGACGCCCACCCCTGCGGCGTTCGCGCTCGGGGCGCTGAGGTTGTCGGTGCGGGGGAAGGTGATGCGGGCCGGGCTCTGCTGCTGGGTGTAGAGCGGGTTGTCGACCGGCGACTCCTGGGCCTCGTAATGGGTGGGCAGCGGTCCGTCGACCATGCCCTTGGGAGCGAACAGCCAGCCCTTGCCGTCCGCCTGCATGATAAAGGGATCATCACCGGCCAGACCCGCAGCACCGCCGGCCCTCGGGTCGGACGGGCTGCCGGGCGCTCGGTCGACCGGGAAGTCGGGGACGTCCTGCCCGGTCCACTGCTGCTTCTCCTCGTCCCACCACACGAACTTCTTCCGCTCGCTCCAGGGCCTGCCCTCGGGGTCGGCGGAGGCACGGTTGTAGAGGATCCGCCGGTTCGACGGCCACGCCCAGCCCCACTCGGGCGCGTTCGGACCCTGCTCGTGGCCGGGTCGGCGATTGGCGGCGTGGTTGATGCCGTCGGCGTACACCCCCGAGTAGATCCAGCAGCCGCCGGCCGTGGAGCCGTCGGGCTTCATCTCGGTGTACGACGACAGCGGCCGGCCGGCCTGCGGGCCGGTGAGGTGAGTGCCGTTGATCTCGGCGAGGACCGCCTCGGGGTCGGGGTCGCCGTGCTCGTCCGTGGGGTAGTCCCACATCAGATCGAGCAGCGGCCGGTCGCGCTCGTCGGTCGACTCTGCCAGCCTGGACCGGATGCGCCTGCCCAGCTCGTAGAAGAAGTGCAGCTCGCTCTGGCAGTCGCCCGGCGGGGTGGTCGCCTGATGCCGCCACTGCAGGAGTCGCTGCGTCTGCGTGAAGGTGCCGGCCTTCTCGACGTGGGTGGCGGCCGGCATGAAGAACACCTCGGTCTCGATGTCCTCGGTGCGCAGCTCGCCCGAGGCGATCTCCGGGCCGTCCTTCCACCAGGTCGCGGTCTCGATCAGGCTGAAGTCGCGGACCACCAGCCACTTGAGGTGGGCCATGCCCAGGCGCTGCATCCGGCCGTGCGCCGAACCGACCGCAGGGTTCTGCCCGAACACGAAGTAGCCGTCGACCTCGTCGTCGAGCATGCTCATCACGGTCTGGTAGGTGCCGTGCGCGCCGTTGAGCCGCGGCAGGTAGCTGTAGGCCCAGTCGTTGTCCGCCTGCGCGGCATCGCCCCACCACGCCTTGAGCAGGCTGATGGTGTAGGCGTCCGCATGAGCCCAGTACCCCTTCTGGGTTCGGCTCGACACGGAGTCGAGGTAGTCCTCCAGACTGTCCATCCCGACCCGCGGCATCGGGAGATATCCGGGCAGCAGGTTGAACAGCGTCGGAATGTCGGTCGAGCCCTGGATGCTCGCGTGGCCGCGCAGCGCCATGATGCCGCCGCCGGGCCTGCCCATGTTGCCCAGCAGCAGCTGGAGGATCGAGGCTGCGCGAATGAACTGGGCGCCCGTGGTGTGCTGGGTCCAGCCGACCGCGTAGGCGAAGCACGTGGTCCGCTCCCGGCCGGAGTTCTCCGTGATCGTCCGCGCCAGGTAGTCGAAGTCCTCGACGGAGATCCCGCAGGCGTCGCGGACCATCTCCGGGGTGTAGCGCGAATAGTGGCGCTTGAGGATCTGGAACACCGTGCGGGGATGCTGCAGAGTGGGATCCGATTCGAACTCTGGATGCTCGATCGGCGGGCCGCCGCTGCCGTACTGGTGCCCGGCCGCCCGCTCGGAGGTGTCCGCCCCGTGCTCGTAGTCGTCGGCGTGCGCGTCGTCTTCCCGGTGCTCGTGGTCGTCGGGGTCGGTTGTCCCGGAACCGGCCTCCGTCCCCGAGGCGTCGTGCTCCCTGCGCGAGTACGCCCAGGACTCCAGGTCGTACTCCCCCGTCTCCGGGTCGTACCCGGAGAACAGCCCGTCGAGGTCTTCCGTGTCACGGAAGTCCTCGTTGACGATGGTCGCAGCGTTCGTGTACGCGACGACGTACTCCTTGAACCACAGCTCGTTGCTCAGGACGTGGTTGATGAGCGCGCCGAGCAGCACGATGTCGGAGCCGGCCCGAATGGGGACGTGTCTGTCGGCGACGGCGCTGGTCCGCGTGAACCGTGGGTCGACATGGATGACCTTGGCGCCTCGGGCCTTGGCCTCAGTGACCCACTGGTAGCCGACAGGGTGGCATTCGGCCATGTTCGAGCCCTGGATGACGATGCAGTCCGCATTGGCCATGTCCTGCAGCGTCTGCGTGGCACCGCCGCGTCCGAACGAGGTTCCCAGACCGGGAACCGTGGCGGAGTGTCAAATGCGGGCCTGGTTCTCGATCTGCACGGCGCCGGCGGCGGTGAAGAGCTTCTTGATCAGGTAGTTCTCTTCGTTGTCGAGGGTGGCACCGCCGAGTGCTGCGATTCCCATCGTGCGGCGCAGCCGACGACCGTGCTCGTCCGTGTCCTGCCACCCCCTCCGACGGGCCGCGATGAACCGGTCGGCGATCATGTCGATGGCGGTGTCGAGGTCGAGGTGCTGCCACTCGGTCGCCCGAGGCGCCCGGTACAGCAGCCTCGTCTGGCGGCCGGGAGCGTTGACGAGCTGCTCGCTGGCTGCGCCCTTGGGGCAGAGCCGACCGCGCGAGATGGGCGAATCGGGATCGCCCTCGATCTGAACGACCTTGCCGTCCTTGACGAACACCCGCTGACCGCAGCCCACGGCGCAGTACGGACAGACGCTCTGCACGACGCGATCCGCAGTCGCCGTGCGGGGAGCGATCTCACGGGTGCGCTGGGAGGTCACGGCTTCGCCACGCCCGAGCGAATCGCTCGACCGGAGCTGCCGGATCACCGGCCACTCGAGGAAGCTGAACCGCGCCATGGCCACACACTAGCCGAAGTCAGCGCGGCTGTTAAGGGTCCGGCCGACGGCGTCTCAGGCACCCGTCGGAGCGCGCTGCGCAGTTCCGGAAGGGGCGCGTCGCGAAGTACACTCGGATGCCAGATCCCATTCGAGCGGAAGCAGATTCTGAGAGGTCGACGATGACCTGGGAGACCCATCCCGTCACCCCTGATCGGTTCGAGGACTTCGCCGATGTCGTCAATCCCAACCGGCGCGCCGACGCCTGCTGGTGTCTGTCGCATCGCCTTCGCGCCAAGGACATCAGGGCCCTCGGCGGGGACAGTCGGGAGCAGGCGATGCTGCGGCTGTGCGAGCGGGAGAATCCGCCGGGGGTCGTGACGTACCACGATGGCGTGCCGGTCGGCTGGTGCAGCATCGGCCCACGCGCCGAGATCCCGCGTCTTATCGCCTCGAAGCTCATCCGGCCGGTCGACGAGGTTCCCGTGTGGAGCATCATCTGCGTCGTCGTCCGCGGTGGGCACCGGAGGAAGGGTGTCACTGCGACGATGCTGGACGGGGCAGTCGAATACGCGGAATCACGCGGTGCGCCCGCGGTCGAGGCCTATCCGGTGGATCCTGCGGGCCGGATGGACACGACCATGGCGTTCGTGGGGACGCGCTCGATGTTCGAGCACGCCGGGTTCGAGGTCGTGGGCACCACGGATGCGGTGGCCAGCAGAATGCCGCGCCTGATCATGCGGCGCACTCTCCGAACCTAGTCGGTCGAGAACGCCCACATCACGCCGAAGCGGTCGAACACCTGGCCGTACCAGCCGCCCCACGGCGCCTGCTCGAACGGCATGTTCTCCGAACCCCCGCCGTCGAGGAGCTTCTGGATCAGCATCCGCGCGTCGTCTGGGGTGTCCAAGGTGTAGAGCAGCGAGTACGCGGTGTCCTTGAGCGGGTACTCCTCGCCGGGCATGCCGTCGCTGCCGGCGATGTCGCCGCCGGGAGCGTGCAGCACGGCATGGGCGACCCCCTCGGGATTCACCTCGAAGTCCATGTCGGGCATTCCCTCGTCGCCGTACTTCATCAGGTCAAGGGTCCCGCCGAACACCTCATGCCAGTGGGCGAACGCCTCGGCGGCAGTGCCGGGCAGGGCGATGTAGGTCGCGATCGAGTTGGCCATGGCTGCTCCTCGTGTTCTCGTCCGGGTCTCCGGCGCCCGGCACCTGATCCGAGTATCGGCCGCCGAGGCGCCCCGCGGCTTCTCCGATCGTGCGCAGTCGGTCGTGACCGGGCGGCTGGGCAGGGCAGTCATGGCCGGGCGGCTGGGCAGGGCACTGTCGCTGTGAACGCGAATCGTCCATGATGGCAGACAGGTGCCGATGAGAAGGGAATTCGTGATGACGGACAGGGAGCGCATCGTGCTCATCACCGGGGCGACCAGCGGCTTGGGTCGGGAACTATCGCACGTGCTCAGCACCGAGCCCGGCCGGCTCATCCTGCACGGCCGCGATCCCGACAAGCTCAAGACGCTGCGCAACGAGCTCTCGCACTCCCAGGCCGAGATCGACACCGTCACTGCGGACCTGGCCGAGCAGGCGGAGGTCCACCAGCTCGCCGATGACGTCACAGGACTCACCGAGTACCTCAGCGTGCTCGTCAACAACGCCGGCATCGGCAAGGGCCGCAGCGATGCGCGTGAACTGTCTCCCGACGGCTACGAGCTCCGCCTGGCCGTCAACCACCTCGCACCCTTCGCGCTGACGCTGCGCCTGCTGCCGCTGCTGGAAGCCGGTGCACCGAGCCGGGTGGTCAACGTCGCCTCCGCCGCTCAGCAGCCGATCGACTTCGACGATCTGCACCTGGCACGTGAGTACTCCGGGTCCCGCGCCTATGCGCAGAGCAAACTGGCCATGATCGCCACCGGCTTCCACCTCGCCGAACGTCTGCCTCCCAGGCTGGTCACGGTCAACAGCCTGCATCCCGCCACTCTCATGCCGACCGCGATGGTGCGAGAAGGCTATGGCTACAGTGTGGACGACCTCGACACCGGAGTCGCCGCAGTCAAGCGCCTGATCGACTCACCCGAGTTGGAAGGCGTCTCCGGTCGCTACTTCTCCCGGACCGAGCAGTCCCGCGCGATTGCAGCAGCCTACTCACCTGAGGTACAGCTGCGACTGTGGGACATCAGCCAGGAGCTGACCGACACGCGGCTCTGACATCGGCCCGTCGATGCACGTCGGGCAGTGCCCGGGCCGTCAGCCGGTCGGTCCGTGGCGGCCGTCACCGACGGTGGCCGAGCGGCGGGGTTCGACGGTGAGCGGGCTGCTCGAGGCGCTCTCCCTGGTGATCTCGGGATCACCGAGCAGCCCCGCGAACGCGCTGAACCATCCCCTCTGCCGGTAGAGGATGAACGCGGCTGCCACGATCACGGCTGAGAGCGTGCCCACCACCATGTCGGTCATCGTGTCGGTGTTGGTCAGCTGCGACGAGGTGCCGATCGTCAGATCTGCGAAGAACTCGGCGAATTCCCACAGCATGGCCACGGATGCGCTGACGGAGATCACCACTGCTGCCTCGAACCAGACCGGCAGGACCAGTCGGTACCTGCGGATGGTGACGCCCAGGGCGAAGACCGCGGCGAGGGCGATGAGGAATCCCGAGAAGAAGTGGACGACGGTGTCCCACGGACTCCATACCGCGTAGAAGTGGAGGTGACTGCCGAAGAAGGGCCCAGACAGCAGCAATAGGGCGTAGAGCAGCTGGAGTCGGAGGGGAATCCTCACGGCCGCCAGCTTCTCGACGGGCAGTGGGACAAGCGCCGCCAGGAACAGGGCGGAGGGCAGAAGAGCCTCCGTACCGTTCCCGCGGAATACGGCGGTCAGGGCGAAAGCCGCGAGGATGACTTCCGTGACGATGAGGGGCGCATGGCGCCTCGCTGTGCTGCGCTTCGAGTCCAGGGTATTCATTCCGGCCAAGGCTACCGAACGCACCCGAGCGCCGACTGTGAAGCCGAGGGCACGGTCACGGCGACCATGGCTACAGCCCGCCTCCGGTCACTGCTCGGTTGAAGTCCATCGCGACCGCGAACCAGAAGCTGAGGCTCTCGTCGTCGTCGATCGATTCGGCCCCCACAGCGATCCAGCCGGGACCCATGTCGCGGCCCGCGCCCATCTCCGCCTGGCGCGCTCCGGGAACCGACAGGAGCGCTGCATGGCGGTCGGGAGGAACGCGGACCAGCAGCCCGCCATCCTTCGCGGCGCTGAAAGCCATCTTCTCGTTGACCATGAACGACCGGCCGCCGAACATCGAGACCTCTCGCTTCACCGGCTCATCGTCGAGCAGATTGCGGAGGCGCCTGACAAGATCATCCTGCGCAGCCGTCATCGAACCAGCATGTCACGGTTGAACGGCCAAGGGCAGAGCATGGACCGACTCTGTCTGCACCGATGTGACGCGAGTACGGCAGACTGGTCGGTGTGGACGATCTGCGCGCAGCTCCGGGCCCCGGAGCTCCCCGAGGGCTCACGGTGCCGGGCCGGGAGCTCTTCGAGCAGTTCTCCCACGCATCGGGCCCCGGCGGGCAGGGGGTCAACACCGCCGATTCGCGCGTGCAGCTCAGCCTCGATCTGGCAACCACGACGGCGCTGAACGAGGATCAGCGCCGACTCGCGCTCGAACGGCTCGCCGCTCGCCTGTCGGGCACAGTGCTCACCGTCACTGCGGCGGAGCACCGCTCCCAACGACGCAATCGCGCCGCAGCGCGGGAACGCCTCGCGGATCTGCTCCGCGAGGCAGTGGCTCCACCGGCCGTCCGTCGTCCGACGCGTCGAACCCGCGGATCTCAGCGTCGCCGGCTCCAGGGAAAGCGCAGACGGTCGGAGATCAAGCAGAACCGCAGACGCCCTCCTCTCGACTGACGACGGCGAGCCCGGTGGCCGGTGGTCGTCCGCAGACACTCGTGCGCCTACGCCTCCGGCAGCCAGATCCATCCTTCGCGGCGAGCAGTCCCCCGCAGCTCTTCCGGCGGCGGCTCGCCGCGACCGTGAGACACCTCGCGGGCGACGAGAGCAGCGAGCACGGCATCGAGCGCATTGTCGTCGGCGACGCACAGGTCTCGGTGTCCATTCCACTCCAGCCGGGCCAACTTCTCCGACAGGGCGACGACCAGGGCAGAGCGCTCCCCTGCGTTCTTCGCACCCTTGTAGCCGCGATGGGGCAGAGACCAGCGTCGCAGCGCTGCCGCGGGATACACCTCGCAGACAGCACCTGAGCCGTCCCGGGCGACATCGACACCGATGTCCCGCAGCCGCGCCTCGATGCCGGCCCAGCGCATGGCAGGGTGGGCGATTCGGTCGGTCGAGACGCTCAGCGGAGTGAGGCCCGTGGCGCGGTGGACCATCCGGTCCGTCACACGCATGGCGAGGCCCCGACGCCATTCGGGACCGGTGGACGCAGGAGCAGCCACGGCACCGCGAGCATGAGCTTGGATCAGCTGGACGAACCGATCCGGCCAGCCCATTGGCACATCGACTCCGGCTTTGTCGGCCGTGCTGATCGCCTCGACCACATCGTCGTCATCAGCACCGACGTGGACATCCTCGACGATGCAGCGGCCATTCCCGCTCACGACCGCGAGACCGGTGCGCGTGGGATCGGCCGCCAGGTCGATGCCCACGAACGTCCTGGATTCGGGCAGCTCGGAGTCAGTCAGCTCTTCTTCAGCTCCTCGGCGAGCATCACGATGATGCCACTGGGGCCGCGCAGATAGGTGAGCTTGTAGACGTCCTCATATGTCGCGACACCGCGCAGGGGGCGGCACCCGTGCTTCGCGGCTGTCTCCAGCGCCTCGTCGATGTCGTCGACCGAGAAGGCGACCCGGTGCATTCCGATCTCATTGGGCTGAATGGGCGGTGATTCGATCGCTCGAGGATGGATGTACTCGAAGAGTTCGAGGCGCCCGTGACCGTCCGGGGTCTGGAGCATCGCGATGTTCGCATGGTTGCCATCGAGGCCGACGGCCGTGTCGGTCCACTCGCCGCTGACCGTGTCACGACCCAGAACCGTGAGACCGAGATCGGTGAAGAAGGCGATCGCGGCCTCCAGGTCGCGCACGGCGATTCCGACATTCTCAAGCTTGATAGCCATGGGCTGAGGTTAGCGAGCACCCGGTGCCGCCAACAAGAGCTGCGCCTCCCTCAGAAGGTCAATCGACGGGCCGCGCGGCCTGAGTAGGCTGGGCGCATGCGAACGCTCGTGGTGTACACGTCGAAGACCGGGTTCACGAAGACCTACGCCGAATGGATCGCCGAGGATCTCGGCGCAGAGATTGTCAGGACCCAGGATCTCAGCCGGGAGCAGCTCGCTTCCGCTGATGTCGTCATCCACGGCGGTGGGCTTCGTGCCTCCCGAATCGAAGGCCTGCGCACGTTCCTGCGCCATTGGCCGCTGCTCAAGGGCAAGCACGTAGCGCTGTGGCACACCGGCGCGAACCCTGGCCGTCCGGAGACGGTCGAAGGCGTCTGGGAGCAGAATCTCACTCCCGAGCAGCTCGAGCGCACGACGCGCTTCTACCTGCGGGGCGGTTTCGACTTCACCAGGCTGCGCGGTGTGGACAGACTCGTCATGAGCATCATGCGGTTTGTTCTCAAGCGCAAGAAGAACCCGAGTGCTGACGACAGGGGGATGCTCGCGATGTATGAGCACCCGACCACTGAGCTCAGCCGTGAGAACACCGCCCCGTTGGTGAACCACGTCAGAAGTCTCGACGCGTGATCCACGCGCTGCGGACGGAAACCGCGGCTCAACCGGCCTGGACCGACACCACTCGCCGTGGGTCTTCGCAGGTGATCTAGCGTAGGACCATGTTCCGACGCCTCGCCGCGCGCGCATTCTGGTCGGTCAGCCGCTGGACGCTGACCACCGAGCCCGCTCCTGACCGCCCCACGGTGCTCATCGGCGCCCCCCATACCTCGAACTGGGACTTCGTGTTCATGCTGGGCATCGCCTGGCGGATGGATATGAATGTTCGCTGGCTGGGTAAGAAGAGCCTGTTCAAGAGCTGGCGCGGCCCGGTGATGAGCGCGCTGGGGGGAATTCCCGTCGATCGCGAATCGCCGAGCACGGTTGTCGCCGAAGTCGTCGAGCGCGTCCGAGCGGGCGAGGTCTTCGGGCTGGTGATCACCCCCGACGGGACCCGCGGAGCACACTCGCATTGGAAATCCGGCTTCTATCGCATCGCCCGGGAGACGGGGATGCCGGTGACCCTCGGCTTCGTCGATCGCACCACCAGGACTGCTGGTCTCGGCCCGACGCTCGAGCTCTCCGGCGATATTGCACAGGACATGGACGGCGTCCGAGCGTTCTACGCCGACAAGGCGGGAATCCGCCCCGAGCGCCGCGTCGAACCGCGACTGCGCGAGGAAGGCGAACAGTGATCAGGGATCGTGAGCTTCGAGGATGTCACGCAGGCGAGCGAGGTCTTCCCGCACCATCGCGGCATCTCGCGCAAACTCGTCGTCCGTGGCGGACGGCAGTCGATAGAGGGTGAAGACGACTTCGCTGCCGTCGTCGTTGCGCAGGATGCGCAGCGGGTTGTGGACCACTGTGCCGTCGGGCAGTATCACGTCGTGGTCGAGGATGCCGAGATCGACTCCTCCGAGGAAGCGCACCTCGACGACGCCCATCGGAGAATCGGTGATCCACCGTCCGTTCTCCAGCCGGATGCCGGTGCTGAGACCGGCCGCCCAGCGGGGCAGATTCCTCGGATCGCCCGCGAATGCGGCAACGTCTGAGGGCGCGCGGCGGATCGACTGGGAGATGTGGTGCGCCTCGTAGGTCATGCTGTCTCCTGGGACTCGGAAGCGAGCTGGTCGGCCAGACCGGCGAAGTCAACCGCGACGACGTCCCAGTCGCCCGTGGGAGCCAGGTCGCTCGTCTGGCCCGGGCCGTGCTCGGCAGGGCGGGCGACGAAGGCAGTGCGCAGTCCAGCCGCCTGGGCGGCGGCAAGATCACTGTTGTGTGCGGCCACCATCATGACCTGCTCCGGTGCAAGGCCGAGAACTTCTGCGGTGCGCACATAGGCTGCGCGGTCCGGCTTGTATGCTCCTGCGACTTCTGCACCGAGGATCGCGTCCCATGGAATCTGGGAACGCTTGGCCACATCGATCGCCAGGCGCACGTTCGCGTTCGACAGCGGGGCGATGATGAAGTCCTGGCACAACCGGGTGAGCCCAGGGATGACGTCGGGCCAGGGGTCGAGTCGATGCCAGGAGAGATTCGCCTCGTCGAGGACCTGTGCGGGGATCATCCGCGGATCGACCTCCAAGCGGGCGAGGACGGTGTCGAGGTTCTCCCGATGCAGCACGTCCAAGCGCACAAAGGGACGACTGCCGTTGCGAACCTGCTCCATCGCGGGCTGGTATTCCGACCGCCACAGGTCCGCGAACTCCCACGGGTCCAGCGACGGCAGATACTCTCCCAAGCAGTCGGCGACTCCGGTCGCGACTCCCTCGCGCCAATCGACGACGGTTCCGAACATGTCGAACACCAACGCCTCGACCTCACTGTCGCCGATCCCCATGTGCACGCTCCTCCTCGAGTGGCCTCGGGTCGAGCGTACGTGAGCACGAACCATCCGGATAACCTCCGTCAGGTCGGGGGCCACCCCCAGTGCGGCTTGGACCTCATGAGCGTACGGTTCCAGGTATGGGAAAGATCTTTGACCTCATTCGCCAATCCGGCCTGCGGCGCGGCCCTCGACGGTTGTTCGGGGGCATCGGCGGAGCCATCGCCGCGCGACTCGGGCTCAACGTATGGCTGGCCCGCCTGCTGATCCTCCTGTCCTTCCTGCTTCCAGTGCTGGGCGTCGGCGCCTACCTGGTCGCCTGGGCACTGACTCCCTGGCAGGACGGCAGCATCCCGCTGGAGCGGGCCCTCGGCACAACCCACCGCAGGGATCCGGGCCGTATCTCTGCTGCGGGTGAGGAGCCATACCGCTGATCCGCCCTGTGGGTCAGCAGTACTCAACCGCGTCATGGTGTACTGAAACGGGGCAGCGGTGCACCTGCTCGTTCACGGCTCGAGAATCCTGCGGACGACAGCAAGGTCCCTCTCACGGTCTCTGACGATCCGCTTTGACTTCACCACGAAGGCCGATTTGTCGAGCACGATGAGGCGCAATCCGTGCTTGGGAATGAGCAGCGCTTTGCGCTCATCGTAGAGTCGGCGCTGCTCGCCGCGGTCGACACGGGATACCGTCTGGCGGCGGTCGAAGAACGGTGACGAATTCGTGTGCTGCTCCTCGTGGAACTCGACGACGAGCTTCAATTCGGCCCAGTACCCGTCCACGGGCAGCTTCGTCCCGCGCGGTCGCGACAAGGACGGGTCGCCGCGCAACCAGTCGAACGTTGCCTGGCGGCGCCCGCTCTCCCCGAGAATCTCGTCGAACAGGTCGAGAATGTAGTACTCATCGGAATCAGCGCGGCTTGCCATACCGAGCAATTCTCGCAGACCCGCGGTGTGACAGTGCCGGTTCGGGCACGCTTGGCCGGAAACATCGTCCGGCCACACACTCACTACCGGAGCACGTACCGCAGGGTCTCCACCACCTGGTCGGTGGTCGTGCACCAGGCCTGAGCCTCGGCGTCGACTTCCTTGAGCGGATGGACGATACCTGCGTCGTGAAGGGTCACGTAGGGCTTGCCCAGGGCAGCGCAGTAGCCGGCGTCGAAGGCGGCGTTCCACTGCTTGTACTTGTCCCCGAAGCGCACCACTACGAGATCGCTCTGCTCGACGAGGGTGCGCGTGCGAATGGCATTGACCTTGGCGGACTGGTGATCGCGCCAGAACTGGCTTTCGGCCTCACCCAGGTGGTCGCCGGCGGCGTCGCTGGCAGGGTGATCGGTCACCGGCGCGGTGAACACCACATCCAAACCGGCGGCCTCCGCGCCGCGTTGGATCTCGTCGCGCCAATCGGTGTGAATCTCGCCGGACAGATAGACAGTGAAACTCATGGTTCAGGGCTCCTTCATCGAGTGTGAACGGATCTGATCCGCTTCCTCGTTCACCACCCTAGTAGCTCTACTCAGGAACACCTCACGACCGCCCAGGACCAAGATCCGGAGCGCTTCACATTCCTGAAGGTGCAAGGCTGACCGGGCCTGATTCAGCCCGCGGGATGAAGGGGCCCATCCGACAGGGCGATGTGGGCTGGCGCCGGACCGCGGACAGTGAGGGGTATGAATACACAGCTGCTTCGTTCATCCACTGCCATCGCCACCGTGCTGGCGTGCCTCCCGTACCTGAGCCTGAAAGTCGCCTGGATCCTCGGAATCCCGATCGGCATTCCGGAAGCCAGTGCCCTGAGAGATCCCTCGAGCCAGGGCCTCGCGCTCGGCGCAAATGTTCTCACGCTCCTGATGGACGTGATTCTGGTGGCTCTGATCCTGCTGCTGACTCGTCCGTTCGGCCGCCGGGTCGGCGCCACTCCTCTCCTCTTCGTGAGCTGGGGCGCTGTCGGATTGCTCGCGCCGATCGCGTTGGGCTTCGCAGCGCAGCAAGCCGCTCGGTTGTTGCCGGGCCCCGGGTCCGATCCCCCAGCCCCGGAATTTCTCGATCCCTGGGTGCCCCTCATGGTGTACGGCGGCTTCACGTTGCAGGGGCTCGGCCTGAGCACGCTGTTCGTGCTCTACGCTGTCGATCGATGGGGAGGACTGCTGGGCAAGCCACTGACGACAGCATCCGCTCCGCCACATCGAACTCCTCTTCGACTGGTCGCCGTGCTGGCGTCCGTCAGTGCGCTGATCACGCTGTCGTTGCAGGTGATGTGGTCCACCGGCTCAACCATCGGCCTCACCGAATCCATGGCCGCTGGACAGGGCGTCGATCAATTGCTGGTCCACGCGATCCACGCCGCATTCACGATCAGCGCCATGGTCGGGGTCCTGCTCCTCGCCTTCGGCACGATCCGACTGCCGACGTGGGTTCCGCTCGTGCTCGCGTGGGTAGGGTCAGGTGCGATGGCCGGATGGGGCGCGTGGAGCATCCTCAGCGGATTGCTGTTGCCGAGCGGGGCCGAACCTGCCACGCCCCTGATGAACCTGGCCACCACGGCACAGTTGCTGGCGGGCATGATGATCGCCGTTGCCGGCATGCACTGGCTGGCGGAGCGGTGGGCGATATCGGGCCCACCCACGCCGCGCTCGTCACGGTCCGCTGCTGACCAGATGTCGCCCGCGAAATGAACGCCGGCGCAGAAACCGAGCACTTACACGGCTGCCTTACCCGTCCCGGCGCACGAGTCCGCTTTCGTATGCCAGCACGACGGCCTGGACCCGGTCACGCAGACCGAGTTTGCTCAGCAGCCGACGGACGTGCGACTTGATCGTCGCTTCCGAGAGATAGAGCGCGGCCGCAATCTCGGCGTTCTTTGCTCCCTTGGCAATATGCAGCAAGACCTCGCGCTCTCGCTCGGTCAGCAGGCGCAGCGGATCCGGTTCGGTGCTCGGGGCCGGCAGATCACGGGTCACTCGGGCGAGGAGCCGCTTCGTCGTAGATGGTGCAAGCACTGCGTCGCCGGCCTGGACCGCACGGATCGCGGAGAGCACGTCCTGCGC
This sequence comes from Brevibacterium daeguense, assembly GCF_021729135.1. Classification (GTDB taxonomy): domain Bacteria; phylum Actinomycetota; class Actinomycetes; order Actinomycetales; family Brevibacteriaceae; genus Brevibacterium; species Brevibacterium daeguense. Next base: position 172,003 of record NZ_JAJTWW010000008.1, read on the forward strand.
CGCTGCGTCCTTGAGGAGGAATCCACTTGCCCCCGCTTTGAGGGCAGCGAATGCGTAGTCATCGAGGTCGTACGTCGTGAGCACGATGATTCGCGGCTTGTCCGGATGACGCTGAAGGATCCGGGCCGTCGCCTCGACGCCGTCGATTCCCGGCATCCGCACGTCCATGAGGACGACATCGCATCCCGTCGCAGCAACGAGGTCGAGCGCTGCGGCGCCGTCGGCGGCCTGACCGACGACTCGCATGTCGTCCTGCGCGTCGATGACCATTGCCAGGCCGGTGCGCACGAGTTCCTGATCGTCGACAAGACCGACGCGAATCATGAGACCTCATTCCTGCCCGAAGTCGCCGGAAGCCACGCTCGCACCTCGTATCCCTCAGCGGTGGGCCCGGCACTCAACTCCCCACCCTCAAGCGTGACCCGCTCGCGCATGCCGAGCAACCCGTGGCCGCCCTTCTCCAGCTCGCAGACTGCTGGCGACGTGGATGCGCGGCTCCCACCGTTGCGAATCGTCACGTCGACCCCGTCGTCGCGATATTCGACGGTGACCGCGGCTCGCGCCTCGGGACCTGCATGCTTGACGACATTTGTCAACGATTCCTGCACGACGCGATATATGGCCATCGAAGCCGTCCCCGTCAGACCAACCGGTTCGCCGAGTACTGTCAGCTCAACATCGACACCGCTGGCGCGCATCCGCTCAACCAAGTCGGGAACATTGTCCGCGCCCACCTGGGCCGCCTCGTCATCCGACCGCAGCCGGTGCAGGACACCGCGAGTGTCCTCCAACGCCTCGCGGGCCGTCTGGCCGATCGTGTCGAGGGCCTCCAAGGCGACGGTGGGCTCTCTCGCTCCCACCATCCGCCCACCGTCGGCCTGTCGGACGATCACCGCCAACGAGTGCGCAACAACGTCATGCATGTCGCGGGCGATGCGCTCGCGCTCCTCCGCGGCAACTCGAGCGGCATGCTGCTCCCGGTCGGCTTCGGCCCGCTCCGCTCGCTCGCGCAAGGCGGCGAGGTAGTCCATGCGCACGCTCCGGTACCTCCCGAGCGCCCACGCAGCCAACACCAGCCCGACCAGCAAGCCAAGAACGGCGAACCGCGACAGCAGCCGCAGGATGGAATCTTCCGGTATCCCGGCCGGCTCGCCTGCGTCCCAGAAGGGAGAAAGCCCCACCCCTGCAGCCACGGCCACGGAACCGACCAGCCCGATTGCCAGCGCCAGGGCTGGCCAGGGACGCTGGGCGTGTGCCGCAATGGAGTACAGCACGACGACAAACGTGAGCGAACTCGGCAGCAGAATGGCGGGAAAGGGGCCGACGGGCTCGCCCTCGGCAGTCGTCTGCATGAACCCCGGAACCGCCAGGAGCACGAGCATCGCCGCCGAGCACAGAATCAACCCCAGCGGTCGATGCCGAAAGACGACGCTCGAGTGAGCCACCACAATCGCCGCGACGGTGATGAACTCCCACGGTCCTGGCCGGGAGGTCAATGCGGGGCCGATCGAAGCTGGTGCGAGAACTGCGGCCAACAGGATGGCCAGCATGGTGTTGGCGCCCACACTGGTCCACCTGGTCCCCTCACGGCGGCTCTCCACCGCCCGGGGGCGATCGGTTCCCCTCATGCCACCAGTATGCCGAGAACGACCGCGCAGGACTTCGACCGATCCACCTCGTTGCCTCCTGGAGGTCACGCGATGCCGAGTGCGGCGTTCAAGTGATGCCGCCCGTGTTCAGTGGGAACCGCGAATGATCGACTCGGACTTCTCAGACATTGAACCGGAACTCCACCGCGTTCAGTAGCGGAATTACGTCTCCAATCACACGCGTCACGCAACCTTCAGTGGCGTGATCGCTGCAATCTCATCCCCTACTCGATCCTCGGCGAGGTCGAGCTCGTAGTGACTCTGCAGATTGATCCAGAATTCCGCAGAGGTTCCGAAGTACTTTCCAAGGCGCAATGCGGTGTCCGCAGTTATCCCGCGCTTGCCATGCACGATCTCGTTGATCCGTCGAGGCGGCACGCCAATCGATACCGCGAGCTTGTTCTGTGTGATGCCGAAACCCTCGATGAAGTCTTCCATAAGCACTTCACCGGGATGGATTGGCGAAATCTTGTCAGTGGTAGTCAACGATCTCTACCTCCTCTGGTCCAGCGTCTGTCCACCTGAAGCAGATCCGCCACTGGTCGTTGATCCGGATACTGTGCTGACCAGCTCGGTCGCCCTTCAATGCCTCGAGCCGGTTGCCTGGCGGGCTCCGCAGATCATCCAGGATGACAGCGGATCCCACTTGACGAAGTTTGCGTAGTGCCACCCGGTGTATCCGAGGATCGATAGACGGCGCGCGCTCGCGATGCCAGAGGCGCTCGGTGTCCTTATCAGCGAACGACCTGATCACACGTTAAGCATATAACGCGACGCGTCAATAACGCTAGACGTTAAACCGGAACTCCACCACGTCGCCACGATTGGAAACGCCTCTAAAGTCCAGCGTGTTCACCGGGCACAAGTCCCGCCCGATGATGTCCTCCTACGCAGGCAAGCGCCATTTGCGGCGGTGGGTCCACGCCGGACATCCAGGCCGACCATGCGTCATGGACGTCCGATGCCGTCGTCTCCGCCCCCTTCGTTCGCATCAACACCGCGTACATCAGGAACAGGCTCTCGGTGCTTTCCGACACCGACGAACTTTCCATAGGGGCTTCCTCCCATCACCGTCTTCGGGCCCAGGTCTTCCCGGACCTCTCGCTACCGGACTGAGCCGCCCGAACACGGTGCCGGTTGAGGCTGTCGACGGCACCGGGCGAGGGAGCTGGGGGGCGGGGAAGTCAGGGCACTGAGTCCTCTAGAAGCTCAATCGCGGCGACCACCTGCTCACGCGAACCGTCATCCTGCGAAGCGAGCCCCCTATGATGAGGTCGATGTCACGGCCCGCATGCTACTCTGCATAGACCCTGCAAGGTCTACAAATCAACGAGCCTCTGGGCGTAAGTACCAAATTCAAGGCAAGGCGCAAAAGTACGGCACATGAGCAGCACCGATCACCCCCAAGAGAAACCGCCGATCGACGCACCAATCACTTCATCGGTCGACGACGATCTGGGACGTGCACCAGTCGCGCACGACTTCGCAGCATCAATCCGGGAGCTCGACACGAGCCAAGGACTCGTGGTGGGCGTCTTGGGGCCGTGGGGGCACGGCAAGAGCTCATTCATCAATCTGATGCGCGAACAGTTTGAGGCTGAGCCGGCTCTAACAGTCGTCGACTTTAACCCTTGGATGTTCTCCGGCTCGAACCAGCTCGTCAACTTCTTCTTCACCGAAATCGGTGCTGAGCTCAACGTTCGGAGCAAGAGCCGCTTCGGCAAGACAGCGGACTGGCTCGCCCAGTACGCCGGCATCCTTAAGCCTGTCTCTCAATTCATTCCCATCCCGGGTGCTGCGACCGCAGGAGAGGCGGCCGCAGCTGCGCTCGCGGGGTTGGCAGGCACAACCAACGCAGACCACAGCGCGAAGATGGTGCGGGAAGAAATCACCAAGGAGCTCACCGCACTCACACAACCGATTGTGGTCGTCATCGACGACATCGACCGGCTCACCACGATCGAGATCCGCGAGATCTTCAAACTCGTCCGCCTGACGGCCAGCTTCCCGAACATCATCTACGTGCTCGCTTTTGACCGAGAACGCGTAGAGCAAGCCCTCACCGAAGACGGCGTCCCTGGACGGGCGTATCTCGAGAAGATCGTCCAGCTGAGCTTCGATGTTCCGCAGGCACCCGGGAGACTGCTTCGATCCCAGGTCGTCGAAGAACTGAATCGCATCCTCTCCCCCGTCGCAAACGCCACGCTCGATGACAGCCGATGGAGTGACGTCTACTGGGAAGTGATCGACCCGCACTTCTCGAACATGCGTGATGTCACGCGTTACGCGATCTCCGCCAGGTCCACGATTAGGAGCCTTGGCAATGAAGTCGATCTTGTCGACCTCCTCGCAATGGAGGCACTTCGTGTCTTCCGTCCCGAACTTTCACATCAACTATCTAAACTTCGAAGCGAGCTTACGAGTACGCACGACATCATGGGACGCAAAGACGAGCGGGCCCAGGAATCCGTTACTGCACTGCTCGCGAAGTTCCCAGGTGACGACGACGTGATTCGGGCACTCTTCAACCGGGTGTTCCCTGCCGCGCTGCAGTACATCGAGAACAATCACTACGGGAATGACTGGCTCAGTACGTGGCGAATTGCCCACAGGATGGCACACATCGACTTCCTCAACTTATATTTCGATCGGGTAGCACCCGATGAACTCGTCGCGTTCCGAAACTCCGAGCACGCCTTTGAACTACTGGGCGATGGATTAGCACTCAAGGAGTACCTGACTGGATTGGAGCCTGAGCAACTCGAGACCGTTCTCGAAGGGCTCACCTCGTACGAGTCAAAGTTCACGACCGAGATGATCGTCCCGGGATCAATTACGCTACTGAACCTCATCGACGCCATTCCAGAGAAGGAGCCGCGAGGCTTCTTTGACTTTGGACGCCGCAACATAACCGTTGGCCGCGTTGTCCTTCGTCTTCTCCGCCGCGTGGAGGACGAGGCAGGGCGTGAAGCACTTGTTGTGGAGATACTTGAGGGCGTCGAGACCTACTCCTCGCAACTAGACTTGATCCACAGCGTCGGATACCGAGAGGGCGCTGGTCTCAAGCTCGTGAGCGAAGCGTTCGCCGAACAAATTCAGACTGAGTTTGTCGAACGCGTGAAGAAGGCTCCGCCCGCAGAACCTGCACGTGAATGGGATGCCTGGCGCGTCTACGACGCCATTCAATCTCACACCGGTAAGACGCCGCTGAAGCCGAGCGACGATCCTGTGCTTCTACGAGCGGTTCTCCGCTCCCTCAAGTCCACTGCACGATCGCAGTCGATGGACTCTCGACACATCAAGACTGAAGATCGCTTAGCTTGGGAGCTCCTGATTCAAATATTTGGTTCTGAAGTTGCGGTTAAGACGGTCGTAGGCAACGTGCGCAATACGCTTGGAGATGACGAAGTTCTTCAGCTCGCAGACAAATATCTATCGGGCTGGCGACCGAAGAGCTTCTAGACAAGGCGCTCACGAGCCAACGGAATCAGATCGTCATTGATCGCCACCCAAGGCCAGGAAGATAACCCCCCAGGCAGACGGTTGTTTAGACAGGCAATCAAAATTCCACCACGTCGCCCCAGTTGAACCGAATGCTCATCCTTTTTGACACCGCCACTGGGTCAGAGTCCGGGTGCTTGTCCGGGCTTCGCCACCCCAGTCGAGCCGGTCCTTAGAGGTCGACGTCGAGTACGACGCAGATTGCCAAAGGACGGGTGTACCTCAGTTTCTAGACTGGCTCTCCGACATCGTCATGCCCTTCCTGATGTTCATCCGGGTGGAATAATGGCTCGCCATCGAAGTCCATACCCATGAGGCCACCCTGCGCTCGGATATTGATCAAGTTTGGCTCAGGGAGGTCCTCCGGGACGAACCCGGCGTCCTCCGGGTGGTGGTAGACGTACTCCCTTGCCGAATAGGCAGCGTGCTCGTTGAAGAGCTTCTCCATGGCGGTAGTCCCTGCCTCGATGCGGTCAATATCCCCACGGAGGACCGAAGACCTCACTTCTTGCACTCGCGGGTCGCCTGCTTCGAGTCCACCAAGCACCACCATTGGATCGCTCATGAGTAGCCCGAGCTTCCTCGTTAGGGGAAACGCGATTCCCCACGCCGTCGCGAAGCCGACCCCTTCCCACGGCTCGTCATTGGGCTGGCGGATCAGGCTTACTGGTGAGTCCGACGTGATGAGGGAACGTCGGTTGAAGCGCACCAGGCTCCATGGTCGGGTTGCCAGATAGGACGTCAGTTCCTGGGCGATCTCCACCAGATGTTGGATATGGGCGAGATTGGTGGAGCTGATGGGCGGCCCTCCGGGCTGGATGCCCTCTTCCCAGATCCGGTCCTCTTGCTCTGGGGATGGCTCGACCACGTACTTGCGGCGGATCCACCGGCCGACATTCTTGCGTCCACCAGCCCCGATCTCGAGCCTGACCATGCTTGCGTGGAGATACTCCATTGTCTTTCGAGTGTCCGGCCCGCGCGCGCTCTGCAGTGCCATGTAGTAGGAAAATGCCCACCTGTCTGTTTCGGACAGAGGGAACTCACCCCTCTCGAAGCTCTTGATGGTCTTGATGGCTTCGCCCTCGACCCCGCTCAAGGCCTTCTCGAACCAGTCTGGTTCCTCAAGCTCCTCGCCCGTGTGGAAGTGATTCTGGGCCGCCACGTTCCTCACGGAAGTTGTGAAGGACCTCCGGGAACGGTCGAGAGGAATTGTGGTGATTCGTTCCTAATCCGTGGCAAATCCACGAAGGTATCCTTGTGGCACGTAGTGGTGGAGCTTCGCTACGTTGTTCTTGCCCGCCATAGGTACATCATCCAATACCTAGACGGCGTGTAATGACTCGTCGCGGTTCGTGTGGGGTTGCGGGCAGGGGCCTCACTTTAGTCGAACGTCCCACATTGTCCTGGAGCCAGTCAGCGCGAACTGCCGTGGCAAGAGGCGCATCGCTACTCGGTGCTCCGCGAGGACGAACATGAGGGGATCCGGCAGGGTGATTCCGAAGGCGAGAGTCAAGGCTATTGCGTCGTCGACTTTGACCATCGCTACCCTGTGCTCGATGGCGCGAGCATCGTCCGGTGCGACCGCAGCTGGAGAACACATTTGAAAGCTCATGCAACGCGAATTGAAGGTTATGGCGGTGGCACATCGGAGCTTCGCCCACCGGCAGAGACGACCGATCTCATGGAGTGCAGGCTGCGGCATCTCTCTCGCGCAGGTCGTGGAACCGCCGATCGGCGCACACGCGAGCGGCTCGCTGACGCGAGCGCCGGGCTAGTTCTCGGGGCCGGCGCTGCGCGCCGGGTTGGTCGTGGGAGGCACGGCGGCGGGCGGAAGGCGGCGGTCGGCTTGGGTCTGGTGCCGCTGTCACCGATCACCGCCGACGTCGCCCCTGCGCCGGATGACCGACGATGTGCTCGTCGCAGCCGAACACCAGCTGGGCTCCGTTCAATGATGAAGTCCTCTCGTTCAGGTTCTTGCTCCTTGCGGCCGTTCTCACATGCGAATCGACGGCAACGAGCGAGCCGAGCGGCACCTGCGGACCGAATGGACAGCGTTTCGGGAACCAGCAGCACGAGAGGAAGTCGATGACGGACATGCCTTCAGCCCCGCATCCGGCACGGGTCGCCTTCGCGCGGGCGCTCCTGTCGATCAGAGACCCGGAATGCCTCAGCGGTCCGGCTGTCGACGAGGAGACCATGCTGTCCCACCCCGAGGTAGCCGACGCGCTGGACGCTCTCGACTGCATCTGGATCGACATCGAGGACATTGCCGCTGAGGACAGGCACGCGGGAGACGAAGGCAAGCGCCCTGAGGATTGAGAACCGAACAGATCACCGCACTGAGAAAGGAGCCCCGATGTCAGCACGGAACTACGGAAAACTGATCCGGCGATACATCAATAATCACTGCGCGGAATGCGGAGAGGACGCGAACCTCCCGCCCGGAGAGGTCCGCCCTGACGAACACGGACAGCTCTGGGAGTACCGGAAATGCGAAGAAGGACACATCGTCAAGACCCGGCCGCGGTACTGGTCCCGGCAGGAGGACAGCGAAGAGGACGGGATCATCTGAAACAAGAATCCGGCAGATCGCCGTGAGCCGCCGATCCCGCCGTCGGGCGACGATGCGGAACGGGGCAGACAATTCCGAAGAGCTCAGCATCAACGGGAGGAGAACCATGGGCGAAGGGGCCCAGCAGCACGACAGTTCGGAACGTGCACGGCGCAGGAGGATCACGATCCGGACCCTCGACCGACCCGGGGACCTGGGGTGGGTGGTGATGGCCCACGGCGAGGTGTACGCCGAGGAGTTCGGGTGGGGCTGCGAATTCGAAGCCCTGGTAGCCGGCACGGTCGCCGAATACGCGAGTGACCACGACCCTGCCCGTGAGGCCGCCTGGATCGCCGAAGCGGACGGGCAGCGCCTCGGGTGCGTCTTCTGCGTGACAGCCGACCCGGTGACTGCCCAGCTGGTCAGCCTGCTGGTACATCCCAGCGCACGCTGTCAGGGAGTGGGCGGGAAGCTGGTGGACACGTGCCTCGACTTCGCCTGGACCGCCGGCTACCAGCGCATCAGCCTGTGGACCAACGATGTGCAGGCATCGGCCCAGCGCATCTGGCAGGCGGCAGGCTTCCACCTCGTGGAAGAGGAGTACCACTCCAGCTTCGGCCACGACCTCGTCGGTCAGATCTGGCAACGCGACCTGTAGACGACGCCAGGACATGACCAGCCCGAAGGAGCGCACAGCGTCGAAGCCCGAGCAGATCGCTGAAAGCCATGCCAGGGCTCCCGCCGAACGGCCCTGGCTGCGGTCCTCATCCCTCCGATGCGGGGCCAAGTGCGCCAATCGAGCTGCCACGATGTCACCGCCATGCGACACTCGTTCACCAACCACAGGAGAGGAACCATGGCCGAGCTGCGGGAACGGCTTTCGAACCACGACCGAGCGCTGCTGAATCTGGCAGCCGAGGGGCTCGCCTCCGACTACAGCCATCGCGCAGCGGATGACGAGCTGTCCCGGGAGCCGGTCGAGACCCAGCAGAAGTACGCAGCCAAGGCCGCCCGGCTTTTCGCGCTGGCCGAGCTGCTCATCAGCGCCGACGAGCTCGTGGTGATCACCCGGCAGAAGCCGTAGCGCCACGTCGCCGAGCCGGCTCTGCCGGACTGCCGAGGCTGCGACCCCGAACGACCGGCGAGGAGGCACGCAGGCGGCTGCCCTCCATGACCTCGAGACCAAAACTGAACACAAGTTTGGCGTTAGCGGTGAGGGCGCTACCTTCAAGAAGATCTCCCCTCACCCGAAAGGCATTCCCTTGAAGAAAATCATTCTCGCCCCAGCCGTCGCCGCGGCGATCGCCGGCCTCGGCGTCGCGCCGGTCGTCCTCGCCCCTTCGGTCGTGTTCGCGATCGA
>NZ_JAJTWW010000009.1 GCF_021729135.1 Brevibacterium daeguense
CGCCGGGCCGCGTACTCCAACCGGACATACGTGATCTCGCCTTTGAGCGCCGCGGCGAAGAGCTTCGGCAGTCCGTAGCAGGCAACGGTCGCCACCCGGGCGTGCCCGTAGGCTTTGCCGATCGTGGTGTCGAGGACGGCTGCGATCACGGTGACATGGGTGCCGTCCAACCGTTCGGCCACCCACTCCGACAGCGCTTCATCCTTCGGTGGGGTGAGGTCGTCGAAGTGGCGGGCGAAGCATTCCTCGATCACCGCCTCGGCCAGGAACCGCAGCCGCTGCACCGCCACCACATCATGGCCCGGCAGAAACGCCTGCAACGCAGTCACGGCGGGCCCGTTCTCCGACCTCCCATGGCGGGTCCGCTCATCCGTGCCCGTCACCTGCGTTCACCCCCTGTTCCTGCCCCATCGCAGTGGTCCCGACCCCTCAGGCCCGGCGGGAACCGGAGTTCCCTGACCTGTTGGACCCACCCTACGAGGAGCCACGGACACGACCCAACCAGAACAGGAGTAAAGGGAGTAGTAAAAGATTACTGTTCGATTACAATAATCGAGTATGCAACAGTAGCAGACCCGGGGAGGAGCGTGGATTCCAGATCAATCAGCGCAAATTCGCAGATCGATCAGCGTGAATCGTCACGCCGATCATGAGGAGCGGTGGAGGCGCTTTCCCAGCTCAGTTCCGCTGACGGGATCGGTTGAGGCAAGTCAGCGCTCACACAATGAGTGGCTCTCTCCCGAACGAGCGGCACGGACTTGTCCGACCAAGCGCGAAGAACGTCGTTTCGCCCGGACGGCCGGAAGGAGCGGGGAACGAGCGGCGCTCTCCCGATCGAGCAGCGCACTCACGTGAATAGCAGTAGGGCCGAACCCTGAGGTTCGGCCCTACTCGACGTCCAAGTCCAGATGAGTACTGGACCTCTGATGGGGATCAGAGGCGGTCCGGCTCACCGGTGGCGGCTGCGATGTTGTTGTGGTTCGTGCGCACATCCTCAGCGGCCTTGAGCAGGGCCTCGTTCAGAGTGTCGAGGTTCTTGGAGTAGGTGGTCCAAGCCTCACGGAACTCGTCCGAGTACTTACCGGTCCAGACGGAGCTGTCGACACCGTTCGAGACCTGGGTCTTGATGTCGATGGCAGCATCGGCGTTGTTCTTGAAGGTGGTGTTCAGGGCGGAGAGGGTGGAGAGTTCTGCACCAACAGACATGGTGGTTCCTTTCTTGAGGGGAAATGCCACACGGTCCTCAGGCGAACCATGTGCCTCCAACCTATCGACAGCCCGGGTTAACTTTCGCCCTCCACCGCGCGATTCCGCATGAACAGATCCTGAGAAAGGCTGATCGCCTCGCTGCCTCGTTCACTTCGCATTCACCGGCCTCAGCCATCACCGGCCTCAGCCATCGTCGGCCCCCGCCGGCGCCGCACCGTATCCGCAATCTCGCCTTACTGACGATGTCCGACGACCGGCACCTCGACGAGCGGGACCTGGATGCGCTCCCACTGGCCGGCGCGGAACAGCAGCCCGCGGCCCTTGTTGCCCCCGCCTGCGCCGATCGAGCGCGGCAGACGCGCGCCGAAGATGTCGCCGTCGTTGGTGCCCTGCGGGTTGAGAATGACGCCTGAGCGAGACTTCTTCAGCGCCACTGCCGGCCCACGATAGGAGCTGCCCAGCTCGTCCGGCGTTCCGGACGCCATGACGAAGCTCTCCGAGTCGCGGCACAGCTTGGCCTGCTCCTCGATGCCCTCGACGAGCCACCCGTCCAAGCCAAGCAGCTCCATGTCGTCGATGATCAGGGCCGTGCGCTGCCGTGCCTTGGTCAACTCGGCGAACTCGGCGAGCTTCTCCTTGCCCTCATCCTTCTGGGTCTCCAGCGTGAAGGTGGCGAGCACCCGAGGATCCGATCCGAGCGCCCGCAGCGGGGACGTGCGCGGCACGACCAGCAGCACTCGGTAGTCCTGCTCGAACACGTAGTCGGTGACGAGCTGCAGGGTATTCGACCGCCCCGACTTCCGCGGCCCGACCACGAGGAACGTCGGCCCGTCCTCGACAACGGACAGCGGCCGGATCGCCAGCGTGTCGCCGCCGACCGCGATCGGCAGCTCATAGGGTTCGAGGCGCCTGCCGTCCACCAGCACACCGCCGCCCAGCACCCCGCCGGCCCCAGCACCGGCCAGCCCAGCACCGGCCCGCTCGTCGTCGCCCAGCGCGAGCGCCTCGGCGAACGAGATCCGGGTGGGCAGGTTGTCGACCCGGAACGGGCGCAGGCGGCGCGGGACGTCCGCCTCACGTTGAGCAGCATCACGGCCGATGGCCTGCAGCGCCCGGACCTGGGCAGTGCCGTCCGGATCGGAATCCAGCAGCGCGAGCTGGATCTCCGACAGCGCACCGCTGCGGAAAGCACGACCGGGAGGCATGTGCCCCGGCACTTCCTTGGTCTTCATTCCGATCGAGGAGTAGTCGCTGATCTCGGTCAGCCGCATGACGAACTTGTCGTCGATCATCGTCGACAGCCGTCCCACCAGCCCGGTCCGGTCGTTCGTGATGACCAGCCGCACACCCACGGAGGAGGACTCCTGGATGATCTGCTGCCAGGCGTCGATCAGGGCGCCGGCATCCTGGTTCTGGAACGTCGCGTGGAAGGACTCCCAGCGGTCGAAGAGGACCACGATGTAGGGCAGCCGGTCGTCGCCGGTGGTGTTCTTGCGCTGCTCGGCGACATCGGCGAACCCCTGCTCGGCGAGCAGCTCCTGCCGGCGGGCGATCTCGGCGCGGATCCGGTTCGTCAGCCGTGTGAGCCGGTCGGGCTGATCGCGGGTGACGACCGCCCCCACGTGCGGCAGTGCGGTGAGCGGCAGCAGGGCGTTGTTGCCGCAGTCCACGCCGAAGATGTGGACGTCGCGCACGCTGATGTTGTCGGCGATGATGCCGGCGATCACCCGCAGGATCGACGACCGGCCCATCCGCGCCATCGACACGAAGGTCGCGTTGGTGTCGTTCTCCAGGTCCCACACCTGTGCGGTCCGCGACTGCTGGTGCGGCAGGTCGACCATGCCGATCGGCAGCTTGAGCTCGGTGCGGACCGTCTCCCGCGGGACGTGCTCGTAGAGCTCGTCGACGGTGATGATGTCGTCCAGCGGCGGCAGCCACGGCGACGGCGGCGAGGAGATGCCCCCGGACTCTGCCGCCGTGTTCAGCGCGTTGACCAGGTTCGCGAGGTCGGTGAGGGTGGTGATGTCCTCGTCCTTCTCCTCGACCACCGGCTTGGCCCGGGCCAGCGAGTCCCATTCGAGCTCGACGAGCTCGATGTCGTCGAGCTGCGCCTCGCCTCGGGGGCGGCCGCCCACTCGCGAGGACTGGAAGGGGATCAGCGCCGAATGCCCCAGCCGGGCGTAGGCACGGCCGGGCAGCGACTTGGGGATCTCCGCGGCGTCCTGGGCCTCGATGACGTCGGTCGAGTCGGTCTTGTCGGTGACCCGCAGCGCGATCCGCAGGTTGGTGTTCGACTTGATCTCCGGGCTGACGACGCCGTTCGGCCGCTGCGTGGCGAGGATCAGGTGCACGCCCAGCGAGCGGCCCCGGCGGGCGATGTCGACCAGGCCGGTGACGAAGTCGGGCAGCTCGGCGACCAGCGCGGCGAACTCGTCGATGACGATGAGCAGGCGGGGCATCCGCTCGTCCGTCGGGTTGGTGCCGGCGTCGCGCTGGGCGGTGAAGTCCTCGATGTCCTTCGCGTCGGCGCGGGCGAGCATGTGCTCCCGCCGGCGCAGCTCGGCCCCGAGCGAGGCGAGCGCCCGGGTCGTGAGGTGACCGTCGAGGTCGGAGACCATCCCGACGGTGTGCGGCAGGTTGTTGCAGTCCTTGAACGCCGCCCCGCCCTTGTAGTCGATGAGCACGAAGTTGAACTCGTCGGGCCGGTTGCGCACCGCCAGCGAGGCGATGATCGTCTGCAGCAGCTCCGACTTGCCGGAACCGGTGGTGCCGGCGACAAGGCCGTGCGGGCCGTCCCTGGTGAGGTCGAGGGTGAACGGACCGTCGATCCCCTCGCCGATGGTCGCCGTCGTCGACCGCGGCGTGGACCGCCAGCCGCCCAGCAGCGCCTCCGGCTGCGGCGGGTCGAGGCGCAGCAGGTCGAGCAGCCGGGAATGCGCCGGAATGGCGCCCGAGGCGTCCTCCAGGCTGACATCCTTGATCGGCGCCAGCGCCCGGGCGGTCCGTTCGCACCACGGCTGGTCGACGAGGTCGGGGCGCACCGAGTCGAAGGGCTCCTTGCCCGTCTTCTCGACGGTGAGGAAGTAGCCGTCGGAGCCGATGACGGCCTGGCACTCCTCGGGCAGCAGGCGGACGTCGTCGTCCATGCACACGAAGTACACGTCGACGGCCGGTCCGCTCTGCAGCAGGGACACCGTGCCCGGCGTCAGGCGCAGCCGCTTGGCGTCCTCGATGAAGACGACCACCGGCTCGAAGCGGACCGCTCGCTGACCGCTGAAGTCGCCGTGGTCATTCAGCTCCTCATGACGGGCGGCGACGAGGTTCATCAGGCCGGAGAGCTGCCGCTGGGTGCTGAGCTCATCGGTGCCCACGCGGGCCACACCGTCCTCGCCCGGATCGGTGCGCACGTGCGGCAGCCACCGCACCCACTCCCATTCCCTGTCCCGGGCCCGGTCGGCGATCAGCCGGATCTCGATCTCGCCGGGGGAGTGGAGGGCGGCCAGCTGCGTCAGCATCCAGGCGCCCACGGCGTGGCGGTGCTCGTAGGGTCCGGCGAGTCCCACGACGCGGTATTCGGTGAGCTCGACGATGACGGGAACGTCAGGGGCGGTCCAGACGAGGTTCTCCTCGTGCGCCTCCCGCTCCGGGTCCTTGATGGAGATCTCGCTGAGCTGGTCGGAGGTGCCCACCCGCATGTGCAGCCAGTCGGGATCGGTGGGACGCCGCTCCCACAGCCGCGAGCGCGGGCCGGTGGCCGTGAGCAGCACCTGCGCGGGATCCATGTAGTCCCAGCGCCGGGCGGCGGACTCCTCGACGAGAGCCCGGAACGCATCGGCCTCGATCTTGCGGCGCCGCTCCCGGAAGCGGGCCAGCTCGTTCCGGTAGCGCTTCCCCTGCTGCTTGGACTGCTGGATCATGTTGCCGATGAACATCATCGGACTCAGCAGCATGATCAGCAGCATGTACCAGCGGTCGAAGATCAGGAACATCATCAGACCCATGACAAGCGGAGCGAGCACCAGCGGCCACGGGAACATGACGCCGTCGGGCTTCTTCGGCTCGCCGGGGTAGGTGAACCGCTTGGGCCGGGCGGCCGGCAGCAGCCGAGGCGGTCGATTGAAATCCTTGGTCGCGCCGGCGGGCGTGTCCGACAGCGAGGCATCCGGCGGCGTCACCCACGCCAGCTCCAGCAGCGTGTTGCCCACCGACAGCGAGGTGCCCGGGTGCCACACGCTGTTGAAGTGCACCGGTATGCGGTCGAGGTGGATGAGCGGGATCGGGTCGTTCGGGTCGACCTCGGTGTGGTTGGAGTCCAGACCGATCTGCCGGTCGCGCTTCATCTCCTTGCGGCCCTTGCGCCCGGCCTCGTAGAGCTTGGTCGGCGGGACCGGGATCAGGATCGGGCCCTCCAGCGGGCGGCGGCGCGGCGGTACGGGGCGAGTCGCGCCGACGATCTCCGGGGTGGGGACGATCCACACCGCCCCGTCGTCGGTGACCTCGAGCGAGAGCGCCTGGCCCGGCACCAGGTGGTCGTCGAGCGGAATCGCGCACAGCGGGTCCGAGCCCACGGTCCACGATCCGACGGACAGGCGGTACGTCTTGCCGGCCCCCCTTCCCGAGGTGATGCGGACTTCCAGCGCTCCGGTCGGTTCCGAGGTGATGCCGGGCACCGGCTGCCCGACGCCGACGATGACGCCGTGGCGCAGCGGCGATTCGGCGACGAGCTGGCTGCCGTCGAGCATGGTGCCGGCGAGGTAGAGGGGCACCTCAGGGGCGGTCGACGGCGGTGCCGGCAGGATCGGTGCCTGCAGGATCGGGGCAGCAGCCTGGGCCTGGGGGAGCGCTGGGCGTGGTGCACCGGTGCGCTTCTCCGGGCGGTGTGAGGCCTCCGGGACTTCGCTCAGCTCCGGGACCTCGCGCAGCTCGGGGACTGACGCCAGCTGCGCCGGTGGCGGGGCCCCGACGTGCCACGGTGCCGGGCTTCCGTTGCCGGCCGACTCAGCCGATTCCGCAGACCTGCCGTTGCCGCCCGACTCCGCCGACCAGCCGCGGTCGGCCGACAGCGCAGACACCGGGCTTCCGCCATTCCCCGCCGCCGTCAGGGAAGGGGTGGATGCCCGGAGGATGCCGAGGTGTTCGGCAGCACGGAGCGCGAGGTCGCCGACAGTGGTCGTCTCCTCGCACTCGATCGTCAGGTCGTGGGGGACCGCATCGGGCCCCACCGCTGTCAACAGGATGCGCACGTTGTGGAGTCTCTCACCTTCTGCTCAGTCGTCGGGTCGTTGTCGTCATCTCGCGCTCAGCCGAGGCTGCCACGTCGCGGCGCCAACGGCATTGCGCGCCGCCGCCGGGCCACCTTCACGTCACGCCTCCGGTCCCACAGCCCGGTGCTACGCCGACTTCCGGTGCGGCACGAGCTGCGCGACCAGCGCGTCGGTCTCCGGCTCGGGCTGATGCACGCCGTGCAGCTTGAGCGTCCGGAACAGCGAGGCGGCGACGTCGTCGAGGGCGGCCGGGTCGTGGCCACCGGTCAGCCGCAGCAGCTCACGCCACAGGGTCTCCGCGGTGGGCACCAGCGTGATGCCTTGGCGGAGGAACCAGATCGCGGCAGGCGTGCGCCCCTCCCGGACGGAGACCGCAGCGGCGTGCTCGGCCATGGTGGTGATGAGCACCCGCGCGTCGCGGCGGGCGGCGTGGAACGCCATCCAGGAGAAGCCGCTGCCCTCCGGCACCGCCATCACCTCACCTGTCGCGCGGTCGAGCGTCAGCCCGAACAGCTCGATCTCCTCAAGCGTGCCGTAGCCGGTGTGGGCCACCGCGCTCAGCAGCGCCCATTCGTTGATGACATCGGCCGACAGCTCCCACATGCCGTCCTCGCGGGTGCGCAGGCGTTCGCGCCCGTCCTCCTCGCGGCCGAGCCAGGCCTGCGCCGCGGCGATGCTCGACTGCACGACGTCCTCGGTGACTCCGCGTGGCCACACGATCGAGCGCAGCACCGCGTCGTGCAGGCCTTCCGGGTGCAGCGCGGCCGCGACGACGAGCTCGGTGAGCAGCGGGCGCTGGTGCGGATCCACCGGACCCGGCGCCTCGACGGTGACGGGTCCGAGCATCCGGATGATGACCTCGGGTCGGCGCGTCAGGTCATTGCGCAGGGTCGCCGGGTCCAGCTGCGGCAGCGGCAGCACGGCCGCCGCGACCGCGGCCGACTGGGGATCGAGCCGCTCGACGTACTCGCCGGCGGCCTGCCGGGCCTGATCGGCAGTGCGGAACAGGTGGGCGATCTCCGCGGTCTGCTCCACGGTGATCCGGCGGGCGGTGCCGTGGAGGTTGAAGACGTCGAGGGAGACCGTGCCGTCGCCGCCGGCCACCAGCTTCCACCGCGACGCGGTCGAGTGGCCGAGGTTGACCACCGCCAGCGGCACCCGGGACAGGCCCACCATCCGCTGGATCCGCATGGTCTCCTCGGGGGCGGGAACGCCGGAGGTGAAGACGACGCGAGGCCGGATCAGGGAGGCGCCTCGTTCGGCGCGGCCGGCGAGCACGCCGGACATGCCCATCTTCTCCAGCAGCCGCTGCGTGGCCTCCTCCTCGCCGGCGACCTCGTCGAGGATCTCGTCCAGCGAGTCGACGTGGCGGATGCGGCCGGGCGCGATTGCCGACAGGTCCGAGCCGAAGCCCACCATGTCCACGCTGACGCCGTCGGACCACACGTTGGTGGCCAGCTCGACGGCCATCGACATCAGCACCTCGCGCGCCCGCTCGTCGTCGCCGGCCACGGAGACCAGGCCCGGCGCCGACTCGAGGTCGATGAGGATCTCGAAGCCCACCGTCGAGGCGACATTGACGAGCGCCGGGAAGGGGGCGGGAACGTCGAGCTGCTCAGCCGGCACCTCGGCGTGGTCGACGATCCAGGCTGTGCCGTTCTCCACCCGCCGCCAGGGCCACGGCGGAGTGAGCTCCGGGCCCGAGGCGTGGTGCAGGATGATGTTCTCCGGGCCGGCCATGACCATGGTCGCCTCCGGCAGCGGCACGCCGGTGTCGCGGCAGCCGAGCGCCAGGCAGCGCAGGGCCCGGTCGAGGTCGAAGGCCAGCGGCGTGTTCTCGGCCAGCCGCAGCATCCGCTCGTCGGAGACCTCGCCGAACGGTCCGCGGCGGGCGCTGAGCGCCAGCAGCAGGCCCGCGGCGAGCAGACCGCCGCCCACCGCGTGGCGCACCCCGGCACCGGGCCCGGCGGCTGCGTCGATCATCGCCTCGTTGAGGCCGGTCTCGATGCCGGCCGCGGCCTGGCGGTGCGCCTGCGCCTCGGCGGCGTGGACGGCAGCGTCGGCGCCGGTCGCCTGGGCGGACTCGGCACCTGTCCCCTGCCCCGCCTCGGTCGCGGAATCCACCCCCGAGGAGCTCGCGGTACCCGCCGGCCCTGCGTTCCCGGCGAACAGCGGGGTCGCAGCCGAGGGGTTGAACACGTGCAGGCCCTCGCCCTGGGCATCGGCCGGCATCCGCAGGGTCCACCCGGGGTAGATGAGGTCGGCGTCGCGCAGCTTGGTGCCGTCCGGCTGCTCCTTGTCCTTGTTGAGCTCGAAGAGCTCCCGGTAGCGCATGCCGTCGCCCAGGAAGCGCTCGGAGATGTCCCACAGGGTGTCGTAGTGGCGGTGCTGCGGGGGCTTGACGACGTAGGTGATGATCGAGCCGTCCTCGGCCGCACCTTCCGCGCGCGCCTCCTGCCGCGCCTCGGCGGCGGCGACGTTGGAGCGCACGGTCTCCAGCTCGTGGCTGGAGCGCTCGTACTCGGCGGCGGCCGCGGTCTCCACCGCCGAATCGCTGGCCAGGCTCTGGAAGCTCGGAGTGATCGCCGAGGCGCCGGCCAGCAGCATGATCGAGGCGACCATGCGGCGGGCGAGGATCCCGGCCCCGCCGGGGGCCAGGCCGCGGCCCGGCCGGTTGCGGCTGCGGCCGTAGCGGACGAACTCGATGAGCAGGCTCATGGTGAAGTATGCCCACGCCGCCCACAGCACGATGACGAAGACGTTGATGATGAGCTGCGCGTCGAGGCCGGCGGTGAGCACGCTGCCGCTGCCGCCGATGAATCCGGCGAAGGGGTTGCCGACGAGCATCACCAGCAGGGTCGGGAGCACGATGACGATGAGCACCGCGCCGATGGTCGCGCCGATGCCCTTGAGCACGTCCTGCTTCCGTGAGCCGGGCGCCTGGTGGCCCTGGTGGGGGAGTCGAGTGGTGGGTGTGTAGGTCATGCCTGCGCCTGCCTCCGTGGGGATGTCAGCTGTGGGTGGGGATGTCGGGGGATGTCGGGTCGTGAGGGGAGCTCTGCTGTTCAGGGGACGACGAGCGTCTGCACGTCGCGGACGGGGATCCGGGTGGTGCCGCCGCGGCGGATCAGGGTGGATTCGCCGTCGGACTGCGCCTCGCTGGGGAAGTCCTGCCAGGTGATGCCGAAGTCGTGGCTGTACTGGACCTGCCAGTACGCGTACGCGCGCGCCTGGTAGACGTCGTGCGGCTGGGTGGCCGAGGAGCGGGTGTAGGTGTGCCAGCAGGAGTTCGGCGAGGCCTCCTCAGTAGTCCCGTCGACGGGCATGATGTCCTCCAGGGAGCAGCGGACCACCGGCTTGCCCGGACCCTCGCCCTCGGGGTGGACCTCCAGAGTGTGGAGGTAGGCCCGCATCTGCAGACCGATGTCGAGCACCTGGGGCATGGCGATCGGGTCCATGTACTGGATCTCGCCCGGCCGGATCGCCGAGGCGTCCTGGACCTTCATGAAGAAGCGGGTGTCGCTGTTGACCCGCGCCCCGTCCTCGGGCCGGGCCTCGAGGAAGGTCGGCGGGAAGGTCGAGCCCTGCCACACCGCGTCGGCGAAGATCTTCTGGTCCTCCGTCAGGTACGTGACCTTCTCCGGGGGCAGGACGGAGTAGCTGTACGACATCTCCGCCTCGTGCGGGTACTGCTCCTGCAGGTTGAGCCCGTCGTAGTTCTCGGTGCACACCGTGAGGTAGCGCTTCTCGCCGGGCGGCAGCTCGCCGCTCTGGACGCTCGCGGGGAGGTCCTCCTGCCAGCAGCGCGGGAACGGCGGGCTGACGTGGACGAACTTCTCCTCCTCGGTGTCCAGCAGCTCACCGATGGTCTGCGGCTCGCCGCCGCCCAGCAGGCCCGGGCAGTGCAGCCCGAAGCCCCACTCGTTGGCGTACATGCTGCACTGGGCGCCGCCGCCGGTGACGAAGTCGGTGATGAAGCTCAGCGGCGAGTCGCCGCCGATGTCGAGGCCGGGGAACGCCTGAGCCGGCGGCGCGACGAACATGGTGCCGCCGAGGATCAGGGCGAGCACCGCCGCGATGCGCGTGCGGAGGGAGCGAAGCATCACTGCCATTCCTTCTTCTCGAGGGGAACGTCCGTGCAGTCGACGCCACTGGGGCTGATGACGTCGACCTTCCATCTGTCGTCTTCTCGGATGAGCTCGATCCTGGCCGCCGAGGTCGTCCAGGTGCCGACGGGTTCGCCCGCCTCGTTCTGCGCCCACCCGGTGTCCACGGAGCAGCCGATCACGCTCGCGTACTGCCCCGAGCTGGTGACGTCCGTGGCCGTGAAGGGGATCGGGCCGGGGAAGTGCAGGCCTTCGTAGACGGCCATCGTCTGCTCGTTGCGCTCGAACCGCTCCTGCGAGGACGTGTCGCGGAGCTCCTGGTTGTCGAAATCGCCGTCGTTGACGCCCTTCGCCAGCCCGGAGAAGAAGGTCCTGATCGTCTTGGCCTCTTCGGTCTCATCGGCCTGCCGGATCTCCTCGGGGACAGCGCCGTCCGCCGCCGAGGCGTCCGTTGGCCGAGTGGAGGTCGGATCGGGTTCCGGCGCGATCGTCGGGGTCGGATCGGCGGCAGCGGGTGCCGCGGGGGTCACGGAGGAGTCGCCGGTCTGACAGGCCGCCAGCGTCACGCATGACGCCGCGAGGACGACGGCGGAGCACAGGCGCCTGCCCTGGCGTTTCAGCAGAATCTCCACTGCACGGCTTTCGGGTTCGGGGATGGGGATGCGGTGAGCTGTCGGGAGTCGGATATGCGTCCCGACGGCCGGGCACTCACGCGCAACAGTCTAGGCCGGAGAGGTGCGCCCACCAAGCGTCGTGACGAACACCGCCGTGAAGATTAAGGAAACCCGACGGTGAATCCGTCCGGAGTTTGCCGTGAGTTCATCCACCGCGCCTCTCAGCCCGCGGAAACTGCCCAGGGTGTCATCGGAGTGAATCGGGCCTGACGCGGGTCGACGGCCCGGCCTGCTCCTCCTGCGTGCGCCGGCGTGGGGAATCAGGAACTGTCCGGGCGATGAACGCCCCGTGTCCAGGCCTTCACGCCGGCGTCGCTTCCGAGCAAGCTCGAGTGCCTACTGTTCGACACGGACCGCCGGTCGCCCCTCGATCGGCGGCTTCCGCACTCACATCGATCAGATCTCGAGCTGATGTGGCCTTCACACACCAACCGAATGAGAGAAGATACCGTGACGCAGTCCATCTCCCGCGCAGTCGCCGGAGCGATCTCTGCCGCAGCCCTGGCCGTTGCCGTGACGGCAGCCGGATCCGTGACTCCGGCGCTCGCCGCCCCGCCCAGCGCAGGTCCGAAGAACGTCATCTACATGATCGGCGACGGCATGGGGTACAACCATGTCGCCGGCACCAACATCTTCGAAACCGGTCAAGCCATGTACCAGACCGAGGAGGATGAGGACGGCAACGTCACCGAACTTGACGGCGATCCCGTTCAGGTCTATGAGCAGGACGATTTCAACCGCGTGGCATTGTCGACCTACCAGCACGGCAACGACTACGACGGTGAAGCCGCATGGAGCGACTTCGGCTATGTCAACGAGGACGTCACCGACTCGGCCGCCGCGGGAACCGCGATGGCCACCGGCCAGAAGACCACCAACGGCGTCCTCGGGCAGCACCCGGAGACCGGCGATCACCTGACCAACCTCTCGGAAGTCGCCCGCGAAACCGGACGGTCGAGCGGCGTCGTCTCCTCCGTGCAGTACAACCACGCCACACCGGCATCCTTCGCGGTGTCGAACATCAACCGCAACAACTACGTGGAGATCGGCAGCGACATGATCAATGCCGAGCACCTCGATGTCGTCATGGGCGCCGGCCACCCGGAGTTCGATGACAACGGCGAGCCGCAGGAGGCGTCCTACGACTACATCGGCGCTGACGACTACGCGGCGGTCTCGAGCGGCGAGACCGAGTGGGACTACGTCGAAGACGTCAGCGATTTCGAAGCCCTTGCCTCCGGTGAGCTCGAATCCGACAAGCTGTTCGGCCTGGCTCAGGTCGCCACCACACTGCAGCAGGCTCGCTCCGACTCAGGTGAACTGCCGGGTGAGCACCTCAACGACAATGTCCCGGACCTGAGCACGATGTCGGAGGGCGCGCTGAACGTGCTTGGCGACAACGACGAGGGCTTCCACCTGATGATCGAGGGCGGCGCCATCGACTGGACCGGCCACGCGAACGACACCGTCCGCAATATCGAGGAGCAGCAGGACTTCAACGCCGCAGTGGAATCCGTGGTGGACTGGGTCGAGGACCACTCCTCGTGGAAGGACACCCTGCTGATCGTCACCGCCGACCATGAGACCGGCTACCTGTGGGGCGAGGACTCCGACCCGGACTACACCCCGCTGTCCGGTGCAGCCGGTGAGCTGCCGGAGGTCGGCTGGCACTCGACGAACCACACCAACCACTTGGTGCCGTTCTACTTCAAGGGCGCCGGCTCTGAGCAGCTGATGCGTCTGGCAGACGAGGAGGACCCGGCCCGCGGCGCGTATCTGGACAATGTGGAGCCGGCCAGGCTGCTCATGGAGACGTGGGCCGAGGGTGACGAGTCCGGGCACCCGGGCAACCCGCCGAAGCACGCTGAGCCGAACGGACCACCCTCGCATGCCAACCCGGGAGTCGGCTCTTCCGCCAATCCGCCGGCGCACGCCAACGAGAACGCACGACGATGATCTCCTCGTGCGCTGAACTTATCTGAATTCAGTGCGCGAGTGACCCCATCGGCCGGATCCGCGCTCGCGGATCCGGCCGATGTTCGTGGACAGGGGCACCGCCCCAGTGTGCGTCAGATGCCGGCGGGGTGCGGCTCCGGGCCCGTCGCGCAGGGAGTCGACAGTGACACCGTGACCCAGCCGCGGTTGGCGTCGGAGCCCGCCTTCACGGTCGCGGCGAGCAGCCCGTCGGAGCGCCGAAAGCGCAGCCCCGGCTCGCTGTTCGGTCCGACGGCCGCCTGACGCCCGATGTCCGACTGTCGCTCGCTGCCGGGCTTGAGCTGATTGTCCGACTGCCATCCGGCGAACACCTCGGCGGCCGCCGCGGGCGCCCCGGAGAGGAGTCGGGCGTCGGGCGCGGTAGCCCAGTAGTCCTGCACCGTCACCTGCCACGGGCCGTTCGGATCGCTCGGGTCCGCGCAGGGCGTGACCTTCGGCGTGCCGGCCATCGTCGGCGACGCGTCCCCGAGCAGCCGGCCGAACTCGTCGAGCAGCGGCCGGATCGCAGCGGCGGCGGAAGCGAAGTCGGGTGAGTCGGTGGTCAGCGCGCCGGCGGGACCGTGGGCGGCGCGGTGCGGGTTCGTGTCGGGCATGGGGCCTGCTTTCTGGCAGCCGGTGAGGAGTCCGGAGAGGGCGATGAGTCCGAAGGAGGTGAGAGTCCGACGAGCGGGGCGGCGGGGCGCGGCGAGCGGGTCATTCGACGGTGTGGAACTCCTCCCGGTACTCGGGATGGTCGATAGGCGTCTCCAGCGGACCGCCGTGCCACGCCGGGTGCGTTCCCTCCACGGTGATGCGAGCGCCGTCGCCCTGCAGGATCGCCACCATGTTCGCGAACGCGGTGGTCCTGGTGTCGAAGACCCCGGAGTGGGTATCCGGCGAATCCGCCAGGGTGATGCCGCCCGCCTCGTCGTACCAGCCGGTGTCCACCTGGATCATCCCGTCGGCACGGTCGGGGTCGGAGCCGTGGACCAGGTCCTGGGTCCAGTTGATCCAGTCCCCGGGGACGGACACGTTGTAGAAGTCGGTGGTCGCGGCCGCGGGATAGTCCTCGACGCCGGTCACTCCCGGTCCCAGTCCGGCTGCGTTGACGAAGACCGCGGAGTCGACGACCAGGCCTTCCCGCAGAGCCGTTCCGAGGACGGAGCCGCCGTAGGAGTGCCCGAAAGCCACGGTTCCCGCCGTGTCGGGCAGACCCAGCCCGTTGATGAGGGCCGGCAGGCGCGGACCCAGATCCTCGGCGAACCTGGTGCGCGCCGCGCTGATTCCCTGCGGCATCTCACCGCCCATCCAGGCGACGGTCGGCGAGGACCCGGGCGGCACGACGGCGTCGTGGAGGCTCAGCGCCCGGGCCGAGGTGCCGGCGACGGTGTCGATGTTCGTGCCGGCACCAGGAATCAGGATGCCCACGTCGACGCCGGTGGCGTCGTCCCCGTGCGTGGGGAACTCCCCGAACACCTCGGCGAACCGCGAGTGCTCCGGGTCGAAGAGGAGGACCTGGTGGCCGTCCGACTCCACCGGCAGCCCGTCCAGGCCGATCATCTGCGGGGTCTCCTCGAGCAGCGAGCGGTAGAAGGTGATGCGCTCCGGGCCGCTGTCGGCGGCTGCCGACTCCCGGACGATCGCGGCGGCGATGTTGAGCCGGTTGCCCGCATAGCGGTCGGTCGGAGGCACACCGTCGATGTTGGCGAGGTCGGGATAGAGCAGCACCAGCATCCGGCGCTCCGCCGGGTCGAGCGCTCCCAGGTGGGTACGGAGGAGGTCCTCGGGGACGATCGTCGCCCCGGGCTCGGTCAGCAGGGGAACCGAGTACCAGGGCAGGTTCGGCGGCAACTCACCCTGGAGCTGAGCGATGAGCTCCGGGTGGGTTTCGAGGGCCAGCTGCGCCTCGCCGGCGGTGAGGCCTGCCAGCGCTGCCCGAATGCCGGCGGGGTCGGCCGACTGGAGGGCGGATTGGAGCGCCCGTGTTACGGCGGCGACATTCGGGGCCGGCAGGTTCTCGAAGGAGATCTGGTCGCTGATGTCGACGCCGAGCGAGGACTCCAGCCGCCTGCACGCAGCCAGATACGCCAGGCGGACACTGATCTCGGTGCTGATCCCCGGAGCCTGCGCGCCGATCCGACGCAGGGTTCCAGCAGGGTCGCGGGCTGCGCTGACGCCCAGCGTCGCGAGCTGGTCGACCACGTTGCCGACGTCCCGGGCGAGGGTGGCCGCGGGTGCCTCCAGCCTGCCGACGGCCGCGCCGAGCCCGGCGGTGCGCTCCTCATGGATGTGCACCGGCGTCACGGCAGGAGCTCCTGGGCCTCCAGCAGGGCGGCTTTTGCCTCGGCCTGTGCGGCCAAGGCGCCGAGGGCCTCCTCGTCGAGTCGCAGCCGGACCGTCCAATCGGCGATCACGTCATTGATCCGGTGCGGATAGGTACCCGACCAGGTGACCTCGTCGGCCAGCGGAGTGACCTCGGTCAGGCTGTGGCCGAGCTGCGGGGCAAGACTCCGGCAGGAGGCGGCGAGGGCACGGAGCAGCGCGATCTGGGGATTCGTCATAGGGATCAGCCTCGGAGGGGATGCGGGGATGATGCAGCCCACATTAGCCGTCAGAGCGACCGAGGAGAAGGGGTGTGCGCCCACTCCGGGGGCCGGAGTGGGCGGGGCGGAGTGGGAGCGGGTCAGCGACCGAAGAGCCGCTTGAAGAAGCCCTTCTTCCTGGGCGCTTCCTCGTCCCGTGCTTCCTCGTCCGTCGCGGCTGCTTCCGCGGGCTCGGCTGCCGGCTCCGAGGCGGGAGTCGGGGCCGGTGCGGGCGCGGGGCTCGGCTCGGGCGCAACGGTCGGCTCGGGGATCGCGGCCGGTGCCTCGGTGACGGGTTCGGGTTCCGGCGCGGGCGCCTCGGCGATGGGTTCGGGCGCCTCGGCGACAGGCTCAGGTTCCGGCGCGGGCGCCTCGGGAGCGGTTTCCGGAGCCGGTGCCTCCGCAACCGGCTCGGGCTCCGGCGTCTCGGAAACCGGTTCGGGCACGGGCGCGACGGTGGGTGCTTCCGCAGCAGGTGCGGGCTCCGGCACGGGTGCCGCCACGACCGGCTCTGGCACCGGCGCGGGCTCGGGTGCGGCTGTCGGCTGGGCGGCCGCCGCCTCGGCGAACTGCTCGGCGGCCTCGCCCTCCAGCGGCAGGTGCGGCAGGCATTCGGTGATCCGGTTGTGCTCGTCGAAGGTGACATCCGCGGAGCCGTCCTCGGCGAGGATGCGCAGCCCGCCGCCGGGCAGCATCATCAGCGGGAAGCCCCGGCGCTCCGAGTACGCCTGCAGCGCCTCGCGGTGGTCGGTCACGGTGGTCTCGGTGAGCCCCTGGGCCAGCGAGCGGACGATCTGCTTGATCTTCGGCGCGGCGGCCTGAAGCTGGGGACCTTCGACGAGCATCCACACGACCGTGCCGCCCCCGGCGGAGGCGGGGTAGTGGGCCCACTTCCCGGTGATCTCCTTGGCCGCCAGGATCAGCCGCAGCGGCAGCTCCTCGTCGGCGGTGATCTCGTCGGTCGTCAGCTCGGCGATGTCATGGGCGGCTCCGTGCCGGCGCACGGCGTGGGACAGTGCCACCACCGGCTCGGGGAAGTCGTTGACGTTGTCCCAGCCCCAGTGCCACGAACCTTGTCCAGCGGCGTGGGTGCCGATCAGGTGCGCGCGCAGGGTCAGCGGCTCGTCACCGGTGAACTGGAGGGAAGGGTGCTCGGAGAAGTCGACCTCCCACTTGTCGAAATCCAGACCGGCATCGACGATGCCGAGCCCGAAATGCGTCTGCATCTCCGTGGAGAGGAAGATCGCCCGGTTCACCAGGTTCTGCAGGGAGTCGCTCATGACCCCAGACTACCCACTCCCCCATGCACGGCAGCGGAAGCCGTGCATGGGTATGGGGCGGATCAGGCGTTGACGAGCGTGGCGAGCACCGAGGTGAAGATCCCCTGCCCGTCGGTGCCGGTGCGGATGCCGTCCTCGGTGTCCGGTCCGTAGCCCGCCTCGACGGCGTGCTCCGGGTGCGGCATGAGGCCCACGACATTGCCGCGCTCGTTGCTGATGCCCGCGATCGCCCGCCGGGAGCCGTTCGGGTTGGGACCGAGGTAGCGGAACACCACCCGGCCGGTGCCCTCGAGCTCGTCGAGCACCTCCTCGGAGGCCATGTAGCCGCCCTCGCCGTTCTTCAGCGGGATGACGATCTCCTGACCTTCCGCGAACTGGTTCGTCCACGCGGTCGAGGTGCTCTCGACGATGAGTCGCTGGTCGCGGCAGGTGAACTTCTGGTTCTCGTTGCGCACCAGCGCACCCGGCAGCAGGTGGGCTTCGCACAGCACCTGGAAGCCGTTGCAGATCCCGAGCACGGGCATGCCGCCCTGCGCGGCGTCGATCACGGACTCCATGATCGGGGCGAAGCGGGCGATCGCGCCGCAGCGCAGGTAGTCGCCGTAGGAGAAGCCGCCGGGCAGGACCACGGCGTCGACGTCGGTGAGGCTGGTGTCGCGGTGCCACAGCTGGACCGGCCGGGCACCGGCGAGGGACACGGCGCGCATCGCGTCACGGTCGTCGAGCGAACCGGGGAACGTCACCACACCGATCCGAGCACCCGAGGCGCCAGGGGTGGGGGAGGTGGACTGCGGGGCTCCGATCAGCGGGCCGCCGGCGGTGTACTGAGAGCGATCGCCGCTCATCGGGCACTCGCCTCGACGTCGTTGGCCTCCGCGACCGCATCCGACGCGGCGCCGATCGCCGTCGACGGGTGCTCGGCCCTGGCCTCTGCGGCCTCTTCGCGGATCGCGACGACGTCCTCGATGACGGGGTTGGACAGCAGAGTGGTGGCCGCCCGCTCGATCTCGGCGATCACCTCGGGGGTGGCCTCGCCCTCGAACGTCAGCTCGAACCGCTTGCCCTGGCGGACCTCGAAGCCCTCGATGCCCAGTCGCTGCAGACCAGTTCCGATCGCCTTGCCCTGCGGGTCGAGGATCTCCGGCTTCGGCATGACCTCGACGACGACACGTCCCATGTCCACACGTTTCCCTTCAGGATGACTCTGCTTGTCCACCGACAATGCTCCTCCATATTCTAGCAACCCCTCCGGCGCGCTCAGCGGCCGAGGATCCGGCGCGCTCAGCGCCCGAGGATCCGACGCAGCGCGGCCTCGATCTCATCGGCCGCGCGCTGCGCTTCGTCCCGGCCCAGCCGGTAGGGATCCGCGACGTCGTCGAGCCAGCCCGGCGACGACTCCGGTTCGGATGCCGCGACCGGGGGGTGCCACGGCGCGACCGCGCCGGACTCGACCAGCTGCGCGTACGGCTTGAGCACCACGGTTCGGGCCGCCGCCGCGGGAAAGGTGCCGTTCACCCACGCGCGGTGCGAGCGGGTCATGCACACGACGAGGTCCGCCTCGGCGAGGAGTGCGGCATCGAGCCGGCGGCTGCGGAAGCCGGCGTCCTCGATGCCGAGGCGCCCCAGGCAGTCCGCCATCGCCGGGTCGATCCCGAGGTCGGCCAGCAGGTGGGTGCCGGTACTGGTGAAGCGCGTGGCCGGGTCGAGGTGCGTGGCCAGCCGCTCGGCGAAGGGGGAGCGGCAGGTGTTGCCGGTGCACACGAACATCACCGTCGCCCGCCCGGGGTGCTCGCCACTCACAGCGCGACGCTCACAAGCTCGGCATGGACAGCGCGTCGCTCACAGCCGGGCACTCACAGGCTCGGCATTCACAGCGGGAACTTCTCACCCGTGATCCGCTCGAAGGCCTCGACATAGCGGTCGCGGGTCCTCTCCACGATCTCGTCCGGCAGGGCCGGGGGAACGTCCTCGGAGTGCTTGTCCCAGCCGGAGGCGTCCGAGCTCAGCCAGTCGCGGACGAACTGCTTGTCGAAGCTCGCCTGGACCTTGCCGGGGGCATAGGAGGCCGCATCCCAGAATCGGGAGGAGTCCGGGGTGAGCACCTCGTCGGCGAGCAGGATCGACCCGCTCCGATCGCGCCCGAACTCGAACTTCGTGTCCGCGAGGATGATGCCGCGCTCCCGGGCGATCTCCTCGGCGCGGGTGTAGATCGTCAGCGTCAGCTCGCGCAGCCGTTCGGCGTCCTCGGCGCCGAGCATGTCAACGGTGTTCTCGAAGCTGATGTTCTCGTCGTGCTCGCCGACCTCGGCCTTGCGGGCGGGGGTGTAGATGGGCGGGGTGAGCCGGTCGG
The DNA here is from genome assembly GCF_021729135.1 of Brevibacterium daeguense. Classification (GTDB taxonomy): domain Bacteria; phylum Actinomycetota; class Actinomycetes; order Actinomycetales; family Brevibacteriaceae; genus Brevibacterium; species Brevibacterium daeguense. The sequence goes on from NZ_JAJTWW010000009.1 coordinate 19,440, forward strand.
CCTCGCCCAGCCCGGCCGGCAGCCGGACGCTGCACACCGAGCCCGTGTTCCGGTAGTCGGCGAGCCCCGAACCGGTGAGGTATCCGCGGGCCACGCACTCGATCGGGAACATCCGCAGCGGCGTGCAGATCATGCCGCGCCCGGCGACCGCGGAGGGCACATCCGTGCTGGCGACATGACTGCCGACGACGTCGGAGAGCTGGTCGAACCACCACATCGTGAGCCCGGTGAGGATCACGCCCTTGTCGGGGATCTCGGTGTCGAGCACATGGTCGTACGCGGAGATCCGGTCGGAGGCGACCATGAGGATCCGGTCGGCCTCCTCGAAGGATTCGGCCCCGGCGGGGAGGTAGATGTCGCGGACCTTCCCCGAATACGCGTGGGTCCAGTCGGGCAGGTCGTACTCGGCGGGGCGGGGCCGTGCCGATTCGGTCATGAGCGCTCCTTCGTCTGCTGGCCGGGGACGACGACCGCTCCCTCGGCGGCGCCCCGTGCGATGTCCGTCCGGTGCTGCTCGCCGTCCCAGGAGATCAGGGACACGGCCTCGTAGGCGCGGTCGCGAGCGTCCGCGAGGCTCGGTCCGGTCGCGACCACCGACAGCACCCGGCCGCCGGCCGTGATCATCTCCCCGTCCGGGGAGGAGGTTGTCCCGGCGTGCAGGATCATCACGCCCTCGAGCGCCCCGGCCTCCTCGAGGCCGGCGATCGGATCGCCCGTGCGGGGCGCCTCGGGGTAATTCTGCGCAGCCATCACCACGGTCACGGAGGCGTCCTCGGACCATTCGAGGGCCGGGAAGTCGCCGAGGCGCCCCTCGGCGGCGGCGAGCAGCACCTGGGCCAGCGGGGACTGCAGGCGGGCGAGCACCGACTGCGTCTCCGGGTCGCCGAACCGGACGTTGAACTCGATGACGCGCAAGCCCCGCGAGGTCAGCGCCAGGCCGCAGTAGAGCAGCCCGATGAACGGCGAGCCGCGGCGGGCCATCTCGTCGACAACGGGCTGGGCCACCCGCGTGACGATCTGCTCGACCATGCCGGCGGGCGCCCACGGCAGCGGCGAGTAGGCGCCCATGCCGCCGGTGTTGGGGCCCGAGTCCCCGTCGCCGATCCGCTTGAAGTCCTGGGCGGGCTCCAGCGGCACGGCGGTGGTGCCGTCGCAGAGCACGAAGAGGGAGACCTCGGGACCGTCCAGGTAGTCCTCGATGACGACGCGGTCCGACACGCTCAGGCAGGATTCGGCGTGGGCCAGAGCGGCGGCGCGGTCGTCGGTGACGACCACACCCTTGCCGGCGGCCAGGCCGTCGGCCTTGACGACGTAGGGGGCGCCGAACCGGTCGAGCGCGGCTGCGGCCTCGTCGGCGGTCGTCGCGGCAACGGCCTCCGCGGTCGGAACGCCGGCGGCCTCCATGACCTCCTTGGCGTAGGCCTTCGACCCCTCCAGGGTCGCGGCCTCCTGGCCGGGGCCGAACACGGGGAAGGACGCGGCGCGCAGGGCGTCGGCGACTCCCGCGACGAGCGGCGCCTCGGGCCCGACGACGACGAGGTCGACGTCGAGCTCCTCGGCGAGCGCGACCGCGGCCTGCGGGTCCGTGCTGTCGAGGGGGCGGGTCTCGCAGATCAGTCCGATGCCCGGGTTGCCCGGGGCGGCGATCACGGCGTCGACCTGCGGGTCGCGGGACAGAGCTGCGGCCAGGGCATGTTCGCGGGCGCCCGGCCCGATGACGAGTACCTTCACGCCCTCAAGAGTAGTACGCCCACGCTCCCGGCCCCATGCCGTCGCCCCCGGCCCCCATGCCCTCGGGTTCCCTTCCCTCGGCCGATGCCCTCGGTCCACGCACATCGGTAGGGTTGGCGCATGAGCGATCCGCACCCCGAGACCCTCCGCGCCGCTGCCAGGACCCTCCGCGTTGCCGGCGGAACGTTCCGCGCCGCCGACGCGGCCGAACTGGCCATCGTCGAGCGCTCCGGGTTCATCGAATCCCGCCACCTGGGCTCCGCCGTCGTCACCGACCCGGACGGGCAGCCGGTCATCGCGGTCGGCGCCCCGAGCGAACCGGTCTACGCGCGCTCCTGCCTCAAGCCGCTGCAGGCGATCGCCTGCATGGAACTCGGCGTCGAGCTGCGCGGCGAGGAGGCCGTGCTCGCCACCGCCTCGCACCGGGCGGAGGCAGGGCACGTCGAGATCGTGTCCCGGATGCTGGAGTCCGGCGGTTTGACCGTCGCCGACCTGCAGTGCCCGTCCGTGCCGCCGGCCGATCGGGAGAACCGGATCCGCGCCCGCAGCCGCGGGATGGAGCGCTCGCCGCTGCACTTCAACTGCTCCGGCAAGCACACCGCCTTCCTGCTCGCGGCCGCCCGCAACGGCTGGGGCACCGACCGCTATCTGGACCCCGAGTCCGAGGTGCAGCAGCAGGTGGCCGCCACTGTCGAGGAGTTCTGCGGGGCGCCCTCGGTCCACGTCGGGGTCGACGGGTGCGGGGCTCCCGTCCACGCGCTGCCACTGACCCGGCTGGCCCGGGGCATCGGCCGGGTGGCGGCGGGCGCCTCGGAGTCCGCGCGCATCCTCACGGAGGCGGTACTCGCCCATCCGTGGGCGATCGACGGCCACGGCCGGCCCAACTCGGTGACGATCGAACGCCTCGGCATTCTCGCCAAGTTCGGCGCCGAAGGCGTCATGGTGATGGGCACGACCGACGGCTGGGCAGTCGCGGTCAAATGCCTCGACGGCTCCAACCGGCCCACCACGCTGGCAGCCCTCGAACTGCTCGCCGCCGCCGGGGCGGTGCCCGCGGAGCAGATCCTCCCGGTGCTCGCCGCGATCGAGCCCCAGGTCACCGGCGGGGTGCGGGCGGACGGATCGGACAAGGTCGTCGGCAGTCTGCGGGCCGGTGCCGGGCTGCTGGCGGCCTGCGGCAGGACGGTGACCGCATGAGCATCCGACGCAGGATCAACGAGGACAGGGGGCGCGAGGCGCTCGCCGCGTGGGTGCACGCCCGCCGCGCCGGCGCGGCACCGGTCGACCGCTCGGCGGTGGCGACGGCCGTCCGCTACACGCTCGAGGAGCTGGCCGCGCGCAACGAGGGCAATTCCGTCGAGGTGCGGGTCCCGCCGTTCGGGGTCACCCAGTGCATCGCGGGTCCCCGGCACACCCGCGGCACCCCGCCCAACGTCGTCGAGTCCGACCCGGAGACGTGGCTGGAGATCGCGACCGGGCAGACGGCGTTCGCCGAGGCGGTCGAGGCCGGTCGGGTCCTCGCCTCGGGCACGCGCGCCCAGCTCGACGAGGTGACGCCGCTGTTCTCCGCCGAGCAGCTGTTCGAGGCCTGAGGCGACCCCGGGACGGGGTAGGCTCAGGCCGGATTCCGGGGGAGCGTTCGCCCCGGCCCGGTGCTCTGCCGTCCACGATGCGGGTACTCGATTGCCCGGGGTCGGCCCGGGGGACGACAATGGTGGGCATGAGTGCTCAGATGACCCAGACCTCCTCCTTCATCGGCGGCCGCCACGTCCCGTCCCTGCACACGTACGAGAACATCGATCCGGCGACCAATCGGCCGATCGGCCAGGTGTCGCGGGCGAACGCCGACGAGGTGGACCGTGCGGTGACGGCAGCCGCGGGGGCGCAGCGGGAGTGGCGCAGGTCCTCCCCGGAGCAGCGGTCCCGGCTGCTCGTCGAGGTCGCCCGGCTGATCCGCGCCGATCGCGAGCGGCTGGCCGTGATGGAGAGCCAGGACACCGGCAAGCCGCTGAGCCAGGCCTACGCCGACGTCGACGTCTGCGCACGCTACTTCGAGTTCTACGGGCACACCATCGAGTCCTACTACGGCAGCGCCATCCCCCTCGGCGACGACATGCACGTCTACACCCGCCGCGAGCCCTATGGCGTGACGGGCCACATCGTGGCGTGGAACTACCCGCTGCAGCTCATCGGACGGGCAGCCGCCACCTCGCTGGCGACCGGCAACTGCGCAGTCGCCAAGCCCGCCGACGAGACTCCGCGGACCACCGTCCGGCTTGCCGAGCTCATCGATCAGGCGGGCTTCCCGGCAGGAGCCTTCAACGTCATCACCGGACTCGGCGCCGAGGCGGGCGATGCGGTGGCCAAGCATCCCGGCATCGCGCACCTCGGCTTCGTCGGGTCCACCGGCACCGGCTCGCTGATCGCGCACGCGGCCGCCGACCGCGTGGTTCCCACGGTCCTCGAGCTCGGCGGCAAGTCCGCCAATGTGGTGTTCGCCGACGCCGACATCGACGCGGCCATCCCCAGCCTGGTGCGGTCGATCCTGCAGAACGCCGGGCAGACCTGCTCGGCGGGCTCTCGGCTCATCGTCCACCGGGACGTGCACGCCGAGGTGGTCGAGAAGATGGCGGCCGCGTTCAGCTCCGTCACGGTGGGACGGGGCACCGATGATCCGACGCTCGGCCCGCTCGTGTCGGCCAAGCAGCTCGACCGGGTCTCCGGCTTCCTCGATCGGCTCGACGGCGGCGAGGTCGTGACCGGCGGAACGCAGCCCGACGGGCTGGCGGCAGAGCTGGCCGGGGGCGCATTCTTCGCCCCGACCCTCGTCAACAACGTCGATCCCTCCTCGGAGATCGCCCGTGAAGAGGTCTTCGGTCCCGTCGTCGTCGCCACCCCCTTCGCGGACGACGACGACGAGGCCGTGGCACTCGCCAACGGCACCGACTACGGGCTCGTGTCGGCGGTCTGGACGCAGAACCTCAGCCGCGCGCACCGGGTGGCGGCCGAGATCGAGGCCGGACAGGTCTTCGTCAACACCTACGGCGCCGGCGGTGGGGTGGAGCTGCCGTTCGGCGGCTTCAAGAAGTCCGGGTACGGTCGCGAGAAATCGATCGAGGCGTTCGACGAGTACACCCAGACCAAGACGGTGGCCATCAAGCTCTGAATCCGCTGCCCGCGCGGCCCGGCCCTGTGGTGCTTCGTGAGCCGAGTCGTCCTGCGGCCCGAAGGCTGAGAGGCGCTGCCCGGCCGGTGACCTACACTGGTCGGGCACATGACAGCAGCGCAGGGGAGTTCATGAAGGACACCATCGACGTCGCCGTGAGGCGGAGTCCCAAGTATCCGGCATTCATCGTCGTCGGGATCGTCCTGGGAATGGTGGCAGGCGGCATCCTGGGCCTGCTGCCGGTCGACACCAGCGAGCTCACCCAGCAGTTCAATCGTGGTTCTGCCGTCTGGCTGATCATGGTGGTGCTCGGGATCGTCGGCGGATTCCTCGGCGCCATCGTCGCGCTGATCCTCGACCGCCGCAGCATCAAGAAGGCCACGACGTACCGAGTCGCCGCCGAATACCGGGAGGTGCGCCGGCACCGCCCCGCCGCGGCGCCTGCGGACCCGGCTCAGCCGGACAATGCCGCCGCCGTGGACCCGGCTCATCCGGACAGGGTCGCCCCCGAGGCGCCCGCTGCCGGAACCGGACCGGACCAGGGTGGCCCGGCGACCGCCTCGGGCACCCATCGCGATATGGGAGAATGACGACGTGGCACGTGCAGATGGACTCCTGACCCATGACACCGACCCCCAGGACAAGAAGCCGCAGGACGAATGCGGAGTGTTCGGGGTCTGGGCCCCGGGCGAGGAAGTGTCGAAGCTCGTCTACTTCGGCCTCTACGCGTTGCAGCACCGCGGACAGGAGTCGGCCGGCATCGCAGCGAGCAACGGTGACCAGATCATCGTGTACCGCGAGATGGGCCTCGTGTCCCAGGTGTTCAACGAGTCCGACCTGGAGACGCTGCCCGGACACCTGGCGGTCGGCCACACCCGCTACTCCACCACCGGGTCGTCCACCTGGGAGAACGCCCAGCCGACCCTCGGCCCCACGCCCTTCGGCACGGTGGCGCTGGCCCACAACGGCAACCTGACGAACTTCGGGGAGCTGCAGGCGCTCGCGGACGAACGGCACGACATCCGCGCCCAGCTCGTCCGGCAGACCACCCAGAAGACCCACCGGACGCGCCCGTACCGGGACTCCTCGAACGACACCTCGCTCGTCAACGAGCTGCTGTCCTCGGGTGAGGGGGAGAATCTCACCGAGATCGCGCTCGAGCTGTTTCCCAAGCTCGAAGGCGCGTTCTCCTTCGTCTTCATGGACGAGCACACCCTCTACGCCGCCCGCGACCGGCACGGTGTGCGGCCGCTCGCACTCGGCCGCCTGGAGCGCGGGTGGGTCGTCGCCAGCGAGACCGCGGCCCTCGACATCGTCGGCGCCTCCTTCGTGCGGGAGGTCCAGCCCGGCGAGCTCATCGCCATCAGCGAGGAGGGCCTGCGCTCCTACACCTTCGCGGAGCCGGAGCAGGCCCGCTGCGTCTTCGAGTACGTCTACCTCGCCCGGCCCGACAGCGTCCTGGCCGGGCGGACCGTGCACTCCGCGCGCACCGAGATGGGCCGCGTGCTGGCCCGGGAGCACCCCGTCGACGCCGACCTCGTGATCGCGACCCCGGAGTCCGGCACACCGGCCGCAGTCGGCTACGCGGAGGAATCCGGGATCCCCTTCGGGCAGGGCCTCATGAAGAACGCCTACGTCGGACGCACCTTCATCCAGCCCTCGCAGACGCTGCGGCAGCTGGGCATCCGCCTCAAGCTCAATCCGGTCAAGGACAACATCCGCGGCAAGCGGCTGGTGGTCGTCGACGACTCGATCGTGCGCGGCAACACCCAGCGCGCACTGGTCCGGATGCTGCGCGAGGCCGGGGCCAAGGAGATCCACATCAGGATCTCCTCCCCGCCGGTGAAGTGGCCGTGCTTCTACGGCATCGACTTCGCCACCCGTGCCGAACTCATCGCCAACGGGCTCAGCACCGACGAGATCTGCCAGTCCCTGGGCGCGGATTCGCTCGGCTACATCTCGCTGGACGGGATGATCGAGGCCACCAGGCAGGATCCGTCCCAGCTGTGCACCGCGTGCTTCTCCGGGAAGTACCCGATCCGGATCCCCGATGACCCCGCCGCCGAAAGGACCTGCTGAGATGACCCGATCGCCGGAGGAGTCGACGCCAGGTCAGGGCGCTGCAGAGGACGCGGGTCAGGTCGTGGGTCAGGACGCCGGTCAGGTCGTGGGTCAGCATGCCGGCGGCGGCACCACCTACGCGGCCGCCGGAGTCGACGTCGAGGCCGGTGACCGGGCGGTCGAGCTCATGAAGGCCGCGGTCGCCGCCACCCACGGACCGAATGTCGTCGGCGGGTTCGGCGGCTTCGTCGGGCTCTTCGACGCCGCTTTCCTCAAGGACTACCGGCATCCGCAGCTCGCGACGTCCACCGACGGGGTCGGCACCAAGGTCGCGATCGCGCAGGCCCTCGACATCCATCACACGATCGGCCATGATCTCGTCGGCATGGTCGTCGACGACATCGTGGTCAGCGGCGCGAGGCCGCTCTTCATGACCGACTACATCGCCTGCGGCCGCGTGGTGCCGGAGCGGATCGCCGACATCGTCCGCGGCATCGCCGAGGCGTGCGCCGGCGCCGGAGTCGCCCTGATCGGCGGGGAGACCGCCGAGCACCCCGGCCTGCTGGGGGTCGATGAATACGATGTCGCCGGTGCCGCCACCGGCGTCGTCGAGGCCGACCAGGTGCTCGGCGCCCACCGGGTCACGACTTCGGACGTGCTCATCGGTCTGCCCTCCTCCGGGTTGCACTCGAACGGCTATTCGCTGGTCCGCCGCATCATCGCCGACGCCGGCTGGGAGCTCGAGCGCGAGGTGCCCGAGTTCGGTCGCACCCTCGGCGAGGAGATCCTGGTGCCGACCACCGTCTACACCAGAGCGCTGCTCGGCCTGCTGGAGCAGCATCCCGAGGCGGTCCACGCGATCTCGCATGTCACCGGGGGAGGCCTGTCGGCCAACATCGCCCGGGTGCTGCCTCAGGGTGTGCTCGCCACCATGCGCCGGTCGAGCTGGACGGTGCCGCCGGTGTTCGATGTCCTCGGCGAGCTCGGGGGAGTGCCGCGTGCCGATCGCGAGCGGACCTGGAACCTCGGTGTCGGCATGGTGCTGGTCGTCGACCGGTCAGCGGTCGACGGCGTGCTCGCCGCTGCCGACGGTGCCTGGGTGCTGGGCGAGCTGTCCGCCGACGACCGGACCCGCGCCTCGGACCCGGATTACGTGCAGGGCGCCAAGGGCGTGGACGGCGGCGCCGCGCTGCTCATCGACTGAGACCCCGGCTCATCGACGAGCGGCGGCCCTCGCCGGCAGAAAGATCAGGCCCTGCGCATCAGCGCAGGGCCTGTGAAGCTTTCGATGACTGCTCGTGGGGCGACGTCAGCGTCGGCTGTCGTCCTCGTAGTCATCGATGCTGTTGTACTTGGAGGCGTACTCCGAGTAGTCAGGATCCTCATCGTCGTCCTCGGCGTAGCCACCCTCACTGACGGGGGATGAGCTGCCGAGCTCCTGCTGGAGCTTGCTCAAGTCGGTTGCCGGGCTGTAGTACTTGAGCTTCCGGGCAACCTTGATCTGCTTCGCCTTAGCGCGGCCGCGACCCACAGGTGTCGACCCCCTCTGTCGTCGGTCCAGGGCGTGGCTATTCGGGGCCCCGGCATCCTGGGTTCTCTTCTATACGCCAGGAGCTTACCCCGTTGCGTCGGGATGTGCCATTTTGCGGACGGCGAACGAGACGGTTCGGAGAGCGATCACAGGTGCTTTCTCGCATAGGGTGGGGGAATGGCTTATCAGCGCGACTTCGAGGTTCTGCTTCGGATCTTCGAGCCTCTCGTGGTGCATCCGGAGCTCTCCGGGTACCCGGTGAGCGAGAACCGGGAGACGATCATGAAGCTGGTCCACGCGGACGCCGATTCCCGGCTGATCAGCATCCCGCCGGATCCGGTTGCGGACTCCTATCGGGGCACGCCCATCTTCATGTCCGCCGCGGACAGCGGCGACTCCTTCGACCGCGTGTGCCCTGCGCAGGACGACATCCGCAGCTGGCACGCCCTCGAGGCGCTCATCGAGAACAGCACGCGCCACGAGCTCGACATGGTGGTGCCGAAGGCAGCTCGACGGCGTGCGGCCGCCCACCGGGTGGAGTGGCTGCAGGAGGATCCGGACACTCGCGTCTTCACCCGCACCTCGGCGTGGGACGTGTCCCCGGTGTGGTGGCTGGCGATCGATCCCCAGCAGGACCAGGTCATCAGCGACGAGTCGGGCGAGGACGGCTTCCGGATCAGGATTCGCACACCCATCCTGACCGCCTCGGCCCGGGTCGACTGGGCTCTCGAGATCATCAAGGAGAAGTCGCGGCTGACCAGCGTCGTCGAATCCACCGAGATGTTCTCCGAGTGGCTCGACGTCTTCGACATGAACTCGATCCTCGAGCTCGATCTCGGCGGGATGAGTGAGGTGATCTGGCCGGACACCGGTGCCGAACTCGTCTCCGACTGGGTCGACTGCCTCAACGTCGATGACGAGGAGGGGGCACAGCGGGCCTTCGGCAAGTACACGCGGCTGTGGGAGATGCTCGGGCTCTACGCCCGCAGCAGCTGATCAGCCGCCGGTGCTGTGCTCACGGGAGCCGGTGCCGTGCTCGGGGGAGCCGGTGCCGTGACCTGGGGAGCCGGGACGGGCGCCGACCAGCTGCACTCGGGGACCCGAGCGCTCGACCCCGGCAGCCGCATACACCTGTGCCTCGTCCAGGCTCTCGTGCTCCATCAGCGCATCCACGATGGAGTCGAGCCGGTCGCGGTGCTCGCCCAGCAGTCGAAGCGCCTCGGTGTAGCATTCGGCGACGAGACGGCGGACCTCCCTGTCGACTGCGGCCAGCAGCTCGTCCGAGGCGCCCGCCTGGCGCGGGTCTCCGTCCTGCGGGTAAACCTGCACGGGACCGATCGCCTCGGACATGCCCCAGCGGCCGACCATCTGGCGCGCGATCGCGGTGGAGGTCTGCAGGTCGGACTCCGCTCCGGTGGTGATGACCCCGTAGATCTCCTCCTCGGCGGCCATGCCGCCGAGCGCGCCGATGATCCGTCCGCGCAGGTACTCGTAGTCGTAGCCGTAGCGGTCCGTGTCGGGAGTCGACAGGGTGACGCCGAGCGCGCGGCCGCGCGGGATGATCGAGATCTTGCGGACGGGGTCCGCTCCCGGCTGGAGCATCCCGAGCAGGGCGTGGCCGGCCTCGTGGTAGGCCGTGCGCATCCGCTCCTCCTCCGGCAGCACGATCCCGCGCTCGGCGCCGAGCTGAATCTGCTCCAGCGACTGGGCGAAGTCGCGGTTGGTGACGGCGTCGCGGCCTTCGCGAGCAGCCAGCAGGGCCGCCTCGTTGACGAGATTGGCGAGATCCGCGCCGGTCGCGCCGGGGGTGGTGAGGGAGACCTGCCGGAGATCGACGTCCTCGGCCAGCGGCACATCGCGGGTGTGCACCTCGAGGATCTGCTCGCGTCCCTTCTGATCGGGAGGGGAGACCGTGATCTTCCGATCGAACCGGCCCGCGCGGGTCAGTGCCGGGTCGAGCACGTCGGCCCGGTTCGTCGCAGCCAGCAGCACCACGCCCTCGCTTCCGGAGAAGCCGTCCATCTCGGTGAGGATCTGGTTGAGAGTCTGCTCGCGCTCGTCGTTCCCGCCCTGTACGCGGGCGCCGGACCGGGACCGGCCGATGGTGTCGATCTCGTCGATGAAGATGATCGAGGGCGCGGCCTTGCGCGCCTCCTCGAACAGCTCCCGCACGCGCGAGGCGCCCACGCCGACGATCATCTCGATGAATTCCGAGGCGCTGGCGGAGAAGAACGGGACGCCCGCCTCACCGGCGGTGGCGCGCGCGAGCAGCGTCTTGCCCGTGCCGGGCTGACCTTCCAGCAGCACGCCCTTGGGAGCCCGGGCACCCAGCTTCTGGTACTTCTCCGGGTTCTTCAGGTAGTCGACGATCTCCTTGAGCTGGTCCTCGACCTCGTCGATGCCGGCGACGTCGTCGAAGTCGACTCGCACCTCTGCGGGATCGACCCGGCTCGTCTTCTTCTTGCCGCCCATTCCGCCCATCATCCCGCCCATGGCCTTGGCCTGGCGGCGGATGATCCAGATCCAGAAGCCCACCAGCAGCACGATCGGCAGGAGAGCGATCAGCAGGTTGGCGAACCAGCCGCGCTCCTGGGTGACCGGCTGCGCACTGACCTGCGCGCCGCCCTCTTCGAGCTCGGCGAGCAGATCGTCCTGTGCGAACAGCGGTCGTTCGGTGGTGAACTGCTCGTAGGTCCCCTCCACGTCGGGATCGGGATTGTCGGAGGCCTCCTTCAGCACGCCCTGAATCGTGTTGCCGCGAGAGAACACCTCCTCGACGTTGTCGGCTTCGACCTGAGCGGTGAACTCGGTGTACGGCACCGTGGCCACCGGGGAGGCGATCTCGTCCTGGAAGGTTGTGAGCAGGAAGAAGATGAACCACCCGAGCAGGAACCACATGAGGATCCGCCACCAGCTGGGACCCTGCGGAGGCTGGTCCTGGACGGGCATTCCCTCCGTGCGCCATGGGCGCTGCTGGGAGGGGTCGGTCTTCGGGTCGCCGTCGTTCTTCTGCTGGGAGCCCGGTGCGGAGCTGTCTGCCATGCCCGTTCCTTTTCGGCCGGTGGTGCCACAGGTTTTCTGAGCCCAGCCTATGCGAAGGTGGTTGAAGCGCCCGCCGTCGAGCTGCAGCCGTGCTCGGGGCAGCGCTGGGGCGCACAGGGTCGAGGCGAGTGGAGCTGATCAGGGATGGGCAAGAAGGTCGGGCGCTTTCGAGGCCCGGACGGGCGCGCGGCGTACATCCGGGCGTACCGGGCCGCGGTGGCGACACTCCCGACTCCTTCGGACAGCTTCGATGTCCGGACGTCTCTCGGCTCCGTCCACGGCTATCGCTGGACGGGTGCGGACAGCGAGGCAGTGCCCGTTGCGCTCATCCCCGGGCGCAGCGCCGGCGCGCCGATGTGGGCAGACAACCTGGCGAGCATTCTCCGCGCCGGGCGGACCGTCTATGTGATGGATGCCGTCGGGGATGCCGGGCTCTCGGAGCAGTCCGCACCGCTGACTGCCTTCGCGGACCAGGCGATCTGGATCGAGGAAGCATTCCAGCGCCTGGGCGTCGACCGAGTCCACACGGTCGGCCACTCCTTCGGCGCGGCGACCGCGGCGGTGCATGCGGTCCACCACCCGGAACGCGTGGCGACACTCGCGCTCCTCGAACCGGCCTTCGTCCTCCGCCGGCCCCCGGCTGCGACCTTCCTGTGGGCGACGCTGGCGATCATCGGCCCCAAGAGCTGGCGGGAGCACGCTCTGGCGAAGATCGGCGGGGTGGATGTCGCGGACGTCCGGGCACGAACCCCTGTCGGTGAGATGATCTCCGCCGGTGCACAGCACTACGACAGCAGCGGACTCCCGACACCGCGCCCGCTCTCCCGCACACACCTCGAGCGGCTGACCATGCCGGTCTACGTCGCGATCGCGGGCGATCGCTCACTCGCCGGCGGCGAGCGGGCGGCAGCACGCGCGCGAACGCTCGCCGACGCGACCGTGGACGTGTGGCCGTCGACCACTCACTCCCTGCCGATGCAGGTTCCCGAGGAGCTCGCGCTGCGACTCCGATCATTCTGGGACCGCAGCAGCCCGGTGACCCGCTGACGCGATCTCTTCAGCGTGCCTGTTCTTCGAAGTACTCCCGCTGGGCGGGGAAGGCGTCACCTGCCGGTTACGGGTTTTCCAGACCTGCGTCGACGATCGCGTTGTTGCGGGGGAGGCTGCCCTCGAAGGTGATCGGGACGGCGTTGGCGCGGATGAGGTCACGCCCGTCAACGGCGTGCATGTGAAGATGGGGTTCCGTGCTGTTGCCCGAGTTTCCGCACAGGCCGATCCGGTCACCGCGGCGAAGCGATTGGCCCGCCTTCACCGCGACACTCGCCTGCTGCAAGTGGCAGAGGGCGACCACGACTCTGGTGCCGGGGCTGATGGCGGTCTCGATCAGAACGTGATTCCCGATGACGTTGAGCCACCCCCGCCTGAGGCGCTGTCGCTGAGTGAGTGCATAGCGCACGGAGGGTAATCCGCGGTAGGAATCGTGATCGGGTTCCGTGTCGTGCAGTCCCACGACCTCGCCGTCGACGGGCGAGGTGATCACGCGTCCAAAGCCGACGAATGTCGTTGGCGGCTCGGGGCGGATGAATGACCCCGGGGTGAAAGGTGCGGAGCGTCCGTTCTCATCCACCGGGACGAAATCAATCGCGTACGACAGGCCGAAGAGGGTCGTGCCGTGGCTCGGAATCCGGTTCGCCGGACTGTTTCGGACCCGCCACCGACCAGTGAAGGGATAGTCGAGCTCCAGTGGCTGTGTCATCTTCCCCTCGCTTCCTGACCACTGATCGTGGGAAGTGGTCGGTACCCGAGTCGTCCCTTCGTGGCGGCGATCGTGACGATCGCCAGCACTGCAAGTCCGAGGGCGGCCGGCCAGTTGCTCTCGACAGTTCGACCGGTGAGAGCTGCGGTGGCGAACAGTGCCCAGTTGACGCTGTTGTGCCCGAGGATTGCCAGCAGCACCGAGCCGCCTGAGCCGTTGAACAGCCACGACATGACGATCGACATGCTGACGATCAGCACGAGGTAGGCGAGGAACTGGCTCGGCTCGTGGCGTGCGGTGTCCCACTCGGCGGTGAGGAACAGCGGCGCATGCCAGAAGCAGTGGATGAGGCCGAGCACGACCGCCGCCATCACTGGGCGAAGCCGCGCTTGGAGACGGGGAAGGGCGAAACCCCTCCAACCCGGTTCCTCCTGCACCGGCCCCCCGAGAAGATAGATGAGATAGGTGGTGGCCAGTAGGCCGAGGACCGCGAAAGCGCCGTCTTCGAGGACGAGGGTCGTGCCGGGAAGAACAAGGTAGCCGATGCCGGTCACCGCCGGAATCAGGACCAGGGCGAGGAAGTACCAGAACGGCCGGGCGCGCCATTGCACCATGCGTCGGAAGAGCTGCTTGAGCCCGTCCCGGCCCTCCGTGACCCGGGTGACCACGAGCGCCGAGGCGAAGGGGCCGGCGAACAGCCCGAGTTGGTTGATACCGGCGACAGCCGAGAGCGGAAGCTCGAACGGGAGAAGGCCGACGCCGCTCTGGGAGAGCCACCACGGGCTCCAGAGGATCCACGAACCGAGGTAGGCGATTACGAAGAACGCTGTCAACGGGCGGCGTCGAACGGGTGCGAGCACAGACGTCCTTCATAGTCGACGAGCACGGAGTCCAGAAGGAGAGATGGATGAGCACCTCACCCGACCCCGCCACAACCTTCGCCAGAGTATCGGATCCGAGCTACGGGGCGAGACAACCAACCTTAACGCAATTTCTCTTGCAATAGGAGCTATGCGAGCGTACTGTCGTTGATGCGAAGAACCTCGCGTTACCACAATTGAGGATGTGCCATGACATCGATGAATCCCTCGACGGCCGTGGCCGCCGAGCGTGCAGCAGCTGCCCGTGTCCGGCGGCCGGCGTGGGGATACTGGCCCGCGGCGTTGGGGCTGACGGCTGCGATGTTCCAGATCATCACCGGAGTCACCGCTGATTCGGTGGCCATCACGGTGACGGCGGCGGCCAGCTGCTACCTGGCCGCCGCCGCGCTGGGCCGGCCGTGGGTCGCCTGGGCCGGGATCCCGGTCGCATCGGCCGTGGTCATCGGCAGCGAGCTGTCCGGCATCCCCTGGTGGATGGGCCTGACAGGCTTCGCGGCTCTGCTGGCGGTGGTCGGCGTGCTGCGGCGGGCCCAGATCCGCCCCCTCACCGCTCAGGGGCTGGCGATGCTCGCCTTCGGCGGCCTGGCCGTCGTCGCCGTGCTGGTCTCTCCGCGCTTGGGCCTTGCCGTGGCCGGCGTCGCACTAGCCAGTCATGCTGTGTGGGATTACGTGCACTGGCGGCGCAACACTGTGGTCCCGCGGTCGCTGGCCGAGTTCTGCTTTCTGCTCGACATCCCGTTCGGGGTCGCGGCCATCGTGCTGGCCATCGCCGGATGACTGATCTCTCGCCTCTCCTCGACCCACGCGTGCGTGCCGCAGTCGTACCACGTGATCAACGACCCATGAAAGGAGGAACGGCCATGCGTGATACAGCCGTGGCATTACTGGGGTGGCGACGGTGGGTGCCGTGGAGCGGCCGGGCCACGGGGGCCGATGGGGCGCTGATGGTGGCCATCGGCGTCGTGATCGCCCTCGGGTTCGTGATGCGGATGATCAGGCCCTTCCTGATCGCGTCGAACCCGGTGCTGCTCGAGTTCCTCAGCGGCGGACTGGCCGAGATCGGTGCGGCGGCCGCGTTTGCCCGGATCGGCGAGGTGCCCCTGTGGCTGGTCGTCGTCGCCGGCAGCGTGGGCATCATGAAGTTCGACTGGCTGACGTGGTGGGCCGGACGACGGTGGGGGCCGGGCCTCATCGGTTATTTCACCACCCGGGAGAATGCCGATCGCCTCACGGAGCGGGGCCGGCACCTCAATCCCTGGCTGCTGCGCCTGGCGGTCCTCGCGGCCCCACTGCCAGGCGTCCCCGGCGTGGTCATGACCATGCTGGCCGGCTGGACCGGCATGCGGCTCCGGACATTCCTGGTGCTCGACGCGCTGGGCGCCTTCGGCACGACCGCACTGGTGGCGGGCTTGGGCTATGCCCTCGGCCAGGGGGCTGTCGACGTCGTCCTGCTGATCGAGCGCCAGGCAGTCTGGGTCACCCTCGGCTTGATTGCCGTGACGGTCGCAGTGCCGATGGTCAAGCGCGCGGTGCGCAGGCTGGCCGAGTCCCGGGCTGTGCGCGCGTCATGACCCGGCCCGGCCGATCGGCGCGAACAGTACCGGGGGAGCGTTCTCCAGGAAGTCTCGAACAAGGGATGTCACCTGTCGGGGCTTTTCGAGCAGGAGCAGGTGGGACGTTCCCGGGACCACGGCCAGCTCACCACATGGCAGCGAGCGGTAGAGCGCGATCTGACTCTCCAGGGTGACGAAGTCGTCGGCGGTCACGATCAGCGCTCGGCCCGGGTAGGAGGTCAGGGCGTCCGTGGGCGCGACATCGTGGGCGGCCAGCTCGGCGACCTTGCGGACGATGACGGGGAAGTGCTCGCGGCCGTCGGGGGACAGTCGGGCGTACCGGTCCACGATGACGGCCGGGTACCCGGCGTCTGCAGCGTCGTTCGCGGGGGTCTGCGGGCGGACGATCCAGTCGTCGGCCCGCAATGCGGAGCTGATGATGATCAGTGAATGCACGAGCTCGGGCCGGCGGATCGCCACGAGGGCGGCCACGATCCCTCCGGCGCTGTAGCCGACCAGGTGCGCCGGCTCTCCAGCGACGGATTCGATGACAGCAGCCGCGTCGGCACTCATCTGCTCCATCGTGAACGGCCCGGTGTCGGCGCTGCTGCTCGGTGTTGGTGGTGGCCAGCGCGCCGCCAGTTTCCGGCTCCGCCCACCCCTGCGCTGTCAGTCCAGTGCGTACACGGCTGCCAGGGTGCCCTTGCTGGTCGTGGCGGTGCTCACGAGCCGCAGCGCCCGGGGTGCCGGCACGTCGCCGAACAGCCGCTTGCCGGTGCCGAGCAGCAGGGGGTGGATGAACAGCCGCAGCTCATCGATGAGTCCGGCCGTCAGCAGCTGGCGGAGAACGTTGCCGCTGCCGAGGATCACCATGTCTCCGCCGGTCGCGGTCTTCAGTCTGCGCACCGCCTCGGCCAGCTCACCGTGCAGCGGCACGGCCCCAGTCCAGTCCAGCGCCGGGCGGGTGCGCGTGGCGACGTGCTTGGGCGAGGAGTTCAGGCTGGCCGCCATCGGGTTGTCGTCCGACTGGAACGGCCAGAAGGCGGCCAGCTTCTCGTAGGTCCGACGCCCGAACAGGTACGCCGAGGTCGCACTCAGGCCTGCCGGATCCACGACCTCGTGCATGACGTCTCCGTACGGAGCGCCCCAGCCGCCGTGGTCGAAGCCGCCGTCCCGGTCCTCGTCGGGGGAGCCCAGCCCCTGCATCACGCCGTCGACGCTCAGGAACTCCACGGCTACCAGCTTGCTCATGATCCTCACTCCATTCGTGTCGCCTGCTCTCCATGCTCTGTTCCGGACTCCGGCTGTGGCTTGAACAAATCTGACCGGCGATACTGGATGCATGGCGATCCCGGAGCTGGTGCGGCACCGTCCGCACCCCAGCCTGGCCGGGCTGGTGGCGGGGATTGTCGGCCTGTCCGAGCTTGCCGACGATCCCGTCGAACGACGCCAGCCGGCCGGCAGCCTGCTGCCCCTGGTCGTGTCGTTCGGTGATCCCCTGGAGGTCGTCAGCCTTTCAGACGGCGAGGGGACGGGCCGCTACTCCTCGTTCATCGCCGGATTCATGCCCGGCCATGCGACCACGCGCTTCGTCGGCACCCAGCGCTGCGTGCAGGTCTACCTGACCCCGCTGGGCGCCTATCGTCTGCTCGGCCTTCCGGGGCAGGACCTCGCACGGCGCGTGACCAGCCTGGACGCAGCCGCCCCGTTCCTCGGCGGCTCGCTGCCCGAGCGCCTCGCGGAGACCGCGACGTGGGCCGGCCGGATCGGCGCGGTAGAGCAGGCCCTGCTCTCGGCCCTCGATGCAGGTCCCGAGGCGGAGCCGGTCGTGGCCTGGCTGTGGAACCGGATCTGCCGCTCCGGAGGCCGTGCCCGGATCGACAACCTGGTCAATCAGACTGGGTGGAGCCATCGCTACGTGGCGACCCGTTTCCGGGATCAGATCGGATTGTCACCCAAGGCCGCCTCGGGCATAGTTCGGTTCGAGCGCGCGACGGCCGATCTCGGCCGAGGGGCGCTGGCCGAACTCGCGGCCGCGCACGGGTATGCCGACCAGAGCCACTTCACCCGGGAGGTGGTCCGCTATTCCGGTGAGCCGCCGCGGGCTCTGCTGGCGGCGCAGCGCCCCACGGCGTACACCGCCCTCGGTGCCGGACCTCCCTGAGTCCACCGCAATGGCGGTCTGGGTCGGAGTCGTCGTCAGGTGCTTCTCTGCTCGGAGTTCTCCACGACGTCGAGTAGGCGATCGACGAGCCGCGAGGAATCGGCCACGGACATGGGCTCGGTGAAGAGCGCGTAGAAGTACAGCGGTGCTACGACGATCTCGAGAAGCTGCTCAAGAGTCGGCACGGCTTCGCCTCGGGCCTCGGCCCGGTCGAGCATCACCTGGAGCTGCCGACTGCGCTCGACGAACGCCGCCGACGTCTCCCGCGGCTCACCGGGGCGCATCTCAAGGACCACGGCACGCAGGATGAGGGGGACGAGGTGGTCTGCCAGGGGCTCGGCGACGGCCGCGGCGTACAGCCGGAGGTCCTCGCGCAGGGAACCGGTGTCGGGCAGTGCCGCGGTCGTGGCCGACCACTCGTTGACCACGTCGGTCAGCAGACCGGACATGGTGCCCCAGCGCCGGTAGATCGTGGCTTGGTGCACCCCGGATGCCTCTGCCACCAAGGGGACGCTCAACTCCTCCCACTGGTGCTTCTCCAGCAGCTCGAGCGCCGCGGCGTGCACCGCGGCGCGCACCCGGGCGGAGCGCCCGCCGGGGCGCTGCATCGTTCGACCGTCGTCCATGCGGACACATTACCGCGAAACTCATTGCGTTAGTGCTCGGGTGAGCGCTGTGCGAGACCCTCCGCACGAACCTTCCTCGATGGCATTGCCAGTCAGCAGGCCGTACGGCGCTCGAACAGGCTGGCGTCCTTCGGGTGAGAGCGCTGTGTCGGCTCCGACTCCTGATCGACAATCTGCCGATCAGCCTCATCCCTCACAGGTAGGGGCGGGTGATCAGCTCAAGGTAATGCCCTGATGGATCGAGGAGGTAGACCCCACGGCCACCGTGCTCATGGTTGATCTCTCCTGGCCGAGATCGCTGGGGATCCGCCCAGTGGACCCGGCCGCTGTCGGTGATCATGGCGTAGGCCCGGTCGAAGTGCGCGTCGTCGAGCAGGTAGGCATAGTGCTGGGGAGGGAACTCCATCGGCGGGGTGGCGAACTGCAGCAGTACACCGTGCCCGATCTGCAGGTTGACGAAAGGGCCCCAGGATGGGGCCTCATCCGCCTCCAGCAGGTCCTGATAGAACCCGGCCATCTCGGCAGGATTCGTCGAGGCGATGATCGTGTGGTTGAAATGCGCTGTCATGGTTCTCCTTGAGGCGTCTGAATTCCTACTGGTGGGTGCGGTCATGGGAGCTAGGGCGGGTCGTCAGCGTGCTTGTTCTTCGAAGTACTCCCGCTGGGCGGGGAAATAGTCGTCGAAACTTGGCATCGGCGAGCGGTTGATCGACGCGAGGAGCTGATCGAGGTAGTACTCCCAACCAGGACCGATCTCGCCGATGGATGCCGGATCGACGCGGTGCATGACGAAACGCAAATCTGTTCGGTCCGCAGCACTGGTGAGTTCGATGGAGACGTCCCAGTAGCCGCTCTCGTCGATGGCCAGGACCCTGAGGCGGTTGGGAGCGTCGCATTCGGTGATCTGGACCTCTGCCCAGGGTGCATCGTCCTCGAAGCCGAGTTGGAGCTTGACCGTTTCTCCGACGGCACCGGTGCCTGTCCATCGGCCGATCCAGCGTGCGGTGCGCTCGGG
Source organism: Brevibacterium daeguense (assembly GCF_021729135.1). GTDB lineage: Bacteria > Actinomycetota > Actinomycetes > Actinomycetales > Brevibacteriaceae > Brevibacterium > Brevibacterium daeguense. The sequence continues at coordinate 38,966 of NZ_JAJTWW010000009.1, forward strand.
TTCGGTGATGCTGGTCCACACGTCCCGGATCGGTCGCGGCAGAGTGCGGGTGAGGATGAGGTCGTCTCCGTCGGGGGTGGCCACGAGTCGGCCGGTCGGCGTGGGTGTGTTCACGATGTTCTCCTTGGTGTCGTCAGATCATGCATTCTCACGAGTCGATCTGCTGAGCTCGGCGAGGAGCGCGAACCCGTGGCGGTCGATGGATGCTGAGGTCGCCGACAGGATGACTGCGCCGGTGTCTGCGGTTCGATCGAGTCCCAGCCAGGACCGGAAGCCACCGGACCCGCCGTTGTGCCAGGTGACTTCGCGTCCGTCCAGTTCGGTGGTGACCCGGCATGACGGCGGTCCCCGACGGAGTTGCCGTGACGGCGGCGAACACCGGGTGACGGGACCCGAGCAGCCCGCCGACCTTCTCCGCAAGGTCGGAGTCGCTGCAGACCCTGCTCATCACGGGGTGCCCTCCGCTGGTGTCGGTGACATCTGGTCGTGCCACCCGCCGGCGACCATGGTCTGGAACTTCCATCCCTCGGCGGTGCGGATCAGCAGGTCGCCGTACCGCATCTGCTGGGTGAACCCGTTCACAGTGAAGGACGCATCGGAGACTACGAAGCACAGAGCCGGCGACAGGAAGATCGGCTGCCGCCTGGATTCCATCGTGACCTCGTCGTCGCTGATGACCTGGGCCATCTGGGCGAAGTACTGGCTCCGGTCGAGCAGGCCGGCCATGCCGTGGCCGTTGGCGTCATCGGTCACCTCGTTGAGGGGGAAGGCGGCCAGGTCCGCCATCGCCTCCAGGTCCTTGCTCGCTGCGAACCGGTCGTACTGCGCGAACCAGTCCAGGACCTCCTGGATCAGTTCCGGGGTTGCGGCCGGGCCGGCCAGGATTGTGTTCTCCATTGGAGTCTCCATTTCAGTGGGCATTCGGTCGAGTCGAGGAGCGGGAGTGTCAGGTGGTGAGGACCCTGGGGACGGGTCGCCGCGGGCTGGGCGGTGCCTGCTGCGTGGGATGCCCGATCCGGAAGGTGAACAGGGCACGCCAGCCCGGATCACCGAGGAGTTCCTCCAGGGCGGCGCCGTACTCGGGCCTGAGGCCGAGCTGGGCCTCCCGGTCGGCGCGTTCGTGGAGCTGGTTCATCGGCTGGGCCGCGAGGCGGTTGACTGTCGTCCAGAGGTGTATGCGCTGCCAGATGCGCCCGACTCGGATCCGCTGGGCACGGTCCCGGTCGTCGCGGACCGCGAGGATGCCGAAGGCTCCGGCGGTGCCGGCCTGTTCATGCACGGAAGCGAGCCAGGCCCGGCCTGCCTCCTCGGGGCCGGGGTCTGGCAGCATTTTGGCGGCCAGGACAGCCGCAGCAGCGAGTCCCATGGTGTCGAGCGTCAGGCCGTCCCTGTGGTGCTCGATGCTCTGCTTGTCCTGGCGCAGCCACCGCGGGCCGTTGTCATAGGACTGTTCCGGGTCGGCGTTGATGTCTGCGGCGGCTCCGGCCAGCAACTCGTGGATCCTGTCCCGCTCGGCCCGCGAGGTGAACCAGTGGACCCGGACGTCTGGTTCGTCGTTCAGCGCTCCCAGCGTGGTCAGCGACGAGTTCGACACCGGCCGGGACGTGTCGAAGGGGTAGCGGTTCGTGTGCCGGTGCGGGATCGCCGAGTAGAGCTCTGTCTCCTCTGCCCGGCCGGGGGAGAGAGCGACGGTGGCGACATGACCGGGATCCGCGGGATCGGGGCCGAGCAGGAGCTTATGCTCGTAGCCGTTGGCGGGAGCGGCCAGCAGCAGGTTCTCCAGGGCGCAACCGAGCCCGATGTGCAGCTCACGCCCGAAGGGGTCGAGGGAGCCCAGGCTCCTGCTCGTGTCCTCGAACAGGTCCAGGCTTGTGTCCTGCACCCGGAACAGCCAGGGCTGGGCGTTGTGGGCGTTGGAGGCGAGGATGGCCGCCGACACCAGCGCTATGGGGACGTCCTGCCCCTCTGCCTGCCAGTCCGTCCAAGGCGCGAAGGCCTGGCCTCCGGCAGGATCGAAGACGCCGCGGGTATCGGCGCGCCTGGTGCTGCCCAGCGCGATCACGACCAGTGCCGCCCCGCTTCCCGTGAGCACGGTGCGTCGGCTGATCCGCGGTTCGTGGGCCGCCTCAGCCCTTGGTGCCGACCGGATGTTCACGCCCATGACAATGCTTCCTCGAGAACTGTGGTAGCACGACTGTGCTGGATTAAAACTAGCACAGCTGTGCTATAAAGAGAAGATGCCGAAAGTGGTGGATTCGATCGCCCGTCGCCGCGAACTGGCCCAGGCGGTCTGGCGGGTCGTCCGACGGGACGGACTGGAGCGTGCCTCAGTGCGCGAGGTCGCCCGCGAGGCCGGCGTGTCGACGGGCTCGCTGCGGCATTACTTCGGCAGCCAGTCCGAGCTGATGGTCTTCGCAATGCGCCTGGTCATCGAGCACATCGAGGAGCGCCTGGCCGCGTTGGAGGTCCCGGCCGACCGGCTGCCGGCGGCCCGGGCGGTCTTCGCCGAGCTGCTGCCGTTGGATGAGGAGCGGCAAGCGGAGAACGAGGTCTGGGTGGCCTTCACCGCCCGGTCCCTGGTGGAACCGGAGCTGCGTGAACTGAGCAATGAGGCCTATGGCCGGCTGCGCGCTGCGTGCAGGAAGTGGGTCGCGCCACTGCTCCCCGAGGCCGCAGCGGACACGGTCGAGATGGAGGCCGAGCGCCTCTTCGCGCTGCTGGACGGCCTCGCCGTCCACGGTGCCATGCACCCCGAACAGGCCACCGCCGACCATCTGCTGGCCGTCCTCGACCATCATCTCCACCAGGTCTCGGCCACGGGCTGAGGGGCGTCGCTGCTGAAGAAGTGCGAGCAGGCCGATGACGGAAGGTCATCGCGCAAGCAGGTGACTGTCCAAGCTCGATGCGTGGTGATTGCATCACGGCCTCCTGTCGTCGAGCAGGATCTCCGCGTACACGGAACGGTCGTCATCGTGACGGATGATTGCACCGGCCCGGCGCAGGGCGGCGATGGCGGGTGCGTTGGTCGCGGTCGTCCGCGCGGTGAGCCGTGAGGCGCCGATCGCTGCGGCCCGCTCTGCGATGAGCCGGAGCACCACGGCGCTCAGACCGCGTCCCCGCCAGGAGGCGGCGAGCCAGATCCCGCTCTCCAGCGCATCAGGGGTCTGCGGCGATGATCGGTGCAGACGGACAGCGCCGACGATCCGACCGCCGACGCGGATGGCCGCGGTCTCCTCCTCGCCGCCGGCGAACCCTGTCCGTCGCAGTCGGTGGAAGGCGCGCAGCCACTCCACGCGGTCGGGGGTCCAGCCCTCACCCAGAGGCGGCGTCACCTCATCCGGGGCAGCGTCGGTCGTCGCGACCGCCACGAGCTCGTCCAGGACTGCCTCGTCGACGACGACGAGCTCGACACCGGACACCTGGTCCATCAGCTGCTCGTTCCACCGGCCGGAGGCCTCCGCGAAGACAGCGGCGTGGTCATCCACGGCTCGCAGCGCCACTCGCTCTCGTCGACGTCCCGCTCCCGCGACGGCGCGGAACCGAGCATCTCCGGGGACCCGGCCAACGCAGCTAACCGCAGGTCACGGAATCGATTCCACAGCGCCGGTTTCACGATGGCTATCTGCTCGCCAGGTCCCGGCATGCTCTCACTCCGGCGCGGATCGGTCCCGGGGAGTCAGCTGCGTCAGTACGCAGCGCCAGCCCTCGGGTCCCTGGACCAGCAGATTCGTGGTCCATTCGTCCGCCTCGATCGGCTGGCCCTGGAACGAGCCGGTGTTGCAGCAGTGAGTGCGCACGACCGCGACCGGTCCATAGCGGTCGATTCCGAGGACCTCGTGGGTCATGCGGTCGTGACGCAGCTCCCCGGCGGCCACCACGTCGTGAAAGGCCTGCCGAGAGATCACCCCCGGCCGGTCGATGAGGATCCAGTTCTCGGCGGTGAACGCCGCGATCCGCTCAACCTCGTTGGTGACGATGGCCTCCGCCCAGCGGGGTATGAAACTCGCCAGCTCACCCTCTGCCTCGGCTGCCGGCTCCGCCGAATCAGTTGCTGCCATGATGCGCACTCCTTCGTGAATGACCCAGGGCCGTCGCGACGCGGGCAACACCCGGTGTGACTCCGGAGGTCATCACGGGTGAGTGGGGCGCAGACCGCCAGAGTGGCTTCTTTTATAACACGACTGTGCTACTTTGTCAGCACTCAACATATCTGTGTGTGAGCCTGCAGTTCCGCAACCGCGACCTCATCGCTACGGCAAGGGATCCGACCAGCGACGCGGCGCGGTGATGCAGCAACGGGTGTCGAGGCTGATCTGGAGGTGCGGGTTTCTGTGGGTGGCCGACTGCTGGAGACAGAAGAACCCCCGCTCTCCCATGTATTTACTGGGATTGCGGGGGTTCTTGTCCTGGTGGCTCCGACCGGCGTCGATCCGGTGACCTTTCGATTTTCAGTCGAACGCTCTACCAACTGAGCTACAGAGCCAAGTGTGCAGAATTCTACCGCACATTCGCGATGCCGCACCAAGAAGCACATGCCGCACCAAGAACAAAGGCCCTTCTGCAAGAGAAGAGCCAGTTGCTCCGCGACCCTGACGGGACTCGAACCCGCGACCTCCGCCGTGACAGGGCGGCGCGCTAACCAACTGCGCCACAGGGCCATATTCATTTGTGTTCGTGCCGAACGGAAGTTCCCATCCTAACACGTACCCCCAACGGGATTTGAACCCGTGTCGCCGCCGTGAAAGGGCGGTGTCCTAGGCCGCTAGACGATGGGGGCCCGATCGCCTGCCGTTCACACGGCGGTTGAACCTCCGTTAGCTTAGCCCAGAACGATTCGGGAATGCAAAGCAGGAACCGACCCGCGGGTGTGTGAAGTCCCTCACCCCGGTCTCCGAGCTTCCCGCCCTCCTAGACTTGCCGCATGGAGATGATCGATGACGCGCGGTTCGACGAACTCCTGGATGCGGCGATCAGGGACCTGCCTCCGGGAATCGAGGAGTTCATGGACAACGTTGCGCTCTTCGTGGACGACGAGGCGCCGCCGGAGGCCCCGGACATCCTTGGCTGCTACGACGGCATCCCACTCACCGAGCGGGACGGCTCCTGGGGCTTCGTTCCTCCGGACACGATCTCCCTGTTCAAGAACAACCTCATCGACTATGCCCGGGACGAGGAGCATCTGCAGGAGGAGATCCGGATCACCATCGTGCATGAGATCGCCCATCACTACGGGATCGACGATGAGCGGCTGCACGAGCTCGGATGGGGGTAGAGCAGCGATTCCGGCAAGGCGCAGTGTTGAAATGACCGAGTGTCGCACCACGATTGGCCCCTGTGAAGTGGGTACTTTAGAGTAGCCGGGACATTCCGACCGCTCTTCGTACCTCTCGGGCGCCAGTGGTCCGAATGTGGTTCATCTGCAAAGGCGACGGGCAGGAGGTCACAGCATGTCGATTGCAGCGCGCACGCATTCCTCTGCAACTCCAGCACTGCGAGTGCTGAATCTGGCTGGAATCGAGTACTCGATCCATGAGTTCGAGCACGACCCTGCCGTCCGGCGCTATGGCGCCCGGGCCGCCGAGGCGCTCGGAGCGGACACGGACCGAGTGCTCAAGACCCTGATGGTCTACGTCGACGAAGAGCCGGTCATCGCGCTGGTTCCCGTCTCCGGGCAGCTCGACCTCAAGGCACTGGCCGCCGCGACCGGCGGCAAGAAGGCGCGCCTGGCCGGCGTCGCGGAGACCGAGCGGCGCACCGGCTATGTCACCGGGGGAGTCAGTCCCTTCGGGCAGCGGCAGACTTCGCCGATCTTCCTCGATCGCAGCGTGCACGAGCACGGCACGGTCTTCGTGTCCGCCGGGCGCCGAGGCATGGAGATCGAGCTCCGTCCCGATGATCTGGTCATGCTCACGAACGCGCGGGTCGCGAAGATCGCCGCCCTCGACTGATCTGCTGATTCATCGGTAGTCCGGAGCTGCCACCGCGGGCTCGGCCGCTCCTGCTGACACGTCCGCGATCATGCTCAGGCATGCCTCCACCTCCGCCTCGGGAACTCCGAAGGTGTGGACCACCGCCGCCCCGTACTGACTGTCGAGCATCCGCCACCCCGACTGCTCCGCGGCTCGCTGTGCCTGCGCGGCCTGGGCATAGTCCAGTTCCACCGATACCGGCACGACGAGGTGCCGGTCGACCGTCCGCAGGCCGGCGACCGCCTCCGATGTGGCGTTGCCGTAGGCCCGCACCAGGCCTCCTGCGCCCAGCAGCGTGCCGCCGAAGTAGCGGGTGACGACGGCGACGACGTTCGTCAGGCGATGACCGGTGAGCACTTCGAGGATCGGGGCACCCGCAGTGCCGGCCGGTTCCCCGTCGTCGGAGAACCGCTGCGTGCGGGAGTCGGGCCCGAGCACGAACGCCGAGCAGTGATGGCGGGCCTTGGGGTGGGTCGACCGCTCCTCGTCGATGATCGCGCGGGCAGCCGCCTCGTCAGCGGCATGGGCAACCCGGGCGATGAAGCGCGAGCGCTTGATCTCCATCTCCGCGATGTTCTCCCCGACGGGCTCAGTGAAGGCCATGCCCGTCACTTTAGCGGCAGCACGGGCGGGTCGCCGGGGAGTGGACCGAGTGATCTACGATGATTGGAGAGGTGCCTGCCGGGGCCGGCAGCGGCACAGACCACAGCTTCGAAAGGCTCACAATGACGGACTTCAGCGACGAAGAACTCCAGGCCATCCGCACCGAATCCGAGCGGGCGTACGAGCTCGACCGGGCACATGTGTTCCACTCGTGGTCGGCGCAGGCGCAGCTGTCGCCGATGGTGATCTCCCGGGCTCAGGGCTCGTATGTCTTCGACGGCGAGGGCAAGAAGTACCTGGACTTCGCATCGCAGCTGGTCAACACCAATGTCGGTCACCAGCACCCGACGGTGGTCCAGGCGATCAAGGACCAGGCCGATCTGATCTGCACGATCAACCCCGCCCACGTCAACGCCGCCCGCTCCGAGGCCGCGCGGCTCATCTGCGAGCTGACGCCGGAGGGGCTCGACCACGTCTTCTTCACCAACGGCGGTGCCGACGCCAATGAGCATGCGATCCGGATGGCGCGCCTGCACACCGGCCGCCGCAAGGTGCTCTCGCGCTACCGCAGCTACCACGGCGGGACGCAGACCGCGGTCAACGTCACCGGCGACCCCCGCCGGTTCGCCAACGATCACGGCGACGCCGGGGTGGTCCACTTCTTCGGGCCGTTCCTGTACCGCAGCGAGTTCGACGCCACCACCGAGGCGGAGGAGACCGAGCGGGCACTGCGCCACCTCGAGCGGACGATCCAGCTCGAAGGACCCCAGACCATCGCGGCGATCATCCTCGAGTCGATCCCCGGCACCGCGGGCATCATGGTCCCCAGCGCGGAGTACATGCAGGGCGTGCGCCGGCTGTGCGACGAGTACGGTCTCGTCTTCATCGCCGACGAGGTGATGGCCGGCTTCGGCCGAGCGGGTCGCTGGTTCGCCTTCGAGCACTTCGACATCGTCCCGGACATCATCACCTTCGCCAAGGGCGTGAACTCCGGATACGTGCCGCTGGGCGGGGTCATCATGAACGACGCGATCTACTCGGACTTCACCGAGCGCGCCTACCCCGGCGGTCTGACCTACTCCGGGCACCCGCTCGCCTGCGCTGCTGCGGTGGCCACGATCAACGCGATGCGCGACGAGGGCATGATCGCCAACGCCGCCAAGCTCGGCGAGGAGATCGTCGGCCCACGGCTGGCCGAGTTCTCCGAGAAGTTCCCCAACGTCGGCGAGACCCGCGGTGTCGGCATGTTCTGGGCGCTCGAGCTGGTCCGCGACAAGGCGACACGGGAGCCGCTGGCGCCGTACGGCGGCGGATCGGCGGAGGTCAGCGAGATCGTCGGTAAGCTCAAGGCCGGGGGCGTGCTGCCCTTCAACAACTACCACCGGCTCCACATCGTGCCGCCGCTCAACGTGACGGCCGACGAGCTCAATGCCGGTCTGGATGTCTTCGAGCAGGTGCTGTCCGAGGCGAACTACAGCTGACGCTCGACAGCACGGAGGCCCGAGGTTCTGCCGAACCTCGGGCCTCCGCAATTCAGTGCCCGTCGCCGACGGGGCGGCTGCCGCCTCCGCCGCCCAGCGTCAGCCCTCCTCGACGATCTCCGGCTTCGGCTCGTCGGTGTCGATCGGGACGTGCACGTGGCGGATGATCGCGGCGTTGCCGGGAGCGTGGTGAACAACGGCGTGAGCGGTGGAGCCGAGGCGCCGCCGGCCGGTGCCCTGGTAGCCGAGCACGATGATGCGGGCGTCCTGCGCCGCTTCGAGCAGCGCCCGCGGCACCGTCCGGGACTCGATCAGACGGCTGGTCACCTCGATGTCCCCGCCGTGCTCGCGTGCCCGGGCAACGCCGGCGTCGAGGACCTGCTGGGCATCCTCCTCGGTCTGCGCGCTGCGCGCGCTGATCGCCCTGCGCACGTGGACGATCTCCAGCGGAGCGTTCCACGCCTGCGCCAGCCGCACACCGGTGTCCACGGCATCCAGGCCCGCCTCGGAGCCGTCCACGCCGACGAGCACGGGCTGAGCCGGCTTGTCTTCGGCGCGGATCACCACGACAGGACAGCCCGCGTGCGAGATCAGGTCGAGGCTGACGGAGCCGAGCAGCATGCCGAGGAAGCCGCCGAGCCCGCGGCTGCCGACCACCAGCAGGTCCGCGCTCTCCGACACGTGGCTGAGCACCGTCCGGCCCTGACCGGTGATCAGCGCGGTGTTGACCGCGACGCCGGGGGCCGCCACCTCGGCGAGCTCCGCGGCGCGGCGCAGCAGGTCCTTGGCGGCGTTGCGCAGTCCGCTGTCGGCCACGCCGTCGACGGGGCCCAGATTCTCCGTCAGCAGGGGCCAGATCCACGCATGGACGATGGTGAGCTCCTTGCCGCTCGCCTTCGCCAGCTGCGCCGCCCAGCGCACCGCGGTCGCCGATTCTGCCGAGTCGTCATGGCCGACGACGATCTGTCCTGAGAAGTCCACGCCTCGCTCCTTCTGATTGTGTGCCGACCGGCTTGCGTGCCGACTGTGTGTATGGCCTTGACGTTACCGCACGCCCCGGTTCAGAACCCGATGTCGATGCTGGGGTCCAGCTCGCCTTCGAGCAGCCGCTCGGCCACCCGGGTGAGCAGGTCGACACCGGCGCACAGGTCCTCGTCCCGGGTGAACTCGTGCTCGTTGTGGGAGATGCCGTCGACGCTGGGCACGAACAGCATGACCGAGGGCACGATGTCCTTGACGTTCGTCGAGTCGTGCCCGGCGATCGTGAGGATCCTGCGGTGGCTGAGCCCCAGCTCCTCGGCGACCTCCCGGGCCAGGTCCACGCCGCGCGGATCGTAGGGGAGCAGACCCCAGGAGTGGGCGGTGTCCTTCTCGATCCGGACGTCGGCCAGCCGCTCGATCTCCGCGATCCTCTCGGCCAGCATCGCATCGGCCTGCTCGACGAGCTCCGGCCTGGGCGAGCGCATGTCCAGGTGCAGGCGCGCCTCGCGAGCCACCACCACAGGCGAGTTCGGCAGCACCACCAGCTGCCCGACCGAGGTGTGCATGTCGGGGGCGAAGCGTTCGGCGATCTCCCGGGCGGTGACGACGAGGTGGGCCGCGCCGAGCAGCGCGTCGTGCCGGTCCGCGATCACGGTGGAGCCGGTGTGCGACTGGTCTCCGTGCACGATGAGGTGGTACTTCTGCGCCGCCCAGGTCGCCTCCACCAGGCCGATGGTGACCCCCTCCTCATCGAGGTGGCGGCCTTGCTCGATGTGGATCTCGGCATAGGCCGCCGCCTGCGGGCCTTCCCCGGTGCCCAGCGCACCGCCGGCCTCCAGTGCCTCGGCGACGCTGACGCCGGTGCGGTCGATGGTCTTGAGCGCGGTGTCGGCGTCCATCTTGCCGGTGTAGACGCTCGAGCCCATCATCGAGGGCTGGAACCGCGAGCCCTCCTCGTTGAACCAGTTGACGACGGCGATGTTGTACTTGGGCGTGTGGCCCGCCTCCTGGTGCCTGCGGACCAGCCGCCACGCCGCCTCGGCAGCGGCCAGCACACCGTAGGCGCCGTCGAACTTCCCGCCCAGCGGCTGGGAGTCCAGGTGCGAGCCCAGCAGCACGTAGGGCGCGCCCGGCGTCCAGGTCAGCAGCCCGAACTGGTTGCCCACCCGGTCGAGCTCGACCGTGAACCCGCGCTCGGTGAGCCAGTCGGCGAACCACTGGCGCTGGGCGACGTCGGCCGAGGTCATCGCCTCCCGGTCGACACCGCCGGCGGGGGTGGCGCCGAAAGTGGACATCGCCGTGAAGTCGGCGAGCACCTCGGCGTCGAGCTGGTCCTTGGTCAGTTCGCTGAATCTCATCGCTTCTCCTCAGAGCTTCGAGTGGGTGAACCGGCCGCCCATCATCGTGGCGCGCACCTCGATGTCGCGGATCACGGTCGGGTCGACCTCCATCGGCGAGGCGCCCAGCACCACGAGGTCGGCGAGCTTGCCGGTGCTCAGGGTCCCCTTGACATCTCCATGGCCCGAGGCGGCCGCGGCCACCTCGGTGTAGGCCCGGACGGCCTGCTCGGGTGTCATGCACTCGCTGGCCGGACCGCTGCGCCGGCCGCCGCGGGTCATCCGGTCGACGAAGGCCTGGATGCCGCGCAGCACATTGCCGTCGGCGCACGGCCGGTCGGAGCTGCCCGGAAGCATGACGCCCGCGTCGACGAACGACCGTCCGCGGTAGAGCATCGGCGCCCGCTCCGGCCCGATCGAGGCGAGCATGCCGTCGCCGATCGCGTCGAAGAACGCCGCCTGCGGGGTGACTGCGATGCCGTACTCGGCGAGTACGGGCAGGTGCTCGTCGCGGACCATCCCGGCGTGCTCGATCCGGTTGGGGATGCGGCGCCGGCCGTAGGTGTCGATCGCCTCCGTGATGTTCCTGATCGCCTCGTCGACTGCCAGGTCCCCGATCGCGTGGACGGCGAGCGACCAGCCGGACCGGTAGGCGTCCAGCGTCAGGCGGCGCAGGTGCTCCGGGTCGGACTGCAGGTAGCCGGCATGGTCCCGGCCCTCGTAGTTCTCGGTCAGGGCGGCGGTCTCGCCGGACATCGCGCCGTCCATGAAGATCTTCACCGGCCCGATGCTCAGGGTGTCGTCGCCGAACCCGGTGACCATCCCCAGGTCCAGGCCGATCCCGAAGCCGTCCGCCGAGTTGGCCGCCACGGGATGCAGGGCGTCGATCGCGGGCATGAGCTGGGCGCGGGCGCGCAGCTTCCCCTCGGCACGCGCCCGCAGATAGGCGGTGATCTCGATGGGGGAGTGGCCGATCCAGCCGGCGGCGATGCCGGCCTCGCCGAAGCTGGTGATGCCCTCCTTGGCGTAGTAGTCCGTCGCCAGGTCGAGCGCGCTGACGATCGTGTCGACCGAGTACGGGCGGATGAGGTCCTGCACGAGCGCCTGCGCGGTCTCCTCGACCAGACCGGTCGGGCGACCGGCCGCGTCGCGGACGATCTGCCCGCCCACCGGGTCCTCGAATCCCGGCTCGAACACGCCGGCGAGCTCGAGGGCCCTGGTGTTGACGATCGCGGAGTGGCCGGACACCTGCCGGACGAACAGCGGGCGGCCGTCGGTGATCCGGTCGAGCACCTCGATGTCGGGGTAGGCATCGCCGTAGTCGCGGTGCGAGTAGCCGGTGCCGTTGACCCATTCGCCCTCGGGTGTCTGGGCGACCGCCGCGGCCAGGCGGTCGTAGACCTCGGGCAGGCCGCCGGGCAGGTTCTCCACGTCGACGGAGGCCAGGGTCAGCCCGAACCAGGTGGTGTGGCAGTGGACGTCGTTGAAGCCGGGCAGCACCGCTGCGCCTTCGAGGTCGACCGTCTCCTTGGCCGAGGCGCCCTCGACCTCCTCGTCGAAGCCGACGAGCCGGCCCTGATGGACGCCGATGGTGCGAGCCTCGGGACGGGCGCCGTCCAGGGTCTGGGCGCGGGCGTTGGTGAGGAGCAGGTCGAGCTGCATCCGGACATCACTTCCTTGTCGTGCTGGTTCGTCGTGGCGGAGCCGTGCTGATCTCGCGGTGGCGGGAGCTCAGTCTGCCGGGGCCGGGCGGGTGAAGCGGACTTCGGGGTCGGTGAGCGCGTGGACGATCGCCGGTCCCGGGTGGGCCAGCGCCTCCGCGAAGGCGGCGGCGAAGTCCTCGGTGCGCTCCACCCGGACCCCGAAGGCGCCGAAGGATCGCGCCCACTGCGCGAAGTCCGGGTTGCCCAGCCGGGTGCCGGAGGGACGGCCCGGATAGTCGCGCTCCTGATGGCCGACGATCGTCCCGAACACCGAGTTGTCATTGATGACGATCGTGAGGTCGAGGCCGGCGGTGACGGCGGTCGAGAACTCCTGGCCATTCATCATGAAGTCGCCGTCCCCGGAGATCGAGAACACCTTCCGCTCCGGGTGGACGAAGCCGGCGGCGACCGCGGCCGGCACACCGAAACCCATCGAGCCGTTGCGCGGTCCGAGTGCCGACGGGAAACGGTGGACGGGCAGGTAGCGCAGCGCCCAGCCGGTGTGGTTGCCGGCGCCGTAGGTGATGATCGCGTCCTCGGGCAGCTGCTCGCGGATGGCGCCGAAGGCGGCGTCCATGTCGACGTAGGCGGGGTTCACCGACTCGTCGGGGGCGGGCGGGACGCGCCAGGCGGAGAACTCGGCCCGCGCCTCGGTCACCCAGCCGGGCAGCGCCTCGGCGATCGGTGCGAGGTTCGAGACGGCCCGCCCGAACTCCTTCGTCGTCGACACCACCAGCCTGTCGAGCGGCCCGTAGTGGCCGTGGCCGTTCGGGTCGCGGTTGATGAGGATCGTCTGCCGCGGGGCACAGCCGTTCTCGTACGAGTTGGTGAGCACATCCGTGCGGGCGCAGCCGAGGAAGATCTGGAGGTCGGCGGCGCCGAGGACTTCGCGGGTGATCGGCGCGCAGCCGAAGCCGAGGGCGCCGAGGAAGTTCTGAGCGTCGTGGTCGATACCGTCGTAGGCGCGGAAGTCGGCGACGATCCCCAGCCCGCGGCCGGCCGCCCAGGTCGCGACGGCACGGGAGGCCTCCTCGTCCCACATCTCCCCGCCGACGACCAGCAGCGGGCGCTCGGCCTGCGCGATCGCTGCGTCGATGTAGGCGAGGTCCTCCGGCGCGGGGCCGGGCTCGGCGACGGGCCGGGGGAGCACGGTGAGGCCCGCGGTCTCGACGAGCTGGGTCTCCTCGGGCAGACCGACGACGACGGGGCCGGGGCGCCCGGAGACGGCGGTGTGCAGCGCATCGGCGACCATCTCGGCGGCGGCGTGCGGATTGTCGAGGACGAGCACCTTCTTGGCTGTCGAGCCGAACCAGGCGCGCAGATCGAACTCCTGGAACGCCTCCCGTCCGCGGACCTCGGTGGGGATGAGGCCGACGAAGATCACCAGCGGCGTCGCGTCCTGGTAGGCGGTGTGCGCGGCGACCATGACGTTGGCGGCGCCGGGCCCGCGGGTGACCATCGCGATCCCGGGCCGGCCCGTCATCCGGCCCTCGGCCACCGCCATGTAGCCGGCGCCGCCCTCCTGCCGGCAGACGACGGTGCGGATCGGGGAGTCGTGCAGGCCGTCGAGGACATCCAGGTAGGACTCGCCGGGCACGCAGTAGATGCGTTCGATGCCCTCCGCCTCGAGCTGGCGGACGATGAGGTGGCCGGCCGAGCACGGCCCCCCAGCCGAGGCGCCCGCCGGGCCGGCATGCGAGGTGTTCAGGATCGGAGCGGCAGCGGAATCAGTGGCACTCGTCTGGTTCATACACCCACTGTAATCGCCCGCGCTCGGCGCGGCTCCTGACGCGGACGATCAGGACCGCGAGTGCAGGAAATCCGCGACGAGGCCGAGGTGCCCCGGAGTCAGGCACTCGCGGGCGATCGGGCTCAGCAGCAGCGAGTCCTCGGTCGGCAGCGATTCGGCCAGCTCCCGGCGCTCCTCCTCGGACTTGGGCAGATGGTCATCGATCCACACGATGCGCCGCGGGGGACTGTCGGAGGCGTGCTCGAGCACGGCACTGTGCTTGCGCTCGAAGATCGACGCTCCCGGCTGTCCGGACAGGTCGAGCCAGGGCACCTCGGGCAGGCCGATGGCTCGGAACAGGTAGGGCGCGTCGCCTTCCCAGGACGAGACCGTGGTGAGTCGGGGTGCGCCGGCGGCGAGCACCTCGGCGAGGGTCGAGATGACCGCCTCCGAGTAGGCGACGGGCACGAATCTGCCGTCGCCCACCCGGATGTCGCGTGCGGTGAAGTCGTTCGGGATCGGCGGCGTCGGCTCCGTGACGAGCACACCGTCGATGTCGAGGTAGAAGTGGGCGCTCACGGATCAGCGATCGGGATCCGAGTGCTGGGGAAGCTCATCTTCCATGTCGATGATGATGCGCTCGCCGTCGGCGGTGGTGAAGAGGCGGTCGCCGTGGGCGGCTGCGACTTCGCGTGCCGGAGGCAGATCCTCTTCGTATCCGCCGCGAAGGTCCTCGGCGCGCGGCGGCGGTCCGAGCACCGCTTCCGCGGCTGCGTTGAGCTTGTCCAGGACGGGATTGCCGCTGCTCTCCGTGTTCTCCTGCAGGTTCGTGGAGCTGTCGTCGCGGGTGCCCGGCGCCTCGCCGGACTTGGGGCTCTCCGGGGTGCGCGGGCTCTCGGAGCTCTCCGGTGCGTGGATCTCCCGGGTGCTGTCGGGATCCGAGTGCTCGGCTGCGGAATTGTCTGCGGGCTTGGCGTGTGCCATGACGATCCTCCTCACTTCTGCCCCAGTCTTCCAGGCTTCGTCCCCGGTCACAACGCCTGCCGCTCCCGTTTCGGCACCCGGGACGAGTCCGGCCCGGCTTCAGCGAGTGAAGCCGGGCCGGACCTCGGCAGGGGCCGTGCAGATGCGGCGCGGACCGATCCGTCAGTGCTTGAAGCCGGGCAGGTCCTGACTCATCCGCGGTGCGACGAAGCCGGCGAAGGCAGTGAAGACGGACACCACCACCAGGAGTGCCGCGGCCGGCCACCAGTGGTTGCCCGCAGCCGCGACCATCGCGGTGGTGAGCAGCGGGACGAAGCCGCTGAGCATTCCGGCGGTGTTCTGCGCGAAGGCCACGCCGGTGTAGCGGGTCTCCGCGGGGAACAGCCCGGTGAGCACGGTGCCGGAGGCGGCGTAGGGGAACGAAAGGGCGGCGACCGCGATGGTCATGCCGACGATGACCAGGACGGAGCTGCCGCTGTCGATGAGGAGGAACGCGGGGAAGGCCAGCAGGGCCGACACGATGCCGCCGTAGAGGATGACCTTGCTGGCACCGTAGCGCGCGCCCAGACGCCCGCCGATGACGAGCACCGGGATCTCGACGACGGCGGCGAACAGAGTGCCCAGGAGCATGGTCTCCGCCGATTCGCCCAGGACATTGACGCCGTACCAGACGACGAAGGTGGTGACCAGGTAGAAGCCGCCCACTCCGAGCAGTGCCGCTGCCATGCCGATGATGATCTGCTTCCAGCTCTGGCGCAGGGTGGTGGAGATCGGCGCCTTTTCGAGCTCATCGGCCTCCATGAGCTCCTGGAAGACCGGCGACTCGTCGAGCTTGCTCCGGATCCAGACGGCCAGCAGCAGCATCGGGATCGCTGCGAGGAACGGGATGCGCCAGCCGTAGGAGTCGAAGTTCTCCTGCGAGAAGAAGACCGTCGCCAGGAAGAAACCGCCGGAGGACAGGATGGTGCCGATGGGCGAGCCGATCTGCGGGATCGAGGCGTAGACGGCGCGGTGCTTGAGTGGGGCGTTCTCCACGACGATGGTCATCGCGCCGGCCCACTCGCCGCCGACGAACAGGCCCTGGACGATTCGCAGCAGCACGAGCAGGATGGGTGCGGCGATGCCGATCGCGGCGTAGGTCGGCAGCATGCCGATGAGGCCGGTCACGATGCCGATGCCGACGATGGTGACCATGAGGGTCTTGCGGCGGCCGATCTTGTCGCCCATCCGACCGAAGATCATGCCGCCGATCGGGCGGGCGACCAGGCCGACGCCGAAGGTCGCGAACGAGGCCATCGCTGCGGCTGCGGCGTTGTCGCTGGTGAAGTACTGGACGTTGAACACCAGCGCGGCCGCAGCGCTGAACAGGAAGAAGTCGTACCACTCCATGGCGGTTCCGACGAGAGCACCGATCGTGACCTTGCGAGCCTCCGCATCGGTCAGTCGGCGGGTGGTGTTCGCTTCGATTCCGGCGCTCGATCGATGCGGCGCAGGTGACTCAGATGGGTGGCTCACGGCTTCTCTCCCGGTGTGATGTGCTTCATTTCCCGCATTGTGTTCCGTCAGGTGTTGCTCGCGGTTCTTCGATGCTCCACGAAGCCTACACGCGGAACTGTTTCAGCCATATTTCATCCGCAGTTCACTCTGTGCAGCAGTTCAGCCGGTCGGGTTGAGCACGCGGTGGAGGAACTCACGGGTGCGCGCCTGCTCGGGGTCGCCGATCACCTCGGCCGCCGGGCCCTCTTCGACGACCACGCCGTCGGCCATGAACAGCACGCGGTCGGCGACGTCGCGGGCGAAGGCCATCTCGTGGGTCACCACGACCATGGTCATCCCCTCGTCGGCCAGCGAGCGCATGACCTTGAGCACGTCCCCGACGAGTTCCGGGTCGAGCGCCGAGGTGGGCTCGTCGAACAGCATCACGTCGGGGTTCATCGACAGGGCGCGGGCGATCGCGACCCGCTGCTGCTGACCGCCGGACAGCGACGAGGGCGCCGCGTCGATCTTCTCGCTCAGCCCCACCCGCTCCAGAGTGTGCTCGGCGACCCGGTTCGCCTCGGCCTTCGACCGCCGGAGCACGTGGCGCTGGGCGACGGTGAGGTTCTCCCGCACGCTGAGGTGGCTGAATAGGTTGAAGCTCTGGAACACCATGCCGATCCGCGTGCGGGCGGCGTCGATGTCGACGTCCGGGTCGGTCATCTCGTGCCCGTCGACGACGATGGTGCCCGAGGTGGGGGTCTCCAGCATGTTGATGCACCGGAGCAGGGTGGACTTCCCGGAACCGGACGGGCCGATCACGCAGACCACTTCGCCGCGGTAGATCTCGCCGTTGATGTCCGAGAGGACTTCGTTGTCGCCGAAGGACTTCGCCAGGTTGGTGACGCGGATGATGGGTTCGCCGGTGCGATTCTTCATGTTCGTCCAGTCGCTTTCGGTCAGGCGGGCCGGCCCACGGAGCCGAACTTCTTCTCCAGCAGGCGGGAGAGGTACGACAGCGGGATGGTGATGGCGAGGTAGCACAGCGCGATCACGATGAACGGCGTCAGGCTGGCGGTGTTGACGATCTCCGCTCGGGCCAGCGCGGCCAGCTCCCGGCCGGCCACGGACGACCCGAGGATGTAGGCCAGGGAGGAGTCCTTCGTCAGCAGGATCAGCTCGTTGGTCAGCGGCGGGAGGATGATGCGGAAGGCCTGCGGCAGCACGACGGTGACCATGGCACGGGAGGAGGACATGCCCAGGGAGCGGGCGGCCTCGACCTGGCCCTGGGGGACAGCCTGGATGCCTGCCCGGATGGTCTCCGCCATGTAGGCGCTCGCCACCAGCCCGAGCGCGACCATGATGACGACGAGTTTGTTGAGGCCCAGCCCGGGGAAGGCGACCGGCAGTCCGAAGCCCATGACCAGGAACACGACCAGGGCGGGCAGGCCGCGGAAGAACTCGATGTAGATGATCGCCAGCCAGCGGTACGGACCGACCGACGACAGCCGCATGAGCGCCAGCACGATCGCGAGCACCAGCCCGAGAGCGAATCCCAGCAGCGTGAAGAGGATCGTGTTCTTCAGTGCGACTGTGATGACCTCGGGGAACATCCCCGCAGCCACTTCCAGGTTGAGGAAGGTCTCCGCCAGAGTCGCCCAGTCGGCCTGGATCACCACGAAGGCCGCGACGACGATGAGGATCGCGTACTGGATCCAGCGGGAGATCTGCGACCGCTTGCGCTTGCTCATCGTCTTGCGGACGGACGGGGCATCCGGCCCGGCAGAAGCACCGGAGGAGCCGGGAGCAGCCGGAGCCGACGACGCAGGTGAGGAGGTGTTGTGTGACAAGGGAGTGCCTTCACTGTCGGAGCGAATCCGCCGATGCCCCGGGAGCAGTGCCCGGGGCATCGGCGTGCGCGGTGGAATCATTCAGGAGCGGTGCCGAACCACTTCTGGTAGATCTCGTCGTAGCGGCCGTCTTCCTTGGCGGCGCCGATGACCTCGTTGACCTTGTCGATGAGTGCGGTGTTGCCCTTCTTGGCGGCGATGCCGTATTCCTCGCCGGTGTCGATGTCGAACTTCACCTCGAAGTCCGGATTCTCCTTGGCGAAGTCGTAGAGGACGCCGTTGTCGTTGATCACCGAATCGACCTCGCCGTTCTGGAGCGCCTGCAGGGACAGCGGCAGGTCCTCATAGGTGATGACCTCGGCGTCCCCGAGGTTCTCCTCGGCGTACTGGAGCCCGGTGGTGCCGGTCTGGGCCGCGACGGTCTTGCCCGCGAGGCTCGCCTCGTCGGTGACATCCGAGTCGGCGCGGGCGAGGATCGCCTGGTTGGCGTCGAAGTAGCCCTCGCTGAACTCGATGACCCCTGCCCGTTCCGGGGTGATCGTCATTCCCGCCGCCGCGAGGTCGCATTCGTCGGTGTTGAAGGCCGCGCCGGTGGTGATGGTCTCGAACGGGGTGTTGACGATCTCCTGCTGGACCCCGAGATCCTCGGCGACCAGATCGACGAGGTCGACGTCGAAGCCGACGATCTCACCGTCGCGCTCGAACTGGAACGGCTGGTACGACAGGTGGGTGCAGACGGTGAGCTGGCCCTCGTTGATGAGGGAGATGCCGCCTTCGGCGGTTCCCTGTGCCTCCGACTCCCCGCCGCCCCCGCCGCAGGCGGACAGAGTCAGCATCGCCGCTGCCGGTACGGCCAGGACAGCCATCAGACGTCGTTTCACGGTGTCTCCTCTACGTGGTCCGGGCCGGGGTGCGGCCGGTTCTACCGAGACAAAGTACCCTGCAGGGTGATGCAGAACACACGGAATCGGCAGCGTGGCTGAAATTGTAGCCGTTTTGTTGTGAGGAGGATCTCATCCTGCCGGTCTCAGATCGGCGGGATTCAGCTGTTCCCGCCGGTGGCGAAGCGCCGGGTGGGCGGAGCCGGGTCCGGTGCGGGCGCGGCGGTCGAATGCCCCCGCAGGGAGGTGGCGCAGGCAACCCCCGCCGCAGTGCCCTTGCCGATCGCGATCGGCACCAGCTGCAGGCCGGGCGTCAGGTCGCCCGCGGCGTAGACCCCTTCCACGCTGCTGAGCTGGAAGCCGTTGACCTCCACGCGGCCTTCGTGATCGAGCTCGCAGCCCAGCTGGGCCGCGATGCTGCTGCTCGGATCGTGAGCGTAGGAGAAGAAGACGGCTGAGCCGGGAACGAGCGTGCCGTCGGCGAGGCGGACGCCCTGAAGCGCGCCGGGCTCGCCGATCAGCGCCTCGGCCACCCCGTCGACGACCTCCATCCCGTGCTCGTCGAGGGCAGTGCGCTGAACCGCGTCGACGGCGGGGTGGGAGCTGTCGGTGACGATCCGCACCCGCACGGCCCAGTCGAGGAGTTCCGCGGCGAAGGCCGGCACCCCATCCCCGGCGCCGAGCACGATGATCTCCTGACCGCGGATCGTGAAGCCGTCGCATGCCGGGCAATGGTGGACGTCCAGCGCGTAATGCTCGGTGATCCCGACGAGCTCCGGGATCCGGTCGCGCACCCCGGTCGCGAGCACGATGCGCTGCACCGTGATCTGCTCGCCGTCGATCTCGGCGCGGAAGGTGCCGTCCGGGGTGCGCTCGACGCCGGTGACCGTTCCGCTGACGAGGCGCACGTGAGGGTACTGCGCCAGGCCGGCCCGCGCCTCGGCGAGCAGTGTGTGCGGCGAGATCGGGTCGCTGCCCAGCAGGCCGTGCGCCGCTTCGGAGAAGCGATTCCGGTGCTCCCCGGCGTCGACGACCACGGTGGACCGCTGGTACCGGCCGAGCCAGGTCGCCGCGGATAGCCCGGCTGGGCCCCCGCCGATCACGAGGACATCCGCTGCAGAGTCGAGCTCAGGTCTCATCATGCTTCACAGTACACGCGAAGACCCGAGTGACGACAAGGAAGGTTGACGTATTCGGTCGCCGGATCAGGCCGGCCGGACTGCCGTCCGTGCCTGAGTGGTCGACTTTCCGGGAGCTCAACGTGCGAACCTACGTCCGCGGTCCCGGCGGGTACGACGGGGTGTGGTTCTTCACGCTCGACAGCCCGCGACGGCTCATGACCTGGGCCGGCACCTCGCTCGATATCCCGTACCGCAGGCGCGAAGGGGAGTGCGAGGAGCTGCCCGGCGGGGTGCGCTACCGGTTCGCCGGAACGCCGGGTAGTGCGGTTGCGTCCCTGCTGGGACGTCGCAGCGGCCCGGCGTCCCGCCGCGACGCCGGTGCGGGGGAGCAGGTGCTCGTCGTCCGCTCCGGGTGGTCGTCTGCTCCGCTTCCCGGTGCAGCACGAGCCCTGGCCGCTGCACTCCGCCCAGGCGAGCGGCAGCATGCTTGACCTCGTGCAGCCGGGCTCATGAGCGGCGTGGCAGTGGTTCCGGGCGTCAGGAGCGGTAGGTTTCCAGGAGCTGATCCAGCGGCAGCTTCTCGACGTCCTCGGCCGGGCGCGAGAGGAAGAAGGTGCAGTGATACCAGCCCTCGTCCTCCAGTCCTTGCGTATCGATCCCCAGGCTGTGCAGCTGCCGCAGCGTCGCCTGCTGCTCATCCGCGGATTCGAATCGCCGCTGCGGGAAGGTCTCACCGTCGAGACGCTCGGTCACCAGACCGTGCTCCGCCAGGGTCTCGGCGATGGAGTCGTAGGGGTACATCCGCAGCACGAAGGCCGCCACCCACTGGGACCTGTCCTGGGGGAGGGCCTGCATCAGCCGCCCGAAGGTGTGCTCGGTGACGTATCCGACGCCGCCCGTGATCGTGATCAGGCTGACATCCTGGATCCCCTGCGTCAGGGCCGGGGAAGGATCCGACTCCTCGAGGTTCTCCGCCCAGCCGTCGTTGATCAGCCCGACCTGGCGCGCATAGGCGACCGCCTCGGCCGCGATGTCAAGGCCGAGGACTCGTGGAGCGTCAGCACGCCGGTGCTCGGCGTAGTACTTCCGATCCCGGTCAGCAAGCTGCTCGGGCTGGAGGTCATCCAGCGCCGGGTCGGCATAGCGGCGGTAGACCTCGACCATGTCGAGGTCGGTCCTCATCAGTGTGGCGTTGACTCCGTAGGAGCTGCACACATCGAGGACGGTGCCGGTGGCGTTCGGTACGGTCTCTCGCTGCGCGCGCCGCACGGCGTCGAAGATCGCAGCGGCCCGCTGCGGAATCTGGTACTCCAGCGCTCCCAGCGTGCGGTAGTAGCTGCGTGGGTCCGGCCGGTGGTACAGGTCTGTGAAGTCGGCTTTTCCATCAGCAGACATGCCGGTGGTGGTCATCATTCTCCCTCATCTCGAACACCCCAACGATAGCGAAGGCGTTGTGTATTCCCGTCAGCGGCCCGGTCCACCTCATCACCCCATGAACGACGATCTCCCTGTGAACGATCACCTCGTGCCGGGCTCTATGCCGATCCGTCCGGGTCTGCGAGCATGAGCAGATGGCCACAGACCTTGAGCAGCTGACGCCGGACGGAGCCGCCTACCACGGAGAGGGGCCGTGCTGGTCGCCTTCCTGGGGTGGCATCCGCTGGCTGGACATGCTCGCCGGGGACGTGCTCGGCTTCGGTGCCGACGGCGGGGTGAGCAGGACTCATGTCGGAGATGTCGTCGCCTGTGTTCGCCCTCGCCGCGCCGGCGGCGCCGTGCTGGGAATCGAGCGCGGCTTCGCCCTGGAGGAACCCGATGGCCGGGTCGTTCCGCTGGCGCAGGCCTTCACCGACACCTCGATCCGGATGAATGAGGGCGGGGTCGACCCGGACGGCCGGTTCTACTGCGGCTCGATGGCCTACGATCAGTCGCCCGGCGCGGCCGCGCTGTACCGCCTCGATCCCGACGGCACTGTGAGCACCGTGCTCACCGGCGTCACGGTCTCCAACGGTCTGGATTGGTCACCCGACGGCACCCGCGCCTACTACAACGACACCGCGACCGGCCGCATCGACGTCTTCGACTACGAGCGGGTGGCGGGGCTCGTCGAGCGCCGCCCGTTCGTGCGCCTGTCCGCGGGGGAGCGCCCCGACGGGCTGACCGTCGACAGCGAGGGCGGGGTCTGGACTGCGATCATCAACCTCGGTCAGGTCCGGCGGTACAGCGTCGAGGGCGAACTGGACGAGGTGATCGAGCTGCCCGCGGCGAAGGTCACCGCCTGCGCTTTCGGCGGTGAGGAACTCGACGAGCTGTTCATCACGACGTCAGCGGAGAATCTGCCGGCTGAGGAGCGGGCGCACGCTGGAGCGCTGTGGCGAGCCCGACCGGGGGTCACCGGACAGCCGGTGCGCTGCTTCGCGGGCTGATGGCGGGGCCCGACGATCGCCGCCCGCGGGACTCGTTCGCAGGGACGCGCTCGGCTCCGGGGAAAGGGTGTGTTGGGGATGCCGCGCCGATCACCGAGGTCACGGCAGGGTCGACTGCGATCATGGACCTCTTCGCTGGGCGACCGCGCTGCGATCAGCCGGTGGCCCCGCCGGCGATTAACGGAGCGTGAACAGATCGACGCCTGCCGGTGACCAGTGAAGCGGGCGCGACCAGGGCTTCCGCCGAGCAGCTAGATTGTGGCTTATGCGAGCTGCAGATGCCGAACGAGTCGTAGTCACCGGCGGGTCGGGGTTCATCGGTTGGGCCGTGACGAAGGCGTTTGCCGCCCGCGGAGCCGAGGTGGTTGTGGTCGACCGGAATCCGCCCCCTGCCGACGACGAACGAGTCAGCACCATCATCGGTGACCTGAACGACCCCGAGGTCCGCCTCTCCGTGATCACCGAGGGGACTGCCGGAGTGATCCACTGCGCCGCGATCACCTCCGTGCTGCAGTCGGCGGGAATGCCGGCCGAGACATACCAGGCGAATGTGGCGAACACCGCTGAGCTGCTGGAGCTGTGCCGGAAGCACTCCGTGCCGAGGTTCCTGCTGGCCTCCACGAACGCCGTGGTCGGCGATGTCGGTGAGAAGACCATCACCGCGGATATGCCGTTGGCACCCCTCACGCCATACGGGGCCACCAAGGCTGCAGGGGAGATGCTCCTGAGCGGGTACGCCGGAGCGTATGGGATCACTGCCTCCGCCCTCCGACTCACCAACGTGTACGGCCCCGGGATGAAGCACAAGGACAGCTTTGTCCCCCGGCTGATGCGCGCTGCGCTGTCGGGTGACACTGTCCGGATCCACGGCGACGGCCGCCAGCGTCGTGATCTGGTGTACCTCGACGACGTCGTCGCCGGGGTGCTGCGGGTGTGGGACAGCGGCTTCACCGGTCGTGCCATTCTGGGGTCCGGCAGATCGATCTCCGTGCTGGAGATGGTCGAAACCGCTCGCCGAGTGACCGGGCGGCTCCTGCCCAGTGAGCACATCCCGGCTCCCAGGGGTGAGATGCCGGCCGTCGTCGTCGACCTCAGCGCCAGCGAACGAGAGCTCGGATACCACCCGACGGTGTCGTTTGCCGAGGGGCTGGCCGCGGTCTGGCAGGATTTCCTCCACGACGAGCTTCATGCCGACCGTCGCGACAGCCCAGAGCTCGACAGCGTGATCGCCCGCAGCTGAGCCTGTCGCCCGTCCCATGAGGTGATCACTGAAAGGATCCGATCCGCCGTGAGCGCTGCCATCAGCAGCAGTCGGCCGCCCGGGAGCCGCACCGCTGGTGTCCTCCCGCGGATCAGGCAGGACCTGCGCCGCCACTGGCTGCTGGGCATCCTGCTGGTGCTGGGTGTCATCCTGCGGGTGATGACCTGGCTGGCCTACCAGCCTGCGCTGCTGTTCATCGACTCCTTCACCTACCTCGACAACATCGGCCCGCTGGACCCCAGCGCGGGGCATCCCCTCGGCTACACGCTGATCCTGAGCTTCCTGCTGGGACTGGGCGGCCTCAGCTTCGTCACCGCCGTCCAGCACCTCATCGGACTGGGCATGGCCTGCGCGCTGTATGCGCTGGCCCGCCGATGGGGAGTGGCACGCTGGCTCAGCGCCCTGGTCGCGGGGGTCGTCCTCCTGGACGCCTACCAGCTGCAGATCGAGGCGAACATTCTCTCCGAGGTCTGGTTCCAGGCTCTGCTGGTGGGCATCATGTGGACTCTGCTCGGTCCGAGGCGAGTGCATTGGAGCTGGGCCGTCCTGGCCGGACTGCTCGTCGGGGCAGCCGTCATTACGCGGACCATCGCCTTCGTGATCGCGCTGCCCGTCCTCGTCTTCCTGCTGACGTGCGGCGGCGCGCCGACCAGCGCAGCCAGGTGGCGGCAGGCCGGAACGCGGATCGGAGCCGCGCTCATCGCGATGCTGCTCGTCGTCGGCTCCTATGCGGCCTATTACAACGAGCGAGAAGGCGAATGGCGGATTTCCGGCATCGGCTCCAACATGCTGTACGGCCGGGCGGCCACACTGGCCGACTGCGACAGGCTGCCGCTCGATCCGGAGATGCTCACGGTCTGCCCTGAGGAGCCGAAGTCGGAGCGCGCCGGCGTCGACGACTACACCCACTATGTCTACGGCACCGAATCTTGGCCGCGAGGAGAGCTTCCCGATGACGTCGACGGCCAGAAGGTGGCCGTCGAGTTCGGGCGCCTGGTGCTGCGCCACCAACCGCTGGACTTCGCGGTTGCCACCCTGGTGGACTTCGTCAAGAACTTCAGCCCGGTCAAGGAGACCTTCCCCAACGATGTCCCTGTCGAACGCTGGCAGTTCCAGACCGAATATCCTCGCTGGGAGCACCTGGACGAGGATGCCCGGGACTACACCTTCCGATTCGACGGTCAACCGCCGAGCGTCCGCGAGCCGCTTGCTCAATTCCTGCGCGGCTATCAGCTCAGCGTCGGTTACACTCCCGGCCCGCTGCTTGCCCTGGCCGCTCTGGCCGGCACTGCCGCGACCTTCGGCCTCGGCCGGTCCCGCAGCAGCGGTCTGCGCTCGGCGGCGATGGTCACCACCGGCATCGGACTGGCGCTCCTGCTGGGAGCCGCAGCTTTCGAGTTCTCGTGGCGCTATCAGCTTCCGGCGCTGGTCACACTGCCTGTGGGCGGAGCATTGGGCCTGACAGATCTGCTGGGCGGACGCTTGAAGGGAAAGCAGCGCACGGCCCTGGCTCCCTTCCCCGATCCGGTGGACCGAGCCGCCATGGCGCAGTTCGAGCAGCGATACGGACCGCTCGAGGGTCATCCATTGGTGGTGGTGATAGCCGCGTACAACGAGGAAGGCGGGATCGGCCACGTCGTGCAGGAGGTGCCCAAGCGGTGCGGACACCTGCCGGTGACGGTGCTGGTCGTCGTCGACGGCGCCTCGGACAGCACCGCAGCTGTCGCCGCCGAGGCCGGCGCATATGTCTGCGACGTCGAGCAGAACCGCGGTCAGGGCGCGGCGCTTCGGCTCGGCTATCACCTCGCACATCGGATGGGCGCCCAATACGTGGTCAGCACCGACGCCGACGGCCAGTACGACAGCCGGGAGCTGCCCCAGCTGATGACGCCGCTGTTCGACGGCAGCGCGGATTTCGTCACTGGGTCCCGGCGGCTGGGCACTGAGCAGACCAACAGTCCGGTTCGCTGGGTCGGTGTGCGGGTGTTCGCCTGGTTGGCCTCGCTGCTGACGCTCCGGCACATCACCGACACGTCGTTCGGCTTCCGAGCGACGCTGACCGACCGGGTGGTCCGGGTACCGCTGCGTGAACCCCAGTACCAGTCCTCAGAGCTGCTCATCGGGATGCTGGCGAGGGGCGCGCGGTTGCGCGAGCTCCCGCTGAGCATGAGGCTGCGGTCCAGCGGAACCACCAAGAAGGGTCGGAATCTGGTCTACGGGGCCAACTACGCGCGGGTCATGATCTCGACCTGGTGGCGGGACTTCGTCCGACGACCGAAGCCGTGAAGACGAACCGGTCGAACAGGAAGAATTTGAGCACGAACATCACCCCGTAGGTTCCGATGAAGGCCGCGCTGACCAGCACGACCTGCCAGACCTCTGAGTCGATCCGGGTCTGCAGCCACGCATCGGCCCCGGTCGTGACGAGCGAGGCCGCGACCGCGGTGGCCACATTGATCGTGAAGTAGGGCAGCAGCTCGCGGGCCGGACGCACTCGGTTCGTCTGCTTCCAGGCCCAGTAGCGATTCATGAAGTAGTTGGGGATCGCGCCTGCGACGAAGGCCAGCACGGTCGCCGCCCACGGCAGCGCGCCGAGGGCGAAGCTCACTGTGAACGTGGCCTGGCTGATCAGACCGGCCGCCACCGAGGACGCCGCGTAGCGCCCCCACAGCAGAGTGCGGGCAGTGCGCAGCCGGTCGGTAGCCTTCACCGGTCGGTAGCCTTCACCGGTCGGTCGCGTCGCCGGGGACTCGGGCAGCCGGGACCCGGGCCACACCCAGCACCGACTGCCCGAAGGGAACCGGAACCAGCCGCTCCACTGTTCGGGTGACGGGTACGACGAAGCGGTCGTAGAGGGAGACCAGGCGCCCGCCCGGAGAGCTGGACCGGCCCTTGCGCACCGCCAGCCACCAGGCGATGCCGCCCAGCAGGTTGACCGGCTTGGCGAGTTCCAGGTCCAGCCCAGCCCTGCCGATCGCCTCAGCCAGCGACGTGGGGGAGTAGCGGCGGAAATGGCCGACAGCGGCGTCGAAATCACCGTACAGCTGCTGATAGCCCGGCACCCACAGCACCACTGTGCCCCCGGGCCGGACCAGACCGGCAAGCCGGGACAAGGTGCCGCTGTCGTCCTCGAAGTGCTCGAGCACATTGATCGCCACCAGCGTATCCACCGGCTCGTCAATCGATACCGGACCACCGGCATCCAGGACCATCACGTCCACGTCGGGCCGGCCGGCGAAGCGCTCGCACATGACCTCGACTGCATCGGGGTCGACGTCGGTCACCACCAGCCGGTCCCGGTCAGTGAACTGAGCGGAGAACTCCCCGAGGCCGGCGCCCACCTCCAGCACCGAGCGGCCGCAGTGCGGAGCGATGAGATCGTACTGATAGCGGCGGTACCGGGGCTTGTCGACGCCGCCGTCGAGCTCCCGTCCGGTGGCGCTGCTGAACGCTCCCAAACCGTCTTCCACGCTGTCTCCTGATCGGAAGCCCGCCCCGGCACCGGTCGGCGACGTTCTCCATTCGAAAGCATCGCCACTGGTGAGAATCAGTGGGCCCCGTGGGGATCGAACCCACGACCCGCGGATTAAAAGTCCGCTGCTCTGCCAACTGAGCTAGAGGCCCGAACGGCAGCACGACGGCCGACCGTTCACCGTGCACCGCCCGCGAGCGGGGCACACAGTGAACCAGTGTAAACCCTTCGCGTGGCGGATTCGTAACCCCCGAACGGCGTCCGCAACCCGCAGGGGCACGGTGGTCGGCCAGGGCCGAGGCATCGGCCGGGTTCCGCCCGCGCCTCGGCCGCACTCTCATCGCACCGGCCGCTTCAGAGCCGGATGTCCGGCCGGTAGGTGCGGGGGCGCTCGTGCTTCGAATCGCCCGAGACGCCCACCTCGCCGGCGCCGGACTCCGCGCTCCGGCCCTTCCTCTTCGCGTTCCGGCGCTGCTTCTTCGCGACTCGACGCTGCTTCTTCTCCCCCTGGCGCTGCTTCTGCAGCCGCCTGAGGTTCTTCAGTCCGCCCACGAGCGTCAGATCGCGCCTCGGAGTGCTCACCTGCGGGTCCAGCTCCTCTTCGAAGTAGGCGGGGAACGGGCCGAACGCCGTCCGGGCGTGCTCCACCACCGCCTTGGCCATCGCGCGGTTGGCGAACCCGCCGATCACGGCGCCGATCCCGAACGGGAGCACACGGCCCACGTACGAGCCCCCGACTCTCACCGCGTACTTCTTCACGAGCATCCGGCGCATCCGCTTGGTCAGGGTGCCGAGCATCGAGGACGGGATCTGCTTGGTCACCGCGGAACCCCAGTCCGACATCATCGACGGGCCCTTGCCCGAGGCCTGATCGGAGAACTTCTTGACCAGGTCGCGCCCTGAGGTGCCGAGCATCAGGCCCATCACGAGGGCGTTGGCCCGCACCGGATCACGCACGGGCAGTCCGTGGAGCTCGGCGACCGCCTGCGCGTACAGCGCCGATCCCTCCAGGAAGCCGGCAGTCTCCACTGCGGCGACCCCGATCGCCGCAGTGGTCCCGATCCCCGGGACCATCGCCGTGGCGCCGACCGCGGCTCCGCTGCCGGTGGTGAGATTGAGGTAGTGGCTGCGGACGATCTCGGCGAGATCTGCCGGCGAGGCTCCGGGATGCCGGCGCCGGAGCCGCCGCACGTAGGCGAGCACCACGGGACGCTGCACGGACAGCAGGCGCTGCACGGCGCCCTCGGCCTTCGGGTTGAGCGAGCCATCGTCCTGGAAGGCCATGCCTGCGGCTCTGCCCACCCCGGCGTTGACCATTGCGCTCTTGACCATCGAATTCTTGGCCACTGGGCCTTCCTCTCTGTCGGAAGCGGTCGCGGCAGCGATCGATTCTCACAAGGACAGTTGCTGAAAAGGTGTTCGTGCACAGTCTACGCCGCGCGTGAACCCTCGCACCCCGAATCCGCGGCAGACGGACGAATCTCGAAGGGGACTCGAATGGAACGGCGAGGACCTGCACGGTGCTGCGGCCCTCCTCAGGGCGCTCTCCGACGACTAGACTGGTCGGCGATGTCGAACACTCCGCGCTACCACAAGCCCGTCAAGATGCCCGACCTCGAGCATCTGGAGCCCCAGCCGGACCCGGCCACCCGTGCCGAGGCCGCGCACGCCACTGCCTCCCTGCTGGTCAACGGCTGCGAGTCCCGTGATCGCGACGCCACCGCCCGCTTCGTGCGCCTGGCCGACGAGATCGGATTGGAGACCATCGCGGAGATGTGGTCCTCGGCGTCGGCGATGTCGCTCGCGGGCACGCTGTGGAGGCTGTACGTCCTGCGCTCCTGGATCCGGCAGTCGCCCTCGCAGGCCGCCGAGTGGTTCGACGCCGGCAGAGAGCAGGATCTCACCGCCGTCGAGGTGATCGCAGGCATCGAGTCCCCGCCCGGTCCCGACGCGGTCGCCCGGGCTGCCGACGAGATCCTCGCCGGAGCGTTCACCGGCGAGTACGCGACGGCGCTGGCTCGCGCGGCCTCCTTCGTGATCGTCGCGTCGCACGGCCGCAGGGCGCTCGGCGACGCGAGCCGCGACGCGGACACCTTCGAGGTGCTGGGCCGGGACCTGGCGGCCGCCGCGCGTGCTCGGCGCCTCGGCATGCTCGACTGACCTGGACCTGGTCATCTGCTGGCTCCGAGCGCAGAGACGACTGCGAGATCGCTCGTGCCATTGGGTTTCGCCGCCGCGGGCGGTATCGTTGTGTCGTGGCCTTTCGGGGCCACCCGGGTGTCGGACCGCTGAAGCCCCGGGCTCCAACATCAGCCGCTTCGAGCGGCCACACGCCGAGAGGCGCTCTCGGTCCGGCACCCACATGACATCGCTGCGAGGACGGCTCCCCAGCCCGTGACAGTCATCGAGGAGAAGCGTGAGATTGCGCAGGATCCCGCGCGAGTCCCAGTTCTACGACCGCTTCGTCGAGCTCGCCGGATACCTGCAGGACGGCAATCTCGTCCTTGCCGAACTGTCCGGAATCCCCGTCGAGCAGCGCCGATCGGCTGCTGAGCGGATGCAGGAGATCTGCGATGCCGCCGACGCCGCCGCCGGTGCCGTGCTGCGCAGACTCCGTGAGAACTACATCACTCCGCTCGACCGGCAGGACCTGCTCCTGCTCTCGGAACTCCTGCGCAGCACCTGCCATGCACTCGACGGGGTGGGCTTCGCCATGACCTCCTCGGCCTTCGGCGAGCTCCCCGTCGGAGCACTCGAGATGCTCGCGCTGCTGTCGACTCAGGCCGATCAGACCCAGCGCATGACGCAGCGCCTGCGCGGCAAGCCGGACCAGTGGGAGTACGTGGAGACGATGGACCGGCTCTACCAGCGGTCGCTCAGTCTGCAGCAGCAGATCTCCGACGCGGTGCCGGCCTCGCGCCAGGGACTGACCTACGTCGCCGCGGCAATGCAGCTGTCTGCTGCCTTCGTGGAAGCAGCCCGCTCCTACCGCGAGATCGGTCGCATCGTCGGCGTGATCGCCGTCAAGGAATCCTGAGGTGGAGCTGCTCTTCCCGGCGGTGATCGTGCTGGTCTCCGCCTTCGCCTTCATGAACGGATTCCACGACGCGTCGCTCACTGTCGGCAACTCCGTGGTCACCCGCGCTCTGACGCCTCGCACGGCGCTGCTGCTGGCAGCCGTGTTCAACTTCATCGGGGCGCTGCTGGGGCAGAGCATCGCCGAGGTGGTGGTCGAGGATGTGCTCGAGTTCCCCTCGGCTCACTCCGAGATCCTCCTGGTGATCTTCGCAGGGGTGCTCGGGGGACTGATCTGGAACGTTCTCACCTATCTGGCAGCGCTGCCGGCCTCCTCGACCCACTGCCTGCTCGGAGGGCTGATCGGCGCGGGTGTCGTGTTCGGCACGACCGCCCACCCCGCGATCCTGTTCAGCACGGTATTCGCGCCGCTGGTCATGACCCCGCTGCTGGCATTCCTGCTGTCGTTCATCCTCACCGGAATCGCAACGCGCGTGTTCCGCAGCGCGGCGCCCAAGCCGCTGTTCCGCGGCACCCGGGTCGTGTCGAGCGTGCTGACCGGCGCGCTGTCCCTGGCGCACGGCATCCAGGATGCGCAGAAGTCCGCCGCTGTCATGATGGTCGCGTGGTTCGCGCACTCCACCGCAGGACCCATCGACTACACCGAAATCGTGGTCAGCTGGCCGGTGCGACTGATCGTCGCGGCCGCGCTGGCCCTGGGCACGCTGCTGAGCGGCTGGCGGATCGCCCGGACCATGAGCGTGCGCATGGTCAGCATGGATCCGGTCAAGGCCTCGGTGTCGGATCTGACCTCGTCATCGTTCATGTACTTCGCCGCGTTCGTCCTCAAACTTCCGGTGTCGATGAGCTTCCTGGTCGCCGGTGCCAATCTGGGAACGCAGTTCGAAACCGGGCGGGGGACCGCACGCATGCGCTATGTGCTGCCGGTGGCCGGGTCCTGGCTGCTGACCCTGCCGATCGCCGCCGTGCTCGGCGCGCTCCTGGCGGCTCCGCTCCTGCTGCTGGCCTGAAGCAAGCCGAAGGGCGGCCCCTCGGTCGAGGGGCCGCCCTTTGCCAGTGCAGACGAAGCCGGTGGCCTCGGATCAGCCGAAGCGGCCGGAGACGTAGTTCTGCGTGTCGTCCTTCTCCGGGTTGGAGAAGATGATCTCGGTGTCGTTGTACTCGATGAGCTTGCCGGGCTTGCCGGTGCCGGCGATGTTGAAGAAGCCCGTGCGGTCCGACACGCGAGCAGCCTGCTGCATGTTGTGGGTCACGATGACGACCGTGTACTCGTTCTTGAGTTCGGCGATGAGGTCCTCGATGGCCAGCGTGGAGATCGGGTCGAGCGCGGAGCAGGGCTCGTCCATCAGGATGACCTCGGGCTGGACGGCGATCGCGCGGGCGATGCACAGTCGCTGCTGCTGACCGCCGGACAGGCCGGAGCCGGGCAGGTCCAGCCGGTCCTTGACCTCTTCCCACAGGTTCGCGCCGCGCAGAGCACGTTCGGCGAGATCGTCGGCGTCCTTCCGCGAGATCCGCTGGTTATTCAGGCGGACACCGGCCAGCACATTCTCCTTGATGCTCATCGTGGGGAACGGGTTGGCGCGCTGGAACACCATGCCCACCTGGCGGCGGACGTTGACCGGATCCACTCCGGCGCCATAGATGTCCTGGCCGTCCATCATGACGCTGCCGTCGACATAGGCGCCCGGGATGACCTCGTGCATGCGGTTCAGCGATCGGAGCACGGTCGACTTCCCGCATCCTGAAGGACCGATCAACGCGGTGACCGTGCGCGGCTCGATGAGCATGCTGACACCTTCGACGGCGCGGAAGCTGCCGTAGTAGATGTCCAGATCCTTGATCTCGATCTGCTTGGACATTTTGTCGTTTCCTCTCGTGGATTGCTTCGCTGCTCAGGTCAGCGGGCGCCCTTGGGTGCCAGGTACTTCGCCAGCAGGCGGGCGATCAGGTTCAGGACCATGACCAGGACGATGAGCACCAGCGCCGCGGCCCACGCGCGGTCGCTGCTGGCCGCTGCCGCGACTCCGGGCGAGGTCGGCCGCATCTGGGAGTCGTAGATGAAGGTCGGCAGCGTGGACATCCAGCCGCCGAACAGATCCCAGTTCAAGTTCCGGGCGAATCCGGCGGTGACCATGATCGGCGCAGTCTCACCGATGACGCGAGCGATCGCGATGGTGATGCCTGACAGAATGCCGGAGATTGCAGTCGGCAGAACGATCCGGACGATGGTCTTCCACTTCGGCACGCCCAGCGCGTATGTGGCCTCGCGCAGATCCATCGGGACCAAGCGCAGGATCTCCTCCGTATTCCGGACGACGATCGGCACCATCAGCACGGAGAGCGCAACCGCTGCCGAGATGCCCATCTTCGCCGAACCGATTCCACCCGGGTCGACGAGGGTGAGGAAGGTGCCGAACAGTGCGAAGGCGAACAGGCCGGCGACGATCGAGGGGATGCCGGTCATCACGTCGACGAGGAAGGTGATGGCCTTGCCGAGCGTGTTCCTGCCGGCGTACTCGACGAGGTAGATCGCTGTGAACACGCCGATCGGGATCGAGATGATGCAGGCCGCCAGGGTGATGAGGACCGTGCCGATGATCGAGTGGTAGAACCCGCCGAGCAGTTCACCCTCACCGGCGACGTAGTCCTGGTCGTAGATGCCCTTCATTCCCTCCATCGTGCGCGAGAGCACGGTGGGGCTCTCGAGGATGACGGGACCGCCCCGGACAAGGGTCATCCACAGCAGAGAGATCAGCGGGATGAGGGCGATGACGAAGGAGGAGGTGACGAGTGTGGTGGCAACGCGGTCGGTGGCCTTCCGCTTGCCCTCGACGGTGCGCGACCACGCATAGAGGACGATGAAGTTGAGGACACCGGCCAGCAGCGCGATGAGCGGGATGTTGAAGCCCCCGGTCATCAGCATGCCCAGGACGATCGCCACGATGATCGAGCCGATGGCCACCATCCAGGTGGCTCCCTTGGGCAGCTTCCCGGCCCGGAGGCTGAGCTTGGAGCCCTGCTCGGGCTTCACAGTCGTGTTCGACATGAGTCAGTTTCCCTTCACCGTGGTGCGGGCGACGATTGCGCGGGCAGCCATGTTGACCAGGAGTGTGATGACGAAGAGCACCAGGCCGATCGAGATCAGCTCCGACAGTCGCAGGCCTGCGGCCTCGGGGAAGTTCTGGGCGATCTCCGAGGCGATCGTCTGGTTTCCGGTGACGACCAGAGACCAGGTGAATGCGCCCGAGGACAGGATCATCGCTACCGCCATCGTCTCACCGAGGGCGCGTCCGAGTCCGAGCATGATCGCCGAGGAGATGCCCGAGGCGCCGAAGGGCAGGACGGCCATCCGGATCATCTCCCAGCGGGTGGCTCCGAGGGCGAGCGCCGCCTCCTCCTGCAGGCGCGGCGTCTGCAGGAAGACCTCCCGGACCAGCGAGGTGATGATCGGCAGGATCATGATCGCCAGCACCAGGGATGCCGTCAGCATCGTCCGCCCGGTCTGGGAGACAGTGCCCTCCGCGTCCGGGGCGAAGATCGGGATCCAGCCGAGGTTTTCGGCCAGCCAGCGGTAGACCGGAACGAGGTTGCCGGCCAGGGCCAGGCCCCACAGGCCGTACACGACCGAGGGGATCGCTGCCAGCAGGTCGATGGTGTAACCGAGGAACGGCGCGAGCCGGCGCGGCGACATGTGACTGGTGAACAGGGCAATGCCCAGGGCGAACGGGGTCGCCACGATGAGCGCGATCACCGCGGAGATCAGCGTACCCAGGATCAGAGGCCACACGTACTTGAAGAAGCCGCCGCCGGTGATCTGCTCGGGATCGGTCGTCTGAGCTCCGATGACCGGCCAGGACTGGATCAGCAGAAAGATGGCTACGCCGGCGAGAGTCAGCAGGATCAGGATGCCTGCCGCCAGGGTGAGCGCGGAGAACACGCGGTCGCCGATGCGGACAACTGGTCTGGACTGTGCGGTCGGCTCGGACTTGGCCGGTGCGCTGGTAGCCAAGGGAACTCCTCAGGATAGGACTGGTGATGAACCGTCGCGGCGGCGCAGCGCAATTTCTGCGCTGCGCCGCCTACGAATCAGCGCCGGGAACGATTACTCAGCGACCTGGATCATGTCGATGATCTCGGTGATCTGCCCGCGCAGATCCTCGGAGATCGGAGCGGAACCGGCCGACTCTGCCGCCGACTGCTGGCCCTCTTCGGAGATCACGAAGTTCTGCCATGCCTTGACCATGTCCACGGTGTTCTGATCGCCATAGGTGGAGCAGACGAGGTGGTAGGACACGAGCACGATCGGGTACGTACCCGACTCGGTGGTGTCGCGAGCCAGGTCGAAGGCGAGATCGCCCTCGCCGCGGCCTTCGGCGACCTCGGAGGCGTCGACGACAGCAGCAGCGGCTTCGGGGGAGTACTCGACGTACTCCTCGCCGACTCCCACAGCCACGGTGCCGAGCTCTCCGACGGCCGAAGCGTCCGCGTAGCCGATTGCGCCGTCGGTGTCGCTGACGGTCTGCACCACACCGTCGGTGCCCTGCGAGGCTTCGCCTCCGTAATCCGAAGGCCAGTCACCGCTGACTTCCGCATCCCAGACGTCACCGGCGGCCTGAGACAGGTAATCGACGAAGTTCTCGGTGGTTCCGGACTCATCGGAGCGGTGCACCGGCGTGATGGGGGTGTCGGGGAGCTCGACATCCGGGTTCTCGTCGGCGATGGCCTGATCGTTCCAGGTGGTGACCTCGCCCTTGAAGACCTTGGCGATGAGCTCGGGCGACATGTTGACGCTGTCGACGCCCTCGAGGTTGAAGGCGACGGCGATCGGGGAGATGTAGACCGGGTACTCGAACGCTCCGTCCGGGCCGCAGACGTCCTTGGCGGTCTCGAGCTCTTCCTCGTCCAGCGCGGCATCCGAGCCTGCGAACTGGGCATTTCCGGCGAGGAACTGCTCGCGGCCGGCGCCCGAGCCGTCCGGGGAGTACTGGACCTGGACGTTCGGCTGCACTGAGCCGAAGTCGGCGATCCAGGCATCCATCGCGGCCTTCTGCGAGGAGGCGCCGATGCCGGTCAGGGTGCCGGAGAGCTCTTCCTGCTGCTGCTCCTCACCGCCGGTGTTCTCCTGGGATTCGCCGGTGGCGGAGCCGCCGCCGCAGGCGGAGAGGGTCAGGGCGCCGACTGCAGCGACTGCAGCGGCAGGTGCGAAACGCGTAAGCTTCACGAGATGCCTTTCGTGTGAAAACAGGGGGTTCGGGGCGCTCGCCCCTCGTGCACTGCAACGCTACGAGCGGCGCGTGACCTGCAAACAGGTGCGAGGTGAATGAACGGTGAACTGGCCTCCAAATTGCCCTGGGAAAACTGAGGGATTCGTCACAATTCGCATGAGCGTCACTCCCAGGAGTCGATCGGTCGGTAGCGCTCGAACTCCACGATGCGCGGCACCGGGCCCGGCCGGATGTAGGCGACGAGGATCTCTCCCGGATTCATGTACGGGTCCCGGTGCGGCAGTCGCGCGGCCAGCCCCTCGGGGGCATTGGCGGAAAGGGTCTCCAGCACGGTGGGCAGCACCGGCCGGTGCGTGCACACGACCGTCGACTTGCCCTTCGCGAGGATCTTCTCCAGCGCCTTGACGGTCTTGCGAGGATCGGCGGCATTGGCCTTCTCGCTGAAGGCGCCGTTGGTCTTGATGGACTTGCCGGTCGCGACGGCGAACGGCTTGAGCGTGGCCACGCACCGTTTCCACGGGCTGGAGATCACGCGTTTGAGGTCCCAGGCGGCCAGCAGCCCGGTGAGCGCCATGGACTGGCGGGTACCCAGCGCCAGCAGCGGGCGAACGTGCTCGGTCTCGTGCCATTTCGCCCGCGGGAACGCCTTGCCATGGCGGACGATGATGAGCGGCCATGCGCGCAGGCTGCCGTTGTGCCAGGCGAGCTCGAGCCGGTCGAGCTGATGCCGATCGGAGAATCGGGTGAGGCGGGCGCGAGCCCTGTCGGCCGGGAACCACTCCGCGTGGTCGATCTCCGCCGGGTTCTCGGGTCGGGGCTCCTGATCGCGTCTGACCTCCGCCGACCAGTAGCTCACGTGCTTCGTCAGCGATCGGCCCCCCGGGTCGCGCGCAGATGGCAGGGGCAGACCCAGTCCGACCTGATAGCCGGTCTCCTCGAGCACCTCGCGCACGGCGCACTCCGGGAGGGTCTCGCCCTTGTCGACCTTGCCCTTCGGCCAGGACCAGTCGTTGTAGCGCGGGCGGTGGACCAGCAGCACCTCTAGCTGCCCGCCGACCTCGCGCCAGCACACCGCCCCGCCCGCCAGCACGTCGGCCTGCAGGCGCGCCGACTCCTCGGCGTTGCTGACGGGGGAGGGGCTCATGCCTGCGGCACCGTGCGCCGCCGATGGTGACGCCGGATCAGCTCGGACTGGTAGTCGTCGAGGCGGTTGCCCTCCGTGTCCTCGTAGTGGCGGTTCCAGATGCCGCCCGGCCCCAGGTGGAACGACGAGGTGGTGGGGGCGAAGGCCAGATCGAACAGCCCGTCGATCTCGGCGATGTGCTCCGGCGAGGTGAGGCGGACGAGTGCCTCGACCCGGCGGTCCAGATTCCGGTGCATGAGGTCGGCGGATCCGATGTAGACGGTCAGCTCCGAACGTGCGCTGCCGAACACGAACAGCCGTGAGTGCTCGAGGTAGCGGCCGAGCACCGAGCGGACCTGGATGTTCTCGCTCAGCCCCTTGATGCCCGGGCGGATCGAGCAGATCCCGCGCACGAACAGCTCGACCTGCACCCCGGCCCGGGATGCGAGGTAGAGCGCGTCGATGATCGCCTCGTCGACGATCGAGTTGACCTTGATCCGGATGCTCGCGGGCCTGCCGGCGCGGGCATGCTCCGTCTCCGCGGTGATGTGCTCGAGCAGGCCCTCGCGGACCATCGACGGAGCCACGAGGAGGCGTGAGTAGTCGGCGTGCGGTGCGTAGCCGGACAGCTGATTGAACAGCTTGGTGAGGTCCTGCCCCACCTCCCGGTCCTGCGTGAGCAGCCCGAAGTCCTCGTAGCCGCGGGCGGTCTTGGGATGGTAGTTGCCGGTGCCCACGTGGCAGTAGCGGACCAGCCCGCTGGCCTCCTGCCGAATCACCAGCGAGAGCTTGGCATGGGTCTTGAGCCCGACGATTCCGTAGACGACGTGGACACCTGCGCGCTCGAGCTGACGCGCCCAGGTGATGTTGGCCTCCTCGTCGAAGCGCGCCTTGATCTCGACCACCGCCAGCACCTGCTTGCCGGCCTGGGCGGCGTCGATGAGCGCATCGATGATCGGGGAGTCGCCCGACGTCCGGTACAGGGTCTGCTTGATCGCCAGCACCTTCGGGTCCGCGGCCGCCTGCTCGAGGAAGGCCTGGACGCTGGTGGAGAACGAATCGTAGGGGTGGTGCAGCAGGATGTCACGCTCGCGCATCGCCTCGAAGATGTCGACCTGCTCGGAGGACTCCGTCTGCGACAGGTACCGATTCATCGCCGGCACCGCTTTGGGGAAGTGGAGGTCGTCGCGATTGATGTCGGCGATGACGGTCAGCCCGCGCATGTCCAGCGGGTTCGGCAGCTCGTAGATCTCGCTGTCGTCGATCCCCAGCTCGCTCTTCAGCAGCTCCCGGATCCGCGGATGCAGGTCCTCGGTGACCTCCAGCCGGACGGCCGGTCCGAAGCGGCGCCGCAGGAGTTCCTTCTCGAGCGCCTTGAGCAGGTTCTCGGCATCGTCCTCCTCGACCTCGAGGTCTTCGTTGCGAGTGACCCGGAACAGTGAGTGGTCGAGGATCTCCATGCCCTCGAAGAGCTGGCCGAGGTTGGCGGCGATGATGTCCTCGAGCGCCAGCAGGCGGGCGGGGAATTCGGCGCTGGCCTGCCGGGAATCCGCGGTGGCGGACACGTTGATGAAGCGGGGGAGGATCTGGGGGACCTTGACGCGGGCGAACACCTCGTTGCCGGTGTGGGGATGCTTGAGCAGGACTCCGAGGTTGAGCGAGAGCCCGGAGATATAGGGGAAGGGGTGGGCCGGGTCGACGGCGAGCGGGGTCAGCACCGGGAACACCCGGGTCTGGAAGAACTCGTCGACGAGGACCCGCTCGTCGCTCGTGAGCTCGTGCATCGACACGGGGTAGATGCCCTCGTCGCGCAGCTTGGGGCCGATGTCGGACTTGAGCAGTTCGGCATGGCGCTCCATCAGCTGATGGGAGTGCTTGCCGAGCGAGCGCATCACCGCCCGCGGCTGCGCACCGGTGATCGATGGCACCGCCAGTCCGGTGGCGATCCTCCGCTTGAGGCCGGCGACCCGGACCATGAAGAACTCGTCGAGGTTCGAGGCGAAGATCGACAGGAAGTTGACCCGCTCCAGGAGCGGCATCTGCTGGTCCGCGGCCATCTCCAGCACGCGCTCGTTGAAGGCCAGCCAGCTGAGCTCGCGGTCGAGGAATCTGTCAGGAGGGGCGGGGAGCTCGTGCTCCTGGCCGAAGGCCGTGACGTCGTACATGCTCAGGACTCCTGGGTTCGCTGCGGCGGGGCATAGCTGACGTGGACGATCGTATGGGTGAAGCCGAGCGACTCGTACAGGCGCCTGGCGGGCACGTTGTCGCTCTCCACGTACAGCTCGATGGCCCCGGCCCCGAGGTCCCGCAGGCGGTGCATGCCGGCCAGCGTCAGCGCCCGGCCCAGCCCGCGGGCGTGGGCCTGCGGGTCGACGCCGATGACGTACACCTCACCGGTCACCGTGCCGGAGGGGTGGTCCCGGTGGAGCTTGAGCTGATGGAAGCCGACGACCTGGCCGTCCCGCTCGGCGATGATCACGTCTTCGGGGGAGAAACCGGGGGCGGAGACGATCGCGTCGATATCGGCCCGCGTCTGCCCGCCCTGCTCGGGATGCCAGTCGAATGCGGCATTGTTGACCCGCAGCCACCCGTCCTCGTCCCCGGGGCGGAACGGGCGGATGGCAGTGCCGGCGGGCGCCTCGGTAGCGGGCAGCGACAGCCGGGTCAGGGGATCGGTGTGGAGCTGGAGGAGCTCGCGCTCGCGGGCGTAGCCCAGGCGGTCGGCGAGGTGTGCTGCCGCAGGATGGTCGCCGTGGGACCAGAACCAGCTGGGCCGCCCGGAGGCCAGCAGCGCCGCATGCATCTGCTCGATGAGCCGGCCCCCGAGCCCGCGGCCGCGCGCCTCGGGGGCGAGCACCGCCTCGGCGGCGCCGCGCTCACCCTGCTGGGCGGAGATCCCAAAGCCGAGGAGCTCGCCGGCATTCTCTCGCACCTCCCACATCCGGGTGTCGGGTGCGGCGGCGGCCGCCGCATCCAGCAGGCCGTCGGAGATCGGCGGCAGGCCGTCGGCGGCGGTCGCCGCGGACAGGAGCCCCGACACGTCCTCCGGCGCGGAGTCGACGGGTCGGATCTCAGTCCTGGTCATGGGAGTCCTCCTCTATCGCGTGCGGGCTGAATCGGTAGCCCACATTGCGCACGGTGTGGATCATCGAATCGAGCTCAGCCCCCAGTTTGGCACGCAGCCGCCTGATGTGGACATCGACCGTCCGGGTGCCCCCGTAGTAGTCGTATCCCCATACGTCCTGCAGGAGCTGAGCCCGGGTGAACACCCGGCCGGGGTGCTGGGCGAGGAACTTGAGGAGTTCGAACTCCTTGTAGGTCAGATCGATGTGCCGACCGGCGGCCGAGGCGGTGTAGCTGCTCTCGTCGATGATCAGCGGACCGGCGACCGTGAGGCCGGGGTCGTCCTCGACAGCCGGGACGGGAGCGCTGGCCAGCCGCAGCCGCGCCTCGACCTCGGCGGGGCCGGCCTGGGCGAGGATGATGTCGGCCGCCCGCCAGTTCTGGTTCGCCGCGGCGAGTCCGCCCTCGGTGAGCACGATGAGCAGGGGCACCTGCAGGCCGACGGTGTCGAGCCGATCGGCCATCCCGGGCGCCAGTCCGAGGGAGCCGGTGGCGTCGAGCAGCGCGACGTCGCAGGCCGGGGCGCCGAGCAGTGCGGAGGGGTCGGGTCCGCTGTAGTGGATCAGGTGAGGCAGGAACTCCAGGGACCGAAGTGCCGGCGTGCGGTCCATTCCGGGCGCGATGTGCAGGATTCGCACGAGCTGGATTCCCCCTGCCTCAGTGACCTCGACTGTCGGTGAGTATATCGGCGCTCGGCGCGCCCGCCTGCTGAGTACCGGTGGCCGCCGCGGCTTTGGCAGGATGGGGGGATGATGCGATGGATCCGAGTGGCGGTGGCGCTGTGCCTGGTGGCGGCGCTGGGCGTGTCCAGCTTCCTGGGCTTCGCCCCGTTCGCGGTCGCCGCCGGGCTGGTGGTGCTGGCCCTGGCCTACGGCTGGCCGCGGCTGACCGACTCCCCGCAGCCGCGTGCCACCTCGCTGATGCTGCTGGTGCTCGGCTTCGTCGGTCTGGCGACCGTGTGGCTGGCCCCCGGCCCGCCGTATCTCGAATGGCTGCCGCTGGTGACGGGAGTCGGGCTGCTGTGGGCTTTCGTCCAGAACCTCGCCCGAGGCGTGGGCGCCTCGCATGCCGTCGTCAACCTGTCGGCGCAGGTCGCGGGCCTCGTCATCACGCTGTCGGCCGCGAGCTGGCTCGGCGCCATCCTGCTGCCGGGGGACAAGGAGGCCGTCATCGTCGGCCTCGTGGCGCTCATCCTGGCGCAGGCGGCCACCGCGCTGCCGTGGCCGGACCGCTACACCTCTCCGCTGGCCCTGCTGGTGGCCGTGGTGGGTGCGGGCGTGGCCGGCGCACTGATCCCCGACGGCAGCCTGGACCTGTGGGCGGCTCCGGCGCTCGGCGGCGTCATGGGGCTGCTGGTGGCGGCGATCGACCGGATGCTCGGCACGATCGCCGGCTCCCGGTACCAGGCCACCGCCGTCAGGCGTGACCGGCGGCGCGACAAGGCGCGGCGCCTCGCGGTGCAGACTGCGCTCGGCGCCACCCCGATCGCGGTGGGTGGAATCGTCGTGTACGTCCTCGAGCGGATCCTCATGTTCCGCTGACGGGGAAGACGCTCGCCGTCGGGATGGTGGGGCGCTCATCGCCGGCATGGTGGGGCACTCCTTGCGGGAACCCGGCGCTCCTGCGGTGGCCCGGTGAGGGCGCCTCGAGCATGGGTACAATGTCTGCCATGGATAACCTGCTGCTTCTCGAAATCGTGTTCACCGCCCTCGTTGGCCTGGCCGGACTCGGCGCGCTGGGCGTCGGCATCAAGGTCATCACCAACCTGTTCAAGGTGAAGCGCTGATCTGATGGCGATCGAGCTCGACCCGAACCTCAACTCCGAACTCGTCCCGCTGAGCTGGCTGATCGGCTCGTGGGAGGGTGTCGGAGTCGTGGGCTATCCCGGAACGCCGGAGCGGCAGTTCGGGCAGCGGATCGACTTCGCGGCTCCCGACGCCGCCCCCTACCTCCACTACACCGCCCAGGCCTGGCTGCTCGATGACAGCGGTGCGCCGGCGGAGACCCTGACGCTGGAGACCGGGATCTGGCAGCTCGTCCGCGACCGCGCCGATCACGACGCCGGTCCGGGGATGATGGTCCCCACCGCCCCCAACCTCTACCCGGACGCGGCGGCGGTCGAAGGACTGCGCAACGGTGACGGCGACTTCGAGCTCGAAGTCGAGATCGTCCATCCCGGTGGGGTCATGGAGCTCTACGTCGGTCGGGTGCGCGGTCCCCGGATCGACCTCGCCACCGACGTCGTCGCCCGCACCCGGACAGCCAAGGAGTACTCCGCCTCGACGCGGATGTACGGGCTGGTCGAAGGAGAGCTGATGTGGGCCTGGGACATGGCGGCGCTCGGACATGAGCTGACCTCCCACGCCTCGGCGCGCCTGAAGAAGGTCTCCTGACCGCAGCCGCTGACACCACCGTGATCCCGCGGCCCCGCCGGCGGGCAGTGACGCGAGCCGTCGTGATCGGACTCGTGGTGGTGCTGCTGGCGCTGCTGGCCTTCGCCGCGCTGACCGCGGCGCGCATCAACACTCTCGTGAGCCACCTGGAGAGCGCCTCCGAGGCGTCCCAGGATTTCGTCGCCGCCCTCACCGAGGACCCGGAGGGCACCGGCCCCCATCTGGCGGCCGCCCGCACCAGTCTCGATGCCGCGGAGGCGGAGCTGCAGGCGATCCCGCTGGCGCAGCTGGAGTCGCTGCCCTGGCTGGGCCGCAACGTCACTGCCGCCGGGACGGTCATCGACGAGATGCAGGCCGTCGCAGCGGGGTCGGCGCCCGTGCTCGCCGACGCCGCCGAGCTCATCGACTTCGAGACCCTGCGGCCGCGCAGTCCCGGAGCCTCCCCGACCGAATGGCGGGCGACCCTGGAGGACGCGATCGACCTCGTCGAGGCGGTCCCCGGCGCCATCGACACCCTGGGCGAATCCCGCACCGCCGTGGCCGCCATCGACACCGCGGGCCTGCTGCCCCCGGTGCGCGACGCGGTGGAGGACGTCGAGGCGATGCTCGACGAGGCCTACGGCAAGGTCGCGCCGGTCCGGAAGACCTTCAGCGACCTGCGCGACTGGGTCGAGCAGGGCGTCGAGGAGTTCAGCCTGCTCGACCTCATCCGGGGCCTGCTGTGAGTCGCCGCGGCCGCGTCTGCGCCGGCTTCCACAGCTGCCTGACGGCAACCTCGGTCAGCTGCGATGACGCGTACGCGATGACCCAATGAAAGGACAAGGGCAATGAATGCACTGCGGTTCCCCCGCTCGAGCGCCGTCATGGGAGAGGGCGCCCACTCCGAGGAGGTCGCCCACTTCGGCAACCCGCTGCGCGAGCAGCGGCTGCTGACCATGCGCCGCGCGGTCGCGGACCTGTCCGCCATCCGGGTGCTGACCCTCACCGGTCCGGACGCTCTGACCTGGCTCAACTCGCTGACCACGCAGAAGGTCGACACCCTGGCGGCGGGCGCCTCGACGGAGACGCTCGTGCTCTCGCCGACGGGACACATCGAGCACTGGCTGCGGGTGCTCAACGACGGGGAGCGGCTGTGGCTGCTGACCGACGGCGACGCCGAGGCCGCGGCGGCCTTCCTGGAGTCGATGAAGTTCATGATGCGCGTCGAGCTCACCGACGTCAGCGCCGACCACCAGTGCGTGGGCGTGCTCGGCGAGCTGCCGGCGTCCTTGCCGGCGGTCGTGACCTGGGACGACCCGTGGCCGAACATCGGTGAGGGGTCCGCCTCCTACGCCCTCGTCGACGCCGGGATGCCGGTCGCCTCGCCGGAGCACCCCGGCAGCGAATACGACTTCCGAATCGCGGTGTGCCGCCGGGATGCCCTGCAGTCGTGGGATCCGGCCGCGGCCGACCGGGAGGTCGCCGGGCGCGACGCCTGGGAGGCGCTCCGGGTGGCGGCATGGCGGCCGTCGGTCGCGGAGGTCGACCACAAGGCGCTGGTCGGCGAGCTCGACGCGCTGCGCACCGCGGTGCACCTGGCCAAGGGGTGCTATCGCGGGCAGGAGGCCGTCGCCCGCATCCACAACCTCGGGCAGCCTCCGCGGCGCCTCGTGTTCCTCCACCTCGATGGGTCCGGCCACATGCTCCCTCAGGCCGGTGCCGAGGTGCACGCCGAGCAGCGCGGCAGCGTGCGCCCGGTCGGCCAACTGACCTCGGTGGCGATGCACCACGAGCTCGGGCCGATCGCCCTGGCACTGGTCAAGCGCACCCTCGATGAGGGCGTCGAGGTGCTCGTCGACGTCGCCGGCGAGGAGCGGATCAC
This sequence comes from Brevibacterium daeguense, assembly GCF_021729135.1. GTDB lineage: Bacteria > Actinomycetota > Actinomycetes > Actinomycetales > Brevibacteriaceae > Brevibacterium > Brevibacterium daeguense. The sequence continues at coordinate 83,004 of NZ_JAJTWW010000009.1, forward strand.
GGCTGCGCCGGAGACGATCGTGGTGACCAAGCGGGAGAACCGGACCGGTCTGCCGCCGCGCAACCCCGACGCCGATCAGCGTCGCCGCTGACCGGCCGCCGGCGGACCGGCCACTGTCCGCCGCTGACCGCCGCGGACCGGCGGCCGACCGGCGGTGCGGTCTGGGGCCCGTGGCGGTCCGTCATGTGGGCTGCGGCGCCTCGGAGGGCGACCCCTGCATGACAACCCCCGAATCGACGGTCTAGTGTTTCGCTTATGACCACCTTGGAGAAGGGCGGCGCTGAGCTGCCACAGGAACGCGCAATCGTCACCGAGATCCCCGGACCGAAGTCCCGGGAGCTGGAAGCACGCCGCTCGACGGCAGTTGCCGCCGGAGTCGCCTCGAGCCTTCCGGCGTACATCGTCGCCGCGGGCGGCGGCATCCTCAAGGACGTCGACGGCAATCAGATCATCGACCTGGGCTCGGGAATCGCGGTGACCACGGTCGGCAACGCCAACCCGCGGGTCGTTCAGCGGGCTCAGAAGCAGCTGGCGGCATTCACCCACACCTGCTTCATGGTCAACCCGTACGAGGCCTACGTCGAGGTCGCGGAGGCGCTCAACCGGCTCACCCCCGGCAGCTTCGAGAAGCGCACGGTGCTGCTGAACTCCGGCGCGGAGGCCGTCGAGAACGCGGTGAAGATCGCCCGCGCCCACACCATGCGCGACGCCGTCGTGGTGTTCGACCACGCCTACCACGGCCGCACCAACCTCACCATGGCGATGACCTCGAAGGCCCACCCGTACAAGGCCGGGTTCGGCCCGTTCGCCGGCGAGGTCTACCGCGCCCCGATGTCCTATCCCTACCGGGACAACCGGGCCGCCGGCACGAAGGTGTCCGGCGAGGAGGCGGCGGTGCGGGCGATCAGCATGATCGAGAAGCAGATCGGCTCGGAGAACGTCGCCGCGATCGTCATCGAGCCCATCCAGGGCGAGGGCGGCTTCATCGTTCCCGCCGAGGGCTTCCTGCCCAAGCTCGTCGAGTACGCTCGTGCCGCCGGCATCGTGTTCGTCGCCGACGAGGTGCAGTCGGGCTTCGCCCGCACCGGCAGGATGTTCGCCTCGGAGTGGGAGGGCATCGAGCCCGATCTCGTCGCCACGGCCAAGGGAATCGCCGGCGGCCTGCCGCTGTCGGCGGTCACCGGGCGTGCGGAGATCATGGACTCCGTGGGCCCCGGCGGGCTGGGCGGCACCTACGGCGGCAACCCGGTCGCCGCCGCGGCCGCGCTCGGCACGATCGAGAGCTACGAGCAGGACGGACTGGTCGGCCGCGCGGAGCAGCTCGGCGAGATCATGGTCGACCGGCTGACCAGGCTGCAGTCGAAGCACTCGGAGATCGGCGATCTGCGCGGCCGGGGCGCCATGCAGGCTGTCGAGCTCGTCAGCGGGGATTCGCACGAGCCCAACCCGGCGCTCGCCAAGGCCGTGGCGGAGCACGCCGCGAAGAACGCCGTGCTCGTCCTCGTCACCGGCACCTACGGCAACGTGCTGCGGTTCCTGCCGCCGCTGGACATCAGCGACGAGCTGATGGCCGACGCCTTCGACGTGCTGGAAGAGGCCTTCGCCCAGGCGCTGGCCTGACCCGGCAGGCGTGAGACCGCAGGGTGCGCGGCGCCGCCGACACCCTGGCTTTCCACGCGGACACCGCGGAATTACCGGCGGCGGGCCGGTGTTGGAGCTGATATGAGCATTCCTCCTGATCAGCATCCTGACACCCCCGCCGCTTCCGCGTCTCCTCTCAAGCTGTCCGTGCTGGACCTCGTGTCCGTGCGCCAGGGTCAGACCACCGGTCAGGCCATGCGCGCGTCCAAGGCGATCGTCGACACCGCCGACCGTCTCGGCTTCACCCGCTACTGGGTCGCCGAGCATCACAACATGCCCTCGGTGGCCTCGACCGAGCCGGGCATCGAGCTGATGTACTTCGGCCAGGGTACCGAGCGGATCCGGCTCGGCTCGGGCGGCGTGATGCTGCCCAACCATGCCCCGCTGGCGATCGCCGAGCAGTTCGCCCTCCTCACCGCCGTCTACGGCGACCGCATCGACTTGGGCATCGGTCGCGCACCGGGCACCGACCCCATCACCTCGGCGGCGATGCGGGGCCACCTGGGCGAGGGCCGGATGGTCGACCGCTCCGGGAACCCCATCGATCCCGTCGAGCAGTTCCCCCAGCACGTGATGGACATCCTGGCCCTGCTCCGGCCGGAAGGCGCGGAGGTGCGCCTGACGGGGGACCGAGTCCATGTGCTCAGGCCGACCCCCGAGCTCGATGCCGTCCCGCAGATGTGGCTGCTCGGCTCCAGCGGCTATTCGGCGCAGCTCGCCGCGGCGCTCGGCCTGCCGTACGTCTTTGCTCATCACTTCGCCGGCCGCGGCACCGAAGCCGCCCTCAACCTGTACCGCGATTCGTTCACCGCGACCGAGCACGGCAGCACGCCGCGGACCTTCGTGACGGTGAACGCCTCAGTCGCCGACACCGAGGAGGAGGCGCGACTGCTCGCCGAGCCCTACATGTACACCATGGCGAGCCTGCGGGTGGGCACCCCGATGGAGCGCCTGCGCAACGTCGGCGAGGACGTGCGGTCGGTGATGACGGACGGGCACCGGCACGTGGCCGAGCCCATGGTCAGGACCTGGGCCGTCGGCACGCCGCAGCAGGTCGCCGCTCAGCTGCGGGAGACTGCCGCGGAGTTCGGTGTCGACGAGGTCATGATCCAGCCGGTCGCCGGGGCGTACCCGGAGGACCCTGTCGACGCGTGGCCCGCTCGGATCCGGACCCTCGAGCTGCTCGCCGCGGAGGTGCTTGCCTGAGGCGGATCGACCGCAGCAGGTCGTGGCGCAGCTCGACGAGCAGTCGGCGCTGCGCCGCGGGCGCCTCGGGGTGGTCCTCCAGCCATGCATCGGTGCGGGTGAGTACGTGCTCCGGGTGCAGCGACCAGTGGGGGTACAGGCCAACGACCAGGCGGCGCGCGATCTCGATCGATCGGGTTTGCCAGATGTCGCCGAGCAGCTCGAAGTAGGGTTCCACGAAGCCCTCGGTCAGCGGCAGGCCGGCCGGACTGGTGAAGCCGGCGATCCGCGCCGAGATCATGTCGTTGCTCAGGTCGGTGCGCTCCGTCGCGTCGGTGAAGGCCCGCATCTTCGCGATCGCCAGCGGCTGCGCCGCCGTCGCGGCCGCCGCATGGAGGGCGCCGGTGCCGGTGTTGTCGGCGGCGGCCTCCCTCCGGATGTCGTCGAGATCCGCCCAGCCCAGGCAGATGAGGGCTGTCAGCGCCTGCCAGCGCAGGGAGTGGTCGGCGACCAGCCCGGAGGTCTCGCCGGTCATCGTCGAACCCACCGGCGTGGCCAGGATCTGCGATGCGAACTCGCGCCCTGCGGTGACGGCCGGGCCGGTGACATCCGGTTCTGCGGTGCGCCTGACCAGGCTGAGCACGGTGCCGGCGCGGTCGAGCTGCGCGTCCGAACCCGCCGGAGCAGCCGCCAGCGCGTCGAGGGCGGCGCCCAGCACTCCCGCAACGGCCTCGGAATGGTCCCAGGGCGAGATCCAGCGATCCAGAGTTGTCAGCATCTGGGCGCGCAGTCCGGCCGCGATCCCGGCGTGGGGCTCCTTGGCCAGCGCTCGCGTGTAGGCGATGAGGAACTCGGGCACCGGCAGCAGTCCGTCGCGCAGTGCGTTGGTCAGAGCCGACCACACGAGCGCGCGATCGAGCGGGTCCGGGAGACGGGTGACCGAGCGCAGCGCCGTCGCCGTCGAGACCTCATCGAGGCGGACCTTGCAGTAGTCGTGGTCGCCGTGGTTGAGCAGCAGGAGGTCGGGCCGGCGAGTGCCCCCGAGCTCGGGCACGTCGCAGGATTCGACCGCGAAGTCGAGCGGCCAGGTCTCCGTGAGGACCAGCCGGGACCCGCGACGGCTGAACCCCGCCAGCGTCAGTCGATGCGGCCGGACGACCTCGGCATCGGACGCGCCCGCCCGCGTCGGCAGACCGGCACCCGAGTCGCCCGCCCGCGCCGGCAGACCGGCATTCGAGTCGCCCGCCCGCGCCAGCAAGCCGGCATTCGAGTCGCCCGCCCCCGCTGCCGAGCCGGTGACCGCCTCGGGATCGGAGTTGCGCTGCCGGAGCCGGCCGCCGGTCATGACTCCCGCCTGGTCGCTCTCCACAGCCAGCGCGATCTCCGACACCCCGGTGGTGGTCAGCCAGGTCTCCGCCCAGCGGCGGACGTCGCGCTGCGGGGCGGCGGCCGCCAGCGTCTCGAGGAAGTCGGCCAGGGAGGCGGTGCCGAACTCGTGGGCGCGGAAGTAGCTGCGGCTGCCGGCGAGGAACGCGTCCTTGCCGACGAAGGCGACGAGCTGCACCAGCACCGAGGCTCCCTTGGCATAAGTGATGCCATCGAAGTTGAGCTTGGCGGCCTCGACGTCGGGGATGTCCGCCACGATCGGGTGCGTGGTCGGATACTGGTCCTGCCGGTACGCCCAGTCCTTGCGGCGCAGGGCGAAGGTGACCCAGGCGTCGCTGTACTCGGTGGCCTCGGCGAGCGCCAGCGTGCCCATGTAGTCCGCGAAGGACTCCTTGAGCCACAGGTCGTCCCACCACTCCATCGTGACGAGATCGCCGAACCACATGTGCGCCATCTCATGGAGGATGGTCCCGGCGCGGGACTCGTGCATGGCACGCGTGACCTTGTCCCGGAAGATCAGGGAGTCGGTGAAGGTCACCAGCCCGGGGTTCTCCATCGCCCCGAGGTTGTACTCCGGAACGAAGATCTGGTCGTACTTGCCCCAGGGGTAGGGGTAGTCGAACTGCGCGTGGAAGAAGTCGAGGCCTTGGGCGGTGACCCGGAAGATGCTCTCGGCATCCATGTGCGCCGCCAGGGAGGCGCGGGCGTAGACGCCCAGCGGAATCTCCTCGCCCGTCGAGGGGTGCCGGTACGTGCTGTGGGCAGCGGCGTAGTGGCCGGCGGCGATGCACGTGATGTAGCTCGACTGCACACGGGTGGGCTCGAAGACGTGGCGGGTGACGCCGGGCCCGGCCGCACCGGCGGTGGCGGCGGAGGAGTTGCCGAGCACCGTGAAGTCATCGGGCGCCAGGACGGTGAAGGAGAAGCGCGCCTTGAGGTCCGGCTGGTCGAAGTTGGCGAACACCCGCCGAGCGTCGGTCGGCTCGTACTGGGTGTAGAGATAGACCTTGTCGTCAGCGGGGTCGAAGAAGCGGTGGAGGCCTTCCCCCGTGCGCGAGTAGGCGGCGTGCGCGTGGACTTCCAGGACGTTGTCCCCGGCGCGGACCGGGAAGCGCAGCCGCGCGCCGTCGAACACCTGCGCCGGGTCGAGCGCGGTGCCGTTGACGGTGACCCGGACGACCTCCTCGGCGATGAGGTCGATGAAGGTGTCGGAATCGGAGCGAGCGGTGAACTCGACCGTGGTGGTCGAGTCGAAGGTCGTGCGCTCGCGGTCGGCGGCGCCTGACAGGTCGAGGACCACGAAGTACCGGGACACCTCCAGGAGTGCGGTGCGAGCGCGCGCCTCCTCACGGGTCAGGTTCGTCGTCATGAGGCCTCCTTCAGCGGCAGCGTTTCCCAGCATGCCATACATCGTTCGCCGAGGCGCCGGCTGGTCTGTCGAGGTGCCGGCTGGTCCTCCAGCCCACCCGGGGCGATCCTCCGACTGGGGCCCGGGCCGGTCCTCTCACTGCCAACAGGACCCGTCCTCCCGCTGGCGCATGGGCCGGCTGCCGGAGCCCTATCCGGTGTCCGAGGCGTTGAGTAGACTCGACACGCAGCAGGAGGTGCGCGCGTGAGACTCCGTCCGCAGGAGTGGGCCAGGCAGACAGCAGACCATATTCGCAACCGAACGCGTCAGGGACTCCGGCGGATCCGCTCGAACTTCTCGCAGCTGGCCCAGGTCACCATCGGCGCAGCCCTGGCGTACTCGTTCTGCTTCTACGTCCTCGGTCACGCCTATCCGTTCCTCGCCGCAGTGGCAGCCGCCGTCGGCACCGGAGTCACCGCCGACCGCCGGGTGCGCCGGGCGATGGAGATCGGACTGGGCGCCACTGCCGGAGTGCTGGTCGGCGAGGCCATGGTCGCGACGTTCGGCACGGGACTCATCCAGCTCGCGGTGACGATGTTCATCGGGCTGGTGATCGGCACGATGATCAACTCCGGGGCCATCTTCATCACGCAGATCGGCATCCAATCGATCTACGTGGTCACGGTCCCGCCGCTGTCGCCGTCCGCCGAACCGCTGGATCGGACCACGGACGCCCTGGTGGGTGCCGTGACGGCGATCCTGATGGCGCTCGTCGTGCCCGATGACGCCCGCAAAGGCCCCCGCGACAAGGCATCATCGCTCCTGCAGGAGATCTCCGAGGCGCTCGTCGAGTCCGCCGATGCCCTGGCCAGGGCCGATCCGGAGGCGGCGCGCCGAGCACTCAACCGCGCTCGCGACTCCCAGGGGATCGTCGACTCGTGGCGCTCGAGCCTGCGGATCTCCCAGGAGGCAACCCGGATCAACGCCCGCTCCCGGCGCTACGCTGCCGAGGTGACTCGGCTGTCCAAGGCCGTCGAGTTCGCCGATCGCGCGATGCGGATGGTGCGCGTCGTGGCCCGTCGAATCGTCGCGATGACCGAGCTGGGCACCCCGCGACCGGACTCCGCCGAGCTCGTCGAGCAGTTCGGGGACGGCGCGAACCGGCTCCGGATCGCCCTGCAGCGCGGCACCTCGCGGGTGCCGGCCGAAGAGTTCCTCTCCGAGGCGACGGCGCGGCTCGATCCCTCCGGTGACCGGGTGACCGACATGCAGGACCGGACGCTGGTGCTGCTGCTGCGGCCGCTGGCGGTGGATCTGCTGCAGGCCGCGGGAGTCACCGAGGACGCCGCCCACGAGCGGCTGCCCGTGCTCAAGGGCGACACCACCGAAGGTCCGCCGGTGGAGTGAGCCCGCCGGTCCCGCCGCTGGAGTGAGCCCGCCGGTCCCGCCGCTGCCCAGCAGATTGCCCGCACGCACCGGCGTCCTCACGGCTTCGCTTGGTAGAGTGGTGTCCTATGTCAGCTCTTGCCAGCGCCCAGAGCATCGTCTTCCTGATCCTCACCGTTGCGGCCTTCGCGGTCGAACTGGTGGCCTTCGTCGATTCCCTGCGGTACCGCGACGAGGTCTACCGCGCCGCCGACAAGAAGTCGAAGACCTTCTGGACGGTGCTGCTGGGAATCTCCGCCGCCGTCGGGTTCCTGGCGATGCCGCCGTTGAGCCTGATGCCGATCTTCATCTCGCTGCTCGGCTTCGTCGCGGCAGCGGTGTACTTCACCGATGTCCGCAAGGGTCTGCGCTCCGTCGACCCCCGCTATCGCGGCCGGTGAGCGAGCCCGGTTCGGCGCTGTGTGCGCTGCGGCTCCGCAGCCCCGAACCGACGGACCGCTGCCGCGGGCGGTGAGCGGGTAATATCAGCTAGCGTGCGCGTCGCCGTCCTCTCCCTCCACACGTCTCCCGCAGCTCAGCCCGGTCAGGGCGATGCAGGGGGCATGAACGTCTATGTGCAGGCCACCGCACGGCAGCTCGCCCGGCTGGGTCATCAGGTGGAGATCTTCACCGCCGACCCGCAGGCTCCCACCTCCGGATCCGTCGTGCTGGCACCCGGAGTTCGGCTGCATCAGCTCACCGTTCCCGCGGAGGACAAGGACGAACTGGCCGAGGTCGTGGCCGAGCTGGCCGCGGAGATCGCCGTGCACCCGGCCCTCACCGAGATCGACCTGGTCTGGGCTCACTACTGGATCTCCGGCGCAGTCGCCCTGGAGCTGCGGGCGCAGACGCCGCTGGCGATCTCCTTCCACACCATCGCGGAAGTCAAGGACCGCGACACCGGTCGGCAGAGCGAGCCGGCGGAGCGCGTGAGCGCCGAGCGGGCCATCGCCGCGGCCGCCGATATCCTCGTGGCCAATACCTCGCAGGAGGCCGCCGACCTCCAGCAGCTGCTGGGCGCCGCGGGGGAGCGCATCGTGGTCGCGCCGCCGGGGGTGGACCACGAGATCTTCACCCCTGGTCCCATGCAGCTCGCGCGGCGGGCGGTCGGCGAGGAGTCCGCTGATCTGCTGCTGCTCTACGTGGGCCGGATGCAGCACGTCAAGGGCACCGACACCGCCATCGACGGATTCGCCGCACTGCGCCGCCTCGACCCGGTGCTGGCCGCGCGCACTCGGCTCGTCATGCTCGGTGCCGCCTCGGGCCACGACGCGGACGACGCCGCCTTCACCGAGCGCATCGGCCGGGCCGGGCTGGCCGATCAGGTCGAGATCCTGCCGCCGGTGCCGGCCGAGACGCTGGTCCAGTGGTACCGTGCCGCCGACGTCGTGCTCGTTCCGTCGCGCAGCGAGTCCTTCGGCTTCGCCGCGGCCGAGGCGGCAGCCGTCGGAGTGCCCGTCGTCGCCTCGGCGGTCGGCGGGCTCGAGTACATCGTCGAAGCGGGGGTGACAGGCCTGCTGGTGGCCGAGGACGACCCGCTGACGTGGGCGCGGGCACTTGAGATCCTCTTGCCTGATCCGGCGCTGCGTGCTCGGATGGGAGAGAGCGCACATCGGCGAGCGCAGCGATTCGACTGGCACCAGTGCGTGGCCGCAGTCGTGGCCGCCGCGGAACGGAGGCACCCATGAGCCGGACAGGCAGCGATGCAGCGACCGACGGTCCGTCGGCAGGAACGACGACCGGCCGGACCCCGACCAGCGCGTCGAACAGTGGGTCGGCCGCGGTGGCCGCGGCCGACCTCACGGTGGAGTGGGCGCAGGCCCAGGGGCTCGAGGTCGACCGGCTGTCGGACACGCACGCCGTCGTCACCATGCCGGGCGAACGGAAGCTCAAGACGACGGTGTCGGTGAAGTGCTCGGACCGTGACGTGGACCTGCAGGCCTTCGTGATCCGGAAGCCCGACGAGAACGTCGAGCGCTTCCACACCTGGCTGCTCCAGCGGAACTCGAAGCTCAAGGGCCTGGCGTTCTCGATCGACAGCCTGGGTGACGTGTACCTGAATGCCTCGCTGCCGCTGGTCGCGTGGAGCGAAGAGGTCCTCGACTCGGTGCTGGGACGTTTCCTCAGCGCCGCCGAGGAGTCCTTCAACGAGCTGCTGGTGATCGGATTCCTCACCTCGATGAAGAAGGAATGGGCGTGGCGGGTCGCCCGCGGGGAGTCCACGCGCAATCTTCAGGCCTTCGCCTCGCTCCTGCAGGACTCGGATGACAACGAGTTCATCGGCAGGTACTGACGCCGGGCATGGAAGAATGGGCGACAGGACATACAACCTCGTACTGCTGCGCCATGGCGAAAGCGAATGGAACCAGAAGAACCTGTTCACCGGATGGGTCGACGTGCCGCTCACGGACAAGGGGCGCGCCGAAGCCGCCCGCGCCGGCGAGCTGCTGACCGCCCATGGACTCCTGCCCGAGATCTCCCACACCTCGCGCCTCAAGCGGGCCATCCTGACCGCGAACCTCGCCCTCGAGTCCGCTGACCGGCTGTGGATCGACACCAAGCGGTCCTGGCGGCTCAATGAGCGCCACTACGGTGCGCTCCAGGGTAAGAACAAGAAGGAGATCCGCGACGAGTTCGGCGAAGAGCAGTTCATGATCTGGCGCCGGTCCTTCGACACTCCGCCGCCGGTGCTCGACGACTCCTCCGAATGGTCGCAGGCGGGAGATCCGCGCTACGCGAACCTCGGCGAGGCGCTGCCGCGCACTGAGTGCCTGGCCGACGTCGTCGTCCGTCTGCTGCCGTACTGGTACGACGCGATCGTGCCGGACCTGCAGCTGGGCCGCACCGTGCTGGTGACCGCCCACGGCAACTCGCTGCGCGCCCTGGTCAAGCACCTCGACGGCATCTCCGACGCCGACATCCCGGGCCTCAACATCCCGACGGGCATCCCCCTGCACTACGAGCTCGACGAATCGCTGACACCGGTCAGCCCCGGTGGCACGTACCTCGATCCGGAGGCCGCCGCGCAGGCCATCGGGCAGGTCGCCAACCAGGGCCGCTGACCCGCCCCCGAACCAAGTGGGCGGAGCCGACGCCTCGGGAGCGCGAAAGGACCGGGCACACCAGTTCAGGTGTGCCCGGCCCGTTGGCGTGCGGCCGCACTGTCCGTGCGCGGCGGCACTGACCCCGCGGTCAGTCCTTGGCGGAGAGCTCCGGCTCCCAGTTGCCGGTCAGCAGGTATTCGACCTTCTGCGACACGTTGACCGCCTGGTCCCCGAAGCGCTCGTAGTAGCGCGACAGCAGGGTGACGTCGGCGATCTGGGCCGGCGTGATGTCGCCCGGCTGCTGGTCGGAGATCAGGGTGAAGATGCGCAGATGGAGCTCATCGAGCTCCTCGTCGATCGCGTTGATCGTGGGCACGGCCGCCAGGCCGGGGTTGTCGAGCAGGCTGACGAGGGTGGTGCTGATGAGCTTGGCGGAGCGCCCCATGTTGTTGAAGGTGTCGCGGAACTCGTCCGGCACCGCCGGCTTCGGATGGCGGATGCGCACCAGCGAGGCGATGTGACGGGCGAGATCGCCCATCCGCTCGAGCGCGATGCTCATCTTCAGCGCGGAGATGACGACTCGGAGATCGGCGGCGACGGGAGCCTGCAGAGCCAGGATCTGAGCGGCCTGCCGGTCGATCTGCGACTCGAGGTTGTCGATCTCCCGGTCGGAGTCGATGACCGACTCCGCGAGGCCGAGGTCATTGGTCTGGATTGCCTCACTGGCCTGCTCGATCGCCTGCGCAGCCTTGCTCGCCATGATGACGAGATCGTCGGCGAGGGCTTTGAGCTCGTTCTTGAAGACTTCGCGCATGGAGCACGCTTCCTTTCCCAGGGGGTTGTGCCGAGGACGGCAGGTCGAATGCCGAATACGGCAGGGCGGTCCGCCGACCAGCGGCGGAGCCTGCAGACGGGATCCGCCCTCACGCTCCCAGCTCGGTGTGAATCGACGCTGGCCCGCAGATGAACTTATCCCTAAAGAATACGCCTTCCGGACAGGAACTCGCTGAGCTCCGTTCACTCGACCAGTAGGCTTGATCCGTGGATCTGTTGGTCGTCGCCGTCATCACCGGCATCATCGGGCTGGGCCTGGGCATCGCCGGGATACTGGCGTTCCGCTTCTCCGAGCACAGCCGCAGCTCCGCGGATCTCCACTCCGAGAACGAGCTGCCGGACGGCATCGCCGAGGTGCTGGCAGTGCTGCCGAGTGCCGCGATCGTCCTCGACGCCGGCGACGACGTCGTCAAGGCTTCGCCCGCCGCCTACACCTACGGCCTGGTGCGCGGTCACGAGCTGTCATCGCCCGGCCTGCTCGAGGTCGTGAGGCGCGCGCGCGTCCGCGGCCTCATCGAGGAGCTCGGCTTCGAGCAGCAGCGCAGCTCGGACCCGCGGGCAATCCGCCACCTCCACGCCCGGGTCGCCCCGCTCGGGCCGTCCTTCGTCCTGGTGCTCTGCGACGACCAGACCGAGGCCAAGCGCCTCGAGGCCGTGCGCCGGGACTTCGTCGCCAACGTCTCCCACGAGCTCAAGACCCCGATCGGGGCCATCGCGCTGCTGGCCGAGGCCGTCACGGACTTCGCCGACGACCCCGAGGCGGTCGAGCGGTTCGGCGCCCGGATGCAGCGGGAGTCCAAGCGCCTCACCCAGCTGGTCCAGGAGATCATCGACCTGTCCCGCGTGCAGGACCACGAGACGCCGGCGGCCAGCGAGCTGATCCCGATCTCCCAGGTCATCGATGACGCCGTCGACCGGGCCGCCACCCGCGCCGACTCCAAGAACATCACCCTGCAGGTGGTCAGCGGGGGGGAGTGGGCGGTCGAGGGCAACTACGAACTCCTCGTCAACGCCGTGCGCAACCTCGTCGACAACGCCATCAGCTACTCCAACGAGGGAACGCAGGTGGGCATCGGCGCCAAGCTCGACGACGGCCGGATCGCGATCGCGGTGACCGACCAGGGAATCGGCCTGAGCAGGGAGGACACCGAGCGCGTATTCGAGCGGTTCTACCGAGTGGACCCCGCCCGCTCCCGCGTCACCGGCGGCACGGGTCTGGGACTGAGCATCGTCAAGCACATCGTCGCCAGCCACGGCGGCGAGATCCGCGTGTGGAGCCAGCTGGGGCAGGGCTCGACATTCACGATCCTGCTGCCGATCGCCCGCGGCGGTGACAGCCCGGAGCTCGCCGCAGCGGCCGAGCAGGGTATTTTGATCAGTACCGGCTCTCGGGCCGACGCCGACGCTCCTGCCCAGCGGGCGGGCGCCTCGGCGGCGGAGCCGGAGCCAGTCGACGAAGAAGAGCAAAGGAAGCAAACGACGTGACACGAATTCTGCTCGTCGAGGACGAGGACTCGTTCTCCGACCCGCTGTCGTACCTCCTGGGCAAGGAGGGCTACGAGGTCGTCGTCGCCGAGGACGGTCTGCAGGCTCTTGCCGAGTTCGACCGCAACGGCGCCGACCTGGTGCTGCTCGATCTCATGCTGCCGGGAGCATCCGGAACGGAGGTGTGCCGGTCGCTGCGGTCGAAGTCCAATGTCCCGATCATCATGCTGACGGCGAAGGATTCGGAGATCGACAAGGTCGTGGGACTGGAGCTCGGAGCCGACGACTACGTGACCAAGCCCTACTCCTCGCGCGAGCTGCTGGCGCGGATCCGCGCGGTGCTGCGCCGCAACACCGAGCCCGACGGACTGGTCGACTCCGTGCTGGAAGCGGGAGGCGTCCGCATCGACGTCGACCGTCACGTGGCCTCGGTCCGGGGCACGGAGCTGTCCCTGCCGCTCAAGGAGTTCGAGCTGCTGGAGATGCTCGTGCGCAACGCCGGCCGGGTGATGACCCGCGGGCAGCTCATCGACCGGATCTGGGGTCAGGACTACGTGGGCGACACCAAGACGCTGGACGTTCACATCAAGCGCCTGCGTGCGAAGGTCGAGGTCGAGCCCTCGGACCCGAAGCTCCTGGTCACGGTGCGCGGACTGGGCTACAAGTTCGAGGCCTGAGCAGGACGGATCATCCTGGCAGACCTCCCGGCCGGCGGCTGCGGCAACCCGGCCGGGAGGGCGCAGAAGAGGCGGGCAGCGATCGCTGCCCGCCTCTTCTGCACCCCCGGCTCGGCGTCCTGCGCTGCGGCCGGCCCGGGCTGAAGATCAGCTTGCCGTCGGCTCCTCGGCACCTGCGGTCTCCGTGGCCGCGGGATCCGTCGGGTCTTCTCCGCCCTCGGCGGGTGCGGTGGGGACGAGAGTCGCGTATTCGGGAAGCGCGTCGCTGACGATCTGCGTGCGCACGGTCTGCGACTCCCCGTTGACCGTGACCTCCACGTCCTGGAGTGCGCCGGGTTCGCCCTCGTAGCCGCTGACGACGATCGGCTCCTGGTCGAGGAAGGGATTGTCAGGATTCTGCAGCAGCTCACCGCCGGCGGGAACGGTCTCCGAGACGGTCGCGTCGCCGACCTCGAACTCGACCTGCGCCTCCTGATCGGAGTTGTTCACGATGGCGTAGAACAGGTTGGCATCTCCCTCTCCGTTGCCCACCAGGAGCAGACCGCGGATGGCGACGTCACCGAAGTCGGCCGATGCGCCGTCCCCGCCGTTGTACTGGTATTGGGCGGTCTGCTGCGCCGAGAGCAAAGCTGCACAGCCGCTGACGGGGGCGATGAGGGCGACTGCGGCGGCGGCCAAAGCGACGCGGGAAAGCCGTTTCACGGTTCAAGCTCCTTGAAGTGGCAAGACAGAATCACTTTCGCATATTACCCGTTCTTTGACCCGCTGTAGAACCGGCTGGGAGAACTGTGCGGATACCCCGAGAGGGAACGCGAGCGAGCGGTGCGCCTCGTCATCGGCGCACAGGTGAACCCCAGATGAAGAATCGGGACTTTATCACACGCTGGGCGCTCCCCGGGAGAAGGCTGTGGTGAGTGTCATGTTAGACTGGAGGTCCGCGAAAGGGGTATAGGAGAATATGAACTTTCAGGTCGGCGATACCGTTGTCTATCCTCACCACGGAGCTGCGATGGTGCAGGAGATCAAGACCCGGACGATCAAGGGTGAAGAGAAGCTGTACCTCAAACTGCAGGTTTCGCACGGTGATCTGATCATCGAGGTCCCGGCTGAGAACTGCGATCTGGTCGGAGTGCGAGATGTCGTCGGCGAGGAAGGCCTCGCGCAGGTATTCAACGTCCTGCGTGCGGACATCTCCGAAGAACCCACCAACTGGTCTCGCCGCTACAAGGCGAATCTGGAGAAGTTCCAGTCCGGTGACGTCATCAAGGTTGCGGAGGTCGTCCGGGACCTGTGGCGCCGCGAACAGGACCGCGGACTTTCCACCGGTGAGAAGCGGATGCTCGCGAAGGCCCGTCAGGTCCTCGTCTCCGAGCTCGCTCTGGCCGAGAAGAAGGAAGAGGAAGAAGCAGAGGCCCTGCTGGACGAGGTTCTCGCGTCCTGAGCGCCTGTGTCGTGATCCCGGCCGCGGGGTCGGGAACTCGTCTGGGGATGGGCATCCCCAAAGCATTCGTCGAAATCGCCGGAGTCACGCTGCTTGAGCGCAGCGTGCTCGGCGCACTCGCCTCGGGGGCAGCCGCACATGTGGTGGCTGCGGTTCCCGAGGCGCTCGTGTCTGCGGCTGCGGATGCATTGGCTGCGCGTGTGCGTGCCGCGGGGCTGGACCCGAGCACGGTCGACGTCGTCGTCGGCGGTGAGGACCGCGTCGCCTCGGTGCAGGCCGCACTGGAAGCGGTGGGCAGCTGCTCGAACGTCCTCGTGCACGATGCCGCGCGCTGCCTGACCCCGCCCGCGGTGTTCACGCGCGTCGTCGCGGCCCTGCGCGCCGGTGCTGCCGGCGTGGTGCCGGCCCTGCCGATGACGGACACCGTGAAGCGAGTGGCCGGACGGGGCCCGGCAGGCGGTGAAGCGCTGGTGAGCGACCTGGATCGCTCGACGCTGCGCCGGGTGCAGACCCCGCAGGGCTTCCCGTTGGCCATCCTGCAGGAGGCGCACCGGCTCCAGCGGGCGGACCCGAATCCGGCAGCCACCGACGACGCGATGCTGGTCGAGCGGCTGGGTCACGTGGTGGAGGTCGTCGCCGGGGACGAGCGGGCATTCAAGATCACCCATCCCATCGACATGCGGCTCGCGGAGCTGTACGTCGGCGACAGCGAACCGGACGCCGGCCCCCGGAAGCCCGGGATGGCGGACGGATGTGCCGAGGCACCCCCGAAGGAGAGGATCGAATGACGGATCGACTGCTGCCCCAGGTGGGACTCGGAGTCGACGTGCATGCCTTCTCCTTGGACCCGGACCGGCCGATGTGGCTGGCCGGACTGCTGTGGGAGGGCGTGACGGGGCTTGAGGGGCACTCGGATTCGGATGCGGTGGCCCACGCCTGCTGCGACGCGCTGTTCTCCGCGGCGAGGATCGGCGACCTCGGCGCGCATTTCGGAACCGACCGGCCGGAGCTGGCGGGCGCCTCGGGTGCGGAGCTGCTTGCGGAGGCCGCACGGCTCGTGCGCGCTGCAGGATTCGAGATCGGCAATATCGCGGTGCAGGCAGTGTGCAGCACCCCCAAGATCGGCAGGCGGCGCGAAGAGGCGCAGCAGGTGCTCAGCGATGCGGCCGGTGCGCCGGTCGCGGTGTCGGGCACGACTGCCGACGGGCTCGGCCTGACCGGGCGTGGTGAGGGAGTGGCTGCACTGGCCACCGCACTCGTGTTCTCAGCTGCGTGAGACGTATCCGATGGCGTGACAGCCGTCGGAGAAGGTCAGCCGCGCGGGCACCGCATCCTGCTCATCCCAATCCGAATACCGGGCGAGAGTGGCCTGTCCCTCATGCAGGAGGGCATCCTCCGCTGGCTCGCCCTGCGCGGTCGAGGGCAGCGGGCCGCGCAGCACGAGCGGTGTCGAATCGGCCTGCTGCAGCAACAGATCGCGCGTGGCGGTCACTCCGGTGAATTCCACTTCCTCGGTCAGGTGAGCGCTCCTGTCGTGCCTGAGGCGCTGCAGCGGCAGGACGCGCCGGAGGCCGAGGCGGCTCAGGAACACGCCGCCGAAGGCGACTGCGGCCGCCATCGCCAGGGCGATCGCGGTTGCGGAGAGTTCGAGGGAGGGCACGATCACGGAGATTGCGAGGCCGATCGCGATCACGATGAGCGCGATCCCGTAGAAGAGGTTCCACCCGGGGCCGTTGATCTCCGCAGTGATCCACATCTGCTCGGTCCGGCTCAGGGTGTGCTCTCTCTCCTGCTTGGTCATGCGGCCATTGTGTCATCTTCAACAGGTCGGGTCGACAACGCCGAGATGCCCCCGACCTGGAAGGTCAGGGGCATCTCGCGACGCTGCCGGGGCAGGTGAACCCATCAGCCCCGGCGCGGACCGAACTGCTCGCTGTCGGTCCTGTCAGCCGATCTCGGAGCTGCCGGTCGGATCAGCTCGGCCGGTGGCCGGCCGCCGACTCGGAGAAGACGCGCTCGGCCAGCGGACGGAAGTCCACGCTGCCCTTCTCGTACCACTCGTCGAGCTGGTCGAGCTCGCCGGCGTCGGTGTAGCCGAGCTCCTCGACGATGCCGGTCCACTTCTCCGCGGACGCCTCCATCTGCTCACGGATGTCCTCGGGCAGGCGTCCCTCGGCGATGAGGTCGTCGACGAGCTTCTCCTGGGTTTCGGCGATGATCTGTTCGGTCTCCGGATCCATCTCCACGAACTCGCCGCCGGCGCCCTTGGCGTCGCTGACGGCCTGGCGGCCGGCGTCCATGGTGTTGACGACCATTCCGTGCCAGTGGTCGACCTCGGCGTCGAAGATGATCTGCTGGTAGGCCAGCGGCAGCTCCTTGATCGCCGGGCCGGCCACGTGCATCGCTGTGGCCGAGCCGGTCATGCGCTTGTCGGCGAAGTGGGAGACATACGGGGCGACCTCGAGCAGACCGGTCGAGCCCGCGACCTGCGGCTGCACGAAGGTGCAGTCCACCGTGCCGCGCTGCAGCGCCTCGAACGTCTCTCCGTACTCCATCGACACGGGGCTGGCCTCCAGCGCCTCGGCGAACGCAGTGTGCGCAGTGCCGGCGATCCGCATCTGCCGACCCTGCCAGTCCTCCGGGGCGGAGCCCGGCTCGCTGCAGGCCGTCCAGTAGTCGCCGGAGCTCATGAGCGGGGAGAGCGGTACGAGGCCCTTCTCCTCGATGCTCTGCATGTGCTCCTCGCTGTTCCAGCCGAGCTCGCTCATCATCGCCGCCGAGATCGCCTCACCGGTCAGGGGTGCTGCCGTCGAGTAATGCGTGAGCTTGCTGTAGGCGTCGACGGTCGGGAACTCGTCCGGGAAGTAGATCGCGGCGTAATAGGCGATGTCGACGCGACCGTCGGTCAGCGCGTCATCGAGCTCCGTGTACGGTGCGATCGACTGGCCCCACGCGTTCTCCAGCTTGATCTTGCCGCCGGAGCGCTCCTCGATGTACTTCTGGAAGGCCAGCCCGTTGGCCGCCGTCTCGGAGTTCTGCGAGGATGCACCGGGCTGATACGTCAGAGTGACGGGCTCGAGCTCCGCCAGCGCTGCGTCGACCTCCTCCTGCGATGCCCCGTACTCGAATCCGGTTCCGCCGCTCTGGCCGCCGCCGCTGGCGCCGACCCCGCCGGCGCAGCCGGCGAGCAGTCCGATGCTCGCTCCGGCCGCGAGTACTGCCGTCAGTGCGCGGTTCGTGCGTTTCGTCGTCTTCATCTGTGACCCACCTCTTCGTACGTCGGTGCCCGCGCAGCGGCGGGCGATGAAGAAAACTTACCGAATGATCGTTCGGATGGGAAGTCGACGCGGACTGCGGTTCTCGGATTCGGGGGACCCCACCGCCGGCGAAGTGCCTGATTCGATCGCTGAATGGCTGACGCCGGACCTCGTGGAGGCCCGGCGTCAGCACTGCGGGTGTGCTCGCGGGAAGGTGACGGGCTGCCGGGAGAGGACATGTTCTCCCGGCAGCGCTCACGATCAGTGGCCGCGGTCGACCCACTCCTGCAGATGCGGCTTCTCGGCACCGATCGAGGTCGCGTCGCCGTGGCCGGTGAGCACCACCGTCTCGTCGGGCAGGGCGAAGAGCTTGGTGCGGATCGACTCGATGATCGTGTCGAAGCTCGAGTACGACCGTCCCGTCGCTCCCGGTCCGCCCTGGAAGAGCGTGTCCCCGGACAGCAGCACCGGGACCTCGGCGCCCACCGGGGTTCCGATCACACCGGGCAGTCCGCCGACATTGAGGCCGGAGGGTGCGTAGAAGCAGGTGGAGCCGGGCGAGTGTCCCGGCGTGTGGATGGCACGCAGCGTGGCACCGCCGACGGTCAACTCCTGCCCGTCCTCGATGGTGCCGTCCGGCTGGGCTTCCGGGTAGACCATCTCCCAGAGGACCTGATCCTCGGGATTGAGGAGAACCGGCGGATTGCCCAGCGCCTGCTTGGCATCAGCGACAGCGCGGATGTGATCGTCGTGGCCGTGCGTGAGCACGATCGCCTGGACCGTTCGGCCGGCGACCGCCTCGACGACGGCATCGGGGGAGTGGGCCGGGTCGAAGACGATCACCTCGGAGTCGTCGCCGACGATCCACACGTTGTTGTCGACGTCCCAGGTGCCCCCGTCGAGCGAGAAGGTCCCGGACGTCACCACATGGTCGACACGAGCAGTCATCAGAACTCCACCACCGAACGCAGCACCTCGCCGCGGTTCATCTTGTCGAACGCCTCCTCGACCTGATCGATCCGGATCCGCTCCGTCACGAACCTGTCGAGGGGCAGGCGCCCTTCCTTGTACAGCTGCACGAGCATCGGGAAGTCGCGCTCCGGCAGGCAGTCGCCGTACCAGGACGACTTGAGCCGGCCGCCGCGGCCGAACACGTCGGCCAACGGAAGGCTGAGCTCCATGTCCGGGGTGGGCACGCCCACCAGGACGACGGTGCCGGCGAGATCGCGGGCGTAGAACGCCTGCCGCCAGGTCTCCGGCCGGCCGACGGCGTCGATCACGACGTCGGCGCCGAAACCGCCGGTCAGCTCCTGCACGGCCGACACCACGCCGTCCTCGTCGAGATCCTTCGAGGCGATTGTGTGGGTGGCGCCGAGCTCCTTCGCCGCGGCGAGCTTCTTCTCGTCGAAGTCGATCGCGATGATCGGCGAGGCGCCGGCGAGGTGGGAGCCGGCGATCGCCGCATTGCCCACGCCGCCGCAGCCGATCACGGCCACGGACCGGCCGCGGGTCACCTGGCCGGTGTTGATGGCCGCGCCGATGCCCGCCATCACTCCGCACCCGAGCAGCCCGACCACGGCGGGATCCGACTCCTCGACCTTCGTGCACTGTCCGGCGGCCACCAGCGTCTTCTCCGCGAAGGAGCCGATGCCGAGTGCGGCTTCCAGCTCGGTGCCGTCGGTCAGGGTCATCTTCTGGGTGGCGTTGTGGGTGTCGAAGCAGTACCAGGGCTCGCCGCGCTTGCAGGCCCGGCATTCGCCGCAGATTGCGCGCCAGTTGAGGATCACGAAGTCGCCGACAGCGACGTCGGTGACGCCTTCACCGACCTCGGAGACGATCCCGGCCGATTCGTGGCCGAGGAGGAATGGGTAGTTGTCGCTGACCCCGCCTTCCCGATAGTGGAAGTCGGTGTGGCACACCCCGCACGACTTCACATCGACGACGACCTCGCCGGGTCCCGGATCGGGGATCACGATGTCGGTGAGTTCGACGGGCTCGCCCTTGGCCTTGGCGACGATTCCCTTGACTGTGGTGGGCATACGGCCTCCTGAAGGTGCTGATGGGTCTCCGGCCAGTCTATGGGCAGGAGTCGAGCAGGGACCACTGGCCGGGGCGACGGCGCCGGGGCAGCGGGCACCGGCCGCAATCCGCGCAGGGGCGGCAGGCCGCGCACCGGAGAGAGCCGAACGAACGAGGCGGCCGGGGCATGAGCCCCGGCCGCCTGTCAGCTCGCCGGCCGCCTGTCAGCTCGTCGGATTCCGAGTCAGCTCGTCCGACTCCGAACCGCCGCGTGGCGACCCCGAGTCATTCCTCATGACCGATGGTGTCGTCGGGATGGCGCCGCAGGTGCAGGATCGAGGCGACCAGACCGCCCCAGACCGTGCACAGGGCGATGATCATCATGATGATGGCCGATGCGCTCACAGTGTCTGTCCTCCTTCGGTTCGGGTCTGTTCCGGTCTCGGGGTGCTCGCCGCGGGGCCGGCGCCGGAGCGGTCCTGCTCGGCGAGCGAGGCGGTCGCCGCATCCGAGGCGGCAATGGCGTCCTCGGTGTGCCGCAGGGCGCGCTTGGGCCACGGGATCAGGGTCAGGACGATCGCCACCACGATGAGCAGCGCGATCATGCCCCAGCCGAACACATTGGTGAAGCTCTTCGGCATCCCGCCGTAGCCGTCCTGGATCAGGGTGATGATCTGTGAGATCAGCATGTAGCCGAGCACCAGCGGCGTGATGACGGACAGGCAGATCATCCAAGTCGGCCCGAGTTTGAAGGACGACGTCGCGTTGATGTGGTCGCGCAGGACCGGCAGCTTGCGCAGCAGCCAGGCGACCACGATGAGCGAGACGACCGCGGAGCCGACGACGCCGATGTTGTTGGCGAAGGCGTCCACGACGTCGAGCACGTTGAGTCCGGTGACCGTGGGCATCGTCAGGCAGGAGATGACTGCCATCAGGCCGCCGACGATGAGCAGCGAGGTGCGGTTGCTGATGTCCAGCTTCTCGGCGACGGACTGCACCGGCACCTGCACGATCGAGATCAGCGATGTCATCCCGGCGAACACCAGGCTGCCGAAGAAGAGAATGCCGAACAGGGCACCGCCGGGCATCTGCGAGATCAGCGTGGGGAAGCTGATGAACGCGAGCCCGACTCCCGAGGCGACGACCTCGTCGACGGCGACGCCGGAGGCCTGAGCCATGAAGCCCAGCGCGGCGAAGACGCCGATGCCGGCGAGCACCTCGAAGCTGGAGTTCGAGAACGCCACGACGAGGCCGGAGCCGGAGAGATTGGTGCGGCGCTTGAGGTACGAGGCGTAGGTGATCATGATGCCGAACGCGATCGACAGGGAGAAGAAGATCTGGCCGTAGGCCGCCACCCACACCGCCGGATCGGCCAGCGCCGCGAAGTCCGGGGTGAAGAAGGCGTCGAGTCCGGCGAAGGCACCCGGCAGGAAGAGCGCCCTGACCACCAGGATGAGGAACATGACGACGAGCAGCGGGATGAAGATCAGGTTGAAACGGCTGATGCCGCGCTGCACGCCCAGCAGCAGGACGCCGAGCGTGACCACCCAGACGATGATCAGGGGGATGAGCACGCCGGGGACGAAGTCGCCGGAGAGTCCGAACTCCCCGGACTGCTGCAGGAACTCGCCGATGAAGAAGCTCTCCGCATTGTCGCCCCAGGCCTGGGTGACCGAGAAGATCATGTACATTCCGGCCCAGCCGATGATCACGGCGTAGTAGATCCCGATCACGAACGCGATGCCGGTCTGGAACCAGCCGATCGGCTCGGCGGCCCGGGTGAATGCGCGGAAGGCCATCGGCGCCGAGGAGCGGCTGCGGTGCCCGAGCGCGTAGTCGAAGAACAGGATCGGGATGCCCGCCGTGAGCAGGGCGACCAGGTACGGGATCAGGAAGGCGCCGCCGCCGCTGTCATAGGCGACGTACGGGAAGCGCCAGATGTTGCCCAGGCCGATGGCGGACCCGATGGCAGCCATGATGAAGGCTGTTCGGGTCGCGAACATCTCGCGCTGGGACGATGTCGTCATCGACACGGTGTCCTCCATGTTGTCGGTGACCGGCCCGGCAGGGTGGGTGTGCCCGACCGGCCGGTGGTCATGCACGCGGGTGGGTTGTGCCAGTTGAGCTCGTGGTCACGTGACCGGCGTCTCAATCTCCGCCAGTGTAGCGAACTTGTGCCTCGCCTGAGAACTCGGTGTGGTTTCCTTGGCAGTCGCCGGCATCTCCTAGACTTGCAGTGTGACTATCAAGCTGTTCAACACCGCATCCCGGAGCCTCGAACCCTTCACCCCCGTCAATGAGGGCAGGGCGGGGATCTACGTGTGCGGTGCCACCGTGCAGGGCGCGCCCCACATCGGGCACATGCGCTCGGCAGTGGTGTTCGACCAGCTGCGGCGCTGGCTGGTGTACCGCGGCCTCGAGGTCACGCTGGTCCGCAATGTCACCGACATCGACGACAAGATCCTCAGCAAGTCGGCTGCGGAGGATCGCGAGTGGTGGGCTCATGCGTATCTCTACGAGCAGCAGTTCACCGCCGCCTACGACGCGATGGGGGTGCTGCGGCCGACCTATGAGCCGCGGGCGACCGGGCACATCACGGAGATGGTCGAACTCATCGAGCGCCTGCTCGCGGCCGGTCATGCCTATCAGGCGCTCGACGGCTCCGGTGACATCTACTTCGACGCCGTCTCCTGGCCCGAGTACGGCTCGCTGACCAACCAGCGCCTCCAGGACCTCAGCGATGCCGAGGACGCGCCGCTGCGCGGGAAGAAGGACCCCCGTGATTTCGCGCTGTGGAAGGCGCACAAGGACGAGGAGCCGGCCACCGCGTCCTGGCCGACTCCGTGGGGCCGGGGGCGGCCGGGCTGGCACATCGAGTGCTCGGCGATGTCGACCAAGTACCTGGGCGCAGAATTCGACATCCACGGCGGCGGTCTGGACCTGCGCTTCCCGCACCACGAGAACGAGCTGGCCCAGTCGACCGCCGCGGGTGACCCCTTCGCCCGGATCTGGATGCACTCCGGGCTGCTCAACGTCGGCGGCGAAAAGATGTCGAAGTCACTGGGCAACTCCGTCTTCGCCCACGAGCTGTTCGCGCAGTTCCCCGCGATCACGGTGCGGTTCTTCCTGTCGTCGGCGCACTATCGCTCGGTGCTCGAGTACTCCGAGGAGCTCATGGCCCAGCAGCAGGCGGCGCTCGACCGGTTCGCGAACTTCCTCACCCGCGCCCGCGAGGTCCTCGGCGATGCAGCCCCACCCGTCCCCGAGGCGGTCGCCGGGTGGGCCGGTCGCGCAGTGGAGGTGCCCGAGGAGTTCGCCGAGGCGATGGACGACGACCTGTCGATCCCGCGGGCACTCGCCGTGGTCTTCGACCGGGTGGGGGAGGGGTTCCGGCTCCTCGACGCCGGCCGGACCGGCGCGGAGCTCGTGCGCGTGGTCGCGGAGGTCGAGCTCATGCTCGACGTGCTGGGAGTCGATCCGAGTGCTGCCCACTGGGCCGGCGCCTCGGGCGGGGACGACACCGCGGCGCGGGCGCTCGACGCGCTCGTGAGCACGCTCGCCGGCGAACGGCTCGAGGCGAAGGCGCAGCAGGACTACGCGCGCGCCGATGCGATCCGCGAACGGCTCACCGCCGCGGGAATCGCCCTCGAGGACACCGTCGACGGCTTCCGCTACCAGATCAAGGGCTGAACGGCCCCCATCATCACCGGCGCACCGCCGCCGGCGGCCGGAGAAGCACTTCCGGCCTCTCGACAGACAAGGAACCGATATGCCACCCAAGCCACGCGGCGGAGCAGTCCGCAGAACCGGCAAGGGGCCCACCAAGGGCTCCGGCGGCCAGGGCAAGCGCAAGCTGCAGGGCAAGGGCCCCACGCCCAAGGCCGAGGATCGCGTCTACCACAAGGCGCACAGGGAGGCCCAGGAGAAGCGGGCCCGGCAGGCGGCGCAGGCCAGGCGGAAGAAGAAGGAGCACGGCTCCGACGTGGTCGCAGGCCGCAACTCCGTGCTCGAATCGCTGCGCGAGGGTGTGCCCGCGACGGCGCTCTACGTAGGGCAGCGGATCGACTCCGATGATCGGGTCCGCGAGATCATCGCACTCGCCGCCGAGCGCGGCGTCGCCATGCTGGAGGCGAGCAGGCCCGACCTCGACCGGATCACCGACGGGGCGATCCACCAGGGGGTCGCTCTGCAGGTGCCGCCCTACGAATACAGTCACCCGGATGATCTGCTCGGGCTGGCGGGTGAGCGGTTCGAGACCCCGCTGCTCGTGGCGCTCGACGGAGTCACCGACCCGCGCAACCTCGGCGCCATCGTGCGCTCGACGGCGGCGTTCGGCGGCCACGGGGTGATCGTTCCCGAGCGGCGCGCGGCGGGGATGACCGCAGCCGCCTGGAAGACGTCTGCCGGCGCCGCGTCCCGGATCCCGGTGGCACGCGTGGTCAACCTGGTCCGATCGCTCGAGGACCTCAAGAAGCAGGGCGTCTTCGTCATCGGACTCGACATGGACGGCGACGTCGAGCTGCCGGCGCTGGAACTGGCGACCGTCCCCGTGTGCATCGTCGTCGGCTCGGAGGGCAAGGGGATCTCGCGGCTGGTGAGCGACATCTGCGATCAGATCGTGTCGATCCCGATCGCCGCCTCCACCGAATCCCTCAACGCCGGCGTCGCCGCAGCGGTGGCGCTGTACGAGGTGGCACGGACCCGCGCCGCCGCCGCCGAGGCCTGAGAGCGGATCCGCGGGTCGCCCCGGTGTCGGCTGCGCGGGGGGGCCGAAGGCTGCACATCACGGACGACACCGGGGCCGCGCACGTCAGCTGACGCGCGCGGCCCCGGTCGCATGCCGCCTCGGGCGGGGTGGCTCTCAGACCCGCGGGGTGAACCGGCCGTCCTGGGCCATCCACCCGCCGTCGACCAGGAGGGAGTGCCCGGTCACGAAGCTCGAGGCGTCCGAGACGAGGAACAGGACCGGTCCCGCGATCTCCGGCAGCTGCCCCCAGCGGGCCAGCGCGGCCTTGTTCGCGTAGGCGTTCCACCACTCCTCGTCGGACTTGATCTGCTCGGTCAGCGGGGTCTCGAACGGACCCGGCAGGATCGAGTTCACCCGCACGCCGGAGGGGCCGAGCTCGCTGGCCAGGGTCTTCGTCAGCTGCACCACGCCGGCCTTGGCCGCCGCATACAGTCCCTGGCCCGGCTCCACCACCAGGGCGCGGAAGGACGCGAACGTCACGATCGAGCCGCGGCCGCGCTCGGCCATCCGGGTGCCGAATCCGCGCATCAGGCGGTAGGTGCCCTTGAGGTTGATGTCGATGACGCGGTCGAACTCCTCGTCGGTGGTCGTCAGCAGGCGCTTGCGGACGTTGAGGCCCGGCGTCATGACGAGGGCGTCCGCCTCGGCGTGGGCCGCGACGACCGCCGCCACGGATTCGGTCGAGGTGACGTCGACAGCGGTTGCCTCGGCGGTCCCGCCCCGTTCGGTGATGAGGTCGACGGTCTGCTGAGCGCCCTCTTCATCGAGGTCGGCGCACACCACGCGCGCTCCGGCGTCCGCGATGCCCAGCGCGGACGCCTGACCCAGGCCCGAGGCGCTGCCGACGACCACGACGGTCCGCCCGGAGAGTTCGAACATCGCCGGGATGGAGGGAAATTCTGTCATTGCCTGCCTTCTTCGAGAGTGCTTCCGTCAGGTCGGTCGAGCCGACCAGTCAGAGACTACTCCCAATAGTCCGGGTCGCGGAGATCGTGTTCGCTCAGCACCTGGAGGGCGGCGGTGCTCGGCTCCCTGAGGTACGAGGCTTCCCTGGGACGCTGGGGGAGGACGTTCTCGACGTAGGAGCGGATGGCGTCCGGGGTGGAGACGTCGCTGCCGGAGCGCTCCGACAGGTACCAGCGGTGATCGAGGAATTCGTGGAACACCTGGGCCTCCTCCAGCCGGTCGCGGAAGTCGCCGGGAATCCCCTCGACGACGGGCCGGTAGACGTCGCGCAGCCAGTCCGCGGCGGACTTCTCCTCCGAATCGTCCGCTCTGCCGGTGGCGATCCGATAGCTGTCGAGATCGTTGAGCATGCGGCGTGCCTGGTTCTCCTGGGCCTCGATGCCGGTCAGCCGCAGCAGGCGACGACGATGGTGACCGGGCTCGACGACCTTCGGCTCGATGCGCGTGGTGACCCCGTCGAGGTCGGTGGTGACGGTGAGCTCGCCGATGTCGAAGCCGATCGCATTGAGCCGGCGGAAGCGGTCGTCGATCCGCCAGCGCTCGTCGATCGAGAATTCCTCCGGCTCTCGCAGCTCCTGCCACAGCGTGCGGTAGCGCCGCAGCAGCTGATCGCTGAACGCCATCGGGTCGACGTCGGACGCGACCTTGCCCCCGGCCTGCAGGTCGAGGAAGTCGCCGGCGATGTTCGTCCGGGCCAGGTGCAGATCGTGCTCGCGCTGGCCGTCGGACAGGTCGGCGTGCAGCTCCCCGGTCTCCGCATCGACCAGATAGGCCGCGAAGCTGTCTGCGTCGCGGCGGAAGAGCGCATTCGACAGCGATACGTCCCCCCAGAAGAAGCCGGCGAGGTGCAGCCGCGCCAGCAGGGCCGCGAGCGCGTCGACCAGGCGTTCGGCCACGCCGATGTCGAGCTGCTGGCTGATCAGGGCGCGGTAGGGCAGCGAGTAGCGCAGGTGCACGGTGATGAGTGCACCGGGCAGCTGCGCACCGGCGGCCGTGCGGCGTTCGACGACGTGGCCCAGCGGCGCCACTGCGGGCACCTCGAGGTTGGTCAGGGCCTGGAGCATGTCGTGCTCGCGGGCGGCGATCCGGTCCTGGGTCTCCTTGACCGCCAGCACATCCCCGCCGAGCTCGACGAACCGCACGACATGACGGGACAGGCCGCGGGGCAGACCCACGAGGAGATCTTTGGGCCAGGCGGCCAGCGGCAGGTGCCAGGGCAGCTTCCTGACCTCCGACGCCAGCCGTTCGGCGTGAATCTGCATAGTGGGCTCCTCATCCGCCTGGTGGGGGATCGTCTCCGCTCGTCCCGCTTCGGGCCGGTTCGACGGATCCGCGCGGCACCGCAGTCAGCTGGGCTCCGGCTCCGGCTCCGGCACCAGCGTCGTCAGCTGCGAGAACTGCTCCGGGGCGAAGACGCCCAGCAGCCGGCCGTCGTCGAGCACCGCGATGTGGTCGGCCACCGCACGCGCGTCCTCCAGTGATGACGTCGCGTACAGCGTGGTGATGCCCAGGTCCTGCTGCATCGCGCGGATCTGATCCCGGGTGCTGTCGCGGACGTCCTGCGGCAGGTGGGCCAACGGCTCGTCCATGACGAAGACCCGGGGCTTGCGGACGAGTGCCCGAGCCAGTGCGACCTTCTGCCGCTGGAGGCCGTCGAGCTCGTCATTGCGGGCATCGAGCACCTCGGTGAGACCCAGCTGAGCCGCGGCGCCGAGCACGCGGCGGTCGATCTCGTCCCGGTCGAGGCCGGTCAGGCGCAGCGCGAATCCCATGTTCTCCGCAACAGTCATGTGCGGGTAGAGCGCGTAGTTCTCGAAGGCGAGCATGACGTCGCGGTCGGAGGGGCGGGTGCTGCCGACGTCCTGGCCATCGATGGCGACGGTGCCGCCGGAAGGGCGCTCCATGCCGTGGATCATGCGCAGGATGGTGGATTTGCCGCTGCCGGAGGGCCCGAGCAGAACGAAGAATTCGCCATCGGGCACGTGCAGGGTCACTCCGGTCACGGACGGCGTCACCGTGGAGGGGTAACGATGGCTGACATCGGTCAGGGTGACCGTGGACATAGCGGAGATCTCCTTCTGCGGCCGGTATCTGGTGCCGCTGGAGGCGGGCGCCGAGATCTGGCAGGGCTGACAGTCATCGTAGTCCCGGAACACGTCCGTCGACGCAGGTGGACGGTTCTCGGACCAGCTCTTCCCCCACCGTAGGATAGGCGCATGAGAGTTCGCCTGGAGGACCTCGCCGAGGCGGCCGGGGTGTCCGTCACCACGGTGTCCCGGGTGCTCGGAGGGAGGGGCAAGGTGGCCGCGTCCACCCGTGAGCGGGTCCTCGACGCCGTCGACCGGCTGGGCTACTCCCGCTCCACCCTGCTGCGCCGGACGCCTGCCCACCTGATCGCGGTGTGTGCTCCGGCCTCGCCGGAGCACTGGCAGCTCGCCGTCTGCCGGGCCGTCTCCGAACAGCTGCAGTCCGAGGGCATGCTCATCTCCTCCCCCTTCCTGAGCCCGGAGCTCGCCGAGGTGCGGGCCAGCGTCGCCGCCGGCGCCTCGGTGATCGTGTCACCGACCTTCACCCGCTTCGACGTCGACGTGCCGGTGGTGCGCTTCGCCGAGGCGACCTTCGAGGAGCAGGCCCTGCCCCCGACAGGAGCCCCCGCGGTGGGCAGCGAATGGGTCGCCGCCCGCCTCGATCTGACGGGCGGGCTGGTGCGCGCCTTCGAGCATCTCACCGCTCTCGGCCACCGGCGGATCGGGCTGATCAGCAACGAGACCGGTGCGCTCGCCGAGCAGCTGGAGCGCCGATTCCTGGCCGAGCATCCGGCTCGCAGCATCTCCTCGCGGCTGGACGAGTGGATCGCGCGGGTGCCGAAGTCCTACTCCGGCGGCATCGAGGCGGCGCTCCGGCTGCGCGGCGCCACCTGCACCGCGATCATCGTGCAGAGCGCCCTGCAGCTGCACGGCGTGTTCGCCGCCATGCGGCAACGGCGGCTGGTGGTGCCGCGGGACCTGTCGGTCGTCGGCTTCGGCGACTCGGCGACGATGCGCTACACGGACCCGCCGGCGACGGTGCTCGCATTCGACAACCTGGGGATGTCGGGGGCGCTCGCGGCGGGAGTGCGCTCGGTCCTCGATCTGCCGGGGGAGCGGATGACGTCCGTGGCACCGAACTTCCGGCCGGTCCTGATGGCCCGATCGTCGACTGCCGCGGCCCGGTCCTGATGCGGTCGAACATCACCCTCAAGCAGATCGCCGAGGCGTCCGGTCTGTCGGTCTCGACGGTGTCCCGGGTGCTGCGCAACGCCCCGAGGACCTCCGATTCCGCCCGTCGGTCCGTCGACGTCGCGCTGCGGACGCTTGGATTGAGCCGGGGCGGCCCAGGCACGTCATCGGGAGGGTCCCGGCTCGCCGGCGACGCCGGCTCGCCGAGTCGGGGAAGCGGCCTCGGGACTGCCGACGGCAGCGGGTCTGCCGACCGCAGCGGGTCCGAGGAGCAGCGGCGGGTCCGGCGCAGGACCATCGTGGTGGTCCAGTCCGCGCTGCTGGGCGCCGACGTCGACCCCTTCGAATCCCTCACTCTCGAGGTCGTGCGGCGGATCTACCGCCTCGGCGGGGTGGCGCTGCGGGTGCGCACCGGCCCGGACCTGCCGTCCCAGGCGACGCTGCTGCGGGATTTCGGGGTGTCCGGGGCGCTGGCGATCGGAGGTGGTTCGGCGGTGCCGGAGGCCCATCGGCTGGTCGCGCTCGGCGTCCCGACGGTGCGGGTGTCCAACGCGCGTCACGAGGGCACCGGGCAGTTCGTCCTCGACGCTTCGCAGGGCATCGACACCGCGGTGCGCCACCTCATCCACCTGGGCCACCGGCGGATCGGGATCTCGGTGCCCGATGACTCCTCCGCGAATTCCCGGGTGGCAGCCTTCCGCCGCTCGATGGCGGACGTGCTCCATATCCCCGCGACCCGCGAGCAGGCGCCGGTGGCCGCAGCGGGACCGGGGATCCTCGCCGGCTCCCAGGCCGCTGACCAGCTGCTGCACGCGAACTGCTCGGCGATCATCAGCTGCTCGCCGGCGCTGACCCTCGGCGTGCTCGAATCGACCAAGCGCATCGGCCTGGACGTTCCCTCGGACGTGTCGCTGCTGACGGTGGGCGACATGCCCGACGCCGATGTCGTCCATCCGCCCCTGTCGCAGGTGACGTTCGACTGGGCGAATCTGGCGCAGTCCGCACTCGCGGAGCTCGACCGACTGATCCGCGGGGCGCGGACGCTGCCCGACTACTCGGTCAGCCCCGAGCTGGTGCTCCGGTCCTCTGCGCAGCCCGTCCGCGTCCGCTGACTCACAGCGCAGGACCGGCTGCCGGGGCGAATCGGGTGGACCTGTCGGTCGCCCACCACGGCCTCACTCCAGGCCGTGGTGGGCGGCGCGCTCAGCGGCCAGGCGGGCGAGCACCTCGGCGACGGCCTCGGGGGAGTCCAGGCGCACCTCGGCGGCGGTGTCCCCGGGACCGACCTTGATGCTGAGCCCGGTGAGGCCTGCGCTCTGCCGCGCGTGCAGGTGGATGAAGGCGTCCTCGTCGGTGGTGTCGTCGCCGATGTACAGGGCCGCCGTGGCCTCGACGCGGTCGATCATGTTGTCGAGTCCGTTGCCCTTGGTGTCCATCCGGACGCCGAACTCGATCATCGCGTGGCCGACGATCATCCGCAGACCCTCGATCTCGGCCGCGAGCCGGTGGAGCTCCTCGGTGTAGAACTCCACCCTGTTCGGCGAGCAGCCCCGGGTGTGGAAGGTCCGTCCCAGCGGCTTGCGCTCGAGGCGGAGCTCGCCGTGGCCTTCGGCCGGCGTGGCGTCGAGGATCCGCTCGAACGCCAGGTCGAGGGCTTCGAGGCGCTGCTGCTCGACCTCGGTCGGGGCGGCGGAGTAGCGGAACGGATCGGAGTCGTCGACTGCGGGGTCGGTGGTTCCGTTCTCGGCTCCTGTCAGGTCCAGCCCGGAGAAGTCGACCTCCACGCCGTGGGAGCCGACGAACACCGCCCGTCCCGGCGCCGTGCTGAGCTGCTTGAGGACCGACACGTTCCGGCCGGAGATGTAGCCGGTGACCGTGTCGGGCAGGGCGGCCAGCGCCTCGACGGCCGCGGCGGACTCCGGCAGGGGCGCGGAGGTGGACGGGTCGTCCTGCAGCGGCGCGATGACGCCGTCGAAGTCCAGAGCGACGAGCAGTCTGTCGGCCTGGACCAGCGGCGTCAGGTCCACCTCTGCCGGGGCGGAGACGGGAATCGCTCGGGCCGGCACACTGTCGGCCGTGATCGCCGAGGTCCTGTCCTTGTCGGCGTCGAGCGCCTCGAGCTCGCTGAGGAAGGACTGCGACCACGCCTGCACGTCCTCCCGGAACAGCCTGCGGCGCATCGAGCGCATACGGCGGCGCTGCTCGCGCGGGTCCATGGCCACCGCGCGGACGATCTCCGCCTTGAGCCCGTCGATGTTGTGGGGATTGACCAGCACCGCCTGGGTGAGCTGGTCCGCGGCGCCGGCGAACTCCGAGAGCACCAGTGCCCCGTCCTCCTGCGGTCGGCAGGCGACGTACTCCTTCGCGACGAGGTTCATGCCATCGCGCAGCGCGGTGACGAGGAGGACGTCCGCGGCACGGTAGAGGGCGGTCATCTCCTCGCGGGGGTAGGAGTGGTGGAAGTAGTGGATGGGCTGGATCCCGACCTCGGAGAACTCCCCGTTGATCCGGCCGACCGACAGCTCCACGTCGCTGCGGATCTGCTGATACTGGTCGATCCGCTCACGACTGGGGGTGGCGATCTGGACGAGCGTGACCTTCTCCGGGTCGAGCAGCCCGTCGGCCAGCAACTCGCCGAACGCCTTGAGGCGGTGCCGGATGCCCTTCGTGTAGTCCATTCGGTCCACCCCGAGCAGCAGGAGCTCGGGATCGCCGAGCTCCTCGCGGATCTCGGCGGCCCGGGCGATGATCTCCGGTTCCCGGGCCTGCGCGTCGAGCGCCGAGGTGTCCACGGAGATGGGGAAGGCCCGGGCTTCGGCGACATGCGCCTCGGTGCCGGCCTCCGAGTCGGCGGGAACGCTGATCCGGTTGCCGCGGCTGGTCACGGACAGCAGCGCGCGTGCGGCGCGGCGGAAGTTCGCGGCGTCGGCGGGGCGCTGGAAGCCGATGAGGTCCGCGCCGAGCAGCCCGGTGAGGATCTGCGCACGCCAGGGGAGCTGGGCGAAGAGCTCGACCGAGGGGAAGGGGATGTGGTTGAAGAATCCGATCGACACATCCGGGCGCAGAGCACGGACCAGGGCCGGGACCAGCTGCAGCTGGTAATCATGGATCCAGACCGTCGCACCGGCTGCGGCCTCGAGCGCGACCGCCTGTGCGAAGCGGCGGTTGACGTGCACGTAGGACTCCCACCACGCGCGGTGGAACTCCGGCGGCACGATCACATCGTGGTAGAGAGGCCACAGCGTGGCATTGGAGAAGCCTTCGTAGTAGTTGATGATCTCCTGAGCGCTCAGCGTCACCGGGACCAGGTGCATGCCGTCGACGTCGAAGGGCGCGATCTCCTCATCCGGCACTCCGGCCCAGCCGATCCAGGCTCCCGAGTTCTCCCGCATCACCGGTGCCAGCGCGGTGACGAGACCGCCTGGTGAGGTGGTCCACTGCGGGGTGTCACCGGAGGTGTCGCGGTCGACCGGGAGCCGGTTCGCGACGACGACGAAGTCTGCGCCTCCGGAGGGCGGTCGGACGGGATTCTGGTTGGGCTCCTTGTCAGCGGCTGCAGCGGTCACAAAGCTCCTCCTGGTAGGGCCGGCTCTCATCGTGACTCTATCTTCTCGCGTAATGTTGAGAAGGTGGCTATGGAAGAACTGGGTGGCTACCGCCTCATCGAGCAGCTCGGATCGGGCGGCATGGGCGTTGTGCACCTCGGCGTGGACGGGGACAACAACCCCGTCGCCGTCAAAGTCCTCCATCCGCACATCGCGAACGACGAGACCGCCCGCAAGCGACTGGGGCGGGAGGTCCGCACGCTGCGGAGGATCAAGCACCCGCGGATCGCCGAGGTGCTCGACGCCGAGCTCGAATCCGAACGCCCCTTCATCGTCACCGAGTTCGTCGATGGGGCGACGCTGTCCGACGACGTGCGGGAGAACGGCCCGTTCGCCGAGGACGAGCTCGTGCACTTCGGGCACGCGCTGCTCGACGCGCTCAACGCCGTGCACGAGGCGGGGGTGATCCACCGCGATCTCAAACCCGCCAACATCATGATCATGGACGGCGAGCCGATCATCATCGACTTCGGCATCGCCCAGGCCGCCGACGAGGTCAAGGTCACCGCCACCGGACTGGTGATGGGCACGCCCGGCTACCTGAGCCCGGAGATCGCCGACGGCAAGGCGTCGAGCGAGAAGACCGACTGGTGGGGATGGGCCGCCTCCATGGCCTTCGCGGCCACCGGCCGCAACCCCTACGGCTCAGGACCGCTCGAGGCCGTCCTCGGTCGCGTGGCGCTGGGTCGGGCCGACCTGGAGGGTGTGCCCGCCCTGTTCGTGCCTCTGCTGCGGGCATGTCTCGACCCGAGGCCGGAGCGCCGTCCCTCCGGCCCGATGATCCTCGACTCGCTCGTCGACATCGAGTCCGGGCGAATGCCCTCCCTGGGTGGGCCGGTCCGGCAGGGGCCGATGACCGGCCACGCGACGGGCGCCTCGGGCCCGGTCGGCGCTGCCGGACCCGGCGGCACCTCGGTGATGCCGGCGGCGGTGCCGGGTCCCGGGTTCGGGTCGGGTGGGCCCGCTCCCGGGCCGGCGGCGGCGCATCTCGCCAGTCCTTACCGTGACCACGGTCCTGCGGCGCACGGGGTGCCGCGACAGGCGCACCCCAGCCACCAGCAGCCTCTGCCGGTCATGCAACATCCCGGTCCGCAGCATCCCGGTCCGCAGCGGTCGGTCGCGCAGTACGGACCTGCTGTCGGCTCGGGACCGCGGCCCTACGGCCCGCTCGGGATCGACCAGCGTGCTCAGAACCAGCAGCTCCAGCAGCATCTTCAGCACGGGCCCGTGCAGCACTCGCCGATGCCGCAGCAGCAGCCTCACCTGGTGCCGCCCGGACCGCCCCGGCGGCGCAGGGGAGGCGGCTGGGCGGTGCTCGCGCTCAATGTGCTCGCGATCGCGCTGACCCCCCTGGGTCCATTCATCGTGCTCATCGCCGCCTATCTGTGGCAGATCCTCGCGCGGACCGCCGGGTCCGTCGCGAAGACGCGCAACTGGCGGCAGTTCGAACAGGGGCCCGCGTCGACGGGTGTGTGGTCGTCGGTGTCCGCGATGCCGTTCGCCGCCCTCGGAGCCGTGTTCACCTCCCTGTTCAGCCTCATCCTGCCGCTCATCGCGGCGGTGGCCATCGCGATCCTCATGCGCCTGGACGTCATGGGGATCGTGCCCGGAGGGCATTCCGAGCAGTGGGCGCTCTGGGCCGCAGGACTCACCTGCGCGGTGGTCCTGTGGCTGGGGCCGGGGTCGACGAACCTCAGGCACGGCTCGAAGGTCCTGTTCAGCGGAGTCACCCGCAGCGCGACCGGGGAGTGGGTCACCGTCGCGATCCTCGGTGCGCTGACGGTGCTGGCGATCCTCACCGTGCTGTCCGGTGCTGCCGTGTCCTGGTGGCCGGTGCAGCTCAATCCGTTCGCGCTGATGCCCGAGCCGCTCCTCTGAGATCTCTCTGAACAGAGGACGACGGCGACCGCGTATCATGTGATGGGCGTCGGCAGGACGCCCGAACCCGGACATCTACCACGTGAGGGACAATGGCGAAGAACTCCTCCTCGGCATCCGACCGGCGCCAGGCCGCGCGCGACCAGGCTCGGCAGATCGCGCAAGCGCAGGCCAAGCGGGAGAAGACCGCGAAG
This sequence comes from Brevibacterium daeguense, assembly GCF_021729135.1. Classification (GTDB taxonomy): domain Bacteria; phylum Actinomycetota; class Actinomycetes; order Actinomycetales; family Brevibacteriaceae; genus Brevibacterium; species Brevibacterium daeguense. Next base: position 117,354 of record NZ_JAJTWW010000009.1, read on the forward strand.
ACGATTCTCTACACCGGTGTCGCGGTGGTGGTCGTCGCCGTGGTCGTGATCGTGGGTGTGCTGATCTTCCAGGCGGCCCAGCCCGCGGCCGGCCCCAAGACCTACACCGCCGGTTCCATCACGCTGGTGGATGACGGGGACGGGGTGAAGGCGGTCGGCGCGAAGGGCGCCGAGGCCGACGACGTTCCGGAGGGGCTGCCGCCGTTCTCCGAGTCCGGTCTGCCCGACTCCGCTCCCGTGGTCACGGTGTTCCTCGACTTCCAGTGCCCGGGGTGCATGGGCTTCGAGCAGGCCAACGGCGGGACGCTGCAGAAGCTCGTCGGCGACGGCACGATCGCCCTCGAATACCAGCCCGTCGCGATTCTCGACTCCTCCTCCGGGGGCAACGAATACTCAACCCGCGCGGCCAATCTCATGGCCTGCGTGGCCGACAGCGGCCAGACCGACGCCTACTTGGACCTCACCGAGACGCTCTTCGCCAACCAGCCGGCTCAGGGTGCCAACGGCATGACGGATGAGCAGCTCCTCGGCTTCGCTGCAGAGGCCGGTGTCGATGTCGAGGCCGCCACCGCTCAGGAAGGCGTCACCGTGAGCCAGTGCGTGGCTGACACCACCTTCGGCAAGCACGTCGAGAACACCACCCAGGATGCGCTCAGCAATGGCCTGCAGGGAACCCCGCGGGTGCAAATCAACGGCGAGGACACGGAGTCCTGGCAGGATCCCGAGGCGTTCGGCGCCGAGATCCTTCGTGCCGCCGGCGAGATCGGCTGACGCACAGTGGCCTGACCCCGCTCGACTGATCCGAGTCGCGCTGACCGAGGCGTCCTCCCGAATGGGAGGGCGCCTCGGGCGTCGGATGACGGGAGCGGGCCGGATGAACTACACTTCAACAGTTGTCGGCAGGTGCAGTGATCTAAGCCCGCGCCGGCCACGCCTCCTTAGCTCAGTTGGTAGAGCACCGCTCTTGTAAAGCGAAGGTCGTCAGTTCGAGTCTGACAGGGGGCTCCAACCGCCCGGCCCCCAGGCCCGGATTTCCGTTGAGCGAGGCAGCGCCGCCGCTCACGGTGCCGCCGCCGCTTTCCTGAATCACGATCTCCTGAGCCGTTACCCGCCATCGGGCGTATGTGTCAATTCCGTGATCAAAAGTTTACAGAAGTCCGAATTTCGCTCCTTGTGTGACATTCTGGCCGAGGTTCTGCAACAGACCGCTTTTCGTCCGGCGCTCCCCGCGTTGCAGAGCACCTGTCCGCGTTCCCCCAGCGCTCCGTTCGCGAGCGCTTGATCAACGGAAGATGTGAGAATGACCGATAGTCGCGTCAGGCGCCCACTCGCGATCGGTGCCGCACTGGCCGTCGCATTGGGCGGCACTGTGTTCGCCGCGCCAGCGATGGCGGAATCCCCAGCTCCGACTTCGGGGTCAGGCTACGAAGAGCTGGCCATGGAGCTCCTCGAGAACACCGAGGTTCAGGCAGTCGGCCGCGCCGGCGATGGCAAAATCGTGGTGATGAAGACCCAGGGTGAGAAGGAATCCAGGGATCTTCAGGCGCTGTCGAAGAAGCACTCGAATGTCGTCGTGCGTGAAATGGAAGGCGGCTTCGAGGCCTATGCTGCAACCGACGTCGTCGGGGGCGCGGGCTACTACATGCCTCAGGGCGGCGACAGCGTGGTGCTCTGCTCGACCGCATTCACGGTGACTGCGCCCGGCGGCGGACAGGCCGTGCTGACCGCGGGGCACTGCAGCCCGGACGCGCAGGACACCGCTCACCTCTCGCGGCCGTCCGTCGACGCAGCCGGGGGCATCCAAGTGGACTCCAACGGCACCGGAGTGCTCGGCGACTTCACCTTCTCGCAGTACGGCACCGCGGGCGAGGCCTTCGACCAGGACAATCCCGACAATGCTCATGACGTGGCTGTCATCGACATCCGAGAGGACGGCGGGTTCACCGCGCTTCCCGAGGTCACCGATTGGACGACCGCGGCGGAGGACGACCTGGCTGCATCGACGGTTCAGGTCCGCGGCGTCAAGGACGTCACGACCGCGGATATGGGACGAACCGCCACCAAGAGCGGCCGCACGACCGGCATGACTTCGGGCGAGATCAACATCGTCGATGGCTGGGCAAATGTGGATGGCGTGCCCGTCTACGGCTTCGGAATTGCCATGGAGTCGATCCAGGGTGACTCGGGCGGTGCCGTGATGATCGGCGATCGCGCAGCCGGAATCTTGAGCGGCGGCGGAACCACCGAAGATGGCGAGTCGATCACCTGGGCGGCAGAGCTGCAGAATTCACTCGATCGCCTGCCCGGGTACGAAGTCAACACAGTGAGCAGCACGCCGGCTCCGACTGAGACTCCCACCCCGAGCGACACGCCTTCGGAGACCCCGAGCGAGACTCCGTCGGTCGATCCGACGCCTTCGGAGACGCCGTCCGAGACGCCTTCGGAAACCCCCTCGGAGACCCCGAGTGAGACGCCTTCGGAGACCCCGAGCGAGACGCCTTCGGAGACCGCGTCCGAGACGCCCCCGGAGACCCCGAGCGCGACCCCGTCGGAGACGCCGTCCGTCGATCCAACTCCTGCGGAGACGTCGTCCGAGACACCTTCGGAGACGCCGGGCGATTCGTCGTCTGACGACGTGACGGTCGAGCCGGCTCTGCGCGTCGATCCCGAGGTGATCTCCGCGTCCGACTTCGTGAGCGAGGACAAGGGCGTCACCTTCTGGGCAGAAGGTCTGGAACCCGGCGCGAATGTGGTGTTCGAGACGTTCATGGACGGTGAGCTCGCCAAGACCACCGATGTCACCGTCGATCGCAACGGTGAGGCCGCAGCCATGGTCTGGGGCCTGGACGCAGCGTCCAAGGATGCGTACGTCGGCACCTACACCGTGGTTGTCACGAGTGGTGACATCTCGTTCGAGGCCACCTTCGAGGTCGTGCCGGACGACAGTGCAGCGACCGGCGACGACGCTGCCAATGCCGGCGGTTCGCCTGACGATGGGAACGGATCGGGTTCGGATCTTCCGCGGACCGGCACCGAGACCAGTGGGCTGATCGCCGGGGGTGTCCTCCTGGCAGTCGGTGCCATCGCGGTGGTGTTCGCAGGACGTCGCTTCACGGCGAAGAAGTAAGGATCCGCACGATTGCTGAGACTCTGAAGAGGGTCTGAAGCAGCACCGGTGGGCCGTGGTTCGCATCAAGCGAGCGGCGGCCCACCGGTGCTTTCGCGTCCCGTTGTTCAGATGCTGTCGGGGTAACGTGGAGTTATGAGACTTCCAGCGATGTCCCGGATCCGGCTGTTCGTGGTGGCCGGGGCGGGTATCTGCCTGCTCCTGACCGGATGTGGATCCAACGTCGGGGACTCGGCGGACACCGAAGTGGTGGGCCGCTGGGTTTCGGATGAGCCCGGAGACCCTCACCTCGTGCTCGATGCCGAGGGAAAGGTGAAGGGGAGCGACGGCTGCAACGGAATCAATACGACGTACACGGTCGAGGGCAATGTGGTCACGCTTGCCAGCCGCATCTCCACGCTGCGCGCCTGCGTTGGCGTGGACACCTGGCTCTCCGGCGCTTCGACGCTGCGGATCAGCGGTGACGAAGCCGCAGTCTTCAATCGCGATGGTGAAGAGATCGGCACGCTGGTTCGGATCAACAGCTGAGCAATTGGCCGGCGTTCCCGGTTCGAACGGCTCTGGAACCTGGCGACGGCACCGGATTGGAGGGAGACACCGTGAGGGCTGCCACCCCCGATTCCCGGGGACGCCGACGGCTGGTGCTGTGGCGCCACGGACGCACCGCGTGGAACGTGGAGAGCCGGGCGCAGGGCCAGGCGGATGTGGCCCTCGACGACGTAGGACGCCAGCAGGCCGGCACTGCGGCGCGGATGCTTGCGATCCTGGAACCCGCTTTCATCTGGTCGAGCGACCTGCAGCGCGCAACCGCCACGGCCCAGGAGCTGTCGCGCGTGGTGGGGATCCCGGTCCGGCTCGACCGGCGCCTCCGGGAGTACGATGTCGGCATCCGGCAGGGCACGACTTTCGCGGAGTTCAGGGCGGCGCACCCCGACATCTATGAGAGATTCTTCGCCGAGTCCGACTTCCGAGTGCCCGGTGCCGAGCTCCCGAGCGAGGTCGACTCCCGGATGGTCGAGGTGATCAGCGAGGCCGCCGAGGCAGTTCCCGCAGCAGGCGTGGGCGTGCTGGTCGGGCACGGAGCTGCACTGAGAGCAGGAATCCCGGCGTTCTTCGGCCTGCCCGCGCACCGGCGCAACATGTTCTCGGGGATGGCGAACTGCGCATGGTGCGTGCTTGAGGAACACCCGCATCACGGGTGGCAGATCGCCGACTACAACGCCCGCTCGATCCCCGGCGCCTCCTCGCGGCTGGCTGACGACCTGCCCGGCTCTGGCACCGAGAACTGACCCGCCGACTCGGAGTCCGAGCCGGCGGGTCAGCTTCCGGGTTGCATCCGATTGCGCCTCGGGGCAGGCCGTTCGCGGCTCAGTTCCCCGGGTGGCGATCCGGTCGCTGTGGTAAGCGCGCTGCACCCTGCGGATGACCCTGTGCGTGCCCTGCAGCCGCCTGTGCGGCGCTCTGGTGGGAGTACCGGGCTTCCTCCGCCTGGCGCCGCTGCGCCTCGATGCGGCGGTCATGATCCCCCTGACGATTGTCGGCCTCGATGTCGGTGTCGGACTGATCGCGTGCGTACTCGACTTCCTGGGCGGCGAGCAGCGAATTGCGGATCTCGGCAGTCATGTCGCCGATCGTGCCGGGGTTCGAAGGCAGGAAGAGCACGTTCGAGCGGCCGTTGCGCGCGACGTCCTGCATCGTGTCGAAGTACTGCGTCATGAGCAGGAGCTGCTCGGCGGTGTTCTCGATGCCGGCGCGGCGGAGCATCTCGTACTGCTCGGCGATGCCGATCGCGATCGCCTTCCGCTGGGCGGCCACGCCTTCACCCTGCAGACGCTTGGACTCGGCCTCCGCCTCGGCCTGGGTCACGCGCTTGATCTTGTCCGCCTCGGCGAGCGCCTGCGCCGCCACCCGGTCCCGCTGGGCGGCGTTGATGGAGTTCATCGAATCGCGCACCCGCTGGTCGGGCGAGATGTCCTGGACCAGTGTGTTGACGATCCGGAACCCGTAGGTCGCCATCGACTCCGACAGTCGCTGCTCGACGCTGGAGGCGATGTCGTCCTTGGATTCGAACGCGGAGTCCAGAGTCAGCGTCGACAGTGCCGAGCGCACGGTGTCGAACACGTAGGAGCGGATCTGCTCCTCCGGGTTGGCCAGCCGGTAGTAGGCATCGACGACGTTCTGCTCGCCGACGACGTACTGGACGGCCACCGGAACCGTCACGAAGACGTTGTCCTTGGTCTTCGTCTCGATGTTGACCTCGAGCTGCTGCACGCGCAGGGAGATGGGGCGTGTGGTCGTCTCGACGAACGGAACCTTCGTGTTGAGCCCCGGCTTGGCGACCTTCTTGAACTTGCCGAACCGCTCGACGATGACGTTCTCCTGGGTGCGGACCGTGAAGAAGATGCTCGAGCGCAAGCCGCCGAAGATCAGCGCCGCGAGCACGGCGAGCACGACGATGACGACTACGGCGACGATGGCGATGACGATCAGGACGTCCATGGGACTTGCTCCCTTGCATAGGTGGCCTTCTGCCCTCAGCGTAGTGGTGTCCGCAGTTCGCCGTCACCTGCGTCACTGCCGGCGGGTGAGGTGCGGCGAATCCGGTTCCTGCGAACGCGGTTCCGGGCAACCGGCTTCCGGCGGGACCGGAGCCGCGGAGCCCGCGCACGACAGTGCTGACGGGCGATGCACTGCGCGGTTGGACTAGCATGTAGCGGTTGCACAGCTCAGGTCGGCACGTGCGCCGATCGCCCACAGGCCGAATCTCAAGAAGGCGGTATCCCCGGTGAGCCAGACGTCAGTCAGTCCCCAGACAGGGCAGAAGCGAGGCGCGATCGACCGCTTCTTCGAGATCTCCGAGCGCGGGACGACGATCGGGCGCGAGATCCGCGGCGGCTTGGCGACCTTCTTCGCGATGTCCTACATCGTGGTGCTCAACCCCCTCATCATCGGCGCCGCGGTCGACAGCACCGGTGCCTTCCTGGGCGGCGGCAGCGAGCCCAACCTGCCCGCAGTGGCCGCGGCGACCTCGCTGGTCTCGGGAATCCTGACGATCCTCATGGGCCTCATCGGCAACTTCCCGATGGCGGTGTCCTCCTCGCTGGGACTCTCGGCCTTCCTCACCTACGGCATCGTCGTGCTGCCCGGGATGACCTGGGCCGACGCCATGGGTCTGGTGGTCATCGAGGGAATCATCCTGCTCGTCCTCGTCCTGACCGGCTTCCGCGCCGCGATCTTCAACGCCGTCCCCAGTCAGCTCAAGACCGCGATCAGCGTGGGCATCGGGCTGTTCATCGCCCTGATCGGCATGATCAACGCGGGATTCATCTCCAACAGTGGAGGCAATGCGCTCGAGCTCGGGACGGGCGGATACCTGTTCGGCTGGCCGATGCTCGTATTCCTGGTCGCGCTGCTGGGCCTGTTCGTGATGTGGAGCGCCCACGTCCGAGGCGCCATCCTCTACTCGATCCTCGGCGCCACGGTCCTCGCGCTCATCCTCGAAGCGGTCTTCGGCATCGGTCCCAAGGTCGGCGCCGACGGTGAGGTCGCCAATCCCAACGGCTGGGGCCTGACCGTGCCGTCCCTGGATCAGCAGTGGATCGTGCTGCCCGATCTGTCGCTGATCGGCAGCTTCAATCTGCTCGGGTCGTGGCAGCACGTGGGGGTCGTCGCGGCCACGCTGGCGGTGTTCACCCTCCTGCTCGCGAACTTCTTCGACCTGCTCGGCACGATGGTCGGCGTCTCGAACACCGGCGGGATCAAGGATGCCGACGGCAACATCCCGCACTCCAAGCGGATCATGGTCGCCGACGCGCTCGGCGCGATCGGCGGCGGCATGGGCTCGACCTCATCGAACTCCGGTTTCGTCGAGTCGACCGTCGGTGTCGGTGACGGAGCTCGGACCGGGCTGGCGAATGTCGTCACCGGGGTGCTGTTCCTGGCCACCATCGTGCTCGCGCCGCTGGCCGCGGTGATTCCCTCCGAGGCGGCGGCGGCCACGCTGGTGCTCGTGGGCTTCCTCATGATGCAGCAGATCGTGCGAGTCGACTGGTCGGATCTGGAACTCGCGATCCCGGCGTTCATGACCATCGTGCTGATGCCCTTCTCCTATTCGATCACGAACGGGATCGGCGCCGGCTTCATCACCTTCGTCGTGATCAAGACACTCAGGGGCAAGGCGCGGGAAGTCCACCCGCTGATGTTCATCACCGCGGCGCTCTTCGTCGTCTACTTCGTCTCCGGGCCGATCCAGGCGGCTCTCGGAAGCTGACCGGCCCCGCGCTTAGGCTTGGGGCATGGATCCGACAACACTCGTCAACCTCGGGCTGGTCCTGGTCTTCGTCCTCATCGGAGGAGTGTTCGCCGGAACCGAGATGGCCATCGTCAACCTGCGCGAATCGCAGGTCGACCAGCTGGCGGCATCGGGCCGCCGGGGCCGGCGCACCGCAGAGATGGTGCGCAATCCCAACCAGTTCCTCTCCGCTGTGCAGATCGGGGTCACGGTCGCGGGGTTCTTCTCCTCGGCCTACGGCGCCTCGACGATCGCACCGGATCTGGTCCCGCTGCTGACCGGCCTGGGCATGTCCGAGGCGGCCGCCGGCGGGGTCGCACTGATCGGCATGACCCTGCTCATCGCCTATCTGTCGCTGGTCCTGGGAGAGCTGGTGCCCAAGCGGCTCGCGATGCAGAACGCATTGGGCATGACCCGGGTGGTCGGCCCGCCGCTGGTGGTCTTCGGGAAGCTCATGCGGCCGGTGATCTGGCTGCTGTCGGCGTCGACCAACGCCGTCATCAGAATCCTCGGAGGCGATCTGCATGCGCACCGGGAGGCCGTGTCGACGGAGGAGATCCGAGCGATGGTCTCCAGCTCCGAGGAGCTGGACGAGGTGGACCGTCGGGTCCTCCACGACGTCTTCGAAGCCGCCGAGCGCACCGTCGTCGAGGTGATGCGCCCCCGACCACAGGTCGAATTCATCGAGGGCGCCGCCTCGGTCTCCGAAGCTCGCGAGCAGGTGCGCCGACGTCCGTACAGCCGCTATCCGGTCTCCGGCGAGGACTACGACAACATCCTCGGCTTCCTCCATGTGCGCGATCTGCTCCACGTCGACGAGCCGGAGAGCACCACTGTCGCCGACCTCGCTCGTGAGATGCCCGCGCTGCCGGGGACGGTGGAGGTGCTCCCCGCGCTGAGCCGGATGCGCGCGGCGGGCGATCAGATCGCGCTGGTCGTCGACGAGTACGGCGGCACCGACGGCATCGTCACCCTGGAGGACCTCCTCGAAGAGCTGGTCGGTGAAATCTACGACGAATACGACATGGCGGTCAACCCCGACGACGGGATCGTGTCCGAGGGTGCGGTGGCGGAGGTCGACGGCGGGCTGATCCTGCAGGAGGTGCGCCAGCAGACCGGCATCGAGCTGCCCGACGAAGGCGGCTACGAAACCGTCGGCGGACTGATCATGGCCCTGCTCGGGCGCGTTCCCGCCGAAGGCGACGAGGTCGTCACCGGCGAGGCGGTGCTCACCGTGCTGACGATGGACGACCACCGAGTGGCGCGGGTGCGGGTGATGCCTCGACAGGACCCCGATGAGGCTCACGAGAGCTGATGCCGCTCGCAGTCGGGCCCGGCCCGGCAGCGTCCTGATCGTGCTTCCCTCCGTCCTCGCCGGCCGTGTCCGTGCTCCGCGATAGGAGTGGGACCACGACGAAAGGATGACGATGTCCCAGGAGATCGTGTTCGAGCTGGAGCGAGAGCTGACCCGGAGCGCTGAGCGGCTGACGAAAGTCCGGCCGTACGAGTGCCTGGTGTGCTACGTGAACCGCATGCTGGAGGAATTCGGGTGCACGGGCAGCAGGTGGATGCTCCGCTATCGCGATCTCACCGCGCCCCGGGCCACCGCGCTCGAGGAGCGGATGAGGAAGATGGGAGCAGGATGCGACTGCGAGGTCTGCCTCAGCGCGTTCGAACCCGACTGGCATCTCATTGCCTCGCTTCCCAGGCAGTTCGATCGGCTGCGGTGGAACGCGGACACCAGCGCGGTCGAGAAGGCGTCCCCTGCCATCCCTCACTGCATGGGTGTCAGGCGCGGCTCCACCCAGCCATGTCTCCTCTGGAAGCGCCGCCCCCGGCGGTGACGATCAGCGGAGACGCAGGCCGATGGCAGTGAGGATCGGAAGGCAGTTCGCACTCATGATCGAGCCCTTAGCGTCGCCGCTCAATCCTGGCGAACCCGGGTCAGCTCAGGAGCCTTCGGACGCACCGCGTCACCGGAGCTGGTGCCGCGCAGCCGCCTGCCCACCCACGGCGCCAGATGCTGGCGGACCCAGGTCGCCTCCTCGGCAACAGCGCGTCGCAACGGGCGGTTCGGGCGCTCGGGCACATCGAACCCGGAGCTCGGCAGCGGTGCCTGCTCCAGTGTGGCCAGTGCCTGGTCGGCGACCAGCTCGTGTCCGAGGGAGCTGAGGTGGATGCGATCCGGGGCCCACATCGGGGGTGCGTAGAGTCCGTGCAGGCCCCAGAGGTCGAGCATGGCGCAGCCATGGCGCTGGGCGATGGTCCACAGGTGGCAGTTGTAGATCGCGACTTTGGACCGCATCGACTTGATCAGCGGCGTCGCGCTGCGGGTCTCGAAGCCGTTGGCGATCATCACCCGAATGCCGGCCGACCGCAGCGCGACCACCGCGTGCTCGAAGCGGGATGCGACAGCCTCGATGTCCGTGTTGGGGCGCAGGCAGTCGTTGCCGCCGCCTGCGATCGTGACGAAGTCCGGCTTCAGCTCCAGCACGCGCGGGACCTGCTCGTCGACGATGTGGCCGAGCAGCCTGCCGCGGACCGCCAGGTTCGCATAGAGCAGATCCGAGGACCCGATCGGGCTGGTGACGAGCTGCTCGGCCAGGCGATCCGCCCATCCGCGGAAGATCCCCGGACCTCCGGTGGGTGCAGGATCCATGAGACCCTCGGTGAAGGAGTCGCCGATTGCCGCGTAGCTGGTGATGCGCTCACTCATGGTGCGATTCTAGATCGCGCCGGCCGAGAGCCGGGTGGATCTTCGGTGGTCCGATCCGAGCCGACCGGTCCGCACTGGCACGCTTCGGCCGGAAGCGCCTGGAGCGGCGCGGCGGCGAGCTGGGCAGTACGGTTGGTACGTGAGCCGGCTACCGGAGAGCGCTGCCGGCGCTGCCCGTTCCGTCGCAGCATGAGCCAAGGAGACAGCAGATGTACCAACCCGTCCCGGTCCGGTTCGGGACAACCGTCGCGATCACCGGCGGCACTGTTCTTCCGATTGCCTCCGGAGCCCGCCGCGCGGAGCCGATCCTGGACGGCACCGTCCTGGTCGAGGACGGGCGCATCACGGCCGTCGGTCCCGCCGCCGAGGTGCCGTTGCCCGACGACATCCGTATCGTCGACGCAGCGGGGTCCTTCGTGTCGCCGGGATTGGTCGAATCCCATGCCCACCTCGGCATCCACGAGGACGGCGAGGCGCAGATCGCGAACGACACCAACGAGGCCACGGATCCGAATGGCGCCGCGCTGCGGGCGATCGACGGAATCAACCCCGCCGACATCGGCTTCCGCGATGCCCTGCGCGGCGGGGTCACCTCCGCGGTCGTCAAACCGGGATCGGCCAACCCCATCGGCGGCCGCAGTGCAGCGGTCAAGACGTGGGGGCGGGTGGTCGACGAGATGCTCATCAGCGAGAACGTCTCCGTCAAAGCCGCGCTCGGCGAGAACCCGAAGGAGGCGCACGGCCGGCTGAACCGGCTGCCGTCGGTGCGGACCGGCGTAGCGAAGGTGATCCGCGATGCCTTCGTCGCCGCCCGCAACTACGCGGCCCACAAGGCCGACGCCCGGGAACTCGGAGTGCTCCACGATGAGGATCTGACGATGGAGACGCTGAGCCAGGTTCTCCAGGGTGGACTGCTGTTCGACCAGCACTGCCACCGCGCGGACGACATCGCCACCGCAATCCGACTGTCCGAGGAGTTCGGCTACCGGCTGGTCATCAACCACGGGACGGAGGCCCACCTGATCGCCGACTACATCGCCGACAAGCGGGTCGACGTCATCGTCGGACCCATCCTGACGTCGCGATCGAAGGTCGAGCTGCGCCACCGCACCGTCAGCACGCCGGCCGTGCTGGTCGCCGCCGGTGTGAGGATCGCACTGACGACCGACCACCCGGTCGTGCCCATCGAGCTGCTGCGCGATGAAGCCGCCCTGAGCATCCGGGCCGGCCTGGATCCTGCCGTCGCACTCGACGCCATCACGATCAACCCTGCGCGGATCATGGGACTCGACGACCGCCTCGGCTCCCTCGAGCCGGGCAAGGACGGCGACGTCGTCATCTGGTCCGCCCACCCGCTCGACGTCGAAGCACGGGCAGTCCAGGTCTTCGTGGACGGTCGCGAGGTGTACACCCACGACTGGGACGCGGGGGAGGGGCGGGTGGCAGATCCGTTCGGCACGACCTTCGTCCACCTGCCATGACGCCGAACAGAGAATCTCGGTCCTTCACCCCCGCGGAACCCGATACCGCACAGCTGCCGACCGCGGACTCGGACGGCTCGGAGCCGCAGACCGATGAGATTCCCCGGGTGACATCTCATCGGACGCCCACGTCTCCCCAGGCGCCCCCCGCCGATGACGGTCGAACCCGCGGAGAGGACGGCGGAGGGGACCAGCCGCCGAGCCCGACCGCCGGAGCGGCGCTGCGCACCCGCACCCCCCACTCCGCTCCGACCGCGTCAGACCCAGGTGCAGGTGCGCGGGCGACCCCTGATGCGGGTTTGCGATCGGCCCCGGACGCAGGTTCGCGACCGACCCCTGATGCAGGTCCGCAATCGGCCCCGGACGCAGGTTCGCGATCGGACTCGGGCGCAGGTTCGCAATCGGCCCCGGACGCGGCCGCGCCCACGGCAGCTCCGACGGACGGCGCCGGCACGTCGCGAGCCAAGAGGCTGCTGGGCAAGACCAGGCCCGCCGGCGCGAACCCGAAGAACGTCGCCGAGCGGATCGCACGCAAGGCCGTCAACCGGATCATCTCCGACAAGGCCCCGACCACACAGCCGATCCCGATCGTTCAGGTCCTCAAGGGCACCCCGTACCAGAAGCCGGTCGAGGCATCCGCGAAGTCCGAGGACGCCGCGCGCATGATCCTCGACCTCGCGGTCGACATCGGCGCGATCATGCTGCGCGCGGGTGCCAACACCGCTGACGTCGAGGCCTCCGTCATCGCCACCTGCACCTCCCTCGGCCTGCCCAACTCCGAGGTCGATCTCACCTCGAACTCCCTGACCGTCCACTACACGGATCCCGAGGGACGGCACATGACGGCGCTGCGGGTCAACCGTGAGGAGTCGATCCACTTCGCCAAGCTGTCCTCGGTCCACAAACTCGTCACCGACATGGTCGACGGCCGGACCGAGTACCTCGAAGCGCGCGAGCGGCTGGACGCCATCCGCAGGCAGCGCCGACCGTACACCGAACCGCTCGTGACCCTGGCCTGGGGATTCCTCGCCGCCTGCTTCGTCATCCTGCTCGGCGGCAGCTACCTCTCCGCGGCTCTCGGGCTGGTGATGGCGATCATCAACGACCGCCTCGGCAAGCTGCTTGCGCGCACCGGCATGCCGGAGTTCTTCAACACGCTCATCCAGGCGGCATTCACGACCCTGGTGGCGATGACCGCCTGGACCCTGGACCTCATCGCCAGCCCGCAGTTCCTCGTCGCCAGCGGCATCGTCCTGCTCCTGCCGACCATGGGCATCATCGCCGCGGTGCAGGACGCCCTCACCGACTTCCCCATCACCGCGTCCGGCCGGCTGGTGCGCGTGCTCATGACGATGGCCGGCATCGTCTCCGGCATCGCGCTCGGCCTCATGATCGGAGAGGCGATCGGCCTGTCGCCGGTGGAGATCATCGTCGACTCCGGCGGGGTCGAGGTGCTGGCCACGATCATCTCGACGGTGGCGGCGTTCGGTGTCGGGGCGGCTGCCTGCGTGGGCAACCTGACCTCGAGGCGTGTCATCCTGCCCGCTGCGATCATCGGCCTGGTGGGCTTCATCGTCTACGTCGTCGGCTCGGTGCTGGGACTGGGCAACATCATCAACTGCCTCATCTCCTCGACGGTCGTCGGCCTGCTGTGCCGGCCGATCGCCCTGCGCCGGGGGGCTCCTCCCATCGTCGTACTGGTCCCGGCGATCTTCCCCCTGCTGCAGGGACTGTCAATCTTCTCGGCGGTCTACGAGATCGTGCAGCCGCAGGAGGCGGTGCCGCTGTCCCTGGGCCTGTCCTCGCTGCTGGCCGCCATCACCGCCAACGCCACCCTGGCCGTGGGCGCGACGTTCGGCGACTTCCTCGCCCGTCCGCTGCGCTCACGCAAGAAGACGCCAGTCGACACGCCGCCCCCCGAGTGAGGCGAGCAGCTCGTTCGTCCGGCTGAACGGGCGGGAGCCGAAGAACCCGCGAGCAGCCGACAGCGGCGACGGGTGGGCCGACTTGATCAGGGGGACGCCCTGCAGGCGCGGCTCCAGTGACTGCGCCTGCCGGCCCCACAGGATCGCCACCAGGGGACCGCCTCGGGCGACGAGCGCGTCGATGGCGCAGTCGGTGATCTCCTCCCAGCCCTTGCCCCGATGGGAGGCGGGACGGCCGGGCTCCACGGTCAGCACGCGGTTGAGGAGCATCACGCCCTGCGCAGCCCACGGCCGCAGGTCGCCCGAGGCCGCCGGCGGAATGCCGAGGTCCGATTCCAGCTCCGCGTAGATGTTCTGCAGCGAGCGCGGCAGCGGCCGCACCTCGGGAGCGACCGCGAAGGACAGCCCGATCGGATGGCCGATCGTCGGATAGGGATCCTGGCCCACGATCAGGACGCGCACCTCGGCCAGCGGGTGGGCGAAGGCGCGGAAGATGTCCTCCCCGGCGGGCAGGTAGCCGCGACCGGCGGCGGCCTCGGCGCACAGGAACTCACCCATCCGGTGGATCGCGTCCTCCACCGGGGTGAGCGCCTGTGCCCAGTCGGGAGCCATGATCGTGTCGAGAGGAGGCAGAGTGCGGCTCATTCCGCCCACCCTAGAGGACCGCCCTGAGGTGACCGTCAACACAGCGGAGCGATATGCTCGGGTGGAGTTCACTGCTGAACGGACGCTCTCGAAAGGACGCAGCATGGCGACCATTGCATGGATCGGACTGGGCCTCATGGGCCACCCGATGACGACCAACCTCGTGGAAGCCGGGCACACCGTGCGCGGCTTCGATCTGTCGGAGCGGGCGCAGGCCGCCGCTGTCGCCGACGGAGTGGTCGGGGTGGGTTCCGCCGCCGAGGCGCTCGCGGGCGCGGATGTCGCGTTCACCATGCTCCCCAAGGGTGAGCATTCCCGCGCGGCGTACCTCGGCGAGGACGGGATCTTCGCCCATGCAGCCCCCGGCACGCTGCTCATCGACTCCTCGACGATCGACGTCGCCTCGGCCCGCCTCCTGCACGATGAAGCAGCCGCGGCCGGATTCGAGTTCCTCGACGCGCCGGTGTCCGGGGGAATCGCCGGGGCCGAGAAGGGGACTCTGACCTTCATGGTCGGCGGAGCGGTCGAAGCGTTCGAGAAGGCTCGGTCGTTCATCGAGCCGATGGCGGGGAACATCATCGCCACCGGTGGTCCGACCACCGGGCAGGCGGCAAAGATCTGCAACAACCTGATGCTGTTCATCAACATGGTCTCGACGTCCGAGGCCGCGGTGCTGGCGGATCGTCTGGGCCTGGACCATGAGGTGTTCTACTCGATCGCCAAGGTCTCGTCCGGCGACTCCTGGCCGCTGCGCACCTGGTATCCGTATCCCGGCGTCGTCGACTCCTCGCCGGCGAACCGCGACTTCGCGCCGACCTTCACCGCAGACCTCGCCAACAAGGACATCCAGCTGGCGCTCGCCGCCGGTGAGGAGACCGGAACGCCGCTCCGACTGGGCGAGATGGTCCAGGGAATGCTGCAGCAGGTCGCCGACGCCGGGCAGGGCGGGCGCGACTGCTCGATCGTCCGGCAGCTCGTCGACGAATCCTTCCCCTCGTGAGGACAACCCGGAAGACCATGGCCGGCACCGGCCGAACCGACACGACACAGCACTGACACAGCACTGACACGACACTGACACGACACCGGTACTGGCGACACCAGTACACACTCAAAGTGAGGATCCCATGACTGATTTCCCGTCACCCACGCACTGGAAGATGTTCATCGACGGCGAATGGGTCGAAGCCGCCGACGGTGCTCGCACCGATGTCATCACCCCGATCGACCGCAACTGCGTCGTAGCAACCGTGCCCGACGGCAAGGCCGAGGACGCCGATCGCGCCGTAGCCGCTGCTCGAAAGGCCTTCCCGGGCTGGGCCGGGCTGCACTTCAAGGAGCGGCAGAAGCTCATCCTCAAGTGCGCCGATGCGCTCGAAGCCGCCGCCGAGGAGCTCGCTGAGCTCACGGCCCTCGACACCGGCAACGCGATCCGCACCCAGGCACGGCCGGAGACGGCCACCCTCGTCGACCTGTTCCGCTACATGGGCGGCGTGGCCGGTGAGGTCAAGGGCGTGACCCTGCCTGCCGGCGACGGCCAGCTCCAGTACACCAAGCGCGAGCCGCTGGGAGTCGTGGCCGGCATCCTGCCGTGGAACTCGCCACTCATGATCGCCGCCTTCAAGACCCCGGCCGCGCTCACCGCGGGCAACACCCTGATCCTCAAGAGCGCCGAGGATGCCCCGCTGACCATCGTCAAGATGGCCGAGGTCATCGGCGAGATCCTGCCGCCCGGCGTGTTCAACGTCGTCACCGGCAAGGGCTCCGTGATCGGCGAGGCCCTCGTCCAGCACAGCGACGTCGACAAGGTGTCGTTCACCGGTTCGACCGGCGTCGGACGGCATGTCGCGGAGGTTGCGGGCAGACGACTGGCGCACTCCTCGATGGAGCTCGGGGGCAAGAGCCCGAGCATCGTGTTCCCGGACTCCAACACCGACGAGGTCCTCGACCAGGTGGTGCTCGCGACCCGCTTCGCCCGGCAGGGCCAGTCGTGCACCTCGGGCTCGCGGCTGTTCCTCCACGAGGACATCCACGACGACTTCCTGGCCCGCCTGGTCGAGCGTCTCAAGGCCATGAAGGTCGGCGATCCGCGCGACGAATCCAGCGACATCGGCTGCATCATCAACCAGAAGCAGTACGACCAGATCGCGAACTACATCGAGATCGGCAAGTCCATGGACGGCGTCGAGGTCGCCTACGACGGCTCCGAGGACCTCACGGTCGGCGAGCCGGGCTTCTATCACGCCCCGGTGGTGTTCGCGAACGCGAAGAACGACTGGCAGACCAGCCAGGAGGAGATCTTCGGACCGGTGCTGTCGGTGATCAGGTGGCGCACCGAGGACGAGGTCGTGGAGATGGCCAACGACAGCGAGTACGGCCTGGCAGCCTTCGTGTTCACCAAGGACATCGACGCAGGCCTGCGCCTGGGCGACCGGATCCAGTCCGGCTGGGTGCAGATCAACCAGGGCGGCGGCCAGGTGGCCGGCCAGTCCTACGGCGGGTACAAGACCTCCGGCTTCGGCCGCGAGGCTTCCCTGGAGGGCATGCTCGAGGGCTTCACCCAGATCAAGCAGATCAACGTCAAGCTCCGCTGAGCCGGACCCGGAGCCGGACCTGGACCCGAAGCCGGACCCGGAGCCGGACCTGGACCCGGACCCGGACCCGGACCCGGACCCGGGCCCGGAGCCAGACCCGGAGCCGGAGTCGGTCTCCGGTCGCTTGATCGTCGCGCAGCGCGCTGCCCCGCCGGTGCTCCGGCGGGGCAGCGCCGTTGTGTAGAACTACAGTCATGTGGTTCTGGTTAGAATGGCCGCACCCAGACAGAAAGCAGGTGGCATGTCGAACACGCAGCACTCCGGTGAGCAGTCGTCGGCCTCGGATTCCCCTTCGGCGAAGTCCCCTGGCGGCGAGCTCAGCGAGCTCGAATCAGCGGTCCTGGAGTTCGAGCGTCGGTGGTACACCTACGGGGGAGCCAAGGACCACGCGATCCGTGACCGGTTCGACATGTCGGCCGCTGCGTACTTCCAGGTGCTGAACTCGCTGCTGGAGAACCCGGCAGCCTACGCCGCCGATCCGGTCCTCGTGAAGCGTCTGCGGAGGATCCGCGACAGCCGGCAGCGCCACCGGGCGCAGGCGCGGATCGCGAGGTAGTCATGGCACGTTATCCGAAGGACGAATTCGACGACATCCCGCCCATGCAGCGCAAGGGCGCTCATCGACGGACCGGAGGAACCAGGAGCCAGGCGGGGGCGATCGCGCTGATCTCGGTGCTGGCGATCGCCGCTCTGCTGCTCGTGCTCGGTGCGGTCAACATCATCAGGTCCTCCGCCGAGGATCCGGAACAGCAGGTCGCGGAGCCCGCGGCGACTGCTGAGGAGACCGCTGATCCCACCGAGACCGCTGCGGGGGACTCGGTCGAGGTCGTGGAGAAGACCGCCTCGGTGACCGTGCTCAATGCCTCGGGGGTCGGCGGCGTCGCGGGTCGATTCGGCGACGCAGTCGAGGATGCCGGCTGGGAGATCGCGCAGGTCGGCAACTACTCGACGCCGGACAGCGTCTCGTCGGTGCACTACTCGGATTCGGAATTCGAGATGGAGGCGCGCGCGATCGCCGATCTGCTCGGCATCGAGGATGTCGAGGAATCCACCGAATTCCAGGGCGACATCACCGTCGTCGTGTGCTCCGACATCGCTGATTCGGAGCCGGGCGGCGGAGCGGAGACACCCGGCTCTGCGACGCCCGGCGCTGCGACCCCCGGTGCTGCAACTGAGGACCCGTGACCTGCGAACTCGTCGCGGGCTCGCTTGTGTTTCACCGATTCAGCGGTTTAAGATGAACTTGAGTCTGTCAGGACCGAACTTGGCCCTGGGACTTCGTTTTCGGCCGGGCACCAAAGCTCGAAGGGGAGCGGGGTGTCGGTAACATGCAAGGCCTGAAGGCACTCATAAGATGCGCTTAACGCGCGCCCGCAGTTGTTGATGGAGAAGTAATGGCGCAAGGTACGGTCAAATGGTTCAACGCCGAAAAGGGATACGGTTTCATCACCGTTGACGGCAGCGAGCAGGACGTTTTCGTTCACTGGTCCGCAATTCAGATGGACGGCTACCGCTCCCTCGAAGAGGGCCAGCAGGTGCAGTTCGAGGTCGGACAGGGCGACAAGGGTCCTCAGGCCGAGTCCGTGACTCTCGCCTGATATCCCCTCGACAGATCGTGGAACCGGAGGCTTCGGCCTCCGGTTTCGTGTTTTCCGGGACCGCTCCGGCCGTGCCTTCGGGCATGGCGGGAGCGGTCCCGCGCATTTGCACTCTCAGGGGCAGAGTGCTAAATCTAGTAGCGGTGTAACGCTGATCCGAATTGAGGGATGAGTGCCGCTGTGGAAGGGAATCAGCGGTGCGAACCCGGCCGTCGCGGGCATTCGGGGCAGCGACGAACATCCCACCCCGTACAGGGAGGACCACTGCCACTATGACAAAGCTCATTGCATTCGACGAGGAAGCACGTCGCGGACTCGAGGCGGGGCTCAACACCCTGGCCGATGCCGTCAAGGTCACGCTCGGACCCCGCGGTCGCAACGCCGTGCTCGAGAAGAAGTGGGGCGCGCCGACCATCACCAACGACGGCGTCTCCATCGCCAAGGAGATCGAACTCGAGGATCCGTACGAGAAGATCGGTGCGGAACTCGTCAAGGAAGTCGCCAAGAAGACCGACGACGTTGCCGGCGACGGCACCACGACGGCCACGGTGCTCGCCCAGGCGCTCGTCCGCGAGGGCCTGCGCAACGTGGCGGCAGGTGCTGACCCGCTGAGCCTCAAGCGCGGCATCGAGAAGGCTGTCGAAGCCGTCTGCCAGGTGCTGCTCGACTCCGCCACGGACGTCGACTCCAAGGAGCAGATCGCCGCCACCGCCGGCATCTCCGCCGGTGATCCGGCGATCGGCGAGCTCATCGCCGAAGCCATCGACAAGGTGGGCAAGGAAGGCGTCGTCACCGTCGAGGAGTCCAACACCCTCGGCCTGGAGCTCGAGCTCACCGAGGGCATGCGCTTCGACAAGGGATACATCTCCGGCTACTTCGTCACTGACACCGAGCGACAGGAGACTGTGCTCGAGGATCCCTACGTTCTGATCGTCAACTCGAAGATCTCGAACGTCAAGGACCTGCTCCCGGTGCTGGAGAAGGTGCAGCAGTCGGGCAAGCCGCTGTTCATCATCGCCGAGGACGTCGAGGGCGAAGCCCTGGCCGTGCTCGTCGTGAACAAGATCCGCGGCACCTTCAAGTCCGTGGCCGTCAAGGCTCCCGGCTTCGGAGACCGCCGCAAGGCTCAGCTCGCCGATATCGCAATCCTCACCGGCGGGCAGGTCATCGCCGAAGAGGTCGGACTCAAGCTGGAGAACGCCACCCTCGATCTGCTGGGCACCGCCCGCAAGGTCGTCATCACCAAGGACGAGACCACCATCGTCGAAGGTGCCGGCGACTCGGAGGAGATCGCGGGCCGCGTGGCGCAGATCCGGGCGGAGATCGAGAACTCGGACTCCGACTACGACCGCGAGAAGCTGCAGGAGCGTCTGGCCAAGCTGGCCGGCGGTGTCGCAGTCATCAAGGCCGGAGCCGCCACCGAGGTGGAGCTCAAGGAGCGCAAGCACCGCATCGAGGATGCAGTGCGCAACGCCAAGGCGGCTGTGGAGGAAGGCATCGTCGCCGGTGGCGGCGTGGCACTGCTCCAGGCCGGCAGGACGGCCTTCGAGAACCTGCAGCTGACCGGTGACGAAGCGACCGGTGCGTCGATCGTCCAGGTCGCCATCGAGGCTCCGCTCAAGCAGATCGCGGCCAACGCCGGGCACGAGCCGGGCGTCGTCGCGGAGAAGGTGCGGCACCTCGAACCCGGTTACGGCCTCAACGCCGCGACCGGTGAGTACGAGGACCTGCTCGCTGCGGGAGTCAACGACCCGGTCAAGGTGACCCGCTCTGCTCTGCAGAATGCCGCCTCGATCGCCGGTCTGTTCCTCACCACCGAGGCAGTCGTCGCCGAAAAGCCCGAGCCTGCCCCGGCAATGCCGGGCGGCGACGGTGGAATGGGCGGAATGGGCGGCATGGACTTCTGATCCACCGCTCGTCGGCCCAGCCGGCGCCCGCCACAGGAGGCGAGATCGGGTGCGTCCCGGTCTCGCCTCCTGTGCTGTTCGGGGCTGAGCGATCCCGTCCGCGGTGCCGGTGCCGCCCGCGCTGATCAGAGCCCCGACGGCTCGCTGAGATCGGCCTTCGGTGGTGTGCCGGTCTCAGAACAGCGGTCCCTCGCCCCGCCTTCTGCGTCGCTCGATCTCAGCCCTGCGGATCCTGCGCTTGGCGCGGGTGCCGGTGATGTCGTATTCGAAGGCCTTCGGGTTCGCCCGGATCTCCGCCTGCGCATCCGCATCCCCGAGCTTGGCCTTGGCTCGTGTGGTGAGCATCCGCTTGCGCTGCTTGATGATCGAATCCTTGGCCATGACGGTCGAGAAGACTCCCATCCCCGTGCCGAGGATGACAAAGGCCGGCCAGAAGAAGATCAGCTCCCGGGACGCTATGGAGATCACCAGCCAGATCGCTACGGTGAGAAGAGAGGGAGCGGCCGAGGAGATCGCCATCCTGCGCAGATCCGCGCGGTAGAGCTCCAGCGCGGTCGCGTCGATCCCCTCCGGGGTGGTGGGGATCTCGTCGTCGTGCTCGTCCAGCGCTGCGATCTCCGGCCGGACCAGGGGAGCGGTGCCGGGAGCGGGAATATCCGCGGGGCGGACGAGATCCTCCAGCAGCGGCACGATTTCGGCCAGAGTCTTGATCTCGCCGGCCGCTTCGAGCCGCTCCGCATGCTCGTCCACGTCGAGCAGACCCTCGGCGAATGCACCCCCGAGGATCTCGAAGACCCTGCCGCGGTCCCGGTCGGAGGCACGCAGGGCGCCCTCAGCGCGGGGATCCGCGCTGAACGTCAGCCAGACTGCGCTGTCGAGTGCCATGTCAGCAGGGTACCGGACTTCCGGACTACCATCGGGTTGTGGATTTCGTCGTAGTGCTCATCGTCGCGTTCGTCTTCCTCGGCGCGCTGATGCAGCGGACCACGGGCATGGGATTCGCAATGGTGGCAGGGCCGTTCCTCGTGGTGCTGCTGGACCCGGTCGCCGGGGTGGTGCTGATCAACGCTTGCGGGGTGCTGTCCTCGCTGATCGTGCTCTCGCGGACCTTTCGCGAGGTTCGATGGAAGCGCGTGGCGGTGCTGGCGGTCGGAGCTCTGCTCGGCACAATTCCCGGCGCTCTCGTGACGACACTGCTCCCGCAGGATGCGGTTCGGATCTTCATCGGCGCACTGATCATCGCTGCGCTGACCATGTCGCTGCTCGGCAGCCGGTTCGCACCTCCGGTCCGACCCAGCCCGGTCAAGAGCGCAACTGCGGGCTTCTTCTCCGGCTTCATGAGCGGCTCCGCCGGAGTCGGAGGACCCGCCATGAGCGTCTACGCCATCATGACCCGGTGGGAGCAGCGATCCTTCGCTGCAACGCTGCAGCCCTACTTCGTGCTCACCGGCCTGATGGCGATCATTGCGAAGATCGCCTTCGACCCGTCGGCGGTGCCGATCCTCCCGGGCGCGACCTGGGTGGCGATCGTGGCAGCGCTGCTGCTGGGTCAGCTGGCGGGAGAGCTTCTGTCGCGAGTCCTGCCGGTGCAGACCGCACGGGTGTTCATGATCGTGCTGGCCTACTTCGGCGGAGCTGTCACGGTCGCTTTCGGGGCCGCCGGAGCAATCGGGTGACGCTCGGACGCGCGGGGAACTCGAAGCTCCGCCGCGCTCCGAACACAGTCGGCTGCCAGGTTCCGCAACGATAATTGCTGGGGTAAGCGCACAAGCCAGTGGGATCACCGCAGAGAGGTTCGACAATGGGATATGTGTTTCTGGCGCTGCTCATCATCGTGGGAGTGGCCTTCATGGTCGGCTCCCGCCGTGAGCGCACACGCGAGCTGGAGCGCAAGTCCGAAGAACTCGCTCTCGTGAAGTCTGCAGCAGCCGAAGACGTCACATCCTTCGGAGAAGAGGTCGCCGACCTCGACATCGTGACCGCCGGAGTCGAACTCGACGAGGGCGGACGACAGGACTATCAGCGGGCGCTCGAAGCATACGACACTGCCAAGGAGACCCTCGACCGGGTCGAGGACCCGGAGGACATCGGCCACGTCACCGAGGCGCTCGAGGACGGCCGCTACGCCGCCAAGTGCGTTCGGGCCCGTGTCGACGGCAAGCCGCTGCCCGTGCGCCGCCCGCCGTGCTTCTTCAACCCTCAGCACGGCCCCTCCGTGGAGGATGTCGATTGGGCACCGGCGGGCGGTCAGCCGCGACCGGTGCCGGTCTGCGCGGCCGACGCCGAGCGCGTTGCAGTCGGCGCGGAGCCCGCAGTTCGCAAGGTTGCGACCGGCAACGGTCATACACGACGCGCGTACTGGGAGGCCGGACCCGCCTACGCCGAGTACAACCGCGGCTACTTCAACTCCTACGCCGGTTCCGGATTGCTCCCCGGCGTTCTCATGGGCGCGATGATGTTCGGCGGCTTCGGAGGCGGCTGGGACGGCTCCTACGCGGACGGCTACCAGGACGGCATGGACACCGGCGGGGGCGAGGACATGGGCGGTGGCGATGTCGGCGGCGACCTGGGGGGCGGCGATTTCGGCGGCGGATTCGACTTCGGGTTCTGACTGCCTGCTCGACCGACCGACGTCTTCCTCCGGGCGGCAGTCGGTCCGACCGCATTACACTCGGATCATGGACACTGTGGGAATCCGCGACGAGAGCATCCGGCTGGGACAGCTGCTGAAGCTGCACGGAGTGGCCGACAACGGCACGATCGCCAAAGAGCTCATCTTCGCTGGAGAAGTGCGCGTCAACGGCGAAGTCGAGACGAGGCGGGGTCGCACGATCGTGCCCGGTGACACCGTGGAGGCGGCTGGAGTCACCTTCTCCGTGTCCCGCGACTGACTCGTGCGCCCGAGGTGCCGCGGAGGCAACGGAAGCTCACCTCCGAGGGAACGCGATCAGTCGAGAAGGGCTCGGGGTCAGTCGAGCATTCCCGGTGCATCCCACACCGGTGACCACTTGGACATGTCGCTCTCGATCTCGAGCTCCCCGGAGAGCACTCCGCGCAGCTGGATCTCCAGGGCGCTGTCGCGCCGATGCGGTCCGAGCTGCACGAACGGGTAGAACGTCCCGCGCTTGTACAGGTACACCAGCGCCGCGCGGCGACCGGAGGGTTCGGCGAAGTAGAGCGTCGAGCACAGCAGCATGGGACCGAAGCCCTGGTTCTCCAGAGAGGAGTTCACCGCGTGCATATTGGTGACCAGATTCGAAGTGCTTGCATTCGCATCCGTGATGACCTGCCAGGTGTAGCCGAAGCCGTCGTTGACCTGTCGGACTTTGCAGTCGGGATCCTTGGCGATGAGTGCGCGGCTCTCCTGCTCGACCTGGGCGAAGGCTCCGCCCTCCACTTCCCGGAACGCCACGCCACCGGTGCCGGTCGGCACGAAGGCGGTTGCGGCCTGCATGGTCAGCGCTGCCGGAGGCAGGGCGAAGAGGTCGTCCAGATTGGCCTTCTTCGGCTTGCTGCGGCCAAGAATCGCGTCGAGGAATCCCATGGAGCTCCTGTGCCTCTCACATCGGCCGGGACAGCTGGGCCGAGATCCTGCTCAGCTGCTCCAGGCGCTTTTCGAGCGTGGGGTGGGTGGCGAAGAGCTGGATGACGCTCTTGCCGTTGGCGGCCGGCACCAGGGCCAAGTGGTTCGCGCCGGCGGAGGCACGCAGATCGCGCTCCGGGATGCGGCCCATTTCGCCGCTGATCTTCGTCAGAGCGGAGGCCAGCGTCGAGGGGCTCCCGGTGAGCAGGGCCCCGGCTCGGTCGGCGGCCAGCTCACGGTAGCGCGACAGGACCCTGATCAGAACGAAGCTCAGCGCGTAGACGACGACGCCCACGAGGAGCAATGCGAGCTGGATGGGGAAGCCGTTGTTGTTGTTGTTCCGGGAGCCTCCGGTGTAGAGGAAGCTGCGCATCATGAGGCTGGCGACCACTCCGGTGACCCCGGCAACAGTCATCACCGTGACGTCGCGGTGAGCGACGTGCGAGAGCTCGTGAGCAAGGACCGCCTCGACCTCTTTCGGCTCCAGCTGATCGAGCAGGCCCTGCGTGACGCAGACGACCGAGTGCTTGGGCGACCGGCCGGTTGCGAAGGCATTGGGCACCCGAGAAGGGGAGTAGGCGACGCTGGGCTTGGGGGAGTCGGCGAGCTGGCAGAGCCGGTCGACCATCGTGTGGAGCTTCGGAGCCTGCTCGGGCGTCACGATCCGGCCGTTGATCGATCTCAGCGCGATCGAATCGGAGAAGTACCACTGGAAGAAGAACAGTCCGGCACTGATGATGATGGCGCCGATGACCCCGGCGACGCTCTGTCCGAGGATCCACCAGATGGCCAGGATGAGCACAACGTAGACCAGACCGTTGAGGAAGACCGTGATCCCCATCCGGAACGTCAGTCCGCGATCCTTGACGAAGCGCGTGCGACTCATTGCTCTCCTGCCTCCTGGCGGTTGTCGGTGCGGCGGTCGGAACCCGGCTCGGCGTGCTCGACTGCCGAAGTCAGTGCGCTCGGACGCTCGGGTCCGAAGCGTGAAGGGGCGACTCGCAGGTCGCCCCTTCAGCTCTCACTCAGGTCAGCTCCGGGATGAAGCCTTCGCCGGTGAGCATCTGCTGGATCTCCTCGATCTCGGCGTCCGGGTACGGGATCACAATGTCCGAGCTGCCGAGGAAGTCGTCAGCGACCGGTTCAGCATGGTCGAGCACGTACTGCCGCAGAGTGCTGAGCGCCTGATGGACATGCTCGGAATCGCCCGACTCCACCGCCGCCTCGACCTCGTCGTCATACTTCTGCAGGGTGTCCTGCTCGACGTCGGCCACATTGAACTGGCCCTCGCCCATGATGCGAACGATCACTGGACACCTCCTCGGCCTTCCGCGCTGCGATCAGCGGCGGGATCGGACACTTCCGCGTCCTCGGCCTCGAGCGCCGGCCGACCGGCGGATGGGCCGCTCGGCAGCGACTCGCGCATCCGGGCCAGCTCCATCTCCACATCGTTGTCGCTGGACAGCGCATCGAGCTGGGCGGTGAGATCGTCCTTGGAGGTGCCCGTCATGTCGTCGAGTGCGCCCGAGGCGATAAGCTCGTCGACAGCCCCGGCCCGCGCCTGCAGCTGGGCGGTCTTGTCCTCGGCCCGCTGGATCGCCAGGCCGACGTCGCCGAACTCCTCGGAGATGCCGGAGAACGCCTCGCCGATCTTCGTCTGCGCCTCGGCCGCGGTGTAGGTGGCCTTGATCGTCTCCTTCTTGGTCCGGAACGCGTCCACCTTGGCCTGCAGTCGCTGGGAGGCGGTGGTCAGCTTCTGCTCCTCGGCCTGGAGATTCTGGTGCTGAGCCTGCAGATCGGCGATCTGCTGGGACAGGCCGGACCGCCGGGTCAGGGCCTCACGAGCCAGATCCTCGCGGTTGACCTCCAGCGCCTTCTGCGCCTGCGACTGCAGCTTGGTCTGCTGCTGCTCGAGCTGGCCGATCTGGAGCTCCAAGCGCTTCCGGCTGGTGGCGACGTCAGCCACTCCGCGTCGTACCTTCTGCAGCAGCTCCAGCTGCTTCTGGTACGAGTAGTCGAGCGTTTCGTTGGGATTCTCGGCCTTGTCCAAAGCCTTGTTCGCCTTGGCGCCGAAAATCATGGCGATTCGTCTGAAAATGCTCATGCTGGGGGAATCTCCTTCGAGGCCGATCCTCGGGCGGCGGCGTCGTGCCCGGCACGAACCCGGGCACGGCACCGTCGTCGCAATGCTGTCCTGATCAACACTACTGGGTCCGCCTGGAAATTTCCGCCGAAGAGGGCGCCCCGAGACCGGGCTCAGCGCATGAACAGGCGGGTGTTGGCGTCTTCGACCTCGGTGTACTGACGCCCTGCCACGTGGAGTGCCTCCTTGATCGACTCCAGGGACTCATGCACCCGCCGCTGGACTCCCTCCCAGTCCTCCACGACGAGGTTGAAGTTCTGAGCAGCGCTGCCGCGCCAGCATTCGTTGAGAGCACGCAGATGGCGCATGAGCGCATCGACTTCTGCGGAGAGCACGGCGACGGACCGCGTGGCGGTGGCGGCCGTCGACATCACGCGGTTGGCATCGACTTCGAGTATGGACATGGCTCCTCCTGGCTCGGTGAGTTCGGTGCCACCAGCGTCTCGACCCGGCGTCGGCCTCCGCGACTGAACGCGAACGGCTGTGGACGAAGGGGATTCGTCCACAGCCGCAGAGTCACCGGAGCCGGAAGCTCGGTGACCTCGCGTCACTCGGAGGCGAGCGTCGCCTGCAGATCCATCTGCTGACCGCCCCGCACCAGAGTGATCGTGACGGTGTCGCCGATCGCCTGCGAGCGAATGATCGCCTGCAGCGACACCGCGGAGTTCACTGCGGTGCCGTTGACCGCGATGATGTGGTCGCCGTCCTCGATGCCGGCCTGTTCGGCAGGCGAGCCGCCGGAGACCGATGAGACCATGGCCGAGCCGCGGGAGATGCCGTTGAACTCGACCTCGCTCGAGGTGATGCTCACGCCGAGGTGCGGGTGCTTGGCCTCGCCGGTCGAGATCAGCTGGTCGGCGATGTTCGTCGCCTGGTAGATCGGGATCGCGAAGCCGATGCCGATCGAACCACCCTGACCACCGGAACCGGGTTCCTGCAGGGTCGCCGCCGAAGAGTTGACGCCGATGACCTCACCGGTGCCGTTGACGAGCGGGCCGCCCGAGTTGCCGGGGTTGATCGCGGCGTCAGTCTGGATGGCATTGGTGATGGTCAGCGCCACGTCCTGCTCGGTCGGGTTCTCCCCGATGTTGGTCGTCGTCACCGGACGGTTGAGCGCGGATACGATACCCGTCGTCACGGTGTCGGCCAGGCCGAGCGGGTTGCCGAGCGCCATCACCGGTTCGCCGACCTCCAGTTCGGAGGACTGACCCACCGGCAGGGGTGTCAGGCCCTCGGGCTGCTGCTCGAGGTCGAGCACCGCGATGTCGGTCTCCGGGTCGCGCCCGATGATCTGCGCATTGACAGTCGCGCCGGTGCTGAGAACCACCTGCACCTCGCCACCGGGGGCATCGGCCGCGGCGACGACATGGTTGTTCGTGATGACGTGGCCCTGGTCCCCATAGACGAAGCCGGACCCCAGTCCGCTGATCTCGCCGTTCATGCCCACCTGGATCGCTGCCACGCTCGGGGATGCCTGCTCAGCGATCTTGGTCCAGTCAGGAGTCTCGATGGTCGCCTCGCCGGGGTTCTCCTGCTCCTCCTGAGCGCCGGCCAGCAGCGTCGAGCCGACGCCGATGGCGCCGCCGATGAGTGCGGCCACGAGCGCCAGCCCGATGACCGCCAGCCATCCCGGGCCGGAGCCGCGACGCCGGGGCCGAGAGTCAGCGGCGGCAGAGGGCGCGCCGTATGCGGTCTGCGACGGATTCGAGCCCGGCGGGCCTGCAGCTGTGCCCCGTGCCGGAGCCGACGCCCCATACGAGCCGGCGGCAGCGCCGCTGCTCGGGCCGGGCCCGCTTCCGTAGGGCTGGTTCGGGGAATACGGTCCTGCCGACGTCCCCGGGCGCTGCTGACCAGGACCGGAGGAGGGGCCCGGCCCGGGCGCGGAGGGACTGGAACCCGGGGAGGTCTGCCCGGGTCCCGGAGCGGGCGCACCATAGGGCGACTGTCCGGGTCGGGGCTGCCCGTGAGGGGCCGGGCCGGAGGCCGAGGGTCCGTGCTGGGACGGATTCGACGATGGCCGGCCGAACTGCTGGGTGCCACCCCTCGGCTGGTTGCCGACTCCCGGCTGAGCGCTGCTCGGCTGGCCGCTGCTTCCGGGCTGGGCGCCGCTGGGCTGTCCGCCGCTCTGCCCTCCGTGGCGGGGATCGTGGGAACTGCCTGATCCGGGTCCGTGGGGGTTCTGGCTCATGTCTGGTCCTTCCTCGTGAATTCGGGCTCTGCGGCGTCGCCGTCACTGGTCTTCTTCGCAGGTGGGATCGGCAGATCAACCCGGAACGTTGCTCCGCCTCCCGGTGTCGGGTGCACGGAGATCTCGCCGCGGTGGGAGTCGACGATCGCCTTGACGATCGACAGGCCCAGCCCCGATCCTCCGGTGTCGCGGTTGCGGGAGGCGTCGAGGCGGTAGAAGCGCTCGAAGATGCGCGGCGCCTCGTCGGGGTCGATGCCCTCGCCGTGGTCGCGAACCTCGAACCTGACCCGGCCTGCCGGGAAGCCGTGGAGGTCCTCGCTGACCCGTACCCCTCCTGCGGCCGTCACGTCCGGGGTGATCGCCTGGGCTCCCGACCTGGACTTCTTCTTGTCCTCATTCCTTCTCCTGTCCTCGCCCTTCTTCTTGTCGTCGCCGTTGTCGCGTTTGAAGATGCGCACCGGTCCGGTCACGAACCCCTTCTCCGGCTTGGACTCCTTGGGCTCGGGCGGCGCCTCGGGAATGCCGTGGACGCCGACGGCGAATTCGATCGCGGTGCGCGGGGGAGTATGGCGGACTGCGTTGCCGGCAAGATTCATGATCACCTGGCGGAGCTTGAAATCGGAGCCGATGACGGCCGGCACCTCGGGGGCATCCCCGCCGTCCAGGCCGATGAAGCTGATGTCGCGGTCCGGGTCCTGGGCGGCAGCATCGGCGGCGGCATCGCGGACTATTCCGCCGATGTCGACCGGTCCGGTCTCGGCCTGCCGGAGCTCGTCCATCCTGGCCAGGACGACGAGGTCCTCGACGAGTACGCCCATGCGCTTGGCCTCGGACTCGATCCGCTCCATGGCCTGCGCGACCTGCTCGTGCTCCCGGATCGCGCCCTGGCGGTAGAGCTCGGCGTAGCCGCGGATCGTCACCAGGGGAGTGCGGAGCTCGTGGGAGGCGTCGGAGACGAACTGGCGGATTCGCTTCTCCGATCGCGTCTGCCCGTCGAAGGAGTCCTCGATCCGACTGAGCATGGTGTTGAGGGCTGCTGACAGCCGGCCCAGCTCCGTATTGGGCGGGTAGGTCGTCACCCGCTGGGAGAGGTCGCCCGCAGCGATCCGCGAGGCGGTCTCCTCGATGTCCTTGAGCGGGCGGAAGGTGTTCGTGATCGCGAAGTAGCCGACCCCCGCCACCAGCGCCAGGGCCAGCATCCCGATCCCGACCATCGTGTTGCGGGCACGCTCGCTGATGGCGTCGATGTCGCGGTCGAAGGGCACACCGATGGCGACGAGCAGGGATGAGTTCTCAACCCGAAGCGCCCGGATCCGCCACTGCGACCCGGTGCCGGACACCGTGAACGGCCGTCCCTGCATCGTGTTGACGGTCTCCAGGTCGATCGTCGGCAGCAGCGGCGTGTTGTCCGGTTCGGGCGCGACCGGGTCGTACATCTTCCTGCCGTCGGCGGTGAAGAACTGCACGTAGTAGGAACCGGGAAGCAGGCTGCGCAGCGACTCCTCGGAAGGGGTCGCGTTTCCCGGAGTGCGCAGCGGGGAGGGAACGAGCACTTGGTCCGCGGCCTGGATGGCGAGCGCCTCGGAAGCCTGGATCAGCCGCTGATCGGTTCGCTCGATGAGGCTGGCGCGCAGGTTCTCCAGCACCCATGCACTCGTCCCCGACAGCACGAGCACCATCAGCGTCATCATGATGGTGAGCAGCTTGGTGGTGAGCGACCATTCGTCCCAGAGGACTGTCCGCTCTCTCCGGTTGTGCCGTACGACGGAGGAAATGGCGCGAACCGCTTACTTGGATTCCGGGGTGCGCAGCATGTAGCCGACGCCGCGCTTGGTCTGGATCATGGGCGTCCACTCGAGTTCGATGGGGTTGCCGGCCTCATCGGTCGTGGGGGCGGTGTCGATCTTGCGCCGCAGGTAGGAGATGTAGGATTCCACGATCCCGGTGTCGCCGCCGAAGTCGTACTCCCACACGTGGTCGAGGATCTGCGCCTTCGACAGCACCCGGTTGGCGTTGAGCATGAGGTAGCGCAGCAGCTTGAACTCGGTGGGGGACAGGTCGATGAGGATTCCGCCGCGACGCACCTCATGAGTGTCGTCGTCGAGCTCGAGCTCCCCGACCTGGATCACGGCCGTCTCCTCGTCCTCGGGGCTGTGCGTGCGGCGGAGCACTGCGCGGATCCGAGCGACGACCTCTTCGAGCGAGAAGGGCTTGGTGACGTAGTCATCGCCGCCGACGGTCAGGCCGGTGATCTTGTCGGACGTGTCATCACGGGCGGTGAGGAACACCACGGGGATGTGGCGGCCGGCTTGGCGGAGGCGGCGGGTGACGGTGAAGCCGTCCATGTCGGGCAGCATCACGTCGAGGACGAGGAGGTCGGGTTCGGTCTGCTCCGCCAGGCGGAGCGCCTCGGCTCCGTTGGCGGCGGAGACGACATCGAAGCCGGCGAAGCGGAGGCTGGTCGACAGCAGCTCACGGATGTTGGGTTCATCGTCGACGACGAGCAGAGTCGCCTCGACATCCTGGGAATCGTGTGAAGAAGCCATGGATTCAGTATGGTGCCGGAATCTGGATGTTGTCTGGACAATGGCTGGAGACGATTGCTGGCTTCATCACACAAGGTATCCTGCCGTGGGAAACGCCGAGAGCGTCGGATCACGCTCGGTAGCTGGGCTCGTTCGGGTCTTCCTGCACCAGGTCCGGCGGCTGGGGCTGCCCGCTCGCCGGCGGGCGGCCATAGCGGTTCGCGCCCATCGAGGGCCCCGGGCCGAAGCGGTCGGGGGAGGAGACGCGCCAGTCGGCGGCCCACCCTCGCGGCGGATCATTCAGCAGCTCGCCGTGCCGCATCCAGTTGAAGAGGCTGGCGTAGGACACGACCCGAGTCTGGGAGACGCGCTTGCGCAGCATCTGATGGTCGAGCTCCTCGGGCCTGTCGACCCCGAGGGAGGCGATCATCTGCTTCGCCTCCCTGACGGTGGCGCGGTGGTAGTTGTACACCTGCTCGGACTTCGACGGGACGTCGAGCCCGCGGTAGAGCTTCGGGTCCTGGGTGGCGACTCCTGTCGGGCAGCGGTTGGTGTGGCACTTCTGCGCTTGGATGCACCCCACTGCCATCATCATGGCGCGCGCGGACATGCAGAAGTCGGCACCCTGGATGAGTCTGCGGACGATATCGTTGCCGCTGGCGATCTTGCCGGCCGCACCGATCCTGATGTGCTCCCGCAGTCCGCATCCCACCAGCGCGTTGTGGACCACATGGATCCCCTCGGTCAGGGGGGTTCCCATGTGATCCTCGTACTCGAGGGGCGCGGCGCCGGTGCCGCCCTCGGACCCGTCGACGATGATGAAGTCGGGCAGGATCCCGGTCTCGAGGATCGCCTTGCAGATGCCCAGCACGTCGCGGCGCATTCCCACGCACAGCTTGAAGCCGATGGGCTTGCCGCCGGACAGCTCACGCAGCTGCCCGATGAACTGCATCATCTCGCGCGGGCTGGCGAAGGCACTGTGGGCCGGCGGCGAGATGCAGTCGGCGCCGACGGGCACTCCGCGCGCCTCGGCGATCTCGGGCGTCACCTTGTGCGCCGGCAGCACGCCGCCGAGCCCCGGCTTTGCTCCCTGTGAGAGCTTGATCGTGATCGCCTTGACCTCGGGCAGCTGCGCCTTGGCGGCGAACTCCTCGGGGGAGAAATCGCCGTCCGCGTCTCGACAGCCGAAGTAGCCGCTGCCGAACTCCCACATCAGATCCGCGCCGGCCGCGAGGTGGTACTTGGTGAGCCCGCCCTCGCCGGTGTCGTGGAGGAATCCGCCCTGTGCGGCGCCGTGGTTCATCGCCAGCACCGCATTCTTGGACAGCGAGCCGAAGCTCATCGCGGAGATGTTCAGCAGTGAAGCGTCATACGGCCGGCTGCACTGGGGCCCGCCCAGGCGAACCCGGTGCTCACCCTCGGGCATCCTGCCCGGCTGGACGGAGTGGATGAGGTATTCGTAGCCGGGCTCGCGCACCTCGAGCTCGGTGCCGAAGGACTTCACCGAATGCCGGCCGGCCGCTCGCTCATAGATCAGGCTGCGCACGTCCCGGTCGAACGGCCGTCCGTCGGTGTTGCGCTCGATGAAGTACTGCTGGATCATCGGCCGGATCTCCTCCATCAGATAGCGCCCGTGACCCAGGACGGGAAAATTGCGCAGGACGGCTTTCCGCGGCTGGATCAGGTCGATGATCGCGACGACGAGGAGGAGAGCCGCGACAGCGGCCAGGATCCACCACCACGGCGAGACGACGAGGGCCAGTGCGACGGCGGAGGCGAGGACGGCGAGTACGCCGATGGAGATTCCGATGGCGACCATGAATCCAGCCTAACGTTTACCGGGAGTCGCCTCTTCCTCCTGCCGGCGGCGATAGGCGGCGACATGCGTTCGGTTTCCGCAGTTGCCCAGGTCGCAGAAGCGCTTGGATCGGTTGCGGGAGAAGTCCGCGAAGACGGCATCGCAATCCTCCGCGGCGCACCGCTGCAGTCGCGAGAGCTCGTCCTCCCGGACCGTGTCGACGAGGGCCAATGCGATGTCGACGGCGATCCTGTCGGCCAGCGGGGCTGTCTGCGCGACGGCGTGCAGATGCCAGCCCCAGTCGTCGTGGCGGACCAGCTGCGGCAAAGCGCTGCAGCGCAGCAGTGTGGCGTTGACGAGGGCGACGACGCTCTCGACCGATTCGGCCTCGAACACGGTCGAGAACTCCTGCCGGACGTCGTGAACCTGCTGCAGCTCGATGTCCGTTCCCGAGGCGGGTGTCGAGAATCCGTGGTCGCGGACGAAGGAGCTCAGGGACGCCGGGTCGGGCAGCTCCTCGTGACCGGAGCGCCCCGTGTTGACGAGGTCGACCAGCAGGGTGAGGTTGACGCGGGCTTCCTGGGTCAGTGGCATGAGGGTCCACTGTAGCGGAGTCGGCGGACTGGGGCCGAAACCTGCTCATGAGCGACATCCGTTTGACTGATGACGTGCTGCTATGTGGTTCCGGCCGGTCATGTAGGATGTCAGGGGCAAAGTGCCGGACGCTGCTGAAGCATCCGGCTGCGCCCTGACTCATCCCTGGTGAACCCCACCAGTGATCTTCCACTGCTCGACTCCGCGTCCTCGGCATTCCCGTCCGGCGCTCGATCCTGATCTCTGTGAGGAGGTTGTCGTGAAGCAGCAGACCCTGGTCGGTTTCGGTCTGACCCTGGTGTCCGCATTCCTGTTCGCTGCGGCCGGTCCGGTCGCGAAGGCGATGTATGCGACGGGTTGGACTCCCGGGTCGGTGGTGCTGCTGCGACTCCTGGGGTGCGCGGTGCTGCTGGCGCTGCCGACCGTGCTCGCGATGCGCGGCCGCTGGTCGGAGGTCCGGACTCATTGGCGCATGCTCCTCGTCTACGGAGTGGTGGCGATGGCCGGCGTTCAGGGGCTGTTCTTCATGGCGGTCGAGCACCTCACCGTCGCGGTGGCGCTGCTGCTGGAGATGACCGCACCCCTGATGATCGTGTTCTGGGTGTGGCTGCGGACCAAGGCCAGGCCCTCGCTCCTGACATTCATCGGGATGGCGGTCTCGATGTCGGGGCTGGTGCTCGTCCTCGATCCGCGCGGAGCGCAGCTGCATCTGGGAGGCGTGCTCATGGCACTCGGCGCCGCTGTCTGCCTGTGCGCGTACTTCCTGGTCGGCGCCAAGACCGACATCCAGATCCCGGCCGTGGCAATGACGGGGATCGGCATGGGGATCGGCGCCGGCGTGATCCTGGCACTGTGGCCCACTGGGCTGCTCGACTACGAATTCCGCACCGCCGACATCGCGCTCGGTGAGATCAGCGTTCCCTGGTACGTCGGTGTGTTCCTGATCGTCATGGCGACGGGCGGGGCGTACCTGACCGGCATTGCCGGCATCCGCCTGATCGGGGCGACGGTGTCGAGCTTCGTCAACCTCATCGAGGTGCCCTTCTCCGTCGTCGTCGCCTGGCTGGTGCTGGCTGAGCTCCCGGTGCTCATGCAGCTCGCGGGCGGGGTGCTCGTGCTCGGCGGAGTCGGGTTCATCAAGCTGGGCGCGAATCGCTCGCCGGCGCGCGAGGTGCTCGTCGACGACGAAGCCGCCGGGGATTCGGCCGTTCGCGACTGCGCTGCGGCGGAGCCGCTGGATACCGCCGCTGCCGCGCTGCCCGTCGGCGCGGGGGAGGCAGCGCGCTCGGCCTGACGCCCGGCCTGCTGCGGCGCGCCTTCCGATCTCTCGCGTCGCCCCTCGGACCGGCACCCGGGGCTGGTGCTCCGACTGGGCTCCGCGGCTCCTCAGTCCTCGAAGGGGTGGTTCCGGATCGTGTAGGCGTAGCCCTGCTCGGTGAGGAATCGGCGGCGGTGAGCGGCGAACTGCTCGTCGACGGTGTCGGCGGCGACGACGGTGTAGAAGGTCGCGGGCTCGGCGTGGGCCTTGGGACGCAGGATCCGGCCCAGCCGCTGCGCCTCCTCCTGCCGGGATCCGAAGGAGCCCGACACCTGGATGGCGACTGACGCCTCGGGCAGGTCGACGGAGAAGTTCGCAACCTTCGAGACGACGAGCACGCGCACCTCGCCGGCTCGGAAGGCGTCGAACAGGCGCGTCCGCTCGCTCAGCGGCGTCTGTCCGGTCAGCACCGGAGCGCCGAGCGCCGCGCCGAGCTCCTCGAGCTGATCGAGGTACTGACCGATGACGAGGACCTGCGCGTTCGGGTGATCCGCCACCAGCTCCTCGACGACCGGCACCTTGGCGTCCGTGCATGCCGCAAGCCGGTAGCGATCCTCCCCGGCGGCCCGGGCGTAGGCGATCCGGGAACCTGAATCGAGGCGGACGCGGACTTCGTGGCAGGTGGCCTGCGCGATGTAACCGGCGCGCTCGATCTCCTTCCAGGGCGCCTCGAACTGCTTGGGGCCGATGAGGGAGAACACCTCGTCCTCCCGCCCGTCCTCGCGGACCAGGGTCGCGGTCAGGCCGAGGCGCCTGCGGGCCTGGAGGCTGGCCGTCAGCCGGAAGACGGGGGCCGGCAGCAGGTGCACCTCGTCATAGATGACCAGCCCCCAGTCCCTCGCGTCGAGCAGCTCCAGGTGCAGATACGAGCCCTTCCGGCGAGTGGTGAGCACCTGGTAGGTCGCGATCGTGACCGGCCGGATCTCCTTGACCGCTCCCGAGTACTCGCCGATCTCCTCGGGGGACAGCGAGGTGCGCCGCAGGAGCTCGGACTTCCACTGCTGCGCGGAGACGGAGTTCGTCACCAGGATCAGCGTGGTCGTGCCGACGGAGGCCATCGTCGCCGCGCCCACCACGGTCTTGCCGGCGCCGCACGGAAGCACCACGACACCGGACTCGCCGGACATGAACGCGTCCACTGCCCGCTGCTGGTAGTCGCGCAGGTGCCACTTCCCGGCGTGGGTGTCGTCCGACAGCACGATCTGATGCGCTTCGCCGTCGACGTAGCCGGCGTGGTCGGCCACCGGGTGCCCGAGCTTGAGAAGCCGGTGCTTGAGCTCGCCGCGCTCGGAGGGGTGGACCGTGATCGTCGAGCGATCGATGCGCGCACCGAGCATCCCCGACATCTCCGGCTGCTCGGCCAGGTCGTCGAGGAGTTCCGGGTTGGCGCTGGCGAGCACCAGGCCGTGGACCGGTGAGCTGGACAGCGTGAGCACCCCGAACCGATCCATGATGTCGACGACATCGAGGAGCACCTCGTGCGGAACGGGATACTTGGAGAACTCCAGCAGGGTGTCGACGACCGATTCGGCGTCGTGGCCGCTGGCACGGGCGTTCCACAGGCCCAGCGGCGTGATCGCGTAGGTGTGGACGTGCTCCGGAGTCCGGGTCAGCTGTGCGAAAGGTGCGATCGCGATGGCCGCTTCGGAGGCGTCGGGATGAGCGGATTCCAGCAGGATCGTGCGGTCCGACTGGACGATGAGGGGACCGTTCACCTGTCGTCCCCCAATGGTTCGGCCGAGGCGATCCGGGAGATCCCGAGCGCCACCTCGGTGGCGCGCCCGCCCGCCTCGCGGATGCCGCGGACGCGTCCGGTGGTGACCTGGACGGGGCGCAGGGGGAACCGGCTGCGCCTGCCGTCGGCGCCCACGACGGTGACCGCAACCGTTGACCCCGCTGCGGCCGCCTCGCGCAGCACGTCGAGGATGCCGAGCGGCGAATCGGCCGAGCCCGACGCCGCAGCGCTGCGGGCGTGCAGCAGACCGCGGATGTGGTGCGGCAGGTCCTTCTCCGGCACCAGCAGGGAACGCCGGGTCACGGCTGCGCTCGCGCGAGTGCGGGCCGCCCGAGGCGGCGGTCCGGCGGTCGCATGGTGGCGCAGGGTGGGCTGACCCGCCGCTTCCAGGAGCGAGGCGAGGCGGTCCTGGGGGACTGCCGCCACCGCCACCGTCGTGCTCACGCGGTTCAGGCCGGCGGCGAGCAGCTGCGGGTCGGCCAGCAGCGGCTCGAGATCGCTCGGATCGTCGACGACGAGCACCGAGCGGGCGGGGGCGACCTGCACTCGCCGCAGCTTGGCGGCGGCTTCGTCGATGAGGAAGCGAAGCGGCTGGGGGACGCCGGTCGAGGAGACGCGGGCGATGAGCTCGTGGACGTCGGCGACGGACATGCCGGTGCGCAGTGCCCGGGAGATCGAGTCGGCGGTGAAGCGGTAGACCGTGCCCTGGCCGCGGGTGTCCACATCGGCGATGTTGTCGAGTTCGGCGTGCAGGCGCGGATCGACCGGTCCGGTGGCGACTGCGGTCAGATCGGACTGGACGAGCACCGAGGTCTGGAGGGCGGGCAGGAGCTCGGTGACGAGACCGCGCACCCGGTCCGACACCTCCACCAGGCCGGGGTCATAGCCGGCAGGGGCGGGGGCCGCGCGCATCGCCACCCGCAGGTCCGCGGCGACCCGGCGGCCGATCGCGGTGAGTGCGTGCTGCTCGGGATGGGCCAGCGGTGAGCTGACCAGGCCGAGCGCCTGCGCCTCGCGGAGAAGCTGATCAACGGTCGCACGTGACAGCGCGGCAGCCAGGGGTCTCTTCCACTGCAGGCGCGCGAAGAGTTCCGCGTCCGGGATCGCCCAGCCGTCTTCGGCTGCGGCCGGCAGGGTTCCGGCCGGCTGAGAGTCAACGCCCGGGACGCCGGTCGGCTGGGTGCTGGCGCCCGCCTGGGTGGCGCCCGCCTGGGCGCGGGCGGGCCCCTCGGCGGTCTCCGCGAGCTCCGCCAGCACCAGGTGCTTGAGGTAGGGCAGCTGCGGCAGGCTCGAGGGGAATCCGGCGTAGGGGTTGAGCCGGGCGCCGCCGGCGGCAGAGGAAAGGGAATGGATCCGCTCCCCGCGCCCCGTCCTGCCGGCCAGCACATGAGTGGTGTCGACGGTGCCCATCAGCCAGGTGTGGAGGAGGCGGGAGTGCGCCTCGGCGCGGTCGAGGTCGAGGAAGGAGTCGTAGGCGACGGTCGGCAGCCACTGCGGGTCGATGTCCTTGCCTCCCACGCCGAGCAGCCCGGCCTGCCCGGCGAGCTCGGTGAGGAACACCGCCTTCGAGTAGTCCAGTCCGGTCGCCCGGGCGCGCAGCTGCATATCCCGCTTGCCCACTCCGCCGCTGGTGAGCTGGGAGGCGGGCGCGTCGTCGAATGCGTCGAGCACCGACAGCACCTCGCCGACGACGCCGCCTGCCGCTGCGGCCTGCGCGTTCTCCAGGAGCGAGTGGGCAATCCGAGTGGGGGAGACCTGCTGCGGCCGCGCGCTGTGCAGCCACGCGATGTCGGCGGCACGGTCGGCGGCAGAGGTCGGCAGGAGTCCGACCGCCTCGCTGTGGATGCGGAATGCGGGCGCGGCCAGTGGGGTGTCGACCGCAGAATCCTGGGCCGGCCACATGAGTCCCAGGCGCAGCAGCTCGGCGAGCACCGCTTCGTCGGCGCCGAGCGCGGAAGCCGGGACGGCAGGGTCGACGCGAGTGGCGACGGCGGCGCGGTGTGCCGCTCGCAGGTGGGGGACGGAGAGCGCTTCCAGGCCGGCCGCGACCCCGGCGCGCGAGGCCGCCGCCGCCGCGACGCCGCCGAGCGTGGTGATGTCGGCGCGCATGAGGTCGCGGCGAGCAGTGCACAGGGCGGTGAACCAGGATTCCTCGGCTCGGGCGAGCCAGGCGGCGAATGAGATGAGCTGGGGCATCGCCTCCAGTGTAGTCCGGGATGCCGTGGCTCCCTCGGCCGCCAAGGGAGCCAGAGCGCACCCGCAGCCCGGTGGCTCGTGCGACGGGAGGTGCGGCTACACTGGTTCGGTCAGTGATCAACGGAGGAGGTGCGCATGTCGACTGCTGAGAACTCACGGAGTGCTGGGACGCCCCGGGCGGATACCGTCATCATCGCGTCGGCAGTGGCTCTGAGCCTGATCGGCCTCCTCGCTCTCGTCATTGTGGTGATCGCCGGAGTCTCGGGTTCAACGCCCTCGGTGACCCTGACCTGGATCGGCATGCTCACGATTCCCGCGGCGTTCATCCTGCTGGTGGTCGAATTCGGGCGCGCCATCGCACGCCGCCGCGCCTGAGCCGTACCGCACTCCTCGCCCCACCGCGCATTCGCCGCTTGCGCCTCGCACTTGATCATTCCCGCCGTTCTCCTGTGAAAGGACATCATGCCTACCGGACGCGTCAAATGGTTCGACCCCGCCAAGGGATTCGGATTCGTCACCGCAGACGACGGTGAACAGGTGTTCCTCCACTCGAGCGCGCTGCCGGCCGATGTCGAGGTCAAGCCGGGCACGCGCCTCGACTTTGACATGGTCGACGGCCGCAAGGGCAAGCAGGTCCTCAAAGCGCGCATCGTCGAGTCGCCGGTCGCCAAGCGCATGCGTCGGGATCCGGACAAGACCGCGTCGATGATCGACGACGTCATCCGGCTCCTCGACGACACCTCCACCGGGCTGCGCAGAGGCCGGTATCCCGATCCTGCTCATTCGCATAAGGTTGCAGAAGTGCTGCGCGCAATCGCAGACGATCTGGAGGGCTGATGTCAGAACTGTTTCCGCGCTGGCTGGACGGCGTGAAATCCGCCGCACCTGCCGGGGAAGAGCGTGACCTCGTGGCGCATGAGCCCGAGGCGGCTGCGAGGTCTGCTGCCGAGGCACCTGTCGATGCAGTCGGCGAGGTGGCTGTCGACGTCGAGGTCGAGGCACCTGTCGATGCAGTCGGCGAGGTAGCTGAGGAGTCGTTCAGCGCCCGGCGCCCGGTGAAGCCGATGGCGGACAAGCTGCTGCTGGATGCCGTGTCGATCGCCCGTGACGCCATCGCCGAGGTGGCCGACCCGAACCACATCGGCGCTCACCTCGGCGCGGTGATGGAAGGGCAGCGGCTGGCGACGCACTCCTTCACCTGCACTGCGAAGGCCTATCGGGGCTGGCATTGGGTGGCCGTGCTCGCCCGGGCTCCGAGGTCGAAGAAGGTCACAGTCTGCGAGACGGCACTGCTCCCCGGGGACGAGGCACTCGTCCCGCCGCGCTGGGTTCCGTGGGAGGAGCGACTGCAGCCCGATGACCTGGGCGCTCGCGATGTGCTCCCGAAGGTCGACGAGGACCCGAATCTCCAGCCCAGCTTCGAGCAGGTGCCCCTGGAAGACGACGAGGACGTCGACCAGGTGCCGAACTTCGAGTTCGGTCTGGGGCGCAAGCGGGTGCTCTCGCCCGTGGGACTGGCCAACGCGGCGGAGCGCTGGAACGCCTCCGATGCCGGGCCGGAGGGCGAGTACGCCAAGCGCGCGACCGCTCACTGCTCGAGCTGCGGTTACCTGCTGCCGATGGCCGGCACCCTGCGGACCCAGTTCGGGGTCTGCGCGAATGAATGGTCGCCCTTCGACGGCCGGGTCGTGTCCCTCGACGCCGGATGCGGTGCTCATTCCGAGACCGACGTCCACAAGCAGAGCCCCGACGCGGGTCAGCCTGCCATCGATGACCTGCATGATGCGATCGAAGTGAGCGCAGGTTCATGACGGTCGATGTCGTCGCCACGACGATCGCGGGCATCGCCATTCTGGTGGGCTGCATCGGCATCGTCGTGCCCGTCCTGCCCGGTTCGATCCTCATCGGGTTGGCAGCGCTGGGCTGGGCGATCGCCATCGGGGGAACCACCGGCTGGGTGACATTCGCGGTCATCGCCGTGCTGGTCAGCATCGGCATGACGGCGTCCTGGGTTCTCACCGGCAGGCGGCTGAAGGCCAAGCAGGTGCCGAACAGCTCCCTGCTGGTGGGCGGCGTGCTTGCAGTCATCGGCTTCTTCGTGGTGCCGATCATCGGCCTGCTGCTGGGCTTCGTCGCAGGCCTGTACCTGGCGGAGTACCTCCGACTGAAGGACTACCGGACCGCATGGGATTCCAGTTGGACGGCCATCAAGGCTGCTGGGATCGGCATCATCATCGAATTCAGCGCTGCCGCCGTCGCCGCAGGCGCGTTCGTGGTCGGCAACGTGGTCCATTACCTCAACGTCTGACTCGCCGGCCGGGTCGGTTCATTCGACACTCCCGGTCGTCCATTCGACACCGATGCCCCGGAAACTGCCGGTTTCCGGGGCATCAGTGTCGAATCTGCGTTCGACGACGCGGACTACTTCAGCAGGGCGGTCAATGCGTAGTCGATGCAGCTCAGGAGCGCCTTGACGTCGTCCGGCTCGACCGAGACGAAGGTGGCGATTCGCAGCTGGTTGCGTCCGAGCTTCCGGTAGGGCTCGATGTCGACGACGCCGTTGGCCCGCAGCATCGTCGTGATCGCAGCCGCGTCCACGTCCTCGGCGAAGTCGATCGTGCACACGACGTTCGAGCGGTCGGCCGGGTCGGCCACGAACGGGGTCGTCACCTCACACTCCTCCGCCCAGTCGTAGACAGCCTTCGCCGAGCGCGCGGTCCGCTCGGCAGCCCAGGCCAGGCCACCGTTGCCGTTGATCCATTCGATCTGCTCGGCGAGCATGATCAGGGTGGCGACGGCCGGCGTGTTGTAGGTCTGGTTCTTGCGCGAGTTGTCGATCGCAGTCACCAGGTCGAGTGAAGCCGGGATCCAGCGACCTGAGTCCTTGATCTCCTGAGCACGGGCAATGGCGCGCGGCGACATGATCGCGATCCACAGGCCACCGTCGGATCCCATGTTCTTCTGTGGGGAGAAGTAGTAGACATCGGTCTCGCGGATGTCGACGGCCAGGCCGCCTGCCGCCGAGGTGGCGTCGATGACGACGAGTGCATCCTCGGCGATGCCGCTGGGTCGCTTGATCGAGGTCGCGACGCCGGTGGAGGTCTCGTTGTGCGGCCAGGCATAGACGTCGGCGTCGGCTGCCGCATTCGGCACCGCACCGGAACCGGGATCCGCCTCGACGATGTCAGAGGCGGAGAGGAAGGGGGAGGTCGTGGTGGCCTTGGCGAATTTCGCGCCGAACTCACCGAACGAGGCGTGGGCGGCCTTGCTGCGGACGAGCCCGAATGCGGCGATGTCCCAGAAGGCGGTCGCCCCGCCGTTGCCGAGCACGACTTCGTAGCCTTCGGGGAGGTCGAACAGCTCGACGAGTCCGGTGCGGATGCGGCCGACGACATTCTTCACCGGCGCCTGCCGATGCGAGGTGCCCATCACCTCGGCTCCGGCCGCAACCAGCGCGTCCAGCTGCGGCGGGCGGATGCGGGCCGGACCGGCACCGAACCGGCCGTCAGCCGGGAGGAGTTCGGACGGGATCTTCACGAAGCTGTTTGGCTCATTCACAACTGGATCCTACCGCGCAGGCCGTCAAAGCCCGTGCGCTGTGTCCCCGGCGAGCAGTAGTGTGGCTCCATGACCGACCCACGTTCACGCATGGACTCGCTGGCCCACCAGCGGGTGGAGTACGGCGCGCTCGGTGCCGCGGACGTCGCAGCCGACCCGTACTCCCAGTTCGCCCAGTGGTACGAGCAAGCCGCGGATCCGGTGCGGGAGCCCAACGCCATGGTGGTGGCGACCGCGGACCCGGACGACCCGCGCGGTCCCAGCGCCCGAGTTGTCCTGCTCAAGGGCTTCAGCGCCGAGGGCTTCGTGTTCTTCACCAACTACGACTCCGCGAAGGGGCGGCAGATCGCGGCCGACAACAGAATCGCGCTCGTCTTCCCATGGCACGACATGCACCGGCAGGTGCGTGTGCGGGGGATCGCGGTTCGCACCTCGGCGGAGGAGTCCGACGAGTACTTCGCCAAGCGCCCGCGGGGGGCTCAGCTGGGAGCTGTCGCCAGTCGGCAGTCGGAGCCGGTGGAGTCCAGAGAGGCGTTGCATCGTGCCTACGACCGGGCCAGCGCCGAATACGAGGGCAGGGAGGTCCCACGTCCTGAATTCTGGGGCGGGTACCTGGTCAGGCCTGTCGAGATCGAGTTCTGGCAGGGACAGGCCAACCGGTTCCACGACCGCTTCCTGTATCGCAGCACCGAGGGCACCCCACCGCTGGACGCAGGGGACCGCTGGACCATCACCCGGCTCAACCCGTGAGCGCGAGGACGACCCGTCGGGCTGCTGGCTGACTTCTGGAGCCGCGTTCGCGGTGCTCACCGCGACCTCGGACACAGCGATGATCGGACGACTCATTCAACCCAGCAACCCATTGTCCGGATCACACCAGGACACGAACGATTGAGGACGGAAATGACTGAATACTCTGCACAGGCGAGGTTCGACAACTACATCGGCGGCTCCTGGGTGGGCAGCGGGGAACGCAGCGCGAATGTGAATCCCTCGGACACCTCGGATGTCCTCGGACACTTCGCGCGCGCCGATGCCGCCACCGTCGAACGCGCGATCGCCGCTGCCAGGGCCGCTCTTCCGGAATGGTCGACCGGGTCCATCCAGCAGCGGTTCGACATCCTGGACACCACGGGCTCGGTGCTCAAGGAACGGTCGGCCGAGCTCGGCGCTCTGCTGGCGCGGGAAGAGGGCAAGCAGATCACGGAGGCGACCGCGGAGGTGCTTCGGGCCGCCCAGATCTTCAAGTTCTTCGCCGGCGAGGCGATCCGCAACACCGGCGAGATCGTCGAGTCGGTCCGCCCCGGCCTGACGGTGGAGATGACACATGAGCCCGTCGGGGTGGTCGGGGTCATCACCCCCTGGAACTTCCCGATCGCGATTCCGGCGTGGAAGATCGCACCGGCTCTTGCCTACGGGAACACCGTCGTATTCAAGCCGGCGGAGATCGTCCCCGCCTGCGCCCATGAGCTCGTGCGGATCCTGATCGATGCCGGTGTGCCGGACGGGGTGCTCAACCTCGTGACCGGTCCGGGCGGTGTCGTGGGCGACGCGATCTCCTCGTCCCGGGATGTCGACGCCGTGACCTTCACCGGATCGGTGGCCGTCGGCGAAGGCGTCATCGCCAACGCCACGGCCGCCGGTGCCAAGGTGCAGTGCGAGATGGGCGGCAAGAATCCCCTCATCGTCCTCGGCGACGCCGATCTGCAGGCCGCCGCCGACGCCGCGGTCAACGGCGCGTTCTTCTCCACCGGGCAGCGCTGCACCGCGTCCAGCCGACTCATCGTGACGGCGGACGTTCACGACGAGTTCGTCGCCCTGATGAAGGAGAAGATGGCCCGCCTTGTCGTCGGTGACGCACGCGACGCCGACACCGTGATCGGGCCGGTGGTGTCCGCCTCGCAGTTCGAGCAGGATCGCAGATACCTCGGGATCGCCGCCTCGGAGGGCGCCACCGTCCACGGTGGCGAAGTCGTCGAGCGACCTTCGGAAGGCTACTTCCTCGCCCCGGCGCTGGTGACCGAGACGACTGAGACCATGACCATCAATACCGAGGAAGTGTTCGGCCCGGTCGCATCGGTGATCAAGGTCAAGGACTACGAGGAGGCGCTCGCCGTCGCCAATCGGACACCCTTCGGGCTGTCGGCCGGGATCTTCACGAACTCGCTCAAGCACGCAGCGCATTTCAAGCGCCACTCCGACGCCGGCATGGTCATGGTCAACGCGCCCACGGCAGGAGTGGACTACCACACGTCATTCGGCGGCCGGAAGGGATCGAGCTACGGTCCCCGCGAGCAGGGACGTGCTGCTCGAGAGTTCTACACCAACCACAAGACGGCGTATGTGAATGCCGGCTGACCGCCGGCTCGGGGGAGCGCGGTCTGCTCGCGCCCCCCGCATTCAGCTGCGCGTTAGACTGGGTGGACCGGCGCGTAAGGAGCAGAACAGTTCGTGAACGATCTCATCGACACCACCGAGATGTACCTCCAAGCCATTGTGGAGCTGGAGGAGCAGGAGATCGTACCTCTGCGTGCTCGCATCGCCGAACGCCTCGAGCATTCGGGGCCGACGGTGTCCCAGACGGTCGCGCGGATGGAGCGCGACGGTCTGCTCCGAGTCGGGACCGACCGTCATCTGGAGCTCACGCCGGAAGGCCGGGAGCTGGCGACGGCGGTGATGCGCAAGCACCGGCTTGCGGAGCGGCTGCTCAACGACGTGATCGGCCTCGACTGGGAGCTCGTCCACGATGAGGCGTGCCGCTGGGAGCACGTGATGAGCGAACAGGTCGAGAAGCGGCTGGTGACGCTGCTGCCCGAACACCAGACCAGTCCCTACGGCAACCCGATTCCGGGTCTTGAAGCTCTCGGCGCCGAACAGCCGGTCGTCTCCGACGACGTCGTCCCGCTCACCGAGGCCTGCCCCGCCACCGGCCGCAGCGAGGTCCGGATCGAATGGCTCGCCGAACCTCTGCAGGTCG
This sequence comes from Brevibacterium daeguense, assembly GCF_021729135.1. Taxonomy (GTDB): domain Bacteria; phylum Actinomycetota; class Actinomycetes; order Actinomycetales; family Brevibacteriaceae; genus Brevibacterium; species Brevibacterium daeguense. The sequence continues at coordinate 162,253 of NZ_JAJTWW010000009.1, forward strand.
ACACCTATCTCCTGGCGCAGCTGCGCCAGACCGGCGTCCTGCCGGGTGTGGCGGTGACTTGCGAACCGGCGGGGGAGTACATCACGGTGCGCGCTCCGGAGGCGGAGAACGTCCTCGATCTGCCTCGGGAGACCGCTTCGCACATCTTCGTGAGGGCGATCGCGTCCTCCGCTTGAGTGCGTCCTCCGCTTGAGCGCGTCGCCGATCGCCCGAGGGTCCGTCGCAACCGCTTCGTAACACTCTCTCGACCTCTTCGTTACACCTTTTTTCCACGAGTTTTGGTGCTTCTGACCAGGCAATTCACTGAAAATGTGACGCTTCTGACATTCTTTTCGTGATGTAAATGTGACATTGGGGCCCTGCTTCGGTTACCGTTTAGCAGTCGGCTTCTTCCGGAGCCGGCCGGCGTGGGTAACCGAGTGCCGCTCCCTCGCTGAATGACCAGGACCGAAAGCGGCAACGGGGGAACCACCTTTGTCCCGATGGACTCGGGGCTAAGTCACTCGTGAGAGTGGCCGAGCACCTCCAGCTCGAGCCCGACAGCTCACCTCGTAGGTTGTGGAGAGGAACTCTGTGGCACAGAAGAAGCACGGCCGTCGCGCCGCCAGCACCCCAGTCAAGACACCACTCACCGAGCTCACCGAAGCTCTGAGTGCGAACACCGGCGCAGTCGGCCGTCGCGCAGCGGTTGTCGCCGCAGCAGGCGGCCTGATCGTCACCGTCGGACTGCCTGCCGCCAACCAGGCCGGCAAGGACGAAGGCGTCGTCTCCGCTTCCGCCGAAGCGGCTGACAATTCCGAGGTCGAGTTCACCAATCAGGCCAAGATCGTCGTCCCCGAGGCCGCAGAGGCCGAGGACGGCGAAGGCGATGACGCGGCCGATGCCGTCCAGGCCGAACCCGTCACCGCCACCGCAGCACCCGAACCGGCTCCGGAGCCGGAGCCCGAGCCGGAGCCTTCCTCATCCGAGTCGAACGCATCCTCCGCTGCGCCCAGCGACCGGGGATCGAACTCCTCCCGCAGCTCCGACCGCTCTTCCGAGGGGTCGTCGAGCAAGGCCGGCGGCGACGTCAAGGTGCCGGACGGTTCGAAGGCCGAGCAGGTCATCGCGATCGCCAAGCAGTACGTCGGCGTGCCCTACGTCTACGGCGGCACCTCGCCCAGCGGTTGGGACTGCTCCGGGTTCACCGCCTTCGTCTACGGCAAGGCCGGTGTGAACCTGCCGCGGACCTCGTCCGCGCAGAAGGCTGCCGGCACCGTCGTCTCCGCGTCCGAGGCGAAGCCGGGCGACCTCGTCTACAAGCCCGGCCACATCGGCATCTACGCCGGCAACGGCATGATGTACGACGCGGGTTCCTCGAGCTCGGACACCTCGTACCGCAGCCACTCGTGGATGGGCAGCGTCACCTACATTCGCGTTCTCTGATCGGCTTCAGCCGACGGCTCTTCACGCAGAGGGCCCGGCGTCCGGGTTATGGTCCACCCGGTCGCCGGGCCCTCTGCGTGCCCAGGGACGGTGTGCCGCCGCTCCCGCCAGGGGCGGCGGCTGTTGGCTCGCGGGGGCGGCGCATGCTTCCTGCCGGCGACGGCAGGCTGCACTGCTGGAGTCTGCGGTCACTTCCCGCCGGGGCGTCGGTGCAGAGGTGGTGAACTGCAGGCGAAATCTTCTCGGCCGAGCAGAATTGGGCGATGGTCGGCTCTTGCGCATCGTGGGGCCTCGGTTACTCTTATGGCAGTCGTGACCACATCATCCTGGAATCAGGGAGTCCCGTGAGAAGCGAATGCAGTGCAGGAAGCGCGGTCGCCGTGCGACGGCCGAGCCTCTTCGCGTGCTGTGAACGGGGCCTTGCCTATTCCATAGTCGACTCGATAGATCCGATGTGGACTTCTGAAGGCGTTGCGCGCATGCGCAGCGCCTTCTGTGTTTGCGGAAGCCGGGCACGGACTCGCCCGGGGCAAGGAGCGCGCAGGTGAAGACACTGGTTCTCAACGCCGGATACGAGCCGATGTCGGTGGTCTCGTTCCGTCGGGCGGTGGTGCTGGTCCTGGCAGGCAAAGCCACTGTGCTTGCCGCCGATGAGGCTGTCCCGGTGCGCAGCGAGCACCTGGCCATGCAGCAGCCCTCGGTGATCATCCTCAGCAGGTACGTCAGGCCCCCGAGCGGACGCTCTGTCGCGCTCTCCCGGCGGGGCGTGCTGCGACGGGATGGGTTCAAGTGCGCATACTGCGGTGTGCGCGCCTCCACCGTGGACCACGTGCTCCCGCGTTCCAGAGGCGGGGGGAACACCTGGCAGAACCTCGTCGCCTGCTGTCGTTCGTGCAACAACCGCAAGGGCAACAGGACCCCGGAGGAGATGGGCTGGCGGCTGGGCGTCAAGCCCGAGGCGCCGCGCGCGGGGCAGTGGTGGCTGCGAGACCTGGACAATCCTGCGGAATCCTGGCGGCCATTCCTGGAGTACTCCTTCGCGGCCTGACTCAACCCTCGTCCGCGACCTTCGTCGCTGCTCCGCATCCGCTCTGCTGCTCGTCGTCGCTGACGACGAGCAGCGCGTGGAGACACACGAACGCGGGTGGTGCGGTTCGATTCGAACCGCACCACCCGCGTTCGTGGTGGTGTCAGATGCTCAGGCGCGCGTGCGCGAGCGTCCGGAGATGAAGCCCCAGATGACGAGCACGATGATCGCACCGCCGATGGCCAGCAGCCACGAGCTCAGCGACCAGAACTCGTTGACTCCGGTGCCGAAGAGGGCGCTTCCGATCCAGCCGCCCAGGACGGCTCCGATGACGCCGGCGGCGAGTGCGCCGAGCCAGCCGCCACCCTGCCTACCCGGGAGGATGGCCTTCGCGATGGCACCTGCGATCAGGCCGAGGATGAGAAAAGCGAGAATACCCATAACTTGCTCCTGTTCTTTCGTGGAGCACCCAAAAGGATTGGGCGCCCGCTGTTGTCTGGATGTCGTACGGGTTTGTCTGACGTTTCGAATATAACAAGGAATCTTGCCGGACGACAGTTATCGGCGCGGCCATTCCGCGAGCGGTGCCGAATCGTAATCAGAACAGTTCTGCTGGCGGGGCGAACGGGCCGGTATCTTGGAACAAACGCTGTAACCGGAAGAAGGAGACGCAGTGGTCAGGGAACAGCAGGTTCCGGAGGTCGCGGACCCGCAGGCGATCATCGTGGGAGTCGACGGCTCGAAAGCCAGCAGGCATGCCCTGCGGTTCGCCATCAACGAGGCCCAGGCCCTGGAGCGCTCGATCCGGCTCGTCGGGGCATACACGATCCCGAGCGTTGCGGCCGCCACCATCGACGTGTCCTATGTGCCGATCGACGACAGCTCGATCCGAGCCGCTGTGACCGCCACGCTGAAGGAGGCCGCTGCAGAGGTCAAGGCGGCAGGTGTGCCGGTCGAGGCGGTCATCGAGATCGGAGACGCTGCCGGAGTCCTCGTGGAGGAGTCGAAGCAGGCTTCGCTCGCGGTCGTGGGTTCTCGCGGCAAGGGCGGGTTCGCCGGCCGGCTGCTGGGCACTGTGTCGAGCGCGCTGCCGGCGCACTCCCATTGCCCGACCATCGTCGTCCCCGTCGGGTGGACGGCAGAGGCGGAGCGGGCGGCCAAGCACAGCTCATCGCGGGCGGTCCGCAACCAGCGCGGCGACCTGGTGGAGTTCGACGAGAGCCTCGAGTCCGTTCCGGGTCTCGACTTCGCCGGTTCTGTTGTCGTCGGCATCGACTCGCTGGGCAAGAGCTCTCCGGCTCTGTGGGAGGCGGCGCTCCTGGCGGAACATCGCGGAACGCCGCTGCACATCGTCGGGGTCGTCACCACGACCGTCGTCGGCCCGGAATGGCTGCCGAGCACGCACGATGTGCAGCGCTTCTTCGATGAGGGGTCGGGCACGCTGGAAGTCGCGGCCTCGGCGGTCGCCCAGAAGTACCCGCAGCTGACGGTCGAATGGACTCTGTTCGACGGTCAGCCCGCCGAGGTGCTCGTGCGCGCATCGGATACCGCCGACGTCCTCGTCATCGGCTCGCGCGGCCGCGGCGGCTTCGCCGGTCTGCTGCTCGGATCGACTTCGCAGTCGGTGCTGCCGTACGCCCAGTGCCCGACCATGGTGGTGCGCGTGCCGCGCGACTCCCGCTGATCAGGCGCCGGTGGCCCTGCCCGAACGACCACCCGATCGACGCCGCCGCGATTCATCGTGGCAGACGTCTGCTTCAGCAGCAGATCCGGTCGATCGGAGCAGGGCCCGGCGCTCTGTACGTCATTCAAGTGCGCCCCCGACAGGATTCGAACCTGTGACACCCGCTTTAGGAGAGCGGTGCTCTATCCCCTGAGCTACGGGGGCGTGCCCCGCAGAGAAGCCAGCGCGGGGCGGGCACCGGCGTCGGCGCATCGACAGTCTAACAGCCGCCGAGCGAAAACTTCGCGCAGTCCGGTGCGCCGGACTTCTCCTGACCGCTGTTCCGGATAGGCTCGATGCGTGTCATATTCCGATTCCGCTTCGCAGACCACGGTAGGCCGAGCCTTCGCCTCGTGGAAGGAACAGGCTGCCCGAATCGGCGGCCGCGACACCATGCTGCAGTTCCGAGACTCCCGGGACGGCTCGATCGAACTCACCGGCGCCCACCCGTCCGGCTTGGCCCAGCTCCTCGCGGGGCGCGCCACTCGCCTGTCGAGCCTGATCCGCGACCAGGAACTGCTGTCGGATGCCCGACGTCGCGCCCGCTCCATCCGCCAGAAGGCCGAACAGCTCGCCGGCGAGCGCGGCATCAGCACCGCTCACCTCGCGATCGGGTTCGCCACCTGGAACCGTGAGGAACGGGGAGTGCGGACGGAGTACGCCGCGCCGGTCATGCTCCGCCATGTGCGCCTGGTGCCGCGCGGCAGCCGGGTTGAGGACTTCGAGATCGTGCTCGACGACGAGATCACGATCAACCCGGCTCTGGTGGACTACCTCAAACGCGTCCACGACGTGCGGATCGACGCCGACGAATGGGTCGATTCCACCGGCGTGAACCACGGCTTCGATCCGGCTCCGGTGTTCGAGCGGCTGCGCGCGCTGGCCAAGGGTGTGCCCGGCCTGCTGGTGAATCAGCGATTGGTCGTATCGACGTTCGCGAACATCATCGCGCCCTTCACGCTTGAGGAGCTGCCCGCCGACCATCCGATCCTCCGGGCCCTCGCGGGGGATCCCGAGGCGCGCCGTCGGTTCGGCGGTCCGGGCACCTCGGCTCCCGCGTCCGAACCCGGCAGTCCCATCGACTCGGCTGATCCCACCGAGACTGCCGGTCAGCCGCGTGATGCGCAGACGGCTGTCGAACCGGAGTCCGAAGGATCGGATGGTGGCGGTGGTGAGTTGGAGGAGCCGACCGAAGGCCCCGACAGCACTGACCAGACCTCGGACCCGCGGTCCGACAGCAGCGACCAGGCCTCGGATCGTCGGTCCGACTACACTGACCAGGCCTCGGATCTGCGGTCCGACGGCAGCGACCAGACCCCGGACGCGCAGCCCGACCGGTCGGCAGACCCCGAGTCCGACAGAACCGCAGACGATCAGGCCGACGACGCCGGGACCGCTGCCGAGGGGCGCGCGGATCTCGACGAACCGGACGAGGATGTCCCCGAGCCCGGGGCGCCTCGGGAGCAGCCCCGGCCGCTGCCGGATCGCAAGCCGCAGGAGGAGTTCCTCGCCATCGACGTCGACGGCGACCAGCAGGCGGTGGTCGACGCGGCGGTGACCGGCGAATCGCTCGTCGTCGACACCCCGCCGGGGACCGGGGCCACTCAGGTGGCCGTGGCGATCGCCACCACCCTGGCCCATACCGGGCGCAGCGTCCTCTACATCGCCCAGTCCGCGGATGGGCTCGACGACTTCGAGCAGCGCCTTGCCCACGCCGGGCTCAAGGACTTCGCAATCGACGGGCGGATGACGGCGGCCCAGATCCATCGCCGCCTGATCTCGCTGATCGCGGCCGCGGAGCGGGCGCAGAAGCCGGAACTCGCCGATCTGCTCGCCAAGCTCAATGAGCAGCGCGCGGTGCTGGCCGAGCACTCCGAATCCCTGCACCGGATCCGCCGGCCGTGGGGCGTCTCCGTGTTCTCCACGATGCAGCATCTGGCCCGCCTGACCGCGGATCAGCCGGGGCCCGCCACCCCTGTCCGGTTCGGATCCGACGTGGTGGAAGCCATCCCGGAGGCGCGAGCAGCGCTGCGGGAGCGCCTCATCGAGTTCTCCGCGCTGGGTGCGTTCACGCTCGGCGTCGAGGACACCGTGTGGTTCGGCGCGCGGTTCGCCAGCAACGAGGACGCCGAGGCGGCCCGACAGGTCGCAGAGCGGGCCGGTCGCAAGATCCCGGGCTTCGTCGAACTCGTCGAGCCGCTGCTGCGGCAGGCGGGGCTCAACCCGGAGCGGACCATCAACGCGTGGGGCAGCAGCCTCCGGGTGCTGCTGGCAGTGCGCAAGACCCTCGACAAGTTCTCACCTGACGTGTACGACCACAACCTCACCGAACTGATCGCCGCGACCGGCACTGCCGACTACCGCCGCGAGCACGGGATCGAGATGGGTCTGTTCGAGCGCAATCGCCTGAAGAAGGCCGCCCGCGAGTTCCTGCGTCCGGGGAGCTCCGTCGAGGACCTGCACACCTCGCTGCTCCAAGCTCAGCAGGAGCGCCGCGAGCTGCGGGAGATCGCGGGACGCGACATCCGTCCGCAGATCCCGCGTGGACTGCTCGAGGCCGATGAGCTCTGCCAGGAGATCGAGGCCGACTTCCGCACACTCGAGCCGGTTCTCGCCGACACCCCCGATGGTGGTGAGCTCGGTGCCATGCTCGTCGAGGAGGCGCAGGCACGCCTCGACGCGCTCGGCAGCGACCGGGAGAGCCTCGCCGACCTGCCGGAGCGGACCCGCGTCGAAGCGGAGCTGCTGCAATGGGGTGTCGGAGAACTCCTCGACGACCTGCGCGAGCGCCGCGTCCCCCACGAGCTGGTCGGCCAGGAGTTCGACCTCGCCTACTGGGCGACCGTGCTGCAGCTGCTCGCCTCGGAGGATACTCGGATCGGCGAGCACGACGGTGCGGAGCTGCACCGGGTCGCGGCCGACTTCCGGATCTGCGACAAGCAGTACGTGGCGGCCGGCGCCTCGCGCCTGCAGTGGAGCCATGCCCAGGGCTGGAAGCGCGCGATCACTGAGCTGTCGCAGGAGGCGCAGGCAGTGCGCGCCGAGCTGCGCTCGCGTCATCTCCACGTGAACCGGCTCAGCGAGAGCGCTCCGACCGTGCTCGGCTCACTGGCGCCGATCTGGATGATGAGCCCGTTCCAGGTGCCGGAGCACTTCAGCGGCGCGCCGCTGTTCGACGCGGTGATCATCGCCGACGCCGCGCGGCTGTCCGTGCCCGAGGTGCTTCCCGCCATCGCTCGCGCCCGCCAGGTGATCGCACTGGGCGACGAGCGGCTGCTGGGACCGCGGGAGTTCAGCGTGGCGGTGGACCGCCGGAGTCAGCGCGAGCTGGACTCGGTGCCGAGCGCATTCTCCGCGCTGGCGGAGTTCCTGCCCACCCACCGGCTCCATGTGAGCTATCGCGTGTCGCCCGCGGGACTGGTCGATCTTGCCAACCGTCACTTCTACGATTCGGCGATCACGAGCGTCCCGACCGCTCTGACCAACGAGGGCTCGGGGCTGGAGCTGTCCTTCGTGCCGGACGCGCTCGGCACCCCCGACTCGGGCACCGGGCAGGTGGAGAGCCTGGACGTCGAGGTGCAGCGGGTCGTGGACCTCGTGCTCAAGCACGCGCGCACCCGGGCCCGGCAGTCGCTGGCTGTGGTGACGCTGACTCCGTGGCACGCGCAGCGGGTCGCCACCGCGATCCAGAAGGCGATTCGCGACTACCCCTACGTCGCCTCGTTCTTCACCGATTCGGGGAAGGAGCCGTTCGTCGTCACCGACTGCGAGCGGATCCAGGGCACCGTGCGGGACGCCGTGATCATGTCCCTCGGGTACGGGCGGACCCGCCACGGGCGCATCGTGTACAACTTCGGGAGTCTGTCCAAGCCGGGCGGCGAGCGGCTGCTGGCTGCCGCCATCACGCGAGCGCGCCGCAAGCTCACCATCGTCTCCTGCTTCGAAGCCGACGACTTCGACACCAGCCGGCTGCGGCACGGTGCACGAGTGCTGCCGGGTCTGCTCGCTGATGCAGCCGCCGGCGGTCGAGCGCTGCTGCCCGCCGGGAGCGGCGAGCGTGAACCGCTGATCTCGGACATCGCGGAGCGGCTGCTGCGTTCGGGAGTGACGGCGTGGGAGCGCTACGGCGACATCGACCTGGCCATTCCCGTCTCCGCCGAACCTGCGCAGGGGATGGCTCTGGCTGTCGAGACCGACGGCCAGGCGTATGCGAGCACGCCGAGCATTCGCGAGCGGGAGCGGCTTCGGCCGGAGGCGCTGACGCGGCGCGGCTGGCGATTCCTGCGGGTGTGGTCCACGGACGCGTTCGTCGACCCGCAGTCCGAGGCCGACCGCATCTTCGACGTCTGGAAGGAGACCGTCGAGGATCTCTCACCGCAGGCGGTGCTCGATGCCGCGCGGGCCGCGGCCGTGGTGGTCGGCCGGCAGGGCAACCGCCCCAAGCTCACGCCCGGGCTGCCCCTGCACAAGTACTCCGAATCGGATATCGACGCGATGGTCGACTGGATCCAGTCCGATCGCGTTTCACGCAGCGACAGCGAGCTCCGGGAGCAGCTGCGCACCGCGCTGGCGCAGAAGAGCCAGACGAGGCGCGTCGAGTCGGGTCTCAATGCGGCCGTTGACCGCTACCGGGCCCGCTATGCCGAGGCGAAGCGACAGGCGAGTTCGCCCGACCCGGTCACCCCTGCCGAAGGGAACGCGCGCGTCCGGACCAGCGAGCAGCCGGACCTGGGCTCGCGGGCGGGGCACGGCTCGCGAGTCGCCAGGGCCTCGCAGGCGGGGCACGCCTCCCACCCCGAGCCCGTAGCACGCACCGAGCACGAGGTGTTCCTTCCGGTGTCGTCCGAGACTGCCGGGCAGGGAGACGTCATGCCCTTGTACGACACCGGGCAGCTGCGCGATCAGGACCTCCTCGACGCGGATCTGCGGGCCGCGGGCGGCGAGCAGTCGCCGGATGAGTCGGGTGCTCGTGAAGCCGGTGGATCCCCGGCCGATGGCGACACCGGAACCGGTGGCAGCACTGTGGTGAATGGCAGCGCTGTGGCCGAAGGGTCGCACGATTCGGCCGACGAGCAGTCGCCCGTGGAGCGCAGCGACGCCGACCGGAGGCGATGAGGGGTCGTGGGCGGCGACAGCGGGGCGAAGAAGCGCGACGACACAGCGAAGAAGGCAGTCGAGGCGTACCGCAGGATGGTGCGCAACGAAGCGTCCCCGCATTCGGGCGGTGCGTCGGATCCCGCTGAGAATCGCGATTCGGCGGACGAGCGACTGCTGGCCGAGCGGCCACCGCACTGGCAGTCGCGCACGCGGGTGCAGCCGCCGCCGAAGGACTGATCCTCAGGGACGCGGAGAGTTGGAGCCGAATTTCAAGTCGTCTTCAGCCGGGTTGTCAACGCTCGGCCCACCTGCGATGCGCTGGTCCGGCACGACCTCCTGCCGACCGGTCGCCAGCAGATCTCGGATCTCGGCCAGCAGCTCCTCGGCGGTCGGCGGAACCGCTTCTTCGGAAGCTCCCTTTCTGCGGAGTTCTCCGAGCTTGTTCATCGGCACGATGATGATGAAGTAGACGACCGCGGCCACGATGAGGAAGTTGATGACGGCCGTGATGATGGCGCCGAGGTCGATGGTGGTCGCTTCGAGGTCCGGACGAATCCGGAACGACAGCGCCGGCGATCCGGGTGATCCGATCGCAGCGAGGAGCGGGTTGATGAAGTTGTCGGAGATCGCGGTGACGATGGCGGTGAACGCCGCCCCGATGATGACGGCAGTGGCGAGTTCGATGACGTTGCCGCGCAGGATGAAATCTCGGAAGCCCTTGAACATGGTCAGGTCCTTCAGTGGTGAGGATGGCGGCGCAGCTGCGCCGGCCTCAGCTTAGCCGGAGGCTTCAGTTGAGCAGGGCGAAGTGCAGGCCGCTGCCTGCGACCGAGGCCAGTGCAGCCGCCTGCTGCTCGGTGACGATGAGCGTCACCACTGTGACAGCTGCGCTCAGCGAGCTGCCCGATTCGCGTGCGACCGAGGACACGACCGCCATGTCGACCAGGGCCGAGGACGAGCCTGATTCCGCGGCCGCCCCCGGTACGTCCGAGCCGGCGTCGGAGCGATCAGCGGACTCGGACTCGCCTGCGGTTTCGAGGCTGCCGCCGCCGGCGTCGGCTGCGGACCCGGCCGTGTAGATGCGCACTCGGTGGCCGGGCTGCAGGGTCCGGGCTGCAGCTTCGTCCGTGACGGTCACCGGCATCAGGAGCTGTCCTTCAGTCAGCGATTCCTCCCGCGGCTGGACCAATCCGCTCGCGGTCACCGGGGAGCCCGGGGAGAGGTGAGCGGCCGCCGACTTGCCCACCGCCTCGGCCGGGGACCGGAGCGCGTCGTCCGGAACGAGTTCGGCCGGGTAGGCACGGGTGCTGACATCGGCAGCGCTGAGTTCGGTGCCCGGGGCGATGGGTTCGGCGGCGACGACGACGTCGACTCCGGCGGAGCGCGGAGTGAGTGTCCAGACGACGAGCATGGTGGCGGCCGCCAGGGCGACCGCCGCAACAGCGCGCCGCAGCCGGCGCTTGTCCTTGAGGGGGAGCGATGTGCGCAGGCGCAGTGGGAGCCGAAGTGAGAACATGCTCCGACTGTGACTCCCATGCCACCTGTGCTGCCACTGCCGATCCGGAGGTGTGGATACGGGTCGAGCGTCGTGGCTTCTGTGACCTCAGGCTGCGGTTGCCGCGACACCGGCACCAGAGACAGCCCCCGACCCGGAGAAGGTCAGTCCGCGGAGCTGGACGAGGTGCCGGCCGAAGCCTTCTCCGACGATGCCGAACTCGACGAGGCCGACGAACTCGACGATGCCGAACTCGAGGTCGAGGATGAGCCGGCGCCCGAGGAGGAGGTCGACGGCGAGCCGGCGCCCGACGACGAACCCGCTTCCGAGCGCGAGTCGGTCCGGTAGAAGCCGGAGCCCTTGAAGGTCACGCCCACCGAGCCGTACACCTTCTTGAGCCGACCGGCGCACTCGGGGCAGACGGTCAGCGACTCGTCGGAGAACGACTGGTGGATGTCGAACGAGTGTCCGCAGTTCTTGCACGCATAGGAATACGTCGGCATGGTCAACCTTTCTGGAGAATCCCGGAAGATTATAGTCCAGTTGAACGCTGTCAATTCCCAGCGGGCCACGGTCGAATCCCAGCGGTCCCGACCGGACCCCGCCGAAGACGCCCGGACTCAGTCGGCATCGACGGTCGGAACCGTGCTGCGCTCCGTCACGATCGACCCGACGCGCAGATCCCAGTCGTCCCGGGGCAGCTCGTCGACGATCTCGTCGTGATAGCAGATCCCGAACACCCGGATTCCGGTTCCGGCCACCGGGGCAGCGCCGAGCGGTCCGAAGGTGCGATCGTAGAACCCGCCGCCGTTGCCGAGGCGCCAGCCGGCAGGGGAGAAGCTCAGCCCGGGCACCAGGATGGTGTCCACGGGAGCCGGCAGACGATCCCCGGCGGAGCTCGCGCCGGTCCCGGCGAGCGCCTCGGCGGCGGACAGCGTCGGCTCCGGCTGCCGGATCTGCCACGTGCCGACCCTCGGCAGCTCGGCCATCGGCGACTCCAGTACCCCGAAGCGCAGCGGCTCGCCGGGATGGGTGGTCGGGAGCAGCACCTGCTTCCCGGCGGCACGAGCGGCGTCGAGAGCCTGGTCGAGATCCGGCTCGCCGGCCAGCGCGGCATAGGCGACGAGAACGCGGGATTCGGCCAGCGCCTCGGCGAGCTGGTGGGCGAACTCGCTCCCGCAGCCGGTGCGGTCCGCTCGCTTCCTGCGGACTTCGGTGCGCCACGACGCCTTCGCGGCCGAGTTCGACGGGGGAGCCATGCCCACAGCGTAGACTGACGCGCATGGCAGAGAACAACACTCAATCGGTCCGCAAAGCCGTCATCCCCGTTGCGGGCCTCGGAACACGCTTCCTCCCGGCCACGAAAGCCACTCCCAAGGAGATGCTGCCGGTGGTGGACAAGCCCGCTATCCAGTACGTCGTCGAGGAGTCGGTGGCGGCAGGTCTGACCGACGTGCTCATGGTCACCGGTCGCAACAAGCGGCCGCTGGAGGACCACTTCGATCGCGTCGACGGTCTGGAGCGTGCGCTCAAGGAGAAGGGCGACGAGGAGAAGCTCGCTGCCGTGCAGCACGCCTCGGACCTGGCTGACATCCACTACGTCCGCCAGGGCGACCCGCTCGGGCTCGGACACGCCGTTCTCAAGGCCGAGCAGCATGTCGGGCAGGAGCCGTTCGCGGTCCTCCTCGGCGATGACATCATCGACGAGCACAACCCGATCCTGCCGCAGATGATCGAGGTCCAGGAGCGGACCGGCGGCTGCGTGGTCGCCCTCATGGAAGTCCCCCGCGACTCCATCCACCTCTACGGCTGCGCCGCTGTCGAGGAGACCGGCGATGACGGGGTGGTGCGGATCACCGGCCTGGTCGAGAAGCCGAATGCCGCCGATGCGCCCTCGAACCTCGCGATCATCGGCCGCTATGTCCTGGCTCCCGAGATCTTCCCCATCCTCCGCGAGACCCAGCCCGGCCGCGGCGGGGAGATCCAGCTGACCGACGCGCTGCAGACCTTCGGAGCGGCGTCGGATTCGCCCGGCGTCTACGGCGTCGTGCTCAATGGGAAGCGCTACGACACCGGCGACAAGCTCAGCTACATCAAGGCGGTCATCCAGCTGGCGGGCCGCCGCGACGATCTGGGCGAGGAGCTGAATGCATGGTTGCACGAGTACGTAGCCGGACTTGAGCGATGAACGGCTTCCTGCGTTCACGGACCGTGGAGCAGGACAGGTACACGGTCCTGGTCGTGCTGGTGTCGGGTGAGGTCGAGGCCGAAACCCGCTCGACGGCGACGAATCTCCTCCGCGAGCACGGGTTCAATCCGGTCGAGGCGTTCCTGGGGTCGGCGGCGCAGCTCGAGGAGCTGTGCCGCCAGGCTGCGGAGCAGTTCGACCTGCTCATCACCGTGGGCGGTCTGCGGACCGGAGCGGAGCCCGACATCGCGGATCTGATGCGCCTCGAGCTCGACGCCGAGCTTCCCGGCCTTGCCGAGGTGATCCGTCGGCGCCAGTTCGAGGCGGGGTACCGGATGGGCGTGTTCGAGAACGCGGCGTGCGGCCGGCTCGATGCCACCATCGCGTTGACGCTGCCCGACGACACCACCGCCGTGTCGGTGTCGCTGGAGGTGACGCTGCCGCTGGTGGCGGAGATGCTGTCGGGGCCACGAGCCGACATCGGCGAGGACCTCGACACCGGGATCTTCATGCAGTCGCCGGACCCGGGTGTGGTGCCGCCGCTGTCGGCGGACTCCTCGAGCCCGGACGCCACGATCCTGCCGATGCAGCGCCCTGCGAAGACGCCCGAAGAACCGACGGTTTAGCCGATGAGCAGCTTCTGGCCGGTGACCCTGGTCGAGGGCGGCCTGGTGCTGCGACCCCTGCAGCGTCGCGATGCCAAGGAGTTCGCCGAGGTGCGGCGCCACAATGTCGACTGGCTGCGGCCGTGGGAAGCGACGATCCCCGAACCCGACCACCAGCTGCCCGGCTTCCAGCAGCTGCGGCGGATCCTCGACTCGCAGGCGCGCAGGGGCGCCCTGCTTCCGTTCGCGCTCGAGGTGGACGGCCGGTTCCGGGGACAGCTCACTGTGAGCTCCTTCCAATGGGGTTCTCTCCTCAGCGCCTCCCTCGGCTACTGGATCGACGAGCGTGTGGCGGGCCTGGGCCACACTCCGACCGCGGTGGCGATGGCCACCGACTACTGCTTCTCCTCCCTGGGCCTCCATCGGATGGAGATCAACATCCGGCCGGAGAATACGGCGAGTCTGCGCGTGGTGGAGAAGCTGGGCTTCCGCGACGAGGGCGTGCGCGAGCGCTTCATGCACATCGACGGTGATTGGCGCGACCACCGGACCTTCGCACTGGTGGCCGAGGACGTCCCGTTCGGAGTCTTCGACTACTGGCGGCGGGTGCGATACCGGGAATGAAGCGGTGAGTGTCCGCAGGACCCGCGCGAATCCGCGGCAGGACGGCTTCTGGGATGTGCAAAACGGCAGGTGAGACGCGCATCGGCTGCTGAAATGAGTCCGACACACCTTGGTGTGATGCAATCGTGATCCGCTCCACTCTCCTAAGGTTGGATTGTGGATACCAGCATCACCATCGCCCTCGTCGTCGGAGTGTTGTTCGTATTCACGCTGCCCTCTCTCCTCAGGAGGATCGACGGGGCGGCGCAGCGCACCGAGATCGACCAGATCCCGGCTGCCGCGCATCCATGCGAGCCAGCGGCTCCTGCCTCGTGCTCGACACCGGCGGAAGGCCCCAGCCTCTTCGCCGGCAGTCGTGAAGCCGCGAGCTATCAGCCTCCGATGCTGGTGCCGGTGACGGACGAGGCGCCGGAGCTGCATCTCGTGCGGGAGACTCCAGCGCTCTCCGTGATCGACGGGCAGAATGCTTCGGAGCAGGCAGAGCAGCAGGCAGCGGAGTTCGTCCCGCTGCCTGTTGCAGTAGGACAGCACTATTCGGCCCACCAGTACACCGCCCACCACGATCAGATGGACACCCCCATGAAATCTTCCCAGTCTTCCCACGTCCCGGGTGCCCCGATGTCACAGCACACGAAACGGGAGTTCCCCGCCCACCTTCGATCTCGATTGACGGATGCGCAGAGCTTCGCCGGCTCCACCGGCTCGGCGGGGCCCGGCGCTGATGGTTCGCGCGCAGCCGCCGTGGGTTCGACCGGATCGAGCTCCGGCGCCCGACCGGAGTCCGAGGCAGCGACGCCTCGAGTGTCCGGCCGGAGCGCTCGGCATGCCCAGGAGACCCGCACCGGGTCGTCGGCTCGCGGTCGTTCCACCGCCCGGCCCGCGCAGCAGACCAGCCGTGCGGACGAGGCTCACGAGGAATCCGCCGGCGAGGTGGGGGAGCGGATCGCGCAGCTCAAGAGCGTGATCCCGTTGATCAGCATCGTCTTCCTCCTGGTCCTGGCCGGATCCGTCGTCACCGCGGTCCTGGCCCTGTTCGGGGCCGTGCCGTGGGCGGTTCCGGTGCTGACGGTCCTGCTCGCCGCCGGCTGCCTCTTCATGGTGCGCTCGCTCAACCTTCGGGTTCGCGCGCTGCGACGTGAACTGCGAGAGGCGACACGGGACCGCGGGCAGGCCGTGTCGGGTTCACGGACTGCGTCCGGCCGGTCGACGGCAGCCGAGACCATCAGCGGATCCGCCTCCAGGGCTCGGGCCGATGCTTCTTCTCAGGACACCGTCGCGCCGCGGTCAGCTGCCGAACGTCGGGCCGGCGCGGCACTGGCCGCCGCGGCTGATCGCAGGCGGGCTCGGACCGAGCCGGAACCTGGAGCCTCCCGGCCCCGGGCGGGATCCGTCTCAGCCGAGCCCGCACCCGCCTCGGCTGCGGCCTCGGCTCCGGCCTCGGCTGACACCGAAGCGCCATCGCCGGACCAGCGCGAGACCGTCGACCTGACTGCCGTCCGGGAAGCGGTGGTGGCGGCATCGAAGCCGGCCCCGAGCGAGGCTCCGGAGAAGCCGACCATGGAGAAGCCGGCACCGGGGAAGCCGACGATGGAGAAGCCGGCACCGGGGAAGCCGACCATGGAGAAGCCGACCACGAGCGAGGCTCCGGCCGCGACCGGCTCGCACGCCCGAACCGCTGCGCAGACCCCGACGCCGCGCTCGGCAGGAAACGACGATTCGACGGTCAGGGTGCAGCGCGCGCAGCGGCGACCCGCGCTGAGCCTGGGCGCCGAGGACGCGCCCGCCGCGCCGAGCAGGACGAACGATCCGCTCGCCAAGCGATTCGCCGCGACCGGATGGAACCCGACGCCGGTGCCCAAGCCGACCTACGTCGAAGCCCCTGTGGTGGAGCGGACCCAGCGGCAGCAGGTAGAACCGGACGTCTCGTCCACCAGCCTGCCTGCCCACTCCAAGGAGAGCCTGGCGGAGATGTTCGCCGAGGAGTTGGGCTACCGCGCTGAGCTCGAGGACCCGGTGCGGGAGGACAGCGGCGTCTCCGAGAGTGCTCTGACGCATGGTCGTGCGGCGATCGGAGCGAACCGCCGCGGGGTCGGCCGGATCGACGACGTGCTCGCCCGCCGGCGCGCCTGAGACGCGTCTCGCCGGGCGCCTCTGGGACTCGTCCTCCGGCGCCGCCTGAATAGCAGACGGCCCCTGCCGCACCTCGTGCGCGGCAGGGGCCGTCTGAGTCGGTGATCAGACCCGCGGGGTGGCGACGTACTTGATCTCGAGGAACTCCTCGATGCCCACGCGGCCGCCCTCGCGGCCGAGTCCGGACTGCTTCACTCCGCCGAACGGCGCGCCGGCGTTGGAGATCAGGCCGGTGTTGAGGCCGATCATGCCGCACTGCATCTGCTCGGTGAGCTTGAGCGCGCGCCCGAGGTTCTCGCTGAACAGGTAGCCCGCCAGTCCGAACTCGGTCTCGTTGGCCAGCGCCACGGCCTCCTCGTCGGTGTCGAACACCGTGATCGGGGCGACAGGTCCGAAGATCTCCTCGCGGCGGATCTCGGAGTCCTCCGGCACATCCGTGAGCACCGTCGGGCGGTAGAAGTAGCCCTCGCCTTCGATCTTCTCGCCGCCCGTGACGACCTTCGCGCCCTTCTGCACGGCGTCGTCGACGAGTTCGGCCACCTTGTTGAGGGCCTTCTCCTCGACGAGCGGCCCGACCTCGACGCCCTCATCCAGACCGTTGCCGATCTTCATCGCGCCCATCCGCTCGGCCAGCCGGTTCGAGAACTCGTCCGCCACCGAGCGGTGCACGAAGAACCGATTGGCGGCGGTGCAGGCCTCGCCGATGTTGCGCATCTTGGCCTTCATCGCACCGTCGACCGCTTTCTCCAGGTCGGCGTCCTCGCACACCACGAACGGCGCGTTGCCGCCGAGCTCCATCGAGGTCTTCATGACGTGCTGGGCAGCCTGCTCGAGCAGCCCCTTGCCCACCTCGGTCGAACCGGTGAAGGTGACCTTGCGGGCGATGCCGGACTCCATCCACGGGGTCACGACCCGGCGCGCAGAGCTGGAGGTCACGACGTTGAGCACACCGGCGGGCAGGCCGGCCTCGACGAGGGCGTCGACGAGCATGAACGAGGTCAGCGGGGTCAGCTGCGCGGGCTTGAACACCATGGTGCAGCCGGCCGCGATCGCCGGGCCGATCTTGCGGGTGCCCATCGCCAGCGGGAAGTTCCACGGAGTGATGAGGATGCTCGGACCGACCGGCTCGCGGGAGACGATGATGCGCGACTTCCCGTCGGCCGACACCGTGAAGTCGCCCTCGATCCGCACGGCCTCCTCGGCGAACCAGCGGAAGAACTCGGCACCGTAGGCCACCTCGCCCTTCGACTCGGCCAGCGGCTTGCCCATCTCGGCGGTCATCACCGCGGCGATCTCGTCGGTGCGGCTGATGAGGATCTCGTAGGCGCGGCGCAGGATCTCCCCGCGCTCGCGCGGCGGGGTGGCGGCCCAGGACTCCTGGGTCTCACCGGCGACCTTGATGGCCTCCTCGGCGTCGGCGCCGGAGCCGTCGGCGATGCTCGTGAGCACCTTGCCGGTGGCGGGGTTGAAGACGTCGATCGTCTTGCCGCCCTCGGCGTCGCGCCACTGTCCGTTGATGAACAGGCCGGTGTTGAGCTTGTCGATGATGGGCTGGACGTCCATGTCGGCGTTCCCTTCCGTTGGTGAATTCCTGTGACCAGGGGCTGACGCCAGTCTAGTGGGCAGGCGGCGGTGGTCTGCTACTCTGCCCGGTCGTCGGACGCCTCGCGGACGATGCTCGCCGAGGCGTGGGCCAGGCTGTTCATCGCCACCAGGTACCGCGTCTGCATCGTGACGCCGATGAGGACCCCCAGCGCCACGGCATCGCGTGTGCCCCGGACCCGGCTGTCGCCGACGTTGTCGGCGGCGAGCGGTCCCAGAGCGTGCCCGTATCGGATGAGGGAATCGGTGGTCGGCATCATCCCGTACCGGTCCATCTGCACCAGCACCTGCGCGAGAGCGGCGCGTGCCTGTGAGGCGGTGTCGGGCCACCCGAGGCGCGTGCAGGCCTCGGATATCCGCTGCTCGACGGGTGCGTGCTCCGTGCTGCCGGGTGCGTGCTCTGCGCTGCCGGGGGTGTGCTCTGCGCTGCCGGGGGTGTCACTCGACAGGCCGATGGCGAGCGACTGGCAGTGGTCCATGATCGAGACCAGCTGGACCGCGGGGTCGTCGATGCGCGTGGTCAGAGCTCGGATCACATCGATCGAGTGACCCAGTTCGGTGCGCATCGTCGAGATCAGAGCGATGCGCTCGACGTGCGCTTCGTCGTAGTCAGCGGTCGTGGTGTTCCGGAGGCGGCCCGGCGGCAGGATGCCCTCGCGGATCCAGTACTTCACTGTGGCACTGCTGACTTCGGTTCTCTCCGTGAGTTCCTTCAGCTTCATCGGCGCGCTCCTTGCGTCGCTCGGATTGCTGTCCTCTGTTCGCAGCCTCGCCTCGGATGGCTGTCTCCCCTCGGATAGCTGATGCGCCCCGCGCTATCTACGTTGAGGGAATTGGATAGTAACTCTATCTTGTTGGCATGATCGCCGCGCACATCGTCATCGCCGTCCATGCTCTTGCCGGTTCCCTGGTCATCCTGCTCGCGCCCGTGAATCTGCTGCGCCGCCCGAAGGACTCGGCGCACCGGATGATCGGCCGCAGCTGGGTGCTCATGATGTACCTGGTCTGCGTCTCCGGCATGTTCATCTACTCGCTGAGCGGGGGCTTCACCATTTTCCACGCGCTCGCGATCTTCACCTTCGGCACCACCACCTTGGGGGTGCTGGCGATCCGTCGCCGGGACGTCCGCTCGCATATCGGCAACATGGTGGGGTCCTGGCTCGGTGCGATCGGGGCGGGAGCGTTCGCCTTCGCCGCACCGGGGCGCACGATCCCGACACTGGCGATCGAGGATCCCGCGCTTCTGTGGGGTCTGGTCTCCGCGGTCGTCCTGGTCGCGACCGGCTGGGTGAGCTGGGTTCTCCTTCGCGTACCGGACACACGTCGTCCCACTCGACCCTCTCGCCCGGTGGCGCCCCCAGTCGGGGCGCCTGCAGCGAACACCCCTGTCGCCGAGGCGCCTGCCCGGACCGGTGCCGAGGCGCCTGCCCGGACCGGTGCCGAGGCGCCTGCCGGTTCGCTCGGCGATCGTGGACTCCCGCCTCGGCCGCGGATAGGTTAGGGGAGGAACCGGGAACCGCGCAGCGGATCCGCAGCACGCCCAAGGAATGGAGCACCGTCATGGTCGATCTCACGAACTGCAGCGCCGAACAGCTCGACAAGGCACGGGCCGACGAGCGGGGGCGCAGCGCAGACCTCGTCGGGCAGGACGGACCGCTCCGCCATACCGTCATCGCTCTGACGGACGGTACCCGGATGGCCGAGCACAACTCGCCGCCGGCGGCCAGCCTGCAGGTGCTGGAGGGGCAGGTCCGGGTCGAGCTCGGGGACGACATGCAGGGCGAGCTGTCCGCCGGTGAGCTGATGATCCTCACCCATGAACGTCATTCGGTGCTGGCACTGGCCGACAGCGTCTTCCTGCTGACGACGGTCACCAACGTGGATCAGTCCTCCCACTCCTGAGCCATGGCCGGCTCGCGTCATCGGTCGGGAATCCGGTGCGCGTCGCCTGACCGGAAGCCGGAGCAGAATCAGGAGGATCAATGGATATTCGAGTGAGCCGGGTCTACGCCCCCTCCGACGGGGTCGGCTACCGAGTGCTCGTCGATCGGCTGTGGCCGCGCGGCATCCGCAAGGATCAGCTGGACTACGACGAATGGTGCAAGGACGTCGCGCCCAGCAACGAGCTGCGCCAGGCGTTCCACTCCGGGGGCGTGGAGTTCGACCAGTTCGCCGAGCGCTATCGGCAGGAGCTCAAGGAGTCGGAAGCACCGGCGGCTCTGCTGCAGCGCTTCGGTGCCTCCGGCCGGGGGGTGCTGGTGCTGCTGTTCGGAGTCAAGAACGAGAAGCAGAACCACGCCCAGCTGCTGGCGGAGCACCTCGCGAGCATTGCCGGTGAGGACTGAGCAAGCGGACGCTCAGCTGCTCAGGTGGTCGTTCCAGTCGTCGTGTTCGCGCACGAAATCGGCGACGTAGGAGCATGCGGGCAGGATTTTCTTGCCCTCGGCGGCGGTGGAATCGAGCGCATAGCGCACGACTGCACCGGCGATTCCCCGGCCGCCCCACGCCGGCAGCGTCTCCGTGTGATGGAATACCCGCTGGTCCCCGCGGTCGAGGTAGGAGGCGAAGCTCAGCCGGGCATCCTTGTGGTAGGCCCCGAACTGCGAGAGGCGCTCGTCATGGCGGAGCTCGACGGAGATGCCGTCGACTTCAACGGTCTGCGGGGAGTGGCTCATGCTGCGTTCCTTCCCGAGGAGAGACGATTCGCCTCCACCCTACTTCCAGGGGGAGGTCCGACGCGGCTCCAGCCTATTCCGCCCCCGGCCTCCGGACCAGGCCCTGACCCTCCGAACCAGGCCCCCGCCCGCCGGACCAGGGCCCACCCTCCGGACCAGGCCCTGACCCTCCGAACCAGGCCCCGCCCGCCGGACCAGGGCCACCCTCCGGACCATGCCCTTACCCGCCGGACCAGTGCAATCGATGTCGGCCGGCGGCGCGTGACATTAGAGTTGGGGCACACCCCCAGAGGAGGAGAACGATGAGGATCTTCGATGAGGCGACCCTCGCCTCGGCGCTCGACTATGCCGGCGCCATCGCCGCGCTCCGTGCGGCCCTGATGACGGACTTCGATCCCGCAGACGACCCGACACGGCTGTCGGCCCCGCTCAAGCACGGCGAATTCCTCTTCATGCCCGCAGAGATCGGCTCCTACGCCGGCGTCAAGGTCCTCACCGTCACCCCGGACAATCACGAGGCGGGGCTGCCGCGGATCCAGGGCAGCTGCCTGCTGCTCGACTCGCGCACCCACCGGCCGCTGGCCATCCTCGACGGCGCCGCGCTAACCAACCTGCGCACCCCTGCGGTGTCCCTGGCCGGGGTCGCCGATGTGCTCACGCGGCGCTTCCCCGAAGGCGTATCCATGACGGTCTTCGGAGTCGGCGTGCAGGGACTCCTGCATGTCGACGCGGCGCGCGCGGTCGTGCCGGTCAGCAGCGTCAACGTCGTCGTGCGGGAGCCCGGGCGCGGCGCCGAATTCCTCGCCGGCCTGGCGGACATGGGCATCCCCGGGACCGAGGTCGTGGGCAGTTCCGGCGAGGAGCTGGTGGCCGCGCTGCAGGCGTCCGACCTGATCGTCACGGCGACCACCGCGCAGGAGCCCCTGTTCCCCGCCGAGGCGATTCCCGATTCAGCCGTCGTCGTCGCCATGGGTTCGCACAGCCCTGACGCGCGGGAGCTGTCGGGCGCCCTGCTCGCGCGGTCCACGGTCATCGTGGAGAGCCGACACACGGCGCGGGACGAGTGCGGCGATGTGGTGATGGCGATTGCGGAGGGCGCCCTGCAGATGGAGGACACCCTGACCTTCAAGGAGGTCGTCACCACCGGCGCGGCCGGCGTCGACCCGGAGCGACCGGTGGTGTTCAAGACCTCCGGGATGTCCTGGGAGGACCTGGTCGTGGCCAAGACCGTCTACGAGGAGGTGGGACTGTGATCCTGACACCGGCGCTCGCTCGGCATTCCGACGTCGATGATCTCGTCGCCCTCGTCGAATCCGCCTACCGCGGCGAGGCCTCGCGTGCCGGGTGGACGACAGAGGCCGACCTCCTCGACGGCCGGCGACTGGACCGGGAGGCGGCAGCGGAGATGATCGACGACCCGAGCGGCGTCGTGCTGCTGGTGCGAGCCGACGACGGCAGTGCGCTCGGCAGCGTCCAGCTGCGCGACCTGGGCGACGGGACGGCGTACTTCGGGCTCTTCGCCATCTCGCCGCGCGCGCAGGGCCAGGGGATGGGCAGTCGGCTGATGACCGCCGCGGAAGGCTACGCGGCGGAGCACTGGCAGGCCCGGCGGATGCGGATGACGGTGATCAGCAAGCGCACCGAGCTCGTCGCGTTCTACGAGCGCCGGGGCTACGAGCTCACCGGCGAGACCGAGCCGTTCCCGTACGGCGACGAGCGCTTCGGGATCCCGCGGACCGATGACCTTGAGTTCGCGGTGCTGGTCAAGCAGCTGGTGTAGCCGCCGCCCCTCAGAGCAGCATCGCCGGGACGACGAGGCCGCCGACCAGCAGCAGTGGACCGATGACGACCATCGACAGTCCGAACCGCACGAGGATGCCGGTCAGCCGCTCCTTCTCCCTCAGCGGCGCGGTCGCCACGACGGTGGCGCCCAGCGTCGAGTAGGGGGAGACGTCGACGACGGCCGAGCAGATGCCCAGCGCGGTGATCAGCGCCCAGCCCGGGAGGCTGCCGTCGGCGACCAGCGGCAGCGCCAGCGGCACCAGCGCGGCGAGGATCCCGGTCGTCGAGGCGAACGCGGAGACCAGGCCCCCGACCGCGCACAGCACGAACGCGGCCACGATCGGCGCGCCGATCGACTTCGCGCCCTGACCCAGCAGATCGACCGCTCCCATGTGCTGGAGCACGCCGACGAAGGTGATGATGCCGCCGACGAGCAGCACCGTCGACCAGTCGATCTTGCTCACCGCGTTCCTGCCCGTCGCCGGATCGACGAGCGCGAGGACCGAGGCGAAGGCGAAGCACAGCAGGCCGATGTCCGGCTCCCGGCCGAACGCGGCGATGAGCACGACCGCGGCCAGCAGCGCCACGATGCACACGACGGTGAGGATCTGGATCGGGGTGAAGGGCGGCAGTCCCGCGCTCTGCTCGTCCTCCCCGGCGTGGCCGGAGTGCGAGGCGTCGAACATCGCCTCGTCCTCGTCGTCCTCGCCGAACGCCACTCCCGAGGCGGATGCCGAGCCCCGACGCAGGGCGGTCTCCCGTTCGAACGGGTGGCTGCCGGGCGCCTCGGCGGTCCTGGCCAGGTCCGGCGTCGCGATCGCGGTGCCACCGGACGTGCGCGCCCGGGAGAAGAACTGCCGGCCGAACATCGCGTACGCGGCGATGAGCAGCAGCAGGTAGGTCGCCACGGTGATGCCGAACAGCAGCAGCGGATTGAGCGGAATGCCCGCGTCGTGGGCGGTGCCGTAGGTGACGATGCCGTAGAGGCTGGTCGGTGCGAACCCGCCGGCTCCCACGCCGAAGCAGATCGCCAGGCCCATGAGCGCGTAGTCGATCCCGTACCGGCGGGCCACCTGCATGCCGACCGGCATCATCACCAGACCGGCCAGCGGGGCGCCCATCGCGGCGATGCCGGCGGTGATGAGGAAGAAGCCCACCGGGATGAGGGCGGCCTTCGAGCCGATCCGCTGCAGGGCCGAGTCGATGATCCGGTCGACCGTGCCGTTGGTCTGGGCGATGGCGAAGAAGTACGTCACGCCGACCAGCAGCACCATGATCGACAGCGGGAAGCCCGCGATGACGTCCTCCATCGCCAGCTCGGTGAGGAACAGGGCCACACCGGCCGCACCGGGGATCATGAGTACGCCGATGTGCACGCCGCGGATCGCGCCGATCGCGAAGAGGGCGATGAAGACGATGAGCGCCACGATCTGAGCAGCCAAAGATCCTCCTTGCTTGGTTCGCTGACGCTGACACGTTACGGCATTCGAGGAGCCGCCTGTCCGGGGACCGTGACGAGCGTCTCAGGTCTTCGAGAGCCGAGGCGAACGAGGCCGAACGAAGCGTTGGCCGGGTGTTCGCGGCACGTCCTGCGGGAAGTATCGCTGCCGCCGGTGCGCGATTCTCTCGGTGAGGCCGGACGAGGGGCGGCGACTGGCCTTGCGCCGATTGCACCGGGCGCAGGCCGCCACGAAGTTGGCCATCGTCGTCGCACCGCCCTTCGACCACGGGACGAAGTGATCGCCGTGCGCTGCCGGACTCTCACATCGGGTGAAGGGGACCCAGCCGTCGAACTCGCACCGATTGCCGGCCCGGGTGAATCCCTCGCGCCGCTGCTCCCGGGAGAATGCGCGCATGGGGTCCCGCGGCGCTCTCCGGGCCGGAATGAGGCTGATCAGCGCAAGGGCTCCGACGATGAGACCGAACGCCCACGGATTCTCCATGAACCACGGGACCAGGCGCTCGAAGAGCTCGAAGTAGCTGGTGAATGCGAAGGCGCTGGTGGATGCGAAGATGTCGGCAGTCGAAGCGTCCATGTGGTGTCCAAGGGGTGAGGAGGGGACCGTGCGAGCCATGACGGGAGAAACGGCGACCCGAATGGCTGGGGTACCCGGAGGAAGCGCCGACGACTCGGCCGTCGAGCCAATACTACTACCAGAATCGGATGAATATCTCGGCCGAATCAGGCCGGGATTAGAGTTGAGTTCATGACACAGAAATGGGCACCCGAGACCGTCGTCGTCGAAACCGCCAGGCCGACCCGCGAGCACGATGCTCCGCTCAACCCGCCGGTCGTCCTGTCCTCGACCTTCATCGGCACAGCGAGCCTGGAGTCCGGAGGGATCCAGTACGGCCGCTATGGCAACCCCACGTGGGAGCCGCTCGAGCAGGCGCTCGCGGAGCTCGAAGGCACCGCGCTGCCGGGACTCGTCTTCGCCTCGGGCCTGGCCGCGGTGTCCGCGGCGCTCGAGCTCGTCGCGGCCGGCGGCACCGTCATCATGCCCCAGCACTGCTACCTGGGCGCCCTCACCGGCGCGCAGGACTCCGCCGCGGTGGGCAGATTCGAGCTCGTCACCGTCGACATCGCCGACACCGAGGCGGTCAACACCGCCGTGTCCGCCGCAGCAGAGCAGCACGCCGGCACCGCGCGTGGTGTGCTGCTGTGGCTGGAGAGCCCCACCAACCCGATGCTCGAGGTCGCTGACCTGCCGGCGCTCATCGCCCACGCCAAAGGCCTCGGGGTGATCACTGTCGTCGACAACACCTTCGCCACCCCGCTGGTGCAGCAGCCGTTGGCCTTCGGTGCCGATGTCGTCGTCCATTCGGTGACGAAATACCTCGCCGGACACTCCGATGTGGTGCTCGGCGCGGCCATCACCTCCGACGCGCAGCTGCGCGAGGCGCTCCACCACCACCGCTCGATGAAGGGCGCCATCGCCGGACCCTTCGAGACGTGGCTGGCGCTGCGCGGACTGCGCACGCTGGCGCTGCGCGTGGAGCGCTCGCAGGCCAACGCGCTCGAGCTGGCCGAGCGGCTCTCCGAATACCCGGGGATCGAGGTGCGCTTCCCCGGGCTCGAACAGGATCCCGGGCATGAGCGCGCCGCCGCCCAGATGACGGGATTCGGCGCGATCCTGTGCATCGTGCTGCCGAACGGGCAGTCGGCGGAATGCGTGGCGGAGCAGGTCGAGCTGTGGACGCCGGCGACCTCGCTGGGCGGAGTGGAGAGCCTCGTCGAGCGCCGCCGCCGGCACGAGAGCGAGCCGGAGACGGTCCCCGAGGGGCTGCTGCGGCTGAGCGTAGGGATCGAGCACATCGACGATCTGTGGTCGGATCTCAGGCAGGCCCTCGACACCGCGCTCACCGGGGACACGGCCGGGTCGAGCTGAAGCGGCGCCGACTTTACCGGGGGCATCGAACTCGCTAACCTGAGCGAGACCTAACGATTGTTCAATAAGTATGAACGCAACGAAGGAGTTGCCGTGGACCTCGAGTTCGAACTCTCCCGCACTCACCTGCCGATTGCCGGTGTCTACCGGCACGCGCGCCAGCTGCCCGATCGTCCTGCCATGATCGCCGAGGACACCACCATCACCTACGGTGAGTTCCTCGTGCGCATCCAGCAGGCGGCGGCGCGGCTCGCGGCGGCAGGTGTGCGCCGTGGTGATCGCGTGGCGCTCGTCGCCGGCAACAGTGCGGAGTTCCCGGTCGTCACCTACGCGACCAACTACCTCGGCGCGATCACCGTGCCCGTGAACTTCCGGCTTGCGGCCGGGGAGATCGCCTACATCCTGGGCAACTGCGAGCCGACCGTCGTCGTCGCCGACGCCGAGCGGGCCGACACCGCTCGCACGGCGCTCGCCGAGGCGCAGGGCTCGGCGTCGGAGGCTGCCTTCATGGACCTGCTCGAGCTCGCCGCCGCCGGCGAAGAGGGCGATGTGCCGGACCCGGTGGTGTGCGACCTGGGCGACGATCAGGCCATCATGTACACCTCCGGCACCACCGGCCGTCCCAAGGGTGCGGTGCTGTCGTACTCCAACTTCCTCGCGACGACCATGCGGTCGTCCGCGTCGTGGGCGTACGTCCCCGGCAAGGACTCGGTCCTCATCGCCTCGCCGATGTTCCACATCGCCGCCTTCAACGTCGTCACCACGAACATCGCCAATGCGGCGGCCTCGGTGATCACGCCGTCCACCGGATTCGACGCGGGCTACCTGCTCGACGTGATGGAGGCCCACGACGTCAGCCGCACCTTCATGGTGCCGGCCCAGTGGCAGCTCATCGTCGACGAGCAGCGCCGCAAGCCGCGCAGCGTCAGCCTGAAGTTCTACAGCTGGGGCGCCGCCCCGGCCACCGAGGCGCTGCTGACCGCGATGGGGGAGACGTTCCCGGAGGCGAGCTCGCAGGCCGCGTTCGGCCAGACCGAGACCACCGCCGGCGGAGTCTCCCTGAGCCACGAGGACTCGCTGCGCAAGCTCGGCTCGGTCGGACTGCCGGACCGCAACTACTCGATCCGGGTCGTCGACTCGCAGATGAACGACGTGCCCCGCGGCGAGGTCGGCGAGATCGTCTACCGCGGGCCCGGCGTCATGAGCCGGTTCTGGAACAACGAGGCCGCCACCGCCGAGGCGTTCGCCGGCGGCTGGTTCCACTCCGGAGATCTCGTGCGCCAGGACGAGGAGGGCTTCCTCTACGTCGTCGACCGGGTCAAGGACATGATCATCTCCGGCGGGGAGAACATCTACTGCGCCGAACTGGAGAACGTCATCGCCTGGCACCCCAAGGTCGCAGAGGTGGCCGTCGTCGGCCGCTCGGATGAGAAGTGGGGCGAGGTGCCGGTGGCCGTCGTCGTGCCGCACGCCGACGACGACGTACCGACCCTCGAGGAGATCCGGAAGTTCTGCGACGGCAAGCTCGCCCGCTACAAACTCCCCAAGGACATCATCATCCGCGAGGCGTTCCCGCGCAGCGGCACCGGCAAGATCCAGAAGACGGTGCTGCGCCAGGAGGTGTGAGACTCACGCCGCCACCCGGCAGAGCCGAGGCCGGCAGAGCCGAAGCCGGCGGTGCAGGGGAACCGAGGGCCGGGCGCGGCGGCGCTCACTCGGGGCGATGGGGACCCATGACCTCGTCGAACAGTGCCTGGCCGAGCTCGTCGTAGTCGGCGTCGGTCGGATACCAGTCGGGCAGCTCGGCGAAGTCGCCGTCCTCCCGGTAGCCGAGCTCGTCGACCCGGGTCTGCCACACCTCGGCGGCCTGGGTCAGCCGGTCCGGTACTCCGGGCACTCCCGCGGACTCCGCAGTCTCAGCGGTGAGCCGTCCGGCGTGCTCGGCGATCGCCTGCTGCACCTCCGGGTCGAACGCCTCCACGGAACCTCCGCCGGCCAGGGCGTCCTCGACCGCGACCGCCTTCGCGCCGATCACGACCTCCATCATGGTGCTGAAGGCGGTCGACATCGAATCGAAGATCACCTGCTGGTAGGCCAGCGGGAGCTCCCGGTACGTCTGACCGGCCACATACGCGCCGGCGGCCCGCGCAATCCCGGCGTCCGTCGTGTAGCCCAGGTGCGGAGCGACCTCGAAGGTGCCCGCTTCGACATTGGGCGCGAGCTGGCCGAGGTCGCAGTCGACCGTGCCGCGCTGCAGAGCCTCATAGGTCTCCGGGAAGGACAGCGACACGGGTGAGCCGCCGAGGTTCTGCACCTGCTCGCTCGCCGCGGCCGAGCCGATCCGCACCTGGGTGCCCTCCCAGTCCGCCAGGCTGGTCATCGGCTCCGAGCACATCGTCGAGTAGCCGCCACCGGCAAGGACCGGGATGAGCGGCACGAGATCCTTCTCCTCGTACTCGGCGAGCACCTCGGGCGTCTCCCAGCCGGCCTGCACGCCGGCCGCATTGGTGACGAGCTCCCCGGTGACCGGCGAGTCCGGCAGCGTGGCCATCGCGGTGCCGATCGAGTCGAACGCCGGGTATTCGGCCGGGGCGTAGGAGGGCAGCGTGAAGGCCAGGTCGACCCGCCCGTCGGCCAGCGCATCGTCGATCTCGGCGTAGCCTGCGATCGCTTGGCCCCACACCACGTCGACGGTGATCTTGCCACCCGAGCGCGTTTCGATCGCCTCCTTGATATCCGTGCCGTTCGGGCCGATGATCGATTCCGCCGAGGCCGCCGAGGGCTGATACGTGATCGTCACCGGCTCGAGCTCGGCCAGCGCCGCGTCGACCTCCTCCTGCGAGGCGCCATAGGCGAACCCGGAGCCGGTGCCGCCGGTGTCGCCGCCGTCGGGCTCACCACCCGGGGCGCCGCAGCCGGACGCCACGGTGACAAGACCGAGCGCGGCGGCCGCGGGCCAGGCGCGGCGGGGCCGGGTCCGGGCTCCGAGGGTGCGGCGGGCGGAGGGCTGGACGTGGCTCATGGGTCTCCCTGCTGTGGTTCGAGGCGGTGTCCTGGGTGCGAAGGATTGTCCTCCATCGTAGGGTCCGCCTCGGACACAGCAGAACTCCCCGTGCCTTTCCGACTGGGTCACGGGGAGTTCTGCTGCGCCCGGCTCCGCGGCCCCCGCGTCCCGGCGGTGCGCTGCGGGCGGTGCGCCTCAGCAGTGAGCGACATTCTGCGGAACGTGCGACCCTGCGAGGTCGCACCACGTCGAACTGGTCGCACGATGCCAGAGGCTCGGGCGGGAGGCGGAGGCTCGGGCGGGAGCCGGGCAGGGGAGGGCCCGATCAGCTCGGTCGGTGCGCGGTGAAGACCTCATCGAAGAGCGCGGTGGACATCTTGGTGAAGTCGGTCTCCTCGTCGTACCACTCGTCGAAGTCCTCGGTCGAGCCCTGGTCCTCGTACCCGAGCTCCTCGGCCTGCTGTGCCCACTTCTCCGCGGAGTCCTCGATCCGGGTGATCGTGTCCTCGCCGACCACGCCGGACTCGACGATCTCCTCCTTCTTCGCGGAGTTGAAGTCCTCGATGGTCTGCTGCAGATCCGCCGGGAACTCCTCGATCTCGCCGCCGGCCTCCTTGGCCTGGCGGATGCCCTCGGCGTTGCCGCCGATGGTGGTCATCATCTGGCCCTGGTAGTACTCGACGAAGCTGTCGAAGACGACCTGCTGGTACGCCAGCGGCAGCTGATCGAAGCTCGAGCCGGCCAGCAGCGCACCTGGGGCTCGGGTATAGCTGGTCTCCGTCATGTAGCCGACGTGGGGAGCGACCTCGAAGATGCCGGCCTCCGCCGACGGCACCAGCTGGGCGAGCGTGCAGTCGACCGTTCCGCGCTGCAGTGCCTCGAAGGTCTCCGTGTACTCCAGCGACACCGGCGAGGCGCCGATGTGGCTCATGAGCTGGTTCTGGGTAGCCGAGGCGATGCGCACCTGGCGGCCGTCCCAGTCCTCGGTTCCCATCCCGGGCTCGCTGCACACGGAGTAGTAGCCGCCCGACGCGACCACCGGGACGATGGGTGACAGGCCGCGGGACTCGTATTCCTCGACGATCTCCGGGGTGCCCCAGCTGACGTCGGCGGCGACGGCGTTCGTCACCATCTCGCCGGTGAACGGTGAGGGGGACATGCCCGCGAGCATGTCACCGAGTGCGTTCACCGCCGGGAATTCGGTCGGCTGGTACACCGGAAGCGTGTAGGCGAGGTCGACGCGACCGTCGGCCAGCGCATCGTGGACCTCGCCGTAGCCGGCGATCGCCTGGCCCCAGACGGTCTCGACGGTGATCTTGCCGCCGGACCTCTCCTCGATCGCCTCGGCGAGCACCGTGCCCGAGGGGGACTGGATGGACGCCTCCGAGGCCGCCGAGGGTTGGTAGGTGATGGTGACCGGGTCGAGCTCGGCGAGGGCCTGATCGAGCTCCTCCTGAGAGGCGCCGTATTCGTAGCCCTCGCCACCGCCGGCTCCGCCCCCGCCGCCCCCGCCTCCTGCGGAGCCGGCGCAGGCGCTCAGCGCGAGCGTCAGTGCGGCGGCCGCGGCGAGCGGCGCGGCGGTGCGAGTCAGGTTTCGGCGCTGTGATCTCATCATTGCTTCCTCTGGTTGCGGTTCTTCGGATGGGGATCTCTGTGGTCTCTGATGATGCCGGACATGGGTGATGGCGGGAACCGGTCCTGGTCCCCGCCATCACCGGCGGTGCTTCTGCTCAGCGATCCCGCTGAGAGGGCGTCAGCGGCCCTGGAGCATCAGCTGGGCCGGTGGCTCAGCGCCTCGCCGTTCTCGTAGGAGGAGCGGGCGTAGTCCATGTAGTCGGTGTTCGTGTCGTACCATTCGTCGAACTCCGAGGTCTCGCCCTCGTCGGTGTAGCCGAGCTCCTCGAATTCCTTGGCCCACTTCTCGCCGGCCTCGGAGATGATCGACTCGATGTTCTCGTCGATCTGCCCGTTGCTGACGGCCTCCTGGGTGAGCTCCTTGGAGTACGTGGAGATTTCGTCCTGGATTTCGTCGGCGAACGGTGCGACCTGGCCGTTGTTCTCCTTGGCCTGTGCGACCGCGGCCGCGTTGCCGTCGATGACCGCCTTCATGCCACCGGAGGCGGCCAGCGCATTGCCGTCGAAGATGATCTGCTGGTAGGCCAGCGGCATGTCCTTGAAGCTGGAGCCCGCCAGGTACGCTCCGGGGGAGCGGGAGAAGCTCGAGTCCGTCGTGTAGCCCAGGTGCGGGGCGACCTCGAAGATGCCGGCCTCGGCCGAAGGCACGAGCTGGCCGAGCGTGCAGTCGACGGTGCCGCGCTGGAGCGCCTCGAAGGTCTCCGTGTACTCCAGTGACACCGGCGAACCGCCCAGGTGCTGGACCTGCGCGGACTGCGCTGTGGAGGCGATGCGCACCTGCAGACCGTCCCAGTCCTCGGCCGACTCGACCGGCTTGCTGCACACCGAGTAGTAGCCGCCCGAGGCCGCCAGCGGAGTCAGCGGAGTGAGCCCCTTCTCCTCATACTGGTCCAGCGCGTTCTGATTGGCCCACCCGAGCTCGTTGCCGACGGCGTTCGCGACCAGCTCGCCGAGGTACGGCGAAGCGGGCAGGCCTGCCATCGCAGTGCCCAGATCGTTGATCGCGGGGAACTCGGTGGGCTGGTAGACCGGCAGGGTGTAGGCGACGTCGATCCGGCCATCGGCCAGTGCGTCGTGCACCTCCGCGTAGCCGGCGATCGCCTGGCCCCAAACGATGTCGACGGTGATCTTGCCGTTCGAGCGCTCCTCGACGATCTCCTTGAAGACGGTGCCGGCCGGCGCCATCACCGAGTTCTGGGAGGCGGCCGAGGGCTGGAAGGTGATGGTGATCGGCTCGAGGTCCTCGACGGCGGCGTTGACGTCCTCCTGCGACGCGCCATACTCGAAGCCCTCGCCTGAGCCCGAGCCCTCGCCGCCCCCGCCTCCTGCGGAGCCTGCGCTGCCTGCGCACGAGCTCAATGCGAATGTCAGGCCGACGGCAGCCGCGGCAGTCGCGAGCGTCTTCGCCCGCAGACTCTGTGATCGTCGGATCGATGTCACCTGGGTTCTCCTTTGAGAGGCGTTCTGCGTTGAACGGATCAGGATTCGGTGCTCCGGGGGCGAACCCCCGTGATGGTGCTTTCCGAGGCTTGGATTCAGTGCGGACCGAGCCCCGGGGATGGGACGAGCCCCCTCGCGGGGGCTCGTCCATCTGGAGAGGATGTTACCGGAGTGTAGCTTGAATCACATCTTGGCGTCTGCTGGGGAGCTGCACGCTCCTGAGCTGCCCGCTACTGAGTCGCCGCACCGCCGCTGGTCTTCTCCAGGATCGCCGGCAGCCATTCGGTCATCTGCGGCACCGCGATCATGACGATGAGGAACAGAATCACGATCGGCAGGAACCACAGGAGCGAGGTGAAGACGTCCTTGAGGGTGATGTTCTGGCCGAGGTTGACCTCCGGCGCTTTGGAGATGTTGTGGACGATGTAGGACAGGATGCCCACCGGCGGGGTGATCATGCCGAGCTCGCCCAGCAGCACCACGAACACGCCGAACCACAGCGGGCTGACCTCCATGACCTCAAGGGTGGGCAGCAGGATCGGGATGGTCAGCAGCATCATCGACAGGGTGTCGAAGAACATGCCCATGATCACGTAGAGCACGATGAGGACCAGCAGGAAGCCGACGCGGCTGAGCCCGAGCCCGGTGATGAAGTCGGTCATCATCGGGGCCAGGCCGGTGATCGCCAGGAGCTTGGTCAGCATCTCCGCGCCGATCATGATGAAGAAGATCGCTGCGGTGGCGGACACAGTGGCGAAGGCGGCCTGGGTGAGCTTCTGGAGCGGCTTGTCCTTGCGCGTGTGCAGGAGCAGGAGCAGCAGGGCGGTCAGCGCGGCGGCGGCACCGGCCTCGGTGGGGGTGAAGACGCCGGAGAACATGCCGCCGAAGAGCACGATCATGATGACCGGGAAGCCCCAGATCTCGCCGAGGGACCGGAACCGCTGTCCCCAGGTGACCTTCTCGCGCGCGGCGGCACCCTTGGCTCCGCGGCCGACGAGTTTGGGGGCGAAGATGCCCAGGCACAGGATGAACAGTGCGAAGAAGACCGCGACGAGGATGCCGGGGACGGCGCCGGCGACCAGCTGCGGGCCGACCGGCACGGAGGCGATGCCGGCGTAGATCACCAGCAGGATCGACGGTGGGATCAGGTTGCCCGGCAGGCCGGAGACGATCACGGTGCCCACGGCGACGCGCTTGTCGTAGCCGGCGCGCAGCATCTCGGGGATGCCGGCCCGGCCCAGCGCATAGGTCATGCCGATGGTCGACCCGGACACCGAGGCCAAGCCGGCGCCGGCGGCGGTGGTCCCGATGCCGATGCCGCCGGGCAGCCAGGAGAACCAGCGGTCGGTGGCCCGGTAGATCTTGGTGGTCATGCCCGAATTGGTCAGCAGCATGCCCATGAAGATGAACATCGGCAGCACGCTCATCGACCACTTCGACACCGCGTGGAACGGCGAGGTCGACAGGATGTTCTCCATCGCGGGCACGCCGCTGATGGCGTATACGCCGACCAGGCTGGGCACCGCCAGGGCGATGGCGACCGGCACGGACAGGAACATCAGCACCAGCATCATGCCCACGCACCACATCCCAGCGACAGCTGCCGAGGGGCTGGTGAACAGGCCGATCAGGCACACGGCGACGAGGCCGAAGCCGATGGCCAGGGTCAGCGGCTTGGGTTTCTTCCGCCGTGAGTCCGAGGGCAGGAGGCCGGGCTTCATCCCGGCAGGGGTGGTTTGAGTATCAGCAGTCATGAGAATTCTCCTGTCAGGGGCCCGGTCAGATGATCGCGTCTTCGATTTCGTGCTCGACGCGCTCACCGGTTGTGAGATCGACGTCCGGCTCTCCAGTGCGCGCGATCAGCACGATGTCGAGGAAGTAGAGGATGGCCAGCAGGACGAACACGACCGGGACCAGGAAGTAGACGGGCCAGGTGGTGATGTCGGTGACGCCGGCAGTCGAACCCATCGCCATGTTGTCCATGGCCTCCTCGAAGCCGAACCAGGCGAAGCCGAGGCTGACCAGGACGCCGAGCACGGCGGCGAAGATCTTGAAGATGCTCGCGGTCTTGTGGTTCATCCGGTCGACGGCCAGCGTGACCGTGATCTGTTCCTTCTGCAGCTGCGCGGCGGGAATGCCCAGCAGCGCCACGATCGGCAGCCACCAGTACGCCACGATCTCATTGGTGCCGTAGATGGGGGCGTTGAACGAGAAGCGCATGACTGCGTGGAGCACGATGTGCAGCATCATCAGAATCAGCGCGATGGCTGTGACGATCGAGAGCGCCTTGTCGAGGCCCTGATTGAATTTCAACATCAGAAGTCACCTTTGTCTTCGACGATGGGCAGGCCGGTTGGCCGGGTCGAACTCAGCATCGGTGCCGAGTCGCTTGCCTTAACTTAACGAGTGCTCAATAAGATTACAAGTGGAACGTCGGAGAAAAAGTGCTGAGTGTTGTGGAGCCGTGATTTTCGCTGCTCCCGAGCCCTGCTGTCGGTGAATCGCGAAGATCCCGGGGGCGCGTGATGCGTCCTCGGGATCTTCTGCTGGTGTTCTCGCCGCTGTAGGCGCGAGAGGCCCGGCGTGCCTCAGCCGTCGTGCGGCGTCAGCCTCAGCTCGACGTCAGCGAGCTCCGGCCGCAGCGGCTACCGGTGCCTTCTCCGCCGTGCGCGGTGCGGATTTCTTGTACCGCTTGGCGATCTCCTTGCCGATGATGTACTTCATGACCTCGGAGGTGCCGCCGTAGATGGTCTGGATGCGGCTGTCGCGGAACGCCCGCCCGATCGGGTACTCGAGCATGTAGCCGTAGCCGCCGTGCAGCTGCAGGCAGCGGTTGACGACCTCGAGCTGCAGCTCGGCGCCGACCAGCTTGGCCTTGGACGCCTCGACAGCGGTGAGCTCACCGTCGTTGAGCGCCAGCGCGCAGCGGTCGATGTAGGCCTCCAGGACATCGATCCGAGCTTCCATCTCGGCAAGCTCGAACTGGGTGTTCTGGAAGTCGCCGAGGGTGCCGCCGAACATCTCGCGGTCGAACACGTACTCGGCGGTCCAGTTCAGCGCGGCGCGAGCGCCGGCCAGGCCGCCGGTGGCGATGCCCATCCGCTCGTACGGCAGGTTCGTCATCAGGTGGATGAAGCCCTTGCCCTCCTCGCCCAGCAGGTTGGCATGGGGCACCCGGACGTCGGCGAACGACAGCTCCGAGGTGTCCTGTGCGGCCAGGCCCACCTTGTCGAGGTTGCGGCCGCGCTCGAAGCCCGGCGTGTCGCAGTCCACGATGAACAGCGAGGTGCCCTTGGAGGCCGGCACATCGAAGTTCGTGCGTGCCACAACAACCACCCAGTCGCAGTTCTGCCCGTTGGTGATGAAGGTCTTGGCGCCGTTGATGACCCACTCATCGCCGTCGCGCACGGCCTTCGTCTTGATGCCCTGCAGGTCCGAGCCGGCCCCCGGCTCGGTCATGGCGATGGCGGCGATCTTCTCGCCGGCGGCGAGCCCCGGCAGGTAGCGCTGCCTCTGGTCCTCGTTGGCGAAGGACTCGAAGTAGCCGGGCACGATGCCGTCGGACACGCCCCAGCCGGAGGTGGCGGAGCCGAAGCCGCGCTTGGCGACTTCCTCCCCACGCACCATCTCGAACCGGTAGTCGCTGATTCCCGACCCGCCGTATTCCTCCGGCAGGGAGAACCCGATGACACCCGCCTCGGCGGCGGCCTTCCACATCGAGCGGTCGACGCGCTTGTTCTTCTCCCACTCATCGAAGTGGGGGGCGACCTCTTTGTCGAGGAAGGCGGCGACGGTGCGCCGGAAGTCCTCGTGGTCGGCCGTGTAGAGAGTTCGCTTCATGGCAGTCTCCTGATCTGTTCTGTGCGGCTCGGGCTGTGCTGCTGTGCGCGCCGGCTCAGAGCAGCTCGAGGATGGTGGCGTTGGCCTGGCCGCCGCCCTCGCACATCGTCTGCAGGCCGTACTGGATGTCGTTGTTGACCATGTTGTGGATCATGGTCGTCATCAGGCGCGCGCCGGAGCCGCCCAGCGGGTGGCCCATCGCGATCGCGCCGCCGTGCGGGTTGAGCCTGGCGGAGTCGGCGCCGAGGTCGTTGAGCCATGCCAGGGGAACCGGGGCGAAGGCCTCATTGACCTCGAAGGTGCCGATGTCGTCGATCGTCAGACCCGACTTCTTCAGCGCCTTCTCGGTGGCCGGGATGGGGGCCGTGAGCATGATGACCGGGTCGGAGCCGGCGAGCACCGCGGTGTGCACGCGCACCAGCGGCTTGAGGCCGAGCTGCTCGGCGCGCTCGGAGCTCATCATGAGCATGGCAGCCGAGCCGTCGGAGATCTGCGAGGCGTTGCCGGCGTGGATCACGCCGTCCTCCTTGAACACGGTGTTGAGCTTGGCGAGCTTCTCCACGGAGCCGCCGCGGCGGATGCCCTCGTCGGCGGAGATGGTGCCGTGCTCGGTCTCGACCGGGATGATCTGGGACTCGAAGGCCCCGCCGTCGGTGGCGGCGGCGGCCTTCTCGTGGGAGGCCACGGCGAACTCGTCGAGCTGGGTGCGGGAGAAGCCCCAGCGCTCGGCGATCATCTCCGCGCCGATGCCCTGGTTGGGCGTGACGCCGTCGTAGCGCTCCATGAACTTGTCGCCGTAGGGGCTCTTGCCCTGCGAGGAGGAGCCCATCGGGTTGCGCGACATGGACTCGACGCCACCGGCGACCACGATGTCGTACTGCCCGGCGATGATGCCCGCGGCGGCGAAGTGCACGGCCTGCTGCGAGGAGCCGCACTGGCGGTCGACGGTCACGCCGGTGACGGTCTCGGGGAAGCCTGCGGACAGCGCCGCGGTGCGGCCGATGTCCATGGTTTGCTCGCCGGCCTGGGTGACACAGCCCCAGACGACGTCGTCGATGAGCTCGGGGTCGACCCCGGCGGTCTTGACGAGGTCTTCGAGGACGAGGGCGGACAGATCTGCGGGGTGGATGCCGGACAGGACGCCGTCGCGTTTCCCGGTGGGAGTGCGGCGGGCTGCGACGATAACTGCATCGGACATGGAAGCTCCTTGTCGGTTTGTGGGCCACATCGACCACTGTGCTGAGTTCGCGGCGCCGGTTTCGGTCCCGCTGTGAACTTAACGTGCGATCAGCTTCACATATTCGGCGAAACCAGTCAAGATGGACTGGTAAGCATTCTCACTGCGCAACCGGCGCAGTCATTCAATGAGGAGTACGTGAAATGCAGATCAAGGACCAGGTTGCCTTCGTCACCGGCGGCGCATCGGGATTGGGACTCGCTACCGTGAAGAAGGTCGTCGAGCAGGGCGGCAAGGCTGTCGTCTTCGACCTCAAGGGCGAGGAGAACGTCAAGGACCTCGGCGACAGCGTCGTCTTCGTCGCCGGCGATGTCACCAATGAGGAGCAGGTGCAGGCCGGCCTCGACCGCGCCAAGGAGCTCGGTGACCTGCGGATGGTCGTCAACTGCGCCGGCATCGGCAACGCGATCCGCGTCTCCGGCAAGCAGGGCCCGTTCCCGCTCGACGCCTTCAACAAGGTCATCCAGGTCAACCTGGTCGGCACCTTCAACGTGATCCGCCTGGCCGCGGCCCAGATCCAGCAGACCGAGCCGATCGACGGCGAGCGCGGCGTCATCGTCAACACCGCCTCGGTGGCGGCCTTCGACGGCCAGATCGGGCAGGCGGCCTACTCGGCGTCCAAGGCGGGAGTGGCCGGCATGACCCTGCCGATCGCGCGTGACCTGGCGTCGACGAAGATCCGCGTCAACACCATCGCCCCCGGCATCTTCGAGACCCCGATGATGATGGGCGCCTCCGAGGAGACCAAGAAGTCCCTCGGTGAGCAGATCCCGCACCCGTCGCGGCTGGGCCGCCCGGAGGAGTACGGCGCTCTCGCCCAGCACATCATCGAGAACCCGATGCTCAACGGTGAGACCATCCGCCTCGACGGCGCCATCCGCATGGCCCCGCGCTGATCCGAGAGTCGACTCATCAGCACTCAGCCCGGCGTGACGCCGGAGATGACGGTCGGCGCCTCGGGATCCGCTCCCGAGGCGCCGGCCGCCGTGCCTGCCCACGCGTCGGCACCATCGACTCCCGCCGCTGAAATGGCGCCTGCGGTTTCTGATCCTCTCGATCCGGAGCCGGAACCCGGCCAGCGGCGCGGCCGGATCGCCCGCGACGAGATCCTGTCGGCGGCCATCGACTGCCTGCTCGAGAACGGCTATTCCGCGACGACCACGATGAAGGTCCAGGAGCGGGCCGGGGTCTCCCGCGGCAAGCTGCTCCACCACTTCCCGTCCAAGCGCGAGCTGATCACGGCCTCGATCCGCCGCCTGGCCGCCGATCGCCTTGATTCGGAGGCGGACTACTCGGACGTCCCGGACCACGCGGACCTGCCGGCGCGGGTGCGGTGGTCGGTCGAGCGGCTCTGGGCCAGCTTCTTCCACCCCAACTTCTGGGCGGCGACGGAGACCTGGATCGCCGCCCGCACCGACCCGGAGCTGGCTGCCGAACTGGTGATCCACGAGAAGCACGTGCTGCGGCGAGTGCGCGAGAACGCCCATCGGCTCTTCGGCGAGACCGCCTGCGCCCGGCCCGGCTTCCCCCGGATGCTCGACGTCGTCTTCACGAGCATGCGCGGCATGGCCATGACCTACACCTTCTCCGGTCGCAATCCGCAGACCGAGCCGATGATCGCCACCTGGAACGCGACCGCGCTGGCGCTGCTCGACGCGGAACCCACGGCGACGGAATCCCAGGAGACCCAGTGACCCAGCCCGCACCTCGACCCCTCGACTTCTCCCGGCTCCGGCTGCCGCTCATCGCCGCGCCGATGCTGCGGGTCTCCGGACTGGAGCTCACCGCAGCGGCGGTGCGAGCGGGCATCGTCGGCTCCTTTCCCACGCTCAACGCCCGCACCCCGGAGACTCTGGAGCGGTGGCTGGCCGAACTGAGCGCAGTGCAGCGGGAGGCGGCCGCAGGTGGGGGAGGCGGTCTGTTCTGCCCCAACCTGGTCATGGCGGATGCGAACGTCGCCGAGCACGCCCGGCTGATCGCCGAGTCCGAGGCGCGGCTCGTGATCACCTCGGTCGGCTCGCCGAAGCCGGTCGCAGGGCTGTTCGCCGAGGCAGGGATCGCCGTATTCGCCGATGTCGCCACCGTCGCCCACGCTCGCAAGGCGCTCGCCGCCGGCGCCACCGGCCTGGTGCTGCTGACCGCCGGGGCCGGCGGCCAGACCGGCTGGCTCAACCCCTTCGCCTTCATCACCGCGGTCCGCGAGTTCTTCACCGGGCCAGTGGTGCTCGCCGGCGGCATGACCGGCGGTCGGTCCGTGGCGGCGGCGCAGGTCGCCGGCTACGACCTCGCCTACGCCGGCACCGCCTTCATCGCCAGCGCCGAAAGCGACGCCGGAGCCGACTACCAGCGCGAGGTCGTCGAATCGGGCCCGGACGACATCCTGCTCACCCGCGCCTTCACTGGCTTGCCCACCAGCATGCTCACGCCCTCGATCCGCGCCGCCGGGCTCGACCCGAGCGCCCTCGACGAGGAGACCACCCCGGAGGCGGCCGCCGAGCTGTTCAGCAACCGTGCCAGGGGGATCGGACCCAAGCGCTGGGCCGACATCCACTCGGCCGGGCACTCGGTCGCCGGAGTGACGCAGGTCCGCACGGTCGCGGAGATCGTCGACGACTTCGCCCAGGAGTATCACCGCGCCATCGGCACACCCGCATCCCCGCTTGTGCCGTCTGCCGACTCCACCGCATAATTCGAGCAGTCCCAGCCACAGCATTCGACCAGCCACAGCCACAGCACGCGAGCAGTCCCCGCCCGGGCGAACTGCACGCACCCACTCACCAGGAGGATCAATGGAGATCGCCACCCACCTGACCGGACCCACCTACGGCGCGCAGGTCAAGCGCACGCTCGAGCGCTACCCGAACCGGATCGCGTTCAAGGACCAGCAGGGACACGAGCAGACCTACGCCGAGGTGTCCGACCTCATCGGCCGCTACCAGGCAGTGCTCACCGGCGCCGGCCTGCAGCGCGGCGACGGGGTGGCAGCGCTGGGTGCCAATCGCTTCGAGGTGTGGGTGCTGGGCGTGGCCGTCCAGTCACTCGGCCTCTACATCACCTGGCTGCACCCGATGGGCTCGCTCGCCGACCAGACGTTCCAGCTGGGCGACTCCCAGGTCAAGGCCCTGGTCGTCGACGAATCCACCTACCAGCAGCGCGGCCGCGAGCTCGCCGAGGAAGCCGGCCGGGCGGGCCTGAAGATGTGGACGATGAGCCCGTCCGACTTCGCCTCGGACCTGCAGGCCGCAGCCGAGGCGGTCGGCCCCCAGCCGTTCCAGACGGCTGCCGCGGAGGACGACCTGGCGATCATCAACTACACCGGCGGCACCACGGGCCGGCCGAAGGGCGCCTACCGCCAGCACTTCAACCTCGGCCCGTCGACGGCGGACATCCTCGCCGACTTCGAGCTGCCCGACACTCCGCGCTACCTGCTCATCCCGCCGATGAGCCACGTGGCCGGCACCAAGGTGCTGCCCACGCTCATCAAGGGCGGCACGGTGCATCTGATGAGCGGCTTCGACCCGGCGCAGGTGCTGGAGACGATCGAACGCGAGAAGATCAACTTCACCCTGTTCGTGCCGACCATGATCTACGCCCTCCTGGATCATCCCGACCTCGACCGGCGGGACACCTCGAGCCTGGAGTACATCCTCTACGGCGCCTCGCCGATGTCCGAGAGCAGGCTCAAGGAGGGGATGAGGCGGATCGGACCGGTGTTCGGCCAGCTGTACGGCCAGACGGAGTGCTACCCCATCTCCGTGATGTCCAAGGAGGACCACCAGAACCCGGACCTGCTGCTGTCCTGCGGCAAGCCGGTCGAATCGGTGGATGTGCGAATCCTCGACCCGATGGGCGAGGAGGCGGCGCTGGGGGAGCCCGGCGAGCTGTGCGTGCGCGGACGCGGCGCGATGACCGGCTATTGGCGGCGCGACGACCTCACCGCGGAGACGATCGTCGACGGGTGGCTGCACACCGGTGACATCGCCAAGATGGGCGAACAGGGCTACCTCTACATCGTCGACCGCAAGAAGGACATGATCATTTCCGGCGGCTTCAACGTGTTCCCCCGCGAGGTCGAGGATGCGCTGGCCACCCACCCGGCGGTGTCGCAGGCCGCGGTGTTCGGCATCCCAGACGAGAAGTGGGGCGAGCAGGTCACCGCGGCGGTGATCCTCAAGGAGGGCCGCACCGCCACGGCTGAGGAGCTCATCGCGCACGCGAAGGAGCTCAAGGGCGGCGTGCAGGCACCCAAGGAGATCGTTATCGTCGACCAGCTGCCGCAGACCGCTGTGGGCAAGGTCAACAAGCGGGCGCTGCGCGACATGGTCACGAGCGACTGAGCAGATGCGGACGGAAACCCACGCCTCCAGCGGATGGAGGCGTGGGGTTCTGCTGTCCGGGGGAGGACACTGGGGGCATGAGATTCGCAGCGTTCCTCCGCGGCATCAACGTCGGCGGTCGGCACAAGCTCCCGATGGCCGAGGTCCGCGACGTGCTCTCGGCTCTCGGCGCCCGGGATGTCGCGACCTACATCCAGTCGGGAAACATCGTGTTCTCCGACGAGGACGGCGGCCCGCGTTCAGCAGGGCGCCCGCCCGCAGCCGGACGTCCAGTCGCAACGGGGCATCCGCCCGCTGAGGGTTCGGCGGAGGACTGGGCGGATGCGATCGCCCTTGCGCTGGAAGCACATGCGGGTTTCGCTGTGCCCGCACGGGTGCTGGCGGGGGCAGACCTCGTCGCAGCCCGTGACGCCTGCCCCTACGCACCGGAGGATCCGCGCTTCTGCCACCTGGTGTTCCTGCCGGAGGCGCCGTCGCAGGAGGTCGTCGTCGAGCTGCGCGGCCTGGCTGACGGAACTGACACCGAGCTCACCGTGGAGGGACGGACTGCCTACCTGCTCACGCCGGGCGGACTGTCGAAGTCGAAGTCGGCCGAGCGGATCCTCGGCCGACTGGGCGGCACGGCGCGAAACCTCCGGACCGTCGACGAGGTCGCTCGGCGACTCTGAAGAGGCTGCTGACGTGGTTCGAGGACGTCAGGCGAGGAGCATTCGGATCTTCTGGACGAGCTCGGACGCCCGCTCATCGACGCTCTCGAGAATGAAGTGGTCATTGTCCTCGCCGGGGATGTTCGCGGCTTCCAGGACCTTCCCAACGGGAGAGTCCTTCGTGTAGAGGCGGACCAGGCCTTCCTGATTCGTCGGCATGAGATCCGGGGTGTGCGGTATCGCCCCCATGCCATTGGCTGCCAGCGAATCGCAGATGGCCTCGTTGATGCCACGCGTGAGGCGGCCGGCCCCCTGAGCTTCCCGAAGAACCCACGCCTCGACTGTGAGAACGCCTCCGCTCTCCTGGACCTGCTGTCTCAGTTCCTCGTACGTTGCCACGGTCTCACTTCATCTCCATCATAAAAAGTTGTAGGTCAAATCTATCATAGTTCTCAAGAAAATTCTTTCATGATAGATATCCCGAACTTCAGCGGACGATTTACCCTTCGAGCCCTGCTGGCGTGGGCGAGAACTCGACTCCTGCCAAGTGATCTTCCCTCCTGGTGCCCGAGCTGAGGCCGCGGCTCGATCGAAGTTGCGGGGGCAGACGCGGCATCCAGCGGAAACCCGCACGCCATTCTCTCGCGGCAGTCGCCAGATGCCTGC
This sequence comes from Brevibacterium daeguense, assembly GCF_021729135.1. Taxonomy (GTDB): domain Bacteria; phylum Actinomycetota; class Actinomycetes; order Actinomycetales; family Brevibacteriaceae; genus Brevibacterium; species Brevibacterium daeguense. Next base: position 204,821 of record NZ_JAJTWW010000009.1, read on the forward strand.
GAGCGCTGCTGAGCCTGTGGCCTGCTCGTTGATCTGACTGATCCCGCCTCGCGGCGCACGGGAGTGGGGGCGCGAGGGTGAAGGGGCGCACTTCTTGGGGGATTCGAGTGGCGGGCGCGGGTGTGGGCCAGATCATAAAATCTAACTGTAAGTCGTGGTCAGTGACTACTTCAATGCCAATGACTACAGTCATGTAAGTTACAAGAAAAAATAAATCGCAGGATTTTGATTTGCAATTTGTTTGGAACCTGTGTCATGATTTTCATGTCACCCCGGCTGAGCCGGAACAGAGACCGGCCCTGCCGGTCACCTCATGAAGGATGAATCACCATGACACGTGCAGCTGTCTACTTCGCCACTCTCTTCACCGCCATCGGCAACCGCTTCGAGACCCGCTCCAAGGATCGCGGCGCCACCGCTGTCGAATACGGCCTCATGGTGGGCCTGATCGCCATGGCGATCATCGCCACCCTTGTCCTGCTCGGACCGGAGCTGAACGACATGTTCAAGACTGTCCTCGAGAAGCTCCAGGCCGTCGGCACCACCGCCCCCTGATCCCTCGATCCACTTCTAGATCACCTCGTGTGATCCCGGGCCCGGTGCGGTGCTGCTCCCTGGGGCGCCCGCCGGGCCCGTTTCCACACACCGCCACCGAAGTCGCCCGCCGCGAAAGGATCTGAGCGTGAGCAGCCGTCACAACGACCGCGGAGCCGCCGCAGTGGAGTTCGCCCTGGTGCTGCCGCTGCTGATCCTGCTGGTATTCGGCATCGCGGAATTCGGTCGGGCCTATCACATCCAGACCACCCTCTCCAACGCAGCGCGCGACGGAGTCCGCGTCATGGCGCTGCAGAACGATCCCGCCGCCGCCACGACCACCGCCCAGCAGTCGGCGAGCCCCCTGGGCCTGACCGCATCCCAGATCAGCGTCAACCCGACGTCCTGCGCGGCCACCGCGACCACGCCCGCCGGCACGGCAACCGTGACGATCACCTATCGGATGGACTTCCTCACCGGACTCTTCGGTGCCGAACTCGACCTCACCGGAAAGGGGACCATGCGATGCAACGGCTGAGGGACGACCGCGGTGCAGTCAATGTCATGGTGGCCCTGCTCATGATCCCGCTGATCGGCTTCGTCGCGCTCGCCATCGACGTGGCGGCGATGCACTGGGAGAAGCAGCAGCTTCAGGTCGGCGCCGACGCCGCAGCGCTGGCAGTCGCCCAGGACTGTGCGCGGCACGCCTGCGGCACGCCCGCAGTCACGGCGCAGGACTTCGCGGTCGCCAACCACAGCACCGGCGATGTCACGGCAGTCGTCGATCCCGTCCCGACCCCTGCATCCGGGGAAGTGCGCGTGGCGACGACCGGCGTCAGCGAGCACTTCTTCGCACCGGTCCTCGGCTTCGACGAGACCACGCTGACGACGCGGGCGACGGTCGGGTGGGGGGCGCCCAGTGGCGGCACCGCCGTGCTGCCCGTCGCGTTCTCCTGGTGCGAGTTCCAGCAGCAGACCGGCGGCGGGCTGCCGACGGGCACCACCGAACGCACCATCTTCTTCACCAAGTCCTCCGGCACCACCGGCTGCACCGGCCCGTCATCGAACGTCGTCCCGGGCGGTTTCGGCTGGCTGACCGTCAACGCCGAATCCTGCCGGACCACAAGCGCGATCGACGAGATCCTCTGGTCAGACACGGGTGAGAACGTGCCCTCCAGTTGCACCACCGCGGACTTCACCGAGGTGCAGAACACCACGGTGCTGCTGCCCATCTATGACGAGGCCGGCGGCACCGGTTCGAGCTCCTGGTATCGCCTGTACGGCTACGCGGCCTTCCACATCACCGGTTATCACTTCGTCGGCCAGTACTCGTGGAGTGCCGCAGGTACCTGCAAGGGCAACGTCCGTTGCATCCAGGGGTATTTCACGCAGTTCGTCGACATGTCCGACGCCTTCGACTACAGTCCCGGCGCCCCCGAGATGGGAGCCTCCGTCGTCCGTATGCTGCCAGATTCCTGAGTGAGAGAGTTCCATGAACGTCAGTCGTCGCATCCTTGCCGCAGTCGCGGCCGTCCTGCTTGCCGGAGTCGGCGCACTCCTGGTGTTCGCCTACGTCGCAGGTGCCGAGCAGCGCGCCCTGGCCCGGCTCGACCCCGTCGAGGTGTACGTCATCAGTGAGCCCGTCCCCACCGGCACGCCGGCCGAGGCGCTCGGGGAGACGGTGACGGTGAAATCGCTGCCCGCCGAGGCGGTGGTCCCCGGAGCGGTCACCGATCTCGACGAGCTCAGCGGGCTGGTCACGGTGACGGATCTGCAGCCCGGGGAGCAGCTGCTCGCCGCCCGCTTCGCCGTCCCCTCCGACGCCACCGTGGTGGTCCCGGAGGGCATGCACGAGGTGTCGTTCCTGCTCGACTCGCAGCGCGTCCTCGGCGGCAACCTCACACCTGGCGCCACCGTCGGAGTATTCGTGTCCGGGGGTGACGACCCCGCAACCCGGCTCGAGATCGCTCACGTGCTCATCACCCGCGTGCAGGGCGGTCTGGCACCGCCCGCGGAGCCGAAGGACGGCGAAACCGATGAACCCGCCCCGGCCCCCATGCCGGAGGGCGGGGTCATGGTCACCATGGCACTCCACCCGAAGGATGTCGAAGCAGTCGTGTTCGCGGCCGAGTACGAGTCGATCTGGCTGTCCCTGGAGCGCTCGGCGAACGCACTGCCTCCGAGCGAGAACGTGGAATCAGAATGAGCAGCATTGCCCTTGTCACCCCATCATCGGAACTCCTGGACCGCCTTCAGCGCACCGTCGACACTCCTCTGCTGGTTCAGCTCACCGAAGCACTGCCGGCGCACCCCGCCGAGCTGTTCGATCGGCTGGCCGGGCAGATTCCCGAGGTGCTCATCCTCGACGCGGCACCGCCTCGGGCTCAGGAGGCCCTCGCGCTGGCCGCGCAGTTCGACGAGCAGTTCCCGAACGTCACCGTGGTCCTCGTCAGCGACGAGGCCGTGGCTATCGGCCTGGCCGCGATCCGCGCGGGGGTCCGCGACATCCTGCACCCGCAGGCGGGTGAAGCCGAGATCCGCTGGGTCCTCGACCGCGCATGCAAGACCTCTCAGATGCGTCCGGCCGGCTTCGACCCGCTCCACCAGTCGGTCGGCGACCCTCAGCAGGGTCGCGTCATCACCGTGGCCTCGCCCAAGGGCGGTGTCGGCAAGACCGCCATCGCGACCAATCTGGGAGTCGGGCTGGCCCGGCACGAGCCGGGCTCGACCGTGCTGGTCGACCTGGACGTGCAGTTCGGGGACGTGGACTCGGCACTGGATCTCACTGCGGAGTACACGCTGGAGGACGCGGTCAACAGCCCGGCCGCCCAGGACCCCATGGTGCTCAAGACGTTTCTGACCCGGCATCGCAGCGGTCTCTACGTGCTCCCCGCCCCGGTGATGCCGGCGGCTGCCGACGGGATCACCCCCGAACAAATCGTGAGTCTGCTGGCCATGCTGGCCGGGGAATTCCGGAACGTTGTCATCGACACCGCTGCCGGCATCTCCGATCCGACCCTGGCCGCCTTCGACATCTCCACCGATCTCGTCCTGGTGACCAGCATGGATGTGCCCGCGGTCAGGGCGATGCGCAAAGAGCTCGCCACCCTGGCGGCGCTGGGCCTGTCCGACACGACACGACACCTGGTGGTGAATCTGGCCGAGCCGGGCGGTGGGCTCACCGTCGCCGACGTCGAGGCCTCCCTGTCCTCCGCTGTCGCTCTCACCCTGCCCAGATCCAAGGTCGGGCTGGCCGCGACCAATCAGGGCATTCCGCTCCTGGAGAGCGGGGTGCGCGATCCGCTCACGAAGGAGCTGCGCCGCCTGCTCGCCCGGGTCGCGCCCCAGCCGGCGCACAGGTCGCCGTCCTCCGCGCCCGCCTCGCCTCCCCGCCCACGTTCGCCCCGCCTCTTCATCGGGAAAGGAAGCCGTCGATGAGTCTGTCTCGCCGCCTGCAGGCGGCCCACAATCCGAACCACACCGATCCCGCGCGCTCTGCGGCGCGTCCGTCCGTCGGTGCCGAAGGCGACCATCCGACGGATTCCTCCGGCGTCCGCGCGGCTCCGGCGAGGGGCGAACGGGAGAATCGTGCCGATGGCGACGGGTCCGCTGGTGAGCCGAGAACGGGCCGGCACAGCAGCCACGCGGGACCGGCGGGTCCCGATCCGGTGGCCGGCGCCTCGGGAACGGCGAGCCCGCAGAACAGCGGCCGACTGGTCGGGGAGGATCCGGCGGCCCGCCGGGAGACCCCGGTCTCGGAGCTGTCCGGCAGCCCCGCGCTGACGCGCCTCAAGGATCGGGCGGCCACCGCGCTGTTCGAACGGATGGGCACGCGACTCAGCGACCCGTCCCTGAGCGAGGAGCAGCTGCACTCGCTCGTGCACACCCAGCTCAACAGCATCGTCGCCGAGGAGAAGGTGCCGCTGACGGATGATCAGCGCCAGCGCCTGATCAGGGAGGTGCAGGCCGACGCGCTCGGCTACGGCCCGCTCGAACGGCTGCTGGACGACCCGACGGTCACCGAGATCATGGTCAACGGGCCGGACATGGTCTACGTCGAGCAGCACGGCAAGCTCACGCGCAGCACCGCGCGATTCACCTCCGAGGAGCATCTGCGCCGGGTAATCGACCGGATCGTGTCGCGGGTCGGCAGGCGCGTCGACGAGTCCTCGCCGCTGGTCGACGCGCGTCTTGCGGACGGATCCCGTGTGAATGCCGTCGTCCCGCCACTGGCCTTCAACGGGTCCTCCCTGACCATCCGGAAGTTCTCCAAGGACCCCTTCAAGGTGCCGGACCTGATCCGGTTCGGCACCCTCACCCCGGAGATGGCGGACCTGCTCCACGCGTGTGTCGAGGCGCGCCTGAACATCATCGTCTCCGGCGGCACCGGGTCGGGCAAGACGACGCTGCTCAACGTGCTGTCCTCGTTCATCCCCACCGACGAGCGGATCGTGACGATCGAGGACGCCGTGGAGCTGCAGCTCCAGCAGGACCACGTCGTGCGGCTGGAGTCGCGGCCCTCGAACCTGGAGGGCAAGGGCGAGATCACGATCCGCGACCTGGTCCGCAACTCCCTGCGCATGCGGCCCGACCGCATCGTCGTCGGCGAGGTCCGCGGCGGCGAGACGCTCGACATGCTCCAGGCGATGAACACCGGCCACGACGGGTCGCTGTCCACGGTGCACTCCAACTCGCCCCGCGACGCGATCGCCCGGCTCGAGACCCTGGTGCTGATGGCAGGCGTCGATCTCCCCCTGCGCGCCGTGCGCGAGCAGATCGCCTCGGCCGTGGACGTCATCATCCAGCTCACCCGGCTGCGCGACGGCACCCGCCGGGTGACGGCCGTGACTGAGGTGCAGGGAATGGAGGGCCAGACGGTGACGCTGCAGGACGCCTTCCTGTTCGACTACTCCGCAGGTGTCGACCCCAGCGGTCGGTTCCGCGGGAAGCCGGTGTCCACCGGCATCCGACCGCGCTTCACGGACCGCTTCGAGGAGCTCGGCATCAACCTGCCGGCCGGCGTGTTCGAACCCCCGACGACGGCGGGAGCACGGCGGTGACCTCCCTGCTGCTCAGCCCGGCCGGCGTCGGCGTCCTCGCTCTCGCGGCGGCGCTGCTCATCACTGTCTACCTCATCGTGTCCCCGGGCCCGGCCCGGGTGCCGCGCGAACGGCGCAGGCCCGCCGACGCCGCCGACACCGGCATCCTGACGCGCGTCGCGAACCTGGCGACCAGCGCAATCGAGCGGGTCCTGCGCAGCCGCGGGGGCCCCGGCGCCGACGTGCTCGAGGAAGCCGGGGTCAAGATGCGCCTGCAGGACTTCGCCTTCCTCGTCATCGTCTCCAGCCTGGCTGCCGGGGCCGTCGGCATGGTGCTGTCGGGGCTGCTCCTCGGGGTGGTGCTGGCCGTGCTCGCACCCGTGGGCGCCAGGATCGCCCTGCAGGTGCTGGCCAAGCGCCGGCGCAGGGCCTTCGCCGAGCAGCTCGACGACTCGCTGCAGCTGATGGCGAGCAGCCTCAGGGCGGGTCACAGCATGCTCCAGGCGCTCGCCTCGGTCGCCCGGGAGGCGGAGCAGCCGACCTCGGAGGAATTCACCCGCATCATCAACGAGACCCGGATCGGCAGGGAGATGGGGGAGGCGCTCGAGGAGACGGCCGAGCGGATGGGCAGCCAGGACTTCGTGTGGGTGACCCAGGCCATCGCGATCAACCGGGAGGTCGGCGGCAACCTCGCAGAGGTGCTCGACGGCGTCGGTCATACCATCCGCGAGCGCAATCAGATCCGGCGGCAGGTGGCGGCGCTGGCGTCCGAGGGCAAGATGTCGGCGTACGTGCTCATGGCGCTGCCCTTCGGGATCATCGGCTTCCTCGCCATCACAAGCCGTGAGTACATCATGGCGTTCACCACGGGCCTGCTGGGGTACAGCCTGATCGGGATCTCCGTCGTGCTGCTGATCGTCGGTGGCCTGTGGCTGCGCAAGGTCGTCAACTTCAAGTTCTGATTTCCGTTCCCCCGTCCTGCACTCGCCCCGACCGGTTCGGGGCTCGCACTCCGGAAGGAGACCTCGTGTCACCCCTGCTTCTGCTCGGCGTCCTCGCCGTGAGCGCCTCCTGCGCGCTGGCCGGACTGGCCGTGATCAGCGGCTTCGACGGCGTCCACCGCCGCAGCGTCGCCAACCTCCGCCGCGGGGAGACCCGCGGCGCGGCCTCCTCGCCGGCCGAGAAATCGGCTCTGAGCACCGCGCGGCAGTGGTTCTTCGCAGTGGCCTTCCGGCTGACCCCGAGGAGCATGGTGCGCCGACTGGAGGGACTGCTGACCCGCGCCGGGCGGCCGCCGAAATGGCCGCTCCAGCGGCTCGTCGCGGCGAAGCCGACTCTCGCGGTGATCGCCGGCGGCCTGAGCCTGCTGATCCTGCTCCAGTCGCCGGGTGCCCGGTCGCTGCTGCTCGGACTGGCGGTCGCCACGGTGGCCTACTTCCTCCCCGAGCTGCTGCTGTACAGCCGTGGCAAGGAGCGCAGGCAGCAGATCGGCCTCGACCTGGCGGACACGCTGGACCAGATGACCATTGCCGTCGAGGCGGGTCTCGGCTTCGACGGGGCGATGTCACGGGCCGGGAAGAACGGCACCGGGCCGCTGGCCGAGGAGCTGGTCCGCACGCTGCAGGACATCAAGGTGGGCCGATCCCGCCGGCAGGCCTACGAGGAGCTGGCCGTCCGCACTGACGTCCCCGACCTGCGCCGCTTCATCCGCGCCATCGTGCAGGCCGACATGTACGGCATCGCCGTGGCCGACGTGCTGCGCACCCAGGCAGCGGAGATGCGCATGAAGCGCAGGCAGCGCGCCGAGGAGAAGGCCATGCAGATCCCGGTCAAGGTCATCTTCCCGCTGATGCTGTGCATCCTGCCCGTCCTCTTCATCGTGATCCTGGGTCCGACGGTGATCAACGCCATGGGTGCCTTCGGCTGATATGGGGTATGCCATGGGGGACCCGGCGATCATCCTGACAGCGGGAGCAGCGGGAGCAGCGGGAGCAGCGGGAGCAGCGGGAGCAGCGGGAGCAGCGGGAGCGCTCGCGCTAGCCGTCACTCCGCTGATCCGCCGCTTCGTCCCCGCCGACTCCTCGCGGCTGCTGCGCTGGGGGCATGTGCCCCTCGCCGTTCTGCTCGGCGCCGGGGCCGCAGCGCTGGCCGATTCCTGGGCCGAGGCGCTCGCCTTCTCCGTGCTCGCGGTCGCCTGTGCCGCCCTGGTCGTCATCGACGTGGCCGTCCACCGGCTCCCGGACCTCATCGTCGGTCCCGCGTACCTCGTCTTCTTCGCGGCCCTGGCCGTGGCGGCGTGGACCGGCGGGGCTAGCGGGAGCACCGCCGGGCGGCTCGACGGCGCCGGCGAGTGGGGCGATCTCGGGCGGGCGGTCGTGGCCGCCGTCGCGATGACGGCCGTCTACTTCGTCCTCGCGCTGATCTCGCCGGCCGGGCTCGGGCTGGGCGACGTCAAGTTCTCCGGCCTGCTCGGCGCCTTCCTCGGCTGGCACGGCTGGCCCCAGGTGTACCTGGGCACGCTGAGCGCCTTCGTCATCAACGCGCTGGTCGCTCTCGTGGTGCTGCTGGCGACGCGCAGCCGGCGGTCGGAGGGTCTGCAGGCGGGCGCCGAGGCGCGCACCAGGGAAGTGCCGTTCGGGCCGTCCATGGTCATGGGCTCGGTCGTGGGTGTTCTCAGTGGAATGTGAGCGAGCGACCTGAACCGGAGGGCAGCGGGCGCGCGGGCCGCCGGCGGCGGCGCGTCGGCCCCCGGCGGCGGCGCGTCGGCCCCCGGCGGCGCAGCCTCGGCCGTGGTGGCGCAGCCTCAGCTGCGGTGGCCCAGCCCCTCGCGCGGTTCGATCCACAGCCCTTCGGCACGCACCCGCACCTCGCCGTGGCACAGGATCTCGCCCTCCATGAACCGCTTGCGGCCGTCGTGCCGGGCAGTCCGCCCGACGACGACGAGCGGCTCGCCGACGGGCGTGGCCGCATCGTAGGAGACGTTGAGGTAGCGGGTGTAGGAGCGCGGACGGCCGCCCGCATTCGCCGCATTGCCGAGCACGTGATCCAGCATGGTGGCGACGATCCCACCGTGGACGCGGCCAGGAGGACCCTGGTACTGCAGCGGCAGCGTCAGCTCGCAGCGCGACTCATCGCCGTCCCACTCGATGAGCATCGGCGGGGCGATCGGGTTGCGGGCCGAGGACGCCGGCGTGATGTCGTCGGGGATGTGCCCGGCCGACCGGTGGGGGTCCGCCACGGTCACCTGCTGGGGGCGGGCGGCCGCCTCGGCGAGCTTGTCCGCGATGAAGGCGACGTGCTCGGCCAGGCGAGCCTCGTCCGTCTCCGCCACGAGGGTGTGGATGAGCTCGCGGGTCAGGCGCGCGGTGTATTCGGTGAAGGGTGGCGTCGGCATCATTCTCGTTTCAGTCAATCGGGCCGGTCGTGGGGGACCGGCGGCGGAGGGTGCGTCCCGAGTGAACCGCGGGGTTCATGCCGCCTCCGGGAGCGTCAGGGCTTGTGTGCAGGGGGAGTGCGAACTAGTCTACTGAACAAGTGTTCGGTAAGCCCGATTATAGTGCCGAGACGACCTTTCCTCACGAACAGTCACAAGGATGTGATGTGCATGTACCCAGGCAAATGGGCTGCGGCCCAGCCCGACAAGCCGGCCGTGATCATGGCCGACACCGGCCAGACGCTGAGCTATGCCCAGCTCGAGGAGCGCTCGCTGCGGCTGGCCAACCACTTCCGCAGCCTGGGCCTGAAGCCGGGCGACCATGTGGCGATGATCGCGGAGAACCGGATGGAGATCATCGAGGCCTACTGGGCCGCGCTGCGGTCCGGCACCTTCATCACGATCGTCAACCGGCACCTGACCGTGCCGGAGAGCTCCTACATCATCCACGACTGCGACGCCGCGGTGGTGCTGATCTCTGCAGTCCTCGACACCGCGGAAGCCCTCAACGAGGACTGCCGGGACATCCCGCACCGGATCTCCGTCGGCGGCACCCTGCCGGGAGCCGAGGAGTACGAGGCGGTGCTGGCCGCCTCGAGCGCGGTCAAGCCCGACTACGAACCCCGCGGCGACGACATGCTCTACTCCTCCGGCACCACCGGCAAGCCCAAGGGCATCCTGCCGGCGCTCAAGGACCAGCCGCTCGAGGACGAGAACATCCCGCTGATCCAGCTGTTCACCGCGCTGTACGGCTTCGACGACAGCTCCGTCTACCTGTCGCCGGCTCCGCTCTACCACGCCGCCCCGATCCGCTTCGTCATGACCACCCACGCCCGTGGCGGCACTGCGGTGATCATGCCGAAGTTCGACCCGGAGGAGGCGCTGCGGCTGATCGAGAAGCACGGCGTGACGCACTCGCAGTGGGTGCCCACGATGTTCATCCGGATGCTCAAGCTGCCCGCGGAGGTGCAGGCGAAGTACGACGTGTCGAGCATGAGGGCCGCCATCCACGCCGCCGCCCCGTGCCCGATCGAGGTCAAGCGGGGCATGATCGAGTGGTGGGGCCCGGTGATCCACGAGTACTACGCGGCCACCGAGGCCAACGGCATCACCGTGATCAACAGCGAGGAAGCGCTCGCCAAGCCCGGCTCGGTGGGCCGGGACGGACTCATGGGGATCGCTCACATCTGCGGCCCCGACGGTGAGGAGCTGCCGACCGGTGAGATCGGCACGATCTACTTCGAGCTGGAGGAGGGCCGCGAGCCCTTCGTCTACTACAAGGACGACGCGAAGACCACAGGCACCCGCCACCCGCAGCACGAGCGCTGGACGACCACCGGCGACCTCGGCTATCTGGACGAGGACCGCTACCTGTTCATGTCCGAGCGCAAGAGCTTCCTCATCATCACCGGCGGGGTCAACATCTACCCGCAGGAGATCGAGAACGAGCTCGCTCTGCACCCCGACGTGAAGGACGTCGCCGTGATCGGGGAACCCGACGAGGAGCTCGGCGAGATCGTCGTGGCCTACCTGCAGGTCGAGGATCACGTCCGGCCCAGCCCGGAGTTCGCTGAAGAGGTGCGGCAGTGGCTGTCCGACAAGCTCGCCCGCTTCAAGATCCCGCGGGAGTTCCGCTTCATCGACGAGATGCCCAGGACTCCCACCGGCAAGCTCGTCAAGCGCAAGCTCACCGAGGTCCCGCAGGCCACCGCCTGAGGCGGCACGAGCAGCCACCACCGCACCACTGATCCCCCGAACGCCCTACGCCACCTCTGCCAAGGAGAATCGAAACAGTATGAAAGCCATTCACGTCACCACCCTCGACGGTCCCGAGGCGGTCGAGCACGTCGACATCGAGCGTCCGAGCCCCGGCCCCGGCCAGATCCTCATCGAGGTCGCCGTTGCCGGCGTCACCTTCCCCGAGCTCCTGCAGACCCGAGGCATGTACCAGATCAAGCACGAGCTGCCCTTCGTTCTCGGCTCAGAGGCCGCCGGAGTGGTCGTCGAGGCCGGCGAGGGCTCGAAGTTCTCGGTCGGGGACCGCGTTGCCGCGATCACCGGCCGTGACACCTTCGCTGAGTATTTCGTCGCCGACGACACCAACGCGGTGAAGATCCCGGACTCGCTGAGCATGCTTCATGCCGCTGCAATGCCCATGAACCTCTTCACCGCCGACTTCTCCCTGCGGATCCGCGGTGACCTCCAGCCGGGCCAGACGCTCCTCGTCCACGGGGCAGCCGGCGGATTGGGTTCGGCAGGCGTGCAGCTGGGGCTGGCGATGGGCGCCGAGGTGATCGCCGTGGTGTCCACGGATGACAAGGCCGACATGGTCAGGTCCCTGGGTGCGACCCACGTCGTCAAGGCGGACGGCTTCAAGGACGCCGTGCTCGAGATCTACCCCGAGGGCGTGGACTACGTCTTCGACCCAGTGGGCGGCGACCGCTTCACCGACTCGATCCGCACGCTCAAGCGCTTCGGGCACCTCCAGGTGCTCGGGTTCACCGCCGGTGAGATCCCCACCATCAAGGTCAACCGCCTGCTGCTCAAGAACGTCTCCGTGGACGGTGTGGCCTGGGGTGAAGCCCGCCGCGATGAGACAGTGCGGATCGACGAGCAGTGGAATGCCATCCTCCCCTTCGTGGAGGCCGGCAAGCTGAACCCGCACATTCATGCCACCTTCCCCCTGGAGAAGGCTGCCGAGGCGATCTCGGTGCTCGACCAGCGTGCCGTGCTCGGCAAGGTCATGCTCGAGGTCAAGCCCGAATCCTGATCTCCTGATCCACCCGGCCGCTCCGGCCGATTCCCTTTGAGCGGCACCGCCACATCTCCGGCGCTGCCGCGCCCTTCGAAAGGAACATCATGTCCGAACAGCAGACCGTGACCGACCAGCACCTCAAGGTGTCGGTGGACAACGGCGTCATGACCATCCAGTTCAACCGCCCGCAGGCGCTCAACGCCGTCACCCGCGAGGTCATCCTCGCCCTCGACGAGGCGATCGAGCGCGCCGCGACGGAGGCGCGGGCCGTCGTCATCACCGGTGACGAGCGCTCGTTCTGCTCGGGTGCCGACCTGGCCGGTGCCGCCAACAGCAGCGGGGGAGGAGGAGGCGTCGGCCTCGACGTCGTCAACGCTCTCATCCGCAAGATCCGCGACCTGCAGGTCCCGACCGTCGCCGCCGTGTCCGGCCCCGCCGCCGGCGTGGGCTGCTCGCTCGCGCTGATCTGCGACTACGTGGTCATGAGCGAGAACTCCTACCTCATGCTCGCCTTCACCAGGATCGGCCTGATGCCCGACGGCGGTGCCACGGCGCTCGTCGCCGCCTCGGCCGGACGCCACCGTGCGCTCCGGATGGCGCTGACCGCGGAGAAGGTCAAGGCTCCCACCGCTCTCGAATGGGGTCTGGCCTCGGAGGTCGCCTCCGCCGACACCTACCTGCAGCGCGCGCAGGAGATCGCGACGACCTTCGCGCAGGGGCCGACCCTGTCGCTGGGCATCACGGAGGCCGCGATCAACCAGGCCGCGCTGTCCGAGCTCGACGCCGCGCTCGACCGCGAGCTCGAGGGACAGGCCACGCTCAGCGCCACCGCCGATTTCAAGGAGGGCGTCCAGGCGTTCCTCCAGAAGCGCACCGCGAAGTTCGAGGGGAAGTGACAGCCATGGCTGATTTCAACGATCTCACCGGCCAGGTCGCCGTCGTCACCGGCGGCAACAACGGCATCGGGCTGGGAATGGCGCGCGGGCTGGCACAGTCGGGCGCCTCGGTGGCCATCTGGGGACGCAATGCCGAGCGCAACGCGCAGGCCGAGGCGGAGCTCTCCGAGTTCTCGAAGGCCAAGGCCTTCGCATGCGACGTGGCCGACCGCGACCAGGTCGCCGAGGCGATGGCCGGCACCATCGAGGAGTTCGGCAGGGTCGACAGCCTGATCGCGAATGCGGGGATCGGCGGCAAGAAGGGGCCGTTCCACGAGATGGAGATCCAGGAGTTTCACGGCATCGCCTCGGTCAACGTCGATGGCGTGGTGCTGAGCTTCCAGGCGGCCATCAAGGAGTTCCTCAAGCAGGAGTCCGGCGGCTCGCTGGTCGCGGTGTCGTCCCTGGCCGGCATCGAAGGTGCGGGCACCAACATCCACTACGGCGCCACCAAGGGCGCAGTGCTGGCGATCATGCGGGGAGTGGCCGCCGAGTACGGCCGCTACAACATCCGCGCCAACGCGATCCTGCCCGGCTGGATCGACACCGACATGACCGAGGGCGCAGTCGGCAGCGAGGTCTTCTGGGAGAAGGTCATCAAGCGCGTGCCGATCCGCCGCTGGGGCAAGCCCGAGGACTTCGCGGCGGCAGCGGTGTACCTCGCGGGCCCCGGCAGCAAGTACACCAGCGGTCAGCAGTTCGTCATCGACGGCGGCTACTCGATCTTCTGAGGCTCCACCCATCCCTCTCAACGAAAGGACGAGGATGTCTGTAAGCGAAAGGACGACGATGTCCGAACTCGAGCACATCACCTACGAGGTGGCCGACCGGATCGCCACCGTCACCATCGATTCCCCGCAGACCAAGAACGCGTTCACCGCGCTCATGGGCAAGGAGCTCATCGACGCGTTCCGCCGCGCCGACGAGGACGACGACGTCAAGGTCATCGTGTTCACCGGCAAGGGACGCTTCTTCTGCCCCGGCGCGGACCTGTCCTCCGGTGCGAACACCTTCGACTACGACGCCCGCGACTCGGCAGCCGTCGATGTCGCCGGTGACGGGGGAGAGACCATCGAGGGTGTCCGCCGTGACGGCGGTGGCCGGGTCTCCCTGGCCATCGCCGCGCTGCGCAAGCCCATCATCGTGGCCTTCAACGGCGCGGGTGTGGGCGTGGGCTCGACGATGACTCTGCCCTGCGACATCCGGATCGCCAGCGAGGACGCGAAGTTCGGCTTCGTGTTCGCCAAGCGCGGCATCATGCCCGAGGCCGCCTCCACCTGGTTCCTGCCCCGCGTGGTGGGCATCAACAAGGCGCTCGAATGGGTCTACACCGGGCGTGTGTTCGGCGCCCAGGAGGCGCTCGAGGCCGGCCTGGTCTCCCGCGTCGTCCCCGGCGACCAGCTGATGGACACCACCTACGAGCTCGCCCGCGAACTCGTCGAGGGTTCCTCGGCGCTGACGATGGCCGCCGGCCGGAAGATGCTGTGGGGCATGCTCGGCGCCGACAACCCGTGGGAGGCCCACCGCCTGGACTCGAAGGGCATCTACGAGCTCGGCAAGATGGCCGATGCGAAGGAGGGCGTCACCTCCTTCCTGGAGAAGCGCGATCCGGAGTTCCCGGCCCGCATCCCGGCCGACTACCCGGAGTGGCTGCCAGACTTCCCCGGACCCCAGCCGGTCGAGTGATCCCGCTCGAACAGTGAGCGAGGCTGTGGGCCCGCCGTCGGCATGTGCCGGTGGCGGGCCCGGCCTCTTTCTGGCCCACCCTCTTGGCGGGCCCGCAGCAACGCCTCAGGAGAAGCATGACCTCACCCAGCAGCTCCACCGCACCGGAGTCTCAAGCAGATCCAGCACATTCACCGGACTCAGCGCTTTCCCGCTGACTCCGCTGGTCGACGACCAGGTGGACGAGGGCGCGTTCGCAGGACTGGTCGGCCGCCTGGCGCGTGCCGGGGTCGACTCCATCACCGTCCTCGGATCGACCGGCTCCTATGCCTACCTGACCGGGCGGGAGCGCGCGAGAGTCGCCCGCCTGGCAGTCGAGCACGCAGGTGCGACACCGGTCATCGTCGGCGTCGGAGCGCTGCGCACCTCCCATGTCCTGGCCTGTGTCGAGGACGCCGAGGCGGCAGGCGCCGCCGGGCTCCTGCTGGCTCCCATGAGCTATCAGCCGCTCACCGACGACGAGGTGTTCGAGCTGTTCCGCACCGTCACCGAGCATTTCTCGCTTCCGGTGGTCGTCTACGACAACCCGGGCACCACCCACTTCACATTCAGCCTCGATCTCTACGCGCGGATCGCAGCTCTGCCCGGCATCGCCTCCATCAAGATCCCCGGAGTCCCGACGGATCCCGTTGCCGCCCGCGCTCACGTCGCAGCCATCCGCGCCGCTGTCCCGGAGACCGTCACGATCGGCGTCTCCGGGGATGCCCTCGGTGCGGCCGGGCTGCTGGCCGGCTGCGACGTCTGGTACTCCGTCATCGCCGGCACCCTGCCCGCGCCCCCGCTGCGCATCACCCGTGCCGCCCAGCGGGGAGACGCCGCCGAGGCGCTCGCCGAGTCCCGGCGCCTGGCACCTCTGTGGGACCTGTTCGCTGAGTTCGGCGGCAGCCTGCGGGTGACGGCGGCGATCGCGGAAGAAGTGGGGCTGGTGCGCGCACCGAGTCTGCCCCTGCCGATCCTCGGACTCGACCGCGAGCAGCGGGCGCGCGTCGTCGAGGTGATCGAGAAGCTGCGACTGCCGGACGGGTGAGGTGACGCCGGCAGGCCGGGTGGGAGACCGGCGCTGGCCGTGTGTGAGACCCGGCGCGGGCCGTTCGTGAGCCGCTGAACGACCGTCCGATTTACGCGCTAGGATCGACCCACGGACCGGTTTCATCCGCAGCCAGCACAGGCCGGCGACAGCATGCACCGACGCGAAAGGGAGCGAAGATGCTCAAAGGAATTTCGTCCACGATGGGTGATGACTACCCGCTCAACATCTCGAGCCTGCTCAGGCACGCGGCTCTGAACTTCCCGCACACCGAGATCGTGCACCGGCGCATCGACGGCAGCTGGGGCCGCACCGACTATGCCGGGCTGATGCAGCGGGTGAACCGCCTGGCCTATGCGCTGGACTCCCTGGAGATCGGCGCCGGCACGATGGTCGGCGTGCTCGACTGGAATCAGCTGCGCCACCTGGAGCTCTACAACGCCGTGCCGGGAGTCGGTGCGACGATGCTGCAGCTCAACCTCCGCCTGGCGCCCGCGGACCTCATGTATGTCGTGGAGCATTCGAACGCGGAGTGGGTCTTCGTCGACGAGTCGCTGCTGCCGGTCGCGGAAGGGCTGGCCGACAAAGTCGATGTCAAGGGCTGGATCGTGATGACGGACAAGCCGTCCTCGGAGATCTCCACGACCCTGCCGAACGTCCACTTCTACGAGGATCTGCTGACCGATCAGCCGGAGCATCCGGAGGAGTACAACTGGCAGTTCATCGACGAGGACACCGCCTGCTACGCCGGGTACACGACCGGCACCACCGGGCGGCCGAAGGGCGTGCTCTACTCGCATCGCTCGATGTACCTGCACACTCTGGGCCTGATCTCGGCGCTCAAGATCGACTACCTCGACTGCGTGATGCCCGTGACCCCGATGTTCCATGCGGTCTCCTGGGGCTTCCCGCAGGCCGCGGTCGGCGCGGGGACGAAGATCGTGCTCCCCGGCCGGTTCACCGCCGACAACATCGGCTTCGTCGCCGAGGCGATGGTGGACGAGGGTGTGACCGTTGCCAATGGTGCCCCGTCGCTGTTCGCGCCGATCCTGGAGTCCATCCGGAAGATGCCCGAGGCGCCGGACCTGTCGAGCACCCGCCTGGTGTCCGGTTCGACGGAGCCGCCGCTGTCGCTGATGAAGGGCTTCGCGGAGCTGACCGGCGCCAATGTCATCCACGGCTACGGCGCCTCGGAGACCAGCCCGCTGGTGACGTACAACTGGCGGCTCAAGCCGGAACTGGCCGACCTGCCGGTCGAGGACAAGTGGGACCTCAAGCGGTACCAGGGCGTGCCAATCCTGGGCACCGAGGTCAGGATCGTCGACCCGGAGGGCAACGAGATGCCGCGGGACGGGAAGTCGATGGGCGAGGTGGTCATCCGCGGTCCGTGGATCGCGACCAGCTACCACAAGCTCGACGACAGCGCCGAGCGGTTCATCGAGGGCTGGTGGCGCTCCGGTGACGTCGGTGTGATCACGCCGGAGGGCTATCTCAAGCTCACCGATCGGCTCAAGGACGTCATCAAGTCCGGCGGCGAGTGGATCTCCTCGATCGACATGGAGAACGCGATCATGGACCACCCGAAGGTGCTCGAGGCGGCCGTCATCGGCGTCCCGGACGAGAAGTACCAGGAGCGCCCGGTGGCGTACGTGGTCGGCCGGGACGGTGCCGAGGTGTCCAAGGACGAGGTCTACGAGGTGCTGACCGGCAGGTTCGCCAAGTGGCAGCTGCCCGACGACGTCGTCGTCACCGACCAGCTGCCGCGCACCTCGGTGGGCAAGCTCGACAAGAAGCTGCTCCGCAGCCAGTGGTCCGAGGCCTGAGCAGGGACGCGCAGAGGTGAGCAATGGTGCAGGGGCTCTCATCGCGAGGGCCCCTGCACACCGCCCAGGGCCTCGCCGGGGACATCCTCCCGCTCCACGGCGTAGCATTGTGGCCATCATCACCGTCTCTGGAGGGAACCGACATGTCAGATCCTCACGCGTACCTGGTCGCCGAAGCCCGGAACCAGACCGAGTTCTTCTCAGCTTCCGAAGTGCCCACAGCGGTGGTGAAGGCCACCGACTACCCGGTGAGCGATCTCCCCGCGCTGTTCGACAGTGCATTCTCCGCGCTGTTCCCGGCACTCGGCGAGCGGGGCGTGCAGCCGGTCGGCCCGGCTTTCGCGCTCTACCAGCGGATGCCCGACGACACGGTCGACCTCGAGGTCGGCGTACCGGTTGAGCAGCCGCTCGCCGAGACCATCGAGCTCGAAGAAGGTCGGAGCGTCGAACCTTCCGCGATCCCCGGCGGCAGGCTTGCGGCGGTCAGCCACCACGGCTCCTACGACGCCCTCAGCGAGGCCTGGACCGACTTCATGACTGACGTTTCGACCTCGGGCAGCAAGCCCCAGCTGCCATTCTGGGAGGTCTACGTCACCGAGCCCAAGCCCGACATGGATCCTGCAGATCTGCGCACGGACCTGTACGTCATCGTCGACAGCGCGACGAACAGCGACACCGACGCGGGCTGAGAGCCAGCTCAGGCGCGCGGGCCCTCTTCCTCCGAAGTGCTGATCTCGTCCTCGGCCAGGGGCCCATCGTCGTCGGGATGGGTGAGCAGATACGTTCCGTTCTTGAGGAAGCCGCTGATCTCCCAGCCGTCGTCCAGCAGTCCGGTCAGGCCGTCGCGCAGGGCGAATCGCCAGCGGCTCGCCAGCTCCGGGTTGTCGCCGCGCAGCGATTCCATGTCCACCGGAATGCGAATCGATGCGATCTCCGTCGAGCGGGGGATCTCCCGCTTGAGCAGCGGTTCCCCGGTGTCGTCGACGTCGAGCAGGCAGTTGGCGCGCTCGAGGTCTGCTTCTCCAACCGTCGGGCGTCGTTCGGCGATGTCGAGCCGCCAGGAGACGAGCAGTCGGTCGGATGCCTGCCCCTCGTTGACGCCGTCGCGCATCTGACCGTAGAAATCCTCGAAGTACTCGAGCGCATTGACGCCGAGTCGACTGAAGTTGAAGTTCGCGTTGCGCGCGATGAGCGGGTCGAACGTCCACGTCATCTGCCGGATTCCGCGGTTGAGGCACCACAGCCGCTGGTGCAGCTTCATCGCGGCTCCGGTGCCGCGCCCGACATGCTCGTGGCGGACGCCCGCAATATGGGAGTGCATCATCTTGCCGAGCGGCTCGCCGAAGAAACCGACAGTCACGCCGATCATGGTGTCGTCCTCCGAGTCGAAGGCCGCCGCGACGTAGTTGCCGGAGTGCGCAAGCGCGACGAGCAGCCCTGGTTCAAGCTGAGTGGTGCCGGCCCGGCCGACGTTCCACACCTCGTCGAGGAGGAGGGACGCTTCAGCCGTCTCCTCCGCGCTGTGCAGGAGGCGCATCGTGACCCCGGCGCTCTCCTGGGCGTCAGCCAACTGCTCCTCGGCAATCGTGATGATCTTCGAATCGACTGAGCTCATGAGGCCATTGTGCCACCAACGGCGAGGAGCAGATATAGCGTGCGAATGCGGGGGAGCGAGGCTGGCGCAGGAAGCTGTTCAGATGGCTATCGCTCCTGGTCACGCCGCGATACTGACCCGTGTCCGTCCGTCTTGCTGATATAGAACACATGATCGAATCTCTGCAGTTGAGCAGTCACGACGACGTGGCTGTCGTGCGTGATGCGCTGGCTGGGATGGAGCCCGCTGGAACTGAGGAGGAGGCGCTGGATCGGATCCGCGTCCTCGAAGAGCTCAAGGCCGCCTGCGCTGCTGCCCAGGCGTGGGAGACCGCGGCGTTCGATCATCACCGGCGGCGGAACGAGGCTGATCGTGGTGTTGCGGAGTCGAGGCGGGGGAAGGGTGTGGCCGCTGAGGTGGCGCTGGCGCGCCGGGAATCACCGGCCCGCGGGTCCCGCCACCTCG